>NZ_NRRD01000004.1 GCF_020023995.1 Rhodobacter sp. TJ_12 | reverse complement strand
GGTCGTCGCTGATGATCCGCAGATGCGGCACCTCCTCGGTGATCCAGTCCTCGGGCGGGTTCGGCCGTGCCTGACGTTTGCCAGTATCGGGGTCTTTGACGAAGTGCTGACGGTTCCACACGAGGCGACCGATATAGAGGTCGTTGTTGAGGATTCCGGTTCCGCGCTTCCAGTTCCCGGAAATCGTCGAGAACGACCAGCTGCCCTTGCCCTTACCGTCCGAGCGGGGCGGCGCGATGCCGTCTCGGTTCAGCCCAATTGCGATCGACCGCGCACTGCGCCCCCGATCATATTCCGTGAAAATCCTCTGAACGATTGCCTCCTCGGCCGGGTCGATGACCCGATCCCCGGTCGTATGCGTCCCGTCCGGAAGGGGCTAGCGGTCCAGGCGGTAGCCATAGCTGATCCCGCCCGCCGATTTACCCGCCTTAACGCGTCCCTCTAGGCCCCTATGCGCCTTTGGGGCGAGTTGGCGCAGGAACAGTGCCGACATCGTGCCGCCGAGCCCGATATGCATCTCGTTGATCTCACCCTCGGCTTTGGTGACAATAGCCACGCCGAGATACCGCATCCGTTTGTGCAGGCCCGCGATATGTTCTTGGTCTCGGCTCAGCCGGTCAAGCGCTTCGGCCTCCAGAACATCGAACCGGTCGGCCATTGCCGCCTGCGGCATCCCCGGAAATCCAGGGCGCAGATGCTGGTCTGGCCTTGTGCAAGGGCCGTGAGGCAACTAGGCGTAGCCCGTCGCCTCAGGGCCGCCAGTCGAGGAAATTGGCGATCAGTTGCAGCCCGGTGCGCTGAGATTTTTCCGGGTGGAACTGCGTGCCCACGATATTGTCGCGCCCGACGATTGCGGTGATGTCCCCGCCGTATTCGGCATGCGCCAGCCGCTGTGCCGGATCGGTCACGGTGAAATGGAAGGAATGGACGAAATAGGCGTGATCGCCCGTTTTCAGCCCCGCGAGCACCGGATGGGCGTGGTCGATCACCAGATCGTTCCAGCCCATATGTGGTACTTTCAGGCTGGGATCGGTGGGGGTGATCTTGACCACCTCGCCGCCAATCCAGTCAAAGCCCGGCGTCGGCGCAAATTCGAGCCCGCGCGTTGCCAGCATCTGCATGCCAATGCAAATGCCCAAGAACGGCACGGCGCGGCGGGTGACGGCCTCTTCGACCGCTTCGAACAGCCCCGTATGGCGAATGAGGGCCGCGCGGCAAGACGGAAAGGCGCCATCTCCGGGCAGCACCACCCGGTCGGCACGCGCCACCACATCGGGCTCGGAGGTGACGACCACAGTGCCGTGCCCCGCCTCGCGCGCCATGCGTTCAAAAGCTTTCTGCGCCGAATGCAGATTGCCGCTGTCGTAATCGACCAGAACCGTCAGGCTCATTTACAGCGCCCCCTTGGTGGAGGGCAGCACATCGCCCATGCGCGGATCGGGCTCAACCGCCATGCGCAACGCGCGAGCGACCGATTTGAAGGCGGCCTCTGCGATGTGGTGGCTGTTGATCCCGTGCACCCGGTCCACATGCAGCGTAATGCCGCCATGGGTGGACAGCGCTTGGAAGAATTCGCGCACCAGCTCGGTGTCAAAGGTGCCGATCTTTTGCGTTGGGAAATCGACGTTCCAAACCAGAAAGGGCCGCGCCGAAAGATCGAGCGCGGTGGCGATTTGAGAATCGTCCATCGCCAACACAAAGTGGCCATACCGGCGGATGCCGCGTTTGTCGCCCAAGGCGTGCGTCAGCGCTTGCCCCAGCGCGATTCCCACATCTTCGACGGTGTGGTGGTCATCGATATGCAAATCCCCCGTGGCGGCGATTGTCAGGTCGATCAGCGCATGGCGCGAAAGCTGGTCCAGCATATGATCGAAGAAGCCCACTCCGGTGCGGTTGTCATAGACGCCGGTGCCGTCCAGATTGACGGTGACCGAGATATCCGTCTCGGCGGTCTTGCGCGTGATCGTGGCTGTCCGCATCGGGCGCTCCTTTTGCTTTCAGCGCCTTATAGGGCTTTGCGCAGGGCTTGTTAAGCGGGAAGCTGAAAAGACAAAACCCTCCCCGAAGGGAGGGTTTTCGTCTGGAGCGGGCGATGAGATTCGAACTCACGACCCTTACCTTGGCAAGGTAATGCTCTACCCCTGAGCTACGCCCGCATCCTTGGCGATGACCCTTTCGGGTCTGGGTTCCGAATGGAGCGGGCGATGAGATTCGAACTCACGACCCTTACCTTGGCAAGGTAATGCTCTACCCCTGAGCTACGCCCGCGCTACCTTTCGGTGCAGGCGATTTAGGCAATCGCGCGCGGGGCTGCAAGTGGAAAATGCGCCGCAGGGCGAAAAACTCTTTGGAACCGGATGGCGGGGGGCTGCGTTGATTTGGCAGATGCGCGGATGAAGCCGCGCATGATGCAAACACCGAGAGGAGACCACCATGGAAACCAACGTGATCGAAGGCAAGTGGAAGGAACTCAAGGGCACCGTGCGCGCCAAATGGGGCGAGCTGACCGATGACGAGATCGATCAGGTCGCGGGCGAGCGTGAAAAGCTCGAAGGCATCGTGCAGCAGAAATATGGCAAGACCAAAGAGGAAGCGAAGCAGGAAGTCGACGCGTTCTTCGACTCGCTTTGATCCTGTAACGGGATTTAAAAGGAAGCGGGGGCCCGAAGGCCCCCGTTTTCGTTTTTACCAAGCTCTGGATGGCGGGGCAGGGGGCGCACTCTCGCGGCGCCCCCTTTTCGTCATTCCAGTTCGATCAGCAGGTCTTTCGCATCGATCTGCGCGCCGGGGCTGACATGCAGCGCCTTGATCGTGGCGGCGCGGTCGGCATGCAGGCCGGTTTCCATCTTCATCGCTTCGATCGTCAGCATCAGATCGCCCGGATGCACCTTTTGCCCCACAGTGACCGCGACCGAGGCGACCGAGCCGGGCATCGGCGCGCCGATATGGGCGGGGTTCGCCGGATCGGCTTTCGGTTTCGCTTGGGTCGTCGCCGTCACCGCCCGGTTGGGCACACGCACCGCGCGCGGCTGGCCGTTCAGTTCGAAGAAAACCTTCACCTCGCCCTTTTCATCGGTCTCGCTGGCGGTCTGATAGCGGATTTCCAGCGTTTTACCCGGATCGATCTCGGCCGAGATTTGCTGGCCGGCGCTCATCCCATAGAAGAAGACCGGCGTTGGCAGCGTGCGCACCGGGCCGTATTGGCGATGCCGCCCCATGTAATCCAAGAACACCTTGGGATACATCAGATAGCCCGCCAGATCCTCGTCATCGATCTTGAAACCGTTGAGTTCAGCCGAAAGCTTCGCGCGGGTTTCTTCCAGATCGACGGGGGGCAGGTGCTTGCCGGGCCGCTCGGTCGAGGGTTTCTCACCCTTAAGCACTTTGGCCACGATTGCTTCGGGCCAGCCGCCGGGCGGTTGACCCAGATTGCCCTTGAGCATGTCGATCACCGAATCCGGGAAGGCCATGTCTTTCGCCGGATCAAGCACATCCGCCATCGACAGGTTCTGCGCCACCATCATCAGCGCCATATCGCCCACAACCTTCGACGAGGGCGTGACCTTCACGATATCGCCAAAGATGCGGTTGGCATCGGCATAGGCCTGCGCCACCTCGTGCCAGCGTTCTTCAAGGCCGAGCGAGCGCGCCTGCGCCTTGAGGTTGGTGAACTGACCGCCGGGCATTTCATGCAGATAGACCTCAGAGGCCGGGGCTTCGAGCCCGCTTTCAAAGGCGGCATATTGGTGACGCACGGCCTCCCAATAATTCGACATGTGGCGGATCGCGTCGATATCGAGCCCGGTATCGCGCTCGCTGTGGTGCATCGCCTCGACAATCGAACCAAGGCAGGGCTGCGAGGTGCCCCCCGAAAACGCATCCATCGCCGCATCGACGGCATCCACGCCCGCATCGGCGGCGGCCAACACCGTCGCGCCCGCGATCCCCGAAGTGTCATGGGTGTGGAAATGGATCGGCAGGCCGACCTCTTCGCGCAGCGCGGTGATCAGCGCGCGCGCCGCCGCGGGCTTAAGCAGACCGGCCATGTCTTTCAGACCCAGCACATGGGCGCCTGCGGCTTCCAGTTCCTTGGCCATCCCGACGTAGTATTTCAGGTCATATTTCGCCCGGTCGGGGTTCAGAATGTCGCCGGTGTAGCAGATCGTGCCTTCGCAGACCTTGTTCGCCTCGATCACCGCATCCATCGCGACGCGCATGTTTTCGACCCAGTTCAGGCTGTCGAACACGCGGAACACATCCACGCCCGATTTCGCCGCCTGATGCACGAAGAACTGCACCACATTGTCGGGATAGTTCGTATACCCCACCCCGTTCGAGGCGCGCAAAAGCATCTGCGTCAGGATATTGGGCATGCGCGCGCGAATATCGCGCAGGCGTTGCCACGGGCATTCTTGCAAGAACCGATACGCCACGTCAAAGGTGGCCCCGCCCCAGCATTCGACCGAGAACAGCCCCGACAGGTTCGCCGCATAGGCGGGGGCGACGGCAATCATATCGGCCGAACGCATCCGCGTGGCCAACAAACTTTGGTGGCCGTCGCGCATCGTCGTATCGGTGATAAGCAGTTTTTTCTGCGCCCGCATCCAATCGGCGACTGCTTTCGGGCCTTGGGCTTCCAGCAGATCGCGGGTGCCGGGCACGACGGGGCCGCGCAATTCGGGGACCCGCGGGGCGCGCCCGTCGGCGGCGGGTTCGGGGCGGCCTGCCGTTTCCGGATGCCCGTTGACCGAGATATCGGCGATATAGGTCAGGATTTTCGTTGCTCGGTCGCGCCGCTTGCGGAATTGGAACAGCTCCGGCGTCGTGTCGATGAATTTCGTCGTATAGCTCATGTCGAGGAAGGTCTCGTGCTTGAGCAAGTTGATGACGAAATCGATGTTCGTGGATACCCCGCGAATCCGGAATTCGCGCAAAGCCCGGTCCATGCGGCGAATGGCTTGGTCGGGGGATTGCGCCCAAGCGGTGACCTTCACCAAAAGGCTGTCGTAATAGCGGGTAATCACGCCGCCCGCATAGGCCGTGCCGCCATCAAGGCGAATGCCCATCCCGGTGGCCGACCGGTAAGCCGTCAGCCGCCCGTAATCGGGGATGAAGTTGTTTTGCGGGTCTTCGGTGGTCACCCGGCATTGCAGCGCATGGCCCGAAAGCTGGATTTGCGCCTGATCGGTCACGCCCGTCGCCTCGGCCAGAGTCGCGCCTTCTGCGATGCGGATCTGGCTTTGCACGATGTCGATCCCTGTCACTTCCTCGGTGACGGTATGTTCGACCTGCACGCGCGGGTTCACCTCGATGAAGTAGAACTTGCCCGTCTCCATATCCATCAGGAATTCGACGGTGCCCGCGTTTTGATAGCCCACGGCAGCGCCGATTTTGAGCGCCAGTTCACAGACTTCGGCGCGCTCTGCGTCGCTCAGATAGGGGGCCGGGGCGCGTTCCACCACTTTTTGGTTGCGCCGCTGCACGGTGCAGTCGCGCTCGAACAGGTGATACAGATTGCCATGCGTGTCGCCCAGAAGCTGCACCTCAACGTGGCGCGCCCGGGTGATCATCTTTTCCAGATAGCCCTCGCCATTGCCAAAGGCGGCTTCGGCCTCGCGCCGGCCCTCGCGGACTTTTTCGACCAGCTCTTCCGGGTTCAGGATCGGGCGCATGCCGCGCCCACCGCCGCCCCAGCTCGCCTTGAGCATCAGCGGATAGCCAATTTCGGCGGCCTCTTTCTTGATCGCCTCGAAATCATCGCCCAGCACCTCGGTGGCCGGAATGACCGGCACGCCCGCCGCAATCGCCACTTTGCGCGCCGAGGCTTTGTCGCCGAGGGCGCGCATCGTTTCCGCCTTCGGGCCGATAAAGGTGATGCCCGCATTGGCGCAAGCTTCGACGAAATCGGGGTTTTCCGACAAAAGCCCATAGCCCGGGTGAATCGCATCCGCGCCCGATTCTTGCGCCACGCGGATGATTTCCTCGATGCTCAGATAGGCGCCGACGGGGCTCAGCCCCTCGCCGATGCGGTAAGCTTCATCGGCCTTGAACCGGTGTAGGCCCAGCTTGTCTTCCTCGGCATAGACGGCGACCGTCTTTTTGCCCAGTTCATTGGCGGCCCGCATGACACGGATGGCGATTTCGCCGCGGTTTGCGACAAGGATTTTCTTGAACATTTAGGTCTCCCCGAAAACCGGCACGTCCCACAGGCATGTGTGACGAATGGTTGACGGAAAACCTAGCGGCGCCGCAACGCGGCGCAAGGCCAAAACTGCAAAGTCGGGCAAATTTACTGTCCAATTCACCCGGGTTTGCAAAGTCCCCTTATTTCCAGCATTCGATCTGCACGGTGAAGCCGCCCGCCAGCGCCGACAGATCCTCCGGCGCCAGATGCGTCTGCATATCCGCCGCCACCGGGGCAAAGCCGTTTTCCGCCAAAACCGGCACCAGCGCTTGGGTTTGTACGGCCACCGTCATTTCAGCAGGCAACAAGCGTGTGGCGTCATCCGCGCGCGGCAAAACCACGCCCAAGACAGCGCCGGTCGCATCCAGCACCGGTGCGCCCACATCGCCCGCCAGCGTCGGCACGGCAAGGCGCGCGCGTTGGGCCTCTCCGGCAAGGCCCGTCAAATCCGACAGCGTGCCAAAGGTCAAAACCGGGGCGGACAGGGCTTCGGGATAGGAAAAGCCCGCCACCACGATCGGCGCGCCGCGCACGATGGTTTCGGTTTCAAAAGCCGCGACCGAGGCCGGGGCCAGCTTGTCTTCGGGTTTGAGCACGGCAACGCCCAGATCGGCATCGGTGAAGGCGACCGTCGCGGGCAGCCCCTCGATGGTGACCTTGCCGCATTGGCCCAGCCCCGCGGCGGCGGTCAGCACCGCGCCCTCGGCATCGATGAAAAAGCCCGATCGGGCAAATTCCGGGTGGCGCACATCCAGCCCGCCGATCAGATCGGCCCGGCCCACGCCCATCGGCTGGCCCAAGGTCGGGTCCAGCGCGGAATCGCCCACCGCGCGGAAGCTCGATTTCATCGCATCAAGCACGCGCAGCATCCGCGCGCCCTCATCGGCGGGGTAAACCAGCGTGAAGCCCTTCACCATGCCTTTGGATAGTTTCACCTCGGTGACGGAATGGATGCGCGCATCCTCGCCCACCAGCGAAAAGCCCGATTTGTTGCGTTCGCGCGGGCCGTTCGGCGGCACGATCTCTAGCGTTTGCATCGCATCGTAAAGGCCGAACAGCGTGTTTTGATCGCCCGGTTGCGAAATCAAGATCACCCGCACGCCAGAGCCGTTCTTGTCACGGTAATGCACGAAGGGCGGGTCGTAATGGTCGAATTCCACCAGCCCCAGCGGCAGGTCGATGGCAATGCCCGCCTTGACCTCATCGACCGGGGTGATGCCCAGGCTTTCGCGCTCGGCGGCGACGGTTTGCAACAACTGCGCCTGTTGCGCCGAGGACAGAACGCCCGTCGGGTCAAAGCCCTGCGTTTCCTGCCAGACCGAGATCGAACCACGCGTGCCCCGGCCAAAGGCGCCGTCGATGCCGCTGTCATAAAGCCCCAGCCATTGCAGCGCACGTTGAATCTCCATGCGCTCTTCGCGGCTAAGCGCGGCTTCCAACCGGCGCGACTCCGCCAGCGTTTCTACCGGTTCCGGGGCCGGTTCGGGCGTAGCCTGTGCCATCTGGGGCGCTGCGGTCGTGTCGGTCACGCGGGTGGTGTCGTCGGGGGAGATCACGATGATTTGTGCGGGCTCGCTGGGCGGCGTGGGTGTTGCATCGGCCGAACGATCAGGCGCAGAAAGACCGGGGGCGGCAAGGTTCGCGCCGACCGGCCAAAACTGGCTGCGGAAGGTGGCCGGGTCGGCCACATAGCTGTCACCGGGAATTTGGCGCGCGCGGCGCATGTCCAAAAGCGCGCTGCGGGCGGCCTCGGGGCTGTCATAGGGGCCAAGCTGCACCCCATACCAGCCACCAGTCAGGGCAAAGCCCGCGATGTTGGGGAAAGTCGCCGACAGCGTGCGCAGCCGTTCCTCGGCTTGTTCCAGCGTTGGTTGCGCCTCAATCTGCACCCAGGCCTGTTCGGCATGTGCCACTTGGGCCCACACCACCGCCGCCAGCCCAAATGCGCTTGCCATGAGCGCGGCCCGTTTTCCTGCCTGCATCTGTCCCCCGAAAATTCCACTGTGAAACATTTGCGGCAAATTAGCAGGATGCGCGCCCCCGTCACCCCCTAAATGCGTGCAGATTCGCGCTTTGCAGATGGCATGGGGCGGGGGGGCCCGTTGACCGCCCGCCGCCCCTTGCCTAAGAGGGGGCGTTCGATAGATTAGATCGGTGACAGACCATGGCAGCGCCCCGCTCGTTTCAGGAAATCATCCTGCGGCTCATGACCTATTGGGCCTCTAAAGGCTGCGCGGTCTTGCAGCCCTATGACATGGAAGTGGGGGCGGGCACGTTCCACCCCGCCACGACGCTGCGCAGCTTGGGCAATCGACCTTGGGCGGCGGCCTATGTGCAGCCCTCGCGCCGCCCGACCGACGGGCGCTACGGCGAAAACCCGAACCGCTTGCAGCACTACTATCAATACCAGGTGCTGATCAAACCGAGCCCGCCGGATTTGCAGGCGCTTTATCTTGGCTCGCTTGAAGCCATCGGGATCGACCTGAACCTGCACGACATCCGCTTTGTCGAAGACGATTGGGAAAGCCCGACGCTGGGCGCTTGGGGCTTGGGCTGGGAGGTTTGGTGCGATGGCATGGAAGTCAGCCAATTCACCTATTTCCAACAGGTCGGCGGGCATGATTGCCACCCCGTCTCGGGCGAGCTGACCTATGGCTTGGAACGGCTGGCAATGTATGTGCTGGGCATCGATCACGTGATGGACATGCCCTTCAACGATCCCGACAGCCCGATCCCGCTGAAATACGGCGATGTGTTCCGCCAAACCGAAGAAGAATATTCGCGCCATAATTTCGATGCGGCCACGACCGAGATGTTGCTGCGCCATTTTGAAGATGCCGAGGCCGAATGCGAAAAGATCCTGTCCTTGCCGCCCGAAGACCCCAACAGCGGCAAGCGTATCGTGATGGCGCATCCGGCCTATGACCAATGCATCAAGGCTAGCCACCTGTTTAACCTGCTTGATGCGCGCGGCGTGATTTCGGTCACGGAACGGCAAGCCTATATTGGCCGCGTGCGCGCGCTTGCCAAGAAATGCGCCGATGCCTTTGTGCAGACCGAGGCGGGCGGCTTCGTGGCGGAGGCTCAGGCGTGAAACCGCTGGCCGTGACTTTGGCGGCGCTGGGGCTTGCAAGTGGGGCGATGGCCTCTGTGCCCGCGCCGGTGGCGCTGACCTCGCTTATCACCGGGCGGCCCGAGCCGATCTTGTCAGAGGCGTGGCAGGCGGTGGGCGAAACCGGCGCGCCGGTCGATTTTCGCGCCTGTTTTCGCACGCCCTTGAGCCTTGGGCTCTTGACCGAAACTTTCACCGTCTATGACGCGGCCCATCCATTGGCCGCGCCGCCTGATTTCGGCTGCTATGATGCGGGCCGGATCGGTGCCGATCTTGAAACCGGGGAAGCGGTGGCTTTCCTCAGCGCGCGCGATATCGCCCCCGGGGTGGATCGTGTCGTCGCCGTCTATCCCGATGGCCGGGCCTTCGTCTGGCAACAACCAAGCGACCTTGCGGGGACCGAGTAAATGCCCGAGCTTCTGATTGAACTCTTTTCCGAGGAAATCCCCGCCCGCATGCAGGGCGCGGCCCGCGACAACCTCAAAAAGCTTGTGACTGACGGGCTGGTGGAGGCCGGGCTCACCTATGCCAGCGCGCAGGCCTTTTCAACGCCGCGGCGGTTGGTGCTGGTGCTCGATGGGCTGTCCTCTGAAAGCCCGACGCTGCGCGAAGAACGTAAAGGGCCGTCGGTCAGCGCGCCGGAAAAAGCGCTTGAGGGCTTTCTGCGCTCCACCGGGCTGACGCTCGACCAGTTGGAAAAACGCGCCGATAAAAAGGGCGAAGTCTGGTTTGCGGTGATGGAAAAGCCGGGCCGTCAAGCACCCGAAATCATTGCCGAAGTGCTGGAAAAGGTGATCCGCAATTTCCCTTGGCCGAAATCGATGCGCTGGGGCGCGGGCAGCCTGCGCTGGGTGCGCCCGCTGCATTCGATCCTGTGCCTTTTGTCCGATGAAGCGGGCAGCACCGTGGTGCCGCTGACCATCGATGGCATCACCGCAGGTGACACCACGGCGGGCCACCGGTTTATGGCCCCTGCATCCTTTGCCGTGACCGGGTTCGAGGATTACGCCGCGAAGCTGAAAGCCGCTAAAGTGGTGTTGGATCCGGCAGAACGCGCCGAGATGATCTGGCACGACGCGAGCCAATTGGCCTTTGCGCAGGGGCTGGAACTCGTGGAAGACAAAGGTCTTTTGAATGAGGTTGCGGGGCTGGTTGAATTCCCCGTCGCGCTGATGGGGGCGATTGCGGATGACTTCCTGCATCTGCCGCCCGAGGTGCTGCAAACCTCGATGAAGGAACACCAGAAATTCTTCTCGGTCAAAAATCCGAAAACGGGCCGGATCGAGGGGTTTGTGACCGTGGCGAACCGCGAAACGGCGGACCATGGCGAGACTATCTTGAAGGGCAACCTCAAAGTGCTGTCGGCGCGGCTGTCGGATGCGCGCTTCTTCTGGGAACATGACCTGCGGCTGGTGAAATCCGAGGGGCTGGAGGGCATGGGCGCGGGGCTCGCGAATGTGACCTTCCACAACAAGCTTGGCAGCCAAAAGGCCCGCATCGACCGGATCGAGGCTTTGGCGCGCGAGATTGCGCCCTTGGTCGGCGCGCAACCCGATTTGGCGGCAGAGGCCGCGCGGGTGGTGAAATCGGATCTGCGCTCGGCCATGGTGGGCGAATTCCCCGAACTTCAGGGCCTGATGGGCAGCTATTACGCGCGCGAAGCGGGGCTGCCGGATACCGTGGCGAACGCCTGCAAAGGCCATTACGCGCCGCTGGGCCCCAGCGACGCGGTGCCGTCTGAGCCCGTGACGGTTGCCGTGGCGCTGGCTGACAAAATCGACACGCTTACGGGCTTCTGGGCAATTGATGAAAAGCCCACCGGATCGAAAGACCCCTTCGCCCTGCGCCGCGCCGCGCTTGGGGTGATCCGTCTCATTTTGAGCAATGATCTGAGACTTCCTCTGTCAAAGAAACTCGCTTATGGCGTTTTGAAAAACTGCATTTGGATCGGCGTTCAAGCTGGAAAAACGGCCGTGGATGACGTTAAGTCTTTCGCGGAAAAATTCGATGCCGATCCGACAGCGTTGAACACGATGCTGGGACCAATAACGGCCGAAATTCCTGATGTTGAGCTGCGTCAGGATGGGCGCACGAATGTATCCGAAGACCTCATCTCCTTCTTCCACGACCGCCTCAAGGTGTTCCTCAAAGACGAAGGCATCCGCCACGACGTGATCGACGCCGTTCTCGCCATGCCCGGCTCGGATGATCTCACGCTCGTCGTCAAACGCGCCGAAGCGCTGAGCGCCTTCCTGAAAACCGAAGATGGCGGCAACCTGATCCAAGGTTTCAAACGCGCCAACAACATCCTGACCCAAGCCGAGGCGAAGGATGGGGTGGAATACAGCTACGGCGCCGATGTCAAATTTGCCGAGGCCGATGAAGAGAAAACCCTCTTCGCCGCGCTTGATGCAGCCGAAGCCGCGCTGGCGCCCGCGATGGCGGCAGAAGATTTCGCTACTGCGATGGCCGAAATGGCCAAGCTGCGCGCGCCGATCGATGCCTTCTTCACCGCCGTGCAGATCAATGCCGAAAACGCCATCGTTAGGCGCAATCGGCTTAATCTGCTCTCGCGCATCCGTCAGATTTGCCTCTCTGTGGCGGATCTGACGAAACTTGAAGGCTGAACGCCCTCGCAGCCCGCCGTTCCGGCGGGCTGTTACGTTCCGTTCATACTTGCGAAGCGCGCGCAGAAGCCTATCCTGAATGCGGGCCAAGGACTTGTCAGGATGCCAAAAAACGCCGAAGCCACCGAGTTCGTCGCGCTGACGCCTTCCGCAAAGGTGAAGACCGTGCGGCACGGGTGGCGCGCCAAATGCCTGCAACGGCTCATTCGGCTTGATATGCCGGTGCCCGAGACGCTGGCGCTGCCGGTGGAAACCGTGCGCGCGATTGCGGCGGGGGTGCTGCCCGATACGGCGGCGATCGTGGCGCATTTTGGCGAAGATTTTCTGGTTTCGGTGCGCTCCAGCCCGGAAAACCCCGAATGGGGTGGGCCGGGCACGGTGCTCAATGTGGGCATGAACGATGCGATGCATCGCAAGCTGGCCGACAGCCACGGGCATGAGGCGGCGGATGCGCTCTATCTGCGGTTCGTGCAAAGCTATGCGGTGCATGTCGCCCGGCTTGACCCCGATATGTTCGATGGCGCCCCGGGGCCGGGCGCGCTGCGCGCGGCGCTTTCGGCGTTTGAAACCGAGATGGAGGCCCCATTCCCGCAAGACCCCGCGCGCCAATTGGCCGAGGTGTTGCGGTCCATGGCGCGCGCGTGGGAGGGCACAACCGCACGGCTTCTGCGCGAAGCGAAGGGCGCGCCAAGCGATGCTGTTTTGGGGCTGTTGGTGCAGCGCATGGCGCTGGGCGTCGGGCCGGGGGTTTCTGGCTCGGGCACGATGCAATTCGTCGATAGTGTGACCGGCATGCCCCGGATCACGGGGCGGTTTCGGGGCCAAAGTCAGGGCCGTGCGGCGGCGCCCGATACGCTTTATCTGACCCACGATCCGCGCGGGCCGGCGCTTGAAGATCTTGCCCCCGCCGCCTTTGAAGAATTGCGCCATTACGGGGCGATCTGCCGGGCGCGGCTGCGCGAGGAAATGCAGATCGAATTCACCGTTGAAGGCGGGCGCGTGGCGGTGATTGATGCGGTGCGGGTTGCGCGATCATCCCGCGCGGCGGTGAAAATCGCCGTGGCCTTGGCCGAGGATGAGGTGATTTCGCGCGAAGATGCGCTGTTGCGGGTAGAGCCACGCGCGCTGTCGGAGCTGTTGCACTATCAGGTGGACCCGCGCGGCCCGCGGGATCGCTTTGCCATTGGCATCGCGGCAAGCCCTGGCGCGGCTGTTGGGCGGATCGTGTTTTCCGCCGCCGCCGCGCAGGCCAGCGCCGCGCGCGGCGAGCCTTGCGTTTTGGTGCGCCGTGAAACCGGGCCCGAGGATATTCGCGGCATGCATGCTGCGGTGGCGGTGCTGACCGAACGCGGCGGCATGACCAGCCATGCGGCGGTGATCGCGCGCGGGCTGGGGCTGCCCTGCATCGTTGGTTGTTCGGATGTGCAGATCAACTGGCGCGAGCGCAGCCTGCACGGCCCACGCGGGCGGGTGTTTCATGAAGGCGATCAGATCACCGTCGACGGCACCAATGGCGAGGTGTTGGCGGGCGTGGCAGACATGCTGGAACCGGCGCTGGATGACGGGTTCCGCACGCTGCTGCGCTGGGCGGAAACGGTTTGTGACATCGGCATTCGCGCCAATGCCGACACGCCCGATGATGCGCGCACCGCGCGGATGTTCGATGCCGATGGGATCGGGCTGTGCCGCACCGAGCATATGTTCTTTGACGAAGACCGCCTGACGGTGATGCGCGAGATGATCTTTGCCGATACGGCCAATGATCGCCGGGTCGCGCTGGAGCGGCTGTTGCCGATGCAGCGGGCCGATTTTATCGCGCTGTTTGACATCATGGCGGGGCAGCCGGTCTGTATTCGGCTGTTCGATCCGCCCTTGCATGAATTTCTGCCGCATGACCGCGAAGGTCTGCGCGACCTGGCCGAGGCTTTGGGGCGCCCGCTGTCCGAGGTCACCCGCCGGGTCGAGGCGCTTTCGGAATTCAACCCGATGTTGGGGATGCGCGGCGTGCGGCTTGGCCTGACCGTGCCCGAGATTTATGACATGCAGGCCCGCGCGATCTTTGAAGCGACGGTCGAGGCCAGCCGTCGCGGCGCGCCCGTCGTGCCCGAGGTGATGATCCCGCTGGTGTCCGCCGCGCGTGAGGTGGAGATCGTGAAAACCCGCGTCGATGCGGTGGCCGCCGCCGTGCGCACCGAGATGAAGGCCGATTTCGCCTATCGTCTGGGGGTGATGGTGGAAACGCCGCGCGCCGCATTGCGGGCGGGCGAAATCGCCGAACATGCGCATTTTCTGTCTTTCGGCACCAACGATTTGACGCAGATGACCTATGGTCTCTCGCGCGACGATGCGGGGCGGTTCATGTCGGCCTATGTCAATCAGCACGTCTATGCCGAAGATCCGTTCCATATTCTGGATGTCGAAGCGGTGGGCGAATTGCTGTTGATGGGCGCCTCGCGTGGCAAGGCGGCACGCGGCGATGTAACGATTTCAGTGTGCGGTGAACATGGCGGCAACCCCGAATCGATCGCCTTTTGTCGGGCGGCGGGGTTCGATTACGTTTCGTGCTCGCCGTTTCGGGTGCCCGTCGCACGGCTGGCGGCCGCCCATTTCGCCCTGCTGGCGCCACGCCAGCGGGTGTGAGGCGGAAAACCGCACAAAAAAAGGTTAACGCGACGAAGACTCTGGTAATCATGCCACGATACCTTTAGTCGCATGTTCGTGAGAGGTCGTGACACTCAGCGGCCGTTTGCGCGGATTTTCGCCACTTTTCGAGGCGAAAATGGGCCGCGCCATTTCGTTTTATGGACAAGTTGACGGGCTTAGGCTAAGCCCCCGGCGTCGCGGTGATGGCCGGGGCGAATGACCTTATCGAAAGAAGACCATGTCAGTGCTGAAAAGCTGGACGGGGGGGGCGATGATCCTCCTGGCCCTTGCCTCAGGCTCGCGTGCCGATACGACGGTAAGCCAGTCGAACGATCCGAGCGAAATCGCCGAGCAGGGGCTGATGGCGCTCTTGTTCCAAGAGCGTGTGGCGCTGGAAGACGTGCCCGCCGCACGGGTGGAGGCGCTGACCACCGTGCCCAAAGCCGGAGCCGCGCAAAAAGTTGTCTGGCCTTGGACCCGCGCAAAAGACACGCCGCCCGCGAAAATCACCGCCGCATGGCTGGCCAGCCAGCCCGCGCCCAAAGGCGATGCGCAATTCCAATGCCTCGCCAACACGCTTTATCATGAAGCGCGCGGCGAGGGGGTCGCAGGGCAAGTCGCGGTGGCCGAGGTTGTGCTGAACCGTGTCGATGATCCGCGCTTTCCGCGCAGCGTTTGCGGGGTGGTGCACCAATCCAATTCGCGCGGTTGCCAATTTAGCTGGACCTGCGATGGCCGCTCGGACCGCATCCGCGACCGTAAGGCGTGGGACCGTTCGGCCCGGATCGCCCGTGCCATGCTTGATGGGGCCCCGCGCGGCCTGACTGGGGGCGCCACCTTCTTCCACACGCCGGCCGTGCATCCCTCTTGGGCGCGCCGGTTTGAAAAGACTGTGCGCATCGGCGGGCACACGTTCTACCGCCGTCCGCTGCAGACTGCCGGTGGTTAAGCTGGCCCAAGGTCGCAAGAGCGGTCGCAAATGACGTTTCGGGGTGGGCTCGCGCTCGCCCCTTTTCTATACCGGGGCAAAAAGGCGGCCCGATGACATCCGACACTTCCCTTGCCTTCGCTCATCCCGAAGAACGTGCGCTGGCCTCGGCCCCTGCCGACCCGCGCGACCGGATCAGTTTGCGCGATCACGTGGTCGAGGCCGATATCGGCGCGTTTCAGCAAGAGCGTGGCAACAGCCAGCGGCTGAATTTCAATGTGGTGGTCGAGGTGCGCCCGGCGGCAGAGCCGCTCGAAGACGACGTGGACCGCATTCTGTCTTATGATCGCATCACCGAGGCCATCGCGGCGGAATTGGCCGCCGAGCGGCTGAACCTGCTGGAGACCTTGGCCGAGCGGGTGGCCGAGCGGATCTTGCTGGAGCCGCGCGCGATGCGGGTCTTCGTGCGGATTGAAAAGCTCGATCGTGGCCCCGGAGCGCTGGGGGTGGAGATCGTCCGCGCCCGCGCCTCTGCCCCGGTGAAGGTGCATGAAGATGAGACCGCGCTGCATCCGGTGGTGGCCTATCTTTCCAATGATGTGATTGCCGCGCCCGATCTGTCGGCCCGGCTGGATGCGCTTGCCGCTTCGGGCGTGCCGGTGATCTTGGCTGTGGGCATGCCCGAGGAAGCGCCGCCCGAAACCGGTCATCGCCCGACCCAGCGCCGCATCGATCTTTTGGCAATCGAGCAAAACGCCTGGGTGCTGGCGGCGCGCGATCCGCGCTGTGTCGTGGTAGCCACCCGGACCGAGATCGATTGGGCAATGCGCCACGGCCAGATGCTGGTCTGGGCGCCGTCGAAAATTGTGCTTGATGCAGTGGACGGCCCCAAGGGCGCAGTGCGCGATGCAGGCAATCTGATTTTGTGGCTGGCCGAACAGCTTGCGGCGACCCGGCTTGAACTTCACGGGGATGTTTCAGCCCCGGCGGGAAGCCGCGTGCCCGTGCAGATCGTGGCGCGTTAAGCCGCGCGAAGCCTTGCCATTGCCGGGCCTGCGCGCCAAGACAGGCACATGACGCTTTATTATCGACCCATCGTTCACACCGATGCCACCCGCCCCGCTGGCGCGCTGACGCTGGCCGGGGGCTGGTGCTGGTTCAGCCATGTCGAGGTTCTTAGCCGTGCGGGCGCGCAGGGGCTGATGCCCGCGACTGATCTGCCCGCAGAGGTGCAGGCCCGGCTGACCGCGCCGCGCGCGCCCTTGGCGGGGGTGGCTTTTGATCGCCCCTCGATCATGGGTATTCTTAATGTCACGCCCGATAGTTTTTCGGATGGTGGCCGGTTCAACGCGCCCGAGGCCGCCTTGGCGCAAGCGCAGGCTTTGGCGGGGGCTGGCGCCGATATGCTGGATATCGGCGGCGAATCCACCCGCCCCGGCGCGGCGGAAGTGCCCGTGGAGGAAGAAATTTCCCGCACCGCCCCGGTGATTGCCGCGCTGCGTGCGCAAGGCTATGCCGCGCCGATTTCCATTGATACGCGCAAGGCACCCGTTGCGGCGGCTGCCGTGCAGGCGGGGGCGGGGCTGGTGAATGACGTCTCGGCGATGCTTTTTGATCCGGCGATGGCTGCAACGGTCGCGGCCTCGGATGCGGCGCTGTGCCTGATGCATGCGCAGGGCACCCCCGCCACGATGCAGGCGGACCCGCATTACGACAATGTCCTTTTGGATGTTTACGACCATTTGGCCGCGCGTTTGGCGGTGGCCGAGGCGGCGGGGATCGCGCGCACGCGGGTGATGCTGGACCCCGGCATCGGCTTTGGCAAAACGCTGGCCCATAATCTGGCGCTTTTGCGTGGGCTGAGCCTGTTTCATACCCTTGGCTGCCCGATCTTGCTGGGGGTCTCGCGCAAGCGCTTCATTGGCACGATCGGCGGGGCCGAGGCGGCAGAGGCGCGAATGCCGGGCACCTTGGCGGTGACACTGGCGGGGCTGGGGCAGGGGGTGCAGATGCACCGTGTCCATGATGTGGCCGAAATCGTCCAAGGCGTCAGACTTTATAACGCAATAACAAAAGGGGGCGCGCAATGACGCGGAAGCTGTTTGGCACCGACGGGGTGCGCGGAGAGGCCAATACCGCCCCGATGACCGCCGAGATGGCCTTGCGTCTTGGCGCGGCGGCGGGGCGCTATTTCCGCCGCGATGGCCGCAATGGGCATCGGGTGGTGATCGGCAAGGACACGCGTCTTTCGGGCTATATGCTGGAAAACGCGCTGACCGCCGGGCTGACCTCGACGGGCATGAATGTGCTGCTTTTGGGCCCGGTGCCGACACCCGCCGTGGGCTATTTGACCCGCTCGATGCGGGCCGATCTGGGGATCATGATTTCCGCCAGCCACAACCCGGCCAAAGACAATGGGATCAAGTTCTTCGGTCCCGATGGGTTCAAACTGTCCGATGAGGCCGAGGCCGAGATCGAGGCGATCGTGGCCGGGGACATCCGTCTTGCGCAGCCGCAAAATATCGGCCGGGCAAAGCGGATCGATGACGGTCTGGGCCGCTATGTCGAATATGCCAAAACCACCTTTCCGGTGCGCGACACGCTCAAGGGGCTGAAGGTGGTTGTCGATTGCGCGCATGGGGCCGCTTATAAGGCCGCGCCGCAGGTGTTGTGGGAATTGGGCTGCGATGTGATCTCTGTCGGGGTGGCACCCAATGGGCTGAACATCAACAAAGATTGTGGCTCCACCCATACATCGACCGCGGCAGAGGCGGTGGTCGCCCATGGTGCCGATCTGGGGATCGCGCTTGATGGGGATGCCGACCGGGTGATGATCTTGGATGAAAACGGTCAGGTTGCCGATGGCGATCAGATCATGGCGCTGTTCGCGGCGCGCTGGGCCGAGGCCGGGCGGCTGCGCGGTGGGGCGTTGGTGGCCACGGTGATGTCGAACCTTGGGCTAGAGCGGTTCTTGCAAGGCAAGGGGCTGGGGCTCGAACGCACCGGGGTGGGCGATCGCTATGTGGTCGAGCGGATGCGCGCAGGCGGTTTCAACCTTGGGGGCGAGCAATCGGGCCATATCGTGATGACCGATTACGCGACCACCGGCGACGGGCTGATGGCGGGGCTGCAATTCCTGTCGGCGGTGGCGGAAACCGGACAGCGCGCCTCCGAGCTGGTGCGCCAATTCGAAACCGTGCCGCAAATGTTGCAAAATGTCCGGTATCAGGCAGGTCAGGCACCGCTTGAGGCCGAAAAGGTTCAAAAAGTGATCGCTGCTGCCGAGACCCGCATCGCCGGAAAAGGCCGTATCTTGATCCGCAAATCGGGCACGGAGCCGTTGATCAGGGTGATGGCCGAATGCGAAGATGAAGCGATGCTGGCCGAAACGGTGGCCGAGATCGTCGCGGCGGTGGAACGCGAAACCGCCTAAGTTACAGCGTGGCGGCGGTGCTCAGCGCGTAAAGTGCAAGCCCTGTCGCCGCGACGACACCGATCACTGGCCAAGCGCCGCGCACGCCCCGGCGCAAAAGCGCTTGCACGATAGCCAGCGCCCAAAGCCCGTAAAGCCCGGAAATCACGCGCAAAAACGGAAAGGTCGCCGGGGTCGCCAGCGCGTAAAGCAGCCCGCCAATCAGCACCACGGCGGGCACGACGAACAACAAAACACCAAACAGGCCAAGCCAGAACGTATCGCCAAAGCCAAGCTGCCCGCGCAAAAGATCGCCAAACCAGCCGGGGGTGAAGATCTTTGCCCGCTCACGTTCCAGTGCGGCCAGTTCTTCCTTGTTCAATTCGCTCATCTGCGCCTCCCCTAGCTTGCCGCGCGAGCCTGCCGCAAAAGCCCGATACCCGCAAGCGCCCCCGCAAGCGGGGCTCAGGTGGTGCGGCCCAAGGGTTCGCTGGGCGTGCTGCGGGCGCGCAATTCTGCATTGAGCGCCCGCAAGATCGCCTTATCTTCCTCAAGCGCGAGCGCGGCCTCGGCCAAAGCCAACGACCGGTCCGAAAGCACCAACGCTTCGGGGCCGAACAGCGCGGGGTCAATGTCATGCAACGCCATCAGCATCTTTTGCAGCCGGATCTGCACCTCGATCAGACCGGCCCCGTCGCGTGCAATCGCGGCAAAAGCATCGGTCATCATATCGGCAAGGCTTAGCTCTGCCACCGACAGGCTGGGGTAGCGCAATTCCGGCTCGGGGCGGATGTGCCATTGCGACAATACCCGCACCTGCCGCCCCAAAATGCCAATCGCGGTGCCCGGGTCGTTGACCGCAGGCGACAGCGCGCGCGAGGCAACCTCTGCCAGCGCCAAAATGCCAAAACGCGGATCTTGTTCATAGGTGCGGTTTTCGGCCACCACAAAGCGGCTGGCGATGTAGGTTTCGGCTTCTTCATCAAGGGAGGCGTCGCCCAGAACATGCGCCACAGGCGCGCGTTCATGCACGAAATGGCCCGGAAGCACGGTAATGGCCAGCCGCACCCCGGCCAGCTTGGCGCCCTGTTCGATCCCTTTCATGTCAATCGTTTGCAGATAGCCGGTGGCGGGGGCGCGGATGATGTGGCCAAGGGTGGCGGCCTCGGTTGTGCTAAGCCGATGCCCGCCCAGAAACGGGTTTTCGAGCCGCGTGCGCAGCGCCGCCTCGGCCGCGGTTTCCAACCGCGCCAGCGTATCGCCCAGCCGCCCGAAATCCGCCAGATGCCCGATCCAGCGCACCAATTGCACCACCACGGCCGTGACCACTGCCAGCGTGACCACGAACAACACCAGCCGGCCGGCGGCATCGTAAAGCCCGCTTTGCAGCCCGATCAGCCCGGCGAGCGAGAAGATGAACACCCCCACGAAAGTGGCCAGAACCGAGCGGGAGACATCGTCTTCTTGTAACAGCTTGATCGCGCGCGGCGTGGCGGCCCCGGCGGCGGCGGTAAAGGCCGACAGCATGATCGACAGCGAAAAGGTCGTCACCGTCAGCATCGACGACGCCAAAATCTGCAACAATGTGCCGACCGAGTCTGCGCCGATCCGCAGCCCCAGTTCGGCGGGCACAAAGGGCTTGGCAACAATAGCGCCAACCGCCGTCGCCACCCCCAGCGCCGCAAAGGCCGCAATCGGCACCCAGATCTGCCGCCCGATCTGGCGCAAATTCCATTTCCAGACCGAACTCATGCCTGTCTCCCGTTGGCACAGTGCTGCACGATTAAGAAGATGGCGCAAGCGTGATGCAGAAAAAGGGTGCTGATAAAGCCGATTTTTGCATTTTTAGACGGGAAAAGGTTCGAAAGGTGAAGTTTCCCGCGTCTCGGCGGGGCGCAGAGAGGCATTTAGAAGCGTCAGGCCTGCCCCGGTTGGCCCTGACGAGATGCGCCAATCTTCATGGCAAACGGGGGCGAGCCAAGGCCCGCCCCCGTTCTTCTCAAGGAGGAAACGTAAATCAGTTGCGCTCTTTGTCGACCATTTTGCCCTTGGCGATCCAGGGCATCATCGCGCGCAGTTCGGCACCGACTTTTTCGATTTGGTGCGCATCATTGTTGCGGCGGGTCGCTTTGAACGAGGGCTGACCCACGGCGCATTCTTGCATCCAGTCGCGGACGAATTTGCCGTTTTGGATGTCGGTCAGCACGGCTTTCATGCGGGCTTTGGTTTCGTCATAGGGCAGAACGCGCGGGCCCGAAACATATTCGCCGTATTCAGCGGTGTTCGAGATCGAGTAGTTCATCGTCGCGATGCCGCCTTCGTAGATCAGGTCGACGATCAGCTTCACTTCGTGCAGGCACTCGAAATAGGCCATTTCCGGCTCGTAACCGGCTTCCACGAGGGTTTCAAAGCCCATGCGGATCAGTTCGACAAGGCCACCGCAGAGCACGGCTTGTTCGCCGAACAGGTCGGTTTCGCATTCTTGACGGAAGGTGGTTTCGATGATGCCCGAACGGCCGCCGCCGATGGCGGAGCAATAGGACAGCGCCACATCCATGGCTTTGCCGGTCGCGTCGGTGTCAACAGCCACGAGGCAGGGCACACCGCCGCCTTTGACATATTCGCCGCGCACGGTGTGGCCCGGGCCTTTCGGCGCCATCATAATCACGTCAACGCCGGGTTTCGGCTCGATCAGGCCGAAATGCACGTTCAGGCCGTGGGCGAAGGCAATCGCCGCGCCTTCGCGCAGGTTGTCGTGGATGTATTTTTTGTAGGTTTCGGCCTGCAGTTCGTCGGGCATGGTGAGCATGATCACGTCACACCACGCGGCGGCTTCGGCGATGCCCATCACGGTCAGACCTTCGGCTTCGCATTTTTTCGCCGAGGCGGAGCCTTCGCGCAGCGCGACGGCAACGTTTTTCGCGCCACTGTCGCGCAGGTTCAGCGCGTGGGCGTGGCCTTGGCTGCCGTAGCCAACGATGGCGACTTTTTTGTCCTTGATCAGGTTCACATCGCAATCGCGATCATAATAGACGCGCATGGCGCTCCTCCATTTGTTCGATGCGCACATCTTAGGCGGATTTGGAAAAGGATGCGTTCTTTGTTTGAGTAATTTGCGTTATAGGGGTAAATATCATTCTTCAAATGTCGATAAGGCGAAAAAATCATGCAGGTGGATGATGTGGATCGGCGGATCTTGCGGCAAATGCTGGCGGGCCCCGGATTGGCCCGGGCAGATCTGGCCGAGCGGGCTGGGGTGACGCCTGCCAGCCTGTGGCGGCGGCTGGAAAAGCTGCGCGCGGGCGGTGTCATTAAGGGCGAAGAGGCGGTGATCGACTGGCGCAAGCTTGGCTGGGAGGTCGAGGTGTCTTTGCGCTTCACGCTTGATAAGGCCGATCCGCGCGCCTTCGACGAATTTCTGGATGCCGCGCGTGCGGTGCCGGAAGTAATTGAAATTCAAACCTTTACGGGGCAGACCGATGTGCGGCTGAACCTGATCGCGCGCGACATGGCGCATTATCAAGAAATCTACCGCGCGCGCATTCTGGCGCTGCCGCATATCGCCGATATGGATTCGCTGATGCTGATCTCGACGTTGAAAGACACGTCGGAGTTGCCGCTATGATCGCGCTGGATGATACGGATCGCGCGATTTTGCGCGCGCTTTCGGCGGATGCCGGTTTGAGTGCGGGGGAATTGGGGCGGCGGCTGGGCTTGTCGCAACCTGCCGCGTGGCGGCGGGTGAAGCGTTTGGAAGAGGCGGGCGTTTTGGCGGGGCGCAAACTGGTGCTGGACCTGCCAGCTTTGGGGTTTGGCGTGACGGTGTTCTTGGGCATCAAGTTGGCGATCAAGGGCCGGATTTCCTTTGAGGATTTTGAGCGCGCGGTGCGGGCGATCCCAGAGGTGCAGGTGGTGCAGCATGTGCTTGGGCGGTTCGATTACCGGCTGCGTGTCACGGCCCGCGACATTACCGATTTTGAGCGCGTGCTGCGCCGCCGGATCATGACATTGCCGGGGGTCGGGCAGATCGAGGCGAATGTGATGCTAAGCGAAGAGCGCCGCCCCGGCCCCTTGGGGTGATTCAGTTGTGCCTACTTTTGTAGCGAAATGCTGCAAAAGAGGGCTTCGTGGGGCTGGCCGGCTTCTTGCTGGCCCTTGCGGTTCTGCGGGCCATGGACGCTGCCCGCTGTGCTGCGTCAGATCGGCCCGGAGGTTTTGATGTTCGATACCGCGCGCCCCGTCCGCCATCAGCGCAGCCACGGCCATGCCGCCGTGGGGTTTGATGCTGGGCGGCTCACCACGCTCCGCCAGCAAGGCTCGGCCAAGGCGCTGCTGCCGCATGTGCGCAGCCTGCCCGAGGTGGTGTTCTTGAACACCTCTGGCGGGCTGACCTCGGGCGATACGCTTTCCTATGGGGTGGATTTGCAAGGCGGCACGCGGGCTGTGGCCACCACGCAAGCGGCCGAGCGCGCCTATCGCGCCGATCATGGGCCCGCGCAGGTGCAGGTGACGCATCAGGTGGGGCCGGGGGGCTGGCTGGATTGGCTGCCGCAAGAAACCATTCTCTTTGATCGCGCCGATTTGGTGCGCGAAACCACCGTCCATCTTGCCCCCGATGCGGGCTGTTTGCTTTTGGAAGCGGTGGTTTTAGGCCGCGCGGCTATGGGCGAGGTGGTGCAGGACGTGCAGTTCTCTGACATGCGCCGGATCAACCGCGCCGGGAAGCCGGTGTTTTTTGAGCCCTTCATGCTCACTACCGATATTTTGGCGAAGGGGCCGCGTTCGGCGCTTTTGGGTCCGGCCCGCGCCTTTGCCACGCTTGTCCTGTGCGCGCCGGGGGGCGAAGATGCGGTGGGCGGGGCACGGGCGGTGCTGACTGAACCGGGGGTCGAGGCGGCGGCCTCGGGCTTTGATGGCAAATGCGTGGTGCGGCTTTTGGCCGAAGATGGCTGGCCGCTGCGCAAACAAATTCTGAAACTGATGCATGCGTTGCGCCGGGGCAGCCCGCCGCCGCGCGTCTGGCAAACCTGAGGGGACGCTATGAACCTGACACCGCGCGAAAAGGACAAGCTGCTGGTCAGCCTCGCCGCTATGGTGGCGCGCAATCGGCTGGAGCGGGGGGTGAAACTGAACCACCCCGAGGCTATTGCGATCATTTCCGATTTTGTGGTCGAGGGCGCGCGCGAGGGGCGCTCGGTCGCGGATCTGATGGAAGCGGGCGCAAGCGTGATCACCCGCGACCAATGTATGGATGGCATTCCCGAAATGATCCATTCGATCCAAGTCGAAGCCACCTTCCCTGATGGCACCAAGCTTGTCACCGTTCACCACCCGATCCGCTGAGGTAAGCCAATGATTCCCGGAGAAATCTTCCCCGCCGATGGGGATATTGAACTAAACAAAGGGGCCGAGGCGATCACGCTGATGGTGGCCAATACGGGCGACCGCCCGGTGCAGGTGGGCTCGCATTACCATTTTGCGGAAACCAACCCGGGGCTGAGCTTTGATCGTGACGCTGCGCGTGGCTACCGGCTTGATATTGCCGCCGGAACCGCCGTGCGCTTTGAACCCGGCCAATCGCGCGAAGTGCGCCTTGTGCCGCTTTCGGGCAACCGCCGGGTGTTCGGCTTCAACGCCAAAGTGATGGGGGATCTGTGATGCCGAGCCTGATTTCGCGCGCAACCTATGCCGATATGTTTGGCCCCACCACGGGCGATAAGGTGCGGCTTGCCGATACCGACCTGATCATCGAGGTCGAAAGAGACCTCACCACCTATGGCGAAGAGGTCAAATTCGGCGGCGGCAAAGTGATCCGCGATGGTATGGGGCAAAGCCAAACGCCGCGGTCGGGCGGGGCGATGGATACCGTCATCACCAATGCGCTGATCCTCGATTACACGGGCATTTACAAAGCCGATGTCGGCTTGCGCGATGGCAAGATCGCGGGCATCGGCAAGGCGGGCAACCCCGATACCCAGCCGGGGGTGACGCTGATCATCGGGCCGGGCACGGAAATCATTGCCGGGGAAGGGAAAATCCTGACCGCAGGCGGGATGGATGCGCATATTCACTTCATCTGTCCGCAACAGATCGAAGATGCGCTGGCCTCTGGCATCACCACGATGCTGGGCGGCGGCACCGGCCCCGCGCATGGCACGCTGGCCACCACCTGTACGCCGGGGCCGTGGCATATTTCGCGGATGTTGCAAAGCTTTGAAGCCTTTCCGATGAACCTTGCGCTGGCGGGCAAGGGCAATGCCTCGCTGCCCGAAGGGCTGGTGGAGCAGGTGAAGGCAGGCGCTTCGGCGCTGAAATTGCACGAAGATTGGGGCACCACCCCGGCGGCGATCGACAATTGCCTAAGTGTTGCCGACGATATGGATGTGCAGGTGATGATCCACACCGACACATTGAACGAGTCGGGTTTTGTGGAAAACACGCTTGCCGCTTTCAAAGGCCGCACGATCCACGCCTTTCACACCGAAGGGGCAGGGGGCGGCCACGCGCCCGATATTTTGAAGGTCGTCTCGGCGCAAAACGTGATCCCGTCCTCGACCAACCCGACCCGGCCCTACACCCAAAACACGGTCGAAGAGCATCTCGATATGCTCATGGTCTGCCACCACCTTGACAATAAGGTGCCCGAGGACGTGGCCTTCGCCGAAAGCCGCATTCGCAAGGAAACCATCGCGGCGGAAGATATTCTGCACGACATGGGCGCAATGGCGATCATTTCGTCTGACAGCCAAGCCATGGGCCGGGTGGGCGAGGTGATCATTCGCTGCTGGCAAACTGCGGATAAAATGAAAAAACAGCGCGGGCGCTTGGCCGAGGAAACCGGCGAAAACGACAATATGCGCGCGCGCCGTTATGTGGCGAAATACACCATCAACCCGGCCATCACCCATGGCATGGCTGATCACATCGGCTCGGTCGAGGTGGGCAAACGCGCCGATCTGGTGCTGTGGAGCCCGGCGTTCTTTGGCGCGAAGCCCGAAATGGTGCTGATGGGGGGCTCGATTGTCGCCGCACAAATGGGCGATCCGAACGGGTCGATCCCGGCGCAGCCGTTCTATACGCGGCCGATGTTTGGGGCCTTTGGCAAAGCGCGCTTTGCAAGCTGTGCCACCTTCGTTTCTGCCGCGGCAGAGGCTGAGGGCGTTGCAGGCAATCTTGGGCTTGAAAAACAGGTATTGGCGGTGGCGAACACCCGCAAGATCGGCAAGGCGGAGATGAAGCTCAACACCGCAACGCCGCAAATCGAGGTGCACCCCGAAACCTATGAGGTGCGCGCCGATGGCGAGCTGTTGACCTGCGAACCGGCAGAAAGCCTACCGCTCGCGCAGCGTTACTTCTTGTTCTAAGGGGGTTAGAGGCTGGCAAGGAACCGCGTGCGCGGCTTGGTGCGCGCGGTCGCCTCGGGGGCCGGGCCGGGGTCTGCACCGCTGGCGGGCCCAGTGCGCAGAACGCGCGTTACCTTTTCGCGGCTATAGGCCGGATCAAGGCGGATATCGGCGGGCAGAAGCCGGGGGTCAAACACCCGTTCGCGCCGGGTCACCAGATCGGCCTTGTGCATCGCAGCGACCTTGGGCAGGGCGGTGTCACGCTGCACGATCTCGCTCAGGTCCGCCTCGCGCGCGCGCAGCCGGGCAATCTCGGCGCGAATTTGCGCAAGCTCTTGGGCGGGCGAAGGGGCGGCGGTGGCGCGCATGGGGGGCTCCGGTTCTGCGGTTGAACTTTCCCCATGCTGCCCATTCATGTTTAAGAAAACTCTAAAGGCGGAGAAAAACCATGACGATCACCCAGCGCGCCACCAAGGTTGTGCCGGCGGGAAGCTGGTCTGAGGCGGCCGATCATGTCGCTTTGGATTACGAGGCGCGGTTCTTGCGCCGCAAGCGGCTGGTCGCGGCCTCGGGGGTCGATTTTCTGGTTGATCTGCCGGAGGTCGTGAACCTGACGGGCGGCGAAGCGTTCGCGCTTGAAGATGGGCGGTTCATCGAGGTGCGCTGCGGGCTGGAGCCGGTCTTGGTGATCACCGGTGATCTGACGCGGCTTGCGTGGCATATCGGCAACCGTCACACGCCCTGCCAGATCGAGACGGGGCGGCTGGTCATTCGCGATGATCATGTGCTGGAGGCAATGCTGAAAGGTCTGGGCGCCAAGGTTGAAAAACGCATGGAGCCGTTCCGCCCGGAAAGCGGGGCCTATGGCACCGGTCGCACGATGGGGCACGATCATGGGGGGCATGATCACGGCCACAGCCACGCGCACGGCCACGGCGGGTTCCATGTCCACGCCTGATCTGGCCCTTTTAAGCCTTGTGCAATGGCTGTCGCCCGCGTTCCCGACCGGGGCCTTTGCCTATAGCCATGGGCTGGAGCAGGCGGTCAGCGCGGGGGAGGTTACGTCAGAGGCCAGCTTGCTGGAGTGGCTGACCGACATTTTGCACCATGGCGCAGGTTGGAATGATGCGGTGCTTCTGGCCTGCGCCTTGCGGGGCGAAGATTTAGGTGCGCTGGCCGATTTGGCGCGCGCACTGGCGGGCACGGCAGAAAGATTGAAAGAGACAGAGGAACAGGGCGCGGCCTTTGCCAAGGCGCGGGCCGAGATGACGGGCACTTGCCCAAACCCGATGCCTCTGCCCTTGGCTTTGGCCGATGCTGCGCTTGCGCTACAGCTTCCGGCAGAGCGGGTGATTGCCCTGTTCCAACATTCCTTTGCGTCCAATCTCGTGTCTGCGGGGGTGCGCTTTATTCCTTTGGGGCAGGCGGCGGGGCAAAGGGTGTTGGCCGCTTTGCACGATGACATTGCCCAAATCGCCCACCGGGCCGCTGCGGCGACCACCGCCGATCTGGCCCAAACCGCCTTTCGCGCCGATGTCCAATCGGCCGCGCATGAAACGCTGGATGTAAGGATCTTCAAGACATGAGCAATGGACCTTTGCGCGTGGGTATCGGCGGCCCTGTCGGCTCTGGCAAAACGACGCTGACCGAGCAGTTGTGCCGCGCCTTAGCGGCGCGCTGTTCGATGGCGGTGGTGACGAATGACATCTATACCCGCGAGGATGCCGAGGCGCTGATGCGTGCCCAAGTGCTGCCCGGCGCGCGCATTCGGGGCGTGGAAACGGGCGGCTGTCCGCATACGGCCATTCGCGAAGATGCGTCGATCAACCTTGCGGCGATTGCGGAACTGACCGAGCAGATCCCCGATCTTGATCTTGTGTTGGTGGAATCCGGGGGCGACAATCTCGCGGCCACCTTCAGCCCGGAACTGGCCGATCTGACGATCTATGTGATCGACACCGCCGCCGGTCAGGATATTCCGCGCAAGCGTGGGCCGGGGGTAACCCGTTCTGATCTGTTGGTGGTGAACAAGACCGACCTCGCCCCCTATGTCGGGGTGGACCCGGGTTTGCTGGAACAAGACACCAAACGCGCCCGGGGCGCGCGGCCCTATGTGATGGCGCAGCTTAAAAACGGTGCGGGAATTGACCAGATTGTCGCATTTCTGGTGCAAGAAGGCGGTTTGGAACTCGCATCGATTCCCGACTGATGCCGCAAGAAACATGCCAGATGCGTTCCTTTGCGGCCCGGACTTTGCGCAAAGTCCGGGCTTTTGCTTAAAAAGTTGTCAAATCCCTGTCTTGGCCCTTTCCCTGCTGACCGCCGCCTTGCCGCGTCGCAGCACCCCGGCTTTGCTCTGACACGCGGGGTCACTCGCCACAGATCAACATGCACAAGCAACGGGGCGCTGCCTCCTCTCGCGCCCACGGAGGAATGAATGACAGGGATTGGGAAACTGCTTTCGGGGGCCGCGCTCGGTCTGGCTTTGACCGCTGGCATGGCGGCGGCCGAAGGCGACACGATCAAAGTGGGCGTTCTGCACTCGCTTTCGGGGACGATGGCGATTTCGGAAACCACGCTCAAGGACACCGTCCTGATGCTGATCGACGAGCAAAACGCCAAGGGCGGCGTGATGGGCAAGCAACTTGAAGCGGTTGTTGTCGACCCCGCCTCTGACTGGCCGCTGTTTGCCGAAAAAGCGCGCGAACTGATCACCGTGGACGATGTGGACGTGATCTTTGGCTGCTGGACCTCGGTGAGCCGCAAATCGGTTTTGCCGGTGCTGGAAGAGTTGAACGGCCTGCTGTTCTACCCGGTGCAATATGAGGGCGAAGAAAGCTCCAAAAACGTGTTCTACACCGGCGCGGCCCCGAACCAGCAGGCGATCCCGGCGGTGGACTACTTCCTTGACGAGCTTGGGGTCGAGAAATTCGCGCTTTTGGGCACCGACTATGTCTATCCGCGCACCACGAACAACATCCTTGAAGCCTATCTGCAGCAAAAAGGCATCGCGGCCGAAGACATCTTTGTCAACTACACCCCCTTTGGCCACAGCGATTGGTCGAAGATCGTGGCGGATGTGAAGGCGCTGGGCGCCGATGGCAAAAAGGTCGGCGTGATTTCGACGATCAACGGCGATGCCAACATCGGCTTTTATAAAGAACTGGCGGCTTCGGGCATCACCGCCGAAGATATTCCGGTTGTGGCCTTTTCGGTTGGCGAAGAAGAGCTGTCGGGCCTTGGCGAGGGGGATCTGAAAAACCTCGTCGGCCAATTGGCCGCGTGGAACTATTTCGAAAGCGCCGAAAGCGAAGCGAATGAAGAATTCGTCGCCGCGTGGAAAGCTGCCATGGGCGAAGATCGCGTGACCAATGACCCGATGGAAGCCACCTATATCGGCTTCAACATGTGGGTGAATGCGGTGGAAGAAGCCGGCTCGACCGACACCGATGCCGTGGCCGATGCGATGATCGGGCAGGAATTCCCGAACCTGACCGGCTCGACCGCGACCATGCTGCCGAACCACCACCTGACCAAGCCGGTCTTGATCGGCGAGATTCTGGAAGACGGCCAGTTTGACATCATCAGCGAAACCGACCCGGTGCCGGGTGATGCCTGGACCGATTATCTGCCGGATTCGGCGGTGCTGAAGTCGGATTGGCAGACGCTCGATTGCGGCATGTATAACACCGAAACCGAGACCTGCGTGCAGATCAAATCCAACTACTGATCGGCGTTCAAACGCAATCGAAGGGGGCTTTGCGGCCCCCTTCCCAAACCCGGATTCCCCCCATGCGACGCTTGTTTCTGGCGCTGGCCGCCAGCCTTGCCCTTGCGATCCCCGCGCCTGCGCAAGAGGCCCCCGATCTGTCGCCCGCCGTGGCCGAGGCCCCCATTTCCGGGCTGGCTGCCGTGATTGCCGAAAACGCGAAAGCCATCGCCAAACCCTCGCGCAAGACGATTGGTCCGGTGATTGGGGCGATCAGCGCCGCAGGGCCGGGGGCGCCCGCGTTCCTTGAGGCTTGGGCCGACAAGCGGCTGGGGCAGCGCAAATCCGACAAGGCGATTTTTCTGGTCGACCGTCAGGGGGATAATTACCGTCTGGTCGATCCGATCACCGGCGCCGATGCGGGCGAGGCCCCGCGCAAACAGATTTCTGAGATCAAGCCCAATGCCGGGGTGCGCGGGCTGATTGCCGCCGCGCTGATCAAGTTTCAGCTTTCCGATCCCGACATTTCGAAACGCCAAGACGCGTTGGTGGCTTTGGCGCGCGATGGCGGGCCGCAACATATCGCGCCGCTGGCGGCCTCTATCGCCGCAGAACCCGATGCCGAGATCAAGGCCCAAAAAGAGCGGATGCTGGCCCTGCTGACGATCCGCTTTGGCGAAAATGCCACCGACCGCGTCGCCGCGATTGAAAGCTTTGGCGCCGATTTGGGGCTGGATTTCCGCGCCAGTCTGAACCCGCTTGTTGCCACGACCCGCCGTGCCTTTGACGGCGCGCCCACGGGGAATGTGGCAACGGAACTGCGCCCCGGCAAAGATGGGTTCACAGCCGAAGAGGCCTATGATCTGCTTGTGGCCGAAAATCGCGCACCGGCCCGGCTTGATCGCGCGGATCTGCGCGCCGCGCTAGAGGCGCATATCGAAAAGGGCGCCGTGGCGGGCATTCCCTTGGCCGAGCTTGATGTGCCAGCGCGCCGCGACGAAGCTTATGATGCATTGGAAGCCGCAGGGCTGGTGCCCGCCGCCGCGACCGATGCGGAGGTCGCCCAAACCGTCGCCGCGCACCGCTATGCCGAGATTTATGCCGAGCCCGATGCCGCCGTCACCACGGCGGCGGCGGCGGCGCTGAAATCTGTCTCGCTCAAAGTGAATGCGATGCAGGGCGCGGATTTGGCGCTCGATGCGCTCTCGCTCGCGTCGATCTACTTTCTGGCGGCGATTGGCTTGGCGGTCACCTTTGGCGTGATGCGGGTCATCAATATGGCGCATGGCGAGTTCATCACCATGGGGGCCTATACCGGCTATGTCGTGCAGCTTTATATCGCGGATTACACGCTGTCGATCTTGGTCGCGCTGCCCTTGGCCTTTGCCGTGACCTTTGCGGCGGGCGTGGCAATGGAGCGGCTGGTGATCCGCCATCTGGTGCGCCGCCCGCTGGAAACGCTTTTGGCCACCTTCGGCATTTCCATCGCGCTGCAACAGTTGTTCAAAAATATCTTCGGCACGCAGGCGCGCCCGCTGACCGCGCCGGAATGGCTTGATGGGGCTTGGGTGCTGAATGATGTGGTCTCGATCAGTTATATCCGCATCGCGATTTTTGTGCTGGCGCTTGTGTTCCTTGGGCTGTTTTTGTTCGTGATGAGCCGCACCCGGTTGGGGCTCGAGGTGCGGGCCGTGACGCAAAACCCCTCGATGGCGGCCTCGATGGGGATCAACCCCGACAAGATCAACATGCTGACCTTTGGCTTGGGCTCGGGCATTGCGGGCATCGCGGGCGTAGCAATCGGGCTTTTTGCCAAGGTCACCTCGGAGCTTGGGGCCGATTACATTGTGCAAAGCTTCATGACGGTGGTCGTGGGCGGGGTTGGCAACATCTGGGGCACGTTGGCTGGGGCCTCTCTGGTGGGCGGCTTGCAAAAGGGGATCGAGGCGCTCAACCCCTCCAACACGCTTGCCGCGCAGACCTACATGATCCTTTTCATCATCATCTTCATCCAGTTCCGACCGCGCGGGATCATCGCGCTGAAGGGTCGCGCGGCGGGGGATTGAGCATGAGACACATCACATCCCGCCCCTTTGCCAAAACGCCCCGCACCGCCCGCCGTTTGGAGGCCAGCGCATGACCCAAGGTTTTCTCTCCAAGAACCCCTCGGTTTTGATCTTTCTGTCCGCGCTGGCGCTCTTCACGCTGGTGATCACCTTCCTGTCGAACGCCTATGGCGCCGAGTTGATCTCCACCTCGATGGTTAAGACCTTGGGCAAGACGCTTTGCCTGTGCCTGATCGCCATCGCGATGGACCTTGTCTGGGGTTATATGGGGATCCTGTCGCTTGGCCATTTCGCCTTTTTCGGGCTGGGCGGCTATATGGTTGGCATGTGGCTGATGTATGCGCGCACCCGCGATATTGTGCTTCAATCGAATGCCGGGCTGCCGCTGACCCCACAAGAGCTGTCCGATGCCATCGCGAGCCAAATCTTTGGCGTGGTGGGCACGTCTGAGTTGCCCGCGATTTGGGCTTTTGCGGGATCGCTGCCGGCGCAATTGGCGCTGGTGCTGTTGGTGCCGGGGCTGTTGGCCTTGGTCTTTGGCTGGCTTGCGTTTCGCTCTAGGGTGACGGGGGTTTATCTGTCGATCCTGACGCAAGCGATGACCTTGGCGCTGGCGCTTTACCTGTTTCAAAACGACTCTGGTCTGCGCGGCAACAACGGGCTGTCGGGGCTGCAAAACATCCCCGGTCTGGCTTGGGCGGGGCAGGACCGGCTGTCGGTGTGGTTCCTATGGGCTTCGGCTTTGGCGCTGGGCTTGTGCTATCTGGCGGCCGCCTTCACCGTGTCTGGCAAGTTCGGCTCGGTGATGCGCGCGATCCGCGATGACGAGGCGCGGGTGCGCTTTCTGGGCTATCCGGTCGAAGGCTATAAGCTTTTTGTTTTCACCCTGACCGCGCTGATCGCCGCCATCGCGGGCGCGCTTTATTACCCGCAGGCGGGCATCATCAACCCGGCGGAAATTGCGCCCATCGCCTCGATCTACCTGGCCGTCTGGGTGGCGATTGGGGGCCGGGGGCGGCTTTGGGGCGCGGTGTTTGGCGCGGCCTTTGTCTCGCTTGTTTCGACATGGTTCACCGGGGGGCGTGCGCCTGACCTGAACCTTGGGTTTTACACGGTCAAATGGGTTGATTGGTGGCAGGTGCTGTTGGGGCTGAGCTTCGTGATGGTCACGTTGTTCGCGCCCAAAGGGCTTTCGGGTCTGGTCGATCTGCTTGACGGTCTGCGCCCGCCGCAACGGCGTGGGGCGCCGCTTGGCCCCAATGAGGGCGCTTTGCAAGAACGGGAGGCACAGGAATGAGCGGTCTTCTGGAAGTTTCCGGCATCTCGGTCACCTTTGACGGGTTCCGCGCGATCAATAACCTTAGTTTTTCCATCGGCGCAGCGGAGTTGCGCGCGGTGATCGGGCCGAATGGTGCGGGAAAAACCACCTTCATGGATATCGTCACTGGCAAGACCCGGCCGGACGAGGGCAGGGTGCTTTGGGGGGAACGCTCGATCGATCTTCTGAAGCTAGACGAGGCACACATCGCCCGCGAAGGCATTGGCCGTAAATTCCAACGCCCCACGGTTTTTGAAGATCAGACCGTGGCCGAAAACCTGATGATGGCGCTGAAGGCCAACCGTAGCCCGTGGCGAGTGCTGTTTTGGAAACCTGCAAGTGCCGACCATGCGCGGGTCGAGGAATTGGCCGCGCAAGTGGGGCTGGGCGAGGCGCTCACGCGCAAATCGGGCGAGCTGTCGCATGGGCAAAAGCAATGGCTCGAAATCGGCATGCTCTTGGCGCAAGAACCACGGCTTTTGCTGGTCGATGAACCCGCCGCAGGGATGACCTTGGCGGAACGCGAGCAGACAACCAGCCTTCTGGTCGATCTGGCCAAAACCCATGCCGTTGTCGTGGTCGAACACGATATGGATTTTGTGCGGCGGCTCAATTGCAAGGTTACCGTGCTGCATGAAGGGGCGGTGCTGGCCGAAGGCTCGCTTGACCATGTCACCGCGAACCAACAAGTGATTGAAGTGTATTTGGGGCGATAAGATGCTGAAAACCGAAGGGCTTACGCTTCATTACGGCGGCTCGCAGATCCTTTATGGGATCGATTTGGAGGCCCGCGCGGGCGAGGTGACCTGCATCATGGGCACGAATGGCGTGGGCAAAACCTCGCTTTTGAAGGCGATTGCCGGGGCGCATCCGCGATCGGGCGGGGCGGTCACGCTGGATGGGCACGCGGTGGGCAAGGTGCCACCACAAGCGATGGCACGGCGCGGGCTTGGCTATGTGCCGCAAGGCCGGATGATCTTTCCGCTGCTGACCGTGCGCGAGAATATGGAAACCGCCTTTGCGGTGCTGCCGCGCTCGGAACGGTTCATTCCAGATGAAATTTATGAGCTGTTCCCGATCCTGAAAGAGTTCCTAAATCGGCGCGGGGGCGATTTGTCGGGCGGGCAGCAACAGCAATTGGCGATTGCCCGGGCGATGCTGATGAAGCCGAAGCTTCTGTTGCTGGATGAGCCGACCGAGGGCATTCAGCCCAATATCATCCAGCAAATCGGCCGCGTGATCAAATATCTGCGCGATACCAAAGGCATGGCGATTGTGCTGGTCGAGCAGTATTTCGATTTCGCCCATGATCTGGGGGATCGGTTCTATGTGCTCAAACGTGGCGCGGTGGCGATGGAAGGCACGAAAGAGAGCCTGTCGCGCGACGCGTTGCGCGACGTGGTGAGCGTGTAAGGGGGCGTTGCCCCCCTGCGACCCTTTCAGCGTACGCCCAGCCCCGCCTTCATCAAGGTTTTGCGCACAGGTTTGAGGGCATAAAGCGCGCCCAAGGCGCCGGCGCGCAGATCGCGCAGCGGGCGCGGTTCCAGCATCGAGGCGCGGTTCAAGAGGTCGATCCCCACCTCGCGCGCCTTGACCTCCGGCCAGCGGCGGCGGTGATAGGTGTTCAGCATGGCCGCTTCGCCTAAGTGGCCGGGGTCTTTCTCGGCCAGATCCAGCAGACAGCGCAAATCGGCCAAGCTCATGTTCAGCCCCTGCGCGCCAATGGGCGGGATCACATGCGCGGCCTCGGCAATCAGCGCAACGCGCTGGGCCGAAAAGCGGCAGGCGATTTGCGTGATCATTGGCCAAAGCGCGCGGCGGGTGACTAGGGTCAGCGGCCCCAGCACCCCGGTCGAGCGTTCGGTCATCGCCGCTTCGAATTCGGCTGGCGGCAGCTCGGCCAGCCGCTCTGCCTCGGGCCCGCGCTCCATCCAGACAATGGCGGACGAGGGCACCCCGTCGCGGTCGGGCAGCGGCACCAGCGTGAAAGGCCCGCCGGAGCGATGCACCTCGGTCGAGACATTTTCATGCGGCAGGTCATGGGTGACCGCGCAGACCAGCGCCTTTTGCCCGTAGCGCGTGGTTTTGACGGCGATCCCGGCCGCCTCGCGGACAAAGGAATTGCGCCCATCCGCGCCGATCACAAGCTTGGCGGTGATCCGCGTGCCATCGGAGAGCGTGACCTCGGCGCCGCTGTCGCGCGTGACCAGCCCGGTCGTTGCCACGCCGGGGCGGAAATCCACCAGCGGCAATTCGGCCAGACGCGCCACCATTTCACGCCGCAAGAGCCAGTTCGGGAAGTTCCAGCCAAAGGGCTCGTCCGACAGATCCGCCGCATCGAAATCGCGGGTCAGGCGCGCCACGGGCGTGTCGCCGCCCGCATCAATGATCCGCATCACTTGCAGGGGCGCGGCATGTGGGGCAAGCCGGGCCCACAGCCCCGCGCGTTCCAACACGGTGCGGGACGGGTGCAAAAAGGCGGTGGTGCGCATATCCGCCCCGGCCGCGCCTTCCTCGGTCACCGGGGGGGTCGGGTCGACGCAAAGCACCCTGAAACCGGCAGAGCCAAAGGCGGCGGCGGCCACAAGGCCCGCCACGCCCCCGCCGGAAATCACGATGTCGGTTTGCAAGCGCTGTGCGGTCGGATCGGTCATGGCGGTCTCCCTGAATGTCGCCTTCAAGATGGCGCGCCGGGGCCGCAAGTTCAATCGTCGCAGCGACAAGAAGCCGTATCAGGCCGTCACGGCTGTGTCAGGACACCGACATCAGCACCATCAGACCCAGCATCAGGAAGGTCAGGATCACGAACCAGACGGTCATCAAGAAGACCCCGCCCAGCATAAAGCCCGCCACCGCGCCGCCGATGATGATCAGCGCAACGAGATACATCACAAGGGCGCCGCCCTTGCCCGAAGTGGATTGTGCCGTGCTCATGGTGATCCTTTCCCCTGCGACTGCAGGTATTATGCATGATCAATATATGAATAATTGAATCGTGTTTTGGATTCGGGCCATGGCGCATATGGTCGCATAAATGCAAAAGGCCCGGGAAAACCCGGGCCTTCGCGAAAACAATCGACGCGTCTTAGCCGCCTGCGGTCATCACCACCAGCAGCGCCAGCATGAACCACGTCGCACCAACACCAAACAAGATCAGCCCGCCGAGCCCCATGGTCACCACAAGCGTCGCAATGATCCCGATCACCACCGCCGCAATGATATACATCGCGAACGTGTAGTCTTTTTTCTCATCGTGGCCGTGCGAAGCAGCCGACATCATGCCGGTATTGGCGGAGGTCATGGTCATGGAGGTCTCCCTTTGCCGTCTCCCTGACGGCGGTATGCTTTTGCATACACTCAAAGGCAGATTCGCGTCAAGTTGTCGCGCTGGTCGTGGTTAGAATTATTTTAAATTGGCCGCCCCGGGGACGAGCAGCGATCCAAAAGGCGCGCCGCTAGGGGTGCCGGGGCGCGCGCAAGAGGCGCAAAAAGCCCGAAAGATCGGCGGTGTGGTGCTGAATATGCGGCGCGGGCGTGGGCGCGGGGGCCACATGCACGGTGCGCATGCCCAGATCGTGCGGCACAGCCAGATTGCGCGGATCGTCTTCGAACATTGCCGCGCGAGAGGGGGCGATGCCCGCCTTGGCAAAGACGGCGGCAAAGGCTTCTGGCTGCGGTTTGGGATGATACTCGGCATGTTCGACGCCGAACACCCCATCAAACAAACCCGCCAGACCGCGCGCGGCCAGAACGCGGTCGGCATAGGGGGCCGAGCCATTGGTGAACACGATCTTGTGGCCGGGCAGATCGGCAATCGCGCTGCGCAAATCCGGATCGGGGCTCAGCACGCCAAAATCTATGTCATGCACCGCTTCCAGATAGGGGCCGGGCTCCAGCCCGTGTTCATGCATCAACCCGGCCAAGGTGGTGCCGTAAAGCCGCCAATAATGGTCGCGCAGATGATCGGCCTCGGCATCGGGCACATTCAGCGCGCGGGCGACGAAATCGGTCATGCGCCGTTCGATCTGGTCAAACAGCCGCGCCGAGGGCGGGTAGAGCGTGTTGTCGAGGTCGAACACCCAGTGCGCGACATCCGAAAAGGCATTGGCAGGCATGGGGGGAAGCTAATTGGCCGCGCCTTTGCGCGCAATGGTCAGAATTTGCGCCTGTGGCGGCTTGTCACGGGGCCATGCAAGCCCTAAGTTGGCGGCGCCCCGGGTGCCCGCATACATCGGCATACAATGGGGCGGCGCAGCACAAGGCCGGGGATCCCGATGCAGAAGGACGCTTACACGCTCATTCTCGAAGCGATCGATGCGGGGCTTTATCGCCCCGGCGACCGGCTGGTGGAATCGGAACTGGCCGAGCGGTTTGGTGTGTCGCGTACCCCGGTGCGCGAAGCGATGCAACGGCTGGAAACGCAGGCGATGCTGGCGCGTGACGGGCGCAGCCTGATCGTGGCCTCGCTCGATCACAATCAACTGGCCGAGCTTTACGTGGTGCGCGCGGAATTGGAGGCGCTGGCGGCCCAGCTTGCGGCCAAACATGCCGCGCCGGAAGAAATTCGCGTCTTGCAAGAGATGATCGATGTCGACCGGGGGCAGTTGAATGACCCGGTGGCGCTGGCGCGGGCGAACAAGCGGTTTCACCGGCAATTGCATCTGGCCTCGCACAACCGCTACCTTGTGCAGCAGCTTGATCTTGTACATCGATCAATGGCGCTTTTGGCGACGACCTCGCTGGCCGCCGAGGGGCGCGGTGCGCGCGCGCTGGACGAACATCAGGCGATTGTCGATGCGATTGCCGCAGGCGATGAAGAGGGGGCGGCGCAGGCGCTGCGCGTGCATATCTCGCAAGCGTTTGAGACCCGGCTCAAGCTTGATGCCGAAAGCCGGGGCGAGCAGCCCTAATCGCGCCCGCCGGGCGCGAATGCGCTGTCCGGGTTGGGCAGGATTTTCGTGTCACTTGCCCCTAGTCGATCAACGGGGCGCAAGCAATGCGTGGGGCGGGCGCGGGCGGTCGGGCAGCCTCTGCAATCCGCAGCACCATATCGGAGCGTGCCGCCGGGGCAGGGATATCGGGCGTGCCGTCAAACACCCCATGCGAGGTTTTGTCCCAGAAAAAGGGGCGCAAGATCATCTCGTAAAGCGCTTTCCAGCCGGCCAGCGCCCCCAGCGGGAAATAAAGATGCAAGCTTGGCACCCATGGGATCAGGTGGCGATGCGCGGGGCCGCGCACCGCCCAAGCCGCGATGGTGATATTGATCAATTCCGTCAGCACGAAGGCAAACAGAAGCAACGTTTCTGCCCCCGGCGAGAGCAACGCCGAGACCGGGTGCCACAGACCGAACAGGATCGCCCAGCAAGACCACAGAACCGGCGCCAGCAGATATTGCGACAGCGCGCCCAAGATCAGCACCTGCACGCCGATAAACCGCTTGGTCCCCAAGTCGCGCCACAGCCGCACCGGGTCGCGCATATGCACCGCCCATGTCATCGCATAGCCCTTCAGCCAGCGCGAGCGTTGCCGCACCCAAGGCAGCGGGCGGCAGTTTGCCTCTTCGTGGGTGACGGTGTCGATCAAGTCGGTGCGGTAGCCGTGACGCGCCAGACGCAGGCCCAGATCGGCATCTTCGGTGACGTTATGGGCATCCCATCCGCTCAGTTTCTCTAGCGCGGCGCGGCGAAAGAACAAAGTCGTGCCGCCCAGCGGAACGACAAGGCCAAGCTGCGCAAGCCCGGGCAGCATGGCGCGAAACCACGCGGCATATTCGATGGTGAAACAGCGCGCGAGCCAATTGGTGCGGGGGTTATAATAGTCCAGCACCCCTTGGACGCAGGCCACCTCTGGCCCGGTTTCAGCAAAGCGGCGCGCGACGCGGTGCAATTGATCCGGGTCGGGCATATCCTCGGCATCATAGACCCCGACCACGCTGCCGCGGCAGAAATTCAGCGCGTAATTGAGCGCGCGAGGCTTGGTTCGGATCGGGCCTGCGGGCACGGTGACAATGCGCATCCAGCGCGGCAGGGCGGTTCCGGCCAAAGCATGGCGGGTGGTGCGGTCGCCCTCTTCGACCACCAAAATGATATCGAGCAATTCGCGCGGGTAGGTCAGCCGCCCCAACCGCTCAATCAGCCGCGCGGCGATGTCGCATTCGTCGTAGAGCGGCACAAGAAGCGAGATCATCGGGAGTTTTCGCATCACCCCGGCCGTGGGGGGAGGGGGCGCGAGCGGGTCTTGGCGCGCGGCGCGGCGCAGCGCGCGCATTTGCGCCAGCCAGGCGGCAAGCCGCAGTCCCGTGGTTGCGAAAAGCGTCACGATCGCCCAGCCAAACAGCAGCGCAAAGACCGCCACCGGGGCGAGCGCAAGCCCAAGCGCGGCAGCAAGCACGACGCCAAGCGCAATGCGCGCGGCGCGTCGTTCGTTGTGGCTGCGGCAGCTTTGCGCCGGGTCCACCCGCATTTCGGCGCGCCGGATCAAGGCGGTCTGACGGCGCGCCAAAAGCGCGGCATGCACATCGCTTTCAGGGGCCAGCACCATGCGCCACGGCCCCAGCCGCGCGGGCAGGCGTGTGCTGAGCGCAGCGAAATCCTCGGGCCGGGCGGTGGCGATCAGCGTGACCCCGCCCAACCTGCGCCAGGGCACCATGGCCTCTTGTAGGCATAGCTCCGGGCCCAACGCATCGATCAGGCGCGGATCGGGCGGTTCGGCCAGCAGATCGACGACCGTGGCGTTCCATTGCTGTGCGAGGGCCGCCATCAACTCCGCCTCGCCGGTCCAGCCATGGGTCAGCAAAATATCGCCCAGCCGCACGTCTTCGCGGTGGCGCAACGTAACCGCCTTGAGCAGGTCGCCGGGCGCCACCGCGCCCATTTCCAGCAGAATTTGCCCCAGCGGCCGTCTTTGCGGGCGCGGGCGGGCCGTAGCGGGCGCGGGCGGTATCGGCCGCGCCATGGGCATGGTCTGCGCGGCACTGTCTTCGAGCCCGGGCTGTTTCAGACGTGCCCGCGCCTTGGCGCCGAAATCGGCATAGATGATGCCCGAGCGGGCGAGGCTGCGCATATCGTCCTCGTGCGATTAACCAATCCAAAGACGAGTAAGCGCAGCTTTGGTTAATGCTTGGTTAATACAAAAGCGAGAAATCCTATGCTTTAGGGTGTGTAATTGCGCAAAAGAAACGGCACCGAAATCGGCGCCGTTTACAAATTCTTGAGGATTTTCAGACGCTCGGCGGCCCCGCTTAGGCGCTGCGGCGGGTGGCCATCGCGGCGGCGAACCGTTCGAACAGATAATAGCTGTCTTGTGGGCCGGGGCTGGCTTCGGGGTGATATTGCACGGAAAAGACCGGCCGATTCTCCAGCGCGATGCCGCAGTTGGAGCCATCAAACAAGCTGATATGGGTTTCCGTGACGCCCGTGGGCAGGGTCTGCGCATCGACCGCAAAGCCGTGGTTCATCGAGGTGATTTCCACCTTGCCGGTGGTTTTATCCTTCACCGGATGGTTCGCGCCATGGTGGCCGTGGTTCATCTTGATCGTTTTGGCGCCAAGCGCCAGCGCCAGCATCTGGTGGCCCAGACAAATGCCGAAGACCGGCAAGTCTGTCTCCAAGACGCCCTTGATCATCGGCACGGCATAGGCCCCCGTTGCCGCCGGATCGCCCGGCCCGTTGGACAAAAACACGCCTTCGGGATTATGCGCCAGCACCTCTTCGGCGGTGGCGGTGGCAGGCAGCACCGTCACATCGCAGCCCGCCGAGGCCAGACAGCGCAGGATATTGCGTTTCGCGCCATAATCGATGGCGACGACCTTGAAGCCCGGTTCGCTGCGGGGTTTGTAGCCCTCGGGCCAAGCCCAACGCATCTCGTTCCACTGGTAGCTTTGCGTGCAGCTGACTTCGCGGGCAAGATCAAGGCCGACAAGACCTTTCCACTCCCGCGCCTTTTTCACCAGCCCCTCGATGTCGAAATTGCCGTCCGGGTCATGCGCAATGGCCACATGCGGCGCGCCTTGTTGGCGGATCGCGCGGGTCAGACGCCGGGTGTCGACCCCGCCCACGCCGATTCTGCCACGTTTTTCCAGCCAGCCCACAAGCGGCTCGATCGCGCGCCAGTTCGACGGTTCGGTCGGGTCCCATTTCACCACAAGGCCCGCGGCGACCGGCTCGCCGGTTTCGTCATCTTCGGGGGTGACGCCGACATTGCCAACATGGGGGAAGGTGAAGGTCACGACCTGCCCGGCATAGCTGGGATCGGTCATGATCTCCTGATAGCCGGTCATCGCGGTGTTGAACACCAGTTCGGCGACGGTTTCGCCCACGGCCCCAAAGCCACGCCCATAGAACAATTGCCCATCTGCCGTGGCGATCAGGGCGGTGGGTTTTTCCGATGGCGGGGTTTGTGTGGGCATGGCGCGACTCCCGGGGCAAAATTCGGCTGAACCTACGGTTCGGCGCCGAGGGCGTCAAGGCTTTTGGGAAAAAGAGGAAATTCAATGAAATCAATAATTTGTCGCGGTTGTATGGCGGCGGGCTTCAGGCTAAGGTGACGGCTGGTTCAAACTGAGCAGGACATGGGCATGCGCGAAAAGCTGGCATCGGCGCTGAAAGAGGCGATGAAGGCCAAGGAGGCGGTGCGGCTGTCGACCCTGCGGCTGATCAATGCGGCGATCAAGGATCGCGAGATTGCATTGCGGGCCGAAGGCGATGGCTCAAGCGTGGGCGATGCCGAGATCTTGGCGATTCTGGGCAAAATGGTGAAGCAGCGTCAGGAATCGGCGCGCGCCTACGAGGAAGGCGGGCGGTTGGAACTGGCGGAAAAGGAATTGGCCGAGATCGCGGTGATCGAGGAATTTCTGCCACGCCAACTGACCGCCGAAGAGGTTGACGCCGCGATCACCGCTGCGATCGAAAAGCTGGGCGCCAGCTCGATCCGCGATATGGGCCGGGTGATGGCAGAGTTGAAATCCGCCCATACGGGGCAAATGGATTTCGGCGCGGTCGGGCCAATGGTCAAGGCGCGGCTCGGCTAAAGCTTGGGCCGGTCTCGGCACGGGTGCCGATGCGGCGCGGATAAGAAAAGGCCCGGTCGGTGATCCGACCGGGCCTCTCACAAGGCGATTGCCTCAAGAAATGTCTTATTCGGTGACGACCGAGGCCAAGAAGGCGACGATGTCTTCTTGGTTTTTGTTTTGCTTGTGGGTCATGCCCGAGCGCGCACGCTTGTTGCCGGTCTTTTCTTTCAAGAAGGCGGTCGGGTCTTGCATGTAGACGGCGATTTCTTCCGCGGTCCAGACAAAGCCGCTTTCGCCCAGTTCGACGATCGAATCTTTGTAGCGGAAATCCGGGTAGCTGCCGGCTTGACGACCGATCACGCCATAGAGGTTCGGGCCGACCTTGCCGCCTTTGACGATATCGGTGCCGTCAGGCGCGGTGATCGAGTGGCAGGTTTTGCACTTGGTGAATTCTTTTTCGCCAACGGCGGCATCGCCCTCGGCCAGCGCGGGCGTGGCCAGAGCGAGCGCGGCGAGGGTGGCATAGAGGCTGATCTTCATCGCTGGTTCCTTGGTCTGTTTGCTTGCCCGGAGCGCCCGGGATCGAAAGGCAGTCTTTGTGCCCGGTATTCCCCTTACCACAGGGCAAAAGGTCGCGCATCTCACATTAGTACATTTTGCTGTGCATGCACAAAATTCCGTTACCACGAGGTTGCCGGGCAGGATCGTTTGTTGCGCCCCATGAAAGGCGCGGCCCTATCTGTTCAAATTGCGCGGCCAAGGTCAACGGCCTCGTCACATCCGTGTTATGCAACTGTCGTGCCGGGGCTTGGCACGCCGGGGGCTATGTTGCGCTAAGGTTGGACGCACGCGCGTGCAAAGGCTGCGGCAAAGGTGGTCTCTAGTGCCACGTCAAGGTCTTCCAGCGTGACTGGCAGCCCCAGATCCACAAGCGAGGTCACGCCATGTTCGCGAATGCCGCAGGGCACGATGCCGGAAAAATGCTCTAGCTCCGGGTCAACATTGATCGAAATTCCGTGAAAGCTGACCCAGCGGCGCAATTTTACCCCGATCGCGGCAATCTTGTCTTCGCGCGGGCTGCCATCGGCTTGCAGCCCCTTTTCGGGCCGCTGCACCCAGACGCCCACGCGCCCCTCGCGGATTTCGCCGGTGACGTTGAATTCGGCCAGAGCGGCGATCACCCAAGCCTCCAGCGCGCGCACGAAACAGCGCACATCGCGACCGCGCTTGTTCAGATCCAACATCACATAGACAATGCGCTGGCCCGGCCCGTGATAGGTATATTGCCCGCCGCGCCCGGCCTCATAAACCGGAAACCGGTCGGGATCGACCAGATCCGCCTGCCGCGCCGAAGTGCCCGCCGTATAAAGCGGAGGGTGTTCCAGCAGCCAGATCGCCTCGTCGGCGGTGCCCGCCGCAATCGCGGCCACCCGTGCCTCCATGAAAGCAAGCGCGTCCTCATAGGCGACGGGTCGGTCGGATTTTATCCATTCTGGCATGTCTGGCTCCTGTTCTTTTGGGTGTTAGAGCGACAAAAACCTTGCCTCAAGCCCGATTCGGGCGAAAACTCACGGGAGTTTTATCGCGATGCGGTCTTGACGGCATCGCTTACGGGCTTTGCCCCGGAATCGGAGGACATTATGAAAGCGCGTCATCTCCTTACAAGCATTGTTGCCTTGAGTGTGGGGGTTACCGGCGGCACGCCCGTTTTGGCGGGCGGCGGCGATGTGGTTGGCGGCCTGATCGGCGGGATGATCGGGGCGGCCATTGTCAATGAGGCCAACCGGTCGCCCCGCCGCACCACGACGCGCCGCTCTACCATGTCGTCGGCCCAGCGGGAGCAAAACCGCGAAGTGCAGAATTCGCTCAATTATTTCGGGTATCCCGTGGGCACCGCCGATGGCGTTCTGGGCAAAAGATCACGCGCGGCGATCTCGCAATATCAAGCGCTTCTGGGTTATCCGGCCACCGGGCAACTGACCGAGATGGAGCGCAATATCCTTGTCACCGCCTACAACCGCGCGCAATTGGGCGGCCCGCAAGTGCAAAGCACCATCGCCCGCAGCCCGCAAGGCGTGCGCGGCATGCTTTTGGCGCAGCGCGATGAAATGATGGGGGGCACCGCCCATACCGGCTATGCGGGGGGCTACTCGGGGGGCACGATCGGCGGTCTGCCGCCCGAAGTGTCCGAAGCCGTGTTTGAAATCGCGCGCAACACCAATGTCGAGCCCGAGCAGCTTTTGCAGCGCGCGGGCTTTGTGCAACTGGCCGATATGAACGCCGATGGCCGGACCGATTACATGATCGATACCTCGGTCACCGGGTCGGGCTTTTGGTGCAATGGCCCCGCCTGCACGGTGCGGGTCTTTGCGTCAACGCCGCAGGGCTATCAGCGTAATGACTTTCAGGTGGCCAATGCGACCCCGGCCTCTTTCGCCTGCCGTCACGGGCTGTGCGAAGTGAAAGGCGGCGGCACGATGGCGACCAATCCGGCGGTGCCGATGCCAAGCCCCGGCGCCGCGCTGCCCAATACGATGATGGCGGCCCAACCCACAGCCCCGGCCCCGGCCTCGGCGATGCCCAGTTTTGCGGCGGCCACCACGCCTGCGCCGGCGCCGACGATGCCCAGCTTCGGCTCGGCCATGGCAGCGCCGAAACTGACACTTGCGCGCTATTGCGCGGGCGTGAACGCAAAATCGGGGTCCAATGGCGGGCTGCAAACGGTCGCGGCGATGTCGGACCCGGCGCAGGCGTTGGGCGAACAATTCTGTGCCGTTTCGGCGGCCGCGAAGGCTGATGGCGACGCGCTGGCCGCGCAGATCCAAGGCTTCACGCCCGAGCAAATCGCCACGCAATGCCGGGGCTTTAGCGCCGCGCTGAAAGATCAGGTCGCCAAGCTGACCACCACCCCGCGCGATGACATGGTCGCCTCGATCCAAGGCTGGATCGGGCAATCGGGCATGGCCGAGGATCAACTGATCTCCACCTCCAAGGTTTGCCTGTCGATCGGCTATGGGCTGGACGAGGCGGAGATGGCGATTGCCTCGGCGCTGGTGCTCGCCGGGACGGGGCAGATGGTCTATGCGGAAATGCTGGGCCACCACCTGACCGCGGGCGTCGGGATCGAGAAACATCCCGATTTGGCGCTGGATTGGTATGGGCTGAGCGCGGATGCGCTGTCAGTCGGTCAGACCCCGGTGTTCTTGCCCGAACAGCCCGACCGGGCCAGCTTGATCAAGAAAGCGTCGATGGCGCTCAATGGGCGCGCGACGGCGGTGCCGCTCTTGCCGGTGCCGGTCACCGCGCCCAGCAGCCCGGCCCCGACGGAAACGGCGATCCCGGCCTCGGCTTCGGCGGGCACGATCTCGACCAAATCTGCCGCGGGCGGGATTTCCGGCCTGGCCAGCTTTGCCGCCGGGGCCGCAAATCTTGTGGCGCAGGGCTCGTCCAAGCTGCCCGCGCAACCCTGATCGGGCGCATTTAGACCGTTTGCGGGGGGGCGCTACGGCGCCCCTTGTGCGTTCGGGCGGGGAATTGGGATCTGGGCAAAACCGCAGCGGCAGCCTTGGCAAGGCTGTTGCGAAACCCGCCAGTTGCGTGATCTGCGGCCCCGGCCAAAGCCTGCGACAAGAAATTTTCACCCGAATTGTTCAAAGCGTCAAAATGGGGCTTTTCATTCGCCGCAGGCTCGGCTAAACGCCCCTCACCAAGCCAAAACGTGCGGTTGTGGCGGAATTGGTAGACGCGCAGCGTTGAGGTCGCTGTGGGGTAACTCCCGTGGAAGTTCGAGTCTTCTCAACCGCACCACTGGCCGGATGGCCGTAAGCCCGGGGCGCAAGCTCCGGGTTTCGTCTTTTCTGCCCTTGCCCGTTTGCGCGCCTGTGCCTGTCTTATATCCTTTTGGTTTGTGCCCATATGCCAAGCGGTTTCCGGACCGGCGACGGCAAGGCGCTTTCGGCGCGAGAAGCGTTTCCGAATTCGCTCAGATTCTTCGTTAAATGGAAAATCCTGCCTTGCCGGGCTTAACCGGAGATTTAGCAGTTTATGTGTTCCTGAGCTTGGGTGACTCCGCGCATGCGGCGCGTCAGGCATGGGGCAAGGGCCGTGGCGATCTACACGATACAAGGCTTTGATGAAGCGCAGATCCTGATCGAGGGGGGCGGGTCTACCCTCACAACCGGGTCGAACTTCATGATCGACCCCAGTTGGGACTACGATACCTCGCGCCTGACCTTCGTGATCGACGACGAGGGCACCAATCTTGAAGGCGACAGCACCAATGATGAAATCGGCAACGATTTCACGCAAAACGCCGATATCTATGATGCCACTGGCACACTGCTGACCTCGGGGCGGATCTACGCCGAGCAGGCCGCGGTGTTCACCGCGCCGGATGGCGCTACGATCACGCTTTATGTGTTGGAAATTAATGGCGTCGTGGTGGGGCAGGTCGCCACGGCCCCACTGACGCCCGGTGTCACCTATCACGTGACCTCAATGCCCGATGTAACCGATGGGCCGACCTATGTCTCGCTCGCCTCGATGAGCTTTGATCCGGATCTGGCCAATACGATCGAGGGCGGGGATTACAACGACTCGATCCTTGCGGGGGCGGGGGATGACACGATCACCACCGCCGGGGGCAACGATACGATCAACGCCGGCGCCGGGTCAGATACGATCTATGGAGGGGCAGGCAACGATTCTATCGAATACGGCACCGGTGGTGACGAGGTCCACGGCGGCGATGGCAATGATTACATCGACGATTACGCAGGCTCCACCGGCTATGTCTGGAACGACACGATCTATGGCGATGCAGGCAATGACACGATCTATTCCGGGTATGGCAATGATTATGTCGATGGCGGCGCCGATAATGACACGATTTTTGGCGAAGACGGCAATGACACGCTCCTTGGTGGCACCGGCAATGACTGGATCGAGGGGGGCAATGGCAATGACAGCATAGAGGGTGGCGCGGGCACAGATGTCATTTTGGCGGGCGCTGGCAGTGACACGGTGCGCGGCGGCGACGGGGCTGATAGCATTGCAGGCAACACCGGCGACGACATCCTTTACGGCGATGCCGATGCCGACCGCTTCTATTTCGAAGCGAACTGGGGCCATGACACGGTCTTTGGCGGCACCACCACCACCGCGGGCGGTGTGGATGAGGACACGCTTGATTTCAGCTATTTCAGCGGAGTGGGCGGGATTTCGGTCATCTTCACCGATTGGGAAGACGGCCATGCCGATCAGGGCGCAAACAGTGTCCAGTTCGATAATATCGAGGCGATCTATGGTTCAAGCCTTGGCGACACGATTAATGCCGGCGCCGATGGTTCGGGCCTCACGCTTGATGGGGCGGCGGGCAATGACAGTATCATTGGCGGCTCAAGCCATGATCTTATTCGGGGCGGCACCGGGGATGACACGATCTATTCCGGCATGGGTCAAGACACCGTCTATGGCGGTGACGGCAACGACTACATTGATGACCTAAGCGGGGTGCAAACCGCGACCTGGGCGAATTACGTCGATGCGGGCAGTGGCAATGACACCGTCTATACCGGGGGCGGATCGGATACGATCTACGGGGGCGATGGCGATGATAGACTTTACGGCGAAGCGGGCGATGACCTCATTTATGGCGATGCGGGCAATGACACGATCGACGGCGGCGCGGGCAATGACACGATCGATGCGGGGGATGGGGACGATTCCGTTTGGGCCAATAGCGGCGATGATCTGATCACGGGCGGTGCGGGCAATGACACCCTGCACGGCGCGGCGGGCAGCGATACGCTTTCCGGCGGCACCGGTCTGAACGAACTGCACGGCGACGACGATGCCGATACTTTCTTACTTGGCTTCGGGGATGGCGCCACCTCTATTTACGGGGGCGAGGGCGGCACCGATAGCGACACGATCATCTTGTCCGGCGCGGGCGCGACGGTCACTTGGACCGGCTGGGAAACCGGCACCATCACCTATGACGGCGATCCGGCGGTCCATTATTTTTGGGAGATCGAGCAGGTCATCGGCACCGATTTCGCCGATAGTTTCGACGCGAGCACGGCCTTGGACGGGGTCGATATCGACGCGGGCGGCGGCAGCGATGTCATCATCGGCTCGGATTATGGCGATTCTATCTCCACTGGGTCTGGCGCCGACACGGTCACCGGCGGCGATGGCAATGACACGATTCTGACCGTCAGCGGCAATGATGTGGTCGATGGGGGCTTGGGCGATGACTCGATCCATGGCGGCTCGGGCAACACCACGCTTTCGGGCGGCGATGGCAATGACACGATCATCGGCGGCACCGGGTCAAACGATATTTCGGGCGGCACGGGCGATGACCTGCTGATTGCCTCGACCACGACCGGGAAAGACACGCTCGACGGCGGTGACGGGGCCGATACGATCCAGGGCGGGCCGGGGGACAACGCGATTCTGGGCGGGGCGGGCGATGACAGCATCACCACCGGCGATGGCGCGGATACGGTCGATGGCGGTGCGGGGGCCGATACAATCACCGCCGGGGCCGGTGCCAATTCCATCGCGGGTGGCGATGGCAACGATTCCATTACCGGCGGCAGCGAGGCCGAAACGCTTGCGGGCGATGCGGGCAATGACACGATTGCGGGCGGTGCGGGCAATGACCTGATTTGGGGCGGTGCCGATGATGATGTGCTGTCGGGCGATGATGGCGATGACACGCTGATCGGCGGGACCGGCTCGGATACGATGACCGGTGGCGCGGGGGCCGACACCTATACATTCGCGGATGGCGACGGGGCCGATTTCATCGCCGATTTTGACCTGAGCTATGCGGGCAGCCTGACCACCGACCAATTAGATGTGAGCGGGCTACAGGATTTCAGCGCAAATCCGGTCACCACCTGGGATGTCTCTGTTACGCAGGACGGCTCGGGCAATGCGGTGCTGGGCTTTCCCGATGGCACGACGGTCACGCTTTTGGGGATCACGAAGGACAGCGTTGACAGTGCGCCGGTTTTGCATGCGATGGGCATCCCCTGTCTGGTCGCCGGATCGCGGGTTGCCACGCCGCGCGGGCCGGTCCCGGTGGAGCGCCTGAAGCCCGGCGATTTGGTCAATACAAGAGCGGGGCCGCCGTTGCCCGTTATTTGGGCGGGATCGCGGCATGTAAGCCCAAAAATGATGCATGACGACCCGAATCTCCTGCCAGTTGAAATTGCAGCCGGACGGTTGGGGAATGCCCAGCCGGTCCGGCTTTCGGCGTTGCACGGGGTTTTTGTGCCCGAAGGGGCCGCGGGGGCCTTGGCGCGTGCAGGGCATTTGGCGGCTTGCGGCTGGGGCGGTGCACGGCGGATGCGCGGGGCGGTGCGGCATGACGAGGGGGTGACTTATCACCATCTTTTCTTGCCGCATCACGCGCTGATTGCGGTTGAAGGGCTCTGGGTGGAAAGCTTTTGGCCGGGCGTGCAGGGGCTGCGCAGCCTTGATCGCGCAGCGCAGGTGGATTTGATTCGCGCAATGCCCCGGTTGGCGGGGGTGCTGTGGGGGGATGCCGCCCCGGATCAAGTCTATTCGCGCCCCGCTGCAAAGTTTTTGCGACGCCGCGAAATTGATCGCAGGGCATGCGTGCTCTGGTCGCGCAGCGCCTGCGACATGGCGTATTTTGACGGTTTTGTGTCGAAACCTGTCGCACCGGTCCCTACGTTTCGACTTGCCGGAAATGACAGTTGAATTCTGCAAACGGCGCTGTTTTAGTCAGCGCCACGGGAGCAAACGAACCACAAAAAAGCCACGGGGAGCCCGCATTGACCGCTGCACAGACCGACGATGGTTTCGTCGTATTTGACCATGTCCAGAAAAGCTACGACGGCGAAACGCTGGTCGTGAAAGATCTGAACCTGTCAATCGCCAAGGGTGAATTCCTCACCATGCTGGGGCCGTCAGGGTCCGGCAAAACCACCTGCCTGATGATGCTGGCAGGCTTTGAGACGGCGACGAACGGACGGATTTTGCTTGATGGAACCAACATCAACGAAATGCCGCCGCACAAACGCGGGATCGGCATGGTGTTCCAAAACTATGCGCTTTTCCCGCATATGACGGTGGGGGAGAACCTGTCTTTCCCGCTGGAAGTCCGTGGGATGGGCAAATCCGAGCGCGAGGCCAAAGTGATGCGCGCGCTCGACATGGTGCAGATGGGGGCCTTTGCCAACCGTCGCCCGGCCCAGCTTTCGGGCGGCCAGCAACAGCGCATCGCCTTGGCGCGCGCGCTGGTGTTCGACCCCAGCCTTGTGTTGATGGACGAACCTTTGGGCGCGCTTGATAAGCAACTTCGCGAACATATGCAGTTCGAGATCAAGCACCTGCATGAAAATCTTGGCCTGACCGTGGTCTATGTGACCCACGACCAAGGCGAAGCGCTGACCATGTCGGACCGCGTCGCGGTGTTCAACGATGGCCGCATTCAGCAATTGGCCCCGCCGGATCAGCTTTACGAACAGCCCAAGAACAGCTTCGTGGCCCAATTCATCGGTGAAAACAACAAGCTGCCCGGCACCGTTGAAGAACTGGACGGCGAGAAATGCCTTGTGCGGCTGGAAACGGGCGAGCTGATCGACGCGACGCCGGTCAACATTCGCCACAAAGGGCAAAAGACGCTTGTGTCGATCCGGCCTGAACGGGTCGAATTCAAGCCCGAACTGATGCCCGAAGGCGCCCATATGATCGACGCCGAAGTGCTCGAAGTGATTTATATGGGGGATATCTTCCGCACCCGCATGAAGGTTGCGGGAAGCGAGGAATTCGTGATGAAATCGCGCAATGCCCTTGGCCAGACCAAACTGGACGAGGGCGCGCGGATCAAGATCGGCTGGCACCCTTATGATGCCCGCGCGCTTGATCCGATGTGAGGAGGGACAGAGAGACCATCCACCTGATGCGGCGGCCCCGCCGCATCAGCTGCTAAGCGGGGAAACATCCGTATGCGGCACCGGACCAACAGAACCAACAAGGGAGCAACTACATGAAAAAGCTAATGATCCTCAGCACCGCGCTGGTCGCGACAAGCGCCGCCGTGCAGGCCGCCGAGATCAACGTCGTTTCCTGGGGGGGAGCTTATACCGTCAGCCAAGTCGAGGCCTATCACAAGCCGTTCACCGAAATGACCGGCATCAAGGTCAATTCGATCGATGCTGACAACCCCGCCTCGCCGCTGAAAGCGCAGGCCGAAGCCAACAACGTTTCGATTGACCTTGCCGACGTTGAACTGTCGGATGCGATCAAGATGTGTGATGAGGGCCTTTTGGAAGAGATCGACCCGTCGATCCTGCCGCCGGCCCCCGATGGCACCCCGGCGACCGAAGATTTCGTGCCGGGCGCGATTCAAGATTGCGCCGTCGCGAACATCGTCTGGGCGACCGTGATCGCCTATGACAAGACCGAGTTCGACACCGCGCCGACCACGGTTGCCGATTTCTTCGACACCGAAACCTATCCCGGTAAGCGTGGCCTGCTGAAATCGGCCAAGCGCACGATGGAACTGGCGCTTTACGCCGATGGCGTCGCGCCCGAAGACATCTATGACGTGCTGGGCACCGACGAAGGCGTTGCGCGCGCGCTTGCCAAGCTCGACACGATCAAGGATGACGTGGTCTGGTGGGAAGCCGGAGCGCAACCGCCGCAACTGCTGGCCGATGGCGAAGTCGTCATGACCAATGGCTACAACGGCCGCTTCTTCGCCGCCGAAGTCGCAGAGGGCAAACCCTTCGGCACGATCTGGGACGGCTCCTACATGGATTACGACCTGTGGGTGATCCCGAAAGGCGCGCCGAACAAGGAAGATGCGCTGAAGTTCCTGGCCTTCTCGACCGACACCCAGCGTCTGGCCGATCAGGCGAAATACATCTCGTACGGTCCGGCGCGTAAATCGTCGAACGAGCTTGTCGGTCTTTATCAAGACGGCAAGACCGAGATGGCGCCTTACATGCCGACCAACCCGGCCAACATGATGTCGCCGATCTGGACCGACCCGACCTTCTGGGCGGATCACGACACCGAGTTGAACGAGAAGTTCAACGCCTGGCTGGCGAGCTGATAATTTAACCTAACGCGGGCGGGGAAAAACCCCGCCCGTTCTCCTCCTGCCCGCCGCCTTCGCGCGGTGGGGTGACCGCTCATGACCGGGGAACCGAATGACCGACGCAACCTCCGATATCCCGACCGGCCCATTGAAGACGGCCGACGGACGCCCGCTTAAAGCCGCGCTTGCCGCTTCGCTTGCTGTGCGTCGCCGTCGCGCTTTTATGCTCGTTGCGCCGCTCTTTTTGTTCATCATGATCACCTTCATCGTGCCCATCGGGCAGATGTTGTTCAAATCCGTCTATAACGACGGGTTCTCGAAGAACGCGCCCGCACTGGTGCAATGGTTCGACACCCATCCCAAAGGCTCGGAAATCGATGAAAGCGCCTATGCCGCGCTGCATTCGGACCTTGTTCTGATGCGCGAGCAGAAGACGGCAGGCGAGGCGGGGACCCGGATCAACTATGATATTTCTGGCACCCGCTCGCTGTTTACCGGCGGCGCGCGCAAGGCCAAGAAGATGGAGCCGCCCTATAAAGAGGCGTTCCTAGAGATCGACGAGGATTGGGGCGATCCGAATATTTGGCGCGCCATGCGCTCGGCGGCGAACCCGTTCACGATTGACTTCTACCTTGCGGCCAACGACCTGACCCGCGACGAAAGCGGCGCAATCACGGCGGTGGATGAAGGGCAGGCGATCTATAAGAAGCTGATGGGGCGCACGCTGATCCTGTCGATTGAGATCACCGCGCTGTGCCTTTTGCTGGGCTTCCCGGTCGCGCATCTTCTGGCCACTTTGCCGATGCGCAAGGCGATGCTGCTGATGATCTTGGTGCTGCTGCCGTTCTGGACCTCGCTTCTGGTGCGCACGACCTCATGGATGGTGCTGTTGCAAAGCCAAGGCGTGCTCAATGATGTCTTTGTCTGGCTTGGCATCATCGATGACGAGGGCAGAATACAGATGATCTATAACGAGATGGGCACGATCATCGCGATGACCCATATTCTGCTGCCCTTCACGATCTTGCCGCTTTACTCGGTGATGAAGACGATCCCGCCCAGCTATGTGCGCGCCGCGCGGTCGCTTGGGGCCACCTCTTGGACGGCGTTCCGTCGGGTCTATGTGCCGCAAACGCTGCCGGGCATTGGGGCAGGGGGGCTTTTGGTCTTCATTCTGGCGATGGGCTATTACATCACCCCGGCCTTGGTCGGTGGCGCAGATGGCCAGATGATCTCCAACATGATCGCCTTCCACATGCAAAAATCGCTCAACTGGTCGCTCGCGGCCGCCCTTGCCGCGCAACTGCTGGCGATCGTGCTGATCTTCTTCTGGATCTACGACAAGCTCGTCGGCATCGATAAGATGAAGCTCGGCTAAAAGGACGACACCTATGGCACTTCCCGTCTATGCAAGCCCGCTCGAGAAGCTGTGGCACTACACCTACATCGTGCTTTGCGCGGCGATCTTCATCTTCCTGATCGCGCCGATCTTGATCATCATCCCGCTGAGCTTCAACGCAGAGCCCTATTTTACCTTCACCGAGCAAATGCTTGCCTTCGACCCCGAGGGCTATTCGATGCGGTGGTATGACAAGCTGATCACCTTCGGGATGATCGACCCGGATGCGCCGCGCGACATGTCGTTCTGGCTCGATTTCTGGCAGCATGCGGCCTGGATGCAGGCTGCCAAGAACTCGGTCATCATCGGCGTCTTTGCGACGATCTTGGCCGCAGGTCTGGGCACCATCGCCGCGCTTGGTCTGACGCGCCCGGAAATGCCCTTCCGCAAGCAGATCACCGCCGTGCTGATTTCGCCGATGATCGTTCCGATCATCATTTCGGCAACGGGGATGTTCTTCTTCTACTCGGGCCAATGGGTGCCGACGGTGGGCGCGGATGGCTTTGAATGGGGCCGCCTTGCGGGCACCTATGTGGGGATCATTCTGGCGCATGCCGCGCTGGGCATTCCGTTCGTGATCATCACCGTGACGGCGACGCTGTCGGGCTTTGACCAATCCTTGGTGCGGGCGGCCGCCTCGCTCGGGGCCAACCCGCGCACCGCGTTCTTTCGGGTTGTGATGCCGCTGATCATGCCGGGCGTGATTTCGGGCGGGCTGTTCGCCTTTGTCACCTCGTTTGATGAGGTGGTGGCCGTGCTGTTCATCGCCGATCACACCCAGCAAACGATCCCGCGTCAGATGTGGAACGGCATCCGCGAACAGATCAGCCCGGCGATCTTGTCGGTGGCGACGCTGTTGGTGATCTTGTCGGTGAGCCTGCTTACGGTGGTGGAGCTGCTGCGCCGCCGGTCGGAGCGGCTGCGGGGCATGTCGCCCAGCTAAGCGACCGCCTGAGTTGAGATGAACCGAAGAGGGGGGCTGTCTGCCCCCCTTTTTGCGTCTGTCGCCGCAAATTCACCCCCCGAGGATATTTGCACAAAGTCGAAGCGAAGGGGGCGTTTTCGTCCCCGCTTTGGGCCGCTATCGGGGAAACAGACAGCTGTGCGTTTCCTGTGCTGCGGTGAGCGAGGTGCTGGGCCGGATCAGGGCGCGCCCCTTTTCGCTTTCAGCGCAGTTACGGCAAAATAGCGAGCCAGACCCAGACCGACAGGATCGACAACGCCGTGGCCACCAGCACCGAAGAGGCCGCGACACGCTTGGCCGTGCCATACATATTGGCAAAGAGGTAGGCATTCACCCCGGGCGCCATTGCAGCGGTCAGCGTGGCCGAGCGTAAAGCGGGCGCGCCAAGGTCAAAGACGAAATGGCCCAGCCCATAGGCAATGGCGGGGTGCAGCAAAAGCGACAGCCCTGTGACCATGGCAATCGCCCGCCCGTCGCCTTCGGGGCGGTAGCGCACCAACACGCCGCCAAGGCCGAACAGCGCCGCAGGAAGGGCCGCGCCCGCGATCATATCCATCGCGGACCAAACGGGCGCGGGCAGCGCTATGCCGGTCAGGTGCTGGCCCGCCTGAATGGCAAAGCCCGTCAGAATGCCGATCACCAAGGGCGTACGCAAAACACCAATGAGCGCATTTAGCCCCACGCGGCTAAGCCCGGCGCCGGTGCCTTGGCTGCGCACCCATTCCATCGCCACGATACCGATCGTGTAGAGAAACGGCGAATGCACCGAGATAATAGCGAAATTGCCCGAAAGCGCCTCGTGCCCATAGGCGCGTTCGGTGATCGGCACGCCCAATAGGAGCGAGTTTGAAAACAGGCATGCAAAGCCAATCGCCACCGCATCGGGCCCAGTGCGGCGCAGCACCCCGCGCGCCAGCGTGGCGCCAATGGCAAAGGAAATCAGCGCCCCCGCGTAGAAGCTGACCATCAGCCCAAGGTCATAGCTTGCCCCCAGATCGAGCCGCGCGATCGACCGCGCCAAAAGCACCGGCACGGCGAAGTTTTGTGCAAAACGCATCAGACCTTCGACCGCTGCCTCGGAGAAAAGGCCCTTCCACGCGACGATATAGCCAAAGCCGATGACCAGAAAGACCGGCAAGATGACGTCGATCAGCCCGCTCATGGCGCGGGCAGGTCCAGCACCATGCCATCATAGGCGCCGCGGATATGGTCGGGCGTTTCCGCCTCCACCCGCGCGTGGTCCAAATCGATATGCATATTGGTCAGCACAGCGGTTTTGGCACCGGCCTGCGCGATCCAGTCCAGCGAAAGCGCCAGATGCGCATGGCTGGGGTGCGGCTTGTAGCGCAACGCATCCAGCACCCAGCATTCCAGCCCTTGCAAATGGTCCCAAGCGGCTTTGGGAATGGCCGAAACATCGGGCAGATAGGCAAGATCGCCAATTCGGAACCCAAGTGCGGGGATATTGCCATGTTCTACCGTGAACGGCGTGAAGGGGATCGCCCCACCCGCGCCGGTGATGGTAAAGGGGCCGTCGATTTGGTGCAGATCGCAAATCGGCGGGTAATCGCTGCCCTTGGGTTGCACAAAAGCGTAATCGAACCGGCTTAGCAGCGCTGCGCGCGTGGGCGCATCGGCCCAAACGGGTAGCCGCGCGCGCATGTTGAAGGTGATCTGGCGGATGTCATCAAGCCCATGCATGTGATCGGCGTGGGGGTGAGTGAAGGCCACGGCATCCAATGTCGCCACCTTGGCGCGCAAAAGCTGTTCGCGCAGATCCGGGGAGGTGTCGATCAGCACCCGCGTGGTGCCTGCCGCACCGACCCGTTCCACCAGCATCGAACAGCGCGAGCGGCGGTTTTTGGGGTTTTGCGGGTCGCAATCGCCCCAATGCCCCCCAATCCGCGGCACGCCCCCAGAGGAGCCACAGCCAAGGATCGTGAAGCGCAGCCGGTCAGCCATGGCGGGCCTTTGTAAACAGACGGTCGAAATTCGCCGTGGTCGCGGCCGCAAATTCTTCAAGGCTCAGCCCAAAGACATCGGCGCCCACCTGCGCGGTCTGCACGGTATAGGCGGGTTCGTTGCGGCGGCCGCGATGCGGCGGCGGGGCCAGATAGGGGCTGTCGGTTTCCACCAAGATCCGATCCAGCGGCGCTTGCGCGAAAATATCACGGATCTCGCCGCTTTTGGGGAAGGTTGCAACGCCCGACATCGATAGATAACAGCCCAGTTCCAGTGTTTGGCGCGCCAGCTCCGGCCCAGACGAGAAGCAATGCATCACGCAGCCAAAGGGCTTGCGTTTCATCCCCTCGGTCAGGATTTCGGCCATATCTTCATCGGCGGCGCGCGAATGAATGATCAGCGGCAGACCGGTTTCTTGCGCGGCCTCGATATGCAGGCGGAGCGAGACCTTTTGCACTTCGGCGCTGTCGGCGGTGTAGTGATAATCGAGCCCCGTCTCGCCAATGCCCACAAATTTTGGATGCGCGGCCAGCGCCACCAGCTCTTCGACGGTGGCCATCGGTTCCTCGGCGGCGCTCATCGGATGGGTGCCTGCAGCCCAGAACACCCCCTCATGCGCCTCGGCAATTGCCTTGACCTGATCAACCGCGCGCAGCTTGGTACAGATCGTGACCATACGGGTCACGCCGGCGGCTTTGGCGCGGGTGATCACCTCGGGCAGTTCCTCGCCAAAGTCCGGGAAATCAAGGTGGCAATGGCTGTCGACGATCTGGGGAAGGGGCTTGGTCACGCTGTCTCCTGCCGTTTAGGCGGCGGTATTGATTGCCAGAACCATATCCATGACCAAGGCCGCCGGGTCAAGGTTGACGGCCTTGCCATGGCGCGCGCGGGCGCCCAAATCCTGATGCAATTCGGCCCATTTCAGTGCGGTGGCGCCGTTGGGGGACAGGCGCGCCATCAGTTGTGCTTCGCCCTTTGCGGCCTCGGGTTCGGGGGGGCCGGTCAGCCCCGCACGCGCCAGCCGTGACAAGAACAGATCCATCAGCCGCAAGATAAGATCGAACCGTGCGGCATTGGTTTTGCCCGCCGCGCCCTCGGCCAGGGCCCAGGCCTTGATCCGGTCAAGCCGGGGCAGGGTGGAAAATAGCTCCACCAGAATCGCGTAGCTTTCCAACCCCTCAAGGTTCAAAAGCCGGATCGCCTCGCCCACCGAACCGCCCGCAAGTGCCGACAGGGCCAGCGTTTCATCGCCTGCATCGGCTTCGGCGGCGGTCAGCGCCAAGGCAAGGTCTTCGGGGGCCAGCGTGGTCAGCCGCAATTCGCGGCAGCGCGAGCGGATCGTGGGCAAAAGCCGCGCGGGCTGATGGGTGACCAGCAAAAAGGTCACCAGCGGCGGCGGTTCTTCGAGCAGTTTCAGCAGCGCATTCGCGCCTCCGGTGGTGAATTCATCGGCGGCATCCACGACGACAACCCGCCGCCCGCCATCGGCGGCGGACAAATGCAAGAAGGCGGTCAGCTTGCGCACTTCTTCGACCCGGATTTCATCGGAAAGCGCGGTTTTTTTGTCATTCAGCCCGCGTTTGAGGTGAAAGACACGCGGTTCCGCTTCGGCCAGAATGCGGCGGCAGACCGGGTTTTCCGGGTCGGCGTCAAGGCTATGGGGCGGTTCGGGGGTGCCAAAAAGACCGCCGCCCTCGTCCAAGGGCTGGGTCAGCAAAAAGCGCGCGATGCGCCACGCCAGCGTGGCCTTGCCCACCCCGCGCGGGCCAGTCAGCATCCAAGCGTGGTGTAAACGCCCCGAGTTGAACGCCTCCAAGAAGGCCTGTTCGGCATGGCCTTGGCCGTAAAGGTGCAGGGTTTGGCGGGGATGGGGCGCGCCTTCGACCTGTGTAGGGTCTGGAAAATCGGTCGTGCTCATGCGCGCTTCGCCGCCAATGCGGCGCGGGTTTGGGCCAGCACATCGGCGGCCACTGCCTCGGGCGTGCGCGCGCCATCGATCACGCGAAAGCGCGGCGCGAATTCGCGGGCCAAATCCAGAAAGCCCGCGCGCATCCGCGCCTGCATCGCCACGCCCATATCCTCAAACCGTTCCTCATGGCCCTGCCGCCCCTTGGCGCGCGCCAGCCCCACGGCAGGGTCGATATCGATCAAAAAGGTCAAATCCGGTTCGCGCCCGATCATCAGCCGGTGCAGATCATCCACATGGGCGCGCAAATCACCGCGCGAGAGCCCCTGATACATCCGCGTGCTATCGGCAAAGCGGTCGCACAGCACCACCTTACCGGCCGCCAGCGCCGGGGTGATGGTGCGTTCCAAATGGTCGCGTCGCGCCGCGGTAAACAGCAAAATCTCAGTCTCGGGGGACCAGCGTTCGGGATCGCCTTGCAAGACAAGGGCCCGGATTTCCTCGGCCCCGGGGCTGCCGCCCGGTTCACGGGTGCGGATCACATCATGGCCCAAGCTCTCAAGCGCCTCGGCCAAAAGCCGCACCTGCGTGGATTTGCCCGAGCCGTCGATGCCCTCGAAGGTGATGAACATCGTTTAGCTGCTGGCCGTCATCGCCATCGCCCGGGCGAACAGACGTTCGGCGGCGGCGGTGAAGCGGGTCACGAAACCGCCGGGGGCAATATCGGTGGCCGCGACCAGCGGCACCATGCGCGGCGCGTCAAAACCGGGGACCGAAATTTCCAGCCGTCCGACCTGCGTGCCTGCCGCCACCGGCGCGGTCAGCGGCGCGTCATAGACCGCCTCGGCGGTGACGCCCGGCCCTGCGCCTGCGGGCAATAGCATGCGCACATCGGCCGCCGGGACCAGATCGACGGTTTTTTCTTTGCCGAGCCAAACCGGGGCCTGCGCCAGACGCGTGTCTTTCTCGGCCACGGTTTTCAGCACGAATTGACGAAACGCCCAATTGGCAATCGCCTCGGATTCCTGTGCCCGCTCTGCCTCGGAGCTAAGGCCCGAGATCACAAAGACGATGCGCCGTTCCCCCATCACCGCCGAACCGACAAGGCCATAGCCCGCCTCTTCGGTATGGCCGGTTTTCAGCCCATCGGCACGCCAATCGGCGGCAGAGATTTTCAACAGCGGGTTGCGGTTATGCGCATTGGCGGGCGCGCGGTTTTTGTAATTGAACTGCGTCTCCGCAAAGAGCGGGTAATATTCGGGGAATTGGGTGATCAGGCGCACCGCCAAAATGCCCAGATCATGCATCGACATGCGCTGATTGGGGTGCGGCCAGCCCGAGGCATTGGCAAAGGTCGAATGCCGCATGCCCAGTTGGCGCGCCCGCTCGGTCATCCGTTGCGCAAACGCCTCTTCGGTGCCCGCCAGCCCCTCGGCCACCACGACACAGGCATCATTGCCCGAATTGATCACAATGCCCTGCATCAGATCGCGCACAGAGGGGCGGTCCATCTCATTGAGGAACATGGTCGAGCCGCCCATCTGCTTGGCACGGGTGGAGACGGCAAAGGTCGTGTCCATCGTCACCCGGCCTTCGCGCAGCGCCTCGAACAGCAGGTTGAGCGTCATCAGCTTCGACATCGACGCGGGCGGCAGCGCCACATCGGCATTCTTTTCCAAAAGCACCGTCTGTGTTGTGAGGTCATAAACCCAAGCGGCGCGGGCACGGGTGTCAAAGGCGGCAGCGGGCAGCGCAGCAAGAAGCGCGGCCAGAAGCACGACAAGCCGCAGCATCGGTTTTGCAAAGGACAGGACAGGTCGCATCATCGGATCGGAAAGCCTCATTTCGAAACGGCATAGGCGTCGGGGAAGCCCACGCCCTTGACCTTTTTGAGCATGGCATCGCGGTCGGCCACCGAGGCGGCGGGCCCGGCGACCACGCTCCAGAAGGTTTTGCCTTGGGTTTTTTCGGTGCGGATCGTGGCACTGACGCCGACTTTGGCAAGCTGGTCGGTGGCGCGTTTGGCATTCGCCTCGATCGAGAAGATGCCGATTTGCAGGAACATCTTGCCTTTCGGGGCGGCGGGTTTCGTCGGTTTCGGTGGTGCGGGGGGCGCTTCGGCCGCGGCAATCGCCGCGCTTGCGGTGGCGGCGACATCGCGTGCCAGTGCGGTGCCCGGTTTGGCCACGGGGCGGCGCGTTGGGGGCGCGGGCGCATCAAGGGGCGCGGCGGCAATCGTTTCGTTTTCAGGCAGCGCGCCTTCGGGCGTGGACGGGCTGGGCATGGTGACGGGTTCGGGCGTCTCTTCGCGGCGCAGTGCGACAACGGCCAGTTCTGTGGGCGCGCCAGCCAGAACGCCAAGCGCGGCCGCCGCATCGGAGGAAACCTGCAGCCTTGGGCCTGGGTTTTCGCGTTCGCGCCGGAACAGCGCGCCGATCACGAATTTGCCATTGGCCGGGTTGCGAATGATCACCCGCTCGGGGTCTTTTACGCCCGGATGTGCCACCCAGACCCCGCCAAGCGAGGGCCGACCGTCCCAAAGCCCCGGTTCCGTGACCGAAAAGACCTCGGGTGCCTCGACATCGCGCTCGACGATGCGGCTTGATGTGGCGGGCGCGGGGCTCGTTTCCGCCGTGGCACTCTCTTTGGGGGCGCCCTTCAGAAACCCGAAGGGCTGGGTGCCCTCGGTGCAGCCCGCCAGCGCGGCCACGGCCCCCAGCGTCCAGACCCAGCGGATCGAATTCGACATGCCCATTTGCCCCTTTCGGCCCCCTGCGGGACCTCGTTATCGCGCCGTTTCGCGCCGTTTTTCCGCCGCGAACGGGGTTTGCCTTCTCTCTTGCGGACTGTAGCGGCTTCGCGGGGGCAAGAAAAGCACGCGCAAAGGCCGCAGGCGGTTTTCGTTGACGGATGGCTTTCAGAATCGCGTGAGAGGGGCTAGGGCAAGCGCACGGAAGCGTGGCCGAGTGGTTTAAGGCTCTGGTCTTGAAAACCAGCGTGGGGGAGACCCCACCGTGGGTTCGAATCCCACCGCTTCCGCCATTTTTCAAGGTGTTGATTTTGCATGGAAAATAGCGATTTTGACCAGGTGCCGAATCGGCTTGTTGGGACTCTTTCTGGGTAAGCATTGCCTCGATACGAAAAAGGGCGCCTGACGCCGCCCTTGAGGCTCTCAGTTCATCCGCCTCGACGTCTTAAGATTCACCGATGGGGATTGAGTCCCCGCAGCGCCAGTATTTGGGCTGACAATAAGGTGCAGCTAGAGAGAGAAACTTGGAACTCTCTCTTCGAAACGCTGCACGATTGCGGCCATGAAGGCAATCAACGAGTCCCGGACGACCTTTTGCACAGGCTCAGTGGTGGACCGCTCGAACGTGAAGCCATCGATAACTGTTTTGACGGTAACGCCCTGCTTCATAAAAGTTTTAATGATGTTTGTGACGTCATCGTAATTGCGCCGTAGGCGGTCCACCCACCGCACCACGGCCGCGTCACCGGGCCTTGTTGCACGCAAGAGGTGCGCGGCGGCGGGCCTATCTGCACAGGCAGTAAACACGCCCGAGACGCCCTCATCGGCGAAGATGCGGTCAATCTGGAAGGCAGCACTTCGCACCCCGCGGCTTGGTCCTTCCGAGGTTTGCCAATGTGGACCGCTACCATCTGGCAGCCACAGTTGCGTTGGGGTCCACGTCGAAAAACCTTCAGGTTTCCGGACCTTGACCTCGTAGCATCGCGGGCGCGGAAGTTTGTGATAACCGATGCTCAGTGCTGTTCCCCAAATCTCGGGAAGGCGCCGCAACTTCGATTGCGCCGAGAAGGTCCCACCAAGCATGGCGGATGCCGCTGGCGCTTGCAGGGCAACCGGTCATCGAAGCCGATCTCTGCAAACAGGCTGGTTGTTTATAAAACATTCCCCGGGGCGATGTCTGTGGTCAACAAGATCACCCACCACCGCGCCCGTTCCTGGCCGGGACCGCGAAGTGTGGGAAGGATTTGAAGCCTTAGTGTCCCGAGCTGCCCAGCGACCGACCTGAGCTGCACCAAGATCGCGCACGGCCCTGTTTGCGATGGAGCTTCGGGCTCCACTGCTTGGGCGTGTTTAAGCTGTGTGTCGAGGGCCGCCATAACGCCGATGCGATCCTGCCGATCCAATCCGCGCCGTAAGATGCCAGCCCGGTCGCCGCTGCGCGCGGTGCCCGACATCGCCTCTAGAAGGCTTTCCGCGAGGGCGTTCCATGCAACGATCTGCAAGTCGTGCTTCACCTGAACCACCGGCAACGGCAGGCGCAAAATCAAATCATCCATCGGCAAGGTCGCTTGGGCGGCCGATGCTCTGGCGATCATTTCCTCAAGTGCGCCCGCTTGCCCAGAGCACACCTCTTGCAAGCGCGCAAGCGCGTGTCGCAATGGCTCCGGCACAGGGATATCTGTCAAAGCCGCTTCGATCTGGGCGAAATACTCCGCGATTTCGGAGTGTGGGTCGTTCGACCGGGAAGGCGCGCGCGGGCCGGGCATGGGGGCGATCCTGTGAAAAGGGTCAAAGGGATGATGTGGCGAACGGGATATCCTTCGCGTAAGCCCGCACCGACAGTCTGGAAGGCGCAATCCCGGCCGGATCGCTTGGCGATACCGGTGGCGTGCGCCTACCCTCACGAGTTTCGCCCTGTGCGGCAAGCGCCATCGCGCCGCATGGGCAAAGAAAACGCTGTTTGAAACGGGCGCTCGAACGAATTTTCAAAATTCGTGTATTTGTCTTGCAAATTTTGCAAAATCACGTATTGGTGGTGTTGCGAAGTTTTTCGACCGCACCCTGTCTCCTTCATCGGCTTCAGTCTGCTTTCCGTTCTGACCAAGCCGAGTTGCCGCATTCTGCGGGCATCACCCTATAGAAGGAGTTCTCACGATGGCCACTGGCACCGTGAAGTTTTTCAACACCACCAAAGGCTTCGGCTTCATCGCCCCGGAAGGCGGCTCGCGCGATGTGTTTGTGCACATCTCGGCGATCGAGCGGTCCGGTCTGCGCGGACTGAATGAAGGCGAAAAGGTCAGCTTCGATGTCGAAACTGGTCGCGACGGTCGGGAGTCGGCCTGCGCGCTGGCGCTCGCTTGAGCCAGAAGCCTCAAGGCGGCAGCGCATCGCGCAACAACATGGCATCTTCCGGACTGTTCCGGGAGATACTGCCCGCTCCGAAAACGGCGCATGACAAGACGGCCGCTGCCGCGCGGCTCATTCTTGAGACGGAAGCGCAAGAAAGAGCGGAGCGCACGGCAACATTGCGCGCCGCGCGGCTTGCCCGTGATTCAAGCGCTGTCAAATCCTAAAGACGCCATCAAAATTTTCCGAGTGATCTCCGGTCGCCGCGACAATCGCAGCGCCGAAAGGACGTAATGACCAAAACATCTCCCCCCAAGCATCGCGCCAATCCGGTGCGCTGTGTCGACAAGACCCTGCCCGGACTGGGCTGGCGCGAATTTTTCGAGCGGCTCGGCAACGGCACGCTTCCCGCCGCTCCCCGCCGCACACCCCGTGCCGTGCACAGACCGGTGCAATCCTTCGTTGCTTACACGCCGGTTTCGGATTCCCGGTGAGGACGTTGACGCGATGCCGCCTCGTCCGAGGCGTTCCGCGTCCGTGACTATTTCACCGGGAGGAGAAGCGGCGGGGCACGTCTCCGCCGCTTCTGCCAAACGAACCAAACCCGATCAGGGCCCTTTCATGCAAGGATATAGACATGGGATATTCTACCCCTAAGAAACAACTGGATCTCAAGGACTTCCTCGCGCAGCCGGCGACGAAGCGACCGTTCCGCAACTCCATGGCCTTTCGTCGCCCCAGCAGCCCGGTTGTTGGCAGCACGACTGGTGCAGAAAAGCCCGTAGCAGGCACGAAAACAGCGAAGCCAACCGTATGAATGCTCGGCCCTGAGGTTCATTCGGCCGGAGCATTTTGGACTGTGAGCGCCTATCGCTCCGCCTTGCCTGAGCGGCTGCTTCGCAAAAAGCACGTCGGGGCGTGACCGACGGCCTTGGCCGAGCACGTCGGGTCCGACGTTGCGGCTCTATCTCGCCGCACGCCGCAGCGCCGCGTGACCGGTTCGAGCCCTTAATGGACCTTGGAGTATATGAAGCAATCGCGGGGCGCTTCGGAAATGTTGGGGTGGTGGAAGTAGCGCCGCAGGATGCCCTCGCGCTCCATACCTGCGTTTTCCATCACTCGGGCCGATGCAGGATGATCCACGTCACAGAAGGCTTCCACCCTGTAAATCATGGGGTGAGCGAGAGCCTGTTCCACAAGCCACCGCATCACCTCTGTTGCGCAGCCCTTTCCCCATGCCGATCTCTGTAGAACGTAGCCGTAGCTCACCCTATGGCCAATCAGTTTGGGGTGAAACATTCCAACGAAGCCACCGCTTTTGCGGTCAAATGCGACAACGGGAAAGCCGCTTCCCAAGTCCCATTCGGCGGCCGCTATTTCCAAGAACGCGGACGTGTCCGCGAGGCTTTGATGGGGTTTCCAGCCGAGGAAGCGTGTGACCTCAGCATCGGTCGCGTAGCTGTCGAAAATGGGCTGGGCGTCATCCACCTTCACGCGACGGAGGTAGTAGCGGGCTGTCTCGAACTCTTCTTGCAGACGATAATTTGCGCTCATCCTTCCACTTCTTCTGTGATTTCTTCTGTGATCGGGCGGGTTTGGTCAAGTATCCAGCGAGCAGGTCCTTGCTTCTGTCAGTGGGCGGCATGCCGCCACAAGGTGCGGACTATGGTGAGGCGGGCGGCTCCAACGCGGACGGGCCGCCCATCAAGTTCGATCTGGAGTGTGGTGCCGCGAACCTTGCTCAAAATATCGGCAGGAACACGGACTCGGAGCAGGCAGTTTCGCTTTGCTGTCGCTTTCGTCGGCGTCGGCATCATAAGACCCATGTGTACCACCTCTGTGTCTCACTAGAAGCGGCGCGATCCCCAATGGGGTATAATGTCTTTTTTTCAACGGTTTAGGGTGGTGGGTGATGAGAGACTCGAACTCCCGACATCCTCGGTGTAAACGAGGCGCTCTACCAACTGAGCTAATCACCCAACGGGCGCCTTTTAGCCTGCCTGCGCGGCATGCTGCAAGGCGCAAACTGGCGCGGACGCCATTGATTTCAGGTCTCTTGGCGCGTTGCCGTTTGCAAGCCGCGTGATGGCATGTCTGGTCGCTTCTGGCCCGGCTTAGGGGCTGTCGGCCCCGAGCAAGGACAGCGCGGGGAAGGCGGCGATCACGGCAAGGCCCACAAGACAGACCAGCAAAAAGGGCAGGGTGCCTTTGGCAATGCGTTCAATCGGCAGGCGGGCGACATGCGCCGCCACGTATAGATTGATCCCCACCGGCGGGGTGATCAGCCCAATCGCCAGGTTCACCATCGCCAGAACGCCGAACCAGACAAGGTTCCATTCCAACTCGCGCGCGACCGGCAAGAAGATCGGCAGGCAGATGAACATCACCGTTACCGCATCCATGAACATCCCGGCAATCAGCAAGATCACCATGATCACGAACAAGATCACCCCTTCATTTTCCGACAGGCCAAGAAGCGCACCGGAATAGGAGCCGACCAAATCTTCGACGGACACCACCCAGCCAAAGAGGCTGGCGTAAGCCACAACCAGCATCACCATCGCGGAAGAGGCGGCCGCATTGCTGAGTGCTGCATAAAGCCCCTTGAGGGTCAGCGTGCCATAGGCCAGCCCGCCCACCAAAAGCGCATAGACCGTGGCGACCAAAGCGGCTTCGGTGGGGGTGAACATGCCCGAATAGATCCCGCCCAAGATCACCACTGGGGTCATCAGCCCCCAGAAGCTGTCTTTGAAGGCCAAAAACAGGCGGCGCAGATAGCCGTTTCCGGCGTAGGGCATGGGGCTCAGTTCCTCAAGCCGTGCTGCGGTGGCGGTGCCTTTGGCCTTCGCCTTGGCAAAGGGCAGGGTCAGCAGCATCATCACGCCCATGAAAATGCCGGGTAGGATCGCGGCAAGAAACAGGCTTGAGATCGAGGTTTCCGCGATCACGCCATAGATCACCAGCCCGATTGAGGGCGGGATCACAATCGACAACGCGGCGCCAGTGCAGACAAGCCCGGCGGAATAGGCGCGCGGATAGCCGTCTTCTTCCATGCCTTTGATAATCATCGGGCCGATCGCCGCCACCGAGGCGGGGCCGGAGCCGCTGACCGCGCCCCAAAACAGGCACACCACCGTGCCCACAAGCCCCATGCCGCCGGGCACAGAGCCAATCAGCACGCGAAAGAAGCGGATCATCCGCTCGGCAATGCCCAGCGTGCCCAAAAGCGTGCCCGCCAGAATGAAGAAAGGGATCGCCAAAAGCGAGAATTTCGTGATCCCGGCGGCGATCAGATCGCCCACCAGATCAAGCCCGAAGCCCATTTGCCACATGGCATAGATCGCGGAGAGGCCCAGCGAAAAGGCCACGGGCACCCGCAGCGCAAGAAGAATGAAAAACAGCAGCACCATTTCGGTGCCTGTGGCCAGCCCAGGGATCAGATCATACATCGCCGACCACCCCGAACGCATGGCCTTTGCGCCATTCTTCCCATGCGTGCTGCAAATACCGGATCAAGATCAGCGCAAAGCCAAAAGGCACCGCCGCCTGATAATACCATGCCGGAATGCCCAGCGCGTAAGAGCGCATTCCGTTCGACAGAAGGTTTTGCAACGCCTCCCACGAGAAATAGGCCGAAAGCACCAGCAAGATCACAGAGGCAAGGACCGACAGCGCCAGCACCACCCGTTGCAGCGCGCGCGGCAGAAGGTCGTTCACCAGCTCTACCGCCAGATGCTCGCCCCGCCGTGCCGCGATCGCCGCCCCGAAAATGGTCAAAAGCAAGAACCCGTTGGTCAGCAATTCTTCGGTCGCGGCCAAAGAATAATGCGTGCCATAGCGCACCACCACATTGGCAAAGCCAAGAAGCGTCATGGCCAGAAAAATCACCGCGCAGATGATTTTCTCGGCCTCACGCAGAAGCAACAGAAAGAAAGACATAGGGCCTCCGGGGGGCGCTTGATGGCATGGGGCGCCCCGGTTCGGGGCGCCCGCAAAGGCGGATCGCTAGAGCGATTATTGCGCGGCGGCGATGGCGGTCTGGAACGCGCCCACCAATTCCGGCCCGACCATTTCGGCCCATTTGTCAAAGGCAGGCTGGGTCGCCGCTTTGAACGCCGCCAGTTCTTCGGCAGTGGGTTCATAGACTTCGACGCCTTGTTCGCGCAGGAATTCGACGCCCGTCGCGGTGGCCTCGCGCGAGATTTCACGCTGATAGGCCATCGCCTCGTCGGCGGCCGCTTGGAACTTGGCTTTCGTCTCGTCGTCGAAGCTGTCCCATTTCGCTTGGCTGATGCCCAAGAAGATCGGGTCATAAGAATAATGCCAAGTGGTCAAATACTTTTGCATTTCATAGACTTGCTGCGGAATGATCACAGCACCGATCGGGTTTTCTTGGCCGTCGACCACGCCTTGTTGCAGCGCGGTGAGCGTTTCGCTCCATTGCATTTGCTGCGGGTTGGCACCGAGCGCATTCATCACATCAATATACATCGGGCCCGCCACGCGCATGCGCAGGCCTTTCATATCCTCCGGCCCGGTGATCGGGCGCACATTGTTGGTGACTTCGCGGAACCCGTTTTCGCCCCAAGCCAGAACGATGATGCCTTTTTCTTTCAAGATCTCCGACAAGATCTTGCCCGGCTCGCCTTGGGTGGTGGCATCAACCTGAGCGTAATCAGCATAGAGATAGGGCAGCGAGAAAGCGGCCATTTCCGGCACCAGCGGCGTGACGTTGATCGCCGAGCTGACCACCAGATCAATTGCGCCACGGCCCACCATCTCGGCCTGTTTCATCTGGTCGCCGCCCGCAAGCTGGGCATTGGGGAAGACGCGCACTTTAAAATCGCCGTCCGTCGCCTCGGCAACCAGCTCGCCGAACTTCTCGGCCCCTTTTTGCCATGTCGTCGTGTCGCCGGTGTTTTGCGACAGGCGCAGGGTCTCTGCGGCGGCACTGCCAGCCATCAGCGCGCCGGCCATCATGCCCGCCAGCGCGGTTTTCCCAACGATGCCGCTCAAGGTTCCAAATTTCATCCGTCTCATCCTGTGGCTTGGGCGCAAGGCCCTTGGTTCGACGCACCTCCCAGTGCCCCAAGCGGCTCGATATAAAGAATGAAGAATATTGTCCACCGTAAGCCAAGCTTGAAACATTAGTTTCTTTCTGGGGCTGATCGCGCAATGCAATGCCTCGGGCGTGGTCTGTTAGCGTTATTCGGGGCTTGTGCGGCGCTGATGCTTATCGCCGCACCACAAGGGCGGCTGTGATCCGCTGACGCGCGCGCCCGGCGCGCGGCGGTTTGTCCGGCGGTTTGTCCGGCGGGGCAATCGGTGCTGCAAGCTGCGATGCGCGCAGGCAGGCGACTCGCAGATGGTGAAAAACTCATCTTCGATGCGCAATTTTCGATCTTTTTTCGGCGTGCCGCGCCTTGCGCCAGATTCGCCCTTTACAGTCGGCCAAACTTGCGCTGTCACTTAGGTAAACCGGGTTACTAAACCGATTTACAATCGGAATCACGGCGAAGGAGCGCGAAATTGGCAACCTTGCAGGATGTGGCGAATGCGGCGGGCGTGTCGAAAACGACCGTGTCGCGCTACCTGAATGGGTCGCTGGACCTGCCCGCGCGCACGGCGGCACAAATCCATGCCGCGATCCGCGATCTGGACTATCGCCCCAACCCGCATGCGCGCCGTCTTAGCCTTGGGCGGTCCGATACCATTGCGCTGATCGTGCCCGATATTTCCTCGCCGTTCTTTGCCACCTTTGTGGCCGCCGTCGAGGCCGAGGCGGATGCGCGCGCCTTGTCGTTGTCCTTGCATGCCACGCTGAACCGGCGGGATCGGGAATTGTCCTATATCGATACCGTCGCACGCGGCCATGCCGATGGGCTGATTTTCGTGACCAACCATGCCGATGATGGCGAATTGGGGCGGCGGCTTCAGGCAGCGGGCAATTGCATCATCGTCGATGAAGATATCGCAGGCACCGATCTGCCCAAGGTGTTTTCCGACAACGAACAGGGCGGCTATCTGGCCGGGCGGCATTTGGCCGAGGCCGGGCATCGCCATCTGATGGTGATTGGCGGCGGCGAAGAGATGATTTCCGGCCAGCGCCGCCACGCCGGTTTTTTGCGCGGCTTGCAAGAGGTCGCCGGGCCGCAAGTCCGGGTTTTGCGCCATCAGGGCACCTATACGCTTGAGACCGGGCGCGATGCGGCGCGCCGCTTTTTGCAAAGCCCCGCCGATCAGCGCCCAAGCGCCATTTTCGCCACTTCGGATGAATTGGTGATGGGCCTGATGGAAGTGTTGCAAGCCTCGGGCATCCGCGTGCCCGAAGAGGTTTCGGTTGTGGGGTTCGACGATGTCGGGCCCTTGCACCTGTTTGCACCGGCGATCACCGCCGTGCGCCAACCGGTGCGCGATCTGGGCAAAAGCGCGCTGGCGCTTTTGCTGGCGCGCGCCGCAGACAGCAGCAAGCCCCCGTCAGAGGTGCTGTTGCCTGTCACCCTCATCGAGCGGGCTTCGGTGGCCCCGCCGATGCCAACCTGACACCGACCCAACAGAGAGGACTACCCATGCTGTCTCCCTTGACCCGTCGCGGTTTCGCTGCATTGCTGGCCACCGCCAGCCTGACTGCGGCCCTGCCTGCCGTGGCGCAAGAGACCAAGACCCTTGCGCTGGTGCAAATCAACCAACAGGCGCTGTTCTTCAATGAAATGAACCGCGGTGCCGAGGAAGCGGCCGAAAAGGCGGGCGTGAATCTGGTGATCTTCAACGCCAACAATGATTCCTTCGCGCAAAACTCGGCGATCGAGACCTATATCCAAGAAGGCGTGGACGGGCTGGCCGTGGTCGCCATCGACGTCAATGGCATCATGCCGGCGGTGGAACAGGCCGATGCGGCGGGCATCCCGGTTGTGGCGATTGATGCGATCCTGCCCGAAGGCCCGCAAAAGGCGCAAATCGGTGTCGATAACGCCGCCGCCGGGGCCGATATGGCGGCCTTCTACACGGAAAGCTATGCCGATCCGACGAAACTGGGCATCGTCGGCGCGCTGAACTCCTATATCCAAAACGTGCGTATGGATGGGTTCAAGGATGCGCTGGGCGCCGATGTCACCATCGCGGGCACCGTCGACGGGCAAAACATCCAAGACGTGGCGCTGGGCGCGGCGGAAAACCTGATCACCGCCAACCCCGATCTGAACACGATCTACGCCACGGGTGAGCCGGCGCTGATGGGCGCTTTGGCCGCTGTGGAAAGCCAAGGCAAGCAATCGGATATCGACCTGTACGGCTGGGATCTGACCGCGCAGGCGATCGATGCGATCGATGCGGGCTATCTCAAAGGTGTTGTGCAGCAAGATCCGGCGGCGATGGGCGCTGCGGCGGTCGAGGCGCTTTTGGCGATCTCGAATGGTGAAACCGTTGCGCCGCAAATCTCGGTTCCGGTCACCATCGTCACCCAAGAAAACGTGGACGACTTCCGGTCGCTGTTCGAATGAGCATGGCGGATGTAAATCAAGAAGGGAGGGGGGATGCCCCCCTCTCGGCACCGGCGCCGATCCTGTCGCTGCGCGGCATCGAAAAGACCTTTGGCTCGCATCAGGCGTTGCGCGGGGTCGATCTGGATATCCGTCCGGGCGAATGTCTGGGGCTGATCGGCGATAACGCAGCCGGGAAATCGACGCTGTCGAAAGTGATCTCTGGCACCTATGTGCCCGATGGTGGTCAGATCACCATGGAAGGCAAGCCGGTGCGCTTCACCACGCCCTCTGAGGCGCGCGATCTGCATATCGAGATGGTCTATCAAGACCTCGCTTTGTGCAACCATGTCGATGTTGTGGGCAATTTGTTCTTGGGGCGCGAACTCAAGCGCGGCCCGTTCCTCGATCAGGCGCGCATGCTGGAAGAGGCCGAAAAGATGCTGGCCGCGCTGGAAATCCGCATCCCGCGGCTGACCGCCAAGGTCGAAAAGCTGTCGGGCGGGCAGCGCCAAGCGATTGCGATTGCGCGCGCGGCCAGCTTCAACCCCAAAGTGCTGATCATGGACGAGCCCACCTCGGCGCTGGCCGTGGCCGAGGTCGAGGCGGTGCTGGCGCTGATCAACCGGGTCAAGGCGCGCGGTGTGGCCGTGGTGCTGATTACCCACCGGATGCAGGATCTGTTCCGCGTCTGCGACCGGATCGCGGTGATGTATGAAGGCACGAAAATCGCAGAACGCGATATCGACAAGACGAATTTGCAGGAACTGGTCGACCTGATCGTCGGCAAAGGAGGCCATTGATGGTTGCCTATACAGAGCGTCAGGCCGGCTCCAAACTGGCCGATTTCATCGGCGATCATGCGCAGGTTTTGTCGATTGCGACCTTCTTCGCGCTGTGTGTGCTGTTTTTCGGCATGCTGTCGCCGACCTTCCTCAATATGGGCAACCTGCTCAATATCGTGCGCCAAGCCGCCCCGATCATGGTGGTGGCGGTGGCGATGACCTTGGTCATCACCACGGGCGGCATTGATCTGTCGGTGGGCTCGATGGTTGCGCTGATCAATGCGTCGGCGGCGGTCTTGATGGCGATGGGCCTGCCTTGGCCGCTGGCGATCGTGCTGATGCTGGTGATGGGCGCGGTGATCGGCGGGGTTCAGGGGTGGTTCATCTCTTATCAAGGGATCCCGGCCTTTATCGTCACGCTGGCGGGGCTGTCGATCCTGCGCGGTGCCGCGCTTTACCTGACCGAGGGCTATTCGATCCCGATCCGCGATGCCGACGGGTTCTTCTGGCTGGGCCGGGGCGAAATCTTGGGGCTGCCGGTGCCCGCGCTGATCGCCATTTTGATCGCCATCATCGGCTTTATCGTGATGTTGCGCACGCAATATGGCCGTCAGGTCATCGCCGTGGGCTCCAACATGGAAGCCGCGCGCCGTGTGGGCATGCCCGCGCGCAAGGTGTTGGCTTCGGTCTATGTGGTGGTGGGGCTTGCTTCGGCCATCGCGGCGATCTTGATCGCGGCGCGTCTGGGCTCTGGCTCGTCGAACGCGGCGCAAGGTTTCGAATTGCAGGTGATCGCCGCGGTTGTTCTGGGCGGCACTTCGCTTTTGGGCGGCAAGGCGTCGATGTTTGGTACGGTGTTGGGCACAATGACCATTGCGGTGATCGGCAACGGGCTGATCTTGCTGCATATCTCGCCCTTCTTCACGCAGATCGTCACCGGCACGATCATCTTGATCGCGATCTGGATGAACACCCGGCTGTTCGAACGGAACTGGCGGTTCGGCAAAAGGAAAAAGGCATGAGCGAGCGGTCCGTAGCCCATACCGGTTCGGGGCTTGTGATGACGGTCAATGGCCCGATCCCAAGCGCCGATCTGGGCCACACCTTGATGCATGAACACCTGCAAAACGATTGTTCCTGCTGGTGGAACCCGCCCAAAGAGCCCGAGCGCGCCTATCTGGCCGAGGCCAAGGTCTCGATCGAGATTTTGGGCGAGTTGCGCCAAGATCCCTTTGTCAACAAGCACAATATCGCGCTGGATGACCCGGATCTGGCGATTGCGGAGCTGGCCCCGTTCACGGCGGCGGGGGGGCACTCTGTCGTGGATCCGACCTGCCGTGGCATTGGGCGTGATCCGCGAAAGCTGCGCCACATCGCTAAGGGCGCGGGCGTGAATATCGTGATGGGGGCGGGCTATTATCTGGACAGCTCGATCCCTCAGGCCGCGCGCGGGTTGTCGGCCGATGCGATTGCCGATGAGATCGTGGCCGAGGCGCTGAACGGCACCGATGGCACCGATGCGAAAATCGGCTTGATCGGCGAAATCGGCGTCTCGTCGGATTTCACCAAGCTGGAAGAAACCTCGCTGCGCGGCGCAGCGCGGGCGCAGGCCCGCACGGGCCTGCCCTTGATGGTGCACCTGCCGGGCTGGTTCCGGCTGGGGCATAAGGTGCTAGACATCGTCGAGGCCGAAGGGGGCGATCTGAACCATTGCGTTTTGTGCCACATGAACCCCTCGCATATGGACCCGATCTATCAGGCGACATTGGCGCAGCGCGGGGCCTATCTGGAATTCGATATGGTGGGCATGGATTTCTTCTATGCCGATCAGAATGTGCAATGCCCCTCTGATGACGAGGTGGCACGCGCGATCCTTGCCCTGACCGATGCGGGCTTTGGCCACAAGATCCTGCTCTCGCATGATGTCTTCGTGAAAATGATGCTCACCCGCTATGGCGGCAATGGCTACGGCTTTGTCACCCGCCATTTCCTGCCGCGTTTGTTGCGCCACGGGCTCGACCCGGCGATGCGCGACGTGTTGATGGTGTCAAACCCGCGCCGGGTTTTTGACGCCACTTTCTGATCTGTCCCAAAGGAGCCAACATGGCCTTCAAGGTTCTTCTGGTCGGCGAAAGCTGGACCACATCGGAAACCCATTTCAAAGGGTTCGATCAATTCGGCTCGGTGCATTTCCACACCGGGGCCGATCCGCTTCTCAAGGCGCTTAAGGGCACCGAGTTTGAAGTGGATTATATGACCGCCCACGAGGCGGCCGAGGGGTTCCCCTTCGAGATGGAGGGGCTTAAACCCTATGACATCATCATCTTGTCGGATATTGGCGCCAATACCTTCTTGCTGCCGCCCGATGTCTGGCTGCGCTCCAAATGCGTGCCGAACCGGCTGCGCCTGCTGAAAGAATGGGTGGCCGAAGGCGGCAATCTGATCATGATGGGGGGCTATTTCTCGTTCCAAGGAATTGACGGCAAAGCCCGCTGGCGGCGCACTCCGGTGGAAGAGGTTCTGCCCGTCACCTGTCATCCTTGGGATGACCGCGTCGAAATCCCCGAAGGGGCCGTGGCCGAACTGACCGCCCCGGAGCATGCTGTTTTCGCGGGGGTGGACGGCGAATGGCCGCCGATCCTTGGGGTCAATGAGGTCGAGGTGAAAGCGGGGGCCGAGGTTCTGGCCCGCCTCCCCGAAGATCAAGGCGGGCATCCGCTTCTGGTCACCGGCACCTTTGGCAAGGGGCGCACCGCCGCCTGGACCTCGGATATCGGGCCGCATTGGCTGTCGCCCGCGTTTTGCGATTGGCCGGGCTACAAGCAGCTTTGGGTGAATGTTCTGGGCTGGCTTGTCGCGCGGTGACCACGATGTGCAAGGGGCGTGGCGGGGCGATCTGCCCCCGCCACGCGCAAGACTTAACTGGCCAGAAGCGCGCGCATTTCGGCCATGCTCGGAAAGGCGCTGACGGTGCCCGCCCGCGCCACGGTATGGGCGGCGGCGGCCGCGCCATGGGCCAGCGCACGGGCATCCAGATCGGTGCCGCGCAGCGCCGCCGAGCCGAGCGAGACCGCCATGAAACAATCGCCTGCGCCGGTGGTATCGACCACGGTGCAGGGGCTTGCGGGCACGTGCAGGTCTTGGCGCGCCGTGATCAGTCGCGCCCCCGCGCCGCCCAGCGTCAGCACCACCTGCGCGACGCCCTGCGCTTGCAAGGCGGCCACGCCGCCCAAAGCCTCGGCCTCGCCTTCATTGACGTAGGCAATGTCCACATGCGGCCAAAGCTGCGCGAAATAATCTTGCAGGGGCGAGGGGTTAAACGCCGTGGTCAGGCCGCGCGCCTTGGCCTCTTGCAGCGCGGCGAGCGTGGTCTGCCCGCTCAGATTGCCCTGCATCACCAGCAGGTCACCGGCTTGCGCATCCGCCAGCGCGGCGCGCGCTTGATCGGGGGTGAAAGCCTCCGCCGCATCGCGGGTGGTGATGATCGCATTTTCGCCGGTGGCCGCCATCAAGATGGTCGAGGCATCGGTGGACACGCCGTCTTGCGTGATCAACTCGGCCATCACCGGCTCGGCTTGCAACCGGGTGGCGATTTCTTGGCCGCGGGCATCTTGGCCCACGGCGGCAAACAACTGGCAAGGCAATCCGGTGCGCGCCAGCGCAATCGCCTGATTGGTGCCCTTGCCCCCCAAATCCCGCGACAGCGGGCGGCCGAAGACCGAAGCGTCGGGCTGCACAAACCGATCGATCGCAAGCGTCTCGTCGAGTGCAGCATTGCCGATGACGTAGGCCTTCATCTCTCATTCCTCTTTCGTGAAAGGTAAACTATGCAACTCATCTCTGACCGCACAGGTGGAGCGATAAGTGAGATTTTTGGGCGGGACAAGGCCTTGATCGGCATGATCCATTGCCCTGCTTTTCCCGGCGCGCCGCGCTATCGCGGCGAGACGGTCGATGCGATCTATGACGCCTGTATGCGCGATGCCGAACGGCTGATCGCGGGTGGTTTGCACGGGCTGATCGTCGAAAACCATGGCGATGTGCCGTTCTCGAAGCCAGAGGATATCGGCCCGGAAACGCCCGCGATGATGGCGGTGGTGACCGATCGTCTGCGCACCGCTTTTGGCGTGCCACTGGGCATCAATGTGCTGGCCAATGCGCCGCTGCCCGCGCTGGCCACCGCCGTCGCCGGCGGGGCGCAATTCATCCGCGTGAACCAATGGGCCAATGCCTATGTCGCCAACGAGGGGTTCATGGAAGGCCGCGCCGCCGAGGCGATGCGCTATCGGTCGCTTTTGCGCGCCGAGCGGGTCAAGGTGTTCACAGACAGCCATGTGAAACACGGCGCCCACGCCATTGTTGCGGACCGCACGATTGGTGAATTGACCCGCGATCTGGCGTTTTTCGATGCCGATGCAATCATCGCCACGGGCCAGCGCACCGGCAATTCGGCCACGGTCGAAGAAATCGATGAAATCGGCGCCGCCACCCATCTGCCGCTACTGGTGGGCTCGGGCGTGACCGAGGAAAATATCTCGATGATCCTTGATCGCACCAATGGCGTGATCGTGGCCTCGTCGCTCAAGGAAGGCGGCGTGTGGTGGAACCCGGTCGATCCGGAACGCGTGAAGTCCTTTGTCGCCGCCGCCAAGGAGCGCCACGATGTCTGAACGCCTCAGTGACCGCATTTTGCGCGAAAATGCCGATGTCTTTGCCGCGATGGTCGCGCATCGGTTCACGCAAGATATTGCCGCCGATACGCTGCCGAAGATTGTGTTTGACCGGTATCTGCTGATCGAAGGTGCCTTTGTCGAAACCGCGATTGCGATTTTTGGCTATGCGGTGGCGAAAACCTCTGACATGGGCGACCGGCGCAAGCTGATCGCTTCGCTCGATGCGCTGGCCAATGAGCAGATGCCCTATTTCGAAAATGCCTTTGCCGCGCGGGGGATCGCCCCTGATCCGGCGCTTCAGGCAGAGCCGCGGGTGGCGGCCTTCCGCGAAGGCATGCTGGCCATTGCGCGCGATGGCGATTTCACCGCGATCATCACCGCGATGTTTGCTGCCGAATGGATGTATTGGACGTGGTGCACCGCTTGCATGGCGCACAAGATGAGCGATCCGATGGTGCATGACTGGGTGGCGATGCATGCCGCGCCGGGCTTTGCGGCGCAGGCGCACTGGTTGCGCGACCGCATCGACCGGCTGTCGGAAGACATGACCCCGGCGCAACAAGACGAGGCCGTGCGCGTTTTCGGCCATGTGCAGCAGTTGGAGATCGATTTCCATTCTGCGGCCTATCTGGACTAAGCAGGGGGGCGGCGTGGTCGCCCCTTTTTGATACGATTTCTGGGGATGAGCATGCTTGATGTCGTTGATCTGACCCGCCGCCTTGTGGCCTTTGACACGGTGAACCCGCCGGGGCGCGAGGCTGACGTAATGGCCTTTTGCGCGGATTTGTTGCGCGACGCCGGGTTTGACTGCCAGCTTACGCCCTTTGGGGCGGGGCGGCGCAACCTTCTGGCCAGCAAGGGGCTGGAGCCGGGGCGCGCGGCGCTCGCCTTTTCGGGCCATCTGGATACCGTGCCCTTGGGGGCGCAGCCGTGGCGCTATGATCCGCATGAGGCGGTGGTGGCAGAGGGCGCGATCCATGGCCGGGGCAGCTCTGACATGAAAGGCGGCGTTGCGGCCTTTTTGCTGGCCGCGATCCGTGCCGATGTGCCGCCGGGCGGGCTTGTGATTTTGCTGACCGCGGGCGAGGAAACCGGGGCCGAGGGCGCGCGCGCCATGGCCGCTGCGCCCTTGCCCAAGATCGGCGCGATGATCGTGGCGGAATCGACCCTGAACCGCCCGGTGCAGGGGCATAAGGGCGCGCTGTGGTTGCGCCTGACGGCAAGGGGCAAAACCGCCCATGGGGCGATGCCGCACCATGGGGTGAATGCGGTGATGAAAATGGCCCATGCGCTGACCCGGCTGGAGGGGCTTTCCCTCGGTCCGGCGCATGAGGTGATGGGGCCGCCGACGCAGAACCTTGGCACGATTGCGGGCGGGTTGAATACCAATTCCGTGCCGGACCGCTGCACGGCGACGCTTGATCTGCGCTCGGTGCCCGGTGTCACGCATGACGATCTGCACGCGCGGGTGGCCAAGGTGCTGGGGGCCGAGATCCAGCTTGAGCGGCTTATCGACCTGCCTGCCGTCTGGACCGAGCCCGCGCATCCGTGGATGGCGGCGCTGGCGCGCCACGCGGCGCGGCTTGCTGGGGCTGACACCACCCCCGCCGTGGTGAGCTATTTCACCGATGCCTCGATCTTCACACCGGTTTTGGGGGAGGTTCCGACGATGATCTTGGGACCGGGCGATCCGGCGCTGGCGCATCAGACCGATGAATATGTGCAGATCAATCGGCTGACAGAGGCACAGGCGATCTATGGTGCCGCCATTGCCGATTGGACCGGCGCGCCCTGACACCCGGGCGGGCAAAGGCGCGCCCGCGCAGATATTTTAGTGCGTGCGGTCTTGCAGCGCGCGGCGATGTTCAATTGCCGCATGGCCCGCGCTGGCCAAGCGCAGCACCCGGCGCGGCAGCGCCTCGCCCGCCTTTTCGAGTTCGATCGCCAAGGTCACCACGCGCCGCCCCCAGATCGCGGTCCAGCGTTGTGCGCTGATCGGTTCGGCGCGTTTGCCGATCAGTTCCAAATCGGCCGCAAGGCGCGCTTCGGTGCGGCCAATCAGGGCCGGGCCGGGCCGGGGCAGGGCGACATAGCAGGCGACAATTGCCAAGGTGCCCACCGTCATCGCGCCCGCCGACTGCACCACTTCGGCCATCAGCGCGGGCGGCGCGCCCGCTTGGCTGGCCAGCATGAAGCACATGTTCGCATCCAGCGCATAGATCGCAGTGCGCGGATAGGCGCGCGCAATCGCCCCCACAGCGATAAAGGGGGCAATGGTCACCACCAGATCCAGCCAGCCCGTCAAATAGGGCTGCAATTCGATGCGATAGGCCGCGCCAAGCAGCGCCCCGATCACCACCCCAACCGCCATTTTCGGCGCGATCAGCTTGGGCTGCGGCAAAGACCCCATGACAAGCGCAAAGATCGCCATCGAAAAGGCCGTCAATTCCATCGCAAACCCGCCGATCAGGATTTGCAGCAAAGAGCCGCCAAGGCTGGCCAAGGCCGCCACAACCGCGCCGCGCAGCGCCAATGTGGGGTTGGCCGGGGGGGCAAGGCGCGGCAGGTCGCGCCCCGAAGGCGCGGTGGCGCTTAAATCGTCGGTCGCCGCGCCAAGCGCGGCCAGCGCATGCGCCAGTCGGGGCAAAGGCCCGGTGTCGGGCAGCGGCCCAGTGCCCGGCGCATCGGACAAAAGCCGCTGTGCAGCCTGCCGCGTCGGGTAGTTGCGCGCCGCCTCGGTCGCCGCTTCCAGCAGCGCCAGACCCGCTGCCAGAATGGCATCCAGCGCGGCCATGCGCTGATACCCCTCGCGCGAGCCTGCCGCGACCAGACGCGCCTTGGTTTCAAGCTCCGCGCCCAGATGGATCACCTCGGCCACGGCCTCATCTTTGCGGGTCGTGGTGGCGCGGGTGTCAAGCAAAAGCCGCGCCACTTCGGGAAAACGCTGTGCAAGCGCCGCGCCCTCGGCGCGAAAGCCCGCGCTGTCGGCCTTGGGGGTGAACAGCCCCACAATCACCGCCACGCTGACCCCGCCGATCACGGTGCAGGCCAGCCGGTCCATCGCCAGATCGAACCCGCCAGAAGGGTCCAGCAGCGCCGGGATCACCACCACCGCAATGGTGAGCGCGGTCATCAGCGGCAGGTAGTTGCGCACGCCTTGCCACAAATGTGTCAGCGCGCCGCCAGCGGCCAAAAGCACGGCCATCGCAACGGCGGTGACCCAGGGCGAGGGGGAGAGTGTCAGCAGCACGAGTCCCAGCGCGCCGCCGATCACCGTGCCCAAAAGCCGCCAAAGTGCACGTTCAAACACCACGCCGCGCCACGGCTGCGCGACCACCCAGACCGGCATCGCGGCCCAGAAGGCATGGTCAATGCCCAAGGCAGTGGCAAGAGCAAAGGCCGTCCAAGCGGCCAAGCCAAGGCGCAGTGCTTGGCCCAGTTGGGTTCGTGTCATGTGTGAAACCTTATTGGTCCCGCGCGGGCGCGTCGGGCAGGGAAAACGGAAAAGCGGTCACGCCTTGGTGGTGGCGCTCAGAAGGGTGTCGATATTGGCCTCGAGCCGGTCGAGCAGGCGGCGTGCCATTTCGACCTCTTCATCGGGCACACCGGCAAAGATTTCGTGGCGCAGCGCGCCCAGCGGACTGGCAAGCGAGCCAAGGAAAGCATGCCCCCGGTCGGTGACCGAAATCAGCTTGGCGCGCCGGTCCTCGGGGTCTTCGCTCCGCATAACAAAACCTCGCGCGACCAGCGTATCAAGCACCCGCACCAAGGTCGGCCCTTCGATATCGAGATGGTCGGCCAACTCCTTTTGCCGATAGGGCCGGTTTTGCCGCGCCAAGAAGCGCAGCGGCAGAGTCGAGGCGGTGCTTAGCCCATGCGCCGCAAAGACCGTATCCATCACGCGCCGGTAGCGGCGCGACACGGTGATCAACCGATGCCCCAAATCCTCATGCGCTCCCGAAGCGAGCATTGTTGCCTCCTATTTTGATAGGTTTGCTATCTAATTTGCGGAGGTTGGTCTGGCAAGAGGTCGAGTGCGCCGAATGCTCGCGGTAAAGATGAAGTGATAAAACCCTATTTTTAAAAGGTTCCGTCAAAATATGTGCAAATTCGCACAAGATGACGCCAATTGTTCGGATTGGAACTAATTAGCAAACCTACCTAGTTTTGGCGCAATGGCACAGACCGGACAGAGCCACGACGCTTTGCCCATGGGGCCGTCATTGCACGAAAGGGGGGCATCATGTCCGCAGAAAATTTTGACTATATCATCATCGGGGCCGGTTCGGCCGGGTGCGTTCTGGCCTATAACATCCTGAGCCGCCAGCGTGGCAGCGTGTTGCTGCTTGAAGCGGGCGGAAGCGATTTCAACCTGTTCATCCGCGCCCCCGGCGGCATGTCGCGGGTGATCCCCACGAAATCCTGGCCCTATATGGCCGAGCCCGAAGCCGCGACGATGAACCGGCCCATGGATGTGCTGCAAGGCCGTGTGCTGGGCGGCAGTTCCTCGATCAATGGCATGGTCTATGTGCGCGGCCACAAGGCCGATTATGACGCTTGGGAACAGGATTTTGGCGCCACCGGCTGGAATGGCGATGAAATGCTGCATTATTTCAAAAAGGCCGAAAACAACGAGGCCATGGCGAATGACTATCATGGCAATGATGGGCCCTTGCCGGTCAGCGAAAACCGCTATCGCCACCCGCTGAGCGAAGCCTTCTTGCGCGCCGGGCAACAGGCGGGCTATCCTTATATCGTCGATCACAATGGAGCCCAATCCGAGGGCGTAGGCTTTTATCAGACCACCACGCATAAGGGGCTGCGGGCCTCGACCGCGCAGACCTATTTGCGCCGTATCCGCAAGGACAAGAACCTTAAGCTGCAACTCAATGCGATGGTGCAGCGGGTCGAGATCGAAGACGGGCGCGCCACCGGCGTGACCTATAACCAGCATGGCAAGACCGTGACCGCCCATGCCCGCAAAGAAGTGATTGTGACAGCAGGCGCGATTGGCTCGGCCAAGGTATTGCAGCTTTCGGGGCTTGGTCCGGCAGAGGTGCTGCGCCGTGCGGGCGTGGCGCAAAAGGCCGAGCTTCCGGTGGGCCGCAACTTCCACGACCATCTGCATATGTCGGTCAATGCCGCGATCACCCAGCCGATCTCGCTTTATGGGCAAGATAAGGGGCTGAACGCGCTGCGCCACGGGATCGAATGGACCTTTTTACGCTCGGGCGTGCTGACCTCGCCGATTTTGGAAGCCTTCGCCTTTATCGACAGCACGGGGGCGGGGCGGCCCGATGTGCAATTCCACTTTCTGCCCGTGCTTGATACGTGGGATGACCCGGATCTGAACCAAAAGGGCCGCGACCACGGCATCACCATCAAGACCGGGCATTTGCAGCCGAAATCGCGGGGCGCGGTGGAAATCCGCTCTGCCAACCCCGAGGATCTGCCGCGCATTCGCGCCGGGTATCTGGAAGACCCGCGCGATGTGGCAGGGCAGATCCGCGCCGCGCAACTGGCGTTGAAATTCTTCGATCAGCCCGCGCTGAAGGGGCATGTGAAAGAGTTGTTCAACCCGACCGTTTCAGCGGATGACCTTGCGGGGCTGGAAGCTTGGGTGCGGCGCACCGCGCGCACGGTCTATCACCCGGTTGGCACCTGCCGCATAGGCCAAAACCCCGCTACCTCGGTCGTGGACCCGGAATTGCGGGTGCATGGCATCAAAGGGCTGCGCGTCGCGGACAGTTCCACCTTCCCGCATATCCCTTCGGGCAACACCAACGCCCCCACCATCGCGCTTGCCGAAAAGGCCAGCGACCTGATTTGCGGCCGGCCCAATAGCGCCGCGATTGCCGCCGAATAAGAACGGAGACCAAGACTATGGCACAACAAGAGATTCTGCCCGAAGTGCGCGCCTTTCTGGCGCGCCAACAGGGGCATTTCATCAATGGCAAAGCCGTTGAGGGCAAAGGCAAACGGATCGACATCAAGACCCCCGCCAATGGCGATGTGATCGGTTCTGTCGCGCAGGCGACGCCCGACGAGGTGGAAGAGGCGATCGCCAGTGCCGATGCCGCCTTTCGCGGCGCTTGGGCAGACACCGCCCCGGCCGAGCGGGAGCGCATCCTTTATCGTTTTGCCGATCTGATCGAACAACATGGCGAGGAAATCGCCCAGCTTGAAACGCTGCAATCGGGCAAGCTGCTGGCCCTGTCGCGGATGATCGAGGTGGGCTGGGCGGCGCAATTCCTGCGCTATTACGCGGGCTGGGCCACCAAGATCACGGGCGAGACGATCCAACCTTCGGTCCCGGCGGCGGGCAAGGAACGCTACACCGCGATGACGTTGCGCCAGCCTTTGGGCGTGGTCTTTGGGATCATCCCGTGGAACTTCCCGGTGATGATCCCGGTTTGGAAATTCGGCGCGGCGCTCGCCACCGGCAATACGGCGCTGCTCAAATCCGCCTCGCCCACGCCGTTTTCGCTGTTGCGCGTGGCAGAGCTTGGCAAGGAGGCCGGTCTGCCCGATGGCGTGCTGAACGTGATCAACGGTCCCGGTCGTTTGGGCGATATCATCATTCCCGACAAACGGATCGCCAAGGTGTCGCTGACCGGCTCGGTCAATACCGGCAATATCGTGGCGCAGGAATCGATGAAGGCGAACCTGAAACACGTCACGCTGGAACTGGGCGGCAAGAACGCGGCGGGGTTCTTGCCGGATATGAAGGTCGAAGAAATCGTCGATGGGATGATCGAAGCGGGCTTCATGCATTCGGGTCAAATCTGTGCCTCGGCTGAGCGGTTCTTGGTGCATCGCAGCCAGATCGAGGCGGTGACAGAGGCGATCCGCGCGCGGCTGGAGGCGATGCAACCGGGCGATCCGCTGGATCTTGAGGCCGCTGTGGGCCCCGTTGCGACCGAAGCGCAGTTTCAAAAATGTCTTGAGGCGTTTGAGACCGCACGCGCCGAGGGGGATGACATTGTCACCGGGGGCGCGGCGTTTGACCGGCCCGGCTTCTATGTGAAGCCGACGATCATCCGGCCGAAATCACTGCAAAGCACCTCGTGGCGCGAAGAGGTTTTTGGCCCGGTGGGCACGCTGGTCGCTTATGACGATGAAGACGAGCTTGTGCGCGAGATGAACGACACGCCCTATGGGCTGACCGCGTCTGTCTGGACCCATGATCTATCGACCGCGCTGCGGCTGGTGCCGCAGGTCGAGGCGGGGACGGTCTGGGTGAACATGCACACGATCGTGGACCCATCGGTGCCCTTTGGCGGGGCCAAGGGCTCGGGCATCGGGCGCGAATATGGCTCGGCCTTCATCGAAAACTATACCGAGCTGAAATCGGTGATGATCCGGGCCTGATCGGATCGTCTAGCCGGTGACAAGGCCGCGCGCGCGAAACAAGGCGCGGGCGGCCTCTGTCGCTTCGCGGCTGGGGGGCTGGGTGTCCTTAAGATGATAGGGCGTGCCAAGGCTTTCCCATTTGGACTGGCCCATTTGGTGAAAGGGCAACACCTCCACCATCTCGACCGCCGGGCCCAGATCCGCCACATAATCGGCCATCCGCGCCACTTCATCGGCGGCATCGGTCCAGCCCGGCACCAGCACATAGCGAATGCGCATCTTTTTCCCAAGCCGCACCATACGCTGGGCACAATCCAGCGTCGGTTGTAGCGCCTGTGCGGTCAGGGCCTGATGGCGCGCGGGATCGATATGTTTGATATCCAGCATCACCAGATCGATCGGGTCGAACCAGTCATCGGCCACGCGATCATGCAGATGGCCTTGGGTATCAAGCGCGATATGCAGCCCGAAACAGTCTTTCAGCGCTTGGGCGGCGGCGTTCACAAAGGGCGCTTGCATCATCGGCTCGCCCCCCGAAAAGGTCACGCCGCCCGCGAATTTCAGAAAGCTGGCCACCGGGGCCACCTCGGCCAAGATTTCCTCGACCGCGATGCGGCGACCATTGTGCAGCTTCCAAGTGTCGGGGTTGTGGCAGTATAGGCAGCGAAACTGACACCCCGCCAGAAAGAAGACAAAGCGCATGCCGGGGCCATCCACCGCCGCGCCCGATTCCAGCGAATGCAGGAACCCATGGCAAGGCGCGTCGTGCGGGTCGCACAGCGCCATGTCAAACCCTTGGTGCGGCTGGGGAATGGTCATCCGGTCGGGTCTCACATGCTGGCGTGGAAGGTGCGGTTGATCACGTCAAGCTGCTGAGCGCGGGTGAGTTTGACGAAATTCACCGCATAGCCTGACACCCGCACCGTCAGTTGCGGATAGGCTTCGGGATGGTTCATCGCATCTTCAAGCGTTTCGCGCGTCAGCATGTTGACGTTGACGTGGAAGCCTCCCGCCTTGCAAAACCCGTCGAGGCAATTGGCAAGGTTGGCGATCTGCTCAATCTCGCTATGGCCCATCGAATCCGGCGTGGCGCTTGCGGTCCAGGAAATGCCATCCAGTGCCGCATCATAGGGCAGTTTGGAGATCGAGGCCCCGGCGGCCACAAACCCTTTCTTGTCGCGCCCGTTCATCGGGTTTGCCCCAGGGGCGAACGGCGCCCCGGCGCGCCGCCCGTCGGGGGTGTTGCCGGTTTTCTTGCCATAGACCACGTTGGAGGTGATCGTCAGGATCGATTGCGTGGGCGTGGCACCGCGGTAGAAATGCGGCTGCGCGGCGACCTTTTTCATAAAGGTTTCGGCCACCCAGACGGCGATCTCATCCACCCGGTCGTCATTATTGCCAAAGGCGGGGTAATCGCCGGTGATTTCGAAATCGGTCGCAAGGCCCGCGTCGTTGCGGATCACCTTCACTTGCGCGTTTTTGATCGCGGAAAGCGAATCCGCCACGATCGACAGCCCGGCAATGCCGGTGGCCATGGTGCGCAAAATATCGCGGTCATGCAGCGCCATTTCGATCCGTTCATAGGCGTATTTGTCATGCATGTAGTGGATCGCGTTCAGCGCCTTGACATAGGTCCGCGCCAGCCAGTCCATTGCCAGATCGAATTTCGCGATCACCTCGTCATGGTCCAAAAGATCACCGGAAATCGGGGTCAGGCCCTTGGCCACCTGAACCCCCGATTTCTCGTCCACCCCGCCGTTGATCGCGTAAAGCAACGCTTTCGCAAGGTTGGCACGCGCGCCGAAGAATTGCATCTGTTTGCCGATCCGCATCGCCGACACACAGCAGGCGATGCCGTAATCGTCGCCCCATTTCGGGCGCATCAGATCGTCGTTTTCATATTGGATGGCCGAGGTGTCTTTCGACACTTTGGCGCAGAAATCCTTGAACCCGCGCGGCAGGTTGACCGACCACAGCACGGTCAGGTTCGGTTCGGGCGCAGGGCCAAGGTTGTAAAGCGTTTGCAGCACCCGGAACGATGTCTTGGACACCAGTGTCCGGCCATCTTCGCTCATGCCGCCAATCGCTTCGGTAACCCAAGTCGGATCGCCCGAGAACAGTTCGTCGTAATCGGGCGTGCGCAAAAAGCGGATGATGCGCAGCTTGATCACGAGATCGTCGATCAGTTCCTGCGCGGCCTCTTCGGTCAACCGGCCTGCGGCCAGATCGCGTTCGAAATAGATATCAAGGAAGGTCGAAACCCGTCCCAGCGACATGGCGGCGCCGTTTTGTTCCTTCACCGCCGCCAGATAGCCGAAATAGGTTGCCTGCACGGCTTCTTGCGCGGTGGTGGCGGGGCCAGACAGGTCGACGCCGTATTTCCGCGCCATCTCGCGCAGCTCTTCAAGGGCGCGGAATTGTTCGGACAGTTCCTCGCGTTGGCGCAGCGTGTCTTCGTCGAAAACCGCATCGTCCAATTCGCGGAATTCGGCCAGTTTCGCGGCCTTCAGCGCATCGATCCCGTAAAGCGCGACACGGCGGTAATCGCCAATGATCCGCCCGCGCCCATAGGCATCGGGCAGGCCGGTGATAATGCCCGATTTCCGCGCCGCCAGAATGTCGGGGGAATAGGTATCAAAAACGCCTTGGTTGTGACTTTTGCGATATTTCGTCCAGATTTCAGAGATCGTCGCATCGGGCTCAAACCCATAGGCTTTCAACCCGGCTTCGACCATCCGCAGCCCGCCATTGGGCATGATCGCGCGTTTGAGCGGGGCATCGGTTTGCAGCCCGACGATCAGCTCGTTTTCGCGGTCGATATAGCCCGCATCATGGGCGGTGATCGTGGAAGGGCGGTCGGCGGCCACATCCAAAACGCCCTTTTCGCGTTCCAACTTCAGCAGCGCGGCAATATCGGCCCACAGCTTTTGCGTGCGCGCCGTAGGGCCCGCAAGAAAACCCGCATCCCCTTCAAAAGGCCTGTAATTTTCCTGAATGAAGCCGCGCACATCGATGCTTTCGCGCCAAGTGCCTTCGGAAAAACCGTCCCAGGGGCCAATCAGGGGGCTGTGGATCGAGGTGTCGACGAAGGCATTCATTGGGCAGTCCTTTCCTGCCGGGCGCAAAGCGCCCGCTTACGGCCTGAGCGGTCGGAGTGGGGAAGCTCGCCTGAGGGGCACCGTTGCGGCAGAGTGGATGCCTTGGCGCTTGGTGGAGAGACCTCCAGATGCATTTTTGGTAACTTAAACAGACCAGTGAAGCAAGAAATCTTGACCTCGGGTCATTTTATGAAATGAAACAAAATCAATACGTTAGACCTGCGCGCGGGGCAGGTTTGCGGTAACGGAATGACAAGAATGTTACTCGTCTTGTCGGGGTGGCGAAAGAAAATGTGGTCACTGTAGAATCTTTCTCTACAGCGTGTCTTTCGGACATATCGTTGCGTGGCGGGCAGCGCGCCTGACTCGCGGGGGCAGGGGCGTTTGGCGCTGCCCTAGGCAATATGCCGCGGCTTTAGCCTGGGCACGACGCTTTCCTTTTGGGGGGCAAAGCGGAAAGGTGGGCCAAGTTCAGCCACAGGGGTTTTTCATGCAAGTTGTCTGCTTGACCGTTTTCCGTTTTCCAAAAGTGATGGACCGCTTGTGGGCCGTGGGGCAAATGGCGCTGGGCCATTGGTCTTTGTCGCGGATGGAGGGGCTGGAGTTTTACCGACTGATGGGGTCGGGCACCCAAGAAGGCTTCACCCCGATCCCGAACACCGCCGTTTGGGGCATCTTGACGGTCTGGCCCGATGCGGAAACCGCACGCATGCAGGTGATGACCCATCCGTTCTTCAATGCTTATCGCCGCCGCGCCGCCGAAAGCTGGACCGTGTTCATGGAGCCGACGCGGGCGCGTGGCCAATGGGGCGGTGCCGAACGTCTGCGCCCGGTGCCCGATGATGCCAGCACGCCCGATGGCCCGGTGGTCGCGCTGACGCGCGCGCAGGTGCGCCCGGGGTCGGCGGTGGCGTTCTGGAGCCGGGTGCCGAAAATCCAGACGATGATCGGCGCCGATCCCAATGTGCGCTTCAAGCTTGGGCTTGGTGAATTTCCGCTGTTCTTCCAGATGACCTTCTCGATTTGGCCCAATCGCGCGACGATGGATGCCTTTGCGCGGGGCGAAACCCCGCATGGCAAGGCCATCCGCTCGGCCTATGACGACAAATGGTTCACCGAGGATATGTATGCCCGGCTGCGCGTGATCGGGTCTGAGGGCACATGGAACGGGGCCGATCCGTTGGCGGGGCTGGTCTTCGAAGGGGTGGCCTCGGCCGCTTAACTTCCGGGCCCAAAAGATCGCCCCGGGCTGGGGGTGAGGCCATGCCCGGGGCTTGCATGCTGAAACGGCCTGTCTAGCCGCCGCGCCGCTTGGTTTTGTCTCGCATCACAGTGCGCACCATCTTGCCAAAGGCACGGTCGCGCGCATGAGCCTCGGCCAAGGTTTCGGAATTGTGCCGATCCTCGCGTTGCAGCTTGTGCCAGCGTTCTAGCCGCGCCGGGTCCAGCGTCCCCGCCGCAATGGCCGCTTGCACCGCACATCCCGGTTCGGGGTCATGGCTGCAATCGCCAAAGCGGCAGCTTTGCGCCAGCGTTTCAATTTCGTCGAAGGTGGTGGCAATCCCCTCGGCGGCATCGCTGAGCCGCAGCGCCCGCATGCCGGGGGTGTCGATCAGCCAGCCCCCGGCCGCCATCGCCCGCAATTGCCGCTCCGTTGTGGTGTGGCGGCCCTTGGCGTCATCTTCGCGGATTTCGCCCGTCGCCGCGGTGCCTCCGGTCAGCGCATTGGCCAGCGTGGTCTTACCCACACCAGACGAGCCGAGCAGCGCCACCGTTTGCCCGCGCCCGCACCAATCGGCCAATGCCGTGCCGGGCGCGCGCGCATCCACCATCACCACCGGCACGCGCCGGTCCACCGCCGCCGCGCGATCTTGCCAATGATCGGGCGCGGCGCTCAGATCGGCCCTGCTCAGCACGATCACCGGCGCCACATTGGCCGCGCGGGCAAGCGCCAGATACCGTTCCAGCCGTGCCGGGTTAAAATCGGCATTGCAGGAACTGACGATGAACAAGCTGTCGACATTGGCCGCGATCAATTGCCGTTGCACCCCGGTGCCCGCCGCGCGGCGCGCCAAAAGCGTGCGCCGGGTCAGCAGCCGCACCAGTTGGTTGCCCAGACAAAGGGCCCAATCGCCAACGGCAATGTCACCGGTCGTAAGATCGGCGGGCGGGTGCAAGCTGACCGGGCCGCCGGGGCAAAGGGCGGAGACGCGGTCGCGGTGCACGGCGGCCACGCGGCACGGGGTTAAAACAGAAAGCTCTTCAAGCGTAAGCTGGCGCAAGAAGTCGGGCGCCCAGCCAAGAGCGGCGAGCGTATCAAGATCGGTCAAGGGAATATCCTCGCAAGACACTGAAAGAAGGGCGCCAAAGCGGCGCCGCGAACAGGTCAGGTGGGCGAGGCGGTCGCGGAACTTTCCGCTTAAACGGCCCCGGCCCGGAGGCTTACAAGATCCAACATCGATCCCTCCGTGCTTGCGTGACGGGGTAGAGTTTACGCCTTTGGCGGGCTGCGTTCCAGCCTTATTCCGCTTGCGCCCGGCCTGCGCCCAGCAACACCGCCCCGGTGCCTTTGCGCGCCAGCGCATCATCGGGGTTGCGCAGCGGGCAGATTTCCTTCGACAGGCAGCCGCAGCCAATGCAGCCATCCAGCGTATCGCGCAATTCGCTCAGCCCGTCGATGCGCGCCTGAATCGCCGCTTTCCAGCCTGCCACCATCTCGCGCACCTCATGCACATCGGGGGTTTTGTCGGGTGGGAAAGGGCGCAACAGCGCGGCGATTTCCGTGAGCGAAAATCCCAGATCCTGCGCCACGCGGATGACCGCGATCCGGCGCAGCACATCACGCGCATAGCGGCGCTGGTTGCCCGAACTGCGCAAGGCCGCAATCAGCCCTTTTTTCTCGTAAAAATGAAGCGTCGAAACGGCCACCCCGGCCCGCGCGGCCACCTGCCCAACGCTTAACACCGCCGCCGGGGCCCGGCGGGATTTCCTGTTGGGCGCATTTGTCGCTGCGGGCATGCGATTCCGTCCTTGACCTCAACTTAACTTGAGGTTTTATAAAGCGTGTCGGCTTGTGGGTGCAAGCCCCCCGGACAGAGGACTGCCGGGGTGGACTGTGGCGGACCGGGCGCAAGGCTCCCGCGTCGCGCAAGACACGGAGCAGACAGGGTAATGTCAGACAAAGAGCAAAAAATCGCGCTGGTCAGCGGCGCCAACCGGGGCATTGGCGCGGCGGTGGCTGCGGGGCTGTCGCGCGCGGGCGTGCATGTGCTGTTGGGGTGCCGCGACCTGAAGGCGGGCGAAGAGGCCGCCGCGCCGCTTGTGGCCGAGGGCGGCTCGGTCACCCCGGTGCAGCTTGATGTCACCGATGCCATGAGCGTGGCGGCCTTGGCCGAAAAACTGCAAGGCGATTATGGCCATATCGATATTTTGGTGAACAATGCCGGGGTCGGGCTGGATTACGTGCCGGGCATGAGCATGGTTGAAAAGATGGAGCAGACGCTGGCGATCAACGTCGTGGGCGGGCTGCGTTTGACCGAGGCGATGGTGCCGCTTTTGGAACAAAGCGCCGCGCCGCGGATTGTCAACGTGTCGTCGGAGCTGGCCTCCTTCGGGCTGCGCCATGATCCGGCTTGGGACCACCACGACAAGATCATGCCGACCTATGCGGCCTCGAAAGCGGCGGTCAACGCGCTGACGGTTGGCTATGCCAAGGCGCTGGCCGACAAAGGGATCAAGGTGAACGCGATTTGCCCGGGCTACACCGCGACAGCGGCGACGAATTTCATGCCCGATCGGACCGTGGATCAAGCGGCAGTGGTGATCTTGCAAATGGCGCTTTTGGAAGACGACGGCCCGACCGGCGGCTTCTTCAACGATCAGGGCGCGCTGCCCTGGTAACAGGTTCGGCCTTCCGGCCGGATCTGCAAGGGGGGCGTGGCCCATGCGCCCCCCTTTTGCCGTGCGGCCTGCCGTGCCCCCCGTTTAGCGGCGGGCGTGCAGCGCGCAGCCGCGTGTTGGGTTTCGTGAAATCCACTCATGAATGCATCCGGTTTGGCGGCATTTTTTGCCCCGCCTGCCGGGCTAGCTGATCTTTCGCAAGCGGGCGGCGCCCGTCTGCCGGCCGAAGGGCCGCTTGACGTTCAAGGGAGATCACCAGATGAAACTTCACCTCGCGACCTTTGCGCTGTTGCTTGCGGCCCCCGCCGCCTTCGCCCAAGACATGACCGTTACCCCGGCCGAAAGCCGCGCGGCGCAGCTTGGCTCGTCCGAGTTTTTCACCGGGACGGCTTTGGTCGCACCGGTCTTTGGCCCGGATATGGGCGATGTCAGCGCGGGGGAGGTGACGTTCCTGCCCGGCGCGCGGGCTGCGTGGCATACCCATCCGGCAGGCCAAAAGCTGATCGTGACCGCGGGCAGCGGGTGGGTGCAAGAGCGTGGGCAGGAAAAACAGCTGATCCAAGCGGGTGATGTCGTGTGGTGCCCGCCGGGGGTGGAGCATTGGCACGGCGCGACCGCGACCACGTCCATGACCCATCTGGCCATTCAGCAAACGGTCGATGGGTCTGCCGTGACCTGGAGCGAGCACGTGACCGACGCCGAATACGCCGAGTAAGCGCAGCTAAACAAAAACCGGGGCTGCCCAACGGCGGCCCCGGTTTTTATGCGGTTCCGGCGCGTTTACTCGGCCAGTTCAAACCGGGCCGACAGCGCGCCAGATTTTTTCAGCGGCGCAATCGTGCCTTCAAAGGCGCCCAGCCGCACCAGCCCCGCCGAGCTTGAAAACGGCTTGATGAAAATCGCCAGATTGCCCCAAGGCGCATAAAGCGTGATGTCGCCGGTTTCAGGCTTGTAGGCGCGCGGTGCGCCCGTGGTATCGAGCTTGCCGGGCAGGTCCGAAATTTTCTCGATCCCGTGGTAATCCTCGAGTGTCAGATCCAGCGGCAAAAGAGCCGCGAAACTGCGGCCTGCGGCGGTATCGTCAAGCGTGGCGGTCAGCGTGGCATCGGGCAAAATTACGCGGATTTTGGTCATGGTCGGTGCATCCTCAGCGGCAGAGGGCTCGGCCTGCATCGGCCCGGCCCAGCCAAACGCCAAAAGCGCAAGGCACAGAAACGCGCGGCGATACATGGCGGCTCCTTTCTTAATATGGGGCCGGGGCAGGGGCTGCCCCGGCAGCGCAATCAGGCTTTCGTCATGTCGATCACATAGCGATAGCGGGCTTCTTTGTTGACCACTTTCTTGAACGCCTCCCCAATCTGATCGGGGGAGATCATTTCATAATCCGCCGCAATGCCGTGATGGGCGGCAAAGTCGATCACCGCCTGCGTTTCCGCGATGCCGCCGATCATCGACCCGGCAAGGCTTTGACGGCCAAAACCCATCAACATGCCCTGCGCGCCTTCAATCGGGAACAGCGCGCCAACGTTGACCATCGTCTTGTCGAGCTTGAGCAGGTTCATGAATTGCTGCATCGGATAGGCCACCGGCACCGTCGACACCATCAGATCGAAGCTGGCGCGGTTTTTCGCCAGGGCCGCTTCATCGGTCCACAGATAGGCCTCTTTCGCGCCAAAGGCTTTCGCATCAGCGATCTTGTCTTCGGATGTGGTGAACACCACAACCTCCGCGCCTTTGGCGACGGCCAGTTTCACCGCCATATGGCCCAGCCCGCCCATGCCGATCACGCCGAAACGCTCGCCGGGTTTTAGATCCCAGTGGTTGATCGGCGAAAAGGTCGTGATGCCCGCGCACAAAAGCGGCGCGAACCCGGCCAGATCGACCCCCGGCGGGATGCGCAGGGCGAAATCTTCGGTGACGACGATCTTTTTCGAATAACCACCATAGGTGACGCCGCCCGAGACTTTGTCTTCGGAATTATAGGTAAAGGTGGTGCCGTTGAGGCAGTTTTGTTCGCGGTCGGCGCGGCAGTTTTCGCATTCGCCGCAGCTATCGACCATGCAGCCGACGCCTGCGTAATCGCCTTCACGGAATTTCACCACCTCGGCGCCGACGCCGATGACGCGGCCCACCATTTCATGGCCCGGCACCAGCGGGAAGCTGGGCATCCCCCAATCGCCATGGGCGGTGTGAATGTCCGAATGGCAGATCGAGGCATACATGATCTCGATCACCACATCTTTCGGCCCCGCGGCGCGGCGTTTGATCATTTGCGGCGCAAAACTGCCTGAGGTGTCCTTGGTGGCCCAGGCTTGCACCTCCGAGGCCTCAAGCGTGTTTTGGCTGTCTTGCGCGGCGGCCGTTCCGGCCAGTGCAGAGGCGGCAAGCGGTGCGGCGGCCAGTGCCGCCCCGCCGCGCAGGAAATTGCGCCGATCCGCGCCCTCGCGGGTTAGAAGTTCGATCTTATCATTACACGCTTGGCACATGGGCACGCCTCTTGTTGGAATGGGGGATGCGGCCGCAAAGCGGCCAATGGCCTTCAACATGGGGCAGGGCGCGGCAAAGATAATCGGCGCGGCGTCGAATGCATCCATGAGCGGGGCTCATCAATCTATGCGTGGATCGGTCATTCTGCGCGGCCGGCGGTGGCGCTATCTTCGCCTTCGTCCCGTCCCCAATCTATGCATGGACTTCATGAACGGGGCGCATATATTTCAAGGAGTGCCAATGCCCGCTGCCCCGCCAAGTGACCCTCCTGCCATGCTGCGTGAAAACATCAACGATCTGATCGCGCTGGCCACCGTGGCCGAAGAGCGCAGCTTCACCCGCGCCGCCGCACGGCTGAACGTGTCGCAATCGGCGCTCAGCCACACGATCAAGGCGCTTGAGGCGCGGCTGGGCTTGCGGCTTTTGACGCGCACCACGCGTTCGGTCGCCCCCACGCTTGAAGGCGAAGACCTGCTGGCGACGCTGAACCCCTGTTTTGAAACGATCGAGGCGCGGCTGCGCGCGCTGGATGATGCGCGCGATCAGCCCACCGGCACGGTGCGCATCGTCTCGACCGATTATGCCATCGACACCGTGCTTTGGCCCAAGCTGTCGCCGCTTTTGAAAAAATACCCCAGCATCAATATCGAATTGGTGATGGATTATGGTTTTACCGATCTGGCCGCCGCGCAATGCGATGCCGGGGTGCGCTATGGCGATGCGGTGAGCGAGGGGATGATCGCCACGCGGATCGGCCCGGACGAGCGGATGTTGTGCGTAGCCGCGCCCAGCTATTTCGAAACCGCAGGCGTGCCGCAAATCCCGCAAGATTTGAGCGATCATCAATGCATCAATCTGCGGCTTTCCACCCATGGCGCGCTTTATGCTTGGGAATTCGAAGATAAAGAGGGCAATGAAATCCGCGTGAAGGTGCGCGGACAGTGCTGTTTCAACACCGTCATGCCGGTGATGCGGGCCGCGCGCGACGGGCATGGGCTGGCGCTTTTGCCCGACCGGCTTGTGGCCGATGATCTGCAAAGCGGGGCGCTGCGCGCCTGTCTTGAAGAATATTCGCCTGCTTTTCCGGGGTTTTACCTTTATTACCCCAGCCGTCAGCGCCCCTCATCTGCCTTTACGGCGGTGCTGGAGGCGCTGCGCGAACGGGCCTGAGATACCAAACGCCGCAAAGGTGATACGGTTCCATGAATTGGGTTCATAAGTGGGGTGACCATTTTCGCCATTAATCTTCGGGGCGGAAAGATCACATGACGCTGGGTAACGACCACCTGATGGAGGCCCAGATGAAAACCACCCTCGCCGCATCCGCGATTGCCCTGTTTGCCACCGGCGCTTCGGGCGAAGCCTTGCAACGCACCATGCCCGACAGCCTTGGCCGTGTGGCCCCTGCGCTGCAAGCCTATGCCACCGAAAACCTGCTGGGCGAGGTTTGGGGCGGCGAAGAGCTGTCGCAGCGCGACCGCGCGCTTGTGACCTTTGCCGCGCTGATGACCCGGCACGAGGCGGACAATCTGGCCACGCATGGGGAATTGGCGCTGGCCGCCGGGGTGACGCCCGTGGAACTTTCTGAAACGATTACCCACTTGGCGTTCTACACGGGATGGGGCAATGCCATCGCCGCGACCGAGGCGCTGGCCCCGCTCTATGAGGCGCATGGGATCACCGCCGAGGCGCTGCCGCCGGTTGAAGCGGAGCTTTTGCCGCTGGATCAAGAAGCCGAGGAGGCGCGCGAAAGCTTTGTCTCGGGCACCTACGGAAATGTTTCGCAAGGGGTGGTGGATACCACGCGTGAGATTTTGTTCCGCGATCTGTGGCTGCGCCCGGCCCTTGCGCCGCGTGATCGCTCTTTGGTGACGGTGGCCGCGCTGATCGCGGCGGGCCAGCCCGAGCAGATGACCTTTCACCTCAACCGCGCGATGGACAATGGTTTGACGCAAGAAGAGGCGGGGGCGATGCTGTCGCATCTGGCGTTCTACGCGGGCTGGCCGAAGGTCTTTTCGGCGCTGCCGGTGGCGAAGTCCGTGTTTGAAGACCGCGCAGACTAAATCCAGCACGGCGGCGGAGACAGGCGATGAAGATCGGCATTCTTGGATCGGGGTTGATGGGGGCGAAGCTGGGCAAGCTTTGGGCCCAATGCGGGCATGATCTGGCCTTTGCCTATGCCCGCAGCCCCGCCAAGCTGGCCGCGTTTGCCCGTGAAACGGGCGGCCAAAGCGGCACGGTGGCCGATGTTGTCGCGCGTTCCGACGTTTTGTTGCTGGCGGTGCATTGGAGCCGGGTCGCGGATGTGCTGGAACAAGCTGGCGATCTGGCGGGCAAGGTGGTGCTGAACTGTTCCGTGCCGCTCAATGACACCAATACCGCTTTGGTCCTTGGCCCCACCACTTCTGGGGCCGAGGAATTGGCCAAGGCCCGGCCGCAAGCGCGCTGGGTCGGCTGTTTCAACACCTCGCCCTCGGAAAGCTTCGCGCCGGTTTTTGCCCGGAAGGGGCAAGACGACCCGCCGCAATTGCTGGTGTATGGCGAGGATCCCGGAGCGCTTGAGATCGCGCATGCGCTGATCCGCGACATTGGCTTTGCGCCTTGCCCCGCAGGCGGGCTGCGCACGGCCCGCTTTGTTGAACCTTTTGCCATGGTCACGGCGGAACTGGCCTATGACCAGCCCGGGGGGCCGGCGCTGACCTATCGTTTTGAAAAATTGCGCGGCTAAGCGCAAAGAAGAAGAAAGGACTGCTCTTATGAAAATCATCCGCTCCGGCGAAACCCATTCGATGAAAGGCCCCGAGGATTGGTTTACCGGCACCGTCCGCGTGGACATGCTGTTCACCGCCGAAGAACCGGGGCGCACCAGCGGCAGCCATGTCACCTTTGAACCCGGTGCGCGCACCGCATGGCACACCCATCCGGCGGGGCAGACCATCCTGATCACCTTTGGCCGGGGCCGCGTGCAACGCGAAGGCGGCCCGGTGGAAGAGGTCACCGCGGGCGATGTGGTCTGGTTCCCGGCAGGTGAAAAGCACTGGCACGGCGCTTCGGCGGAAACCGCGATGAGCCATATCGCGATCCAAGAAAGCATCGACGGCTCGCCCGTCACCTGGATGGAAAAAGTGTCCGACGCCGATTACAACGGCTAAGCAGCACCCCCAGATCAAACAATGGATCGACCGGCGGGCCCTGCGGGGCCCGTTTGCTTTTGCGCCGCCCGCAAGGCATGAAGGATCTGGCCCCACACTGGGGGTCGTGTCTTAGGAGGGCGACGTGCACAACGCGCAGGGCCAGCAGGGTAGGGGCATCGCGTTGATGCTGGTCGGCGTGGCGTGTCTAAGCGTCAATGACGCCTTGGCCAAGGTGCTGACGCAAAGCTACGCGCCCTTGCAAATCCTGTTTTTGCGCAACGTGATCGCGCTGCCAGTTGCGGTGGCGCTGGCGTGGCGGATGGGCGGCGCGGGGGCGCTGCGCTCTTACCGGCCTTGGGCGCATGTGCTGCGCGGCGCGCTTTGGATCGGGGCGACGGTGCTTTTCTTTTCGGCGATCCGACAGATGGGCTTGGCCGAGGCCACGGCGCTGGTGTTCGTCGCGCCGCTCTTCATCACCGCGCTTTCGGCGCTTTTTCTGGGCGAAAAGGTCGGCTGGCGGCGCTGGGGCGCGGTGGTCGCAGGGTTCATCGGCGTGCTGATCGTATTGCGCCCCGGCGCGGCAGAGTTTCGCGCGGTGGCTTTGCTGCCCGTGGCGACGGCGCTTCTTTACGCGGCCTTGATGCTGGGCGCGCGCTGGGTGGACCGGCGCGAAAGCCTGTGGACGATGCTGCTTTACCTGACCGTGACCAGCGGCGCGATGAGTGCCTGCCTTGTGCCCTTCGTCTGGGCGCCCGTGTCTGCGGGCGATTTATGGCTGTTTGCGATGATCGCGCTTTTCGGCACCGCAGGCATGGCACTGATCACCCAAGCCTTTCGGCTGGCCCCGGCAGGGGTGATCGCCCCGCTCGATTACACGGCGCTTTTATGGGCGACGGGCTTGGGGTGGCTCTTTTGGGCCGAGGTGCCCGACGCGCTGACTTTGTTGGGGGCAGCGATCATCGTCGCCAGCGGTTTGGTGACGATCTTGCGCGCCAATAGGGCGGATCGCGCGGGCTAGCCGCGCCAAACAATCCACGCGCCCCCTTGACCCGAGCCCGCCCCCCGCCTTATGGCGCGGCCATGACCGATCCATCCGATACCCCCTCCGAAACGCCCGCCCGCAACGAGACCGCCGACGCGCGGCCCCAGTGGCGCAATTTCTATGGTCGCCGCGCGGGCAAGACGCTGCGGCCCAGTCAGCGCGGGTATCTGGGCGAGGATCTGGACCCGCTGACGCCCAAGAACCTGTCGCGCGAGGAAAACCCCGAACGAAAGCCGGTCACACCGGCCGATATCTTTGGCAATGACGCGCCCTTTTGGCTGGAGATCGGCTTTGGCGGGGGCGAGCATATGGTGCATATGGCCGCCAGCTATCCCGCCATAAATATTCTGGGCTGTGAGCCTTTTATCAATGGCGTGGCGATGCTTTTGGGCAAGATCCGCGCTGCGGGCGTGGAAAACGTGGCCGTCTGGCCGGGCGACGCGCGCGACGTGATGGAGGTGCTGCCCGAAGGTTCGGTCGCCAAGGCGTTTTTGAATTATCCCGATCCGTGGCCCAAACGCCGCCATCACCGCCGCCGGTTCGTCACGCAAGAACATTTGGTGCCGCTGTTTCGGTGTCTCGCGCGGGGGGCGGAATTCCGCATCGCCACCGATATTCCCGATTACATGCGCCAAGCGATGGAAGAGGTGCCCAAGGCCGGGTTTGAGCTCATCGCCCATTCCGGCACGCCGTGGGACGACTGGATGTCGACCCGCTACGAACAAAAGGCCCTGCGCGAGGGCCGCGTGCCCGATTACGCCACCTTCCGCAAACCCTGAGCCGGGTGCGTAAGGGCTTTCGGGCGCCCCAACCTTGCGCTAACAGGGGCGCAACCATCAGGGAGGCTTTTCATGTCCGCTCACGGCGACCCCATTTTGATGACCGCATGCAAGGGCGGACCGCTTTCGGGCGTGGCCGAGGTGCCGGGCGACAAGTCGATCTCGCATCGGGCGCTGATCTTGGGGGCGCTGTCGGTGGGGCGCACCGAAATCACCGGGCTTTTGGAAGGCCAAGATGTGCTTGATACCGCCAAGGCGATGCAGGCCTTTGGCGCGCGTGTCACCCAACATGGCCCCGGCGCGTGGTCGGTTGAAGGGGTGGGCGTGGGCGGCTTTGCCGAGCCCGAGGCGGTGATCGATTGCGGCAATTCGGGCACTGGTGTGCGGTTGATCATGGGGTGCATGGCGACCTCGCCCCTGACGGCGACCTTTACCGGCGATGCAAGCCTGCGCAAACGCCCGATGGGCCGGGTGACCGATCCGCTTGCTTTGTTTGGTGCGCGTGCCTATGGGCGCGAGGGTGGGCGCTTGCCGATGACGGTGGTCGGCGCGGCAGAACCGATGCCGGTGTGCTACACCACACCGATGGCCTCGGCGCAGGTGAAATCCGCCGTGCTTTTGGCGGGGCTGAATGCGCCGGGCGAAACCGTGGTGATCGAGAAAACGCCGACCCGCGATCACACCGAGCGGATGCTGCGTGGCTTTGGGGCCGAGGTGACGGTGGAAGAAACGCCCGAGGGCAGCCGGATCACGCTCAAGGGCCAGCCGGAACTGACCGCGCAAAAGGTGGCCGTGCCGCGCGACCCGTCTTCTGCCGCGTTTCCGGTCTGCGCCGCGCTGTTGGTGCCGGGCTCGGATATCCTTGTGCCGGGCGTCAGCCAAAACCCGACCCGCAACGGGCTTTTCCTCACGCTGCGCGAAATGGGCGCGGATATCGAATTCCTGAACGAGCGCGAAGAGGGCGGCGAGCCAGTGGCCGATCTGCGCGTGCGCTATTCGGAGCTGACGGGCATCACCGTGCCTGCGGCGCGTGCGGCCAGCCAGATTGACGAATATCCGGTGCTGGCGGCGGTGGCGGCTTGTGCGCATGGCACCACCACTATGCCCGGCGTGCATGAGTTGCGGGTGAAGGAAAGCGACCGGATCGATGCGATGGCGCGCGGGCTGGAAGCTTGCGGTGTCAAAATCGAAGAGGATGAAGACACGCTGATCGTGCATGGCCTTGGGCCGGGGGGCGTGCCGGGCGGCGCGACTGTGGCGACCCATATCGACCACCGCATCGCGATGAGCTTTTTGGTGCTGGGGCTGGCAGCCCAAGCGCCGATCACCGTGGATGACGGCTCGCCAATTGCGACCTCTTTCCCGGTGTTTGAGGATTTGATGCGCGGCCTTGGCGCCACGATCACCCGCGCAGGCTAAGTAAAGGAGCGCGATATGCAGTTCACAGTCGCGATTGATGGGCCGGCTGCGGCGGGCAAGGGCACGCTTTCGCGTGCGGTCGCGGAAAAATTCGGCTTCGCGCATCTGGATACCGGCTCCCTTTATCGCGCCGTGGGCGTAAAGGCCGAGGCCGAAGGGCGGGACCCGATCACCGTGGCGCAGACCCTGTGCTCCGAGGATCTGGCGCGCGACGACCTGCGCACGCTGGAAGCGGGGCAGGCGGCGTCCAAAGTCGCGGTGATTGCCGAGGTGCGCCACGCGCTATTGCAGTTTCAGCGCGATTTTGCCCGGCGCGATGGTGGCGCGGTGCTGGATGGCCGCGATATCGGCACGGTGATTTGCCCCCAAGCAGAGGTGAAGCTGTTTGTCACCGCGTCAGCGGAAGTGCGCGCGCATCGCCGTTGGCTGGAACTGGGCGGCGATGAAGCTCAGGTCTTGGCCGAGGTGCGTGCGCGCGACGACCGCGACATGAACCGCGCCGATGCGCCGCTCAGACCCGCCGAGGATGCGGTGCAGATCGACACCTCTGACATGAGCATCGAGGCCGCCGTGGCCGCTGCCTGTGAGGTGATCGCCGCGCGGATCGCGCAAGGGCCGCAGGGCTAAGCCAAAAGAGCCGGGGAATTTCATGCAAACTTCGATCGCCAAAGTTTTGACCGCGCTTGGTATTTTTGCCCTTTCGGGCTGCGTCGCCGCGGTGGATATGGCGCCCCGGTCTGCGCCGAGAGCGCCATTGCAAGATCAGGCTGACCCCCCCGGTTCGGTCGAGCCCCCCGGCACCAGCCCCGCCAGCGCCATTCCGGCAGAGAGCGTGGCGGCCGAATATGCCTATGTCGCGCAGCACTTTCCCGGCTGGCAGGTGCAAACGCAGGGCATGATCATGGCGCCGGGTGGGCGCCCGATTGATGTGTTGACGCTGGAAAAAGCGGGCGTGAACCGCGATCTCTATTTCGATATTTCCAGCTTCTTCGTGACGGGGCTTTAATCTGCGCGCTTATGCATGGGGTCCCTGCGCCGGCGCGCAGAACTTGGTGTTGCGTGATTTGGATGTGCGTATAACTTGCACCTTCTCCCCTCATCCGCAAAGGACACCGCATGCTGATCGACACGCTCAACTGGCGCTATGCCACCAAGAAAATGGACCCGGCGAAAGCGGTGCCGGAAGAGAAGGTGGCCCGCATTCTGCAAGCCGCCCAGCTTGCGCCGACCTCTTCGGGGCTTCAGCCCTTTGAAATTCTGGTGATCACCAATGCCGATCTGCGCGCGCAACTGCGCGGGGCCGCCTATGATCAAGCGCAGATCACCGACGGCTCGCATCTGATCGTTTTCGCCGCTTGGGACAATTACACCGAAGCGCGGATCGACGCGGTGGTCGATCAAACCGTGGCGGAGCGGGCGATCCCGCGCGAGATGGTCACGCCTTACTATGACAACCTCAAGGCGCAATTCCTGCCCCGCCCGGCGGAGGTGAACTTCGACCATGCCGCGCGCCAAGCCTATATCGCTTTTGGCATCGCGCTCGCCCAAGCTGCCGAAGAACAGGTGGACGCCACCCCGATGGAAGGCTTTGACCCCGCCAAGGTCGATGAGATCCTTGGCCTGCGCGACAAGGGGCTGCGCTCGGTCACGCTGATGCCGCTGGGCTACCGCGCCAACGAGGGGGATTGGCTTTTGGGCATGAAAAAGGTGCGCAAGCCGCTTTCGGATCTGGTCACCCGGATCGACTGAGCGCCGGTATTAGAGCGTTTTCAAAAGGGGCGGTGCGATGCGCCGCCCTTTCCCTATGGGGTCAGGATTTCCCGACTTGATGGATAGGGGGGTAAGGGGTCACGCTTTCCTTACTGGGATATAAAGATTCTCCCAGAGGTTGAATTTGTACGAGTGAATGGAGGTAAAGACATGAGCAACCGTGCGAAAGCAATTGAATACCTGCAGAAATCCGGCGTTGTGAATACCAAGATGACGCTGGGCGAGATGCTGGAGCATTCTGCGAAGCTCGAAGAGATCAGCCCCGGTGACTTGGCCGCCTGGACCTTTGTCAGCCCGGACTACGTATACACCGGCTCTGAAGTGGAAAAAGACAAGCCCCAGATCGTTCGGCCTTGAGCCGTTGCCGGGCGCATCGCGCCCGGCGTTTTCACGAAAAGCGGAGAGACGGACGATGCAGGCGATTTTGCGGCTTGCGCCGGTTCTTCTGGACGCGTTGCCGGCGGACGGCCCCGAAGCGACAAAGGCCGTGGCAGAGGTGTCGATGGCGCTCGATTTTCTGGCGCAAGTCCATGGGCCGCAACCGGGTTTGAGTGCGCTTGCCGGACAACTGATGCATTGGCTTGGCAACGATACGCATCTGGCGTTGAGCGGGCATCCGTTTTTAGTCGGGCGTGCCCTTACGCCTTATGTATTCTTGCGCGCGCTGGCACCAAAGCACCCGGCGTGGGAGCGGCTTTTGTTCGATTGGTGCGATCACGGGATCAAGCTGTGCGAAGCCACGCCTTATCGGCGCCTTGAGCAAGACTATCTGCGCGCGAAGGTCCGTGGTGCGAGCTGGCCGGATTGGGAAGGCGCGGCCATCTTGCAAGATGCGCTGCAGGCGTGGGCGTTTAACCGCGATCTCAGCTATGCGTTCACGCATTTGGTCTTTTTCTGCACGGATTTTGCGGCTGTCAAACGCCCTGACCCTTTCGTTAAGGGCATTGGGATGATGCTTCTGGGCGAGGCGCTGGGGCGGACGGATGTCGATCTGGTTTGGGAGCTTGCCCTGTGCCTGCTCACCCAAGATCTGGAGGCCGCAGAGTTGGACGAGGTGATCTCGGCTGCGGTGGAGATGCGAAAGGAGCTTCACGATCTTTGTGATCCGGCGGAGATCACGAAGGGATATCATCCTGTGCTTGTCCATGAGATCCTTGCGGCGCGATTGCATCAGCATCATGGCCGCGATTTGTATCGTGAAGCCGCCGGAACAAGGCCGCGTCTTGCGGCGATCGAAGCATTTCGATGCGCGCTAACCGGCAAGGATGCCAATGCAATGGTTGCCGCCGAACGTGCCTTGCCCGCAGAGGATTGGTCGCGCCGGATGCTGTGTCAACGTTTGCACGAGCTTAAACGTCGCGCGCGCGACCGGACGCTGTTTTTGCGCGAAACCGGCGGGGCCGATCATGATGCCCCGCTTTATGGGGAATATGCGGATCAAATCGATGCTCTGTTGCACGCCACCGCCTGAGCGCCGCCAAAACCCAACAAATCCTTGCCCTGCGGGTGATTCGCGCCTATAGCAGCCCCGTCGAAGGGGGTAGCCGCGTGCTGCCCCCTTGCGACATTCGCAACGAAAGACCGGCGGAGCCAACCGCATGGCCAGTCAAACCATGATGTAAAGGAAACTCAGACGCATGTGCGCCAAAGCAACCATGGAAGAATTTGAAGCCCTCTTGCAAGAGAGCTTCGAGATCGACACCCCGAACGAGGGGTCGGTCGTCAAAGGCAAAGTCATCGCCATCGAGGCGGGCCAAGCCATCATCGACGTCGGCTACAAGATGGAAGGCCGCGTTGACCTGAAAGAATTCTCGAACCCGGGTGAAGCTCCCACGATCGCCGTTGGCGACGAGGTCGAAGTTTATCTGGATCGCGTCGAGAACGCGCGTGGCGAAGCCGTCATCTCGCGCGAGAAAGCCCGCCGCGAAGAAGCTTGGGATCGTCTCGAAAAAGCCTATGCCAACGAAGAGCGTGTCGATGGCGCCATCTTCGGTCGCGTCAAAGGCGGCTTCACCGTCGATCTGGGCGGTGCTGTGGCCTTCTTGCCCGGCTCGCAAGTCGACGTGCGCCCGGTGCGTGACGCTGGCCCGCTCATGGGTCTGAAACAGCCGTTCCAAATCCTGAAAATGGACCGTCGTCGTGGCAACATCGTTGTGTCGCGTCGCGCCATTCTCGAAGAATCGCGTGCCGAACAGCGCGCCGAAGTCATCGGCAACCTGTCGGAAGGCCAAGTGGTCGATGGCGTGGTCAAAAACATCACCGAATACGGTGCGTTCGTTGACCTCGGCGGCGTTGACGGCCTGCTGCACGTCACCGATATGGCGTGGCGCCGCGTGAACCACCCGTCGGAAATCCTGTCGATCGGCGAAACCGTCAAGGTGCAAGTCGTCAAGATCAACAAGGAAACGCACCGCATCAGCCTTGGCATGAAGCAGCTGCAAAACGACCCGTGGGACACGGTGGAAACCAAGTTCGCGCTGGGCTCGGTGCACAAAGGCCGCGTGACCAACATCACCGACTACGGTGCATTCGTCGAGTTGGAAGCCGGTGTCGAAGGTCTGGTCCACGTTTCGGAAATGTCCTGGACCAAGAAAAACGTCCACCCCGGCAAAATCGTTTCGACGAGCCAAGAAGTTGACGTCATGGTGCTGGAAATCGACACCGCGAAACGCCGCGTGTCGCTGGGCCTCAAGCAATGCATGCGTAACCCGTGGGAATCGTTCGCTGACGCCCACCCGGTTGGCAGCATGATCGAAGGCGAAGTGAAGAACATCACCGAATTCGGTCTGTTCATCGGCCTCGACAACGACATCGACGGCATGGTTCACCTGTCGGATCTGTCGTGGGACAAACGCGGCGAAGAAGCGATCCAAGATTACCGCAAAGGCGACGTGGTCAAAGCCGCGGTCACCGAAGTGGATATCGACAAGGAACGTATCTCGCTCTCGATCAAAGCGCTTGATGCCGACACCTTCTCGGATGCGGTTGATGGCGTGAAACGTGGCTCGGTGATCACCGTGAACGTGACCGCGATCGAAGACGGTGGCATCGAAGTCGAATACAACGGCATGAAGTCGTTCATTCGTCGTTCGGATCTGGCCCGTGACCGCGCCGACCAACGCCCCGAGCGTTTCCAAGTGGGCGACCACGTGGATGTGCGTGTCGTCAACGTCGACAGCAAAACCCGCAAACTGGGCGTGTCGATCAAAGCGCGCGAAATCGCCGAAGAGAAAGAAGCCGTGGAACAATACGGTTCGTCTGACTCGGGCGCTTCGCTCGGCGACATCTTGGGCGCTGCGCTCAAAGGCCGCGAATAAGATTTGCCTGCACAGGCTGGTGAAAGGCCCCGCGCAAGCGGGGCCTTTTGCTATGGGCATTCGATTCGCATTGTCCTTGCGCGGCGGGCTGTCGCGGGGCTTTGACGGGGGCTTGGCGTGGGGGTGCGGGCTTTTCGGGGGGCGCCAAAGCGCAAAACATGGGCGTCAATCCCCGCATCCGCCCTTAAATCCCACGTTTTTCCAAGCCTTTGCTGTTTGAGACGCCGCAAAATCCCCCTATAGTCGGGGGTAAGATAAAACGGGGCTGATGGTCGGATAAGCCTATGGGGGGACATTATGATTCGATCTGAATTGATCGCTAAGATTGCCGAGGAAAACCCTCACCTGTTCCAGCGAGACGTCGAAAAAATCGTCAATACGATCTTCGAAGAGATCATCGAGGCCATGGCCCGTGGTGATCGGGTCGAATTGCGCGGTTTCGGCGCCTTTTCTGTGAAAAAACGCGATGCTAGAACCGGGCGCAATCCGCGCACCGGCACCTCGGTCGCGGTCGAAGAAAAACACGTCCCCTTTTTCAAGACCGGCAAGCTTTTGCGTGACCGGCTGAACGGGGCAGAGGAGTAAAACCCCAGATGATCCGCCTGATCCGCTATCTGTTCCTGTTGGTGCTGGCCCTTGTTCTGGTCGTTCTTGCGATGTCCAACCGGGGCATCGTGGCACTGCAACTTTTGCCTGCCGAGGCAGAGACCTATCTGGGGATGAATTGGCGTGTGGATGTGCCGCTTTACCTCGTGATCTTTGCGGGGCTGGGGGCCGGGCTGCTGATTGGCTTTTTCTGGGAATTCTTCCGCGAGCGTCGCTTCCGCAAGACCGCGCGCAAAGCGACCAAGCGCGCGCAGAATCTGGAGCGGGAACTGGCCCGTCTGAAAGAAAAGACCCAAGGGCCGCGCGACGACGTTCTGGCGCTGCTTGACAAGCCGCGCGGCTAAGCGCCGCCTGCGCCGCGCAATGGTCACTGTTGCCGTCAATCGCGGTCGCCCCGGTGGGGTGCGCTGCAAGATCTGCGGGCTGACGCAGCCCGCAGATGTGACCGCCGCCGCACAGGCGGGGGCGGGGTATATGGGGCTTGTGTTCTTTCCCCGTTCGCCCCGCCATGTCGAGATTGCCCAAGCGCGTGATCTGGCGCTGGCGGCCCCCATCGGGTTGGCCAAGGTGGCGCTTGTGGTCAATGCCGAGGATGCGCTGATCGATGCGATCTTGGCCGAAGTGCCGCTGGATCTGTTGCAACTGCATGGCAAAGAAAGTCCGGCCCGCGTGGCCGAGCTGCGCGCGCGCACCGGCTTGCCGGTGATGAAAGCGGTCGGCGTGGCCGAGGCGGCAGATCTCAACGCCATTGCCGATTACGAGGCGGTGGCCGATCAAATCCTGATCGATGCCAAGGCCCCCAAGGGCGCGGCGCTTCCGGGCGGCAATGGCCTGTCCTTCGACTGGCGGCTGATTGCCGGGCGCGACTGGGCGCGGCCTTGGATGCTGGCGGGCGGGCTCACGCCCGACAATGTGGCCGAGGCGGTGCGGTTGACCGGGGCGGCGCAGGTGGATGTCTCTTCTGGCGTGGAAAGCGCGCCCGGGGTAAAGGACGCCGCAAAGATCGCCGCCTTCATCGGGGCCGCACAAGACCCGTGAGCCGCCCTTGATTGCGGTATTTTCGCCTTATCCATAAGGGGAACTTTACCCGGCTGCCTTGGCAGGCTATTGGCGGTTGTGGAGTATCAGGGGAATGAGACCAATGGCTGACGATCTGCCCAACAGCTACATGACCGCACCCGATGAGAATGGGCGCTTTGGTATTCATGGGGGCCGGTTCGTCTCCGAAACGCTGATGCCGCTGATCCTTGAGCTTGAGGCGCAATACGAACACGCCAAGACCGATCCGACCTTCTGGGAAGAGATGGATCTGCTCTGGCGTGATTATGTGGGCCGCCCCTCGCCGCTTTACTTCGCGCCGCGCATGACCGAGGAATTGGGCGGGGCCAAGGTCTATCTCAAGCGCGAAGAACTCAACCATACCGGCGCGCATAAAATCAACAATGTGCTGGGCCAGATCCTGCTGGCGCGGCGCATGGGGAAAACCCGGATCATCGCCGAAACGGGGGCCGGCCAGCATGGCGTGGCCACGGCGACCGTCTGCGCGAAATTCGGTCTGCAATGCATCGTTTATATGGGCGCGACCGATGTCGAGCGCCAAGCGCCGAACGTCTTCCGCATGCGGCTTTTGGGGGCCGAGGTGGTTCCGGTGACTTCTGGCCGGGGCACGCTGAAAGATGCGATGAACGATGCTTTGCGCGATTGGGTCACCAATGTGCGCGACACCTTCTATTGCATTGGCACGGTGGCGGGCCCTGCGCCCTATCCGGCGATGGTGCGCGATTTCCAATCGATCATCGGGCGCGAAACCCGCTGGCAATTGGAACAGCAAGAGGGCGAGGGCCGCTTGCCCGATACGATCATTGCTGCCGTGGGCGGGGGCTCGAACGCGATGGGTCTGTTCCACCCGTTCTTGGATGACAAAGAGGTGCGTATCATCGGGGTCGAAGCCGGGGGCTTGGGCGTGGATGACCGGATGCAGCATTGCGCCAGCCTGACCGGCGGGCGGCCGGGCGTGCTGCATGGCAACCGCACCTATTTGCTGCAAGACGAAGACGGGCAGATTTTGGAGGGCCATTCGATCTCGGCGGGCCTCGATTACCCCGGCATTGGCCCGGAACACTCTTGGCTGCGCGACATCAAGCGCGCGGAATATGTAAGCATCACCGATGCCGAGGCTTTGGAGGCGTTCCAGTTCTGCTGCCGCACCGAAGGGATCATCCCGGCGCTGGAAAGCAGCCACGCGCTCGCCCATGTGATGAAGCTGGCACCGACCCTGCCGAAAGACCATATCATCGTGATCAACCTCTCGGGCCGGGGCGACAAAGACATCTTCACCGTCGCCAAGCACCTTGGCGAAGAGATGAAGGTCTAATCGGGGTTCGTTAGTTTACGGGTTGGCAGGGATCGCCCAACAACAAGCGCTGCGCTTCGCTGAAGATATCGTCGCGGGTGCAAAATTTCACGCTCACGCCGCTGCTGGTGAGCCCCTTCGGGGGCGCATCTTCCCAAGCCCAGATCCCCTCTGCCACCAGTTGGGTCAGATCGGCGTCGCGGAAATCGGCGCCGCTGACATGCGCGCCTGACAGATCCGCCGCCATCAGCGTGGCGCCGCGCAGATCGGCCCCTTGCAGATTGGCGCCGCGGATTTGCGAAAGCCCGAGCGTGGCGCCCCGCAAGTCCACCTCGTAAAGCGAGGCCTTGTCGAGTTGCGCGCCAAAAAGCGTGGTGCCGCGCAGATTGGCCCCGTCAAGGCTGGCCGCCACCAGATGCGCGTAAGACAGGTTCGCCCCGGCGAAATCGGCCCCTGACAGCGCCGCGCCTTCCAGATGCGCCATGCGCAGATCGACTTGCGCGCCTTTGGGGGCGCGGGGGGCGAGGCCCTCCAGATCGACCGGGTTTTGGCAGTAAAGCTCGGTCTCGTGCCAGTTGCCGCCCATGCGCGCGCAAGACAGATCGATACCGCGCAGCGTCAGCCCCTGCGCGGCTAGATATTCTAGCGCCGAGCGTTTGCCGGAATTGCCCGGCACCGGCGTGGTCACCACCTCCCACGCCCGGCTGAGCGCTTCGGCTTGGCGCGTGCTGCGTTCCTCGCCAAAGGCCCAAAGACCAAGCCCGATGGACACCAGTGTTCCCATCAAGACGATGCGTTCCGCCCAGCCCCAAAGCCCAAGGATCGCCGCGCCCGAAGCGGTGCGGGCGGCGGGCGCCGGCGAAAGGGGCGCCGGGCCGGGCGATGCGGGCGGTTTGCGGCGCGCGCGGGCAGCGGCTTGGCGGCGGGAAAGGGTTTTTGAAATGGGTCTATTATGCATGCGCGCAGCTTGGCCGGGCCTTGGGACGCGGTCAAGCGGCGCCGGCGTGTATACCGGGGGTTTATATGCCGCGAGATCGTGCCGAAACCGGGGTGGTGATGCTTGCTTTCAGGGGGGGATCGGCGTTTGCTGGATGTGGTCCGTTCCCCAAGGCGCGACCCATGCTTCGCCCGGTTTGACTGCTGCGGGTTGGGGCATCGCTTCGACCGGGGGGGCCGGGGCTGTTGGCTGTCGCTCACGCACGACCCATGCGCGGCCGCGCAGGCGCCCCCGGCGAAGCGCGCCGCGCCGGGGAAGGACCGGGCAGAATAGGACGGCGCAGGCTCCGAACCGGACAGGTCACCCCTGCCGGTCTGGCGCAAGGGTAGACACGAACAAGGCGGGGCAGATGCAACGGCGCGACATGAAACAAGAAATTCTCGTGCCACCCGCGGCGCGCGATACCACGCCGGGCCGTTTGGCCTTTTGGGGCAAGATCGCGCTGGGGCAGGTGATGCTGGGGCTTGTCGTCTTGATGGCGGGGCCTGCCCATGCCGACCGCCAAAAAGAGATCGTCTCGGAGCTTCAGGCCGAGGGCTATACCGATATCGAGATTTCGACCACGTGGCTGCGCCGGATGCGGATCGTGGCCGAGGGCGAAGCGGGGCGGCGCGAGATCGTGTTGGACCCCCGCAACGATGAAATTTTGCGCGACTATGCCCGCCCTCCGCGTGGCGGCGGGCCGGGCGGAGGGGGCCGTCCGGGTCGGCCGCCTCCGCCCGATGGGGCCGCGCCCCCCGGCGGTTCACCGCCCGCGCGCGGCAGCTTTGGTGGCCATGATCGCCCCGGTCCGGGATCGGGCCCCGGTGCTGGTCCGGGGCCGGCTGGGGGGGCGCCGTCCGGCGGACCTGGCGGGGACAGCGGGTCTGCTTCTGCGGGGACGATGAACTGATGGGCGAAAAGGAGATCGATGCCGCCGCCCCGGTGCGCCCCGCGCGCAACTGGATCGGGTCGCGGATTGTGGTGGCGGTGCTGTTCGCGCTTCAGGCGGTGGCGGCGCTTTACTATGTCTCAGATATTCTGGCGGCGCTTTTGGGCATCGCTTTGCCACCGGTGCCGTGGCAATTGCACGAGATGTTCGAGATCGGCGCGGCGGTGGCGCTTCTGGCTGGGCTGGGGTTCGGGGCGCATCTGCTTTTGGCGATGCGCCGCGAGGCCCGGGTGGCGCGCGAAGGGCTGCGCCGGGCCTCGGGCGAATTCGCCGATCTGCTGGAAGAGCGTTTCACCGAATGGCGGCTGACCCCGGCAGAGCGCGACGTGGCCCTGTTTGCGATTAAGGGGCTTAGCTTGGCCGAGATCGCGCAGTTGCGCGCCACCTCCGAAGGCACGGTGAAGGCGCAAACCGCTTCGATCTATCGTAAGGCCGGGGTGTCGGCGCGCAGCCAGCTTGTGAGCCTTTTTATCGAAGATCTGATGGAAGTGCCCGAGGAACGCGCCGCTCAAGACCGGGCCGAGACCCATCCGCCCGCGCGTCCGGTTGCCGCCGCCCCGGCGGCTGCGCCCCGCAAGGTTGCGCAGGCCGAAAAAGGGGTAAGCGGGATGACGAAACGCGCCGCGCGCCGCCGCGCCTGATCGCGGGGCGCCGCTTCTGATCGTGCTCCGTCACACCGTGCGATGCGACCGCGCGCCCCGGTTTCCTGCCGGGGCGGTTCCCTGTCCGGGGCTTTGCCGCCTTGGCTTACTTGCCGCGTTTTTTCTTTTTCTTCTCGGCTTTGTCGGCCCCAAGGAATTGCGCGAATTCGTTCGCATCACGCCGCATTTGCTTGCCAAACCAGTCTTCAGCCACTGCCGCCATATCGGCCAAGGCCGCAAGCCGCGGATCGGCATCGGGCCGGTCGGCCTCGGCGGCGGCCAGCGTCGTCAGCCGTTCGGTCAGCGGTGCGATCTCGCGCCGGTGCCGGTCCGCGATGGCGGCGCGCAACAGCGCCCAGGGGTTCGGATCGGCGACATAAAAATCGCGCCGGGTGCCGGGGGCGCGGGCCACCTGCACCAGCCCGGCCTGCCGCAATTCCTTCAGCGCGACCGAGACATTGGAACGTGATAGCCCCAAGGCGGTGCACAGATCATCGGCCGAGGGGGCCTGTGCCGCACGCCAGATCGTGCCCAAACAGGCACCGGCGGCCCGGCTCATGCCAAAACGCGTGGCCAGATCGGCAAACAGCGCGGTGACTTCGGATGCGGGCGGGGTGGTCATGACACAGTCCTCGCAGGCTCGGAAAAGGGGGCGGTGCGGTGCAGGTGCATCCGGCTGTCTTGCTGCCAGATCTGGCCGGGCCGCAGCGTGATTGGGGGAAAGTCTGGGTGGTGCGGCGCATCGGGCCACATTTGCGGTTCAAGCGCGAGACCCGCATGGGGGCCATAGGGCGCGCCGGTCAGCCCCAGCGCGGGCGCGGTGTTCAGGTGACGCCCGTCATAGACCTGCAGCCCCGGTGCATCGCTTTCCAGCGCCAAGGTCACGCCCGATGCGCCGGTAAGCTGTGCCACCGGGCGCAGCCCCGTGCCCCCGGGGCAGTAATTGTGATCAAGCGGGGGCAGATCGGCCAGAGGGCGGGGCGCGCGCAAATCGTAGCCGGTGCCGGTTACATCGACCGGGGGCAGGGGCAGGTTCTGCGCATCGGTGGGCAGCATGCGCGTGGCGGCCACCGACAGGCGGTGCCCCGCGATATCGGCACGGCCATCAAGGGTCCAATAGGGATGATGGGCTAAATTCATCAGCGTTTCGGCATCGGTTTCGGCAGACAGGGTGAGCGCCAGCGTGGCGGGGGGCACAAGCGCATAGCGTGCGCGCAGCACCCGGTTGCCGGGCAGCGCCGCCGCCCCATGCGCCAGATCGAGCCGAAAGGTCACCTCTGTGTCGCTGGCGGCCTCGATCTGCCAGTTCTGCTCGGATATGCCTGCCGCGCCCGAATGCAACAGATGCGCGCCCTCATTGGGTAGGGCCTTCCAAGGCGCGCCTGCAATCGTCACGGCTGCGCCGCCAAGCCGGTTTGCGACCGGCCCGACCACCGCGCCGCCCCATGGCAGCGCGCCGCTTTCATAGGCGGCCAAACTGTCCGAGCCAAGGATCAGAGGCCAAGGTGTGCCCGCCAGACGCAAATCTTGCAGCCGCGCGCCAAAGGTGATCAGCCGCGCGGTCAGTTCCCCCGCGCGCAGGGTCACCGCCTCGACGGTTTGCCCGGTCGTCGTGGTTCCGAAACGGCGGATATCGGTTGGCATGTCCCCTCCTTTTGACCCCGGGAGAGTTTCACGCCCGCCCCGGGGAAACAAGGGGTTGGCATCGCTTTAAGGGGCGAGACAATCCACCAGCGCCGTGGCCAGATCGGTCATCAGCGCGGTGTAAAGCCCCGGCCCATAGTCCAGCGCCGAGCCAGAGGGGTCGAGCACGGCCCCGCGCTTGACCGAGGTGCCGTCGAGCAAGATGTCGATCTGTTTGGGGTCATGCTGCGCTTCGGGGAAGGCACAGACCACGTTCTTTTGCGCCAGATCGGCGCGCAACGCGCTCAGATGCGCCGCGCCGGGGGCGCTGGCATCGCCAAGGTTGACGGCGCCCACCACATCGAGCCCGTAATGGGCGGTGAAATAGCCATAGGCCGCGTGGAAGGTGACAAAGGGTTTGCCTGCGACCGGGGCCAGCATGGCTTGCAGCTTTGTATCCAGCGCCCGCACCGCGTCTTGGGCGGCGGCGGCATTGGCGGCATAGGTCGCGGCATGGTCCGGATCGGTCGCCGCCAGTTCTTGCGCGATCACGCCCAGCCAGGTTTCGGCATTTTCGGGCGTAAGCCAGGCATGCGGGTCCATGCCCTCGTGAACATGATCGTGATCGTCATCCGCCGCCGCGGCATGGTCTTCTTCGGCGTGTTCATGTGCGGCATGATCGTCATCATCATGCCCGTCTTCGGCGTCATGGTGGATTTCATGGCCGTCGAAATCCTGCAGATGGGTGCCGGGCGCCCCAAGCAATTCGACCGGCTTGCTGCCCAAGGCCAGGCCGTCGATCGCACGCTCCAGCCACGGGGTTAGCTCCGGCCCGACCCAGAACACCAGATCGGCCTCTTGCAGCGTGGCGGCTTGGCTGGGCTTCAATTGATAATGGTGGGCACTGGCGCCCTGTTCCAACAGCACGGCGGGGCGGCCCAGATCGCCCATCACCTGTGCGGTCAGCGCATGGACGGCGGGAATATCGGTCACCACCTGCGGCACCTCGGCCAAGGCGGGCAGGGGCAACAGGGCAAGGGCGGGGATCAGGGTCTTGTTCATCGAAACCTCGAGGGAACTTGCGGGTCGGGAGAGGGTTATCTATGTTATACCGTAACAGGTCAAGCAGAATGTGATAAAATAACATGACGCAAGAACACCCCGCCGATCCGCTTTGCGCTTTTGCGCAGCACGACCATGCCCATTGCGCAGGCGAGGTGTTGGCGCGCGCCAGTGCAGAGGCTGAGCGGCGCGGGCTGCGCTTTACCCCGGTGCGCAAGCGCGCGCTGGAAATCTTGCTGGAGGCGCATCGTGCCATGGGCGCCTATGAGGTGCTGGATCGCTTGGCCGCCGAGGGGTTTGGCAATCAGCCGCCGGTAGCCTATCGCGCGTTGGAATTTCTGGTGGAGGCGGGGCTGGCACATCGGGTGCAGCGGCTCAACGCCTTTGCCGCCTGCATGCATCCGGGCGAGGCACATGCACCGGTCTTCCTGATTTGTCGCGATTGCGACACCGTGGCCGAGGCGGGGGCCGCACCGTTGCGCATGGCGCTGGATCAGGTGGCAGGCGATCTTGGCTTTTCGGTCGAACGCGCCAGTTTCGAGGCGCTGGGATTGTGCCCGGCTTGCCGCGCCAAGGCCGCGGAAAACACGGCGGAGGCGCAGCCTTGACCCCCCTGATTTCGGCAGAAAATCTGTCCGTGCGCCATGGCGAGGCGACGGTGCTGGGCGGCGTGCAATTCGCCATCGAAAAAGGCGAGATCGTCACCGTGGTGGGGCCCAATGGCTCGGGCAAATCCACGCTGATCCGGGCGTTGATCGGGCTTGAACCGGCGGCGACCGGGTCGGTGATGCGCAAGCCCGGTCTGGTGATCGGCTATGTGCCGCAAAAGTTGCATATCGATGCCGGCTTGCCAATGACGGTGCGCCGGTTCCTGTCCTTGCCGCGCCGGGTCAGCGATGCGCGGGCCGAGGCCGCATTGGCGCGCACCGGCGTGCCGGGGCTGGGCCAGCGGCAATTGGCGCGGCTTTCGGGCGGGCAGTTTCAGCGGGTCTTGCTGGCGCGCGCGCTGTTGGCCAAGCCCGATATCTTGATCCTTGACGAGCCGACGCAAGGGCTCGATCAGCCCGGCACGGCGGCCTTTTACCGGCTGATCGAAGAGGTCCGGGCCGAAACCGGGGCAGCGGTGCTGATGGTCAGCCACGATCTGCATGTGGTGATGTCGGCCTCGGACCGGGTGATTTGTCTCAATGGCCATGTTTGCTGCCAGGGCACGCCCAAGGTCGTGTCGGCGGCGCCGGAATATCGCGCCCTTTTCGGTCTGGGCACCGGCGGGGCTTTTGCGCTTTACCAGCATATGCATGACCATGATCACGAGGCGGACGAGGGGCATGGCCATGACCATGGCGCCCCGCATATCGCGCATGCGCATGACCAACATAGCCACGGCCCGGGGTGCAACCACGACCATGCTTGACGATTTTCTGATCCGCGCGGCGCTGGCCGGTATCGGTTTGACGCTGGCGACCGGGCCTTTGGGCTCTTTCGTGGTCTGGCGGCGCATGGCCTATTTTGGCGATGCCACATCCCATGCCGCGATTTTGGGCGTGGCGCTGGCCTTTGGCGCGGGGCTGCCGCTTTACGCGGGCACGCTGGTCGTTGCTTTGGCGATGGCGCTGACGGTGGCCTCCTTGGCCGGGCGCGGCCATGCGATGGATACGGTCTTGGGGGTATTGGCGCATTCCGCGTTGGCCTTCGGGCTGGTTGCCGCCTCGTTCATTCCGGCCTTGCGGGTCGACCTGACGGCCTTTCTGTTTGGCGATATTTTGGCCGTCAGCCGGAGCGATCTGGCGGTGATCTGGGGCGGCGCGGCCTTGGTTGCGGGGCTTTTGGCATGGCGCTGGCAGGGGCTTTTGACCGCCACGGTGAACGAAGAACTGGCGCAAGCGTCGGGGCAAAGCCCGCGCCATGCCCGGCTGGTGCTGACGGTGGCGCTGGCGCTGACTGTGGCGGTGGCCATCAAGATCGTCGGTGCGCTGCTCATCGCGGCGCTGTTGATCGTTCCGGCCGCCACTGCGCGGCAACTGGCCCGCGGGCCCGAGACGATGGCCTTGGCGGCCACCGGGATTGGCGCGGCGGCGGTGCTGGGGGGCTTGCAAGCCTCGCTCCATTTCGACACGCCCGCAGGCCCGTCGATCGTGGCTGTGGCGGCAGTGATGTTCGTTTTGTCGCTGATCATACGGCGCCGCGGCTAGCGGCGCGGGGCTTCGGGCTGTTTGCGCGCGGATATCGGCACATCTTTTGACGCCACGGGCGCGACCTGGACCGGGGCTTTCTTGATGCAGATGCGCTTGGGGCCAAAGCCCGGACTTCACAGCTTCGCGACAGGCCCGACAGCGCCCATGCCGCGCCGTGCAGCCCTTACAGATGGCCCTCTTTTCCGGCTTGGCGATGCCCGATCATCGAAAGCCGGTGACGCCCCAGCAACCGGGCAATAACTTCCTGAAATGGTGCCGTTTTTCGCCTTTTGCGACGCGAGTGGGCCGGGCGGCGGGGCGAGACAAAACCGCCCCTTGGCGGGTTTTCCCAAGACGGGTGCAAAACCGCAACACTTCCCTTGCCCCACATGGGGCGGCCCCTGTTTTTCCCTTTGCATTTACCAGCGCATGTGCTTTCCTCGCGGTGATGCTGCCGGGCTTGGCGGCTTTCTACAGCAATGACGGAGAATTATCATGAAAAAGATCGCTACCATCGCTCTGGTTGCCAGCCTTTCGGCTTCCACCGCTTTCGCCGGCGGCTACAGCGCCCCGGTCGTTGACGCGACCCCGGTCGTCGCCGAAACCTCGTCGTCGAACGCCGGCATCCTGATCCCGGCCATGCTGCTCGTCGGCATCGCCGTCGCGGCCTCGTCGAACTAATCTTTCGCCCGTTTCGGGCAAAGATCAAGACCGGAAAGCGCAAGCTTTCCGGTCTTTTGTTTGGGCAAATGTCTGCGATGCTAATGCGAAAGGCCCGGCCGAAATGTGGCCGGTCCTTTGCTGTTTGTTTGGGGCCGAACGGTTTAGTTGCGCAGCGTCTGAATGGTCAGATAGCCCAGATGCTGGCCGATCCATTGCCGCGAGGACAGGATCTCGCCCCCGTCCGAGACGATATAGCTTGCGTCAAAGGCAAAGCCGTGACCTTCGCACCGCGCGGCCATCTGCAAGCCGGAAAAGTCGATATCGGCAAAGCTGTAGCTTACCGCCTCACCAAGGATCACGGTGCAGGTCAGTGGCAACGGGCGTTCGATCCCCAGCCCGTCGAGGTAGCGCAATTCGATTGCCGCCTGACCGGGGCTGCGCGCGCGCAGCTTGGCCGAAAGCGCGCTGGTATCGGCAGACATAAGGTCATGGCCAAAGCCGCGGGTGCCGACCAAAAGCCCGTTGCGGGTGATCACCGCCTGCCCCGAGGGTGACAGCCAAGTGCGCATCGTGCCGTTCTGGCCGCGCTGCGCGAAGATAGAGGTGGATTTGTTCGTTTCCAGCGTGGCGATCAGCACCGGTCCGGGGTTGGAGGCCATGCCGCTGCGGGCAATCGCCTCTGCATCCAAGGCGGGGCCGGCTTTTGCGGCGGCGCGCTTGGCGCGCAATTTGCCGAACAATTCGCTCATCGCTTGGCGACCGGTTTCAAGCTGTGTCGTATCGTTGCCGCAGCCCACCAGCGCCAAGGCCAGCGCAGCGGCGACCAACGCCGCACGAGGCCTGCGTTTCATCGCCAGAACCTTCCCCATTGATCGTAAAGCGTCCCCATCTGCGCCGCATCGACGGTTTCATAAAGCCGCCCCTCGACATCCAGCCGGGCCCCGCCATCGCGCTGCAAGGAGCGGATCGTGGTCGACAGCGTGTTGACCGAGGGTTTGCCCGTGGTCCAGACCACCGGGATCGAGATGCGGATCCCCTTGTCAAACGAGCCTTCGCCAAATTCGGCATTCGACATATCGGTGAAAGTGGCAAAAGCTCCCACTTTCCAGCCGTTTTCAAAGGTCCGGTCCAGCGCGACGGTCGCGCCCCAATCCTTGGCCAAATAGCGGCCGACATCCAACGCGCCGACATAGCCGCCGCCAAAATCGTAATAGGCGGAGGCATGCCCGGTGGCGACCGAATAATCTTGGAAGCCGAAATGCTGGTCAAAGTCGCGTTGCTTGACCCAGTTCGCCTCGACCCCAAGCGCCAGCCGACTGTCGACGGGCTTCCACAAAAGCTCGCCCGAAACGCCGCCATACATCCGTTCCAGATAGCCGACCGTCACCCGCGAATACAGGTTGCGGCCCGGTTGGGCATACCAAGCCAATTGCAGGTTCCGCAGCGCCAGATCGCCATGCTTTTGATATTCGGCCAAGTCAGAGCGCACATGCTGGGCAATCGAATCCGACACCCGAGTGCTGTCATCCAGATTGCCCACGAGCTTTTGGCGCACGGCGCCCGACACGATCAGCCCCGGCGCAATCTCGAACCGGCCTGCAAGCTGCGCGCCCAGATCCACGCGGAACGGATTGTCCGGGTCGAAGATCGAGGCTTCGGCATAGGGCGTCAGGCTCCAGCGAAAGCGCGGATAAAGCCCTGCCGTGGGCACCAAAGCGGCCTCTGCATCGGCTTCGGTGATCGTGGTCGTGGCCAGAATTTCCGCAGCGGCGGTGTTTTCCAGCCGCTCCAGATCCGAACGGCGGAAGGTCACGGAAGAAACCGCCATGCCCTTGCGCATCGAGGTGACGGTGATCGTTTCCACCGAAGGGGGCAGGGCGCGGGTTGCCGCGCGGGCCACATGGCCGAGCGCTTGCGGCTGGGCGGCATAGGTTTCGTTGCGCACGCGCAATTCGGCGCGCGTGGCGCTGAGCGCCATCGATTCAAGGATTTGCCCGTCCTTGGCCAGCGCATCGGCCAGTGCGCCCTGAATCGCGGGCTGTGCGGTCGGATCGGCGCTCCATGCGCCCGACCAGCCGGCAATATCGGCGCCGCGCGGCGGGCGCGGGCGCACTGGCAGCGGTGCGCGTTCGATCCCCGAGGGGAAGGGCGGCGCTTTCGGGTTGATCGCGCGCGAGAATTGAAAGCCCACCTTGTCGCCATGCAGCACGAACAGTTGCAGCTTCGACACGTCGTTGAGCGCGTAATCCACCCCGAAGTTCATCGAACTGCGGCGGGTCCAATCGCCCAAGGTGGTTTCTTGCGCATAGGCATCCGAGGAATATTCCGCCTTCAGCGTCACCCGGTCGTTCATCGCCCAAGCCAGCCCAAAGAACGGTGCGACATCGCCCCGGAACCATGTCTTGCCGTTCAACTGCCCGCCGTTGGAGCCGTAATCATATGCCGGGCGGTCGCCCATGGAAGCGATCGAGCCAAAGGAGCCTAGCCGCCCCCAGCCAAGCCCGCCGCTGAGCCGCAGCCGCTCGCCAAAGGTCTTGGTGGCGACGATATATTCCGAGGAATAGACGCCGGTGCCGATGAAATCGTTCAGACCGATGGCGAGGGCGGGGCGGTAGCGTCCCTCTTCCAGAAATTGCCACCGGATATCGAACGAGCGATCGAAAAGCGCCTCATAGGCGCCGGTGGGCAGGCCGGTGATGTCATCTTCGACCGGGTTGAGCCCCGGCACGCGCGAATAGCGAAAGGCGCCGGTCAGCTGCGGCGCGATCTGAAAGGTCAGCGTGTTGCGGAACGTGCCATCGCCCATGCCTGTGACGGAAAAGCCAAGCTCGCCATCGGGGCGCACCTCGGCGGTGGGCAGGTCAACCAGACCCGGCATGCCATAGGTGTTGCGGCTCCACCCGGTCAGCGGTTCCGCCAAAACAGGCGCGGCGACGGCAAGCGCCGAGGCGCCAAGAAGCACGGCCCGAAGGCGGTTACGGGCCGTCACGGGCCGGGTCGGGTGGGCAAAAAACACGCGGTCCTCCGAAGTCTTTGGGCCGTTATACCCAATTTCACCGCAGAGACGAGATGAAACACGTCACAGCAAGCCAGTTTTGGCCCGCCATGGCAGGAAAACACCAGTTCAAAATCCCGGCGGCGCACAACCGCCGCCGGGTTGGGCAAGCGGGCGCGCTTAGAGGCAGGCTGCGAACAGCGCGCGGGTATTTTCGCGCGTCATTTCAATCGGGTTGCCGCCGCAGGACGGGTCTTCCAGCGCCATTTCGGTGAGCATATCGAGGTCTTCCTCTTTCACGCCCATCTCGGTGAGCGTTTGGGGGATGCTCAGTTCCTTGCGCAGCGCCACAATGGCGGCGCGGAAGCCGTCAAACCCGCCGTCAATGCCAAGATAGGCGGCGGCTTTTTCGATCCGCGCCTCAATCGCCGAACGGTTGTAATCCAGCACCATCGGCATCACGCAGGCATTGGTGGTGCCGTGGTGCGTGCCATAAACCGCGCCCACGGGGTGGGAGAGCGAATGGATCGCACCCAGACCCTTTTGGAAGGCCACCGCCCCCATTGCCGCCGCGCTCATCATATGCGCGCGGCCTTCAAGGTCGGTCGGTGTGGCATAGACCTTGGGCAGGTTTTCAAACACAAGCCGCATCCCTTCAAGCGCAATGCCTTGGCTCATCGGGTGATAATGCGGGCTGCAATAGGCCTCAAGGCAATGCGCCAGCGCATCCATGCCAGTGCCCGCGGTGATGAACGCGGGCATGCCCACGGTCAGTTCCGGGTCGCAAATGGTGATGGCGGGCATCAGCTTCGGGTGGAAGATGATCTTTTTCTTATGCGTGTCGGAATTGGTCAAAACGCCCGCGCGGCCCACTTCGGAGCCCGTGCCCGCCGTGGTGGGCACTGCTATGATCGGGGCGATTTTTTCGCCATCGGCACGGGTCCACCAATCGCCGATATCTTCCAATTCCCACACGCTGAGCGTTTCAGGCTGATCTGCCATCAGCGCGATCATTTTGCCAAGATCCAGCGCCGAGCCACCGCCAAAGCAGACAACGCCATCATGCCCGCCCGCTTTGTAAACGGCAATGCCGTCTTTCATATTGGCTTCGGTCGGGTTCGGGTCCACCTCGCAAAACATCGCGCGGCCAAGGCCCGCTTTGGCCAGCACATCCAGCGCATCCGCCGTGATCGGCAGGCTCGACAGCGCCTTGTCGGTCACCAAAAGCGGCTTGGTCATGCCCACGGCCTTGCAATGCTCGGCCAATTCCTTGATCCGCCCGGGGCCGAATTTGATCGGCGTGGGATAGCCCCAGTTCATGCTCGGAACGCTCATTTCGTCACCTTCTTGAGATGGTAGGATTTTGGCCGTGTGACCGAGTAATAGCCAAGCGCCGACAGGGCCGTGCCGCGCCCGGTGTCTTTGCAGCCGGTCCAGCACAAAGCCGGGTCAAGGTAGTCGCAGCGGTTCATGAAGACGGTGCCGGTCTCGATCCGCGCGCCAATTTCGGCGGCTTTGTCGGGATCGGCAGTCCAGATCGAGCAGGTCAGCCCATAGGGGCTGTCGTTCATCGCGGCGATGGCTTCTTCATCGTCTTTTACCGACATGATGCCGACCACGGGGCCAAAGCTTTCTTCGCGCATCACCCGCATTTCGTGGTTCACATTCACCAAAATCTGCGGGGCGAGGTAAGCGCCGCCGTCATCGGCCGGGAAAAGCGCCGGGTCAATGAGCGCCTCTGCACCTTCGGCCACGGCCTCAGCGATTTGTTCGCGCACGATATGGGCAAAGCGCTTGTTCGCCATCGGGCCAAGCGTGCTTTCGGGTTCAAACGGGTTGCCCAGTTTGAGATTTTTCACCCAAGCCACGGCCTTTTCAACAAAGGCGTCATACAGGCTTTCGTGCACATAGATCCGCTCAATCCCGCAGCAGCATTGGCCCGCGTTGAACATTGCGCCATCCATCAGGCCATCGACCGCGGCATCAAGATCGGCGTCGGCCATCACATAGCCCGGGTCTTTGCCGCCCAGCTCCAGCCCCACAGCGGTAAAGGTGCCCGCCGCCGCGCGCTCGATCGTGGCGCCGCCATTCACCGAGCCGGTGAAGTTGATGAAGTTGAACGCACGCTGGCCGATCAGCGCTTCGGTCACGTCATGGGTCAGATAGACGTTTTGGAACACATCTTCGGGCACGCCCGCCGCGTGGAAGGCCTCAGCCAGCCGTTCGCCCACCAGCATGGTTTGCGTGGCGTGTTTCAGCACGACCGTATTGCCCGCAATCAACGCCGGGGCGAGCGTGTTGATCGTGGTCAGATAGGGGTAGTTCCACGGCGCAATGATGAACACCACGCCCACCGGCTCGCGCGCCAGATAGCGGCGGAAATTGGCGCTGTCTTCCACCACTTTGGGGGCCAGCGTTTCGGCGGCGATCTCGGCCATGTAATTGGCGCGGTCATTCACGCCGCCAAATTCACCGCCAAAGCGGGTGGGGCGGCCCATTTGCCACGCCAGTTCTTCAACCACGCGGTCTTTCATCTCGTTGAGCTTGGCCACACCGGCTTGCACCAGCGCGATGCGCTCTTCCAGCGGGCGCGCGGCCCATGCGGGCTGCGCAGCGCGGGCGCGTGCGGCCATTTCTTCTGCATCGGGCAGGCTTAGGGCCGGCCGCTCGGCATAGACCCGCCCATCCACCGGCGAGATACACTGGATCATCTTCGTCATGTCGACCTTCCTCTCGTGGCCCCTTCGGCCCCGTAAAACTGTTTTGTTAGGCGCGTTCAAACCCGCGCTGGCGTTCCCAATCGGTCACGACGCGCTGGCTTTCTTCGATTTCCCACTGCGCGGCGCGGACATAATGCGCCACCACCTCTTCGCCGAAGGTGCGTTTGAGGAAATCCGAATTTTCCAGCGCTTCGGCGGCCTCGGTCAGGGTTTTGGGCACTTCGGGCGCTTCGGCATGATAAAGATCGCCCGAAATCGGCGCGCCCGGATCAAGCTTGTTTACGACGCCTTCAAGCCCCGCCGCCAACAGCGCCGCACACGCCAAATAGGGGTTCAGATCGGCGCCGCCGATGCGGCATTCGACGCGCACGCCCTTGGTGCCCTCGCCGCAGATCCGGTAGCCTGCGGTGCGATTGTCCAGCGACCAGACGGCTTTCGTCGGCGCAAACAACCCGACACAGAAGCGCTTGTAGCTGTTCACATAAGGCGCCAAGAAATAGCTGATATCGCGCGAAAATTCTAGCTGACCGGCAAGAAAATGGCGCATCAACGCGCTCATCCCATATTCGGCTTCGGGGTCGTAGAACGCATTCGCGCCGTCTTGCCACAAAGATTGGTGCACGTGGCTTGACGAGCCCGCCTTGTCGGTATGGTATTTCGCCATGAAGGTGGCCGAGGCGCCGTGTTGCTGGGCGATTTCCTTCACCCCTTGCTTGATCAGCGTGTGCATATCGGCGGTATCAAGCGCGTGCGAATATTTCGCGTTGATCTCTTCTTGGCCGCATTCGGCCTCGCCCTTCGAACATTCGACCGGAATGCCCGCGCCATAAAGGAAATTGCGGATGTCGCGCATGATCGGCTCGTCACGTGCGGTGCCCATCAGCGAATAATCGACATTGTAACGCGCCATCGGGGTGGGGATCGGATAGCCCGCGTCAAACAGATCGGGATAGCTTTGCTCGAACAAGAAAAACTCAAGCTCGGTCGCCATCATCACGTCAAAGCCCATCGCCTTGGCGCGGTCGATCTGGCGCTTTAGCACCGAACGCGGCGCATGCGGCACGGGATCATGGGTGTGATGGTCCAGCACATCGCACATCACCAGCGCCGTACCATCCACCCACGGGATGCGGCGCAGCGTGTCAAGATCAGGCTTCATGACATAATCGCCATAGCCGCGCCGCCAGCTAGAGGCTTCATAGCCCTCCACCGTGACCATCTCCATATCGGTGGCCAGCAGATAGTTGCAGCAATGGGTTTCTTCCCAAGCGCTGTCGATGAAATGCTGCGCATGGAAGCGTTTGCCCTGCAACCGGCCCTGCATGTCGCAAATGCAGGCGATCACCGTGTCGATCTCGCCGCTGGCAACGGCTGTTTTCAGCGTCTCGAAGGTCAGGTTTGCGGGCATGATTTCCTCCACTAGTGGCGCGGTTGTCCCGCCGCGCGCAGGCCGTTGGGGCTTGGGCCGGGGCAGTCCCCGGCCCGAACCGATTAGCTGCGGTAAGGCGCGCCAGCCTTCACCATCGTGTCGTTATATTTGCGGATGATCTCGACGACCTTGGCCTTCAGCGGGCTTTCGGCGGCGATTTCATCCCAGAATTTATGCGCGGCCTCTTCGAGCTTGGCATAATCTTCCGGCGGCAGCGAGGTCAGCTTCATATCCTCGCCTTCGACGCGCAGCTTGGCTTCGCCCGCCCAATACCACCATTGGCGGCGATAATGCGATTGGTCGAAGCAGGTTTGCAAAAGCTGCTGCAGGTGGGCGGGAACGGCGTTCCAGCGCTCCATATTCGCGAAGAAGTGGCCAATCCAAGCGCCCGAGATGTTGTTGGTCAGGAAGTAGGGCGCCACTTTCGACCAGCCCGAGGTGTAATCTTCGGTGATGCCCGACCACGCAAGGCCATCAAGCTCGCCGGTTTGCAACGCAACTTCCACATCTTCCCACGGGATCGTCACCGGAATGACGCCGAATTGCGCGAGGAAGCGCCCGGCGGTTGGGAAGGTGAAGACGCGTTTGCCGCGCAGATCCTCAAGCGAGTTGACCGGCTCTTTCATATTGAAATGGCACGGGTCCCACGACCCCGCCGAGATGTGCTTGATGCCCACCTTGGCGTATTCTTCTTCCCAGATTTCCTTCAACCCCCAGGAATTGAAAAGCGCAGGCACATCGAGCGAATAGCGCAGCGCAAAGGGATAATAGCCGCCAAACACCGTCACCTCGGTGGGAGAGGCCATAGAGTCATCATCCGATTGCACGGCATCGATGGTGCCGTTTTGCATGGCGCGGAACAATTCGCCCGTCGGCACCAACTGGTCCGAGGTGTAAAGCTCGATCTCCATTTGGCCATTGGCGATGGTGTTGAACGCCTCGATCGCGGGTTTCACCACCTCTTCGGCCAGCGCCGGGCCTGCATAGGTTTGCAGCCGCCATTTGATCGTGTCTTGCGCGCGCGCCGGGGCGGCAAGCCCTGCGGCGGCGGCGGCACCCACGGCACCGGTGGTCAGAAACTTCCGTCTCGTCGTCGTCATTTCTCTCTCCTTGTTGTGGGATGCCCCATTCGGGGTCGTTGTTCGTCAGCGCCCCAGAACCGTTTGCGGCAGCCAAAGCGCAATTTGCGGAAACACCATGATCAAAACCAAGGTCAGAACCATCACCAACACGAAAGGCAGCACCGAGCGATAGATCACGGGCAGCGTAAAATCGGGGGGCGCCAGCGCCTTCATCAAGAACAGGTTATAGCCGAAGGGCGGCGTCAGATAGGCGATTTGGCAGGTGATGGTATAAAGCACGCCATACCAGATCAGATCGAAGCCAAGCGCTTTGGCCAGCCCCACGAAAACCGGGGCGACGATCACCAGCATCGCGGTATCGTCCAAGAACATGCCAAGCACCAGAAAGCTGAGCTGCATCAGCACCAAGATCATCCAAGGCGCGAGCCCCAGATCCGAGGTGAAGAAGGTCTGGATCGCGCGGCCCGCGCCCAAGCCATCGAACACCGCGCCAAAGGACAGCGCCGCCGTGATGATCAGCATGAACATCACCGTGATATGCAGCGTTTGCTTGGTGGCGGTTTCGAAGACGCGCCAAGTCAGGCGGCGCTTGAGGGCGGCGACCAAAACCGTGGCACCAACGCCCACGACCGAGGCCTCGGTCAGGCTGGCCCAGCCGTTGATGAAGGGCACCATCATCGCGGCAAAGATGAAAACCGGCAAAAGCCCTGCGCGCAGAAGCTTGTATTTCTCGGCCCGCGGGATGCTGGCGCGTTCCTCGGCGCTCATGCGCGGGGCCAGCTTCGGGTTCAGCCAAGTGCGGATGGTGATATAGGCGATGAACATCACCGCCATCAAAAGCCCCGGCCCAATGCCCGCCAGCCACAGGTTGGAAACGGGCTGGCGTGCAATCAGTGCAAACAGCACCAGCACGACCGAGGGCGGGATCAAAATGCCAAGGCTGGAGCCCGCCTGAATGACGCCCGAAATCATCAGCTTGTCATAGTTGCGCCGCACCAGTTCGGGCAGCGCGATCGTGGCCCCAATCGCCATGCCCGCGACCGACAGCCCGTTCATCGCCGAAATCAGCACCATCAACAAAATCGTGCCAATGGCGAGCCCACCCGGCAGCGGGCCGAACCAGACGTGAAACATCCGATACAGGTCTTCGGCCAAGCGGCTTTCGCTCATCACATAGCCCATGAAAACGAACATCGGCAGCGTCAGCAGCGGGGTCCATTTCATCAGCTTCATCACGGCGGAAAAGCCCATATCGGTGCCGCCCGGCCCCCAAAGCGTCAGCGCCGCAATCACCGCAACAAAGCCAATCGCGCCAAAGACGCGCTGCCCGGTGAGCATCATCAGCATCAGCGAGGAAAACATCAAAAGGGCGATGGTATTGTGATCCATCAGATCTTCTCCCCGCGCAAAGTGGCAATGTCGCGGATCAGAAGTGCTGTGGCTTGCAGCAGCATCAAAGCGAAACTGAAGGTGATGATGGTCTTAAGCGGCCAAAGCACCGGCCGCCACGCGGTCGGGTTTCGCTCGTTGTAAGTGTAGGAATAAACGGTGCTGTCAAACGCGCCATAAAGCATGATGGCCAGATAGGTCATCAAGAAGAAGACCGTCAGCGCATCGGTCAGCGCTTTGCCCTTGTGAGAAAAGCGCGCATAGATCAGATCCATGCGCACGTTCACCTCGGATTGCATGGTCCACGGCGCGCCCAGCATGTAATAGGCGACCAGCGTGAACTGCGCCATTTCCAGCGTCCACAGCGCGGGGATATGGGCGAATTTGGTGATCATCGACCAGACCATGATCCCCATCATCACAAACAGCAGATACATGGCGATGCGGCCAAGCTTGCGGTTCACCGCCTCGACGGCATGGACATAGGCGACAAGAAAGCGCGGCATCACACGACCTCCAGCGGTTTGTCGAGGCGGGCCAGCGCGGCCAGCAGAACCGGGGCCAGACGCGCGGCCATGGCCGCTTGTGCGAGCGCATCGGCGATCAGGTCATTGCGCAATTCGAGCATCACATTGCGCAGCCCCATCGGCGTGGCGTGCAGCGCCAGCGTATGGGTCACCTCATCTGCGGCACTATAGGGATCATTCAGCCGCGCATCGAGCGGGGTTTGCGCGCGCGCCTCTTCCAGCACGGCGCAGGCAAGGCTCGGGTCTGCATCATGGATGATGCCCAATTCGACCGCGCGCGGGCGGCCATGATAGACCGGCGTAAAAGAATGCACTGTGACAAGGATAGGGCGCTGCCCCAGTGCCAGCTTTTCGGCCAAAAGTGTGCGCAATTGCGCATGAAATGGCAGATAAAGCGCTTGTGTGCGCGTCAGGCGCTGGGCCGGGTCCAGCGCGGCATTGCCGGGAATGTCAAAGATTTCGGAGCGCGCGGGCATCGCGCCGGGCGACTGCGGCGGGCGGTTGAGGTCATAGATCAGCCGCGAGGTGGTGGCGCGCACCAAGGGGGCGTCGAGCCGTTCGGCCAAGCCGCGCGCCAGCCCCAGCGCGCCCGGGTCCCACGCCACATGCGCCGATTGCACCTCGCTGCTGAGGCCCAGATCGCCCCATGGCGCGGGAAAGGCATTCACCGCATGTTCGCAAACGAAAACAAACGGCCCCTGAGCCGCGCGTCTTTCGATGACGACCGCGCCTTGCAGCTGATCTTCCACCCGTCGCTCCCCGTGCTCCGCGTCGATTCTTCGATCTCCTCTTGCAGGCTTGACCGGGGCGCGGAAACTGTCAACATCATTTCAGGCGGAATATTTCTGTTACAATCTGTTCGGCGGTGCGGCATGGCTCGCGCAGCAAGGAGTGCCCATTTTGGCGGCAATGAAACGAACCATCGAAGAAGAATTGCGCGCGGCGATCGCCACGATGACGCGGGCCGAGCGACAATTGGCCAGTCACATCCTGCGCCAATATCCGCTGGCGCTTTTGGGCTCGGTGACGCAGCTGGCGCGCGGGGCTGACGTTAGCTCGCCCACCGTGGTGCGGCTGGCCCAAAAAATGGGCTATGGCGGCTATGCGGGGCTGCAAGCGGCGGTGCGCGATGAACTCGAATCGCGCCTTGTCGGCCCTTTGGCCAAGCATGATCTTTGGGCCGCGCAAGCGCCCGAGGGGCATGTGCTGAACCGTTTCGCCGATGCGGTGATGGCCAATCTTCATACCACGCTGTCGCAGATCGAACAGGCCGATTTCGATGCGGCGGCAGCGTTGTTGGCCGATCCGGCGCGCAAGATTTTTGCCACCGGGGGCCGGATCACGCTGGCGATGGCGGAATATTTCGTCGCCCATATGAAGGTGATCCGCCCGGATGTGGAACTGTTGATGCCGGTGTCAAACGCCTGGCCGCCCGCGCTTTTGGAGATTGGGCAGGGCGATGTTTTGCTGGTTTTTGACATTCGCCGCTATGAAAACGCCGTTTTACAACTGGTGGAAATGGCCGCTGAACAGGGGGCGGAGGTGATCTTAATCACCGATCCTTGGGTCAGCCCCGCCGCCGCGCATGCGCGCATTCGTCTGTCCGCGCAGGTGGAGGTGCCAAGCGCGTGGGATAGCACCGTGGCGATCCAGTTGATCGTGGAAACCTTGATGGCCGCCGTGCAGGCGCTGACATGGGAGACCACATCGGCAAGGATGCAGCGGCTTGAAGAGCTTTATGAGCGTGCGCGTTTCTTTCGGGGCCGGAAATAAGCGCGCTTCGGGCGCCCCCGCGTCGCAGACGGGACAGGGGGGCGCAGCGGCGCAAAGCTATGCGCAAATGGGCGCGTGTGAAATCGTGCAAGGGGCGCCGGGATCGTTCAGCGCGGTGCTGACCGATTGGTCGAAACCCGAACGCGCCGGGCGGTTGTTGCGGTTCGATGCCGGGCCCGAGGGGGGCTAGCTTGTCTGAGATCAATGGTTCGATACGGCGCCCGCAGCGGCTTTGATTGACGGGCAATTTTACCCGATGGTGCTGAGCCAAATCGGTAAAATGACCACCGCGCAGCCCTATGTGGTGACCGGCAGTTGCACGCTAAGCGCCGATCACCAAAAGATCCGCCGTATCCAGCCCCAGCGCGACCGTCTCGCCCACTTTGGGCGGGGCGACCCGCGTGGTGTTGAACGTGTCAAAGGCGATCGGCTGCCCCGCCAGATCGGCGCGCAGCCGGATCACTGATCCCAGAAAATCCACATCCTTGATCGTGGCGCGAAGCTGCGGGCCCGTTGCCGCGCTAAGCCGGATCGCTTCGGGGCGCAGGCCCAGCGTGACGGTGGGGCCCGCAGGCAAGGGGGCGGGCAGGGTGATTTCGGTCCCGCCAAGCGTCACCTTGCCAGCCGCCGCATCCAGCACTTTGGCTTCCAGCGTGTTCAGCGTGCCGACAAAGCCCGCCACAAACCGGGTCGCGGGGCGGTTGTAGATGTCAAAGGGCGTGCCGACCTGATCGGCAATGCCTTCATGCATCACCACCACCCGGTCCGACATCGAGAGCGCCTCTTCTTGGTCATGGGTGACAAAAATCGTGGTGATGCCCAATTCGCGCTGAATTTGGCGGATTTCATTGCGCAGGCTGACCCGCACCTTGGCATCCAGCGCGGAAAGCGGCTCATCCAGAAGCAGCACCGAGGGTTTGGGGGCAAGCGCACGCGCCAAGGCCACCCGCTGCTGCTGCCCGCCCGAAAGTTGGAACGGGTAGCGGTTGCCAAGGTCGGAAAGGCCAATCAGCGATAGCATTTCCGCCACCCGCGGCTTGATCGAGGCCTTGGGCGCGCCTTGCACCTTCAGCCCAAAACCCACGTTTTGCGCGACCGTCAGGTTGGGAAACAGCGCATAGGCCTGAAACACCATGCCGATATTGCGCTGGTTGGGTTTGAGCCGGGTCACGTCCCGCCCCTCGATCGTGATGCCGCCGGCGGTGGGCAGTTCAAACCCCGCCACCATGCGCAAAACCGTGGTCTTGCCGCAGCCAGAGGGCCCCAAAAGCGAGATGAACTCGCCTTGGTCCACGGTCAGGTTGAAATCCTTCACCACCCGCGCCGGGCCGAAGCTTTTTTCCAGATGCGATAGCGTGAGATAGCTCATCGGGCGGCCTTGTCGTGTTTGGTGAGCCGGGTCACGAGCTGAATCAGCCCCATACAGGCCCAAGTGATGATGAAAGCGATGGTGGATAGGGCAAAGGGCTCATAGGCCTTGTTCGCGCCCATAAGCTGCAAATAGGGGCCAAAGGCGGGCCGGTCCAAAAGCGCGGCAAGCGTGAATTCCCCCATCACGATGGCAAAGGTGACGAACGCGCCGGAAAGCACCGCCACCAAAACATTTGGCATGATGATTTTCGCCAAGATCGTGAACCAGCCCGCGCCGAGCGATTGCGCGGCCTCGGTCAGCGTGGCCACATCAATCGTGCGCAGCCCGGTGTCGATGGCGCGATACATATAAGGCAGGCTCAGCATCGAATAGCCAAAGAGCAGCAACAGGTTGGTGCCGGTGACAGAGCCGGTCATCGGCAACCAGCTAGAGGTGTTGTAAAGCCGGATATAGCCAAAGACGACGACGATGGCAGGGATCACCAGCGGCAATAGCGTGACGAATTCCACATAGGGGCGCAGCCCCGGCAGCTTGAGCCGCACCCAAAACGCCGTGGGCACCACCAAAAGCACGCCAAAGAGGATCGTCAGCACCGCCATCATCACCGAGTAAGAGAAGGTCTGGCGAAATTGCGGATCGGCAAAAACAACGCGATACGCTTCGAAACTATAGATACCGCGTTTCATCGAAAGCGAGAATTCGACCATGCCCACCAGCGGCAGGATGAAATAGATCATGCCGACCAGAAGGATCGACCAAGCGGCGGCGCGTTTCATTTGAGCCACCTTTCTGAGCGCATCCGCAGCACGATATAAAGCACATTGGCCAGCGCTGTTACCAAGATCATGCCAAAGGCCATCGCATAGCCCAGATGTGGGTTGCCCAGCACATCGCCGCGAATTTGCGCAAACAGCATGATCGGCACGATGTTAAGGCTTGACCCCGTCAGCGCAATGGCCGTGGCCACAGCCCCGAACGCATTGGCAAACAAAAGCGCGAAGGTGCCCAAAATGTTGGGGGCCAAGATCGGCAGCGCCACTTGCGTCCAGTATTGCGTGGCCGAAGCGCCCAAACATTGCGCGGCTTCACGCCATTCGCGTTTCAGCCCATCCAGCGCGGGGGTGATGATCAAGATCATCAAGGGGATCTGAAAGAAGATATAGGTGATCGTCAGGCCCCAGAAACTAAGGATATTGAACCCCATCGCGCGCAGGTTGATGCCAAATTCGGTGCGCAGCCACATGGTGACCAAACCCAGCGGGCCAAGGGTTGCCAAAAACGCAAAGGCGAGCGGCACGCCTGCAAAGTTCGACGCCACGCCCGAAAAGGTCAGTAGGGGCGAGCGTATGAACCGCGGCAAACCGCCCAGCACCATTGCCGCGGCCATCAAAAAGCCGATCAAAGACCCCAAAGCCGAAGAGGCGAGCGAGATTTTGATCGACACCCAATAGCTGGACAAGATCGTCGGCGTGAACAGCCCAAAGATATTTTCCAGCGTGAAGCTGCCATCGGCGCGCTGAAACGCGCCGATCACGATCTTCATCGTTGGCGCAATCAAAAACAGCGCGACAAAGGCGGCAAAAGGCAAAATGCCGATCCAGGCGAGGTTGAGCCTGCGGCGCGGGCGCGGGGGCGGCGGGGGATGCTCTGTCACGCTTGGGGTCCATTTGGTCAAAAGCCGCCCCCGGCGCGGGCCAGGGGCGGTGATGGGGCAGGGGCCCCGGTTTATTGGACGTTGGCGCCCACGACCGCATCCCAGCCTGCGGTCACGGCGTCTTTATTGGCGCCTTGCTCATCCAGCGTCGGGAAATAGGCCTTGGCATAGGCTTCCGCTGGGGGCAGCGCGTCGATCAGCTCTTGCGGGATCACGCCCGCTTCGGCCATCGCGTTGAAGCGCGCCGGGTGGCAATAACCTTTGAGCCAGAGGTTTTGGCCTTCATCCGAATAAAGATATTCCATCCAGAGTTTCGCGGCATTCGGATGCGGCGCATGGGCGGAAATCGCCTGAACATAGACCCCCGCCAAAACGCCCGAGTCGGGCACGACCACATCGACCGGCGGGTTGCCCGCCAGCGTGTCGCGCGCGGCCAAGGCGTTATAGTCCCACATCACCACGATGGGGGTGGCCCCCTGCGCCAGCGTGCCCGCCTTGCCGATGACCGGCACGAAATTGCCGTTCGCGTTCATTTCCTTGAAGTATTCAAGGCCCTTTTCGCCGGCTTCTTGCCCCGCTGCCCCGCCCGCAGCCATGCCCGCCGCCAGCACCGACAAGATCGCTTGGTTCGAGGCGCGCGGGTCACCGGCCAGCGCCACTTGGCCCACGTAATCGGGCTTGAGCAGGTCGCCCCAATCGGTGGGCGTGTCCATCACAAGGTCTTTGTTCACCATGAAGGACATCACGCCATAATAATCGGCATACCAATAGCCATCGGCATCTTTCACCGATGCGGGGATATCGTCCCACGTGGCCACTTTATAGGGCTGCAACAGGCCTTCTTCCTTGGCTTGCGGGCCAAAGGACAGACCCACATCGATCACATCGGGGGCTTGCGGGCCGGTGTTGCCGACGTTCGCGCGGATCGCTTCCAGCTCATCGGCCGAGCCCGCATCGGGGTTCAACTCGTTCACTTCGATATCGGGATATTTCTCTTTGAAGCCCGCGATCACCTCGCCGTAGCCACACCAGCTGTGCGGCAGCGCAATGGTGGTCAGCATGCCTTCTTCTTTCGCGGCCGCCTCCAGCGCGGCCATATCTTCGGCCTGCACCAGCGCGGTCGAGGCCAGAAGCGCAGCAGCCCCGGCAAGCAAGTGGATCGGTTTCATTTTCAGTCTCCCCGTTGGACGGTTGGGCCCACAATGGGCACCAGCCAGCACCTAGGCGCGTTCCATGACAGTCTTGCAACGTGCGCGCGCCTGCGGTGGCCGGATTTTACCGACCGGGAAAGATTTGTCCGAAACCTAGCGCATTGCAACAATTCTGTTACCTGCCCGTCACTTTGGCGGAGGGGGCGCGCGAAGGGGCTGGATTTTGTGCAGAGCTGTGCCATCCTGTCGCAAGGGAGACAGGAGGAAAATCAATGCCAGAGATCAAAGCCGATTTTGACGGCCAGACGGTGATTTGCACCTTTGAGATGACACCGGCCACGGCCACCGAATTGATGGAACATCTGAAAGCGGCCTATGCGGAATGCATCAGCAAGGCCGATGGGTTTTTAGGGGCGGGGCTGCATATGAACGATGCCCAGACCCGCATCGCCACCTATTCCAAGTGGGAAAAGCGCGGCGATTACCAAGCGATGCTGCGCAGCCCCGAAATGATTGCGCGCAACAAGGTGATCAACACCCTGTGCCGGGGGTTTGAGCCGGTGATGTATGAGGTGGCGGCAGATTTCTGACGCCAGCCGGGGATCGGGATGGGGATCGGCGCGCCGGTCACGTCATTGAGGTGGCGGCCTGCTGTTGCAGCGCGCGCAGCAGTGCCAGCGCCGCCTTGCGATCGCGCCTGCGCCGGATATGCGCCACGCAGGCCGCTGCCGCCCCGCTCGACCGCGCGACCGCATCAAGCACGGGCGCGTCAAACAGGCTTGGATCGGCGGGATCGGGGGGCAGCCGGTCGGCGGGCTGAAGGCCGGGGGCGTTAAGATGCGCGCAATAGGCGGCAACGGCACGGGCGCGCTCATCCTCGGTCAGTTCGGGCATCGCGGGTTTGACAGGATTCACGAACCGCGACCCCAAAGTGGGGCTTTGCATGGTCTTGTCCTCCTCCGAAACAAGACAACCCTAGCAGAAAAAAGGGTGATTTTCGAAGTCTATCCAGCCGATGGGGGCGGCGCCAGAGCCGACCGCCCTCTGGAGCGTCCGCAGTGTTGGGCGCGGGCTTAGCGATGGGGGATGTGGTCGCGCTCTTTCGTCTTTAAGACCTCTTCCATGGTCTTCAGCAGATCGCGCGCGGCCTTGACCTGACGCGCGATTTTAAGGCGTTCGACCCAATCGGCCCGCTTTGGGTCCTTGGCCAGAATGCGCTTGAAGAGCGGGTCATCATAGAAAAGCGGATCATCATAAAACAGCGGGTCATCATAGCCCTGCAGGGTCGGCTCGGGCAGATGCGCGCCATCCGGCAAGGCCAGTTCAAGATATTCGAGTTTCTTGTGCATGCTGTCGCGCCAGTGCGCGATCTCACTGCGCGGAGCCCCTTCTAGCAGGCCGCGCAACCAGTCCCGGTGGTTTTCGGTCGGTTGTTTCATTTGAAAACTCCTTGGTCAAAACACCCCGACCATACACCGAAAACGTGTAATTTTGTAGGTTTTTAAGCTTATGCGCGAGAGTTTTGCGCTAGCGCTTCTTGGGCCGTTTCACGCCGCCGCGTTGTCCCGGGCGCCCTGCGGTGGAGCGCCCCTTGGCCTTGGTGGCAGCCTCGACCGCGTCATCCACCGCGGATTGCCGCGCCAGCGGGTCATCGGCCACGGCCAGTTCCACCGCTTCCAATCGTTTGACCTCATCGCGCAGCCGGGCCGCTTCTTCAAACTCAAGGTTCTCGGCGGCTTTGCGCATTTGCGCCCGCAGCCCTTCCAGATGCGCGGCCAGGTTGGCCCCGGCTTGCACTTTGTCAACTTTTGCGGTGACGCGCGACATATCGGTATCGCCCTGCCACAGGCCCGCCAGCACATCGTCCACATTCTTGCGCACGGTTTGCGGCGTGATCCCATGCGCTTGGTTATACGCGATCTGCTTTTCGCGGCGCCGGTTCGTTTCATCCAGCGCGCGCTGCATCGATCCGGTGATTTTGTCGGCATACATGATCACCCGGCCATCGGCATTGCGCGCCGCCCGGCCAATGGTTTGGATCAGCGAGGTTTCCGAGCGCAAGAACCCCTCTTTATCCGCATCCAAAATGGCCACCAGCCCGCATTCGGGAATATCGAGCCCTTCGCGCAAAAGGTTGATGCCAATCAGCACGTCAAAGGCGCCCAGCCGCAGATCGCGCAAAATCTCGATCCGCTCGATCGTGTCGATATCCGAATGCATGTAGCGCACGCGAATGCCTTGTTCGTGCAGATATTCGGTCAGATCCTCGGCCATGCGCTTGGTCAGCGTGGTGCACAAAACACGCAAGCCCTTGGCGGCGACCTTGCGGATTTCGTCCAGCAGATCGTCCACCTGCGTTTCGACCGGTCGGATCTCGACCTCCGGGTCCAAAAGTCCGGTGGGGCGGATGACTTGTTCGGTGAACACACCGCCGGTTTGCTCCATCTCCCAAGCCGCGGGGGTGGCCGAGACAAAGACCGATTGCGGGCGCATCGCATCCCATTCCTCGAATTTCAGCGGCCGGTTGTCCATGCAAGAGGGCAGGCGGAACCCGTGTTCGGCCAGCGTGAATTTGCGCCGGTAGTCGCCCCGATACATGCCGCCGATTTGCGGCACGGTGACGTGGGATTCATCGGCAAAGACAATCGCGTTATCGGGGATGAATTCAAACAGCGTGGGCGGCGGCTCGCCGGGGTTGCGGCCCGTCAGGTAGCGCGAATAATTCTCGATCCCCGAACAGACGCCGGTGGCCTCCAGCATCTCCAGGTCGAAATTGGTGCGCTGTTCGAGCCGCTGCGCCTCCAGCAGTTTGCCCTCGTCATTCAGCTGCTTGAGCCGCTGCGCAAGTTCTGCCCGGATCGATTTCGTCGCCTGTTGCAGGGTCGGGCGCGGGGTCACGTAGTGGCTGTTTGCATAGATGCGGATCTGTTCGAAACTGTCCGTCTTTGCCCCGGTAAGCGGATCGAATTCGGTAATCGCTTCAAGCTCTTCGCCAAAGAAGCTAAAGCGCCAGGCGCGGTCTTCAAGGTGCGCGGGCCACAGATCGACCGTGTCCCCCTTGACCCGGAAGGCCCCGCGCTGAAAGGCGGCATCAAGGCGTTTGTATTGCTGTGCTACCAGATCGGCCAGAAATTTGCGCTGGTCGTAAAGTTCGCCCAGTTTCAAATCGAGCGTCATCGCCGAATAGGTCTCGACCGAGCCGATCCCGTAGATGCACGAGACCGAGGCCACGATGATCACGTCATCGCGTTCCAAAAGCGCCCGGGTGGCCGAGTGGCGCATCCGGTCGATCTGTTCGTTGATCATCGATTCCTTCTCGATATAGGTATCGGTCCGCGCGACATAGGCCTCGGGCTGGTAATAATCGTAATAGGATACGAAATATTCGACCGCGTTATCGGGAAAGAAGCTTTTGAATTCGCCGTATAATTGCGCGGCCAAGGTCTTGTTGGGCGCCAAGATGATGGCGGGGCGCTGGGTTTCTTCGATCACCTTGGCCATGGTGTAGGTTTTGCCGGTGCCGGTTGCCCCCAAAAGCACCTGATCGCGCTCGCCCGCCAGCACTGCCGCCGAAAGTTCCGCAATCGCGGTCGGCTGATCCCCCGCAGGGGCAAAATCGGTCGCCATGACAAAGCGTTTGCCGCCCTCCAGCTTGGGGCGGGTCAGCACGTCGGGGCGCGGCACGGGCTGGTCGGTGGTGTTATGCGGCATTGCGGGCTCCTGAGGCAGGCCTCAATGTCGGTCCCTTTTCGTTCTCTTTCAAGGCCTTGTGGAAAGTGTTGCGGAAAGGTTAAGGTAAATGCTCCAATTTTTCATGCATATCAATGGCTTGCGCGGCATTTCTGCTTGCGATTTCCGGGCGGGTTTCGCATGGTGGCCGGGCAAGCAGCATAGGCTACCGGCCGGGGCACCACCCCACCCCTCGCTCCCCAGACCCGGCCGGTAGCAACCCTTCCCGTAGCTTTGACCCTGTTCGCCTGCCGATTTCGGCACACAGCGGTATGCAAGGCTTGCGCTTTTGGCCTGAAGCGCTAGAAACAAAAGGTCAGCAGAGAGGTTCCCCATGCGCGCACGTATCTATCAACCTGCCCGCAACGCGATGCAGTCCGGCCAAGCCAAGACCCGGCTGTGGTATCTGGATTTCCTGCCGTCTGAGGGGCGCGATATCGACCCGCTGATGGGCTGGACCGGCTCGGGCGATATGCAAAGCCAGGTGCGGTTGAAATTCGAAAGCCGCGAGGCCGCAGAGCAATATGCCAAGAGCCACGGGATCGACTACACCGTGACCGGGGCCCACAAACGGGCGGTGAACATTCGCCCGATGGGCTATGGCGAGAATTTCCAACCCAATCGCCGGGCGAACTGGACCCACTGAGCCTTGTAGAGCTAACCTGAGTTTTTCCCAACGAAGGCTAAGTTTTTCCCGAGGTCTATATATATAGGGCGCCCGATGGGCGCCTTTTCTATATGTTGACTTGCGGGGGCGTTCGTTATGCTAGGATGACCTCGGAGATACAAAGGCAGCGCCATGGCCGGAAAACCGCTCAACAAAACCAATCTGATGGCACTCGGCGCCGAGGCTCTGGCCGATCTTCTCCTTGAGACAGTGAAGGGGGATGCCGCGCGGCAACGTCGGGTGCGCATGGCGTTGGCCGCCGATGACGGACCCGAGGCCGTGGCCGCCGATATCCGCAAGCGCTTTGCCGCGATCCGGCGGGCCCAAAGTTTCCTCAACCGTCCCGCACAGAAAAAGCTCGCGCAGGAGTTGACCGGGGTTATCGAGCTGATCACAACCCGCATCGCGCCCACTGCGCCGTCTTTGGCCTTTGATCTGCTCTGGGCGCAGCTGCATCTCGCTGAAGGTATCCATGCGCGCACCGATGACAGCTGGGGCAGCATTGGTGACACGATGCGCGCCGCAATGGAGGCCATTGGCGAGATCGCCCCGCAGCTGACGCTCAGCGCAGAGACCTTGGCCGAGCAAATCCTTGAGGCCACGGTCGCAGATGGTTACGGCGCCTTTGATCACGCGATTGACGTTCTTGCGCCGGCGCTTGGCCCGGACGGGCTTGCCGCGCTGAAGGGAAAGGCGACTGCGGCTTTTGACGCGCCGATCTCTGCCGCGGACCTCGCCCAGCACGACTATGTCCGCCACTCGGAGCGCGAAAGCCGCGCCCGTGCGCATCGCAATAACACGTTGGAGCGCATCTTGCAGGACGTGGCCGCCGCAGACTGCATGAGGTCACCCAGTCCAGCACAGCCCCGATTGCGCAGGAAGGCCTGGTCCAAATCCAGGCGCTCTATCGCATCGAAAAAGATCTGCGCGGCCTGCCTGCCGACCAACGGCTCGCTGCTCGGCAAGAGCGCTCAAAACCCATCATCGACGTATGCGCGCTTTGGCTTGCCCAAAGCCGTGCCCGCGTCTCAGCCAAATCACCAACCGGAGAAGCCCTGAAATACATCGCAAAATACTGGGACGGGCTGATCCTGTTCCTCGACGACGGTCGCATCGAACTGGATTCCAACCCCGTCGAGCGCACCATCCGTCCTATCGCCCTCAACCGCAAAAACGCGCTCTTCGCTGGCCATGATGCCGGGGCGCAAAATTGGGCGGTCATCGCGTCCCTGATCGAAACCTGCAAACTCAACGGGATCGAACCTCATGGCTATCTATCCGGCGTCCTGACAGCCATTGCGGGCGGGCACAAACAAGCGGATATCAAAGAGTTGCTGCCTTGGAACTACGCCAAACCCGTGTGAACGGCGCATGTCCCGCCTGCTTCAAAAGTTGGGCAAGGTGCCGGCGAGCGCGACGGATGCGGAGGCCGGGTTGCTACGTTTTGATGCCGAAGAAATTGTCACTCTCCTGCAGGATTTCGAAACGGCCATTCCGATGGCTGAGGTCGCGGATTACATCGGCGCTTCATTGTTTCAAATGCAAACCCTATATGCAGAGGGGATGATCGAGCCCCTCGTACCCCGCAACGCACGAGGTGAAGTACGCCAGGTGGTCTTCGCGCGGCGCTCTTTCGACGCTTTTCTCGTAAAACTTTCTGAACTGCCTTCGGCCGCGAACGAGAACGGTCGCGACCTTTATCCAATCAGTTATGTCTGCCAACGAGGCGCCGGGACAACAATCGAAATCTTGAGCGCGATCTTGGCAGGCCAGCTTCCTGCCTTCCGCAAACCCAAAGAACACGGGCTCGCGGCGGTGGTTTTGTCGCCATCTGAAGCTCTGGCTTATCGGACGGCCTGACAGGCGCCGAGCCTCCTCCCTGAAGTCTCTTGTTTTCGGCCCGCCTTGCGGGCCTTTTTTATGTGCGCATTGGAAAAAAGATGGGTGTCTCGGGAAGAACTTACCCTATCTACGGGAAAAACTCAGCCTGACGATCTGAAGGGGTGTCTTCATGTCATTGAATATGCTGGGTTATTTTTGAAGATTTTGAGTTTTGGGAAAAACTCAAAGTAGTTCTACAAAGCCACTGGCCCCACAAAGCCGACGCTCCAAAGCGGGGGCGGCCTGACTGGGGGAAGATCAAGGAAATTCGGGCGCCCACAGGGCGCCCTTTTGCTGCAAGCGGCGCATCCGCCGCATGATCTTGGACTGACGATTTCGGGGAAGCGGCCGGGTTGGGGCTGTTGGAGCGGGTGACGGGAATCGAACCCGTATCTCTAGCTTGGAAGGCTAGGGTCTTACCATTACACAACACCCGCGTTGGGCGGCGTGATACAACCCCAAGACGCGCCTTGCAAGGCCGTATGGGGCGTTGGTGCGATGAAGACGCGGGGCCGGGTGAAGGAGTGATTGACGGCTTTCGCGCGGTGGCTACTGTAGCGCCATGAGTTTTGCAGCCAGCCTGACCCGGCAACCGATTGCCTTCGATCCCGCCCGTGGCGCCGATGTCGCCGCGCATTATGGCGATTTTGCCCCCGAGGTGCAGAGCCTTGTGCAGGGCACGGCAGGCTGTTCGCCCTATTTGGCGGGGCTTTTGCTGCGCGAGGAAGATTGGCTCAAGGCGGCGCTTTCGGGCGATCCGCTGGCCGCTTTCGGCGCCGAGATCGCACGGTTGGACGGCGTCGCGCTTGATGCGCTGGACGTGGAATTGCGCCGCGCCAAACGCCGGGTCGCGGCGCTCGCGGCTTTGTGCGATCTGGGCGGAGCGTGGTCGCTTGAACGGGTGACATGGGCGCTGACGCTTTTGGCCGATACGGCGGTCACGCTGGCGCTGCGTCTGCTGGTGGCCGAGGAAATCCGCCGCGGCAAGCTGCCCGGCAAAACCGCGCAAGATGCCGAAACGGCGGGCGGTATGGTCGCTTTGGCGATGGGCAAGATGGGGGCGTTTGAGCTCAATTATTCCTCTGACATCGATCTGATTTGCCTGTTCGATGAAACCCAATTCGCGCCCGATGACCGGATGGAGGCGCGCGCGGCCTTTATTCGGGTGACCCGCAAGATGGCGGCGATGCTCAATGACATCACCGCCGAGGGCTATGTGTTTCGCACCGATCTGCGGCTGCGCCCCGATGCCTCTGTCACGCCGGTCTGCATTTCGATGGGGGCGGCGGAACTTTATTACGAGGCCGAGGGGCGCACCTGGGAACGGGCCGCCTATATCAAGGCGCGGCCTTGCGGTGGCGATATCGCGGCAGGAGAGCGGTTCTTGCAAACGCTTATCCCCTTCGTGTGGCGCAAGCATCTGGATTTCGCGGCGATTGAAGATGCCCATGACATGCGGCTGCGTATCCGCGCCCATAAGGGGCTGGGCGGGCGGATCGAGGTGCCGGGCCATAATATGAAGCTGGGGCAGGGCGGCATCCGCGAGATCGAGTTTTTCACCCAGACCCGGCAATTGATTGCGGGCGGGCGCGACGCGGATTTGCGCGACCGCTCTACCGTGGGCGGCTTGGCCAAGCTGGCGGTAAAAGGCTGGGTGCCTGCCGATGTGGCGCGCGAATTGACCGAACACTACCGCGAACATCGCGAGATCGAGCATCGCATTCAAATGGTCAACGATGCCCAGACCCAGTTGATGCCAAGCGCGCAAGAGGGGATCGCGCGGATCGCCTATATGATGGGCGAGGGCGATGTGGCGGCGTGGACCGCGCGTCTGAAGGAACGGCTGGAGCGGGTCGAAGAACTGACGGGCGCCTTCTTTGCCCCCGGGGCAGAGGCGCAACGCCCCGACCTGAGCGAGACCGAGGCCGCCATCGTTGAGGGTTGGCGCGCCTATCCGGCGCTGCGCTCCGAACGGGCACAGGTGATCTTTCGCCGCATCGAACCGGAGATTCTGGGCCGAATGGGGCGCGCGGCCTGCCCGGAGGAAGCACTTCGCCAGTTCGACGGTTTCTTGGCGCGGTTGCCCGCCGGGGTGCAGTTGTTTTCGCTGTTTGAGGCGAATCCGCAACTGATCGACCTGATCGTGGATATTTGCGCCACCGCACCGGGGCTGGCTGCGCATCTCAGCCGCAATGCCGGGGTTTTGGATGCGGTTTTGGGCGGCACCTTCTTTGAAGCCTGGCCGGGGCAGGCCAAGCTGCAAGAAGATCTGATCGTGGCCCTGGCGGCGGCGCCGGATTACGAACAAAAGCTGGATGCGGCGCGGCGCTGGGCCAAGGAGTTGCGGTTCCGGGTCGGCGTGCACCACCTGCGCGGGCTGGCCGATGCGGGCGAGGCCGCCAAGCAATATGCCGATATAGCCGGGGCGGCGGTGGCGGCCCTTTGGCCTGAGGTCGGCGCGGAATTCGCCCGTAAACATGGCCCCGCACCGGGGCGGGGTGCGGTTGTGGTGGGGATGGGCAGCCTTGGGGCTGAACGGCTTAACGCGGCCTCCGATCTCGATCTGATCGTGATTTATGATGCGCAGGGGGCAGAAGGGTCCGACGGGCCGAAACCCTTGGCCACGCGGCCCTATTTCGCGCGGCTGACGCAGGCCTTTATCACCGCGCTGACCGCGCCCACGCCCGAGGGCCGGTTGTATGAGGTGGATATGCGGCTGCGCCCCTCGGGGCGGCAGGGGCCGGTGGCGGTGTCGCTTGACAGTTTTCGCGCCTACCAGATGGAAGAAGCCTGGACCTGGGAGCATTTGGCGCTGACCCGGGCACGGGTCTTGGTGGGCGATACCGGCTTGGGCGCGGATGTCGAGGCGGTGCGCGCGGCGGTCTTGCAAGCCAAGGGGGCGGCGGAGAAGGTGCTGCCCGATCTGGCGCAGATGCGGGCGCGGATTTTTGCGGCCAAGGCCCCCGATGGCGCATGGGAGGCCAAGATCGGCCCGGGCCGGTTGCAAGATATCGAATTGCTGGCGCAAAGCTTTGCGCTGCGCGCGGGCGCCACGGCGCGGCGGGTGGAGGCGCAACTGCGCCTTGGGCCCCGCGAGGGCTATATCAGCAAGGAAGAGGGGGAACGGTTGGCCTCGGCCTATCGGTTTCTATGGCGGCTTCAGGCGGGGGGGCGCTTGCTGACCGACCGGCCGTTGGATATGGAAGCGATCGGCGAGGGCGGACGGGCGTTTTTGCTGCGCGAAGCCGATGCCGATCATCTGGATGCCCTTGCCGAACGGCTGGCGCGGACCACATCCGAAGTGGCGCAGATCGTTGAACGCGCGCTGGCGTAAAAAGGGAAATCCGCGATGAACCTGACCGAGGCAGATCCGAAGGGGCTGATCCGCGAAAGCTACCGGATCGAGGGGATCAGCGATGCCGAATGCCGCTCGATTTTCACCGATTGGGCGCTGAGCCTGCCGATGGGGGCCGATCAGGCCGCGGCAATGCGCACCGTGATGGCGGCCTATGCGGGCGCGCCCGATCACCCCATGACGGCTTTGTTGACCGAGGGATTGAGCCGCGCCCAGCCGAAACCGGCCCGGCGCGGTGGCCGGGCGGGGCGGGGGGCTCCTGTCTGAAACGGCGCGTTGAAAGGGGGCGCTTACCCCCTAGGGCTTAACCCTTGGCGCGTGACAGGGCGGCGGCCTCGCGCGCAAGCGCCTCGATCCCGGTCCAATTGCCGGCATTCATCATGCCAGCGGGTGCCACCCAAGAGCCACCCGCGCAAAGAACGTTCGGCAAGCTTAGGTAATCGCGGGCATTTTTCAGGCTGACCCCGCCGGTGGGGCAAAAGCTGGCTTGCGGCATCGGTGCACCAATCGCCTTAAGCGCGGGCGCCCCGCCCGAAGTGGCGGCGGGGAAGAATTTCAACATGTCATAGCCCAGTTCAAGCGCATACATCACCTCCGAGGCGGTGACGGCGCCCGGCAAAAGCGGCAGGCCTTCATCTTCGCAGGCCTTCACAAGGCTGTCGGTCAGCCCCGGTGCCACGCCAAAGCGCGCGCCTGCGGCTTTGGCCGCTTTGACATCGGCGGGGCTCAGCAAGGTGCCCGCGCCGACGATGCCGCCTTCGACATCGGCCATGGCGCGGATCGCTTCCAGCGCGCAGGGGGTGCGCAAGGTTACCTCAAGCGCGGGCAGGCCGCCGGCCACCAAAGCCTGCGCCAGCGGCGCGGCATGGGCGGTGTCAGACACCACGATCACCGGAACGATGGGGGCCATCGCGCAAATGTCGCGGGCGGCGGCGGATTGGGCGGCGGGGGTCATGGAAGCCTCCTGTCAGGTTGGGCGGGCCTAGCCCCGCAATGGGGCGGGCAGGCACGTTTGTTGCGGTCATAAAGACGCAAAAGACGCGCGGGGGGAAGTCATAGAACGCTGCTGGCGCCCGATGTCGCGGGGCCGACAGTGCGGCGGAAGGTTTCAAAAAGCTCGCGCCCCAGACCATGGCTGTTCGCGCTCAGATCGGGCTGCGCAGGGGGGCGGCTGTCAAAGCCTTCGCTGAGGCAGTCCAGTGTGCCCGCGACCGCATCCAAGCGCACGATATCGCCATCGATCAGCTTGGCAATCGGGCCCGCGCAGGTCGCCTCGGGCGAGACATGGATCGCGGCAGGCACTTTGCCCGACGCCCCCGACATCCGCCCATCGGTGACAAGCGCGACCTTCAACCCACGATCTTGCAGCACCGACAGGGTGGGGGTGAGCGAGTGCAATTCCGGCATGCCATTGGCCTGCGGGCCTTGGAACCGCACGACAACCACGGTGTCGGTGGTGAACTCCCCGGCTTTGAAGGCGGTTTTCACAGCCTCTTGGTCGTGGAACACCCGCGCGGGGGCTTCGATCACATGGCGCTCGGGCGCGACGGCGGACACTTTGATTACCCCGCGTCCCAGATTGCCCGAAAGCTGTTTCAGCCCGCCGGTGAGCGCAAAGCCTTCGGCCACCGGGCGCAGGATCTTGTCATTTTGGCTGTCTGTGGGGCCTTCGACCCATGTTAGGGCGCCGTCGATCAGCTTCGGCTCTTTGGTGTAATCGGCCATGCTGTCGCCCCAGACGGTGGCGGCATCTGCGTGCAACAGCCCCGCCCCCAGCAGATGCCGGATCAGGAATTGTAGCCCGCCCGCCGCATGGAAGGCGTTCACATCGGCCAGACCGTTCGGATAGACCTTGGCCATCAGCGGCACGACCGAGGAAATTTCGTCAAAATCTTCGAGGTCAAGCTCGATCCCGGCGGCGCGGGCCATTGCGGGCAGGTGCAGCACAAGGTTGGTGGAGCCCCCCGTCGCCATCAGCCCGACAAGCCCGTTCACAAAGGCGCGCTCATCCAGCACCCGGCCCACCGGGCGGAAGCCATTGCCAAGCGCGGTGATCTCGGCGGCGCGTTTTGCGCCCGCCACGGTCAGCGCTTGGCGCAGATCGGTGCCCGGGTTCACAAAGCTCGACCCCGGCAGATGCAGCCCCATGAATTCCATCAGCATCTGGTTGGTATTGGCAGTGCCGTAAAAGGTGCAGGTGCCCGGCGCGTGATACGAGGCCATCTCGGCTTCCATCAGCTTATCGCGCCCCACCTCGCCGGTGGCGAATTGCTGGCGCACCTTCGCCTTTTCGTCATTGGGCAGCCCCGCAGGCATCGGCCCGGCAGGCAGGAACACCGCCGGAATATGCCCAAAGGTGGCCGCGGCCATGACCAGCCCCGGCACGATCTTGTCGCAAATGCCGAGGTAAAGCGCCGCGTCGAAGGTGTTGTGGGACAGCGCGACACCGGCGGCCAGTGCGATCACATCGCGCGAAAACAAGCTCAGTTCCATCCCCGGCTGGCCTTGGGTGACGCCGTCGCACATCGCCGGCACGCCGCCCGCCACCTGCGCGGTGGCGCCAATGTCGCGCAACGCCGCTTTGATCTGGGCCGGGTAATCGCCATAGGGCGCATGGGCGGACAGCATATCGTTATAGGCGGTGACGATCCCCACATTGGGCGCGCGCCCCTTGGCCAGCGCCTCCTGATCGCTGCCCATTGCCGCATAGGCATGGGCTTGGTTGCCACAGGTCAGATGCGCGCGGGCGGGGCCTGCGGCGGCGGCGGCATCGATGCGGGCCAGATAATCGGCGCGGCGCGCGGCCGAGCGGGCGCGAATGCGCGCGGTCACCCGCGCAAGCGTGGGATCAAGCGGCGGCAGGGTATCGGTCTGGGTCATCGTATCATCCGGTTGGCGTGTCGACGGGGCGACCGCAACGGGCGTGCGGTGCGCCTCTATTCTGGGGGCTTTGAGCCTCCGGGGCGACTCTTGTCTTTTATCTATATCGTTAGCGCTAACAAATCAAGCGCTTGTGCGTGCTGCGCTCTTGGCGTGCGGCGCGCAGGCACGTGTCGGGCATGGAAATACACGATTTGAATCAAGGTTTCGCCATAGTTGTTTTGGAGATTATATTTTAGCAGAAGCGCAGCCTATCGCCTGTATCCGTCTTTTCATACCTGTGCGGACACAGCAGGCGCGGGCGTGCCGCCGTCCGGCGGGGCTTTCGAAATTTGCCAAGGCAAGCTACAGGGGGCGGGAACGCCCCCTCTTTTTGTGTAAAGGCCGCCTTTCCATGACCGATCTTGCGACCGATCCTGCCGCGCCGAAGCCCCGCCCCGTTGTGCGGTTGCGCCCCAAGGCGGAGGCGCGCGCCATTCGCCACGGCTTTCCTTGGGTCTATGGCGATGAATTGGTGACTGACCGGCGCACGCAGGCGCTGGCGCCGGGCACGATTGCCACGCTGGAAGATGCTGAGCGGCGGCCGATGGCGACGGTGACGGTCAATCCGAAATCGAAGATCATTGCGCGGGTGCTGGATCGCGACGCCGAGGCGGTGATTGATCGCGGTTGGATCGCGGCGCGACTGGCGCGCGCGCTGGCCTTGCGGGCGCGGCTTTTTGAGGCGCCGTTTTACCGGCTGGTGCATGCTGAAGCCGATGGCTTGCCCGGTGTCATCATCGACCGCTTTGGCGATGTGGCGGTGGTGCAGCCCAATGCAGCTTGGGCCGAGACGATGCTTGATGAACTGGTCGCTGCCTTGGTCGAGGTCACTGGCGTGCAGACGGTGGTGAAGAACGGCTCGGGTCGGGCGCGCGGGCTTGAAGGTCTGCCCGAGGAAACGCGTGTGATGACCGGTGCCGTCACCGCCCCGGTGCCGGTGCAGATGAATGGGGCAACCTATTTGGCCGATCTTTTGGGCGGGCAGAAAACAGGGTTGTTCTATGACCAGCGGCCCAATCATGCCTTTGCCGCGCGACTGGCGCCGGGGACGCGGGTGCTGGATGTGTTTTCGCATGTGGGGGGCTTTGCGCTTGCCTGTTTGGCCGGTGGGGCTGAAAGCGCGCTGTCGGTCGATGCCTCGGCGGCGGCGCTTGATCTGGCCACGCGGGGCGCCGAGGCGATGGGGCTGGGCGCGCGTTTTGCCACCCGGCAGGGCGATGCCTTTGCCACGCTGGAAGCGCTGGCCCGCGAAGGCGCGCAATTCGATCTGGTGATCTGTGACCCGCCCGCCTTTGCCCCCGCCAAGCCTGCGCTGGAGGCGGGGCTGCGCGCCTATGAACGGATCGCCCGCTTGGCCGCGCCCTTGGTCGCGCCGGGGGGCTATATCGTTTTGTGCTCGTGTTCGCATGCTGCCGATCTGGCACAATTCCGCAATGCTTCCGCGCGCGGGCTGGGCCGCGGCGGTCGGCGCGCACAGCTTTTGCACACGGGCTTTGCCGGGCCCGATCACCCGATGCTGCCGCAATTGGCCGAATCGGGCTATCTGAAATCCTTGTTCTTCCGGCTCGATTGATGCGCGCTGCCCCACAAAAAGCGCTGCTGGATGCTTGTGTGCTTTACCCAACGGTGATGCGCGAGATTTTGATCGGCTGCGCGGCGCAGGGGCTTTACCAGCCGCTATGGTCGGAGCGGATCTTAGAGGAATGGGCGCGGGCCGCGGCGCGCCTTTCTGCGGGCGATGAGGCGGTCGCACGCGGCGAGATTGCGGCGCTGAAGGCGCGCTTTCCCAAGGCCAGCATCGCGCCCCGCCCGGGGCTGGAGGCGCGCCTGCATCTGCCCGATGAAAACGACATCCATGTTCTGGCCGCCGCCATCGCTGGCGGGGCCGATGCGATCGTGACGCAAAACCGGTCGGATTTTCCGCGCGGCACCTTGGCCGCCGAAGGGCTCGACCGGCTCGATGTCGATGCGTTTTTGCTCGCGCTTCTAGCGGATGCCCCAGATATCGTGGCGCAGGTGGTCGAAGCGGTGCGGGTTCGGGCCGAAGCGCTTTCGGGGCAACCGCAGCCGCTGCGCGCGCTGCTCAAACGCGCGCGTCTTTATCGCATCGCCAAGGCGCTTCAGGCCCTTTGATTGCTTTCCTTTACGTCAAAGGACTTTGCGTTCCCCGAACGCCGGGCTAGACTTGAACAAAGCGCCAAGGTAGACAGGTTATTTGTTACCGCTAACATCTGGCGCCAGCCGCGAGGAGGGGCCAGTCGTGCCAAGAATCGGAGCAAGCCCCATGGTGTCGCGTGTTATCCCTGTGGACCCTTTTGATCTCGTGATCTTCGGAGCGACGGGCGATCTTGCCCAACGCAAGATCTTGCCCGGGCTCTATCGCCGCTTTCATGCCGGGCAGATGCCGCAAGGCGCGCGCATCATCGGCGCGGCGCGCTCGGCCATGGATGGCGCGGCTTTCCGCGAACAGGTCCGCGCGGCGATTGGCCAATTCGTTGATGCGACGAAGCGCGACGATGGCGATATCGACACCTTCCTTGAGTGTATCGATTACGTTCCCGTCGATGCCACGGGCGAGGGCGGCTGGTCGGAGCTAAAGGCAAAGGTGCAGCCCGGCCGCGTGCATGCATTCTATTTCTCGGTCGCGCCCTCGCTGTTTGGGGCCTTGGCCGAACGGCTGCATGACCATGGCATCGCCGATAGCGAGGCCAGGATCGTGGTGGAAAAACCCTTTGGGCGCGATCTGGCTTCCGCCAAGGCGCTGAATGCAACGCTGGCCGAACACTTCGAAGAAAGCCAGATCTACCGGATCGATCACTATCTGGGCAAGGAAACGGTGCAAAACCTGATGGCGGTGCGCTTCGCCAATATCCTGTTCGAGCCGTTGTGGAACGCCCAATACATTGATCATGTGCAGATCACCGTGTCGGAAACGGTCGGCGTCGGCGGGCGCGGGGCTTATTATGACAAATCCGGCGCGATGCGCGACATGGTGCAAAACCACCTGATGCAGCTATTGTGCCTGATCGCGATGGAGCCGCCCTATCACTTTGACCCGGATGCGGTGCGCGACGAAAAGGTGAAGGTGATCCGTGCCTTGCAGCCCGTCCCGGCCAGCGACATCGTGCGCGGGCAATATGCGGGCGTGAAGGCAAACGACACGCGCGCCGCCCAGCCCGGCTATCTGCAAGATGCCGAAAACCCCGACAGTCGCACCGAAAGCTATATCGCGCTGAAAGTGCAGATCGCGAACTGGCGCTGGCAGGGCACGCCCTTCTATCTGCGCACCGGCAAGAAATTGCGCGGTCGCGCCTCGGAAATTGCCATCACCTTCAAGGCGCCGCCGCATTCGATCTTTGATGAAGACGAGGCCAGCTGGCGCGAAAACGTGCTGGTGATCCGGTTGCAACCTGACGAGGGGATGAACCTCAAGGTGATGATCAAGGAACCGGGGCCGGGGGGCATGCGTCTGGTGCAGGTGCCGCTCGATATGTCTTTTGCCGAAGCGCTGGGCGAGGAGGGGGCCGATATTCCAGATGCCTATGAGCGGCTGATCATGGATGTGATCCGGGGCAACCAGACGCTGTTCATGCGCGGCGACGAGGTAGAGGCCGCCTGGGCTTGGACCGATCCAATCATCGCAGGCTGGGAAGCGCGCGGTGACAAGCCCCGGCCTTATGATGCGGGCTCGTCCGGGCCGGAAGACGCCTTGATGCTGATGCACCGCGACGGGCGCCGCTGGCGGGAGATTCGGGAATGAAATTCGTCGACTACCCCGACCGCGAAATGCTGATGGTGGCGCTGTCGGACAAGATCGCCAGCCAGTTGCGCCGCGCGCTAGAGGTGCAAGATCGGGTCACGCTCTGCGTGCCCGGCGGCACCACGCCGGGGCCGATCTTCGATGTGCTATCGGATCTCGAACTGGATTGGGCGCGGGTCGATGTGCTGCTCAATGACGAACGCTGGGTTGATGAAACCAGCCCGCGCTCGAATACCGCGCTGTTGCGTGCCCGGCTGTTGCAAGGCCGCGCCGCGGCGGCACGGCTGGTGCCGCTTTACGCCCCGGCCCCGCAGCCCGAAGACCGGTTGGAAGAACTGTCCGAGGGGGTGCGCGCGGTGTTGCCGCTGACCGTGCTGCTTTTGGGAATGGGGGCGGATATGCATACCGCCTCGCTGTTTCCGGGCGCGGATAAGCTGGCCGAGGCGCTGGATGAGGATGCGCCGCCGGTCATGGCCTTGCGCGCCGAAGCGGCGGGCGAGCCGCGTATCACGCTGAGCGCGCCGGTTTTGCGCGCCGCGATGCATTGCCATATATTGATCACCGGGGCGGGGAAGCGTGCCGCCCTTGAACGTGCCGCGAGGCTGCCCGAAGATCAGGCGCCAGTGCGCACGATGCTGCCATTCGCAACGATCCATTGGGCCCCATGATGAACCGTTTTGATGCACTCCTAAGCCATGCTGCGACCGTGAAGGACCGGCATATTCTTGATCTTTTTGCCGCTGATCCTACGCGGGCCGAGACATTTTCGGCCGAGGCCGGGCCGTTTCTCTTTGACTATTCCAAGACCAATATCGACAGTGAGGCCCGCGCGCTTTTGCTGGAACTGGCCGAAAAGACCGAGGTTGCCGCGCGCCGCGATGCGATGTTTGCGGGCGCCAAGATCAATGAAACCGAGGGGCGCGCGGTGCTGCACACCGCTTGGCGCAGCCCCGAAGACAGCATTTTGGTCGATGGCACCAATGTGATGCCTGCGCTGCGGGCAACGCTGGCGCGGATGCAGGAATTTTCCAATGCGCTGCGCGAGGCGCGCTATACCGGGCAAGGCGGGCCGATCACCGATGTGGTCAATATCGGCATTGGCGGGTCCGACCTTGGCCCGGCGATGGCGGCGATGGCATGCTCCGCGTTCGCCTCTGGGCCGCGGTTGCATTTCGTCTCCAATGTCGATGGGGCGCATATCCATGATGTGCTGGCCGATCTGAACCCGGAAACGACGCTGGTGATCGTGGCCTCCAAGACCTTCACCACGATCGAGACGATGACCAATGCCGAAACCGCGCGGCGCTGGATGGCCGAGGTGGTCAAAGACCCGGCCAAGCAATTCGCGGCGATTTCCTCGGCCACCGACAAGACCGCCGATTTCGGCATCCCGCCCGAGCGGGTCTTTGGCTTTGAGGATTGGGTCGGCGGGCGCTATTCGGTCTGGTCACCGATCGGGCTGAGCCTGATGATCGGCATCGGGCCCGAGATGTTCGCGCGCTTTCATGCGGGTGCTGCGGCGATGGATGCGCATTTCCGCACCGCGCCTTTCGCGCGCAACCTGCCGGTGCTTTTGGCGCTGGTGGGTCTTTGGCACAATCAGGTGCTGGGCTATGCCACCCGCGCGGTGCTGCCCTATGAACAGCGCTTGGCCCGCTTGCCCGCCTATCTGCAACAGCTAGAGATGGAAAGTAACGGCAAGCGCGTGGCGATGGATGGCACCGATCTGCCCTATCATTCGGGCCCGGTGGTCTGGGGCGAGCCCGGCACCAATGGCCAGCACGCCTTTTACCAGCTAATCCACCAAGGCACGCGGGTGATCCCGTGCGAATTCATCGTCACGGCGAATGGGATGGAGCCTGATCTGGACCATCAGCATCTGTTGCTAATGGCCAATTGTCTGGCGCAATCCGAGGCGCTGCTGCGCGGCCGCTCGTTGCAAGAGGCCGCCGGGCTGATGAGCGCGCGCGGGCTGGAGGGCGCAGAGCTAGAGCGTCAGGCGCGGCATCGGGTGTTCCCGGGCAATCGGCCTTCCACTACGCTGATGTTTGATCAGTTGACGCCGGAAACCTTGGGCGGGTTGATCGCGCTTTATGAACACCGGGTCTTTGTCGAAGGCGTGGTGCTGGGGATCAACAGTTTTGACCAATGGGGCGTGGAACTGGGCAAAGAGCTTGCCCTGGCCCTTGCGCCGGTGCTTGATGGCCGCTCCGACGGGGCGGGCAAGGATGGCTCCACCCAGATGCTGGCCAAGCGCATCCGTGCCTTGCGGAACTGAGGTTGAGCGGGACCCGGTATTCTTGGGGCGATGGCCCGCAGGCCTTGCCTTGCGTGCGGGCGGCCCCGACTGCCGGGTGGGCGCCCTGTTTGTAGTGGCCCCTTTCTGGTGCACCACATCTTAACGGGGATCTGCGCGCAACGCGGGTAAAGCGCCCGCCCGAGGGGATGTTGGGCGCTGCCCGGGCCGCTGCGCGGCTATTACGGGCCGGGCCCTTGCGATGCGTTTTAGCGGGTGTCCTTGGGCCGCAGCGCGAGCCAGATCAGCGCCGCGCCCGCCAGCGTCAGGAACGGCAGCATCGCCAGGTTCACCGCCTGCCAGCCCGCCGTGCTATCCCCCGCAGAGGAACAATTCATCAGCCCGCCCGAAGAAAGCGAGGCCAAAAACACCCCGCCAAAGACGACAAAATCGTTCATCCCCTGCACATGGCCGCGTTCTTCGGGGCTATGCGCCGCGCTAAGCATCGCGGTGGAGCCAATGAAGCCAAAGTTCCAGCCAAGCCCTAGCAAGATCAGCGCCAGATAAAACTGCTCAAGGTTCACCCCGGTCAGCGCCACCGCGCCCGATACAGCCAGAATGAACATGCCAATGCCCACGATCACCTCGCGCCCGAAACGCGCGATCAGATGGCCGGTGACGAACGAGGGCAGATACATCGCCATCACATGGGCAGAAACGATATTGGCGGCATCGGTCGTGTCATGGCCACAGCCCACCACGGCCAGCGGGGTCGAGGTCATCACAAGGTTCATCAGCGCGTAAGAGACCATACCGCAAATCATCGCCACGGCAATTTGCGGATCGCGCAGCAGTTGCAGCCGCGTGCGCCCGCCATGATGCGCGCCTTTGACCCGCCGCCCCGGCGCGGGAATGCGCAAAAAGGCAAACAGGATCGGCCCCAAGACATTGATGCCGATGATCGCAAGATAGGTGGCCAGAAACGGCACCACCATCGCCTGCGCCGTCACCTTGACCAGTTGCGGGCCAATGATCGCGGCGGCAAGCCCCCCGGCCAAGACCCATGAAATCGCTTTCGATTGCGACTCAATCGGCAGGCCATCGGTCACCGCAAAGCGGTAAAACCCCTGTGCCGACATATAGATACCGGTAAAGGCCCCGCCCAGACAGAACAGCGCGAAAGATCCGGTTTGCAAGGCATAGGCGGAAATTGCCGCGCCCACGGCCCCGGCAAATGTCGCCAGAATAAACCCCGCGCGCCGCCCAAAGGCCGCCATGAATTCCGACATCGGCTGCGCGGTCAGCACCGAGCCCAGCACGATCAGCGACAAGGGCAGTGTCGCCCAGCACGGATCGGGTGTCAGCGACGCGCCGGCCAGCCCACCCACGGTGAAGATCATCGACATCTGCGCGCCCAAAAGCGCTTGCGCGGCCACCAAAACCACGGTGTTGCGCCGGGCATGCGGCGCGGCAGGGGGCAAAAGGCCAGATGTATCTTTCATGGGGTCAGCCCTAGCGTGACGGAACGGGGCTGGCAAGCGGGCGCGAAACCGGGCAGGGTGGGGCCATGGTCGGGCGCATCATCGAAACCGAAGACGATATTGCCGAGGGCGCGGCATGGCTGGCGCGCACAGAGCCGCGCTTTGCCGATGCATTGGCGCTGACCGGGCCTTGGCCGCTGCGGCGCCGTGACGACGGGTTCGAGGCCTTGCGCGATGCGATCTTGGGGCAGCAGGTCTCGACCGCTGCCGCCCGCTCGATCCGGAAAAAGCTTCTGGATGCGGGCTTTGGCCCTGCACCGGCTTTGGCCGCGGCAAGCGAAGACGATCTGCGCGCTTGCGGGTTGTCGCGCCAAAAGGTGCGCTATGTGCAGGCGCTGGCGCGTTCGGGCATCGATTTTGCCGCGCTGCGCAGCTTGCCCGATGAACAGGTGATCGATCAGCTTTTGCCGCTGCCCGGGATCGGGCGCTGGACGGTGGAGATGTATCTGATCTTCGCGCTGGGCCGCGCCGATGTCTTTGCCGTTGACGATCTGGCCTTGGCCGAGGCCGCGCGGCTGCTGTTTGAACTGCCTGAACGGCCAAAACGCAAGGAATTTGGCACGCTTGCTGCACGCTGGTCGCCGTGGCGGGCGGTTGCTGCACGCGGGCTTTGGGCCTATTACGCAACCATGAAATCACGCGAGGGGGTCGCACCATGACACGCGATATGAAGCTTGGGCGGGTCGCGCCCCGGTCTGGCACTGTGAAATCGGCAGTGATTTTCCTGCATGGCTACGGCGCCGATGGGGATGACCTGCTGGGGCTGGCCGATCCGTTGGGCGAGCATTTGCCCGATACGCTGTTCTTGGCCCCCGACGCGCCCGAGGAATGCATCACCAACCCGTTCGGGCGGCAGTGGTTTCCGATCCCGTGGATGGACGAATCGAAACCCGAAGAGGCCGCGGCCGGCTTTGCGCAAAGTTCGCTCGATCTTGACGCCTTCCTTGATAAGGTGATGGCGGACGAGGGGTTGAGCCCGTCGCAGATTGTGGTCTTTGGCTTTTCCCAAGGCACGATGATGGCGCTGCATGTCATTCCGCGCCGCGCCGAGGCCTTTGCCGGGATCATCGGTTTTTCGGGCCGCCTGTTGCGCCCCGAGGCGCTGCAAGAAGAATTGCAGACCAAGCCGCCGGTGCTGCTGGCGCATGGCAATACCGATCAGATCGTGCCGTTTTCGGACCTGCAAAAGACCGCCGATGCGCTTTTGGAGGCCGGTTTCACTACCTATGCCCATGTGATGGAGGGCACCGGTCACGGCATCTCGCCCGATGGGCTGGGCACGGCGCTGTCCTTCCTGAAGGAATATCTGCCCAGCTAACCGCGCGACTGCCCGATTCCCGGGCAGGTCGTCATCTGCGCGTTGCAAAGTCATGCAAAGCCTTTGCCCGGGCAGGCTCGCCACAGATCGCGGGCCTTGCTCTGTGGCGAACGCCATATATAGTTATGACGACGGCAGGAGCGGGGGCTTCTCCGCATCGCTGCCCGCAAGCGACAGGCGGGAGGGCATCTTATGCTCGATCATGGCGACAGGAGCGACTTTCGAAAGCAATTCGTGCGCGAGCCATCGGCGCTGCGCCGTCATCCGGCGCTTGTGCTGAATGCCGATTTCCGACCGCTGAGCTACTACCCGCTTTCGCTGTGGCCGTGGCAAGAGGCGGTCAAGGCGGTCTGTTTGGATCGGGTCACGATCCTGGCCGAATATGACGAGGTCGTGCGCAGCCAAAGGCAAAGCATACGTATTCCCTCTGTCGTCGTGCTCAAAGAATTCGTCAAACCCCAGAAGCGCGTGGCCTTCACGCGCTTCAATCTTTTTTTGCGGGACGGTTTTTGTTGCCAATACTGCGGCGCAAAGGGCGATTTGACCTTCGATCATGTGATCCCGCGGTCCAAGGGCGGCGTGACAAGCTGGGAAAACGTGGTTGCCGCCTGTGCCCCGTGCAATCTGAAAAAGGCGAATAAATCGCTCAAGGCCTCGGGGCTGCGGCTGCGCCAGCCCGCGCGCGAACCCAATGCCGAGGATATGCACCGCATCGGGCGGCGCTTTCCGCCGGGCTATTTGCACGAAAGCTGGATCGATTTTCTGTATTGGGATGCGGAGCTACAGGCATAGGGCGCGCCGCTTGGGCGCACCCGTGCCATGTGGGGCCGGAAGGGGCCCAAGCCTGCTGGATCAGATCTGCTTTTCGGGCAGATGCACGACCAGCCCATCCATGTCGGGGGTCACCTTGATCTGGCAGGTCAGTCGCGAGGTTTCGGGGTTCGGCTCATAGGCGAAATCAAGCATGTCGGTTTCGGTCGGCAGCGGCTTGGGCAGACGGTCCACCCAATCCGGGTCCACATAGACATGGCAGGTCGAACAGGCGCAGGCGCCGCCGCAATCGGCATCGATGCCGGGCACGCCATTGTCGCGCGCGCCTTCCATCACCGTCAGGCCCGGTTTCACCTCGATCTCGTGCCGGGTGCCGTTTTGTTCGATATAGATGATCTTCGCCATAATCGCCTCTTGTCTGGCCGCGCTGCGGGATGCCCCCGGTTTAGGGCAATGGGCCGGTTTTGGAAAGCCGCCGCTTGGCCGCATCCTTGCTGCAAATGGGGTTTCAAGATCGTCTTTGCGGGGGCGGGCGAAACTCGTTAGGGTCTGGCAAGCTGAGTTTGCCGGATCTGCCCACCTTCATGCCGTCCGTTCGTTTCGCCATTTCTGCTCTGCCCGCGGCGCTTTTGGGGGCCGGGCTGTGGGGCTTGTCGGGCTGTGGGCCGATGGCCGAGCCGCAAAGCACGCCCGTGCCGCCGGACGACGCGCCCGAAATTGTCGCCGCCGGGCCCAGAGATTCCCTTGCGGGCGAATGGCTGGCCAAGGCGCCGGGGCCCGATACGCCGGGCTGTTTCACCGAACAATTCCGCCCCGCCGTGGTGGAAACGGTCACCGAACATGTGCTGGTCACGCCCGAGCAACGCGATCCAACCACCGGCGAGGTCACCCGCCCGGCGGGCTATCGCACCACCACCCATGCGCGCATCGTCGAGGGTGGGGAAAAGATGTGGTTTCAGCGCGTCTGCGCCGCCGAGATGACGCCTGCGCTGATTGCCACCTTGCAACGCGCATTGTTGGCGCGGGGCTATTACAGGGGGCCGATCACGGGGCTGTTGAGCGACGAGACCCAAGAGGCCGTGCGCCAGTATCAGGCGCAGCGCGGCCTCATCAGCCCGGTTTTGTCGCAGCGCGCGGCGCAGGAAATGGGGCTTGTGCGGTGGGGGGGCGTGCCCGCGCCCACCGATCCTGCGCCTAGCAGTTCCGCGCCCTCCGATCCCGCCCCCGTCGATCCCACCCCCTGAGCGCGCTGCGTGGCGGGGCAGGGCCCGGTTGCGATTTCTCGGCCATGACCGCGATGGGGCGGGCGACACGCTATGGGAAATCATGGGGTGCGGGCGCGCGCGGGGCATGGGAAATCACGGGACATTGGCGAAAACCGTCAGCCTCACACCGAATCACCTGAGCGTGTTTTGGTGTGAATGGGGGGCTTTCTGGGGGCTTTGGCCGTCAGACGCGCTGTTCTCGGATGCTGTGCCGCAAAATAATGGGAAATGCCCCCACTTCATGGGGTGCGGTCTGGGATGTGCTACCTCTCCCATATCTTGTGTGCATTTTATATACCTTCGCAATTTATGCGCAGATTTTGGGCGTGCGCGGCACAAACTCTTGCGTTTGGGGCCCGCCAGAAACAACATGCAGGGGCGCAGATTCCATGATTGCCCAAAATTTCCCTTGAAATCCCACTCTGTGCCATGGCATCACTTGTTCACGGAAGACGGGCAAGGGGCACCAAGACCCCACGGCGCAAAAGCCAGGTTTCATACAGGCACCCGCTTCACGAACGAAAGAGATCCGGCGCGCGGGCGAGCAGACATCCCCCCAGGTGGCGCGTGCAGACCGGACAGCCCAGAGATGGGACGAGGGCGGCGGATCGAGCAGTGGCAGCAGCTCGATCCGCCGTTTTCCATAACGGGCCATCGCGGGGGAACGGGACAGGAGTTACCGCCTTGGCGGGAATGTTCATCGGCGAATACACCTTCAAGGTGGACAGCAAGGGACGCGTGTCGATCCCCGCCCTGTTTCGTCGTGAACTTGAAGAAGGCGACCCGGAAGCCGCTGTCACCAAACGTCCCCGCCTTGTCATCGTTTACGGCGCCGACAGCCAAAAGATGTTGCAGGTCCATTCGTTCAACGGGTTTCAAAAGCTGGCGCAGGCGATCAACGCGCGCCCTTACAATGACCCGAACCGCGCGCTTTTGCAGCGCTTTGTGCTGAACAAGGCCCACCCGACCGAGATTGACCCAGATGGCCGCTTGGTGCTGCCCGCGAACCTGCGGGAGCGTTTCAAGCTGGCGGGAGATGCCTATTTCGCGGGCATGGGCGAAACCTTTGAGATTTGGAACCCCGAGACTTTCGCCGAAGTGGATGCGGCGCGGCTCGAAAAACTGATGGCCGAAGTGGGCGAAGATTTCGACCCGCTGAGCCTGTTGGCAAGCGGAGGCTAAGATGGAGCCCGCCACCGCCCCGCATGTGCCCGTTTTGCTGCGACCGCTCCTTGAGGCGGTCGCGCCTGTCTTTGGCACATGGATCGATGGCACCTTTGGCGCGGGCGGCTATACGCGCGGGCTTTTGGCCGCTGGCGCGGGCCGGGTGATCGGCATCGACCGTGACCCGCTGGTGTTTGACATGGCGGCAAGCTGGCGGGGCAATTATGGCGCGCGGCTGACGCTGGTGGAAAGCACCTTTTCGGAATTGGATAGCGTTGCCCAAGCGGAGGCGCCCGAGGGCGTGGATGGGATCGTGCTCGACCTTGGGGTGTCCTCGATGCAGTTGGACCAAGCCGAGCGTGGCTTTTCTTTCCTGCGCGATGGCCCGCTCGATATGCGCATGTCGCAAGAGGGGCCCTCGGCGGCGGATCTGGTCAATACCGCAGACGAGGGCGAACTGGCAGATATTCTGTATCACTATGGCGAAGAGCGTGCCTCGCGCCGGATCGCGCGCGCGATCTGCGAGACGCGGAAAACCACGCCTTACGAGACGACCAAGCAATTGGTCGCCACGGTGGAACGTTGCCTGCCGCGCCCGAAACCTGGCCAAAGCCACCCCGCCACGCGCAGCTTTCAGGCGCTGCGCATCGCGGTGAATGATGAATTCGGCCAGTTGATCGAAGGGTTGGAGGCCGCCGAACGTGCGCTGAAGCCCGGTGGCAAGCTGGCCGTTGTCACCTTTCATTCGCTGGAAGATCGCGTCGTGAAACGCTTTTTTCAGGCGCGCTCTGGCCGGGCGGGGGGCGGCAATCGGTATGCCCCTGTGACCGAGGCCGAAGCCCCCGCTTTCACGCTTTTGACCCGCAAGGGGGTCGGCCCCGACGATCAGGAACTGGCCGAGAACCCGCGGGCGCGTTCGGCCATTTTGCGCGTGGGCGCGCGCACCGAAACCCCCGCAGGCCGGGCGGATCGCACCACTTTGGGCCTACCCGCCCCTGTTTTTTACGATGATAAATATCGGGATCGCCGCAGATGAAGACCGTCTCCTATCTTCTTGCCGCTCTTGTTGTTTTGGGGCTCGCCTTCTGGGCCTATCACGTCAATTACGCCACCAAGGATCGGTTGGCGGAACTGCGCAGCCTGAACCAAGAGATCGCCGATCTGCAAGAGGGGCTCAACGTGCTCAATGCCGAATGGGCCTATTTGAACCGCCCCGAGCGGCTGCGCGAACTGGTCAATCTCAACTTCGCCTCGTTGCAGCTGCTGCCGCTGGCGCCCGAACAATTCGGCACCGCCGCGCAGGTGGCCTATCCGCAGCCCGAAGAGATGGCGCCCAATTTTGCGGCGATGGGGCTGGGCGCGCCGATTGATGTGGCCGCGCGGGGGCAGGAGGATCTGCAATGACCCCGACACCACGCAAGCCCCTGCGCCCGTTGGCGCATATTCTGGAAGCCCGCGCCAAGGGCGAAAATCCCGACAAGATCGAACGGGAAAACATTCGCGCGCGCGGCGAGGCCGGGCGCGAGGCCGCCCGCGCCAAGGCCGAATGGCGGATGTGGCTTGTCATGGGCATTTTCATGATCTGCTTTTCGGCGGTGGGGCTGCGCATGGGCATGATCGCTTCGGCCACCCCGCAAGAGCCGCAGCGCGGCACCTCGGCCCCGGCGATCTTGGCACAGCGCGCCGATATCACCGACCGTGCAGGCCGGGTGCTGGCCACCAATCTTGTAACGCATGCGCTTTACGCCCAGCCGCCGATGATGGTGGACCCCGAAGGCACGGTCGAAAAGCTGGTCGCCATCTTCCCGGATCTGGATGCCAAGCGGCTGCGCAAAGATTTCACCGGGTCGCGCAAATTCGTCTGGATCAAAAAGAAAATCTCGCCCGAACAGATGCAGGCCGTGCATGATATTGGCGAGCCGGGTCTGTTGTTCGGCCCGCGCGAGATGCGCCTTTACCCCAACGGGCGTCTGGCGGCCCATGTGTTGGGCGGCGCGCGCTTTGGCACCGAGGGGGTCGCCTCGGCGGAAATCATCGGCACGGCGGGGGTGGAGAAAGCCTTTGACGGCTGGCTGCGCGATCCGGCCAATAATGGCGCGCCGCTGACCTTGTCGCTTGATCTGACGGTGCAGCAGGCGCTGGAGGAATTGCTGGCGGGCGGCATGCGGCTGATGAATGCCAAGGGCGCGGCGGCCGTGGTGATGGAGGCCCATACCGGTGAGATTGTCGCGCTGGCAAGCCTGCCTGATTTTGACCCGAATGATCGGCCCGCGCCGCTGACCAAGGGGGATGCGTCGGATAGCCCGCTGTTCAACCGCGCGGTGCAGGGGGTGTATGAGCTGGGCTCCACCTTCAAGATTTTTGCTGCCGCGCAGGCGTTGGAGCTGGGTCTGGTGACCCCCGAGACCAAGGTTGAAACGAAGTCGCCCATGGTCTGGGGCAAGTTCCGCATTCGTGATTTCCACAATTACGGCCCCGAGCTTTCGGTCACCGATGTGATCGTCGAAAGCTCTAACGTGGGCACGGCGCGGATCGTGCAGATGATTGGGCCGGAGCGCCAGCAAGAGTTTTTGGAAAAGCTGGGCTTCATGCAGACCACGCCGGTGGAATTGTCCGAAGCCTCGGTGGGCCGGCCGCTGTTGCCGCCGAAATGGTCCGAGCTTTCGGCGATGACGGTGGGCTATGGTCATGGCATCGCCGCCTCGCCGATGCATTTGGCCGCCGCCTATGCGACGATTGCCAATGGCGGGCGCCGGGTCACGCCGACGCTGATCCACAGCGCCGATCATCCGCCGGGCGAACAGGTGATGCGCCCCGATGTGGCGCGCACCGCGATTGCGATGATGCGCGCAGTGGTGACGCGCGGCACCGCCTCTTTTGCGGATGTGCCGGGCTACGAGGTGGCGGGCAAGACCGGCACCGCCGATAAGGTGCGCCCGACAGGCGGCTATTATGACGATAAGGTGATTGCCACCTTTGCCTCGGCCTTTCCGGCTTCGGACCCGAAATATGTGCTGGTGCTCACGCTTGATGAGCCTTCGTCTTTTGCCGCCAATGCGAACCGGCGCACGGCGGGCTGGACGGCGGTGCCGGTGGCGGCCGAGGTGATCCGACGCATCGCGCCGATCTTGGGGCTGCGCCCCAGCGATGTGGAGCCCGAAACGCTTGAGGGCATTCAACTGGTCAAAGCCTCGGGCCACTGATCGCACGATGGCACCTTGCGGGCTGGCCATGCGCCGCTCAGCGGGGGCGGGGCGCGTTGACGCAGGCATCGCCTTCCCGATAAATGGCATAAACGGGAAAGAAGGACACCAGATATGCCCCTTACAGCGAAGCCATTGAGCGCATTGGGGCTGACGGCCCGCTCGGGCGAGGATGTTTCGGTCAGCGGGCTTTCGGTCGACAGCCGCCTTGTCAAACCCGGTCATCTGTTCGCGGCCCTGCCCGGCACCAAGGCGCATGGGGCGACCTTTTTGGAGGGCGTGATCGAACGCGGCGCGGTGGCGGTGCTGACCGATCGCGCGGGCGAAGAAATCGCCAAGCCGCTTTTGGCCAATGCCCCGGTCGCGCTGGTTGTTGTGGAAGATGCACGCCTGGCGCTTGCTTGTGCGGCGGCGCTGTTTTTTGGCGCGCAGCCCGCGACGATGGTGGCGGTGACCGGCACCAATGGCAAAACCTCGGTCGCGGCCTTTACCCGGATGATCTGGCAGGCCTTGGGCCATGAAGCCGCCAATATCGGCACCACCGGGGTCGAAGGGGCCTATAGCGCGCCCTCGGCCCATACCACGCCCGAACCCGTCACCTTGCACCGGCTTTTGGCCGATATGGCGACGGCGGGGGTGACCCATGCGGCTATGGAGGCAAGCTCACACGGGTTGGCGCAGCGGCGTTTGGATGGGGTGATGCTGCGCGCGGCGGCGTTTACGAATTTCACCCAAGACCATCTCGACTACCACGAAACCTTCGAAGACTATTTCGACGCCAAGGCGGGGCTGTTCAACCGGGTGCTGCCCGATGATGGCACCGCGGTGATCAATGTCGATGACCCCAAGGGCACCGATCTGGCCTTGCAGGCGGTGGCGCGCGGGCAAAAGGTGGTGCGGATCGGTCGGGCCGATGCCTGCGAAATTCAGCTTCAGGCGCAACGCTTCGATGCCTCGGGCCAAGATGTGCGGTTTCTCTATCTGGGCGGGCCGCAACTGGTGCGCCTGCCGCTGATCGGCGGGTTTCAGGCGATGAATGTGCTGACCGCGGCCGCGCTGGTGATTGCCTGTGGGGCGGAACCGGCCGAGGTGTTTGAGGCGCTGCCCAAGCTCACCACCGTGCGGGGGCGGATGCAATTGGCGGCGACCCGCGCCAATGGGGCCACGGTCTTTGTCGATTATGCCCATACGCCCGATGCGGTGGAGACCGCGCTCAAGGCGCTGCGCCCGCATGTTTTGGGGCGCTTGGTGGCGATTGTCGGCGCAGGCGGGGATCGCGACCGCACGAAACGGCCGCTGATGGGCGCGGCGGCGGCGGCCCATGCCGATCTGGTGATCGTTACCGATGACAACCCCCGCACCGAAGACCCGGCCAGCATTCGCGCGGCGGTGATGGAAGGCGCGGGGGCGGAGGCACTGGACGTCGGCGACCGGGCCGAGGCCATCTTGCGCGGCGTCGATGCGCTGGGGCCGGGCGATGCGCTGTTGATCATGGGCAAGGGGCATGAGCGGGGGCAGGTGATCGGCGCCGATGTCTTCCCCTTTGATGATGCAGAGCAGGCCTCGATTGCCGTGGCTGCGCTGGATGGGGTGATCTGAAAATGGCAGTTTTATGGACATCGGACGACGCGGCCACCGCCACCGGGGGCCGCGCGACCAAGGCTTTCGCGGCGACGGGACTTTCGATCGACACCCGCTCGATCCGGCCCGGCGATCTGTTCGTGGCGCTGAAGGATGTGCGCGATGGGCATGATTTTGTGGCCGATGCGCTGAAAAAGGGCGCCTGTGCGGCTTTGGTCAGCCGGGTGCCCGAAGGCTGCACCGAGGCCGATCCGCTTTTGATCGTGCCCGATGTGCTGTCCGCGCTGGAAGACCTTGGCCGCGCGGGCCGGGCGCGGGCGCGGGCACAGGTGATCGCGGTCACCGGATCGGTGGGCAAAACCTCCACCAAGGAAATGCTGCGCGCCGTCTTGTCGGCCCAAGGCACCGTGCATGCCGCCGAGGCCAGCTTCAACAACCACTGGGGCGTGCCGATCACGCTGGCGCGCCTGCCGCAAGAGGCTAATTTCGCCGTGGTCGAGATCGGGATGAACCATCCCGGCGAGATTTTGCCACTCGTCAAGATGGCGCGACCCCATGCCGCAATGATCACAACCGTGGCGGCGGCGCATCTGGAAGCCTTTGAAAACCTCGAAGGGATTGCGCGCGAAAAGGCGGCGATCTTCGAAGGGCTGGAGCCCGGCGGGACCGCCGTGGTGCCCACGGGCTTGCCGGTGACAGACCTGTTGCTGGAGGCCGCGCGCGCGCAGGCCGCCCATGTCGTTACCTTTGGGCCTGCGCCCGGCTCAGACCACCTGTTATGTGCCACGACGATCCGGGGCGATGCCACGATCGTACAGGCCGAACAGGCCGGTATGCCGCTGCTGTTCAAGGTGATGTCGCCCGGAAAGCACTTTGCAAACAACGCTTTGGGCGTGCTTGCCTTGGCGGGTGCGGTGGGCGCGGACCCCGCCATTGCCGCGCTTGATATTGGCCAATGGGTGCCGCCTGCAGGGCGCGGGGCGCGCGAGCGGGTCTGGCTCGATATCATCGACGAGGCGCAAAGCTTCGATCTTTTCGACGATGCGTTCAACGCCAACCCCGCCTCGATGGCGGCGGGGCTGGAGGTGCTGGCCGGGCAGACCCCGCGCGATGGCGTGGGCCGGGTCCATCGGGGGCGCCGCGTCGCGATTTTGGGGGATATGCTGGAGCTGGGCGCCGAGGAGGGGCGGCTCCATGCCGCAATTGCCGAACATCCCGCAATGGCAATAATCGACGTGATACACGCGGCGGGCCCCAGAATGAAACAGATGTTCGAGGCTTTGCCGCGCGACCAACGGGGGGAGTGGTTCGAATCCGCCAAGGATCTCGCCGCGCGTGCCCCCCACCTCGTAGATGCGGGAGATGTGGTGCTGGTGAAGGGCTCGAAAGGTTCGAAGGTCAGCCTCGTGGTTGACGCGTTGCGCAAACTGGGTCAACCGGGCGCGGCGGAAGCTTTCAAGGGAAAAGAGTAATGCTTTACTGGCTCGCCAATCTTTCGGACGGGGGCGATTTCTTCAACCTGTTCCGCTACATCACCTTCCGGGCCGGGGGGGCATTCTTCACCGCGCTTCTGTTCGGCTTTTTGTTCGGGCGCCCGCTGATCGATGCGCTGCGCCGCAAACAGGGCAAAGGCCAGCCGATCCGCGACGACGGGCCCGAAGGCCACTTGGCCAAGGCGGGCACGCCCACCATGGGGGGCTTGCTGATCCTGTCGGCGCTGCTGGTTTCCACGCTTTTGTGGGCGCGGCTGGATGAGGCCTATGTCTGGATCGTGCTGGGCGTGACCTATGGCTATGCCGCGATTGGCTTTGCCGATGATTATGCCAAGGTCACCAAGCAAAACACCAAGGGCGTAAGCGGGCGCACCCGCATGGCTTTGGGGCTGGCCTTGGCGGCGGCGGCGTCACTTTTGGCGGCGCTGGTGCATCCCGATGATCTGGCATGGCAACTCGCTTTGCCGGTCTTCAAGGATACGCTGATCAATCTGGGGCTCTTTTTCATTCCCTTCGGCATGTTTGTCATTGTGGGCGCCGCGAACGCCGTGAACCTGACCGATGGCCTGGATGGTCTGGCGATCATGCCGGTGATGATTGCGGCGGGCACTTTGGGCTCTATCGCCTATGTGGTGGGCCGCACCGACTTTACCCAATATCTGGGCGTGCATTTCGTGCCGGGCACTGGGGAGTTGTTTGTCTTCACCGCCGCGCTGATCGGCGGGGGGCTTGGGTTCCTCTGGTATAACGCGCCGCCAGCGGCGGTTTTCATGGGCGATACCGGCTCTTTGGCACTGGGCGGCGCTTTGGGCGCGATTGCCGTTTGCACCAAGCACGAGCTTGTTCTGGGCATCGTCGGCGGGCTGTTCGTCGTCGAGGCGCTGAGCGTCATCATTCAGGTGGCTTACTTCAAGGCCACCGGAAAACGGGTGTTTTTGATGGCACCCATTCACCACCACTTCGAAAAGAAGGGCTGGGCCGAACCGCAAATCGTGATCCGTTTCTGGATCATTTCCCTGATCCTTGCGCTTATCGGTCTTGCCACGTTGAAGGTCAGGTAACCCTTTGAAAGGAAGGACGGACCCCGCATGATCAAGAACTTCACCGACCCGCTGAAAATCACGGCGCTGATGCTGCCGTTTCTTGTTCTCTTCGCCGATCTGTCGGGGATGAGCAATCTGACGCTGGGCTGGGGCCCGGTCGTTGCGCTGACCATCGGCCTTTTGGCTTTGTGCCGTCTGCTGGATGTCATGGTGGGCGCCGATGACCGCAAGATGACGCCCGAGCGCGCGCGCATGGCGATCTGGGTCTTCCTGCTCGCGCTGGACCTTGTCGCGCTGATCTTTGCGATGATGCAGCCGGGGCTGACGCCCTTGGTGATCGCGCTGGCCGTCGTCTTTGGCTTTGTCGGTATCCTTGGCCCGGGCCTGAAAAAGCGCGCCTGATCCAGAGCCAACCGGCCTTCCGACCCCGCGCCCTGATCCGTCAGGGGCGGGGTTTTTCTTTGCCTGACCTGTGTCAGAAGGGGCGTTGGGGCGGGAAGGGCTTTCCCTTTCATCTTGGCTCAAATATCTCGGAAGGGCGGGCCGTGCGCGGCCCACATCCAACGGCGAGGGCATAAAATGATTCCGGTTCAGGGCTTTGAGGGCGCAAAGGTCGCGGTGTTGGGGCTGGGCCGGTCTGGTCTTGCGGCGGCGGCAGCCCTTCAGGCCGGTGGCGCAGAGCCCGTTTTGTGGGATGACAGCCCCGAGGCGCGCGCCAAGGCGGAGGCGGCGGGTTTCACCTGCTCCGATCTGACGCGCCAAGGGGCGTTTGATGGGATTTCCTGTCTGATCACATCGCCCGGTATCCCGCATCTTTACCCGCGCCCCAATCCGGTGATTGCGGCGGCGATGGCGGCGGGGGTGCCGGTCGATAATGACATCGGCCTCTTCTTCCGCTCTTGGGCGACCGAGGCTTGGGATGATTTCGAGGTCGCGCCGCGCACCATTTGCGTGACCGGCTCAAATGGCAAATCCACCACCACGGCGCTGATCCACCATATTTTGCAGCACGCCGGGCGGCCCACGCAGGTGGCGGGCAATATCGGGCGCGGGGTGCTGGATATCGATCCAGCGGTCGAGGGCGAGGTGGTGGTGCTGGAATTGTCGAGCTACCAAACCGATCTGGCCCGCGCGCTGACCCCCGATATCGCGGTCTTCACCAACCTGTCGCCCGATCATTTGGACCGGCACGGCGGCATTGGCGGCTATTTCGCGGCGAAGCGTCGGCTTTTTGCCGAGGGCGGGCCGGATCGCGCGGTGATCGGCGTAGATGAGCCCGAGGGGGTGTATCTGGCCAATCAAATCGCCATGGGGCGCGAAGATGATCGGCTGATCCGCGTCTCTGTCGCGCGCAAGCTGGGCGATTACGGTTGGTCGGTGTTTGCGCGCAAGGGCTTCTTGGCCGAATGGCGCAAGGGGCGGCAGGTGGCCTCGATCGATCTGCGGGCGATCACCGGCTTGCCCGGCGCGCATAACCACCAAAACGCCTGCGCGGCCTATGCGGCGGTGCGCAGCCTTGGGCTGGCCCCGAAGCTGATCGAAGAGGCGTTTCATAGCTTTGGCGGGCTGCCGCATCGCAGCCAAACCGTGGCCGAAAAGCGCGGCGTGCGGTTTGTCAATGACAGCAAAGCCACCAATGTCGACAGCGCCGCCAAAGCGCTGGAGGCATTTTTGAATATCCGCTGGATCGTGGGCGGCATGGGCAAAGAGGGCGGCGTTGCGGCGCTGAAACCCAGCCTTGGCGCGGTGAAGAAAGCCTATTTCATCGGCCATTCGGCGCGGGATTTTGCGCTGGAACTTGCCCCCCTTGACCACGAGATTTGCGAAACGATGGAGGCCGCCGTCGCTCGCGCCGCGGCAGAGGCCGAGGCAGGCGATACCGTGCTGTTAGCCCCGGCAGCGGCAAGTTTCGACCAATATCCCAATTTCGAAAAACGGGGTGACCATTTTACCGAACTGGTGCAGGCTTTGCCCGACTGACATCTTTGGGAGGGGATGATGGAGGGAAGCTGCACCTGCGGCGCGCTGCGCTATCGGCTGTTGGACGCGCCAATGATCGTTCATTGTTGCCATTGCACGTGGTGCCAGCGCGAGACCGGATCGGCCTTTGCCGTGAATGCGATGATCGAAACGGACCGGTTAGAGGTCACCGGGGCGGTTGACTATGTGATGACGCCCTCGGCCTCGGGCAAAGGGCAAGAGGTGGCGCGCTGCGCCCATTGTCAGGTGGCGATTTTCAGCCATTACGGCGGCGCGGGGCGCAAGATCGCCTTTGTCCGCGTGGGCACCATGGCCGACCCCGCCGCGTGCCCGCCCGATGCGCATATCTTCATTTCCACCAAGCAGCCTTGGGTGGAGCTTGGGGCCGGGATGCCCGCCTTTGACGGCTATTACCGCAGCGCCGATTTGTGGTCCGAAGCATCGCTGGCGCGGCGCAAGGCGGTTTTGGGCAAGTAAACCTTTGGCCAAACGTGCCGTTTGGCCGCGCCGGGCGCGCTTGACAGCTTGTGCGCCAAGGCAAAGAAAATCTGTATTATTCCGAACGGATAAGGCTGTGCAGATGAAACAGATTTTTGGGGCCGCGCTGGCCGCGTTGGCGTTTGCGGGTGGCCCCGCCGGGGCGGACAGCTTTGCCGATCACCCGGTGGACATTTATACCGGCCAAGCGGTGATGCCCGATTTCGCGGGCGCGCAAAGCGCCTATTCGATGTTTCGCACCCGGCTGGGTGAGGCCGCGCAGGGCGGGGCCAATTACGCGGGCAACTATGTGCTTTACGAAATGGGCTGCGGCACGGGCTGCGTGATGGCCTTTGTGATCGATCTGACCAGCGGCGCGATCATGGATGCCCCGGTGAGCGGCGAGCGGCAGTTGAATGCGCGTTACTACTACCGGGCCGATAGCGCCCTGCTTAAAACCACCTGGATCGAAGGACCGTGGGACACTGGCATTTGCATGATTGGCGAATGGACGCTGGATGCGCGGGGCTTTCACCTGATTTCGACCACGCGACATGTGCCGCTGGAGGATTGCCAAAGTTAAAGCACCACCGCCCCAAGCGTGCCGCCAAGCGCAACCAGCGCCACGGGCGGCAGTTTGGTCAGAAAAACCAGTGTTAGCAAAAGCGTGGAGAGGGCGGCTGCGGGCCAACTTTCGACCCCATGCGGGGCGAGTTGTGTGACCCATGCGGCCCCAAGTAGCCCTACCACGGCGGCGTTCACCCCCGCCACCGCGCCGCGCAACCGGCGAAAGCGGCGCAGCCGTGCCCAAAGCGGCAGGGCGAGTGTCAGCAGCGCAAAACCGGGGGCGAAAATCGCGAGCGTGGCGACAATCGCACCCCAAAGCCCCGCCTGCGCCGCGCCCAGATAGGTGGCGAAGGTGAAAAGCGGCCCGGGCATCGCCTGTGCCAGCCCGTAACCGGCCAAAAAGCGCGCCTCGCCCACCAAGGCCCCCAGACTTTCTTGCAAAAGCGGCAAGACCACATGCCCGCCGCCAAAAACAAGCGCGCCTGCCGCCAGATAGGGCCGCGCAAGGGGCAGGGTGGCCAGCAGCAGGCACAAGGCAAAAAGACCCAGACCCAACGCAAGGCTGTGCGGCGGGGCGGGTTCTGCACTGCCGCTTGCCGCCTCGGGTTCGGGCGAAAAGGCGCCGATCAGCGCGGCCCCGGCGATCACCGCCATTTGCAGCGCCGTTTGCGACCAAAGCACAAGGATCAGCAGCGCCAGCCCCGCCAGAACCCGGCGCGGTGTGTCGGGGCACAGGCTGCGCGCCATGGTCGCGACGGCCTGCGCCACCACGGCCAAGGCAACCAAAATCAACCCGGCCAGCGCCCCGGCCAAGGGCCCGGTTTCGGGCAGGTGTAGCGCCAAGCCCCCCGCGAGCCCCATCAGCAGGGCCGAGGGCAGGGTGAAGCCCGCAAAAGCGGCCAAGGCCCCCGGAGCGCCCGCGCGCGCAAGCCCGATGAACAGCCCCAATTGTGACGAAGCGGGGCCGGGCAGAAATTGCGCGAGCCCCAGCGCCTCGGCAAAGCGGGTTTCGGACAGCCATCGTTGTTGCGCCACGAAGACGCGGTGAAAATAGCCGATATGTGCGGATGGGCCGCCGAAACTGGTCAGCCCCAGCCGCGCGAATGCGGTGAAAACCGCCCTCACCACAGGCCCTTGGTGCTGTCTTTAAGCAGCGCGGCAGAGCGGTGCAGCGCCTCCCATTCGGGCGGATCAAGCGAGGGCACAAGGGTCGAGACCACCCCTGCCGCGCCCACCACGCGCGGCAGGCTGACCGCCACATCCTCAACCCCGGCCACATGCGGGGTGCGGATCGACAGCGACAGCACGGCGCGCTGATCGTCGCGGATCGCCAGCACCAGCCGCGCCAGCCCGGCGCCGATGCCATACCATGTCGCCCCTTTGCCCTCGATGATGCGATAGGCGGCGCGGCGCACGCCTTCGTCAATCTTAGCGCGCACCTCTTCGGTGATCTCGACACCCAGTTGCACCGCGATCCGGTCAAGCGGTTCGGCGCCCACCCGCGCGCTGGACCACGCCAGAACTTCGCTATCGCCATGCTCGCCCAGCACAAACCCGTGCACCGAATGCGACGACACCCCCAGATGCCCCGCCACCAGCGTGCGAAACCGCGCCGTGTCCAGCAGCGTGCCGGTGCCGATCACCCGTTCGGGGGGCAAGCCAGAGGCGCGCTGCGCCACCTCGGTCATGATGTCGACGGGGTTGGAGGCAACGACCAGAAGCGCCTCGGGCGCATGGGCGCGAACCTTGCCTATGACCTCGGCAAAGACATCGGCATTGCGCGCCAACAGGCTGAGCCGGCTTTCGCCGGGCTTTTGCGCGACCCCGGCGGCCAAGATCACGATCCCCGCGCCCGCAAGGCAGTCGTAATCCCCCGCGCCCAGACGACAGCCTTCGGCAAAGGGCACGGCATGGTGGATATCTTCTTGCTGCGCGCGTGCCAGCGCCATGTTGCGATCGACAAACACCACCTCGGAGGCGGCGCCGCGCATCGCGATGGCAAAGCCCGCCGCCGAGCCCACCATGCCCGCGCCTACGATGCCCACTTTCATAACGAAACTCCCTTGGTGTCTTTGCGTGATAGCGCCAGCATGGCACCCCGTTTTGCAAAGGAAAACCGCTATTGCGGCGCGCGGTTCCGATCGACTCTCTTTTGCGCGCGGCGCAGCACTGCCTTTTCCCTAGGCACCGCTGACAAGTTGGGCTAAACTTGACGCAAGATCCGGTCACCGGGCGATCAGAGGCAGCAAGGGCAGTATTGCCATGACGGAAATGGTTTTTGGCACCGTCCCCGTGCGGGCGACGGATGCAGTTTTGCCACGTTGGTGGCGCACAATCGACAAATGGGTTTTGGCGGCGGTTTTGGCGCTGTTTGGCGTTGGCATGCTTTTGGGCTTTGCCGCCTCGGTGCCGCTGGCCGAAAAGAATGGGCTGGCACCGTTTTTCTATGTGAAGAAACAGGCGCTGTTTGGCACGATTGCGCTGATCATCATGCTGGGGCTGTCGCTTTTAAGCCCGCAACAGGTGCGCCGCATCGGCGTGATCGGCTTTTTGGGCGCCTTTATCACCTTGATGGCGCTGCCGATCATCGGCACCGATTTCGGCAAGGGCGCGGTGCGTTGGATTTCGCTTGGCTTTGCTTCGGTGCAGCCGTCGGAATTTCTCAAACCCGGCTTCGTCATCGTGGGCGCGTGGTTCATGGCCGCCAGCCAAGAGGTCGCCGGACCGCCCGGACGGCTTTATTCCTTTGTTCTGACCGCGGTGATCGTTGTCACGCTGGCGCTGCAACCCGATTTCGGCCAGGCGTCGCTGGTGCTGTTTGCCTGGATGGTGATGTATTTCGTGTCGGGCGCGCCGATCCTGCCCTTGGCCGCCACGGCGGGGCTAAGCGCGGTGGGCGGCGTCTTCGCCTATAATATGTCGGAACATGTGGCGCGCCGGATCAATGGCTTTCTAAGCGCCGATATCGATCCACGCACCCAGATTGGCTATGCCACCAATGCGATCCAAGAAGGCGGTTTCTTTGGCGTGGGCGTGGGGCAAGGCTCGGTGAAATGGTCGCTGCCCGATGCGCATACCGATTTCATCATTGCAGTGGCCGCCGAAGAATACGGGCTAATCCTCGTTTTGGTGATCATCGCGCTTTATGCCACGGTGGTGCTGCGTTCGATCGCGCGCGTCACCCGCGAGCAAGACCCGTTCGTGCGGATCGCGGGCACCGGGCTGGCCTTCGCCTTTGGGGTGCAGGCGCTTATCAATATGGGCGTTGCCGTGCGGCTTTTGCCGGCCAAGGGGATGACGCTGCCCTTTGTCAGCTATGGCGGCTCGTCGGTCATTGCCTCGGGCATTGCGCTGGGGTTTCTGCTGGCGCTGACCCGCACCCGCCCCAAGCATGAGATTGCCCGCATTCTCGGCACCCGAACGAACGGCTAAGGGAGACCGAGATGACCGCCAAATCCGCCAAACCCCCGCTTTTGCTGATCGCCGCCGGTGGCACCGGCGGTCATATGTTTCCCGCCCAAGCGCTGGCCGAGGCAATGGTGCGCCGTGGCTGGCGGGTGAAGCTGTCGACCGATGCGCGCGGCGCGCGCTACGCGGGCGGCTTTCCGCATATGGTGCAGGTGGAAACGGTGGCCTCGGCCACTTTTGCGCGTGGGGGGGCGCTCGCGAAACTCGCTGTGCCGTTTCGCATCGCGGGCGGGGTGATCTCGGCGGTTTGGCGCAACATGTTGGACCGGCCCTGTGTTGTGGTCGGCTTTGGGGGATACCCGACGATTCCGGCGCTGGCCTCGGCCACGCTGTTGCGCATTCCCCGCGCGATCCATGAACAAAATGGGGTGATGGGCAAGGTGAACCGGGTCTTTGCCAAACGCGTGCAGGCCTTTGCCTGCGGCACATGGCCGACCGATCTGCCCAAGGGCGTGCAGGGCATCCATACCGGCAATCCGGTGCGCGCGGCGGTGGCGGAACGCGCGGCTGCCCCCTACATCGTGCCCGGTGACTACCCGATGTCGGTGCTGGTGATCGGTGGCAGCCAAGGCGCGCGGATCTTGTCCGACCTTGTGCCCGCCGCGCTTGCGGCCTTGCCCGAAAACCTGCGCCATTTTCTGCGCGTCGCGCATCAGGCGCGGCCCGAAGATGGTGCCCGTGTCGCGCGCGCCTATGCCGAGGCAGGCATTGACGCCGAGGTGGAGCCATTTTTCACCGATGTGCCGCGCCGCTTGGCCGAATGCCAGTTGGTGATTTCGCGCGCCGGGGCCTCGTCTGTTGCCGATATCTCGGTGATCGGGCGGCCCGCGATCTTGATCCCCTATGCTGTCGCGGCGGGCGATCACCAAACCGCCAATGCGCGCGGGTTGGTCGACGCGGGCGGGGCAATCCGTATGCCCGAAAGTGCCGCGAGCGTGGAAAGCTTGCGTGATCAGATCGCGCTGGTGCTGGACAATCCCGAAGGGGCAGGGCAGATGGCGCGAGCGTCGCTGAGCTATGGCATCCCCGATGCCACCGCGCGCCTTGTTGCCCTTGTTGAACAGCTTGCAGGACCAAAGACATGAATGCCACCAAACTGCCCGGGGAATTGGGCCCCATCCATTTTGTCGGGATCGGCGGCATTGGCATGTCTGGCATTGCCGAAGTGCTGCTGACGCAGGGCTTTTCGGTGCAGGGCTCGGATATGAAAACCTCCAAGATCACCGAGCGTCTGGTGGAATTGGGGGCCGAGGTCTTTGAAGGCCAGCGGGCGGAAAATATCGGCGAAGCGGCGGTCGTCGTGATTTCTTCGGCGATCAAACCGGGCAACCCGGAACTGGAAGAGGCGCGCAAACGCCAGTTGCCGGTGGTGCGCCGCGCCGAAATGCTGGCCGAACTGATGCGGCTGCGCTCCAACATTGCGGTGGCGGGCACGCATGGCAAAACCACCACTACGACGATGGTGGCGACGCTTTTGGATAAGGGCAATTTCGACCCGACCGTGATCAATGGCGGGATCATCCATGCCTATGGCTCGAACGCGCGTGCGGGCGCAGGCGAATGGATGGTGGTGGAGGCGGACGAGTCCGATGGCTCGTTCAACCGCTTGCCCGCGACCATCGCCATTGTGACCAATATCGACCCCGAGCATATGGAGCATTGGGGCACGATCGAGAACCTGCGCAAAGGCTTTTATGACTTTGTTTCGGGCATTCCGTTTTATGGGCTGGCGGTGTGCTGCACCGACCATCCCGAGGTGCAGGCGCTGGTGGGCAAGGTCAATGACCGCCGCGTGCTGACCTTTGGGTTTAACGCCCAAGCCGATGTGCGCGCGGTGAACCTGACCTTTGAAAAGGGCAATGCGCATTTCGACATTTTGCTGCAAGCCGAAGACGACGGGTCGATGATCGAGGGCTGCACCCTGCCGATGCCGGGCGATCATAACGTCTCTAACGCTTTGGCCGCCGTGGCTGTGGCGCGTCATCTGGGTATGAAAAAAGACGAAATCCGCGCGGCTTTGGCGGCCTTTGGCGGGGTGAACCGCCGCTTCACCAAAGTGGGCGAGGTGCTGGGCGGCGTCACGGTGATCGACGATTACGGCCATCACCCGGTGGAAATCGCCGCCGTGTTGAAAGCGGCGCGTCAGGCCGTGTCGGGCACGCCCGGGGCGCGGGTGATTGCTGCGCATCAGCCGCACCGCTATTCGCGGCTGGCGTCGCTTTTTGACGATTTCTGCACCTGTTTCAACGAGGCTGACGTGGTGGCGATTGCCGATGTCTATGCCGCCGGCGAAGACCCGATCCCGGGGGCTAGCCGCGATGATCTGGTGTCAGGCCTTATTCGCCATGGCCATCGCCATGCTCGCGCGCTTTTCAACGAAGACGATCTGGCGCGGCTGGTCAAGGAACAGGCGCGTCCGGGCGATATTGTCGTTTGCCTTGGCGCGGGGACGATTTCGACTTGGGCGCAAGGTCTGCCCGCAAAGCTCGCCTAGGCGCCGTCAGGGAAGGGAGGCCACCATGACACTTTCGCTTGTCGCCGCCTGTCTTTGGGTGGTGGTGGCTTCGGTCATCGCGCTGGGGCCGCAACGCTACCATTGGCCCGCCGCTTGGGGGTTGATTGCGGTGGGGGTGCCGATCCTTGGATGGGTCACTTGGCAAAACGGCGCGATTTGGGGGCTGGTGGTGTTGGCGGCTGGCCTCAGTGTGTTGCGCTGGCCCGTGCGGCGGCTTTTCGCCAACCTGCGCCGGGCCGAACGCTAGGGTGTGATTAGGCCGTGCCTTGCTGCGGCGCGGGCGGATAACCGACGCGGGCACGCGGCTCGACCGCGCGGCGTGCAGCCTCGGGGTCCATGCTGGGGCTGGCCGGGCGCAGCGGCGTCGGCGCTTCGCGCAGCCAACGTGCGATGATCAGCCCGAACGCCCCCCCGGCAAAGAAGCCAAAGGTGGCAGCGGCGGCAAACAGCATCCAGTCATGATACCCGGCCGTCAGGCCAAGCACGATGACGGCACCGGTGGTGACGGCCATGGAGACGGATACGACGGTCAGGCGCAAAAGCGGTAGGCGCATGGTATTCTCCTGTGATGGGCGCGGATTGAACAGGCACAACGCCCGGTTGCGGCGTGGGTTCCATTGGTCACGCAAACGTGTGCGGGGCGGCGCCCCCTTGCCGCCTCTGCCGCGCCGCGTTAGGGCAGGGGGTATGGATAGCCTTTCTTATACCCCGCGCGGCGTGCTGACGCCGCAACGCTCGTTGGCCGATCTGACGTGGTTGCGCGTGGGCGGTCCGGCGGATTGGTTCTTTCAGCCCGCCGACGAAGCGGATCTGGCGGACTTTCTCAAGGCGCTGCCTGAAAATGTCGCGGTGTTTCCGATGGGCGTGGGGTCCAACCTGATCGTGCGCGATGGCGGCATTCGTGCGGTGGTGATCCGGCTTGGGCGGGGCTTTAACGGCATTGACATTGACGGCGAAACCGTGACCGCAGGCGCCGCCGCGCTTGATGCCCATGTGGCGCGCCGCGCGGCGCAGGCGGGGCGCGATCTGACCTTTTTGCGCACCATCCCGGGCAGCATTGGCGGCGCGGTAAAGATGAATGCGGGCTGTTATGGCTCCTATGTGGCCGATCATCTGATTTCAGTGCGGATTGTCACCCGCGCGGGCGAGGTTCAGACGCTGCCGGTTGCGGCGCTCAATCTCGCCTATCGGTCCTCGCAACTGCCCGAGGGGGCGGTGATCGTGGCGGCGACCTTTCGCGCGGCGCAGGGCGACCCCGAAGCGCTGGAGGCACGGATGGCCGAGCAAATCGCCAAGCGCGATGCCAGCCAGCCCACCAAGGAACGCTCCGCCGGATCGACCTTCCGCAACCCCTCGGGCGCATCGTCCACGGGGCGCGCCGATGACACGCATGAGTTGAAAGCTTGGGCGGTGATCGACAAGGCGGGAATGCGCGGTGCAACCTTGGGCGGCGCGCAAATGAGTGAAAAGCATTCCAATTTCTTGATCAACGCGGGCGGGGCGACGGCCCAAGATCTTGAGCAATTGGGCGAAGAGGTGCGCAAAAAGGTTTTGCAGACGCAGGGAATTTCGTTAGAATGGGAAATCATGCGTATCGGCGAATATTGAGACCCGATCCGCAACAATAACAAGATGCATGGGCAAGCCCATGCGGGCAAAACAAATGCACGGGGCAAACCCCGGCAGAGGCGAAAGTGGCGGGTATGTCGAGCAGGGCAACCCCCCTTGTGGCGGTATTGATGGGCGGACCCTCGGCAGAGCGCGAGGTGTCCTTGTCGTCTGGGCGTGAATGCGCCGTGGCACTGCGCAAGGCGGGATACGACGTTCTGGAGATCGATGCGGGGGCGGACCTCGCGCAGCGGTTGCAAGCCGCTGCGCCCGATGTTGTGTTCAATGCATTGCATGGCCGTTGGGGCGAAGATGGCTGTGTGCAGGGGCTGCTGGAATGGTTGCGCCTGCCCTATACCCATTCGGGGGTGCTGTCTTCGGCGCTGGCGATGGATAAGATCCGCGCGAAAGCGGCCTATCAGGCGGCGGGGCTGCCGGTGGTTGACAGCCGCTTGGCCAGCAAGGCCGAGGTCGCCGCCGCCCATGTGCTGCCGGTCCCCTATGTCGTCAAACCGAATAACGAAGGTTCCTCGGTCGGGGTCTATTTGGTGATGGAAGGCGCGAATGCGCCGCCGGTGCTGGATGACGCCATGCCTGAAGTGGTGATGGTCGAGGCTTACGTGCCGGGCCGCGAACTGACCTGCACCGTGCTGGGGGATCGCGCGCTGTGCGTGACCGAGATCGTGACCGAGGGCTGGTATGACTATGCCGCCAAATATACTGCGGGCGGGTCGCATCACATCTGCCCCGCCGATCTGCCCGAAAATATCACCGAAGCCTGCCGCGATTATGCCCTGCGCGCCCATCTGGCCTTGGGCTGCCGGGGGGTGAGCCGCACCGATTTCCGGTGGGATGCGGCGCGCGGGCTGGAGGGTCTGATCCTTTTGGAAACCAACACCCAGCCGGGGATGACGCCGACCTCGCTTGTGCCAGAACAGGCCGCCGCCGAGGGGATGGATTTTGCGCAATTGTGCCGCTGGATCGTGGAGGATGCCTCATGCGACCGCTAAGCGCCGATCCGCGCTATCCGCGCCCGCCGCAGGCTGCCCGGCGCGGCCCGGTCGTGGCACCGCAAAAGCAACATGCCCCCAAGCCGCCGCGCCGCGCCGCGCCCTCGCGCTTGGCGTTCCGGCTGGAGCGGTTGTGGCTGACGCCTTTCGTGCGGCTGGTCACCCGGATCGGTCTGCCGGTCTTTTGCGTCACGCTTGGGCTTGGGCTGTGGCTGGGCGATGCCGGGCGGCGCGCCGATCTGATCGAACGCTATCTGATCGTCAAAACCCAAATTCAAAACCGCCCCGAATTCCGCATTTCGACGCTGGATGTTGCGGGGGCCTCCGCCGAGGTGGAGGGCGCGGTGCGCGCGCTGTTGCCGGTGGGCCTGCCCGCGTCGCGCTTTGCCATCGATCTGGATGCCTATCGCGCCGCGATCCGGCGGCTTGACGCGGTCGAAAGCGTGGCGATCGTCGTGCAATCGGGCGGCACGCTGGAGGTGCGGGTTCAAGAACGCACTCCGGTGATCTTGTGGCGCACGGCACGCGGGATCGAGATGCTGGATATGACCGGGCATCGCACGGCCTCGCTGACGCGCCGCGATGCGCGCCCCGATCTGCCGCTGATCGCAGGGCAGGGGGCGGATAAGGCCGTGCCCGAAGCGCTGGCGATCCTTGCGGCGGCAAAACCGATTTTGCCGCGCGCGCGCGGCCTTGTGCGGGTGGGGGAGCGGCGCTGGGATCTGGTGTTGGACCGCGATCAGCGCATTTTGCTGCCCGAAGACAACCCTGTGCGCGCCGTGCAACGCACGCTGGCGCTCGATACCGCCGAAGATTTGCTGAGCCGCGATTTCACCCGGCTCGATTTACGTAATGAAACCCGCCCGACGATCCGGCTAAGCAGCGCGGCGCTTGACGCGCTTCATGACGCCAAGGGCATCACCTCAGCAAAGGCCTCCCCATGACCGAGTTTCACCGGACTCAACGCGCCATGCGGACGATGCGCACCGCAGCCATGAGCCGCGGCGTGATCGCGCTTTTGGATATTGGCACTTCGAAAGTGTCTTGCCTCGTGCTGCGGTTCGAACCGCCCGAGCCCGCCAATGACACGGTGATCCCGCTTTACCGGCAATCTGCAATGCGGGTGGTGGGCGCGAAGACGATCTGTTCGCAAGGCGTGCGCTATGGCGAGATCGACGCGATGGTGGAAACCGAACGTGCGATCCGCACCGTGGTGCAGGCGGCACAGAAAATGGCCAATACCCGCGTCGATCACGTCATCGCCTGTTTCGCAGGCGGCGATCCGCGCAGCTATGGGTTGGCTGGTGAGGTGGCGGTTTCGGGCGGCCATGTCGATGAACAGGATGTGGCGCGGGTGCTGGCGGCCTGTGACATGCCCGATATCGGGCCGGGGCGCGATGTGCTGCATGCCCATCCGGTGAATTTCGCGCTCGACCATCGCTCGGGTCTTGCCGATCCACGCGGCCATGTGGGGGCGACGTTGGCCACCGATATGCATATGCTGACCATCGATGCGGCGGCGGTGCAAAACATCATCCATTGCATCCGGCGCTGCGATCTGGAACTGGCGGGGCTGGCCAGCTCGGCCTATGTGGCGGGTTTGTCGGCGCTGGTGGAAGATGAGCAAGAGCTGGGCGCGGCCTGCATCGATATGGGCGGCGGCGCCACGGGCGTTTCTATCTTCTTGAAAAAACACATGATCTTTGCCGATGCGGTGCGCATGGGGGGCGATACTGTGACCCGCGATATTGCCGCCGGGCTGCAAGTGCCGATGGCCATGGCAGAGCGCATCAAGACCTTTCATGGTGGGGTCTATGCCACCGGGCGCGACGACCGCGAAATGATCGAACTGTCGGCCAATTCGGGCGATTGGGAGAAAGACCGCCGCACCGTCAGCCGCACCGAGTTGATCGGCATCATGCGCCCGCGCGTCGAAGAGATTTTGGAAGAGGTGCGCGCGCGGCTGGATGTGGCGGGCTTTGAGTATCTGCCCAGCCAGCAAATCGTGCTGACCGGCGGCGCAAGCCAGATCCCGGGGCTGGACATGCTGGCGGCCAAGATCTTGGGCCAGAATGTGCGGCTGGGCCGCCCGATGCGGGTGCAAGGCATGCCCGAGGCGGCGCGTGGGCCAGGCTTTTCCGCGATGGTGGGGCTGGCGCTGTTTGCGGCCTGTCCGCAAGACGAGTGGTGGGATTTCGAGATTCCCGTGGACCGGATGGGCGGGCGCTCTTTCAAGCGTGCGGTGCGCTGGTTCCGCGATAATTGGTAAGACAACTGCAAGGGGAGTACGGATTCGATTCCCCCATATGATGGCGTTTGCGCGAAATACCGCCAAAGGCGGCATTTCCGTGGCCATATTTTGTGGATTTCTCGTGTTTTTTGAGTGACGGCCCTCAAATTCATAGGTAGTATCCATTTAATTTCGGGGACAGTCGGCCGGCACAAGGCCGCGGGAACACACAGGCGGACTCCAATGACCTTGAATCTGAGCATGTCAGAGCACGAAGACCTCAAGCCGCGGATCACCGTGTTCGGTGTGGGCGGCGCGGGCGGCAACGCCGTCAACAACATGATCGACAAGGCGCTTGAGGGCGTCGAATTCGTCGTGGCCAACACCGATGCGCAGGCGCTGCAACAGTCGAAGTCGCGTGCGCGCATCCAGATGGGGGTGAAGGCGACCGAGGGTCTGGGCGCGGGCGCGCGTCCCTCTGTTGGGGCCAGTGCCGCCGAAGAAACGATCGAGGAAATCGTCGATCATCTGGTGGGCGCGCATATGTGCTTCATCACCGCCGGGATGGGCGGTGGCACCGGCACCGGCGCGGCCCCGATTATCGCCCAAGCGGCGCGCGAATTGGGCGTTCTGACCGTCGGCGTTGTGACCAAGCCCTTCCAATTCGAAGGGCCGAAGCGGATGCGTCAGGCCGATGCAGGGCTTGAGGCGCTGCAAAAGGTCGTCGATACGCTGATCATCATTCCGAACCAGAACCTGTTCCGTCTGGCGAATGAAAAGACGACCTTCACCGAAGCTTTCGCGATGGCCGATGACGTGCTTTACCAGGGCGTCAAAGGCGTGACCGATCTGATGGTCCGCCCCGGCCTGATCAACCTCGACTTTGCCGATGTCCGCGCCGTGATGGATGAAATGGGCAAAGCGATGATGGGCACGGGCGAAGGCACCGGCGATGACCGCGCCGTTGTGGCCGCCGAACAAGCGATTTCGAACCCGCTGCTGGATGAAATCAGCCTCAAAGGCGCCAAGGGCGTGCTGATCAACATCACCGGTGGCTATGACCTGACGCTGTTCGAACTGGACGAAGCCGCGAACCGCATCCGCGAAGAAGTCGATCCGGATGCGAATATCATCGTTGGCTCGACGCTCGACCCGGAGATGGAAGGCGCGATGCGCGTGTCGGTCGTGGCGACCGGGATCGACGCGGTGGCCGCAACCGCCGAAGTGCCGGTGCCGCGCCGGTCGATGGCCGAACCGCTGAAACCCGCCGCGTCCGAGCCGGAACCGGCCAAGCCCACGCTGCAAGTGACCTCGGCGCAGCAAGTGCCGGCACAACAGCCCGCCGCGCAGCAGCCCGATGCCGCGCAGGGCTATGAGCGCAACCTATTCGAAGCCCCGGCCGAAGCGCCTGCCGCCTATCAGCCGCCGCAGCAGCCGATGCAACCGGCTGCCCAGCCGATGCGCGCCCAGCCCGCCGCGCAAGTCGCGCCGCGCCCGGCGGCGCCGCAGCCGCAGGCGCAGGCCGAAGACGAGCTGCCGCCCCCGGCCTATCAGCCGCGCCCCGAGCCGCAATATGAGGCTGAGGCCCCCGGCTATGGCGAAGATGCCAGCTTCGTCGCGCCGCGCCCGCGCGCGCCCGGCCAACCCTCGCCCGAGGCGCTGGCCCGGTTGCAGGCTGCGGTCAGCAAAGTGCCCGCCGGTGGCTATCAGCGCCCCGCCGCGCCGCAACAGCCGATGGCTGCCAGCCGCCCCGCTGCCGCACCGCAGCAAGGTGGGGAAAAAGGCCGCTTCGGCATCAACTCCTTGATTAACCGTATGACGGGTCATGCGAGCGAGGGGAGTGCTGCGACTCAGCGTGCGATGCCCGCCGCGCCGCAGCATCAAGCTTATGAGGATGAGGCCGAAACCGATCAGGATCGGATCGAAATTCCGGCTTTCCTGCGCCGTCAGGCAAATTGACGCATCACGAAATGTCGCAAAGGGGCCGGGGAAACCCGGCCCTTTTTCGTTTCGTTCCAAAGGCTTGGCGCTGAATCGGCGGGGTTTTGCCGGGGCGTTACGGTTCTGTTTCAGTTTGTTGCAAAAGGTGAATTGTGATGTGGGCAATGCGCTTTTAACTGACACTGGGAACCCCGCTCCGGGTCGGAGAGTTTCGGGGGAAGGGAAAGAAAGGCCGCACAATCGTGCAAATCACGCTTGCGAAATCTGTCGCCTTCACCGGCACCGGCCTGCATTCGGGCAAGCCTGTGCGCATGGTGTTGCATCCGGCGACCGCCGATCACGGTATCACGTTCCGCCGCACCGATGTGGTGGGGCTGAACCCGCGTATTCCGGCGCTGTGGAACATGGTCACGCCGTCGAAGCTGTGCACCTTGATCGAAAATGACGCGGGCGTGTCGGTCTCGACCATCGAACATATCATGGCCGCGCTGGCGGGGCTTGGCGTCACCAATGCGCTGATCGAAATCGACGGCCCCGAAGTGCCGATTCTGGATGGGTCTTCGGCGCCTTTTGTCGCGCAGATCCGCCGCGCCGGGCTGCGCGCGCTGGCCGCGCCGCTGGCGGCGATCCGTGTCCTTAAATCCGTCGAAGTGTCCGAGGGCGTAGCGACTGCCCGGCTGGAACCCGCCACCGCGCTGGAGATCGATTTCGCGATCGAGTTTGACGATGCCGCGATTGGCAAACAGGCCAAACGTTTGAGCATGTCGAATGGGGCTTTCGTGCGCGAACTGATGGACAGCCGCACCTTCTGCCGTCAGGCGGATGTGGATTTCATGCGCGCCAATGGTCTGGCCTTGGGCGGCACCTATGAAAACGCCGTCGTGGTCGAGGGGGCAAAGGTGTTGAGCCCCGGCGGGCTGCGCCATACCGATGAGGCCGTGCGCCACAAGATGCTGGATGCGATGGGCGATCTGGCGCTGGCCGGGGCCCCGCTGCTGGCACGTTATGTCGGCAATCGCGCGGGCCATGCGCTGACGAACAAGCTGTTGCGTGCGCTTTTTGTTGATGCGACCGCGTGGCAGCGCGAGACCTGCTCGCTCGAACAGGTGCACCGTTTGCCCGGCGCAGGCGTGCTGCGCCCCGCATCTGTGGCCGCTCGTTAAGCTTTTCAACGATCTACAGCATCTTGGGGCAGGGGGCGCGGCTTATGCGCCATCTGCCCCGTTTGTTATCGGTCACGGTTGTGAAAACCCGGCGCCAAAGGGGCGAAAGGCGTTTTGCGCAGCCGATTTTTCTGTGCTAGGACGAGCGAAGCACGGCGCTTTAAGCGGCGTCGTCAACGATGGGCCGGCACGGGCCGGCAACCAAACGGGAAGAGGCAGGGCATGGCACTGGGCAGAACGGCGGCGCTTCGGGTCGGAAGTCTGGTGCTGATTGCGACTTTGGCCGCTTGTGGTGGGGGCTCTGACAAAGAACCGCCGCTGGAAAATTTCACCGCCGAAGAAATTTACAAGCGCGGCGAATATGAACTGGAAGTCGGCAACCCGCGCCGCCCGGTCGAAGCGCTGCGCTATTTTTCGGAGGTGGAACGCCTTTATCCCTATTCGGAATATGCCAAGCGCGCGCTGATCATGCAGGCCTTTGCCCAGCACAAGGCCAAAAAATACGAAGAGGCGCGCGCCGCCGCGCAGCGCTATTTGGACACCTATCCGGGCTCGGAAGATGCAGCCTATGCCAAATATCTGCTGGCGCTCAGCTATTATGATCAGATCGACGAGGTCGGTCGCGACCAAGGCCTGACCTTCCAGGCCTTGCAAGCCTTGCGCGCGGTGATCGAGGAATATCCCGACAGCGATTATGCCCGCTCGGCCGCGCTGAAATTCGATTTGGCCTTTGACCATCTGGCCGCGAAAGAAATGGAAATCGGGCGGTTCTACCTCAAGAAGGGCCATTACACCGCCGCGATCAACCGCTTCCGCGTCGTGGTCGAACAATACCAAACCACCACCCAAACGCCCGAGGCGCTGATGCGTCTGGTCGAGGCCTATCTGTCGCTCGGGCTGACCGACGAGGCACAGACTGCCGGGGCGATTCTGGGCCATAACTTCCAAGCCTCGCCCTTCTATGAAGACGCTTATAAGCGGCTGAAAAAGCAGGGGCTTGAGCCCGAGGCCAAGGGGAATGGCTGGCTGGCCACGATTTATCGTCAGGTCATCAAGGGGGCGTGGCTCTGACCCCGAACCACGGGGGAAGGGTCGCCTTCGGGGGCTGACATGCTGCGCACGCTCGACATTCGGGATATGTTGCTGATCGACCGGCTCGAACTGGATTTTGGGCCGGGTCTGAATGTGCTGACCGGCGAGACCGGGGCGGGCAAATCCATCTTGCTGGATTGTTTGGGCTTCGTGCTGGGCTGGCGGGGCCGCGCCGAACTGGTGCGCCAAGGCGCGGCGCAGGGCGAGGTGGTCGCGGTCTTCGATTTGCCCGCCGATCATCCCGCGCGCGGCGTTTTGGCGGCGGCGGGGCTGCCGGTGTCGGATGAATTGATCTTGCGCCGGGTGAACAGCACCGATGGCCGCAAAACTGCCTATATCAACGATCGGCGCGCCTCGGGCGAGGTGCTGCGCAGCGTTTCGGCGTCTTTGGTGGAATTGCATGGCCAGCAAGATGACGGCGGGTTGTTGAATGCGCGCGGGCACCGCGCGGCGCTGGATGCGTTTGCCGGGCATGACCGGCTGTTGGCGGACACCCGCGCGGCGTGGGTGGCGCGGGCGGCGGCGGCGAAACGTCTGGCCGAGGCACAGGCCGCGCTTGCGGCGGTGAAGGGCGAAGAGGAATTTCTGCGCCATGCCGTGGCCGAACTGGACAAGCTGGCCCCCGAACCCGGTGAGGAAGACCGGCTTGATGCACAGCGCCGGATGATGCAAGCGGCGGAAAAGATCCGCTCGGATGTCGCGCGCGCCGCGCAGATGCTGGGCCCTGAAGGCGCCGAGGGGGCGATGCGCGATGCCGATCGTTGGCTGCAAGGCGCGGCGGATCGGGCCGAGGGGCAGTTGGATGCGCCCTTGGCCGCGTTGGAGCGCGCCTTGATCGAATTGGGCGAGGCCGCGGCGGGGGTGGAAACCGCGCTTGAGGCGATGTCCTTTGACCCGCATGCCTTGGAAGCTTGTGAGGAACGGCTGTTTGCCCTGCGTGCGGCGGCGCGCAAACATGGGGTGTTGCCCGATGATCTGGCCGATCTGGCGCAAAAGCTGTCGGATCGCTTGGCCGCTTTGGATGCAGGTGAAGAGGGGATTGCCGGGCTGGAAGCCGAGGTTGCAGCCGCGCAAAGCCGCTATGAAGTGGCCGCGAAAGCGCTGTCCGAGGCGCGCCGCGCCGCGGCGGGCAAGCTGGATGCCGCGATGGCGGCGGAACTGGCGCCGCTAAAACTCGACCGTGCGGTGTTTGCCACGCTGATCGGCGCGGGCGAGCCGGGGCCAGAGGGCAGCGACGCCGTGGCTTTTACCGTCGCCACCAATCCCGGTGCGCCCGCCGGACCGCTGGATAAAATTGCCTCTGGCGGGGAGCTTTCGCGCTTTTTGCTGGCCCTCAAGGTGGTTTTGGCGCGTGGCGCTGATGCGCTGGTGCTGATCTTTGACGAGATCGACCGGGGCGTGGGCGGGGCCACCGCCGATGCGGTGGGGCGACGGCTGGCCAAACTGTCCGAGGGGGCACAGGTTTTGGTGGTGACCCACAGCCCGCAGGTGGCGGCGCGCGGTGCGGTGCATTTTCAAGTGGCGAAATCGGTCGAAGGCGGCATGACCACTTCGCGGGTTGTGCCTTTGGCGCCTGCGGAACGGGTGGATGAAATCGCGCGGATGATTTCGGGTGCCGAGGTCAGCGACGCCGCCCGCGCGGCCGCGCAGTCGCTTTTGGCGGGCTAGGACCTAGCCCTCGACCACGAATTGCGCCGAGACGATCTGCCAGCCCGCGCCGACACGTTCCAGCGTCGCGCAAAAGGCCGCGCCAATCCGCCCGGCTTCGGCCCCCTGCGCATCGACCAGACCCGACAGAACGAAGCGTTGCCAGACCACCGCCGCGCTGTCGCCCATGGGGCGCAGCCGGGTGCGCCCGGTCACCAGTCGCGCCCGCTGAAAGGCGCCCGCAAATTCGCCCGCCAAAAGCTCGGCGATTTCCTTGGGGTTTTGCGCCGCGCCGCCGGTGAGGCTGAGAAACTCGCCATCGGGGGCAAAAAGCGCGGCGATGCCGCGGGCATCATGCGCGCCCCAAAGGGCGGCGAAACGGCGCGGCAGATCGGCAGGATCGGCCAGCATCACACCACCCCTTTGGCATCTGGCACCAGCTTGCCGGGGTTGAGGATATTTTGCGGATCAAGCGCCTGTTTGATCGCCCCCATCACGCCCCAGGCGGCCCCGTGTTCTTCGGCCATCATATCGCGTTTGCCCAGCCCAATCCCGTGTTCGCCGGTGATCGTGCCGCCCATCTCTAGCGCCATATGCGCCAGATCATGCGCCACATCCTTGGCCTTTTGCAGCTCTGCGGCATTGTCGCGATCAAGCAGCACGATCGCGTGGAAATTGCCGTCGCCCACATGGCCAAGGATCGGCGCGGTCAGCCCCGCCGCATCCAGCATCGCGCGGCCTTTGGCCACCGCTTCGGCCAGCCGCGACATCGGCACGCAAACATCGGTCACCAGCCCCATGCAACCGGGCCGCGCAGCCAAACAGGCGGAATAGGCGCCGTGGCGCATTTTCCACAGCCGGTTGCGGTCTTCGGTGGTGGTGGCCCATTGAAAATCGGCCCCACCCATTTCCGTCACCACCTCGCCAAAGCGCGCGCTGGCCTCGGCCACGCTGGCGTCTGAGCCGTGAAATTCGATCATCAGATGCGGCTTTTCGGGCAGGCTGGAGCCGTTCATTTTGTTGAAGACACGCGCGATTTCGGCATCGACAAATTCGATCCGTGCCATCGGGATGCCCATTTGCATCACCATTTGCACGGTCTCCACCGCCGTTTCCAGCGTGTCAAAGGCGCAAACCGCCGAGGAAATCGCCTCGGGGTGCGGATGCAGCCGCAGGGTCAATTCGGTGATCAGCCCCAAGGTGCCCTCGGACCCCAGCATCAGCGCGGTCAGATCATAGCCCGAGGCCGATTTTGCCGCGCCCGAGCCGGTGCGGATCACCTGCCCATCGGCTAGCACCACCTCAAGCCCGGCCACGTTATCGCGCATGGAGCCATAGCGCACCGTCGTGGTGCCGCTGGCGCGGGTCGCTGCCATTCCGCCAAGCGAGGCATTGGCGCCGGGATCGACCGGGAAGAAAAGCCCGGTGGCGCGCAGATCGGTGTTCAACGCTTCGCGCGTGATCCCCGGCTGCACCCGCACCAGCCGATCTTCGGGCCGGGTTTCAAGCACCGCCGCCATGCGCCGAAAATCGACCACAATGCCGCCCTTGATCGCCAAGGCATGTCCTTCAAGCGAACTGCCCGCGCCCCAGCCCACAACCGGCACATGATGCGCGGCACAAAGCTTGACCAGCGCCGCCACTTCGGCAGTGGTTTCGGGATAGGCCACTGCCTCGGGCGGGGTGGGGGCAAACCATGTCTCGGAATGCCCATGCAGATCGCGATCGGCCTGCGTGCGCACCAGACGTGCGCCCAATAGAGTCTCTGCCTCTTGCCAGAAGGATGCCTGTCCCATTCTTTCCTCCGCCGTTTCGCTTCTCATAGGCCGTTCATGCGCGCGCCGAAAGGGGCGAAAAAATCACATCCGTTTGTCGCCGATCAATGTGCTTGTATTGCGCCGCCGTTAGGAGGACACATGCATGCGCCTGACTCCGTTCGGGGGGAGCCGGAAGGCGCGAAAAGTCGATCACGAAAGGAGTCCGGCATGATCTTCGAAAGCCGTATGTATGACGAACTGCAACCGGGAATGAGCGCCGAGTTGCGCCGGCTATGCACGGCAGATGATATCTATGCCTTTGTTGCGGCAACGGGCAATCACAACCCGATGCACGTTGAACATCAAGATGCCGAGGGTCAGAAGGCCCAGCCCTTGGCGCCGGGTCTTTTCGTGGCGTCGATGCTGTCATCGCTTCTGGGCTCGATCTTGCCGGGGCCGGGCACGCGCTACCGCGACCAAACGCTCAGCTTTCACGATTACGTGCAGGCTGGCGAAGAGTTGGTGGCCAAGGTCACCGTGCATTCCAAGGAAGCCAGCGGGATCGTGCTGCTGAACACAGAGGTGCGCCGGGTCGGCGATGATGCGCTGATCTGTTCGGGTCAGGCGCGGGTGCACGCGCCCGAGAAATACATCCGTTACGAAGAAATCGACGCGCCGGGGCTGATCGTGCAGCGCCATCGCCATTTCGAAAAGCTGCTCGACAAGGCCGAAGACCTGCCCGAACTGGCCACTGCTGTCGTCTGCCCCGAAGAACAGACCGCGCTGGAAGGGGCGCTGATCTCGGCCGAGCGCGGGCTCATTAAACCGATCTTGATCGGCAAACCCGAAAAAATCGAAGCCGCGGCCAAGGCGCTTGGCAAATCCTTGGCCGATTACGAAGTGGTCGAGATGATGACGCATCGCGATGCGGCGCGTCAGGCTGTGGCCTTGGTGCATGAGGGCCGTGCGCAGGCGATCATGAAAGGGCATCTGCACACCGACGACCTTTTGCGCCCGATGCTGGATAAGCAAACCGGGCTGCGGATCGGGCGCCGGTTTACCCATGTTTTCGTGATGGATGTGCCGGGCGTCAGCCATCCGCTTTTGGTCACCGATGCGGCGATCAACATTGCCCCCGATCTGGCCACCAAGGTGGACATTTGCCAAAACGCCATCGATCTGGCGATCTCGCTCGGCATGGAAACCCCGAAAGTGGGCGTTCTCAGCGCGGTGGAGACGGTGAACCCGTCGATGCCGTCGTCGATCGATGCGGCGCTGCTGTCGAAAATGGCCGAACGCGGCCAGATCAAGGGCGGCGTCGTCGATGGCCCGCTGGCGATGGATAACGCGGTCGATATTGGCGCTGCGCGCACCAAGGGGCTGCGCGGCCCGGTGGCGGGGCAGGCCGATGTGTTGGTGGTGCCGGGCATCGATGCGGGCAACATGCTGGCCAAACAGCTTGCCTATATCAGCCATGCGGAAGCTGCGGGCGTCGTGCTGGGCGCGCGGGTGCCGGTGATCCTCAATTCGCGGTCTGACAGTGCGATGGCGCGTCTGGCCTCGGCTGCTGTGGCCTCGATCCACTGGAACCGGTTGTCGGAGGGCCATTGATGACACGCGCAATTTTGACGCTGAACGCGGGCTCGTCCTCGCTCAAACTCGGTCTGTTCGACGAGGAATTGACCGCGCTTGCCACCGCCCATGTGGACCGTCTGGCCGCACCGGAAGCCAGCCTGAAACTGAAAGATGCCGAGGGCGCGGCGATGCCGGTGCCCAACCTTGGGCCGGATGATTTCGCCACCCATACGCTGGCGCTGCGCTCGGCGCTGTCGGCCTTTCGGAACGATCTGCCGGGGCTAGAGATCATCGCGATCGGCCACCGCATCGTGCATGGCGGGGTGGATCACGCCGAACCCGAACCGGTGACCGAGGTGCTGCTGGACCATCTGGAACGGCTCAGCCCCTTTGCGCCTTTGCACCAGCCGCACAATCTTGCGGGGGTGCGCGCCTCGACCGAGGCGTTTCCGGGCGTGCCGAATGTGGTGTGTTTCGATACGGCCTTTCACCGCGGCCATCCGTTTGTCGAGGATACCTATGCCCTGCCGCGCCACTATTACGAAAAGGGGCTGCGCCGCTACGGCTTCCATGGGCTAAGCTACGAATATATCGACAGCGTTCTTGCCGCCGAAGAGCCAGAGGTGCGCGCTGGCCGGGTGGTTGTGGCGCATCTGGGATCGGGCGCGTCGATCTGTGCAATCCGGGGCGGCAAATCGATTGCCTCGACGATGGGCTTTTCCACCCTGTCGGGGCTGCCGATGGGCTCGCGCGCCGGGGAGTTGGATGCCGGCGTCGTGCTATACCTGATGGATCAGGAAAAGATGGGCGCCGCCGAAATCACCGAATTGTTGTTCAAACGCTCGGGCCTTTTGGGCATGTCGGGCGTGTCGAATGACATGCGCACGCTCGAAGCCTCCAAGGACCCGCATGCGCGCGAGGCGATCGATTATTTCTGTCACCGCGTGGCGCGCGAGATTGCCTCGCTTGCCGCGGCGATGGGCGGGATCGACGGGCTCGTGTTTTGCGGCGGGATCGGGGAAAACTCTGCGCTGGTGCGGGCCGAAGTTTGTGAAGCGCTTGGCTGGGCCGGGGTCGAGGTAGATGCCGAGGCGAATGCCACCCATGCGCGCGCGATTTCGACCGGGCGCGTGGCAGTGCGGGTGATCCCGACGAACGAAGAACTGGTCATCGCGCGGGCGGCCAAAGGGGCGCTGAAGCTCTAGGCCTGTCTTTACTCTAAGGCCCGACTTTAAAGGTGTTTCGCCCCGCTGGCGCGGGGCGACCCGCCGGGGGCTGTGCCCCCGGATCTTCCGAAATCGCCCCAAAGGTTGCCCCTGTCAAAGGGGGCGGCGCATCTCAAAGCGGGGCGCAAACCGCTTTCAGCCAATCGCGCGCGGGGGCAGAAACCAGCGGGCCGATGCGCGCAAACACCCCGGCGTGATAGGTGTCGAGCCAGTCACGTTCGGCGGTGCTAAGCATCTCGGCCACGATCAAGCGCCGGTCGATGGGCACCCATGTCAGGGTGGCAAAGCACAGATGGTCGCGCTCGTCGCCGATCTTCGGGGCGGTCTCGACCAAGATCAGGTTTTCGATCCGAATGCCCCAATGCCCCTCGTGATAATGGCCGGGCTCGTTCGACAAGATCATTCCCGGCGCCAGCGGCACATCTGAAAGCCGCGAAATCCGCGCCGGGCCTTCATGCACGCAAAGCGCCGCGCCGACGCCATGGCCGGTGCCGTGGTCGTAATCCATCCCGGCGGCCCAAAGCGCCGCGCGCGCCAAAGCATCTAGGTCGCGCCCGGCCAGCCCGCGTGGGAAGCGCGCACGCGACAGGGCGATCATGCCTTGCAACACGCGGGTAAAGGCCTGCGCGGCGCCGGTAGGCGGGGCGCCCACAGCCAGCGTGCGCGTGATATCGGTGGTGCCATCGGGATATTGCGCGCCGCTGTCGATCAGCAGCACGTCACCGGGGTTGACGGGGCGGTTCGTCGCCTCGGTCACGCGGTAATGGACAATCGCGCCATTTTGACCCGCGCCGCAAATCGTGTCGAAGCTGATATCAAGAAGCTGGCCGGTGGCCCGGCGCGCCTCTTCCAGCGCTTTGACCACGTCAATCTCGGTCAGGGTGCCCTTGGGGGCCTCTGTGTCGAGCCAGCACAGAAATTCGACCAAAGCCGCCGCATCGCGGATATGGGCGGCCTTCATCCCCGCCACCTCGGCGGCGTTCTTGCGCGCCTTGGGCAAAAGACACGGGTCTTCGGCGCGCAGAACGGTCACATCGGCTTCGGCCAATTCGCGCGCGACTTGCTGCGGGGCCGAGCCGGGGTCAACCAGCACCGGCCCGGTCAGAGAGCGCAGCCCGGGCGCAAAAGCCGAAACCGGGCGCAAGGTGACCGCATCGCCCAAATGCGCGCGCAGCGGCCCGTCGATTTTCGCGCTATCTACGAACAGCGTCAGATGCCCGTTGGCATGCAAAACCGCAAAGGCCTGCATCACCGGGTTGCGCGGAATATCCGCGCCACGAATGTTCAAAAGCCAAGCGATGGAATCGGGCAAGGTCAGCACGGCGGCTTCGGCCCCCAATTCGGTCAGTGCTTCGCCAAGACGGGCGCGTTTGTCCGCGCTGCTTTCGCCCGCGAATTCCGGCGGATGCACCCGTGCGGGCTGTTGCGGCGGGGCAGGGCGGTCGGGCCAGATCGTATCCACCAGATTGGCGCTTTCGACCAGCGTGACCCCGCTGCCCTCCAGCGCGCTGCGCAATTCCTCGATCTCGCGGATCGTGTGCAGCCATGGATCAAAGCCGATCCGCGCGCCTTCGGGCGCATGGGCGCGAAGCCACGGGCCAAGCTTTTGCTCGGGCCAGTTGACCGGGGTGAAGGCGCTTAGATCCACCTCGGCGCGCACCTGCACGCGGTAGCGGCCATCAATGAAAATGCCCGCCAGATCGGGCAGCACCGCGCAAAAACCGGCCGAGCCGGTGAAGCCCGTCAGCCACGCCAGCCGGGCATCGCACTCGGCCACATATTCGCCCTGATGCGCATCGGCGCGCGGCACCAAAAAGCCACTCAGCCCCGCTTGCGTCAGCGCCTGACGCAGCGCGGCGAGCCGCGCGGGGCCATGTTCGGGCGCGGAGCGGGTGGTAAAATCTTGAAACATCTTTCCCCCGAAGGCCGGTTTAGATGGCCTTTTTTAGACCCAGCACCCGCGCACGGGCGCGCGGATCATTGTCAAACAGCGCGGCAAGCTGTTCGGTCATCGCGCCCGCCAATTGTTCGACATCGGTGATGGTGACCGCGCGGCTATAATAGCGCGTTACATCATGGCCGATGCCAATGGCAATCAGTTCCACGGCGCGCTTGCGTTCGACCATTTCGATCACGTCGCGCAGGTGTTTTTCCAGATAGATCGCGGGGTTGACCGACAAAGTTGAATCATCGACCGGCGCGCCATCGGAAATCACCATCAAGATCTTGCGCGATTCCGGGCGCGAAACGGCGCGTTTATACGCCCATTCGAGCGCCTCGCCGTCGATGTTTTCTTTCAGCAACCCCTCTTTCATCATCAGCCCAAGGTTGGACCGCACACGCCGCCACGGCGCATCGGCCCCTTTGTAGATGATGTGGCGCAGATCGTTGAGCCGCCCGGGGCTTTGCGGGCGCCCTTCGGCCAACCATTTCTCGCGGGCTTGGCCGCCTTTCCACGCGCGGGTGGTGAAACCCAAAATCTCCACCTTGACCGAGCAGCGTTCCAGCGTGCGCGCCAAAACATCGGCGCAAATCGCGGCAATCGAGATCGGGCGACCGCGCATCGAGCCGGAGTTGTCCAACAGCAGCGTCACGCAGGTGTCGCGAAATTCGGTGTCTTTTTCGACCTTGAAACTGAGCGGCGTGGTCGGGTTCGCCACCACCCGCGCCAAACGGCCCGCATCCAACTGGCCCTCTTCGCGGTCAAATTCCCAAGACCGATTTTGCTGGGCCTGCAAGCGGCGTTGCAGCTTGTTGGCAAGCCGCGCCACCGCCCCCTTGAGCGGTTCCAATTGCTGATCCAGATAGGCCCGCAGCCGTTCCAATTCGGCGGGCTCCGCCAAATCTTCTGCGCGGATTTCCTCGTCAAAATCGGTGGTGAAGACGGTGTAATTTGGGTCGGCCTGCGAATGCGGCGGGGGCGGCGGAGGCTCTGGCGGCGCATCCGCTTGCGGCATCTCCACTTCTTCGCCCAGTTCTTGGTCGGAAATATCGTCTTGGCTGACCGTCGTCTGGGTCTGGTCTTGGCTGTCGTCTTGGCTGCGCTCCGGCGTCGACTCGCTGTCTTCTTCGACCTGATCTTCTTCCGAGCGATCCTCGTTTTGCGCCTCGGGATCGTTTTCGCTTTCCTCGGCCTCGCTGTCGTCATTATTGGGCTCGTCGGGGTCATCGCCCAACTGATCGGCATAGCCCAGATCGGCAATCACCTGCCGCGCGAGCCGCGCGAAAGCCGCTTGATCGGCCAGCACGTGATTGATGTTTTCGAAGTCCTGCCCGGCGCTGTCTTCCAAAAAACCCCGCCAGAGCTCAAGCACATGATCGGCAGCGGCGGGCAATTTGCGCCCCGTTGCCAGTTCGCGCACCAGATAGCCCGCTGCGACTGGAAGCGGCGCCTCGGCCTGCGTGCGGATCTGGCCATAGCCCTTGCGCTCGGCCTCATGGCCGATCTTGAAATCGATGTTGGTCATCGTGCCGGGCATATCGCGCGCGCCCAAAGCTTCGCAGCGCGCGGTTTCCATTGCCTCAAACAGGCTTTTCGCCATCTCGCCCGAGGGCGTGTAGCGCGCGGCGACCTTTGCATCATGGTGGCGTTCGCGCAGCGCCAGCGCATCGCCCGTGCCGCGCGCCATCATGATTTCGTCGCGCGTCATGCGGCGGCTTACCTGTGGCAGGCGCATCGCATCGCCCGCCACGCCGGACGGGTCGACGGTGTAGCTGACCTTCATCTCGGGCGCATCGGCAAGCGTCTTCGTGGCCTCTGCCAAGGCCTTTTTAAACGGGTCGGCGGGGTTTTGCGTGGGCTTCGTCATACTGCATGTAAAGCACCGCCAAGGCGCGCCGTCCAGCGGCACAATGCTTGGGCCGACAAGAACACGAAAAAGCACGGGGGCTGTTCTTTTGCGCGCAGAACCTTGGCTTTTCTTTGCGGCATTGTGCGCCATATTTGAGGAAAGCCACACCGGACACCAGAGGTTCCTATGTCTGACAAACTCAATATCGCCGTCATCCTGTCCTCGACCCGCCCGACGCGGCTGGCCGATAAACCCGCGCAATGGTTCTTGGATTTTGCCCGCGCCGAGCACCCCGAAATGAGTTTCGAACTGGTCGATCTGCGCGATTACGACCTGCCGTTCTTTGACGAGGTCGCCTCGAACGCTTGGGCACCGTCGCAAAATGCCGAAGCGGTGCGCTGGCAGAAAAAGATCGCCGAATTTGACGGCTATATTTTTGTGACCGCCGAATACAACCACTCGATCACCGGCGTTTTGAAAAACGCGCTCGATCAAGCCTATGTCGAATGGGCGAAAAAGCCGATGGGCGCGGTGGGCTATGGCGGCCTTGGCGCGGGGCGCGCGATCGAACATCTGCGCGGCATCGCGGTCGAGCTGCAAATGGTGCCGGTGCGCAACGCGGTGCATATTGGTGGGGGCGATTTCATGGCGATCTCGCCGCTGGGGTCCAATGGCGAAATGTCGGAGATCGCGGGCCATATCGAAGGCTCGGCCAAGGGCCTTCTGGCCGATATCGCGTGGTGGGGCGCTGCCACCAAAGCCGCGCGCGGCTAAGTTTAATAACCGCTCACGAAATGAAAAGCGGCGCGCCAAAGGGCGCGCCGCTTTTCATTTGGCCCGTGATGTAGGGGCTTAGCGCCCCGCAATCACCGCCGCGCTTTCGGGCAGTTCCTCATCGAACAGGCGCTGATAGAATTCGGCCACGGTGGCGCGTTCCAACTCGTCGCATTTGTTCAGGAAGGTCAGCCGGAACGCATAGCCCACATTGCGGAAGATATCGGCGTTTTGCGCCCAGGCAATCACCGTGCGGGGCGACATGACGGTGGACAGATCGCCGTTCATGAAGGCCGAGCGGGTCAGATCGGCCACGGTGACCATCTGGTTGATGATCTTGCGGCCCTTGTCGGTGTTGTAATTGGGGCATTTCGACAAGACGATCGCCGCTTCGGCATCATGGCTAAGATAGTTCAGCGTCGACACCAGCGACCAGCGGTCCATCTGGCCTTGGTTGATTTGTTGCGTGCCGTGGTAAAGCCCCGTCGTGTCGCCCAGACCCACGGTGTTCGACGTGGCAAAAAGCCGGAAGCACGAATGCGGCGTGATCACCTCGTTTTGGTCCAGAAGCGTCAGCTTGCCATCGGCCTCCAGCACGCGCTGGATCACGAACATCACATCGGCGCGCCCCGCATCATATTCATCAAACACAATCGCGGTCGGGTTGCGCAGCGCCCAAGGCAGGATACCTTCATGGAAAACGGTGACCTGTTTGCCATCGACCAGTTTGATCGCGTCTTTGCCGATCAGGTCGATCCGGCTGACATGGCTGTCAAGGTTGACCCGCACACAGGGCCAATTGAGCCGCGCTGCCACCTGTTCGATATGGGTGGATTTGCCGGTGCCGTGATAGCCCTGAATCATCACGCGGCGGTTGTAGGCAAAGCCTGCCAGAATGGCGAGCGTGGTATCGGGGTCGAATTTATAGGTCGAATCGACGTCCGGCACGCGGTCGGTGCGTTCCGCGAAGCCCTTGACCTTCATATCGCTTTCGAGGCCGAACACCTCGCGCAGGTCGATTTCTTCGGTGGGCTTGGCGTTGGTATCGAGCATCTGGGCGTCCTCTTTATCGGGTTAGCGATTTGTGGCGCATCGGGCAGGAGCGTGCAAGAGGCGCGATTGTGCGGGGCACAGACCATGGCCTCACCCCTTCGTTTCTTGACGCATAGGGCAGGGCGGTGTTTGCTGGCGCCGCACCCTTTTCAGAACGGACAACAAGATGCAGGCTTACGAATACAAGGTGGTGCCCGCGCCGGTGCGGGGCGAAAAGGGCCGGGGGCTGAAGACGGGCGCGGATCGTTTTGCCCATGCGCTAAGCTTGTTGATGAATGAAATGGCGGCGGAAGGCTGGGAATATTGCCGCGCCGAAACGCTGCCCGCCGAGGAACGTTCGGGCCTGACCTCGAAGACCACCGTGTATCACAATATGCTGGTGTTCCGCCGGGTGCTGGAAAATGCCCCGCCGCGCCAAGCCCGCGCCGAGATTGTTGAAGAGACGCCGGATAATCTGTCGGCAGAGCCGACCCGCCGCCGCGTGCTCAGCAGCAATGCCCCCCAAGGTCGCGCCCCGCGCATCGGCCCGGTGGACGACGACGAGGCATAAGGCGTCCCGCGGTCCTTTTGGCCTCGGTTTTGCGCGTTCCATCCCCCAACGGGGGAATTGCGAGCGATGTGCCCCCTTTGCAAGGCTGCCTTACCGGCCCGGTCTTGCTGGGCCCACAGCCGCGAAGGAAGCGCCCGATGTTCGATCTGTTTGATACGCCCTACGATTCCACCCCCGAAGAGGACGGCAAAACGCCGGTGATTTTGGTCGGGATCGATGACCTGCGGCATCCGGAACTTCCTGTTTTTGCTGAGGGTATGGCGGATATTGACCTTGAAGACCAAGGGGATCTGACCGCAAAATTGCGCGCAGATCCCCGTTTGGGGAAAGTACTCGATATTCTGGCGGCCGCGCAGGCAGAGACAGACGCCGCTGTCGGCCTGCTTGGCGAAGACCTCTCGGAAGAGGAGATGGCCGTTTACGAACAACTTATGGGGTCTGGGCCGACGAAAGCAGGCTGGGACGATCTGGTGAATGGTTTGGGGGCTTCGGTGGGCACAACCGGGGAAGATAGCGCCGCCAAGACCCCTATTGCCGCGCTGTCCGACAAGGCCGATTACGGCCTGCGAGTCGATGCCTTTGACTTCGGCCCCTTCGAAGCAAGCGCCGCCGAGGATGACGCCGAAGATGACAAAAAGGATTGGCCGCCGCTGAAGCAATAAGCGCGGCGCCGCGCCTTTATAGACACAAATGGGGCCGCCGCAGCTTGGGCGGCCCTTTTCCCTTCGGTGGGCTCATCGGTCGCAAGGCATAGGTTCGATTGGGGCCTTGGGCCAATATGGAAGCGCGGCGGCTGGGAACCGGCCGCGCCGCTTGGGTCTAGATCTTCACCACCTCGGTCACATAGGTGCCGGGCGCGGGCGCAAGGGGCGGATGCGCTGCATCGCCCACGGCGCGTGCGGGCACCTGTTTGCCCGAGCGTTTGGCCAGCCATTCCCCCCAGCGCGGCCACCAACTGCCGTGATGATAATCGGCCACGGCCTTCCAGTCGGCATAATTTTCGACCGGCGCCTCCGAGGTGTAATGGCCGTATTTCTTTTTGGATGGGGGATTGACGATCCCGGCGATATGGCCCGATTCCGACAAGATGAAGGTCTTATCCTTCGCCCCCATCTGCGCCACCCCGGTGAAACTGGAAACCCACGGCGCAATATGGTCGGTTTCGCAGGCAATCGCGCACAGCGGCACTTTCACATCCGAAACTTTCAGCACCTCGCCCAAAAGCGGAAAACCCTTGGCGGTGAAACTGTCTTCTTGGCACAGGCCGCGCAGATATTGCATCGCCATTTTGCCCGGCAGGTTGGTGCTGTCGCCGTTCCAGTACAGCAGATCGAAAGCGGGCGGCGATTCCCCCAGCATGTAAGCGCGGATCGCGGGCTGATATATCAGGTCGTTGGCCCGCAGATAGGAAAAGGTGCGGGTCATGAAATAGCTCGACAGCACCCCATCCGCCTTGCATTGCGCTTCGATCCCGTCAACGAAATCGTCTTGCAAGAAGGCGGTGAACTCGCCCTGATCCGAAAAATCGGTCAGTGTGGTAAAGAAGGTCGCCGAATTGATCGAGCGATCCTTGCGCTTGTTCAAAAGCGCGAGCGTCAGCGACAGTGTGGTGCCCGCGATGCAATAGCCCACGGCATTCACCTTGGGCTCGCCGGTGATCTTTTTCACCTTTTCAATCGCGGTCAGATAGCCCTCGGTGATGTAATCCTCTAGGCCGATATCGGCATAAGAGGCATCGGGGTTTTTCCAACTGACGACAAACAGCGTGAAGCCTTGATCGACGATCCAGCGGATCAGGCTGTTTTGCGGTTTCAGATCAAGGATATAGAACTTGTTGATCCACGGCGGGAAAATGATCAACGGGGTTTTGTGCACCGTTTCGGTGGTGGGGGCGTATTGGATCAGCTCCATCATATCATTGCGATACACAACCGCCCCTTCGGCGGTGCCGATATTCTCGCCCACTTTAAAGGCGTTGCGGTCGGAAAGCGTGACGATCAGATCGCCTTTGTTTTCCTCGATATCGCGGACAAGGTTTTCCAACCCGCGCACCAGACTTTCCCCCTCGGTCGCGACCGCGCGCTCCAGCGCATCGGGGTTGGTGGCCAGAAAATTCGTGGGCGCCATCAAATCGACGATCTGCTTGGTGAAATAATCCAGCCGGCGGCGGTTCACCGGGTCAAGCCCCTCGACCTTGGCCGCGCCCTCCTCAATCGCCTTGGCGGCGATCAGATATTGCTGTTTGACGAAATTGAAATAGGGGTGGCTGTCCCACAACGGGTTGGAAAAGCGCCGATCTTTGGGGCCGGGGTCTTCGGGCGGTTGCAATTTGCCCTGCGCCAGCGCGTGACTGGCCTCCATGTAATGCGTCATCGCATCGCCCCAATAGCGCACCTGCGCCTCAAAAATCTTGGCGGGGTTTTCCGCGAGCGCCTTCATATAAGCCGCAGACGAGGCCAGGTAGAGATCCATCCCCGGGCCTTCGAGCGCAAGGTTGGGCGCGCGCTTATGCGCCAGCGCGTCCACCAAGCGGGTTGTCAATGTTTCGATGCGCGCCAGATTCTCTCGCATTTGCTGCGATGCAGCAGATTCGATCTCTTCGGGCGTTGTCATAATGCAATTTCCTCCCTATCCTCTTTGAAACATAACGTCGCATGCATCAGGGGCAAGCGGGGTTGTGCGCGATTTCGAGGGAGCGCCATGAAAGGCATGATGAGTTACGACCTGATGGAAACCATCAGGAATACCAACGAGTGGATGGGCGCCTCTGCACGCGCCATGGCCTCCTATCCGGTCTGGGGGTTGACGCCTCATCCGATGTTCAAACTGATGTCCGCTTGGGGCCGCGTGACCGAGCGCAGTTTTGCGCGCATGGTCATCAAGCCCGATTGGGGCATCCGCTCGATCCCCGCCGCCGATGGCAAAGACCACCTGATCGATGTGGAAACGCTGCTTGATAAACCGTTTGGCGCCCTGATCCATTTCAAGGTTCAAGGCCGCGCGCCGATGAAGCGCCGGGTGCTTTTGGTGGCGCCGATGTCGGGCCATTATGCGACGTTGCTCCGCTCCACGGTGAATAGCCTGCTGCCCGATGCCGACGTTTATGTGACAGATTGGCATAATGCGCGTGATATTCCCGCCTCCGAGGGCAAATTCGATATCGAGGATTACACGCTTTACCTTGTGGAATTCATGCGGCTTTTGGGGCCCGATATCCATGTGATCGCGGTCTGCCAGCCCGCGCCGCTGACATTGGCCGCCACCGCCTATCTGGCCGAAGAAGAACCCGAGGCGCAGCCGCGCACGCTGACGTTGATCGGCGGGCCGATTGATCCCGATGCCGCGGCCACCGATGTGACCGATTTCGGTCGCCGCGTGACGATGGGCCAGTTGGAGCATTTGGTCATTCAACGCGTCGGCTTCAAATATAAGGGCGCGGGGCGGCTGGTCTATCCGGGGCTGATGCAATTGGCCTCGTTCATCTCGATGAACATGGACAAACACTCCAAAGCCTTCACCGACAAGATCATGGCCGAGGCGCAGGACGAAGGCTCCGAACACGACCACCACAATATCTTCTATGACGAATATCTGGCCGTGATGGATATGACGGCGGAATTCTATCTTTCGACGGTGGAGCGGATTTTCAAAGGGCTGGAGATCGCACAAAACAAATTCACCGTCGCGGGCAAACCTGTCGATATCGGCAAGATCACCACGGTCGCAGTAAAAACGGTCGAAGGCGCGAATGACGATATTTCTGCGCCGGGCCAATGCGTTGCGGCGCTGCGGCTTTGCACCGGCCTGCCCGACGAGATGAAGGCCCAGCATCTGGAACCCGGCGCGGGCCATTACGGCATTTTCGCGGGGCGCAGCTGGCGCAACAACATTCGCCCGCTGGTGCTTGATTTCATCGATGCCAATTCCGGTGCGCCGACGCCCAAGGCGAAACAAATCCGCGCCGTGTAAGGGACGCGCCCGAGGCGGCAAGCGTTTGGCGCCGCCAAGGCCATCGAAATGGTGAAGGCGCGGGGTTTCCCCCGCGCCTTTTCGTTGGGACGTAGGCCAAAGGCCGTCGTGGTCTGCTTACATCGGCGCCGGTTTCGGCGTGGCCGAGGTGCGCACCGGCAGCGTCGGATGCACGACTTCGGGTTGTTCGCCGGTCAGCGTTTCCAAGAAGGCAGTGATGTCGTCGATTTGCGCATCATCCAGCTCTGCCCCAAGCTGCGAATTCGCCATGATGGCGACCGCTTGATTGAGATCCCAGACCTTGCCCGAGTGGAAGTAAGGCGCGGTCAGCGCGATGTTGCGCAGCGGCGCGGCGCGGAAGACGTATTCGTCATCGGCGGTTTCAGACACGGCAAAGCGGCCCTTGTCCCCCTCGGGCAGTACATCGGCGCCGGGTTTTTCCACCAGACCGAACGGATAATAGCCGTTGCCGCCGAAGTTGATGCCGTTGTGGCAGGTTGCACAGCCGGTTTCGACGAACAGCGTCAGACCGTTCTTTTCTTGATCGGTCATCGCGCCGTCTTGGCCCATCAGCCATTGGTCAAACCGCGAATTCGGGGTGAGCAGCGTGGCCTCGAATGCCTCGATCGCCAGCGCGAAATTGTCAAAGGTGATCGGGTCATCTTCGCCCGGGAAGGCGGCGTCGAAGGCGCTGACATAGCCATCCATCGATTTCAGCGTCGCCACCACTTGTTCCGGGGTGTTGTTCATTTCCACACCCGCCTGCACCGGGCCTTTGGCTTGTGCGGCCAAGTCAGGCGCACGGCCATCCCAGAATTGGGCGATGTTGAAAACGGCGTTCAGCATCGTCGGCGCGTTGCGCGGACCCGCTTGCCAGCCGTGACCGACCGAGGTTTCCAGCCCGTCGACGCCACCGATCCCCACATTATGGCACGACTGGCACGAGAACAGGCCCGATTTCGACATCCGCGGATCGAAGAACAACATCGCGCCAAGGTCGACCTTGTCGCGGGTCACCGCATTGTTGTTTTCCAGCAGGGGCGCCTGCATCGGGATGACTTCGAAAAGGTCTTTGGCCTCATCGCGCAGCGCCGTGTCATCCGCCAGCACCGGCGTGGCCAAGGCGGTGGTCAGGGCCAGCCCGAGGGCGAGAGAGCGTTCCATGGATGGTTCCTCCGTAGCAAAATATAGAATAAATCTAAGTTCACGCGGGCGTGAGAGAGTTGATCCAGATCAAGTTTGGAATGGTTCTATCTGCGACAGCCTGACGCAGGTTTTGGTTGACACTTCTACCTGAAAAGAGCCCATACTCGGGCCGAAAAGGGGGCGCTCATGGCACTGGAAGACGCGAAAAATCAAGTGGATACGGCATTCACCCGGGCCGAGGCGCGCGGTCTTGCCTATGAAAACGCTTTTGGCGGTGCGCCGTCATTTCTGCGCCGCCGCTATAGCAAGGATTTGGTTGGCGTCGATCTTGCTATCACCGGCGTGCCCTTCGATCAGGCGGTGACCAACCGCCCCGGCACCCGCTTTGGCCCGCGCGCGATCCGCGAGGCGGCAACGCTGCAAGCTTTCGATGCGCCCTATGGATGGGGCTATGATCCGCTCAGCGAGATGCAGATTGTCGATTATGGCGATCTGGCCTTTGACTATGCGCATACGGCCAGCTTCCCCGACCGGGTCACCAACCACATCGCCACCATCTTGGGCGCGGGGGCGGGGGTGATTACGCTGGGGGGCGATCATTTCATCACCCAGCCGATCTTGCGCGCGATGGCGGATCGTCACGGGCCGGTGGCGCTGATCCACTTTGATGCCCATTCCGACACTTGGGCCGATGATGACATGAGCCGGATCGACCACGGCACCTTTCTTTATAAAGCGCTGAAGCTGGGCTATGTCGCGCCGGAAACCACCGTTTCGGTGGGCATCCGCACCGACAACCCAGACACCTGCGGGGTGCATATTCTTGACGCCCCCTTTGTGCATCAAGCGGGCGTGGCCGAGACGGTGAACCGCATCAAACAGGTGGTGGGCGAGCGGCCATGCTACATCAGCTTCGATATTGATTGCCTCGACCCCGCCTTTGCCCCCGGCACCGGCACCCCGGTCTGGGGCGGCCTGGCCAGTTGGCAGGCGGCGGCGCTTTTGCGCGGGCTGGCGGGCATCAATATGGTTGGCGGCGATGTGGTCGAGGTCTCGCCCCCCTATGACCCGACCGGGGCCACCGCGATTGCCGGCGCGCATGTCGCCACCGAGCTTGTCGCGCTTTATGGCTGGACCCGGCGGCGCGGGGCCGCAGGCTAGCCCGGGCGCACGGCCCTACCGCGCTGCCTCGGTCACATCCGCGCAGGGGCGGGGCAGGGGCTTGCAGCCCGGCGTGCCACTTCCTACATCAAGCCCAAGGATATGCAGCCGGTCCACCCGGCTGTCGCAGCGGGGACAGAATGCGCAGCACCTTCCACTATTTCGGCTGGGCCTTCGGCTTCACAGCGATTGGCCTTCTGCTCTCTTTGTGGCTCGGTTTCGTCTACGAACACACGTTTTCGGGGGCGATGTCGTTCTTCTTTGTCGCCTGTGTGCTGGCGGTGCTGGAAATCTCTTTGTCGTTCGACAATGCCATCGTCAATGCCAACAAGCTGGGGCGGATGTCGCCGGTGTGGCAGCGAAGGTTTCTGACCTGGGGGATCTTGATCGCGGTCTTTGGCATGCGGATCATCTTCCCGCTGATCATTGTTGTGGTGGCGGCCCATGTCGGCCCGCTGGAGGCGATACGGCTGGCCGCCACAGAGCCACAGGAATATGCCAAGATCATCGACGAAGCCCATGTTTCTATTGCAGGATTTGGCGGTGCCTTCCTGATGATGGTGGCGCTAAGCTACTTCGTCGATGAAGGCAAGGATGTGCATTGGTTCCCGGCCTTGGAACGCAGGCTCAGCGCGTGCGCCTCTGTCCGAGGGTTGGAGATCGGCTTCGTTCTGGCCTTGGTGCTGTTTGTGGCCTGGGTCCAGCCTGTGCAAGAACAGGGCACATTTCTGGTGGCGGCCTGCACCGGCTTGTTGACCTTTTTGGCGGTCGAAGGTTTGGGGCAGGTGCTGGATCGCGGCGCGCTGGCCTCTGATGTGGCGCGCGGTGGCATCGGCGCCTTTCTCTATCTGGAAGTGCTGGATGCCTCGTTCAGTTTTGACGGCGTGATCGGGGCCTTTGCGCTGACGCAAAACCTGTTTTTGATCGCGATCGGCTTGGGGATCGGCGCGTTCTATGTGCGGTCGATGACGGTGATGCTGGTCGAACGGCACGCGCTAAGCGAATTCCGCTTTTTGGAACATGGGGCCTTTTGGTCGATCTTGGTGCTGTCGGGCGCGATGTTCGCCCAGACCCTGTTCCCGGTGCCGGAATGGGCCACCGGTCTGCTGGGGGTGCTGTTCATCGGGTTGAGCTTCTTTTCCTCGGTGCGCTGGAAACGCGCCAATCCCGAACCCTGCGAGTGATCGCCCGAGGATCATCGGGGCGCCTCGCCAAAACGTAAGCCAAAACGCAAAACGCCGCGCAGATTGCGCGGCGTTCTTTGATCTATCTGCCCAGCTTAGGAGGCGGCGCGTAGCGCCAATGAACTGGTCATCGTTTGGTTCACACGGAACACCGCCCCTTGCGCGGCCAGTTGCCCGGCTTGGCTGCTCAGCACCGAAACCGCTGCAGAGCTTTCTTCGAACATGGCCGCGTTTTGCTGCGTCACCTGATCGAGTTGGTTCACCGCCGAATTGATCTCGGCCAGCCCGGTCGATTGTTCCACCGACGAGCCCGCAATCGCCTGCACAAGGCCATCGACCTCGTTCACCAGCGCGTCGATTTCGCTTAGCGCCGTGCCGGATTCATTGACCAGTTCAACGCCTTGGCGGACCTGTTTGCTAGAGGTTTCGATCAGTTCGGCAATCTCGCGCGCCGCTTCGGACGAGCGCTGCGCCAGCGCGCGCACTTCCGAGGCGACAACGGCGAAGCCACGCCCGGTTTCGCCCGCCCGCGCGGCCTCGACCCCGGCGTTCAGCGCCAGAAGATTGGTTTGGAAGGCGATGTCGTCGATCACCGAGGTGATGCGCGAAATCTGATCCGAACTTGTCGCAATATCGCCCATCGCCGAGATCGTCTGTTCGACAACGCGCCGCCCTTCGGTGGAGCGCGACCGCGCCTTACCCACCGCCGAGGCCGCATTGCGCGCGCCGGTGGCCGAGCTTTCGACCGAGGCGGAAAGCTGGTTCAGCGCGGCGGCGGTTTCTTCCAAGGAGGCCGCCTGCGTTTCGGTGCGCCGCCCCAATTCGGCCGAAGCCCCCGAGAGGTTCGCGGTTTCCGCGCGGATCGATTCCGCGCTTTCCAAGATCGCGCCCACCAGTTCGGACAGCCGCTCCATCGCTGCGTTGTAATTGGCGCGCAGCGCTTCGAATTCGCTCGGCAGCGCTTCGGTGATGCGGTGGTCCAACTGCCCCGCGCTCAGCGCCGAAATTCCCTCTTCGAACGCAAGGATCGCATCCTTTTGCGCGGTGATATCAGTGGCGAATTTCACCACCTTGTAGGGTTTGCCATCGGCATCAAGGATCGGGTTGTAGCTGGCCTGAATCCAGACATCTGCGCCCGATTTCGCGATCCGCCGGAATTCGGCCACCTGCGCTTTGCCCTTGCGCAACTCTTGCCAGAAGTGGGCATAGGTCGGGCTTTCGCGTTCCTCGGCGGCAAGGAAAATCCCGTGTTTCTGACCGACAAGCTCGTCAAGCGTGTAGCCCATCACGTTCAGGAAATTATCATTCGCAGTCAGAATGTTGCCCTGCAGGTCGAATTCGATCACCGCTTGTGAGCGGTGCAGCGCATGGATCTGCCCGGCTTGGTCAAGCGCGGTGCGGCGATCTTCGGTGATGTCTTGGGCATATTTCACCACCCCGGCAAGCTTGCCATCGACACCCTTGATCGGGTTGTAGGTGGCGCGCAAGAATATCTGGCGCCCGCCCTTGGCGACCCGGCTGAACACGCCCGCGACGAATTCGCCGGTGCGCAGCGTGTCCCAGAACTCGGCGTAATCGGCCTTTTCGGCGGCGCCGGGGGGCATGAACATGCGGTGATGCTTGCCGATCAGTTCGTCGCGCGTGTAGCCCATCGCCGCCAAGAACGTGTCGTTCACGTCGACGATATTGCCCTGCAGGTCGAATTCGATCACCGCCTGCGAGCGGTGCAGCGCGGCCATCATCGATTCGAGATGCTTGCGTTCGCGGGTCTTTTCGCTGATGTCAGAGGCAAAGTTGAACACTTCGACCACTTTGCCCGAGGCATCGCGCACCGGCACATAGGTCGATTCGAGCCAGACCGGATCGCCGTTCTTGCGCAGCCGCGTCACGGCCAAGTGCACGATCTCGCCCGCACGCAGATCATCCCAAAACTTCCCGGTGCCGACGGTTTTGGCATAGCTGGGCAGCATGATCATGGCGAGCGATTGGCCCACCAGTTCCGCTTCGGTGTAGCCAAGCAAATCACAATAGGCCGAATTGGCGCTCATGATTTTGCCATCAAGATTGAACGAGGTCACGGCCAGTGCGGATTCCACGGCGGTGTTCAGGGCCTCTTGGCGCGAATCTGTGGCTTTAGGCGGGCGGCGAAGGAACATGGCGGCTCCAAAAAATGGGACGAACTCTGCGCCAACATAGGCTCGTGCTCTTTATGCGGCGTTAACGCGCACCCATATTCCCCTTGACGCCCGTTTGCGCCCTCAGCCCTTGCCCCAGCTTTGCATGACCTTGATGTAATTGGCGCGCTCATAGCCCTCGGGGTCATCCATCGCGCCATAGGCAAGTTTGCCGCGCAGATCGTCGGGGCTTTGCAGTCCGCGCGCGGACAGCCAGTCTTCCAGGCCTTGCCGCAAAATGCCGATATGTTCCGGCCCATGGCGCAACAGCGCCGAGGTGGTCATCACCACATCCGCCCCCGCCAACAGATAGCGCACCACATCTTCCGCGGTTTCCACCCCCGTTGTCGCGGCGATCGAGCCCTTGAACCGCCCCGCAAGCACACCGATCCAGCGCATCGGCAGCCGCATCTCATAGCGGCGCGACAGTTCCAGTTGCGGCTCGACGGCCAGCCGCACCGGGTCGATATCGGGCTGATAGAAACGGTTGAACAACACCACGCCTTCCGCCCCGGCCTGCACGATCCGTTTGGCCATATGCGCGGGGGACGAAAAATAGGGGCCGATTTTCACCGAAACCGGAATATCCACCGTGTCACAGACCGCCGCCACCACATCCAGCGTGCGCTTTTCCACTGCGGCCCCCGACATATCGGGATCGGTGGGCAGGAAATGGACATTCAGTTCAATCGCCCCAGCGCCTGCTTCGGCGAAATCATAGGCCATATCGGTCCAGCCGCTATCGGTGGTGCCATTAAGCGAGGCAATCACCGGAATGGGCAGCACGGCAGCGGCCTTTTCCACCAATGTCAGGTGGTTGGAGCTGTCAAAGGCAAAGGCCGATTGGGTCGGGAAATAGCTCAGCGCCTCGCCCGAGCTTTCCGCGCCATGCTCGACCAGCTGATCGAGAATGCGCTGCTCATGCCAGATTTGCTCCTCAAACACCGAGGGCAGCACCACCGCCCCCGCGCCGTGATCGGCCAAGATCTTGAGCACCTCAAGCTTGGCGTTTTGCGGGCTGGCCGAGGCCACAAGCGGGCTTGGCAAATCAAGGCCCAGATAGCGGGTTTTCATCTCCATCTCGGGTCTCCGTTACAGTTTGCCCGCAGCGCCCAGCGCTTGCGCCGGGCCGGGGCCGCCGTCCATCGCGGCGAAATCTTCATAGCTGCGGTATTTCTCCAAGATCGCCTGCTGCGCCTGATCCAACAGGGCGGCGGCCTCTTCGGGCCGGGTCGCGGCAAGGGCGGAATAACGCAACTCATTATAGGCGTAATCCTTGAAGGGCAGCACCGGGCGCGGGCTATCCAGCCGGAACGGCGCCGCACCGGTGCCCCGCAATTGCGGATCATAGCGCAGGAGCGGCCAATAGCCAGAGGCCACGGCCCGGTCTTGCTGGTTCAGCCCTTGGCGGATGTCAAACCCATGCGCGATACAATGGCTATAGGCCAAAATAAGGCTCGGCCCGTCATAAGCCTCGGCCTCGCGGAAGGCTTGCAGCGTTTGTTGCGGGTTGGCCCCCATCGCCACCTGCGCCACGTAGACATTGCCGTAAGCCACGGCTTGCAAAGCCAAATCTTTGCGCGCGGTGCGCTTGCCCGCGGCCGCGAATTTCGCAATCGCCCCCAAGGGCGTGGCCTTTGAGGCCTGCCCGCCCGTGTTGGAATAAACCTCCGTGTCCATCACCAACACATTCACATTGCGCCCAGAGGCCAGCACATGGTCAAGCCCGCCATAGCCAATGTCATAGGCCCAGCCATCGCCGCCAACGATCCAGATCGAGCGGCGGACAAGGTGATCCACCACACTCAGAAGATGCCGCGCTTGCGGGGCCTCGCGATGCGCAAGAAGCCGGGTTTTCAGCGTGGCAACGCGCTCGCGCTGCGCGCGGATCTCGCTTTCGCGGATTTGTGGCGCGCTGAGGATATCGGCCACCAAATCCTCGCCCACCATCGGCGCCATCTCTTGGGAAAGCCTGCGGGCAAGGTCTAGGTGCTTGTCCGCCGCCAACCGGAAGCCAAGGCCAAATTCGGCGTTATCCTCGAAAAGCGAGTTTGCCCAAGCCGGGCCGCGCCCTTCGGCGTTTTTCGTCCAAGGCGTCACCGGCAGGTTGCCCGAATAAATCGAGGAACAGCCCGTGGCATTGGCCACCATCAGCCGGTCGCCAAACAATTGGCTGAGCAGCTTCACATAGGGCGTTTCCCCACAGCCCGCGCAAGCGCCCGAGAACTCGAACAAAGGCTCAAGGAATTGCACGCCGCGCACATTGGCAAAGTCGATCCGCGCGCGGTCATTCACCGGCAGATGTTCAAAGAAGGTCATCGCCTTACGCGCGGTTTCGACAAGCGGTTGCTTCTCTGAAAGGTTGATCGCCTTCACCCCCGGCTCATGGGGCGAAAGCGAGGGGCAAGCCTCTATACACAGCCCGCAACCGGTGCAATCTTCGACATGGAATTGCAAAGAAAACCGCGCGCCGGGGTAGCCGCGCGCATTGACGGGCGCGGATTTGAACCCTTCGGGCGCGCCTTCCAGCAGGTCTTCGTCAAAGTATTTCGCGCGAATGACGCTGTGCGGGCAGACGAACGAACATTGCCCGCATTGGATGCACAAATCGTCGCGCCAAAGCGGCACTTCATCGGCCACATTGCGTTTTTCCCACGCTGCCGTGCCGGTGGGGAAGGTGCCATCGGCGGGCAGCAAGCTCACCGGGATCTCGTCGCCGCGATCTTCCATCATCAGCGCGGTGACGTGGCGCACAAACTCGGGTGCGGTGGCGGGCACGGCGGGCGGCCGTTCGGTCTCTGAACTGGGCGCTTTGGGCACGGGGACCTCATGCAGCCGTTCCAGCGCGCCATCCACCGCCGCCCAGTTTTGCTCGATCACCCGTTTGCCTTTGCGGCCATAGGTTTTCTTGATCGCGGCTTTGATCTGTTCAATCGCCGCTTCGCGCGGCAACACGCCCGAAAGCGCAAAGAAACAGGTCTGCAAGATCGTATTGGTGCGCCGCCCCAGCCCCACTTCGCGCGCGGCTTTGTTGGCATCAATCACATAGAATTTCAGCCCCTTATCGATGATCGCCGCTTGGGCAGACCGCGGCAGGCGGTCCCAGACCTTCTCTGGCCCAAATGGGGCGTTCAAAAGGAAGGTTGCCCGCGGAGCAGCCACGCGCAACACGTCGATCTTTTGCAGGAAGTGGAACTGATGGCAGGCCACGAAATTGGCCGAATGAATGAGATAGGGCGCTTTGATCGGGCGCGGGCCAAAGCGGAGGTGAGACACCGTCTGCGCGCCGGATTTATGGCTGTCATAGACAAAATAGCCCTGCGCAAAGCGCCCGGCTTCTTCCGCCAAAATCTTGACCGAGTTTTTATTGGCCCCCACCGTGCCATCGGCCCCAAGGCCATAAAAGACCGCGCGCACAACGTCTTGCGGCTCGGTCACAAAGCTGGGGTCAGCGGGCAGAGAGGTCAGCCCCACATCATCGGTGATACCGACGGTAAAGCCCTGTTTGGGCGCATCCCCCGCCAGATCATCATAAATCGCTTTCACCTGCGCGGGGTCAAAGTCCTTGGATGAAAGGCCATAGCGCCCGCCGGTGATACGCGGCAGGGCGGCGCGTTTGCCGGTGGCGACGGCCTCGGCCAATGTGGCCACCACATCCAAAAAGAGCGGCTCGCCCGGGGCGCCGGGTTCTTTGCAACGATCGAGCACGGCCAATTTGGTGCAACTGGCGGGCAGTGCCGCCAAGAACGCCTCCGCCGGGAAGGGGCGGTAGAGCCGCACCACCACCGCGCCGAGTTTCGCCCCTTGGGCGTTGAGCGCGGCGAGCGCCTCTTCCACCACCTCCGCGCCCGAGCCCATGACCACAATCACCCGCTCGGCCTCTGGGTCGCCGATGTAATCGCACAGCTTATAGGCGCGCCCGGTGAGGGTGGCGAGTTTTGCCATTTCCTCCGCCACAATGCCGGGCACCGCCGCGTGGAACGGGTTTGCCGCTTCGCGCCCTTGAAAGAACACATCGGGGTTTTGCGCGGTGCCGCGCACCACGGGGTTATCGGGCGAAAGTGCGCGGGCGCGATGCGCGCGCACCAGATCATCGTCAATCATCGCGCGGATTTGCGCATCCGGGATGAGGCTCAGCGTATTGACCTCATGGCTGGTGCGGAACCCATCGAAAAAATGCACAAAGGGCACGCGGGCACGCAGCGTGGCGGCTTGGGCAATCAGCGCCATATCATGGGCCTCTTGCACCGAGGCGGAGGCGAGCATCGCAAAACCCGTCGACCGCACCGCCATCACATCGGAATGATCGCCAAAGATCGAGAGCGCATGGGTCGCCAAAGCGCGCGCCGCCACATGAAAGACCGTCGGTGTCAGCTCCCCCGCGATCTTGAACATATTGGGGATCATCAGCATCAGCCCCTGCGAGGCGGTGAAGGTCGTCGTCATCGCGCCCGCTTGCAAAGCGCCATGCACCGCGCCTGCGGCCCCGGCCTCGGACTGCATTTCTTGCACCACGGGGACATTGCCCCAGATGTTACGGATGTCGCGCGACGCCCATTCATCGGCCAGTTCCGCCATCGTCGAAGAGGGGGTGATCGGGTAGATCCCGCAAACCTCATTCACGCGGTAAGCGATATGGGCGACGGCCGTGTTGCCATCCATCACCGCTTGCACGGTGGTTGCGTCATTGGCGGGGGCCTCTTGTTGCACAACCGTGTCACGCATGGGGGGCCTCCTCCGCAATCATATCAAGCGCGCCGCAGGGGCATTGTTCTTCGCAGGTTGCGCAGCCTGTGCATTTGGTCAGATCAATGCGGTAGCCGCGCCCGGGGCCGTGCTTCACAATCGCCTCTTCTGGGCAGGCGGCAAAGCAATTGTCGCATTCATAACATTGCCCGCAAGAATAGCACCGCGCGGCCTCATAGCGGGCTTCCTTGGTGGTCAGCCCTTTGATGATTTCCTGAAAGCCGCCCATGCGCACGGTGTCCGACAAATGCGCCTGCGCGCTTTGCTCGGCATCGGAATAAACCGGCAAATGTAGCTTGGCGAAATCGGCCACCGGCTTGGGGGGGGGCTCGCTGTACGTCTCGCCGCGCAGCCACGCATCTATATGGCGCGCCGCGCGTTTGCCGTGGCCGGTGGAGATGGTGACAGATTGCTGCGCGGGCACCATATCGCCGCCTGCAAAGACACCCGTCGCCCCGGTCATCATCTCGCCCGAAACCACCACCGCGCCATCGGGGGTGAACTCCAGCCCCGGCACGTTTTTCAAAAACCCGCTGTCGGTTTGTTGGCCCAAAGCCAGCACCACCGCATCCGCCGAAAGCGTTTCAATCTCGCCCGTGGGTTGGGGGCGGCCCTCGGCATCAATTTCCATTCGCTCGACCTGCAGATCAGAGCCCGAGATTTCCTTGATCGTGGTCAGCCAGCGGATTTTGACGCCTTCTTCAATCGCTTCATCGGCTTCAAAACTATGCGCGGACATATGATCTCGGTCGCGGCGGTAGACGATGATGGTCTCGGTCGCGCCAAGCCGTTTGGCGGTGCGCGCAGCATCCATCGCGGTATTGCCGCCACCATAAACCACCACGCGGCGGCCCAAAAGCGGCGGGGTCTCGGACGAGGTTTCATGGAGCAAGTTCACCGCATCCAAAACCTTGGCGGCATCGCGCGCGGGGATTTCAACGCGTTTTCCCAGCCCCGCGCCAATCGCCAGAAACACCGCATCAAACCCGCCCTGTTCCTTTTCGGCCATCAGGTCGGTGACCTTGTGGTTGAGCGTGATCCGCACCCCCAAATTCACAATCCGCGCCACATCGGCGGCCAGTTCGGCGCGCGGCATCCGGTAGGCGGGAATGCCAAAATGCATCATGCCGCCCGCAATCGGCCCGGCTTCGCGGATTTCGACCTTATGGCCAAGGCGGGCCAAATGATAAGCGGCCGAAAGCCCCGCAGGCCCGGCCCCCACGATCAACACGCGTTTGTCGGTGTCCGAACGGAGCTTGTGAAACTCCCAACCCTCGCGCGTGGCCATATCGCCCAAGAAGCGTTCCACCGCGTGGATCGAGACCGCCTCATCCACCTCGCCCCGGTTACAATTGCTTTCGCAAGGGTGGTAGCACACCCGGCCATGCACGGCGGGCATCGGGTTGTCTTCGGTCAGCTTTTCCCAAGCGGCGCGGTAGCGGCCCTGCATCGCAAGCTCAAGCCAGGCGCGAATGTTTTCCCCCGCCGGGCAGGCGGCAGAGCAGGGCGGGGTGAGCGTGACGTAACGCGGATGCTGGCTGCGCACCGGCCCCGTGCCGCGATTGCCATAGGGGCTGACCGATGGTGTGAAATCCCGAAGCCGCGTGCTCATGCTGTTCCTCCCCAGGCGCAGTGACCGACGGGGCGAGATTAGCGAGGCGGGGAAGGGGCTTGCATGACATAGATCAGCCTAAAGGCATATTCCTACATCACATTATTGCGTTTGAGCTGGGGCCGGGGGCAGACTTTTGCCGCCCCCGGCCAAAAGCTTAGGCCGGGATCGGATGCGCCCAGTCGGAGCCCGAAGGCCCGGTAAAGAAGCCATCGGCAAAGCGGCCACCCGGCGCCTCGGGCAGCAGTTGCGCCACCAAAGCTTCGGGCGAGATATTGCCCGCAATCCGGTCGGCATAGCCTGCGCAAAGCGCGTTGAAGTCGCCCGTTTGCGGCGACAGCCGCAGGCTATCAACGCCCGCTTCGCGCAAAGCTTCGGTGTGATAGGCCGCGCAGCCGGTGGCGGCGGACAGCGTTTGCACGCCGTTCACCGACAAAAACGCCTGCCCGTCAAGCGTATCAACCTCGCGCCCGTCCAGGTCTTCGCCGCAGATGAATTGGCAATTGTCCTTGGCCCGGTCATTCAGCCGCGCATGGTAGCAGCGCGCCGAAATGGCAAGCGGCAACCGCCCATGGCCCCAGACCTCGATCTTCACCCCCGCCTCTTTGCCCGCTTTCGCCAAGGTCGCAATCGAGGCCAGCGGCAATTCGGGCGGCAGGCAGATCCGGGTCGCGCCCCGGCGCGCCAGATAGGCCACCGTGCCCTCGTTATAGACGTTCACCAGCGGACCCACCCAAAACGGGGTGTTTTCCGGCAGGTGCTTGAGCGCGGTGATATCGTTGATCTCAACCGGCACGCCCATACCGAAAATATCATCGGTCTGGTTGCGTTCGCGCTTGAGCGTGACAAGCCCAAGGGTCGAGATCGCCACGTCCTTGCCCGCCTCTTGCAGCGTGGCGAGCGCGGTGGGGATTTCGGCTTCCCAAAACGGCAACCGTTTGGAACAGACCACCTCGCCCACAACCACCCGCGAGACCGGGGCCTGCGCAAGGTCAGCGTAGAATTTGCGCGTTGCGTCGGCTGTCCAGAAGAACAGGTTCGAGCCTACCGTCAGGTCCATCGTCATCTCCAGGTTTTCGCATAGGCCCCGGCGGTGGCGGATTGGCCTTCTGTCAGCCGGGCAAGCTCTGCCAGCGGCAATTCGCGCCCATCGGCAAGGGCATCGGTGGCGGCGCGGAAGGCGCGGACCACCTCGGCCACATAGGCGCGCGAGCGTTGCCGCCCTTCGATTTTGAGCGCGGTCACGCCCGCTTTTGCCAGCGCCGGAATCAAGTGGCGCGCATCGAGCGAAACCGGGTCTTCAAACACATGGCCGGTTTGCTCGCCCGAGGTAAAGCAGCCCTTGCACAGCGTCGGATAGGGCGCGGGGCGGTCTTTCGGCGTGCGGTGAATGGTGAAGCCACCCAGCTTCGCCGCCAGATCCGGGCCTTCTTCGGCATAGACCACATGGGACGCGGGAGAGCAGACGCCGTTCATATTGGGCGACAGACCCGTGGCATAAGACGACAGCGCACAGCGCCCCTCGGCCATCACGCACAGCCCGCCAAAGACGAACGCCTCGGTTTCCACGTCGATTTCTTTGTTGATCGCGGAAATCTCGGCCACGGTCAGCACGCGCGGCAGAACAACCCGTTTCACGTCAAAGGCTTCGGCGTAGAAGTTGATCGCATCGGGGTTGGCGGCAGCGGCTTGCACGCTCAGGTGGCGGCGCAGGTTCGGGTGATGCGTCGCGGCATAATCCAAAAGCCCGATATCGGCCAAGATCACCGCATCGACGCCCGCCGCCTCGGCATCGGCCAAGCGTTGGTGCCAAAGCTTTTCGCCCCCCGCCCGCGGGAAGGTGTTCAGCGCCACCAGCACCTTGGCGCCGCGTTTGTGCGCGCCCGCAACGGCGGGCACCAATTCCTCGGGCGAGAAGTTCAGGCCCGGAAAGTTGCGCGCGTTCGTCTCATCGGAAAACCCGCAATAAACGGCATGCGCGCCAGCCTCCACGGCGGCGCGCAGCGCGGCAGGGGTGCCCGCGGGGCAAACCAGTTCCATCATGTCCAGCCTCCAGCCAGCGTATCGACCCGGTGCAGCACCATGCCAGAGCCTTTTTCCGCCAATGTGACGGCGGGCTGCACGAAGGGTTTGAGCGGACCGGCAAGTTCTGCCAGCTCCGCCGAAAGGTCAAGCTCCGCATCATCAATCGCATTGCGCAGCGCCACCACGGCAGAGGTGTCGCCCTCAACGATCAAATCGCGCGAGAAAAACAGCGCGTCGCCATCATAGGCGCCGTGCATCATGCCAAGAAAACCGGCAATCGGCCCGGCAATGCGGGCCTCGGCTTCGGGGGCGGTGCGATGCGCGGTCAGCTTCACCTTGCCGTCGCGCAGATCCAGCAGCAGCTTGAAGGGCAGGTCGGTCGCATCCAGCAAGAAGCGCGTTTCACGGTATTGGCCGAGCCGTTGAAACAGGCCCGGGTGGCGTTTGGCAATGCGGCGCGCCAAAAGGGTCAAAGTCACCGACAGCGGCGCCGTCGGCAAAGGCCGCATCGCCCGACCCATCAATTTGGGCAGGCGGGGGATTTGGTCATGGTCGGACATGGCGCTCCTTTCGTCGGGGGATTACTCCCCGTCCCTAGATGGGGTGGTTTAACGCGGGTCACAATGCGGCAACTTGATCAATGTCAAACCTTTGATGAACCCTAGATGCTATCGCCACCATGACTTAGGAGGACATATGCGCAGCTTACCCGTTTTTTCCGACCTGCGGTCCTTCCTGGATTGGGCAAAGGGCCGCAATGAGTTACGCGCCATCGCCGAGCCGGTGGGCGTGGAATTGCAGATGTCTGCGGTGCATCGCGCGGTTTTGGAACAGGGCGGGCCGGTGCTGCGGTTTGACGCGCCTGTTTTGCCCGGCGGCAAACGTGCCGAAATTCCGGTGGTGACGAATCTGTTCGGCACCACGTCGCGGGTGGCGGCGGGGCTGGGGCTGCCGCTTGATCAGGTGCCCGCTTTGGGCGAATTTCTCGCCTCGCTCAAAACCCCCGAACCGGTGGAGGGGATGCGCGATGCGATCTCGCGCTGGCCGATGTTGAAAGCGGCGCTGTCCACACGGGTGAATATCTCGAAAAAAGGCCCGGTGCAGGAGGTCGTTCTGGAACCCGGCAAGGGGTTGAACCTTGAGGAGTTGCCGGTGCAGCAGCTTTGGCCGGGCGATGGCGGGCGGCTCTTCACCTGGCCCGTGGTCGTCACGCGTCCGCATGGCTCCGATGTGAATGCGGTGATGTCGTATAACCTTGGCATCTATCGCGCGCAGTTGCATGGGCCCGAAAGCATCATCATGCGCTGGCTTGCCCATCGCGGCGGCGCGCAGCATCACCGCACTTGGCAGGCGGCGGGCAAACCGATGCCCGTGGCAATGGTTTTGGGCGCGGACCCGGCGACGCTGCTTTCGGCCGCTTTGCCTTTGCCTGAAAACGTCTCGGAACTCACTTTTTCGGGCGTGTTGCGCGGCCAGCGGAGCCATTTGGTGCCGTGCAAAACCGTGCCCCTGATGGTGCCCGCCAATGCCGAAATGGTGATTGAGGGCTGGATCACCGAGGGCGACACCGCCCCCGAGGGCCCGTTTGGCGATCACACCGGCTATTATAACGCGGTGGAGCCGTTCCCGGTGATGCGGGTGTCTGCGCTGACGCATCGCAAAGACCCGATTTATCTGTCCACCTATACGGGCCGCCCGCCGGATGAGCCCGCGATCATTGGCGAGGTGTTCAACGATCTGGCGCTGCCGGTCATCCGCCAACAAATCCCCGAGGTGAAAGACCTTTGGCTGCCGCCTGCGGCTTGTTCTTATCGCATTGCGGTGGTGCAGATTAAGAAAAGCTACCCCGGCCAAGCGCGCCGCGTGATGATGGCGCTTTGGGGGATGCTGGCGCAGTTCAGCTATACGAAAATGGTGATCGTCGTGGATGACGATATCGACCCGCGCAATTGGGATGATATCGCTTGGGCGATGGCTACCCGGATGGATCCGGGCCGCGATCTGGTGGTGCTGGATCGCACGCCGATGGATTACCTTGATTTCGCCTCCCCGTTGGAGGGCTTGGCCGGCAAGCTCGGCATCGATGCCACCACCAAGATCGGCACCGAGACCACGCGCGAATGGGGCACGGTGATGAAAATGCGCCCCGAAGATGAGGCTTTTGCTGAGGCCGTTTTGAAGCGCCAATTCCCCGGCGGTGTGAAATGACCGCGCGGGTGATTTTGGGCGTTTCGGGCGCCTCCGGTGCGCTGTTGTCGCTGGCCGTGGCCGAGGCGCTGCATGCGCTTGAGGTCGAGATCGATTTGGTGATGTCCTCGGCAGCGAAGTTGACCTTTGCGACCGAGGCGGATGAGGGCGCGCTTGCGCGGCTGCAATCTTTGGCGACCCGCAGCCATGCGATTGGCAATGTCGGCGCAGCAATTGCGTCGGGGTCTGCGCCAAGCGCCGGGATGATTGTCGCGCCGTGCTCGATGCGCTCGCTCGCGGCGATTGCCTGCGGGATGGATGATAACCTTTTGGTCCGTGCCGCCTCGGTGCAGCTGAAAGAACGGCGTCCGCTGATCTTGCTCGCGCGCGAAGCACCGCTGACGCTGGCGCATCTGCGCAATATGACCACGGTCACGGAAATGGGCGGCATCATCCTGCCGCCCGTGCCTGCCTTCTATCTGCGCCCGCAAGGGGTCGAGGATATCGCCCGCCAGATCGGGGCGCGGGCCGTGGATTTGCTCCGCCTTGGCCCGCCGCAAGCGCAAAGCTGGCAGCCTTAATCGCTTAGCCCCTTGATCTGCACGGTGGTGGTCATGCCATCGCCTTTGCCATGGCCCAAGGGTCGCGCGCCAGGCTCGCCGGGGGTCAGTTTGCGCCCAAAGAGCGCCGGCGCAAGCCCCACCACCAGCGCCGCATAGGCGGCCGCGAACAAAAGCGCCGAGGCCATCAGCGTCACCGTCTGCTCGCCCGAAACACGCAGCGCCAGCGACAAGATCAGCGCGATCCCTGCGGCTTTGAGCGGTTTGGTCGCCACTGCGGGGCGCGCGGCGCGGCCAAGGCTCGATTTGATCATCACCGCCATCGACAGCCCCGCCACCGCGCCGATGGCCAGCAAATGGATCGCGGCGGGGAAGATTTGCATCGCCGTCACCGCCGATAGCCCCATCGCATATTGGCCAAGGCCAAGGCACATGAAGGCCACATGGAAGCCGGTCAGCAGCGCGTCGTTTTTAAACGCCCAGCCAGAGCGCCAGAACATCACCCGAAACAGGTTCAACGCCCCGGCAAGCACCAGCACCGCGCCGAAGGCCCGCACCGGCAAGAACGCTGCGGGCACGCACAGACCGGTGAAGATTGGCCCCCAACGGTCAAGGCTGGCAAGCGGGCGGGGCAGGGCGGTTTCACCGGCATGCACCATCGCATTGCGGGTCAGCGCGGCGGTCAGCTTGCCGCCAAAGGCCGCGTTCATCGTGGCGCAAGCCATCAGCCCCGCCATCGCGCCGGTCGCGGCAATCCCGTCCCAAATCCCCATCCAATCGAGGTGCATCACAAGGTTGGAGAGGAAGTGCAGCAAGAAAATCGTCACGAAGCCCAGCGTCTTAAGCTTGGCGTGAAAGGTTTCGGCGGTGATCTTGCCCGCAAAAAGCGGCATCGCCACCCGCGCCATCACCACCACGTCAAAGCTTAGATCAATCAGCGCCACCAAGGGCGCCGACAGCGCGCCAGAAGCCGCCATGGCGATCCGCCCGGCCACCCAAAGCGCGGTCAGAAGCGGAAAGAAAATCCAACCGGTAAAGCGCGGGGCAGAGGCCAGAAAGATCCCCGCCATCACCGCACCGCCATAGCCGAAAATCAGCTCATGCGCGTGCCAGTCAATCGGCAGGGCGCGGGTGGGCAAAAGCGCGTTGCCAATGCCATGGCCGATCCAATGGCCCCAAAGCCCGGCGGCCAGCACGGCAAACAGGGCGGCGGCAAGATAAAGCGGGCGGTGACCTTCACGAAGCAAACGGGGGGGCGCGAAAGACATGAGGCGGCTCCTTGTATTTCTTCTTTCGTGCCCGCAACCGCGTCTCTTGGCAAGCCTGTGGCGCGGCGGCAGATGGCAGCACCCGCGCCGCGCCTAGCGGCCGGTCTGGCCCAAGGCCAAGGCCTTTGCGCCATCGCGCTGCGCCGCCCCGAGCCGCGCGATCAGCGCCGCCACCTCGTGCAATTGCGGTCCCAGCGGCGAAGATCGCCGCCACACCATCCCGACCTTGCGCCCCGGCACCGGGGGCGGCAACCGCGCCAGATCCACCTGTGCCAGCCGCGTTTCGACCGGCAGCGCGATTTCGGGCAAAAGCGTGACCCCGATCCCGGCGCCGACCATCTGCACCAATGTCGACAGCGACGAGCCCTCCATCACATTGCGCCCGGGGCTGGGGCCCAGCGTGCAAAAGGCCAGCGCCTGATCGCGAAAGCAATGCCCCTCTTCCAGCAGCAACAGCCGCATTGTGGGCAGCGCCTCGGCCGAGGGGACGGGCTGGCCTGCCTCGCCGGGCGGGCGCACCAACACGAAATCTTCGTCAAACAGCGGCACTTCCAGCAATGCAGGTTCCGAAACCGGCAGCGCCATGATCGCCGCATCCAGCCGCGCCTCCAACAAATCCCCCACCAGCTTGCCCGTCACCGCCTCGCGCGGCAACAGATCAAGGCCGGGAAAGGCCGTGGCACAATCCGATACGATCGCGGGCAAAAGATAGGGCGCGATGGTCGGGATCACGCCCAGCCGCAAGGGGCCGCTTAGCGGGCCCTGTGCGCTGCGCGCCAGATGGCCAAGTTCATCCACGGCGCGCAAAATATCGCGCACCCGCGGGGCAAAGGCCGCCCCCAACGCCGTCAGCCGGATCTGCCGGGCAGAGCGTTCCACCAAAGCGCCGCCCACGGCGGCCTCCATCTCGCGGATTTGCACCGACAGCGCGGGTTGTGAAATCGCGCAATCTTCCGCCGCGCGGCCAAAATGGCCCAGCCGCGCCAGCGCATCGAAATAGCGCAACTGTTTCATCGACAGGTTCAGCATCAGATTTTCTTATCGAAGCCTTCAGCTAATGCAATTGGAAATTATCGGGTCCGAATTCTACCTTGGGAAAGAAGACGGGGATGGCCCCGAAACACGCAACCACGGGAGGAAGACAGATGGACGGAAACGAGATGAAAAGCAGCGGCAAATGCCCGGTGATGCATGGCGGCGCCACGGCGCTGGGCGCGGATACGATGCGCTGGTGGCCCAATGCGCTGAACCTCGACATCTTGCATCAACATGATGAAAAGACCAACCCGCTCAAGGGGTTCAATTACCGTGAAGCGGTGCAAGAACTGGATTTCGAGGCGCTGCGCGCCGATCTGCACGCGCTGATGACCGATAGCCAATCGTGGTGGCCGGCCGATTGGGGCCACTATGGCGGGTTGATGATCCGCATGGCGTGGCACGCGGCGGGCAGCTACCGCAGCGCCGATGGCCGCGGCGGCGGCAATACCGGGAACCAACGTTTCGCGCCGCTCAATTCCTGGCCCGATAACGTGTCGCTGGATAAAGCGCGCCGCCTTTTGTGGCCGATCAAAAAGAAATACGGCAACAAAATCTCTTGGGCGGACCTGATCCTTTATGCGGGCACGGTGGCCTATGAATCGATGGGGCTGAAACCCTATGGTTTCGGCTTTGGCCGCGAAGATATTTGGGCGCCCGAAAAAGACGTCTATTGGGGCGCAGAGACCGAGTGGCTGGCGCCGTCCGATGGCCGCTATGGCGATGTCGAAAAGCCCGACACGATGGAAAACCCGCTGGCCGCCGTGCAGATGGGGCTGATCTATGTGAACCCCGAAGGCGTGAACGGCAAACCCGACCCGGCGAAAACCGCGCTGCATGTGCGCGAAACCTTTGCCCGGATGGGGATGAATGACGAAGAAACCGTCGCGCTGACGGCGGGCGGGCATACGGTCGGCAAGACGCATGGCAACGGCGATGCGGGCAAGCTGGGTGCGGACCCGGAAGCGGCGGATGTGACGGCCCAAGGCCTTGGCTGGGCGAACCCGACGATGGAGGGCAAAGCCGCCAATGCCATCACCTCGGGCCTTGAAGGGGCGTGGACCACGCATCCCACCAAATGGGACATGGGCTTTTTCGAGATGCTCTTTGGTCATGAATGGGAGTTGCGCAAATCGCCCGCCGGGGCGTGGCAATGGGAGCCCGTCGACATCAAGGAAGAAGACAAGCCGGTTGATGCCACCGACCCGAGCAAACGCCACAATCCGATGATGACCGATGCGGATATGGCGATGAAGGTGGACCCGATCTACAATGCGATCTGCCAGAAATTCATGGCCGATCCGGAGGCCTTCAACGATGCCTTCGCGCGGGCATGGTTCAAGCTGTTGCACCGCGATATGGGGCCGAAGCAGCGCTATCTTGGCCCGTGGGTGCCAAGCGAGGATCTGATCTGGCAAGACCCGGTGCCGGTTGGCCCGACGGGCTATGATGTGGCCGCGCTGAAAGAAAAGATCGCCGCTTCTGGGTTGAGCGTCGGCGAATTGGTCGCCACCGCATGGGACAGCGCGCGCACCTTCCGTCAGTCCGACATGCGTGGCGGTGCGAATGGCGCCCGTATCCGTCTTGCGCCGCAAAAGGATTGGGAGGGCAACGAGCCTGCGCGTCTGGCCAAGGTGCTGTCGGTGCTGGAACCGCTTGCCGCCGAAGCCGGGGCCTCTGTCGCGGATACGATTGTGCTGGCGGGCAATGTCGGGGTCGAGCTGGCGGCCAAGGCGGCCGGTGTCCCGACCGAGGTGCCCTTTACCCCGGGCCGGGGCGATGCGACCGACGAGATGACCGATGCGGATAGCTTCGACGTATTGGAGCCGATTCACGACGGGTTCCGCAACTGGCTCAAGAAAGACTACGCCGTTGCACCGGAAGAACTGCTTTTGGACCGCGCGCAACTGATGGGGCTGACGGCGGCGGAAATGACCGTGCTGGTGGGCGGCCTGCGGGTGATGGGCACCAATGCGGGCGGCGGCGACGAGGGGGTGTTTACCGACCGCGTCGGCGCGCTGAGCACCGATTTCTTTGTCAACCTGACCGATATGGGCAACACTTGGGCGCAGGTGCCGGGCGGCTATGAGGTGCGCGACCGGGCCAGTGGCACCGCGAAATGGCCGGCCAGCCGTGTGGACCTTGTGTTTGGTTCGAATGCGATCTTGCGCGCCTATGCCGAAGTCTATGCCCAAGACGATGCGCAAGAGAAATTCGTTTGCGATTTCGTCGCCGCTTGGGTCAAGGTGATGGAAGCAGACCGGTTCGACCTGCGCGCCTGATCTTTCGGTCGTGCAGTCGAGGAAAGGCCCCGTGCGCCCGCGGGGCCTTTCCAATATCTTGCCGCCCCGTGCTGGGACGGGGGGGGTTAGACCGGCAGCGCCTGCGCCGAGGCCAGCGCGCAAGCCACGGTGCGCGCAGCGGCTTTGCGCGCATCGCCCAGCACCACAGCGCCCAGAACGCGGTTGGAGCGGCCTTGATCGTCGCAGGGGCACCAGCCCGAGGCATCGGTCAGCCCGGCCTTTTGCGCCAAGACGCCGGCCTGTTGCGGCGCGATGAAATTGACCACATCGGCGCGCAGCTCGCCTGCCTCGGCCACGATCCGCCCGCGCGATGCATCGACAGCGGTCACCCGCGCGCCCTGCGCCGGGGTCACCCAAGCCACATTGCGCGCGATGCGTTGCAGCCCCGCCGCCATGGCAAAGCCCTGACGCAGCGCCGGATCATCGCTTTCGTCCAAAACAGTGAGCCGCGCGCCCGGCACCGCCGCCACGGCGCGGGCCAAAGCCAGCGCGCGGGTCATGGCCACATGCGGGTGGCTGATCTCGGCGGGCAGGCGCAGCACGACATGACCGTTTTCTTGCAGCGCAGCCAGTTGCGCGGTCAGCCGACGCGCCTCGCGGGCATTGCCCCAAGCGGCGGGCCAAGCGTGGCGCGCGCGGGCATCCAGCCCGGCGATCTTTTCGGCCCGCGGCGCGATGCCCGGGGCCAGCACCAGCCGGTCGAAACCCATATTGCGGCCCGAAAACAGCGCGGCGCGGCCTGCGCGCCAATCGACGCCCGTCACCTCGTCGATTTTCACCTGCACACCGGCGGCGGCAAGGGTGGACAAGGTGGCGCCCGAGGCGGGGCGGTCAAAGGCGGTGGCGGGGGCCGGGTCGCGTGCCATCCGGGTCGGGTCGCGTTCGATCAGCGTGACCGAGGCGCCGGGGTTGGAAGCGGCCAGTTTCGAGGCGGCCAAGGCCCCTGCGGGGCCCGCGCCAATCACAAGGGCGCGCTCGCCCTTGCGCAGCGCGAAGCTGGTGCCCGTGGCCGCCAGCGCGGCGCCGGACAAAAGGCCTAGGGTCAGGCTGCGGCGGCTCATACGGGTCATCAGATCGCTCCTTTTCAGCGTTTCTTTTCAAGAAGTTCGGCTTCGGGGTGAATGGGGCGGTAAATCTCCACCCGGTCGCCTTCCTTCAGCACTCGGTCAAGTTTGCAGATCTGGCCAAAAATGCCGATCTTGTTTTCTTCCAGATCAATCTCGGGGAATTGTTCCAAAAGCCCCGACCGGTCGATGGCGTCTTTCGCGGTGGCCTCTTCGGGCACATCGACATGTTTCCAGACCTGTGCGGTCGGCTTGGCATAGGCAACACCGACGATCATTGCGCATCCTCCTCAACCGGGACCGGACCCAGCGCACCGGCGGCGGTAAAGACCTTGGGCGCGCGCATTTCTTCGATTTCCTCGTCAATCGATTTGCCGCGTGCATCGATCACCGCTTTGATGGCAAGCAAAAAGCCCGTCACGATGAAGCCGCCGGGCGGCAAGATCAGGATCAAAAAGCCGGGGAAATCGGGAAAGAGCGTCATTTCCATGAAGGCGAAATGGCTTCCCAGCAGCACCGAGGCATTGGCAAACAGCGTGCCCGAGCCAAAGATTTCGCGCAAAGCCCCCACCAGCACCAGCGCCACGGTGAAACCGATGCCCATCATCAGCCCATCCCACAAAGACGGGATCACCGCATTGCGCGAGGCAAAGGATTCCGCGCGGCCCAAAATCGCGCAGTTCGTCACGATCAGCGGAATGAACAGGCCCAGCACCTTGTGCAGGTCATGCACCCAAGCATTCAGCGCCATATCCACCACCGTCACGATACAGGCGATGATCAGCACAAAGGTGGGGATGCGGATTTCCGGCGCAATCACCTTGCGCAGCGCGGAAATGATCCCATTTGCCGCGATCAGCACGGCCGTGGAGGCCAGTCCCATCCCCAGACCATTGGTTGCGGTGCCGGTGATGGCAAGCGCCGGGCACAAAGCCAGAAGCTGGCCGAAGACGATGTTTTTGTCCCAAAAGCCGTCGCGGGCGATTTTGCCGTAATCTGTGGCCATCATTCGTCTCCGTTGCGGGGGATGGGGGCGGTCAGCGCAAGGCGGTTGCGCTCAAAAAAGGTCAGGCCGCGGGCGATGGTGGCGACCACGGCGCGCGGGGTGATGGTCGCGCCCGAGAATTGGTCGAAAATGCCGCCGTCGCGTTTCACCTTCCAGCCATCGGGGGTGGGGTCGGTCAACGAACGTCCGGTAAAGCCTTCGATCCAATCGCCTTTTGTGACTTCGATCTTATCGCCAAGGCCCGGGGTTTCGGTATGCGACAGCACCCGCACGCCCAAAAGCGTGCCATCGGGCGCAATCCCGATCAGCACCCGGATCGCGCCGGAATAGCCATAGCCCACCAACTCATAGGCCATGCCGGTGACGCGGTTGCCCATCGCGGCGATATGCACCTGCACCACGCCCTCATCAGCATCTTCGACGCTGCGCAAATCGGTGGCGGGGCTGTTGTCATAGATTTCGGCAGGCAGCACCTGGTCCAGCGAGGCGGCCAAATCTTCGGCACTGCGCTGCGCGATGGGCGCTTGGGTGGTTTGGTCGGCCATCGCCAAAAGCCCGGCGGTGACCAGCGAAAACAGCCCCAGCATCAGCCCATGCGCGAAGGGCGAGGATTTCAGCCAGCTTTTTGCCGGTTTCGTGTCTTTGGTGTCCTCGCTCATGCCTTGTCTCCGGCGGATTGCTTGGTGCGGTTCGGTTTCACAATCGGCAAGGGTTTGCCGGTGCGGGTGCGCCCAAAGACACGCGGGCGGACATAGGTTTCAATCAGCGGCGTGCAGGCGTTCATCAACAGCACCGCAAAGGCCACGCCTTCGGGGAACGAGCCCCAGGTGCGGATCACAAAGATCAGCGCGCCGATGCAGATGCCGTAGATCACCTTGCCCAAGGCCGAGACCGGCGAGGTCACGTAATCGGTGGCGATGAAGAAGGCACACAGCATCGTGGAGCCCGCGGTCAGATGCAGGATCGGCGGCGCGAAAGTTCCGGGCGAGATGGTCGAGGCGACGAAGGACAGCCCCGCAATCGTGCCCAGCACCGAAAGCGGAATGGCAAGCGTGATGATCCGCATGAAGACCAGCGCCAAGCCCCCGGCCAACAGCAACAGCGTCGGGGTTTCGCCCATCGATCCCGGCACAAGGCCGAACAACCGCGCCTTCAGATCGGCCAGATCGGGGGTGATCGCCTCCATCGAGGCGCCCGCGCCAAGTTGGCTTTTGATATGGCTGAGTGTCGAGGCCGAAGAAATCGCGTCATATTCGGTCGACCCGGCAAAGGTGATGGCGAGCGATTGCAGGAAATCGGGACCATTGAGCAGGCCCACCGGCGGCACCCAAGTGGTCATATGCACGGGCAGCGCAATCAGCAGCATCGCCCGCGCGACCATCGCGGGGTTGAACAGGTTCTGGCCCAGACCGCCGAACATATGCTTGGCAATGACAATGGCGATGCCAGAGCCCACAACCCCCACCCACCACGGTGCATAGGGCGGCAAGGTCATCGCCACCAGCCAGCCGGAGAGCAGCGCCGAGCCATCGCGTGCGAACGGGCCGATGGGTTTTCCTGCCACCCAAAGTGACAGAATTTCAAACAGATAGGCCGAAGCGACGGTGGTCACGAACAAAAAGATTGCGGGCCAGCCGAATTGATAGAGGCCAAACACAGTGGCGGGCGTCAGCGCCAGCACCACCGCCAGCATCGTGCGGTTCACGGTGAAGACGGTATGGGTATGCGGGGCGGCGAGAAGCGGTTGTGCGGTCACGAATTGGCCTCCCCTTGGGTTTGTTGCATCGCCGGTTCAGCCTCGGCCGCTTCGGCGGCCGCTTTTTCTGCGGCGGCTTTCTTCTTGGCTTCCATTTCGGCCTTGCGCTTGAGCATCATTTGCCGTTTTGCCTCGGCAATGGCGGCTTCTCGGGCCTTGCGCGCCTCGGCGAGGCGTTTGGTTTCCTCGGCCTGATGCTTGCGGCTTTGCTTTTCGGCCAGTTTGCCCTTGGCAAAGTGAAAGGTCTGCACCAGCGGGATATTGCCCGGGCAGGTGTAGGCGCAGCAGCCGCAGGTGAGGCAATCCATCAGCCCGATCTTGGCCGCGCCGTCCAGATCATCGGCTTGGATGCGGGCGTTCATCTCAAACGGCGTCAGCCCCACCGGGCAGGATTGCACACAGCGCCCGCAGCGGATGCAGGGCATCACATCCGAACCGGGGGTTTCGGATTTGGCCAGCGCCAAAATGCCGTTGGCGCCTTTCACAATCGGCACGCGGCGATTGGAAATCGGCTGGCCCATCATCGGCCCGCCCAAAAGCAGCCGGTCAGGTTCTTCGGTGAAACCGCCGCAATGGTCGATCACTTCCGACATTGGCGTGCCAATCATCACCTTCACATTGGCCGGGCGTTTGATCGCGCGGCCCGAAACGGTGACGATGCGCGAAATCAGCGGCTCGCCGTAGCGCACAGCATTGTGGACGGCATGGGCCGTGGCCACATTATGCACCACCACGCCAAGGTCCGCCGTCAGCGCGCGCGCGGGCGTTTCCTTGCCGGTCAACAGCCGCACCAGATGCTTTTCCGAGCCCATCGGATATTGCGTCGGCACGACCTTGATTTGGAAGGTGTAGTCGAGCGCGCGGTTGTAGCGGCTCATCACCTCGATCGCTTGCGGCTTGTTCGATTCAATCGCGACGATGATATTTTTCACGCCAAGCGCGCGGCCCATGATGCCGATGCCATCGGCGATTTCCTCGGCGCGTTCACGCATCAGACGGTCATCGCAGGTCAGATAGGGTTCGCATTCCGCGCCATTGATGACGAGCGTGTGCAGATCGTATTTCGCGCGCAGGTTCAGCTTCACCGCCGACGGGAAGGTGGCGCCGCCCATGCCGACGATGCCCGCCGCCGCGACCTGCGCCGCAATCTCTTCGGGGCTGGCGTCCTCGGGGCGGATACGCGGCAGGCGCGCGCCCCATTTGTCTTCGCCATCGGGGCGAATGGTGATCGTGGGCACCGGCAGCCCCGAGGGATGCGGGGCGGTGAAATGGCCCACCGCGATCACCCGGCCCGAGGTCGGCGCATGGATATTGGCCGACACCGGCCCGCGCGCCTTGGCGATCAACTGGCCTTTCAGCACCAGATCATCGCGTTCGACGATCGGTTCGGCCTCGGCGCCGATATGCTGTTGCAAGGGCAGCCGGATCAGGGTCGGCACCGGCATCACCTCGATCTCGTGCTCCGAGCTGAGGTGTTTGCGCGGATCGGGGTGCACCCCTTTGAAGGAAAAGAACTGCGAGGGGTGAAGCAGGGTGCCAAGGGAGGGAAGGACGCTCATGCTGCACGCTCCGTGCTGGCGGTGCCAAGCCGCGGTTCGGGTTTTTCCCAATACCATTGGCGCAGGGTCTTGGGTTTGACGCGTTTCACGATGGCCTCGGTCGGACAAACCTCGATGCAGGCGTCACAGCCAGTGCAGGCATCGGTGATGACGGTATGAATCTGCCGGTTCGCGCCGATGATCGCGTCGGTCGGACAGCGCTTGAAGCATTTGGTGCAGCCGGTGCAGTGGTCCTCAAAAATGAAGGCCACCATCGGTTCGGTCTCGCTCATGCCCGAAAGCGACACGCCGCCCGCGCCGCAGCCGACGGTATCGACCACTTCGGCCAGTTCCAGCGCCAGATCGCGCCCGCCCGGCGTGCAGGCGGTCACCGGGGCTTCGCCTGCCGCCATCGCTTCGGCCAGACCATGGCAGCCCGGATAGCCGCAGGCGCCGCAATTGGTGCCCGGCAAGATCGCGTCGATCGCATCCACCACGGGCGGCGTCTCGACATAGAACTTGCGCGCGGCAAAGCCGAGCATCAGCCCGAACCCGAGCCCGAGGGCAGACATCGCGGCGACGGCTTCGATCATCTGGTTTACTCCTTGGTCAACTCAGTTCGGGACAAGGCCGGCAAAGCCCATGAAGGCCATCGACAGAAGGCCTGCGGAAACGAAAGCGATGGGGGCGCCGGCAAAGGCAGCGGGCACGGCCAGTTGTGCCATGCGTTCACGCATGCCCGCAAAGATCACCAGAACCAGCGTGAAGCCCAAGGCCGAGCCGAAACCGTAAAGCAGGCTGGAGGCGAAGCCGTGGCCTTCTTGGATGTTCAAAAGCGCCACGCCCAGAACCGCGCAGTTGGTGGTGATCAGCGGCAGATAAATCCCAAGGTTGCGGTGCAGCCCCGGCGAAACCTTGCGCAACACCGTTTCGATGAATTGCACGATGGCGGCGATCACCAAGATCAGGCTCAGGATGCGCAAGAAGCCAAGATCAAGCGGCTCCAGCACCAGCACCTCGATGAACCAGCTGGCGGCGGCGGCCAGCGTCAGCACGAAAGTGGTGGCCAGCCCCATGCCCACGGCGGCATCGGTTTTCCGCGACACCCCCATAAAGGGGCACAGGCCAAGGAATTTCACCAAGACCACGTTGTTGACGAGCGCCGTGCTCAGCAAGATCAAAAAGAAGTCGTGCATCCGGGCCTCCGTTGCGGCCCGCCGGTGGCGCGGACCTGTCACAGCAGTGAAGCAAGTGCCGTGCCAAGTGCTGCGCCGGGGCAGGGTTGGGCCGCGATGGGCGGCATCGCGCGCGGGGCGGGCGTGGGAATGACCTGTGCAGGGG
>NZ_NRRD01000003.1:188684-253273 GCF_020023995.1 Rhodobacter sp. TJ_12 | reverse complement strand
TGTCGGTCAACGTGACCGACAGGGTCAGCGTGCCGTCCGCGAGCCCCGAGACATCGATGCCGGTGATCTGCTGGGTCGCCGCGCTGATCGTGCCCGCGCCGGTCACCGCCGTGCCGCCGCCCGAAGACGAGATCGTGTAGCTGTAGCTCGTGCCGGTTTCCGCCCCGGCGAAGGTGAAGGACACCGCGCTTTCAGTCGCCGACGTGACCGGATCTTGATCGAGCGAGACGGTATAGCCCGACGGCGCCGCGACATCCTTGGTGGCGGTATCGGTCGCCGCCGAACCGGTATTGCTGGCGCTGTCGGTCAGCGTGACCGAGAGGGTCAGCGTGCCGTCCGCGAGCCCCGAGACATCGATGCCGGTGATTTGCTGGGTCGCCGCGCTGATCGTGCCCGCGCCGGTGACCGCCGTGCCGCCGCCCGAAGACGAGATCGTGTAGCTGTAGCTCGTGCCGGTTTCCGCCCCGGCGAAGGTGAAGGACACCGCGGTTTCAGTCGCCGACGTGACCGGATCTTGATCGAGCGAGACGGTATAACCCGACGGCGCCGCGACATCCTTGGTGGCCGTGTCGGTTGCGGCCGAACCGGTATTGCTCGCGCTGTCGGTCAGGGTGACCGAGAGGGTCAGCGTGCCGTCAGCGAGCCCCGAGACATCAATGCCGGTGATCTGCTGCGTCGCCGTGCTGATCGTGCCCGCGCCGGTCACCGGCGTACCGCCGCCCGAAGACGAGATCGTATAGCTGTAGCTCGTGCCAGTTTCCGCCCCGGCGAAGGTGAAGGACACCGCGGTTTCAGTCGCCGATGTGACCGGATCTTGATCGAGCGAGACGGTATAACCCGACGGCGCCGCGACATCCTTGGTGGCGGTATCGGTCGCCGCCGCGCCGGTATTGCTGGCGCTGTCGGTCAGCGTGACCGAAAGGGTCAGCGTGCCGTCCGCGAGCCCCGAGACATCGATGCCCGTGATCTGCTGGGCCGCCGTGCTGATCGTGCCCGCCCCGGTCACCGGCGTGCCGCCGCCCGAAGAAGAGATCGTGTAGCTGTAGCTCGTGCCGGTTTCCGCCCCGGCGAAGGTGAAGGACACTGCGGTTTCAGTCGCCGACGTGACCGGATCCTGATCAAGCGAGACGGTATAGCCCGACGGCGCCGCAGCATCCTTGGTGGCGGTATCGGTTGCCGCCGCGCCGGTATTGCTGGCGCTGTCGGTCAGCGTGACCGAAAGGGTCAGCGTGCCGTCCGCGAGCCCCGAAACATCGATGCCCAAAATCTGCTGGGCCGCCGTGCTGATCGTGCCCGCGCCGGTCACCGGCGTACCGCCGCCCGAAGACGAAATCGTGTAGCTGTAGCTCGTGCCGGTTTCCGCCCCGGCGAAGGTGAAGGACACCGCGGTTTCAGTCGCCGATGTGACCGGATCTTGATCGAGCGAGACGGTATAACCCGACGGCGCCGCGACATCCTTGGTGGCGGTATCGGTCGCCGCCGCGCCGGTGTTGCTGGCGCTGTCGGTCAGGGTGACCGAGAGGGTCAGCGTGCCGTCAGCGAGCCCCGAGACATCGATGCCCGTGATCTGCTGGGCCGCCGTGCTGATCGTGCCCGCGCCGGTCACCGCCGTGCCGCCGCCCGAAGAGGTGATCGTGTAGCTGTAGCTCGTGCCGGTTTCCGCCCCCGCGAAGGTGAAGGACACTGCGCTTTCAGTCGCCGACGTGACCGGATCTTGATCAAGCGAGACCGTATAGCCCGACGGCGGGGTCGTATCAGAGGCCCCATAGTCGACACTTGGAAGGCTGTTGGTCGAACTCCCGGCTGCCCGGGTTACGGTGAAAGTATAGGGCTGAGAATTTGCCGTGCCGCTGACAGTCAAGCTGCAGCTCGACGCTGTCGGGCAACCGTACTGTGTGCTGTTCACCTGCAAGCCAGTGCCAGAAAAGCTTGCGGTGACCCCCCCTCCTAAGACCACCTCATAAACAGTATCGCTTCCGCTGATGTCCGCAATGATGACGATTTCTTCCGATCCAGTGTAAAATTGGTCACAGGCAGGGGACCCGTTCAATTTCATGGAGAGAAAGTCGGTATTGGTCGTAAACGCCGGCGGGCTGCATGCATAAGTCGCGGCATGGGCCGCTCCCCCAAAAGCCAGAGTGATCAGAGCAAGAGCAACCGCAAGAAAGACTGAAATAGGGCGCACGAAAAGACTTCCTGTCTGGGGGTCCTGAGCCTGAGCGAAAACGTGCTCTTGGACGGTTCAAAGTAAATAATTCACACGTGATAATTAATGAAACGTTAACGCGGGACCAGCAGTCATACAACCGATGCGTTCCAAGTTGCGCATATTCAAAGATAAGCGCCGAAAGGCCCGTGGGGTCGCGGCGCGGCGGGGGACCGTCATGACCATTGAAACCCTACGACTGAAAGGGTTTGACATGAACGAGATGGGGACGATCCCGCGCGAAGAATATGACCGCCTGCGGGCTGCTGCGGAGGATCTGGCTGATCCGCAAAGCTATAATCGCGCCAAGGCGCGGCTTGTGGCGGCAGAGGACGAGTTGATCCCGGCGAATTATCCGAACCGCTTGCTGAATGGGGAAGCGTTGGCGTTCTTGCAAGGTCTGTTGGCGAAGGAAGGCGACGCGATATAGTCTCGGGCGCGCCCGATCCGGAAGGGCCCGCTTTTGAACCCGTGGAGTTTTCGGATGACCTTTTGCACTGGCCCGGCAAAAGCCCCGCGGGCGATGGGTTGCCCGCCCATCCGGCAGTCTATCACATGTTGGATGTGGCGGCCGTGGCCGAGCATCTGATTGAGCCTTTCGCCTTGGCCCCGCCGCTGAGGCAGGCATTGGTGCTGCTGGTGGCGCTGCATGATCTGGGCAAGATCAGCGATAGCTTTCGGGCCATGCTGGCAGGGGCGCCCGCGCAAGGCCCACGGCATTGGGAATTGACCGAGGTGCTGTTGCACCAAAACGACGCGCATCTCGCCGCGAGATTGGGCGGCGACCCCGATCTGCGCTGGCAGCTTTATGCCTCCGCAGCGGGGCACCATGGAAGGCCGCCTAATCTTGCCATCGGCGCCCTTCCCAAACCCGCGCGGGTGCGGGAATTTGGCAAGGCTATGCAGCATGTGGGCACTGGCGCAGCTCCCGCTGCGGCGATGATCGAGGCGTTTTGCGACCTCTGGCCCGGGGCTTCGGTTGAGGGGCTTGATCTGGTCGATGCCACCAGGCTTTCATGGTGGTTGCCCGGGCTTTGTGCCTGCGCCGACTGGATCGGTTCGAACACGCGCTGGTTTTGCGCGCATGCCCCGGGCCCGTCGCTCGTCGACTATCTGACGCAGGCCCGGCAGGTTGCGTCGGTCGCGGTGGCCGAAGCGGGTCTTGGCGGCACGGTGGCGCAACCTGGCCCGCTTTTCGATTTTGCGCCGCGCCCGATGCAGTCGGCCTGCGCGGAGCTTCGTTTGCCCGAAGGTCCCATGCTTGCCGTGATCGAGGATGAAACCGGGTCGGGCAAGACCGAGGCGGCGCTGATCCTGGCGCATCGGATGGCCTTGGCGGGCAAGGGCCGGGGGCTTTATTTTGCGCTGCCCACCATGGCGACGGCAGATGCGATGTTCCGGCGCTCCGCGCGGTTCGTCGGCAAGATCTTTGCCTCTCCCACATTGACCCTGGCGCATGGGCGGGCGGGGCTCTCGTCCGAGTTCCGCGATCTGGTGACGGGCGGCGCGCGCGGCGAGGACGATCCCTCCTGCACCGACTGGCTGGCCGAAAGCCGTCGTCGGGCGCTTTTGGCCGATGTCGGTGTGGGCACCATTGATCAGGCGCTTATGGCGGTGCTGCCGGTCAAACATCAGGCGCTGCGCCACTTTGGCCTTTCGTCGACAATCCTGATCGTCGACGAGGCGTTTGGTGACCGGCATGACGTCCTTGCCAATTTGATGCTGCTTTCGTTGTGCGGCCTATCGGCGGCGTGGCTTTGGCCTTTGTGCGGCATCTCAAAAATCTGGCGCGGGCGATGGTGACGGGGCTGAAACGGCCTGCCGAGGCTGGTGATCTGGACTCACACGCGCCAAAGGTGTTCGGTCAAGGCAAGAAAAACCGTCAGGAAAGATTGGATTTCATGCGCCCAATGTTTAGCTTCGGCGCATGAGTGCACTAGCCGCCCCCCCGCCGCCGCCTTGGCTTTCGATTGAAGGCGTCAGCCGCCGTTTCGATGGTGTTGCTGCACTGAAGGATATTTCTTTCACGCTCGGGACCGGGGAAATTCTGTGTCTTCTGGGCGCATCGGGCTGCGGAAAGTCGACCTTATTGCGCCTGATCGCGGGCGTCGAGCGGCCAGAGACAGGCACCATCACCTTGGCAGGGCGGGTGCTTTGCGGGCCCGGGGCGTTCGTAGAGCCGGAAGCGCGCGGCATCGGCTTCATGTTTCAAGATTACGCGCTGTTTCCGCATCTGAGTGTGGCGGATAATGTGGCCTTCGGGCTGAAGGGCCGCCCACGTGTTGAAGTGCAGGCGCGGGTGAACGAGGTGCTGACCGTGGCCGGCGTGGCGCATTTGGCGGATCGCTTCCCGCATATGCTGTCTGGGGGCGAAAGCCAGCGTGTGGCCTTGGCGCGCGCGCTCGCCCCACGCCCACGGCTTTTGCTGATGGATGAGCCGTTTTCCAACCTCGACCAAGGCCTGCGCGAAACGGTCCGGGCGGAAACGCTGGCGCTTTTGCGGCAGATGCAGGTGGGGGCGATCATCGTCACCCATGACCCGACCGAGGCGCTCGCCGTGGCCGATCGGCTCGCGGTGATGCATGCGGGGCAGATCGAAGCATTGGACGGACCGCGCCAGCTTTATCATGTTCCACCAACGCTTTATGTGGCGCAGTTCCTTGGCGCGGGCAATGTGGTGCCGGGCGTGGTGCAAGAGGGGCGGATTGAAACACCTTTGGGCGTGTTTCCAGCACCCGATCTGGCGCAGGGCCAACGCGCAGTTGTCTTCTTTCGTCCCCAAGCGCTGACGCTGTGCGATCCCGCCGAGGGGGGAGCGGCGCGCGTATCGCGGCATGATTTTCTGGGGGCGCAGGAACGGGTCTGCCTGACGCTGGAAGAGGGAGGCGCTCCGCTACAACTTGATCTGCCCGCGACCCCGCAACTCGATCTGCCTGCGCGGGTGGGCTTGCGGCTTGATCGGGCAGCAGTCCACGTCTTCGCGGAAGAATTACAGTAATATGATTATTATAGTCAGAAATAATTCTTGATCGAATTGGTCGGTCATGGCATCGAGGGGGAGCCCGTTCCCGGGCGACACGACCTTTCCAGCCTTGGAGGCCTTGCCATGACCCTTTCCGTGCGTGCCACATTGATGGCGACTGTGCTGTGTTTGCCCGCCGCAGTAAGCGCTGCAGAACTTAATCTCTACACCTCGCGCGAGCCGAAATTGGTTGAACCGCTGCTGGAGGCCTTTACCGCCGAGACCGGGATCGCGGTGAACACGGTGTTTTTGAAAGACGGTCTGGCAGAGCGGGTGGCGGCCGAAGGCGGCTCTTCCCCGGCGGATGTTTTGATGGCGGTCGATGTCGGCAATATGGCCGATTTCGTCGAAAAAGGGCTGACGCAACCCATTACGTCAGAGGCCGTTCTTGCCGCCGTGCCCGAGACGCTGCGCGATCCGCAAAACCAATGGGTGGCGCTGTCGATGCGCGCGCGCGTGGTTTATGCGGCCAAAGAGTTGGACCTTGACGCAATCACTTATGAGGATCTTGCCGATCCGAAATGGGCGGGGAAAATCTGCATCCGCTCGGGCCAGCACCCCTATAACACCGGCCTCTTTGCGGCCTATCTGGCCCATCACGGTGCCGAGGCCACCGAAGCCTGGCTGAGCGGGATCAAGGCGAACCTTGCGCGCACGCCGGGGGGCGGTGATCGCGATGGGGCGAAGGATATTCTTGGGGGCATTTGCGATATTGCAGTGGCCAATTCCTATTATGTCGGGCTGATGCGCACGAATGAAAAAGACCCCGAGCAAAAAGCCTGGGGCGCCGCGATCAAGGTCTTGCTGCCCACTTTTGAAGACGGCGGCACGCATGTGAATATCTCGGGCGCAGCGCTTGCCAAACACGCGCCGAACAAAGCCGAGGCGGTGAAACTGCTGGAATTCCTCACCTCCGATGCGGCGCAAAAAATCTATGCCGAGGCGAATTTTGAATACCCCGTGAATACGGAGGCGGAACTGTCGCCCGTGGTGGCCTCTTTTGGCCCGCTGGAGATCGACCCTCTGCCGCTGACCGAAGTGGTGGCCAACCGCAAGGCGGCCAGCGCCCTTGTGGAACAGGTCGGCTTCGATAACTAAGGCCGTCCGGACATGGCCGTGACCGATTTGATGCCCAGCCTGCCATTGCGCAGGACATCCCGCCCCTCATTGGGGGGCGGGCGTCTTTGGGTTTGGGGCAGCGGGGTGGTTGCGGCTTTGGTTCTGGCCCCCGTTTTGGCGCTGATCTGGCAAGCGCTTCAGGGGTCTGACGGGCTTTGGGCGCATCTTTGGGCCTATGTTCTGCGGCCCGCGCTGGGGCAGACCGCTGTCTTGTTGCTGGGGGTCGGGCTTATTGTCATCGTGCTGGGCACCGCATTGGCATGGCTGGTGGCCGCGCATGACTTTCCGGGCCGCAAGGTGCTGGATTGGGCGCTTTTGCTGCCGCTTGCCGTGCCCAGCTATATCATCGCCTTCGTCTATCTGGAACTGCTGCATTCGCTGGGCCCGGTGCAGGAGCTGCTGCGCGCGCTTTTGGGCTATGATCGCCCGCGCGATTTTCGCCTGCCCGATATCCGCTCGATGCCCGGGGCGATCTTGCTGTTGGGGCTGGTGCTTTACCCTTACGTCTATCTGCCGGTGCGGGCGATGTTCGCGATGCAAGCGGCAGGGCTGCTTGAGGCGGGGCGGATGCTGGGCTGCACCCGCACGCGCCTGTTCGCGCGCCTTGCCTTGCCGCTGGCACGCCCGGCCATCGCGGTTGGGGCGAGCCTTGCGTTGATGGAAGCACTCAATGACATCGGGGCCTCTGAATTTCTGGGCGTGCGCACGCTCACCGTGTCGATTTACACAACATGGGTGACGCGGTCAGACCTGCCGGGGGCGGCGCAGATTGCACTGGTGATGCTGATCGTGGTGGCCGCTTTGGTGGCGCTCGAACGCTTCGCGCGGCGCAAACAGCGCTTTGCGGGGGGCGCGCAGCGCATGCGCCCCTTGGTGCCTGAGCGGCTGACGGGCCTGCGCGGTTGGGCGGCACTGGCGCTTGGCGCGCTGCCCGTGGTTTTGGGTTTTGGCGCGCCCCTTTTGTGGCTTTTGTCAGAAGCGGCTGGGCGCATCGGGGAGGCGGGCATTTCCCCACAGCTTTGGGCCGAGATGCGCGCGACGCTAGGCTTGGCCGCGGCGGCGACGGCGGCGGTTTTGGCGGGCGGTATGATCGTGGCCTTTGCCGCACGGCTATGGCCGGGGGGCACCACGGCGACATTTGGCCGATTGGCGAGCCTTGGCTATGCGATGCCGGGAACCGTCGTGGCCTTGGGTGTCTTGGTGCCCGTTGCGGGGCTCGATCGGATGATCGATCAAAGCACGCAGATGCTTTTCGGCTTTGGCACTGGGCTTGTGCTGATCGGCTCCGGTGCGGCCTTGGTCTATGCTTATGTCGTGCGGTTTTTGGCGATGTCTGTGGGCGGGATCGACAGTGGGTTTGCGCAAATCCCCCGCGCGCTGGACCACGCCGCGCGCAGCTTGGGCGATGGGCCGGGGGCTAGCCTAAGGCATGTGCACCTGCCGCTCTTGCGCCCCGCGCTTGTGGCGGCGGCCCTTTTGGTCTTTGTCGATACGATGAAGGAGCTTCCGGCCACGCTGCTCTTGCGCCCGCTGGGGGTTGAGACGCTGGCCACCCACCTTTACAGCGAGGCCGCGCGCGGCACCTATGAAGATGGCGCGATCGCCGCGCTGGCCATTGTCGCTGCCGGGATTTTGCCGGTCATTGCGCTGGCGCGTATTGGCCGCCGGACTGGTGCGGACCGCTTGGCGCAGCGCGCTTGAGCGCTTTGCGTGCGGCGATACAGTCTTGGTGAATTGGGCCCCCTTGCGAATTCACCGGACGACGCCGTGAGCAACTAGCCTCGTGGCTCGATGTCTGGTGGGTCGAATACCGTAACGTCAGGAGCCGGTCCCCGGAAACGCTCCACATCCACCAGACAGGTAAGCGCTGAAGGTCCCTGGGCGATGTCCGATGTCGGTCGATCGGCGGTCAGCACATTCGGATTGCCGTGCTTGCACAGCGTCGGGTCGCCGTCGCGGTCGGGGTCATACCATGCGCCGGTTGGAAGGCTCAGAATGCCCGGCCGTAGGTCGTTGCTGAGTTGTGCGACGCTCAGGCAGGCGCCGCGGTCGTTGAAGATACGCACCATGTCGCCCTCGCGAATGCCGCGGGCGGCGGCATCTTCGGGGGTGATGCGACAGGGTTCGCGGTTTTTGCGTTTTTGTGCCCGACTGACGGGACCGTGATCCAATTGGCTATGCAGCCGGGATTCTGGCTGGTGAGAGACAAGATGAAGGGGGAATTTTTGGGCGCGTCGGCAGCCCAGCCATTCTGCCGGCGCGCGCCAGACCGGATGTCCGGGCAGGTCGCCGGCTGCGAAGCCCGCGACCCTCTCGCTGAAGATCTCGATCCGTCCAGACGGCGTCGGCAGCGGCGCGTTTTCGGGATTGGCGCGAAACGCCTCCAGCATGACGCGCGGCTTGTCGGGCGGGGGAATGTCGATGAAGCCCTGCGCTCTGAACCCTTCGTAAGAGGGCCATGCGTCGCCGCCCGGTGTCGCGGCCCGCGTTGCATCATACAATCGGCGCAGCCATCCCTCCTCATCCAATCCTTCGGTGAATTGGTCTTTGAAGCCCGTCTCTTCTTGGCCATTCGCGCGCAGGCGCGCAGCGATGCCAGTGAAAATGTCATGATCGTTCAACGTCTCTCCAAACGGCCTCGACACCTGACGCGACGCCAGCACACGGGTTTCGTTGAAGGTGCCGACAATATCGTTTCGCTCTGCTGGCAATGTGGAGGGCAGGACGATATCGGCGCGTCGCGCCATCGGCGTCCAGAAGGGTTCGTGCACGATAACCGTCTCGATACGTTCCCAGGCGCGGCTAAGTCGGTTAAGATCCTGATGGTGGTGAAAAACATTTCCACCGACCCAGTAGACCAGACGAATATCCGGGTAGGTCAGGGTTTGGCCATCGTAGCGATATGTCGCCCCGGGATTGAGCAACATATCGGAAATCCGCGCCACCGGGATGAAGCTACCCGTCGGGTCGCGCCCCGTCGGCAGCGCGGCAAGCGACAGCGGTGAGAAATCATTGCCGACCCCGTTTAACGCGCCGAGCCCGATCCCGAAGCCTTCGCCAGGGCGACCGATGCCGCCCAGCATGGCAGCCAGCACCACCATCATCCAGTAGACCTGCTCACCGTTTTCCTGCCGGGTCAGTGACCAGCTGGCGTTGAGCAGGGTCGGCCCGCGCGCCATGCGGCGCGCGAGATCTTCGATCGCTGCCGCGGGCAGGCTGGTAATGGTCTCGGCCCAAGCCGCATCTTTGGGCTGGCCGTCGCTTTCGCCGGTAAGATAGGTCAGAAAAACCTCAAACCCGACGCAATGAGTCCGCAGGAAATCCGCATCGTGCAAATCTTCACGCACGAGCGTATGTGCCAGCGCCAGCATCAGCGCCACATCCGTGCCGGGACGGATGGCCAGCCATTCCGGTTCCAGTTCCGCCGAGACATCCGACCGGATCGGCGCGATGTTGACGAAACGGGCACCGCAGCGATGTGCCTCCAGCATGGCTTCCTGCTGGATGTGTCGGCCCAAACCGCCAGCGTTCACCTGACCGTTGCGTTTTGCCAGCCCTCCGAAAGCAATGACCAGCGAACCGGCCTGCGCTATGGATTTCCACGAAGTGTGGTTGGCCAGAAGCTGCATGAACGGCCCGACCACATGCGGAAGGATGACCTCGGCCGCGGCGCAGCTATAGGTATTGACCGAAACGGTGCTGCCGCCGAACATGTTCATGAAACGGCGCAACTGGCTCTTGGCATGGTGGAACCGCCCCGCGCTTGCCCAGCCGTAAGAGCCAGAATAGATGGAGGCATTTCCATGCGCGCTGCGCACCCGTTCCAATTCCGCAGCAACAAGATCAAACGCTTCATCCCAACTGACCGGAACAAAGCTGTCGGCGCCACGTCGTGCCGTATCGTGCCTTAGATCCGGATCAAGGAAGCCCTTGCGCACCATCGGCTGCGGGATACGGCAGGGCCCCGAAAGCGTTTCGACCACCCCTTGGCCGATCGGCGATGGCGCCGGATCGTCCGCCAATCCATGAAGCGCAACCAGTTTGTTTCCCGATTGCGTCGCGCGATAGGCGCCCCAGTGCATCGCCACGATGGGGGCTTCTTCTATCGGTTCCGAAGCATCGTGCGCCGGTTTCTCCCCCATTGCCATGTCGCAAACTATCTCAATCTGTGGTTCAGTTAGGGTGGCTGTTGGTCTTGCTGCGTAACATGAAACCAAGCGCGGGGGAAATCTGGCCGCAGAATATAAACGGCGTTTCTGAGCCGTTCTGGGTTTGCCGCAGGCTGATTTTGGCTAGTTGCGCGGCCATGTTCTCAGTTTCCGAGCCGCGTAGAGGTTGGCCGCGTCAACGGTCATACCATCTGTTCCCCGCCCGCGCGGGGGTGAACCGCTTGCGGCGGATGAAGGATAAGGTTGCCCGCGATCCGCGCGCCAAGGCGCGGGGGCGGGTGTCAGGTGAAATGCCCGCGCTGCAAGCGCAGGTCGAAGATGACATGCGGCTGGAATTGGCCTCCGGCATCCCTGGGCGCGGCCCTGAAGCGTCTGCATCACATCGGCACCGTCTCGGTGCATTCCGCGCCAGATCCGCGCCAGAGGCGAACGCGCGTTGGTTTTCATCGAGCACCGGCAGAAGCAATATCTCCTCCGGATGCGTCGCCTCATCGGACAGGCTGACCGCGAGATTCGAAACCTTCTGTGCATAAATATCCGCATCCCCAGACCGCAGAGCGATGGGATCCGGGGCAGGGGGGGCAGATATATCGTGGCGTAATGGCAGTGGCTTTTCTGTTTTGTTAAGATTCTGGTAACCTAAATTGAGAGAAGCTTGTCCGGCAGTCTCGATGTGGTTTTGTGAGTTTCAGGTTGGACGACGGTTACGAGAGCATCGCGAGGACGGGGTCCTCCGCTTTGGCGCCATCTGGCGCGCTGCGCTCTGCACGCGCGGAACGTGCGATGGGCCATTCGCTGCATGACGGTGCGCGGACGAACGAACTTGCCTGGATCGAAGATATTTTTGCGCAGGCCCAACAGATCGCCACCGTCAGCGGCGCGCTTGGTCTTGGGCTGCGGCTTGTTGATGCCTCTGGCCCTTTTCATCGCGTGCAGATTATCCCGCTTGAGGAAGAATGGCCCACACACGTCTTGCTTGATGCACTACAGCAAGATGTTGCCCCCGATGACGCGCGGGCTGCCGAGGCGCTCGGTTATCACCTGATCCACGCCGATCTTGGCGAGATCGGCGCGTTCACGCAGGCCAAGATCGTGCTGATGGTGTCTGCGGAGCACCCGCTTGAGCCGGCCTACCAGCTTGCCGATGCACTTGGCGCGTTGATCGCAGATCTGCTCCAAGTGCGTCAGGAGCGCAACCAACTTGCGCTGGATATGATCTTTGAAAAACGCCGCGCCGAGCGCTTTAAGCGACTGGCCGAGATGGATCACCTGACCAAGCTCGACAATGCTTCGACTTTCCGCAACAAAGCGCAGGAGATGATAGCGCAAGAAGATATGGTCCATGCGCTGATCCTGATCGATATCAATCATTTCAAGGCTGCAAACGATCTCTATGGCCACGCTTTCGGGGATACTTATCTGGTGCGGGTCGCCGAGGCGATCCGGCGAACCTTTTCCAACGGGGCGCTTGTCGGGCGGCTTGGGGGCGATGAGTTTGGTGTCATGATGCCGCTCTTGCCGATGGCCCAGGCAAAAGTGCGCGAGGTGCCGGAAAACTTTATTCACGAGGCAATGCAGGCCTGCGCCAAGCAGATTCTTGTTTCGGTCAGTAAGCTTGGCAAGCCGGGGATCGGTTTTACCGCGCAGGGCTGCGCGCTTGCACCCTTTGATGCCAGCACGTTCGAGAGCCTGTTTGAGCAAGCCGATGCGGCGCTTTATAGTGGCAAGTCGCGCAAGGGGGCGTCGGCGATCGTCTATGATGAAACCTTGCACGGCGCCTTCTCGAACCGGATTTTGCGCAAGCGCTTCACTGCCGCCTTGAGCGAGCAGCGTTTGCAGCCATGGGTGCAACCGCTTGTGGATTTGCAGTCTGGGGCGATCATCGGCTATGAGGCGCTGGCGCGTTGGCACGACGCGCGTCGCGGCGTGTTGACGCCGGGGCATTTTGAGCCAGTGTTGCGTGACCCGGAACTGGCGCCAAAGCTGACCGATGCGGTCGGGGGTGCGGCCTGTAAATGGCTTGGGCAGCGCAATGATGAGAGGGATGCGCCGCCCGCGTCGATCTGGATCAACCCCTCGGTGTTCGAGTTCATGCACACGGAGTTCGTGTTTGATCTGCAAGGCTATTTAGATCAAGCGGGTCTGGATTGGTCCGCGCTGGTGGTGGAGTTGAACGAAACCATCATGCTGGGGTCGGATGACGGCATGCTGATGCGCAATCTGACCGAGCTACGCTCTCGCGGTGCGCGCATCGCCTTTGATGATTTTGGTGTTGGCTTCAGTTGCTTGCAGCATTTGCGTGAATGGCCGATCGATATCATCAAGATCGATCGCAGCTTTGTTGGCACCGGGGAAATCGATCATCGCGCGCGCGCGGTTTTGCGTTCGGTCATCGATCTGGGGCATGATCTCGGACAAAAAGTGGTTGCCGAGGGGATCGAGAATATTCAAGCGCATGAAACGCTGTGCGCGCTTGGTTGCGATTACGGGCAGGGGTATTTTTATGCGCGCCCGATGCCTTGCGACGAGGCGCTTGGCTATGTGCCTGATCCCTCACTTTTTCCCAATGCGAACCGGGCTGACGCTTTCTCGGATATCGCCTCGTAACGGTCGCGGTTTTCCAGCAGGAGCGCGGCGGCATTGTTCAGCTCGGTCGCAGAGACCGGTTTGGTCAGCGTCAGCCCCGGAGCTTCCACCCCCTTAAGGCGGGGCGGCGCGCCCGGCGGGGCGAGCGAAATCACCGGCAGCGCACCCTGCGCGGCCCGGATCGCCTGCACCAGCCACTCTGCTGTATGCAGGCCTTCCAGATCAAGGACGCACAAATCAATTCGCGTGCCGCTCTTGGCGCTTTCTAGGGCGGCATCGGCGCTTTCCGCGACGGTGACCGCGGCGCCGGTGAGGCGCAGCCGCTCGGGCATCAACAGCGCGTAATGCGGGTCCGTCGACAAGATCAGCACGGAGCGCCCGGCAAGGGCAATCTTTGCAGGCGCGGCGTCAGCGGCGATTTCATTGGGGTCGGGCGTCCGGTCCCCCCAGCGATCCGTTGGCGTGATTGGCAAAGTCATCGTGACCTCGGTGCCCACGCCTTGAAGCGAATGCACCACGAGGCCGCCACCGTTCCGCCGCGCGAAGCCTTCCACCATTGCAAGGCCGATACCGCTGCCGCCCACCTCTTTGCGCGTGGTAAAAAATGGCTCGGTGGCATGGCGCAACACTTCGGCGCTCATCCCCGGCCCGTTGTCGGCAACGGTGATGCGCACCGCGCCTTGTTCACTGTCTACGCGGATCGTGATCTGCCCGCCGCTGGTGCGCCCGGTTTCGGCAATTGCATGGCTGGCGTTGAGCACGAGGTTCAAAAGTGCGCCCTCCAGTTCGGCGCGATCCACCCAAGCCTGCAGGCCTTTGGGCACCGGAGTAATGTCGAGTGCCACGCCCTTGGCGAGCGAGCCACGCGCCAGTTCGACAAATTCAGAGATCATCGGGGCAAGCGGCACATGACCATCGCCCCCGCTCCCTTCGCGGGTCAGATCAAGAAGGCGGGTGATCAACAGCCCCCCCCGTTCGCAGGCCCGCCCGATTGCCTCAAGCTCGGCGCGCGCGCGCGCGGGCAGGTCCGTCAATTGTGCGCTGTCGCTTGATAGGCGGATCGCTCCAAGAAAATTGCCCATCTCATGGGCGACCGACCCCGCCATTTCGCGCAGCATATCCGTGCGCTCGACCTCATGATAGCGGCTGCGCAACTGCCATGTTTCGGTGTCGTCGACCACGGTCACAACAAACTGTGCCAGCGCGTGATCCGAAGTTTTGAGGCGGCGCGCAGAGAGCCGAAGCGCGCGTTCCGCCCCGGTCGGGTCCAGCCAGCCAACGTAAAAGGCACCCGTCGGCGGGTCGTTCAGCAGGCGGCGCAGCGGATGCGCCGCCCCCGTAAGCCTAGCGTGATCGCCAAGGCGGTGAAACTGCGCGCGCTTTAGCCAATCGCCCGGATCATCGCGCACCATTGTTTGCGCCGATTGGTTGGAGGCGAGAACCGCACCCTCGGCATCGACCAACAAGGCGGCGACATCGGTCCCGTCCAAAAGCACCATCTGGCGCACAATCTGCGCGCGCCGCAGGTTGCGCGTGCGGGTTGCGTGGATCCCCACCACCACCGCCAGCGCGGCAAGCGCAATCGCAAGAATGGCCATCGCCACTGCCGCGCTCAGATGACCGAGCGCGATCATGTGGAACATCCCCCAGCTTGCAAAGATCAGCAACGCGATCAATAACGGCAGGCTGCGGCGTGCGCGGGCGCTGGCCGGGGTATCGCGCAGCAGCACCGCAATCCAGTTCTGGGCCCCGCGATCCAGCACCAGGGCGGTGAACAGCAAAGACAGACAAAACGCGGTGTGCAGCGCCGTGGCCGAGAGCACGAAAAATTCATAAAGTGCCGGGGCATCAAATAGATATCCGACAAGCGCAATCACGCCGACCATCAACCCGAAAGTGCTGAAAACCGTTTGCACCCACACACAGCCCGCGCGTGGACAGCCCGAGATCAACACGGCAAGTGCGGCGATGGCCAGCTCGCCTGAACTGGTGACGGACATACGGTCGGTATGCGCGTCGATCTGCGCCATCTGTGCAAAAGTGGTGCCAAGCTTGAACAGGCTGACCCCCAGCACCGCCAGCGCCAAAAGTTGCGATAGCCGCCGCCGCCAGCGCGGCGGGTCGGGGTGCAAGATCAGCAAGAGCGCAACACCGATGGTAAAGATCGCCCCCGCAGTCGAGGGCACCATCGCGGGAAAGTTTGGCGACAAACGCACCAGCACATCGATCCCGAGGCCCCAGCCGCCGACCAGCACGATGCCGGAAATCGCCAGCGCCAATGCCGCAAAGACGCGCCCCAGCCGTTCGGGCGCATAGGCCAGCGTTTCTTCCTCCAAAGTGGGCTCTGGCGCGCGCGGGGGGGCAAGGGCGGCAGGGTCGGGCAGGGCGCTCATACTGCGGTAAGGCGCCGGATCAGTGCATCTATTTCTTTCAATGGGGTGTTTTTGCGCAGCCGCTCGCTGGCATAGCGCAGCCCGCCCAGAAACAGGGGGGAGTCATAAAGCTCGTCGCGTCCGGTGATCAGCACCACAGGCAGATCGGCGTGATCGCCGTGCAGCCGATGCAACGTGGTTGCGCCGCCGCCCTCGGGCATCATCAAATCGAGAAACACCACATCAAAGGGTGGATTGGCCATTTCGACCGTGGCAACCACCTGCCCACCATCCTTTAGTGCCGTCACATCATGCCCAAGCGCCTCAAGCGCCGATGCGAAGGCGCGCCGGAAATCGGGGTCATCATCTGCAAGTAGAACGCGGGACATGGGGGACTCGTAAAGGGCGTGCGCCCTGCACAGGTTTGAATGTGTATTGCGACCCTTCAAATCTGTGTTATTTTTTGCCCCATAACAAGTAATAGTTTGGGGGGATCGATGGCGCAGCGGGCAACGGGCGCAACGCCGGGGCAAAACAGCAAGGGCGCAGCCGCTTCCCAAAAACAAGAAAATGCCGCCCCCGATGCCATTGCGGCGCCAGATGAAGTGACGGCACTTGTGGCAATTGGTGCCTCCGCCGGTGGGCTTGAACCGCTTGAGCGTCTGTTCTCTGCCGTGCGCGCCGATACCGGCTGGTGCTTTGTGGTGATCCAGCATCTATCGCCCGATTACCGATCGATGATGCATGAGCTTCTGGGGCGCAAGACGCGGCTAAAGATTCGCCATATCGAGGAGGGCGCGCGCCCCGAACCGAACACGATCTTTCTTAACCGGCCCAATACCGCGACGGAATTGGTCGATGGAGCCTTCCGCGTGCGCGAATACGATGCGCGCGACGAGAACCCGCATCTGCCGATCGACAGGTTCTTCACCTCCTTGATTGGGCGCGACATGAAGCGCACGATCGCGGTGATCCTGTCTGGCTCGGGCAGTGATGGCACGCGTGGTGCGCAAAACCTGCATGTCGCGGGCGGGCGGGTGATCGCGCAACTGCCGGCTGAGGCGGCCTTTCCTTCGATGCCGCAATCGGCCATCGCCACGAATGTTGTGGATCACGTTTTCATGGCGGGGGCGATTCCGGATGCGATTGGCACGTTGCTGGAGGCCTCAGATCCCGCCAGGCCTGACGTCGGCGGTTCAGAACCGGGCAGCGTGCAGCAGATTTTGAAGCTTCTGGAGGATCACCACGCGCTCGATTTCTCGCATTACAAATCCGAAAATGTGTTGCGCCGGATCCAGCGCCGCCAGCACTTGCGCGGCCTTGCCACGCTTGAGGAATATCTTGCGCAAATGTTGGTGGATTCCGAGGCCATCGACGAACTTTACCGTGACCTGCTGATTGGCGTCACCGCTTTTTATCGTGATCCGGATGCTTTCGATGCCTTGCGCAAACAGGCGATTGCGCAGTTGGTGGAACGTTCAAGCCAAGACAAGCCATTGCGGGTCTGGGTGGCGGGCTGTGCTTCCGGCGAAGAGGCTTACACGATTGCGATTGAGCTTTCAGAGGCGCTGATCGCGGCCAATAAACCTCTGAATTTCAGAGTGATTGCAACAGATGTTCACCGCCATTCGCTGGATATCGCCTCTGCGGGCATCTATTCCAACGATCAGGTGCGCAAGGTGCCTCAGGCTCTGCGTGACCGGTATTTTACCTGCGGGCAAAACGGATGGGCGGTGACGCACGAACTGCGGCAGCGCGTGATCTTTTCTGTGCATAATGCGCTCACCGACCCGCCGTTTCTTGACCTTGATCTAATTTCGTGCCGTAACCTTTTGATTTACCTCAATGACGAGGCGCAGGCGCGCACGCTCTCGTTGTTCCTCTTCGGGCTTCAGCGCAATGGTTTTCTGTTCCTTGGTTCCTCAGAGAGCCTTGGGCGTTTTTCCGAGGAATTCGAAACGATCGAGACGCGCTGGCGGCTGTTTCGCAAATCCTCCTCGAAACGGCTTTATGACCCGGCATTGCTTGCCGCAACGATTTCGCGCCGCGTAAACCGCCCCTATCAGGAGGCGCTCAACAACGTGCCTGTATCTGCGAGCGGGCTTCCTGCGGCCGATGGCGGGTTGCGCGACCTTGCCGCGCGCCGCTCGCGCGATGCGCTGATGCGCAGCTATGACCTGCTGCTTAAGCATTATGCGCCTTCCTCTATTCTTGTTACTTCGGATGGCGATGTGCTGAACTGGTTCGGCACCGCCTCGATCCTGATCGACACGATGAACAACCTCGCCGACTGGACGGTGGAGGGGATCGTCAATGCGGATCTGCATTTCGTAATCAACGTCGGAATCGAGAAGCTGCGCAGCGGTGAGTTGGTGGAACTGACGCGCCAAATCGACGTCAACCTTGGGGATGGCCGAATTCAGCCCTGCACGCTGACGCTGGAATCGCTCGATGTGAGCCCGGCCAAGCCGCGGCTGATGCTGGTCAAGCTGCGTCTCGAAAATGAGGCGGAGCGGCACGAACCCGATCTGGCACAGGGCCTGCCGGTGGTGCAGGAAGATTTCAATGTGCTTACGCGCCGGATCTACGAACTGGAGCGCGACCTAAAGCTGACAGAGGAAACGTTGCAACATGTCACCGAACGGCTTGAGGCCTCGGGGGAAGAGTTGCAGGCCTCAAACGAGGAGTTGCAGGCCTCAAACGAGGAACTTCAGGCCTCGAACGAGGAATTGCAGGCCTCGAACGAAGAGCTTCAGGCGGTGAACGAGGAACTGATCACGCTTTCCGCCGAGCATGAGCGCAAGATCAGGCTGTTGTCGGAACTCAATCAGCAAACGGAATACCTGCTGGGCATTCTGAAAGTTGGGGTGATCTTCGTCGATGAAGATCTGCAAATCGCGCGGTTCTCGCGCCTGCTCGGCCAGTTTCTGGGCGATGAATTCTCTTTGCAAGACCAAGATATTGGCCGCAGTTTGCGACAGATCGGGCCGCGCCTTGATGGGCTCGATCTGCCAAAATTCTGCGCGCAGGTGATCGCAGACGGCGGCAGCCGTCGGGCCCGGGCGCAACATGAGGGGCACGATTTGGAGATTGAGGTTCATGCGCTGCCCGATACCGGCTCTGGCGCATCGCGCGCCGGGGCGGTTGTGTTGTTTCGCAATTGGGAGCCGCAGGCGTAGACGCGTGTGATGTGATCCGGCGCGGCGCGGTGTGGTTTTGTTCCACGCGGTGCAATGCGCAAGCAGGTGGAGAAGGGCCTGTGCGCATCCGTCACGCAAAAGAGCTCAGACAGGCGCCCGCGCGTTGTAAGACTTGGCACATGCTGAACCGCTAGAACCGTTTCGTCAGACCCAGAAAAAGCGTCTCGCGATCATAGGCGGCGCGTTTTTCGCGCGCGATCGTGGCGCGCAAGGTCAGCGTGTCATCCACCTTGTAAGACAGCCCGACAAAAGCGCTTTGCGTGTCAATCACGGTTGCGCTGTCAATCTCGGGCGCGTCGGCGTAGCCGATGACCCCAACCAAGCGTTCCGAAAGACGCCCCTCTAGCCGCGCCATGAACCCGTCAGAATGGAGCCCGTTTTCCCCCTGGCCGTGCAACCAATCGGCGGAAAGCACCATATCGCCGCCAAAAAGCACAAGCTGCGGGCCCAGACGTGTCAAGTCGACCCGGCCATTTTGTCCAAACTCGGCCCGTGCCTGCGCGCGCACCCAAAAGGCCGCGCGCTCATCTGCCGAAGCCCAGACGCGGACCTGCCCGCCCAGGCCAACAACGACTTCGGGCAGAAAATCCGGATCGGGCGTGGCCCCGATCAGGCCAAAAAACGATACTTTGGGGGAAACGCGATGGCTGAGGCGGGCGCTGATTTGCGTGTTCTGGGTCGTCCCGCGATCTGCATGCCGCAAGGTGCCAGACACAACCGTATCGGGCGAGAGCCTGTAGGACAGCGTGGTGATCGCTTCGCGCCATGCCGGGCGCCCCGCAGTCAACCGATGATATTCCTCGCCAATATCCAGCCGCCATTTGGGCGGCGGCGGGGCTGCCAGCCGGTCGCGCAAGGCCAAGGCCTCGATACGGTCCGGTTGGGCGGCCAGCACGATCTCGACCAATTGCGTGGCGCGGGGCCGGTTTTCTTGCCGGAACGCCAATTGCGCAAGACCGAGCCGCGCATCTTGGTAATCCGGGGCGATCTTGAGCGCGGCTTCAAATGCGGCCTGTGCTTTGGGGCCATCTTCCAGCGCCAGATGGCTATAGCCCAACAGCACATAGGCATCGGTATTTCGCGGGTTCAGCCGCAAAACCGCTTCGAACAGGCGGGCGGCGGCCGCGAAATCCTGCTGTTCACGGGCGGCAACGGCCTGCGCGTAAAGCTGCGCCTCTGACGGGCCGGCATGGGCCAAATTGGGGGGCGCGAAGATCAGGCCAAGCATCAACAAAGCCGGGGCCACCGAGGAACCTGCGCGCGTCACTGGCCAAAAGGGAAGGTTCAGCATCCTCATTACTCCGCACACTGCGCTACCAAGAATCGATCCCACGGGGAAAGTTTAGCGGCGTGACCTCTGCCGAGATAGACGCCACACAATGGCGCTTTAGCCATCGCGCACACGCTTGGCGCCTTTGCGGCGCATCTCCCCCCAATCATGGGTGCCGATCAAGAACTCCCAAAGGCCCCGGATCCGCCACAGGCTGTTCAACTGCCGGTATCCAAAATTCTCGACCACCGCGACCAGCCCCAGCAACAGCAAGCCCGAAACATGCGGTGTGCGTTTCAGCTCCAGCTCCTCGATCACCAGCGCCATCACGCTGTAAAAAACACCAAAGACGACAAACAGGCCAAAAAAAGCCAACAGAAATTCGCCCTCAATAGCGCCCGCAGCGAAGAACAACGGCAGCAAGAGGAAACCCGCGATTTCTGCCACAGGCGCAATCAGATCGACCAGTAGGCTATGCGTCAGCCCAAGCAGGCCGAACCGGCCATAACGTGGATTTCCGATCATGTCGGCGTTGCTCACCAGCACTTGTAGCGCGCCGCGTTGCCAGCGCTTTCGCTGCGTTGCCAGCGTGCGCAGATCTTCGGGCGCTTCCGTCCAGCAAACTGGCTCGGGCACATAGCGCATGGCGTAAGGCCGTTTCGTCGCCTGCATGTGGCGGTGCAGGCGCACGATGAAGTCGTAATCCTCTCCGTGCGAGGCCTTGTTAAACCCCCCGATTTCCAGCGCAAGATCGCGGCGAAACAAGCCAAACGCCCCCGAGATGATGGAAAGCATTTGCCAATGGCTCCAAGCCAGACGGTTCACCAAGAAGGCCCGGATATATTCAAGGCTTTGTATCAGCGGCAAGAACGACCTTGGCAGACCAATCTCGACGATCTGCCCATTTTGCACGGTGCAGCCGTTCAAAACCCGAACCGTTCCGCCCACAGCGGTCATCCCTTTGGGATCTTCCATGAAGGGACGTGCAGCCTTCAGCAGGGATTCCACCTCCAGCAGTGAATCCGCATCCACCACACAAAAGAGCGGGTTTCGCGACAGGTTTATCGCTGCATTGATCGCATCGGCCTTGCTGCCCCCATTTTGTTTGTCCACCACCAAAAGCCCGGGATAGGCCCGCGACGCATAAAGCCCGCGGATCGGTGCATGATGCAGGTGCAGTTCATGCGCGCGCAGTGTCTGTTCCAGCGAAAAAGCCTCAACAAGCTGCGCCAATGTGCGGTCGGATGAGCCATCGTTGACAACGATCACTTCCAAATCCGGATATTGCAAAAACAGCATGGAGCGGACGTTGTCGACGATCGTCGCTTCCTCGTTATAGGCGGGGACCAAGACACTGACCGGCAAGGTCGCATCAGAAATAAGCATGTCCCATGTCGCATCGCTGTCTTCGACCATGGAGTAGCGCCGCAGTTCGCGCAGGGCCGCGGGCAGTTGCACGAAGCTGATGAGGTTGATCAGCAAGCCAACCGCCAAAATCCCCCAAGAGATCGTCTCGATCACGGCGCGATGCTCTTGCAGCACAAGGGAGGGCACAGACCACAAACCGTCCACCATCACAGCACCGCCATTTCCGCCAAAACTTGGCCCGCGATGTCGCCTTTGACATCCTTTTCGCGGCTTATGGCGCGCAAAATCGCAATGCCGCGATCTTCGAACTTCGCCAAGGCGCAGGCTGCATGGAAGCGCGCCCACCACGCCGTGTCGCCCAAGGCGTCAACCAAGGCGGGCAGGGTGCTTTCGTCTTGTAGCAATCCAAGCGCTTGCGCCGATTGAATCCGCACCTCGACCTCTTTATCGCGCAAAAGCGCAGATAAGTCCCATGCGATCGCGGGGTCGCCGATGCGCCCCAGCGCGGTGACCGCCGCGGCGCGGACATGGGCGTTTTCATCGTGCAAAAGCGGCAAGAGCGCCGCAGACGACGACAAGGCGCCGATATTGCCGATTGCCGTGATGGCTGCCACGCGCACATGCTCATAGGTCTTGCGGCGATGGCGTTCACGGCGCAAAGCGTGGAAGGTGGCGTTGGTTCTCCACTGCGGGCGTGGCACCGGCGCAGCCAGGGCGTGCAGTTCGGGCAGGGCACGCTCTCCGAATTGGTGCAAGACATCGGCAAGCATCAGGGAATTGGTGTGCAACGTCGCCCCCAGCGCCCTAAGGGCCTCGGCGTTGACGCTGGCATCGGGGTGGCGCGCCAATCCCCGCAGCGCTGTCAGTTGCACATAGGGATCGGCATCATCGACATGGGCAAGCAACAGCGCCCGGCTTTGCGATGGTGGGAAATACCCCAGCATAATAAGTGCCTTGCGCCGTGAACGCCCCTTGCTGCGCCGCAAGACAGTCTGGAGATAGGGATAAAGCCCAAGGTCCGAGACAAGCGAAACGATTTCATCGACATAGCTGCCCCGCACCATGCGGATCATTTCGAGTGCCAGATCAAGCACGATCGGGAAATCACCGCGCCGCAAAGCCGGCAATGCAGTGGCCCCCAGCGGGACGGGGCTGTGCAGAACCGATTGCAGAATTTTGTCCAATTCCTGACGGCGCCGAAGGCGTTTTTGCGCGCGCAAACTGGAGATGGCGCGCCAAACAACAAGCACCAGAAAAACCACCCCCGCGGCCAAGGCCAAAAGCAGTGTCACCTGCCAGATCGCCCGAAGCAGGTCTTGTTCCACATCCATCGCGATGCCTCAGGCCGCCGTGGGGGGCGGCGCATCCAGCAACCGAACGCAACGGGCCACCATTTCCTGCGGGTTGAAGGGCTTCACGACATAATCGGTTGCGCCAAGGGCCAAGCCGCTGAGCACATCGCGTTCGTGCCGCCGCGCGGATAAAATCACCACCGGAATATCTTGCAGCCTTGGATGGGCGCGGATTTTTTGCAAGATTGTGGCGCCATCCAGCCCCGGCAGCATCTGGTCCAGAACAATCAGATCCGGGCAAGCCTCTTCAATGGCCGCGAGGGCCGTCAACCCATCGCCAAAGATACGCACCGAATAGCCCGCGCTGCGCAGCTTGCGCGACAAAAGATCGGTGATCGCAAGATCATCATCGACCACGAACACCATCTGCGCGAGCCGCCGAAGCCGCGTGTGCAAGCGCGCCACGACATCCGCGGTGTCGAAGGGTTTGACGATGTAATCGATCGCCCCCGCATTGAGCGCACGCATCACCGCTTCGGAGCGGTTGCTGGCGGTGATCATGACCGTGCGCACGCCTTGCAAGGCCGGTGTGTCCGAAATTTTTTCTTGAAGTTGCAAGCCGGACAAAGCCCCGGGCATTTGATCGTCCAAAAGCAAAAGATCGGGATGCGCCTCGTGCATGATGTTCAGCGCCGCTTCTGCATCGCTGGCCGTCGACACCTCTGCCACAGACTGCAAGGCATCCCCCAGCGCGCCCAGGATCAGCGGGTCGTCATCCACGATCAAAACATTGGGGCGGCGCGACGACACCGGCTGCGCGGCGGCGGCGTCATCTGTGGCGGGGGCCGAGGCAACGGCCGCCACACCCTGCTGCTGTGTTTCGCTGGCGCTTTCACAAGCCGCTTTCAACCCCTGTAGCAGCGTGGACAGGTCGGCATCACCGACATTTGGCTGTGCATCTAACGCCTCTTCCAAAGCGCGGGCCGTCTGGCTAACGGCGTCAAAGCCATAGGTCGCGCCATTGCCCGCCAGCTTGTGTGCGCGCGCGCGCAAATCCTGCCGCGTGCTGGCTGGAAACCCCGACTGCGCGGCCTTTTGCGCCGTCTCGTCGAAATAGTGTTGCTGTTCCTGCAGATAGACAAGATATCGCGCGCGCAACGTATCATGGAAACCGGCATCGGCATTGGGCGACATGACGGGCACCTTTTTTCACTCGTAAACACATCGACCACAAAGGCGCCACACGATCCGCGCACCGGCCGATTAAAAATGCGCTGGTTTGTCGCGCCCCTTCAAGATGGACGATCAGCGTTTATCACGCGTTAATTTTGTGCATAAGGCAGAAAATGATGCATCAATATGCGAAATATGGGCGGTAAAATATAATTAATTTTAATGGCCTTATAATTATTGCGCAGCCTGCCATAAGTCTTTGACTTTCTGAGACAGCACAAGTGGATCGAAAGGTTTCGCAATAACGCCGGAAGCGCCGATTTCAAAATATCCCTGACGTTCGTGCGCTTGCACCTTCGCCGTCATGAAAATGACCGGTATTTTTTTGGCTTTGGGATTTTTCCGAAGCGCCTTGAGCGTGTCGGGCCCATCCATGCCCGGCATCATCACATCCATCAAGACAACTTGGGGCGCAAAGGTATCAAACGCATCGATGGCGGCACTGCCATTATCACAATGAAGCACCTCAAACCCGCCGATTTCCTCTAGCGCCATAACGGTCATGAAGGCGATTTGCTCGTCATCTTCCACAAGCATGATTTTCCGAAGATCTTCAGACATGGTCAGGCGCTCTTTCTTTCAAGGGTGAAAATGGGAAAATCGAAGAAAAAGGTGGTTCCTTTTCCTTCTTCCGTCTCATAGTCGATCTGCCCGCCCATCTCTTCGACGAGAGATTTGGTGATGTTCAGCCCAAGGCCCGACCCTTCGGTGTTGCGCTTCGAAGACCCGTCGGCTTGGGCGAATTGGGAAAACAGGCGCGAGCGGAAAGCCTCGGAAATACCCGGCCCGAAATCCTTTACCGCAATGCGGACGCTGTTGTTGGCCCGTTCAGACACCGACAGGATGATCTTGTCCCCACGTTCAGAGAATTTGGCCGCATTGGAAACGACATTGATCACCGCTTGGGTGAGGCGATCCGGGTCGACCCAAAGGGGCAGCGCCTTGTTCGGCAGCACGGTTTCAATTTCGACCCCAAATTTGTCGGTCATGGGCCGATGGCTTTCAACGACATCCTCAACCAGTTGACACACATCGATAGCCGCAAAGTTATATTCGATCTTGCCCTGCCGAATTTGCTGAACATCCAAGATGTCGTTCACCAGACGCGACAAGCGCTGACAGCTTTCATGCGAATTTGCGAGAAGCCGCATCTCTTTGTCGTCGATCTTTTCGGCAAGTTTGGCTTGCAATATCGCCAAAGACCCCTGAATGGAGGTCAGGGGCGTGCGCAATTCATGATTGACAGTGGAAATAAATTCGCTTTGCAGCCGTTCGGTTTCGCGCTGTTGCGAGATATCCAAGATTTGTTTGATGAAATAAGCTGGCTGCCCCTCTGTATCGCGCGCGACCGAAACACTGACCCGCCCCCAGACGGAAGACCCATCTTTGCGCAGGTAGCATTTTTCTTCTTCGTAAGTATCGATCTCGCCCTGCACGAGGCGCTGCATCTGCGACACATTGTTCTCGACGGATTTCTGCACCGTCACATCCTTGGAATTCAGCCGCAGCAATTCGTTTTGGTCGTAGCCAAGCAAAAGGCAAATCGCCTCGTTCACCTTGATCCAGTTGCCCTCCAGATCCAGCAGCGCCATCGCGATGGGCGCATTGTCGATTGCCATGCGCAACCGCTCTTCGCTGGCCTTCAGCGCGGCCTCGGCCATTTTCAGCCCGGAAATATCCATTTGAACGCCAACGAAGCGAAGCGGGGCGCTGTTCTCGCCCCATTTCGTGACACGGCCGAAGGTGCGCAACCAGATCCAGCGCCCATCATTGTGGCGCAAGCGATGCTCTGTGACCGCACTTTGGGCGCGGCCTTCAAAGCAGGCCTGATTGGCCGCCAGCACAAGATCGCGATCATCCGGATGGATGCGCTTTTCCCATTCTTCTTGAGCATCGACTTCGGCATCGGCGGGCAAGCCCAAGATTTGACACCAAATATCCGAAACGATGGTTTTCTGTGTTTGCAAATCCACATCGAACACACCGATCTGCGCGGCATCCAGCGCCAAAGCCCAGCGTTCCTCTAGCGTCTCCAAAGCGATGCGCATGCGGTGCTGTTCGGAGACGTCGCGCATGATGCAGCTGTAAAGCGATCTGCGCCCCAGATCGACGCAGCCAACAGAGAATTCAACGGTCACATCACGTCCATCCTTATGGCGCGCGGTGATCCTTTGCGTTTTGTTCAGGCTGGCCTGCAGCGCCACACCCTGCTGCGCAAAATCGGGAAACAGGCAGTGAATGCCCTTGCCAAGCAATTCATGCTCCGGGTAGCCGAATATGCGGGCACAGCTTGCGTTGCAGTTCTGAATCACGCCATTGCGGTCGAGCGTAACAAGCCCATCGAACATATTTTCCAAAATCGCACGGGCTTGCGCTTCGCTATCGAGCAAAGCATGCGCCCGGGCTTTGAACGCGCGCGCCAAAGCGCCGATCTCATCATGGCGGTCGATGGGCAGGTTATTCGGCACGGTATGGCCTTTTGCCGCCTCGATCTTTTGCGTCATTTCCAGAAGCGGGCGCATAAAACGCCGTGCCAGATGGAACGAGATGACAAGGCTGACCGCCAGAAAAAAGATCCCGAGCAGCAGGCTTAGCATTAAGGTTTGCTGCGCGGGTGCCCGGAATTCGTCTTTAGACATTTGCACGATAATGCCAAGGTAACTTCTGGGGTCGCTGGCATCGAGGTTTAACCGCACAAAATAGGCAATTTGATCTTCGCCGACCAAAAGCGTATCATTCTCTTCGATCGCCTGAACCTTGGTGACAATGGCAGGTGGTGGCGCGCTATAATTGCCGCGCATTTCAAAGGGCTGCATGCCGGTCTCGGCGGTGCTTTGCACATAGTCGCCCAAGTTGTTCACCAAAAAGGTCTGCTTGTCGGGCGCGATGGTGTCAAATTGTTGCTGCAACAAATGCGCGTAATTCGCATTGATGACCAAAAGCGCAGACAGGGGGCCGGTGTCGGAAAAGATCGGAATGACCACGCGAATGGTGGGCGTATGGGTTTCTTCGACCTGCCCATGTTCGCGGTTATAGGTCACCTCCGAAAAGTAGATTTGCCCCGGTTGAAGCCCGATGCTTTCGCGCACATAAGGTTCTGCCGACTTGTTTTGCAGCGCGCCTGCGGGCACGAATTCAAAGCCATCTTCGGTGCGATTGACGCGCACAAGTTCCTGACCATCCGCCCCAAGCAGGCGCATCTGTGTGTAATGCGCGCGCCTTTGCATCACGGATTGAAAGATGCTGCTCAGCTGCGGCCCCCAGGTGTCATGCGGCGCAACTTGCCCCGGTCGGCCATAGGGCCCTTGATAAGCGCGGATAATTCGGGGGATTTGCGGCGTGCTGGCCAGAACTTGGCCATCATGCTTCATTTGGCTGAAGGCTGTTTTGAAGCTTTGCGCCAAAAGACGGGTTTCCCCCGCCAATTCGGTCACCGCCGCATCGCGCGCAAGCTGCGAAATACGCACATAAAAGCTGCCCGCAATCAAGACGGCGGTCACGAAGACCGCACCAAGGGTCAATAGGATGATCCGGTTCTTCAGCGAATAAAAAAGCTGTCTGCCGGGCCATATCCTCGGGATCACTCTGCGGGCCATTTTTCCCCCATTGCAATGTGACACGGGAACAGGCGGGCCCAACCCCTGGCCCCAACACTCAAGCGTGTCGGTGTGTAGGCGTGTGGCGCCGCGCCGTTTGCAAGATCCATCAGCATTGCAGCAGCAAGCTTTCCACTTGCCCCGCAAGCGCCATTGGATCAAAGGGCTTGGGAATGACTGAGCATGCGCCCATGCCCATAAGCTCGGCAACCTGATGGGTTTGTGTCCGGGCGGTGATGAATGCGACCGGCGTCTGCTGAAGCGCGGGGTCGAGCTTCACAAGCCGGTAGGTCGCGGGGCCATCCAAGCCCGGCATCATCACATCCAACAAGATCAGATCCGGGGTATATTCCCGCGCGATCTCCAACCCGCTGGCGCCAGACGCGGCACTGCGCACCTCGAACAACTCATTCAGCTCAAGCGCCATCACGGCGATTTCGCGAATGTCGTTGTCATCATCGATATAAAGAATCCGGGCCATGGTTTATTTCACCTGTGCGGACCGTTCAGAGGGCAACAGCAGATTGCGCACCGAGCGCATTACCTCGGCTTCCGTATTGCGGCCCTTGCTCATCACCGCCTTGATTTGGGACGGAACCTGCCCGCGCATCTCTGCGCCAGAAAAAACAATCACCGGGATGTTTTCGGCAATGACCCCCAAAAGATCATAGCCTTTGCCATCGGGCAGGCTGACATCAAGGATCACCAAATCGAAATGGCGTTCTGAAAGTTGCTGGCGCGCCGCCTCGACCGTTCGGGCCGCAACGATTTTGGCATGTGCCCCACAGCTTTCGGCCATAATGGCCAAGATGTCGGCATCGTCTTCCACATGCAGGATTTGCGGCCTGCACAGATCGGGGTCTCCAATCGTGGTGCGCACCGCCGCGCAGAGCCCATCCAGATCGACGGGCTGCGTCAGCCAGTTGATGTTTCGGCTTTTCTGCTCCGCATCGTCGCCCTGTGCGTCTTGCGAGAACAAAATGATCGGGGCGTTCTTGCTGTCGCTTTGCGCAAGAAGTGCCTTTATCATGTCAGAGGCTTGGTCGTTGACCTGCGCCCGGTCAAAGGCAAGCGCAGCATAGGATCGGCTGCGCAACAGCATCTGCATCGTTGCCAAATCGGGCGCAAGATCAGCTACATAGCCATCTTCGCATAGCCGGGCGGCAACCTGTGACGCCACGCCGGGGTCCGGCTCACACACCAGAACCCGTGCGCTTGAAAGAGATTGTGCCGCCGGATGCGGGCTTTCCGCATCGCGCGCGACGACGGGTAGATCTACGAAAAACGTCGCGCCCTCACCCTCGCGGGTTTCGAAAAAGATCTTGCCCTGCATCTTCTCGGTCAGGCTTTTGGCGATGCTCAAGCCAAGCCCGCTTCCGCTGGTTCCGCGCGTGTTCGACGGGTCGGCCTGCTCAAACTTTTTGAAGATCCGGTTTTGGAATTCGGCGGGGATCCCCTTTCCGCTATCGCTGACGGAAATCCGAACCCAATCATCCACGAAACGCAGCCCCACCTGCACGGTGCCCCCCTCTGGCGAAAACTTGATCGCATTGGACAAAAGATTTGCAACCACCTGCTGCAATCGGCTGCTGTCGACATGCACAATTGCGCCGGGGGCATTGTCGGTCAGCACCAGCTTGATCATGGCGTCGGGGCGGTAATTGTTGGCGTTAAGCATCGCATCATCGATGATCTCGCGCAGCGGCTGATCCGCCATATCGAACGACATTTTGCCCGACTCGATCTTTTCCATGTCGAGGATGTCATTGATCAAAATCACCAGACGCTCGCTGTTGCGATGCGCGATGCGCAGCAGGTTAGCGGCTTTGGGGTCCAAGTTGTCTTGGCTGCTCGCCACCAAAAGGCTCAGAGAGCCTCGGATCGACGTCATCGGGGTGCGCAACTCATGACTGACCGTCGACAAAAAACTGGACATGGATTCTGTCGCGCGGTCCGAAAGGGCCTTGGCTTTTTTGAGATCGTTTTCGTAATGCGACCGTTCCGTAAGATAGGCCGAGGCGATCAGGCTGAAAAAGACGCAACTGGCCAAAAACACTTGCAGCGTTGCCATTTTCATATGTTCCGAACCTTGGATCATCGCGATCGGCCCTTGGTCGAACTGGCTAAAGGTGATCGCGATCACCGTCATCGACAGGTTGCTGACAACCGCGCCCGCCGGACCGCATTTGAGAGCCGTCAAAAAGATCCCCGGCATCATCAGGAATAAAAGCGGGCTTTGGACTTGACTGAAAACGACCAAGGCCAATCCGATATTCCCAAACAAATAAAGCGCCTTTTGCGACGCGATCAGGCTGGTGAAATCACGTTGCGGAACGTTTTGACTGAAGGCGGTCATGACAAGGGGCATGAAAACCAAAAGCCCAAGCGCATTCGCCGGGTACCAGGTTATGGTGCTGCCCAGAAAATCCGCATCTGCAAAAAGATGAAGACTGCCCGCAGCCAAAAGACTGCTGACCGCAGGGGCGATAACGCCCGCAACAAGGGCGAAAAACATCAAATCACGCAAAACCGTAAAATCGATCCTGGGGCGCAGCCGCGTCAACACCGCGGTGACGATGAAAATCTCGACCGAGTTGCACGCCGAAAGCGATAGCGCAATGGAAAGCGAATCGCCTGAAAAGGTATTGGCGGCGACGTTTCCAGCATAAGCCGCCAGAAAAATTGCCCAGCGGTTTTGCCGCCCCGACAGCAAAATCATTGATATAATCAACGCATTAACCGGCCAAATCGCGGCAATGCTGTCACTTTCCCGCGTCAACCAAATGCTGCCCCAAGCGACGAAAAGCATCGTGCAGAAGGCCATGACCGGAAGCCATTTGGAGATCGTTCGATCCTCGGTTTCCGTCGCGATAACGGCACTTTGGACGTTTTTGGGCTTCGAAGCAGAAAACAACACAGGCGCCTCGCGATACTCATACACGGACTCAAGGCTAAGTTGACGCCGTTAAGACAAGATAAACAAACATGGGGAACCTGCTCTGTTTGGCCAAAACCACGCCGCTGGGCAGACATTTCTAATGTGCTGGGGGGGCGTATTTCGCCCCAAAACCGGCCTGTGGCCACCGCGCCGTAATCAGGGGGGCCCGCCCGCCCGTGGCGGTCCACCGCTTAGCGGGCGAATTTTATCGACAGCGAAAAGGCGTAGCTGGGTTTGCTCAGCCCGGCGGGGGCGGCGGGGAACCGGCCAGCCTTGCGCACTGCGGCGAGGGCTGCGGCATCAAGCGCCGGATGCCCAGAAGAGCGCCCGACCGCGGTCGAGATCAGCGCGCCCTCGCGGCTGACCACAAGCGTGACCCCTACCGCGCCCGCGGCGCGGCCTGCGCTTGCCGGATAGCGCTTGCGGCGCTCGATCCGGCTGCGGATTTGCATCCCCCACCGGCTCAACAGCTTTTGCGCCTGACCTGGCGCCAGCGCGGGCTGCGCGGTTTGGCCCGAAGTGCTTGCCTGTTCGGTTTCCCCCGTGCCCGCAGCCCGTGTGGCTGCGCGGCTTTCGCTTGGTTGCGGGGCAGGGGGGCGCTGCGCGACCTTCTGCGCGGGTTTCGGTTTTGGGCGCAGGTGCGGCGGCGGCGTGTTGGGCTTAATCTCTGGCGGCTGCGGGGCGGGTTGGATTTTGGGCGGCGTGCGGGGCAGCAAGACCGGATCGGGCAAGCGGATCTGGGGCACGGTTATTTCGGGCGCGCGAAGCGGCAGGGTCATTTCCGGGGCGGGCAAGGACAGACTTGGCGGTGGCAAGTCCACGAACCGCGCCTCCAGCGCGGCCAGCGTTTGCACATCTTGCCCGCGATCGCCTGCGGAAACCGCGCCGCCCCCGCCTTCGTCGCGCGCGATCAGCGCGACCGCCGCGCCATGCAGCACCAGCGAAACAAGCAGCCCAACACCAAGCGCCCACGCGTGAAAGGGCCGGGTGGGCCGGGGCAGCGCAAGGCTCATTTTGCGGCCTTTTCCAAGCCGACAAGACCGACCTTCAGATACCCCCCCGCGCGCAGGCGATTCAGCACCCCGATCATCTCGCCATAGGGGACGGATTTATCCGCGGAAACGAAAATCCGTGTGTCAAGTTTGCCGCCCGTCGCCGCGGTCAGTTTTGCGGGCAGATCATCGTGGGATACCGTGTCACGCCCCAGCAATAGGCCCTTTTCCGCTGTTAGGCTAAGCACCACGGGTTCGGGCGGGCGTGGCTGTGGCGTGCCCGTTGCCACCGGCAGATCGACCGGCACATCCACGGTGGAAAGCGGCGCCGCCACCATGAAGATGATCAAAAGCACCAGCATCACATCGATGAAAGGGGTGATGTTGATCGCGGCCTCGGGGGTCAGATCATCTTCTGCAAAAAGCCGCCCCGCCATTATTCGGCCACCAAATGCAACGCGGTGGGCGGATTATGCCGCGCCCTGTCCAGATCGCGCGAAAGCGTGCGTTCCACAAGTGCGGCCGCATCGGCCAAAGCCGTGCGATACCCCCCCAGTGCGCGGGTCAGATGGTTGTAAAGCAGCACCGCGGGGATCGCCGCAACCAAGCCCAATGCGGTGGCCATCAGCGCTTCGGCAATCCCCGGTGCGACCACCGCAAGGCTGGATGAGCCGCTTTGCGCAATGCCGACAAACGCGTTCATAATGCCCCAAACCGTGCCGAAAAGCCCGATAAACGGGGCGGTGGCCCCGATTGAGCCGATCACCGTGACCCCGGCTTGCATGATCCGGGCGGCGCCCGCCTCGATCCGGGCAAGCTCAATGGCAACGCGTTCTTTCACCCCCGCATCGGGCAAACCTGCGGACGCGCGCATTTCCGCGCGGGCGGCCTGTGTCATCTGCGCGATCAGCCCGGTTGCGTTTCCATCCGGGCCAAGCTGCCCCTGCGCGGACAGCTGGCGGTAATCGCGCCGCAAACGATGCTGCGCGCGCGCAAGCTGCCACAACTTGCCTGCCCAAAGCGCCCAAGCCAGAACCGAGGCGGCCAGAAGCCCCAGCATCACCGCCTTCACCACCCAATCGGCAGCCATGAACATGGCCAGCGGTGTCAGCGCCTCTGACGCGGCGGCATCGCGCAGGGTCTGCGCAAGCTCTGTCGCCCCAAGGCGGTCAAGAAACAAGATCAACGGATCGTCGCCGGGCGTCATGGCATACCTCGCAGGCTGGGGCAAAGAAAGGCGCTGGCGACGGGCTGGCGATCAGGGCGTGTTTCGTATCAAGGTAAAAGAGTCAAGTATCGAGATGTCAGCCCGCAGGCGTCTTGCGCTGGATCGAAGTGAAGGCCTCGAATTGCGGGCTGCCCGCATGCAGCTTGCGGGTGTCACCGGCACGGGCATGGGCGGCGCGGAATTGTTCCGATGTGGTCCAATTACGGAAATCGGCCTCACTCTCCCAGACGGTATGGGAGGCATAAAGCCGGGTGCCATCCTCACCCTCTGGCCCACGCAGCATATTGAATTCCACAAAGCCGGGCAGTTCATGCAGGCGCGAGTCGCGGCCCAGCCAAAGCGCCTCAAAGGCCTCGGCATTTTCCAGCGGGACGGTGAAACGGTTCATGGCAAGGAACATGGGGCAGACTTTCGATAAGGAGCGATTCCGCGCCATCGTGACCCGAAAAAAGATGTTTTTCAAATCTTGACTTTATCAGTCAGATTTTTAATTGAAGGCCAAACCGCCATGCCAGCGCTGTGCCAGCAAAGCGACAACCCGCTTGTTTCTGGAGACACCCATGCGCCATGCATCGCGGCATCTGGCCGCCTTTTTGCTTTGTTCCACCGCCCTTGCCGTGCCGGTTGCGGCACAGGACGCCAGCGATATCACCTATCTTGGGCAAATCGTGATTGGCTATGCCGAAGATGGCACGCCGATCTTTGCGGGAGAGAACGCGACCCATTTGGGGGGCGATGATCTGCGCGGCGCCGCCTCCACCACCGATCTGGATGGGCTGCTTCGCCAGCAAACCTCTGTCTTCACGCAAAAAGACCCCGGCAATCCGGGCGTTTCCGTCAATATTCGTGGTTTTGAGGGCTCGGGCCGGGTGGCGATGTCGGTTGATGGCGTGCCGCAGACCTATCGGCTGACCGGACACGCCGCGCAAGGCTATGTTTTTGTCGATGAAAACCTGCTGGCCGGCGTGGATGTGACGCGCGGCCCGGTCACCGCGCTGGGCGGCTCCGGGTTTGCGGGCGCGGCCGATTTCCGCACGCTTGAGCCGGGCGATGTGCTCACAGAGGGCGCGACGCAAGGCGGCATGGTGCGGCTTGAACAAACCGACAATGGCGATGCGAGCTCTGGCATGGCGGCGGCGGCGTTGCAGGCGGGGCGGTTTGACATGCTTTTTGCCGCCTCGCGCCACACGGGCGACGATTATGAAGATGGCGCGGGGGCAACGGTCGCCAATACCTATCAGGATATTTCCTCGCAGCTTTTCAAGCTGGGCTATGACCTGTCCGAAAGCACCCGGATCAGCTTTTCGCTGATGCATTACGACAGCGATTTCTTTGCCACGGGCTATGGGCAAAGCCTGACGAATGACATTGCGAAACTGGGGCTGCGCTACACGCCGGGCTCTGCGCTGGTGGATTTGCGCGCCAATATCTACACCGGCAAAACCGAAACCGATTGGATTTCCGGCACCGGCTCTTACGTGGGCCGCCAATTGTCGACTCGCACCACTGGCTTTGATCTGACCAATACGTCGGATTTTGCCTTTGGTGCCTGGACGCTGACCAGCGCGAACGGGATCGAGGCGTCGCAAGACAGGCTGGGCGGCACGGCGGGCGGGGTGAACCCGACCACGGGCACCGCCAAACGGGGCGCGCTCTTTTCTGAAAACGTGTTTGCCAATGGTCCGTGGGAAGTGACCGCCGGGTTGCGCGCCAATTTTTACAGCCTGAAAGGCACGGCCTCCCAAGGCGATATCGACATTTCGGATCAGTCGCTCGACCCAAAGCTGACGGTTGCCTATCAACTGACCGATTGGGTCCAGCCCTATGCCACGCTGTCCAAGGGGATGCGCGCGCCGACGCTGCAAGAAACCATGCTTGGCGGTAGCCATCCGGGTGGCGGCGTGGGGATGGTGGCAAATCCCAACCTCGAACCCGAAACGGAACAGGGTTATGAAATCGGCTTTAACCTGAACCGCGACGGGATGTTTGCGGCGGGCGACCGGCTGAGCGGGCGGGTGAACTACTACCACATGGATGTGGAAAATTACGTGGTGGCCCGGTTCACCACCAATAGCTGGGGGCAAACGGGCTATGCCTTTGCCAATTTGCCGGGCAATTCGCGCACCGAAGGTCTGGAGGTTGAACTGAGCTATGAACATCCCGGCTTCGATCTTGGTCTAAGCTACACCCACAACAGCGCCCAGCTGCCAAGCCAGCTACCGGGTCTTGGCGCGGGGCAATATCTGCCCGATGACACGCTGTCTTTGCGGCTGTCGCGCGATCTGCTGGACGCGCGGCTGACGCTGGGCGCGCAATATACCTATGTTTCGGGGGGGCTGTTCACCGATACCTACACCACCACCCCCTACCAAAAAGACGACAGCTACGAATTGGTGGACCTGTTTGCGAGCTACGCGCTGACCGACAATGCCGTGCTTTATGCCAAGGTCACCAATGTTTTCGACACGGTCTATGTGCCGTGGCTTTCCGCCTCGGCCACCGAAAACGGCCAAGGCCGCACCCTCCACATCGGCACATCGCTGCGCTTTTGATCTTGAAAGGATATCCCATGACGCTTTCCATCGAAGAGATCCGCGCCGCAAGACAGGCCGCCCCCAAGGCGCGCCCGCGTGACTTGGCGCGCGACTTGGGCGTTCCGGAAGCGGCGCTTTGTGCGGCCCGGATCGGGCAGGGGGCAACCCGCATCGACGTGGCGCCCGATGCGCTGATCCCCCGCCTGACCGCGCTTGGGCCGGTGATGGCGCTGACCCGCAACGAAAGCTGCGTGATCGAAAAGGTCGGGGTCTATGACGATTACCGCTCGGGTGCGCATGCGGCGCTGGTGGTGAACGCAGAAATCGACCTGCGTCTTTTCCCGGCCCATTGGGTGCAGGGGTTTGCGCTGGAAGAAGAGACCGCGCAAGGCGTCAAACGTTCGGTGCAAATCTTCGATGCGGCGGGCGATGCAATCCACAAAATCCATTTGCGCGATGAAAGCGATGCAGCGCAATGGCCGGGGTTGGTCGATGCGCTGCGCCTGCCCGATCAAAATCCGGTCTTGCACTACGCCCCCCGCAAACCGACCGAGGTGGCCAAGCTCAACCCCGGCAAGTTGGACGAGCTGCGCGCGGGTTGGGAAGCGCTTGAGGATACACATCAATTCCTGCGGCTCTGTTCCAAGCTGAAAATGAACCGGCTCGGCGCCTATCGGTTGGCGGGCGCGCCTTTCGTGCGGCCCTTGGCCAATCAGGCGGTGGAACAGCTGCTGCACCACGCCGCGCAGCAAGCGGTGCCGATCATGGTTTTTGTCGGCAATGCGGGGTGCATTGAAATTCATACCGGGCCGATCCAGCGCGTGGTGGAAACCGGGGCATGGATCAATGTGCTTGATCCGGGGTTTGATCTGCATTTGCGGCGCGATCACATTGCCGAAACCTATGCGGTGGTCAAAAACACTGCCCGCGGCCCGGCCCATTCAGTGGAGTTTTTCGACGCCGAAGGCGGGCTGATCGCGCAAATCTTTGGCGTGTTGCGCGCGGGTGAAGCGGCGGTGATGGGCTGGAACAGCCTTGTCGCCGATTTGCCGGATGCCGCGCAGATGGAGGCGGCGCAATGACCCGTTTCTTTCTTGCGCTAACACTGATTTTTGCGCCGCTGGCCGCCGCCGCGCAAGAGCGTGTGCTTTCCATCGGCGGCAGCCTGACCGAAGTGGTTGCGGCGCTGGGGCAAGAGGCGCGGCTTGTTGGGCGCGATACCACCTCCACCTATCCCGAAACCATCACGGATCTACCCGATGTGGGCTATATGCGCCAACTCTCGCCCGAGGGCGTGCTGTCGGTCGCGCCTGATCTGATTTTGCTAACCGATGGGGCGGGGCCGCGCGAAACGCTTGCCACCTTGCGCAGCGCGGGGGTGAAAATGGTCACCGTGCACGAAGGCCATAGCCCCGAAGCGGTCACCGCGAAGATCCGCACGGTCGCCCAAGCGCTGGGCGTGGCGCAAGAGGGGGAGGTTTTGGTCAAGCGTGTGGCCGAAGACATCGCCGCCGCGCAGCGGGCGGCGGCGCAAGCGTCGGGGCCCAAGCCGCGTGTGCTTTTTCTGCTTAGCAATGCCGGTGGGCGGCTGACGGGCGCGGGCACCGACACCGCCGCGCAGGCGATGATCGCGCTGGCTGGCGGGGAAAATGCGCTGAGCGGTTTCGCAGGCTATAAAGCGCTGACCGATGAGGCGATTGCCAGCGCTGCGCCGGATGTTCTTTTGGTGATGGACCGCGGCGCGGCAGGGCCGCAGACGGGGGCTGAATACCTGCGCCACCCGGCCTTGGCCGCGACCCCGGCAGGGCAGGCGGGGCGCGTGGTGCAGATGGACGGGATGTTTCTTTTGGGCTTTGGGCCGCGCACCGGGCAAGCGATTGTCGCGCTGCATGCCGCGCTTTACCCGGAGCCGCGCTGACATGGCCGCGCATCGTCTGCCCGGTCCGCTGGTTGGGGGGGCACTTGGCCTTTTGCTTGGCGCCGCGACCATGGCGAGCCTGAGCTTTGGGGCCTCTGGGCTTTTGCCATGGGAGCCGCTTTTGCGAGAGATTTCGGTGGCGGAGCGGGCGATCTTGCTGGATATCCGGCTGCCGCGCCTGCTTTTGGGCGCCTTGGTGGGCGCGGGGCTCGCGGTGTCCGGCGCCTTGATGCAGGGGCTGTTTCGTAACCCTTTGGCCGATCCGGGGCTTGTGGGTGTGGGGGCCGGTGCGGGGCTTGGCGCGGTGATTGCCATCGTTTTGGGCGGCGCGCTGCCGGTGGCGCTTCAGGCCGTAACGGGCATTTATCTGGTGCCGATCTTTGCCTTTACGGGCGGCTGGGCGGCGACGCTGATCCTTTATCGCGTCGCCAGCGCGCGCGGGCAAACTTCGATCGCCACAATGCTTTTGGCGGGCATCGTGCTGAGTGCGCTGGCAGGCGCGCTTACCGGGCTTTTGATCTTTGCCGCCGATGATGCGCAATTGCGCGATCTGACCTTTTGGGGGCTTGGCTCGCTTGCGGGGGCCAATTGGGTCAAGCTTGCGGCGGCCGCGCCAATCTTGCTTGTGGGGCTGGCGGTGACCCCGCTTTTGGCGCGCGGATTGGATGCCATGGCCTTGGGTGAGCCGGTCGCGCGGCATATGGGGGTGCCGGTGGAGCGGGTCAAACGCGGCGCGATCCTTGCCGTGGCGGCGATGACCGGGGCCGCGGTCGCGGTGTCGGGCGGCATCGGATTTCTGGGCATCGTTGTGCCGCATATCCTGCGTTTGGCGATTGGTCCGGGGCACCGGTTGCTGTTGCCGCTGTCGGCGCTTTTTGGGGCGGCGCTGCTGGTTGCGGCGGATACGGCCGCGCGGCTTTTGGTGGCCCCGGCAGAATTGCCTATCGGCATCTTGATGGCGCTGATCGGGGCGCCGGTGTTCTTGTGGATTTTGCTCGCGCGGCGCGCCCATCTGGAGATTTGACATGCTCAAGGCCGAACAGCTTGGCGCAACCTTGGGTGGGCGGACTGTGTTGCATGCGGTGCATCTGCGCGCCCGCCCGGGGGAAATCACCGCCATCGTCGGGCCGAATGGTTCGGGCAAGACCACGCTTTTGCGCCGCCTGACCGGCGATTTGACTGGCCCGGGGGAGGTGCGGCTTGAAGGCATTTCCCTGGCGCGCCTTGCCCCTGCCGCACTGGCGCGCCGCCGCGCGGTGCTGCCGCAATCGGTGTCGGTCGGTTTTCCCTTCACCTTGCGTGAGGTGGTCACGATGGGCCACGCCTCGGGCAATGCCGCGCCGCTTCCCGGCGTGGTCGAGGCCGCCCTCGACGAGGTCGGGCTGCTGGACAAGATCGATACCTTCTTTCACGACATGTCGGGGGGCGAACAGGCGCGCGGGCATCTGGCACGGGTGCGTGCGCAGGTCTGGGCCCCGGTGCACGAGGGGCGCCCGGCTTGGCTGTTTGTCGATGAACCGGTGGCCGCGCTTGATATCGGCCACCAGCTTCAAGTGATGGCGGTGCTGCGCCGCTTTGCCGATGCGGGCGGCGGGGTGATCGCGGTGATGCATGATCTCAATCTGACCGCGATGCATGCCGAACAAATGGTGCTGATGGAGGCAGGCCAGATTTCCGCCGCAGGCCCCCCCGCCGAGGTGATGACCGCGCCGCTTTTGTCGCGCGCCTATCGCTGTCAGCTTTGCATGAACACCGCGCCGAAAGAGGGGGTCTGGCTGTTGCCGCAGGTGGCCTCTATGCTTTAGCGCCAGACGCTTTCGGGGCGCCTGACGCTTAGATTTTTGCCTGTCAGCCTTTGCCCTTTGGCGGCGCAAGGAAATCATGGCGCGCTGTTGGGCAGCTTCCGCTGCAACCGCCGCAGCCCGAGCAAGCCGGACCTGCTGTCGCCCGGTTGCGCCCAAATAGACGGCGGCGGAACAAAATGGCCAAGGCCAGCAACAGCCCCCCAACAACAATGCCTATGTCGGTCGGGGACATGGTGGTTTCATGGGCTAGCTCGATGCTTGGAACAGTGGTGGTTGCGTTGGTCATAGGGGGTCTCCGGCTGCGGGGATCGGGGCGCGATCCCAAGGTTTTGGCAAAGCCACCAGCACCAGAAGCACCAGCGCGCTGAGGTAGATTGCCGTCATCGCCTGCACGCCCGTCAGCCCCAGCGCCGCGCCCAGCGTGAAGACCGCACTGGCCACGCCAAGGCCAAGGATCGTTGGAAATACGATCGAAAAGCCCATCCACGCATAGCTGTCGGTCTGCACGCGGACCATGATCACCGTGGCAAGGCAGGGCGGGTAAAGCGCGAAGAACAACATCAGCGCGACCGCCGATAGCGCGGTGCGTCCGCCCGCCTTTTGTTCCGCCCCCATCCGTTCTTCCAGCGTTACGTTTTGCCCAGCGTCTTGATCAAACAGCACCCCCAAGGTGGAGACAGAGCTTTCTCGCGCGGCAAAAGAGGCCAGAAGCGCCACGTTGATCTTCCAATCGAAATCGGCAAACTGCGTCACCGGCTCAAGGCTGCGCCCGACCATGCCCAGAAAGCTTGTTTCGATCCGTTCCTTGCGCATCTCGCTGCGGATCACGCTGCGGCTATTGGCCAGCGTCTTGAGCGCGCGGGCGGCCGCTTTGTCCGCCGCCTCGCGCGAGCGCAGCACGAAGGGCGCGAATTGCGGGTGATCCGCGCGGATGCCCGCATCCAACGCCTGCGCGGCCGCGCGGCTTTGTGCGTTCAGGCGCGCGGCCTTGTAGTCGGTGTAAACATTGACCAGATCGACCAGCGCAGTCTGATCGGGCACGGCGGTCCGGTTGGGGGTGCCCTCTAGCGCTTGGTAGAAGTTGGCAATCGCGGCTTCCGCGCGCGCGTCATACATCGCCTGACGCTCGGCGGGCACGCCGGGGAATTGCAACAGCACATAGATCACCACCGCAATCGCCATCACCACGGTGCCCACCTTTTTGATGTAAAGCCAAGTGCGGTCAATCGCGCGGCGCAAGACGCCCGTCAGCGTGGGAATGTGATAGCTGGGCAGGTCCATCACGAAAGGCGCGGTGTCATAGCTGCGCAGAACCGTGCCGGTCAGCAGGCGCGCCACCAAAAGCGCGGCCAGCATGGTGAATGTGGCCAGATAGAACAGCATCAAGCCTTTGTTTTCGGGGAAATAGATATTGATCAACAGCGTATAGAGCGGGATCTTCGCCATGCAGTTCATGTAAGGCACGGTCAGGATCGTAGCCATCCGCGCCCGGGCATCGGGAATGCCCTTGGTCGCCATGACGCCCGGCACCGCGCAGCCGCCCGCAAAGACCCCGGCCAGAATGAAGGGCAGGGTCGATTGGCCATGCAGCCCGAAACGGTGCAAAATCCGGTCCAATATGAAGGCGATCCGCGCCATATAGCCGGAATCTTCCACAATCGCGATCAGCGCGAACAGGATCAGGAAGATCGGCACATAGTTGAGCAGCGTATTGGCGCTATCGACAAGCCACAGCCCAAGCGCGCGGATCTGCGGATCGGCCAGAAACCCGGCATCGGGCAGCCAATCGGCCACCATCATCCGCATCCCTGCCAAGACCGGCCACGTGATCTTGGTCAGCTCGTAGCCTTGCACGATCGACAGTTGATAGATCACCCAGACCGTGGCGACCAAAACCACCGGCGCCAAAAGCCGGTGCAGCACCAGCCGGTCGATGCGTTCGGAAAGGGGCACATGGCCGGTGCGGGTGGGGGCGGCGGCGGCCTCGGCCAAGCGCGCGGCCAGCGCATCGCGCGCGGCAAATATCTGATCTGCGGTGCTGTCGCGCGATGGGGCCGCAGCTTTTACGCCTTGCGCCTCAAACGGGGCGGGGTCAAGGCCGCGCGCCTGCACACGCCGCGCGGCTGCGGGGTCTTCTTCCAAAAGCGTCAGCGCCAGCCACCGCGCGGGCAGATCCGACAGGGCGGGTTGGGCGGCAAGTTGCGCGGTCAGATCATCGATCAGCGGGTCCAGCGCGCCATAGCGCGGCGCTTGGCCCGGGCGCGCGGCATGGGCGATGGCGTCGCGCAGCGCCGCGCCGCCTTCGCCCTTGCGGCCCACCAGCGGCACCACCGGCACCCCCAGCGCCTGTTCCAGCGCTTGCGGATCAATGCGCAGCCCGTTGTGCGCGGCCACATCGGTCATGTTCAGCGCCACAACCATCGGCAGGCCAAGTTCCAGAAGTTGGAAGGTCAAGATCAACGAGCGGCGCAGGTTGGAGGCATCAAGCACATTGACGACCACATCGGGTCGGTCGTCCAGCAGCGCTTGCCGGGCGACCCGTTCTTCGGGCGAAAACGAGCTCAGCGAATAGCAGCCGGGCAGGTCCATCACGCGCACCCGCTGACCGGCATGGCTGTAGCTGCCGGATTTCTTGTCGACGGTGACACCGGGGTAATTGGCAATATGCTGGTTCAGCCCGGTCAGCAGGTTGAACAGTGTGGATTTGCCCGCGTTTTGCTGACCGGCCAGAACCACAAGACGTTGTGCCGTGGTTTGGCCGGGTATGGGACGGGGGGCAGAGGGGCTGGGATCAGACATGTTCAACTTCGATCTGTGCTGCCTCGCGCCGCCGCAAGACGATGAAACTATCCCCCACGCGCAATTCGAGCGGATCAAACAGCGGGGCGGAGCGTAAAACGACCACGTCACGGTCGGGGCGAAGGCCCAAATCCAAAAGGCGCCGCCGGATGGCACCAGCGCCGTGCAGCCGCAAAATGCGGCAGGTGGTGCCGGGGGGCGCATCGCACAGCGTCTGGCAGGCCTGGCACGCGGGCCGCGGATCGGGGCAGGGGGGGCTCTGTGCCGCCATGCCCGCGTGTTTGCCACGGCCCCCAAAAAAGCTGCGGCGCCCGAAACCACGGCCGCCAAAGCCGCTGCCGCAAAAACCGCTGCCGTCGGGGGCCTTTCGCCCGTGACCGCCGCCTCCGCGGCCAAAGCGTTTTCTGAACATCCTGCGCTCCTTTCGATGCGATGCGCCGGGGCGGCAGGGCCCCGGGCACACCTGTCTTGCAGCCAGCGCGGGCGGCGTTAGTCCATCTCGTAGGCGGTGACCCAGATCACCGCGTCTTGGCTCAGTTCCTTGCCGTCATGTTCGGTGGCTGGGCCAACACCCAATGCGGCAAAGCCCCATTGACCCGCTTTCGGAATGCCAAAGGTAAAAAGCCCATCCTCATCGGTGATCGCCACCACCGCACCGCCCGCCATCGGCGCGACCGTGGCATCGCCTGCGGCCAAACTGTCCATATCCGGCGCAGCGGCAAGATATTCGATTTCGATCTCGGCGCCCGCGACCGGTTCGCCCTCAGAGAGCAACTGGCCGGTGAAAGAAGAGCCCGCGATGATATTGGTGGGCTTGTTCAGCGGCACGATCTCGGTGGGCAGGCCCACTGGTTTGTCCCAACCGGTCGGGATGCCGCCTTTGTTGAAATAGACCTTGGTGATCTGCTGAATATAGATGTCTTCTGAGCCTTCGTAATAAGGCGCGGGCGTCAGGGCGACGATGTAATCGCCATTGCGCTTGACCGGCAGCGTCGCGGTGAAGGCGGCGGCTTCATTGTCAGCGCCCTTAAATGTGGCTGGGGTCAGCGAGCCCGTTAGATCGGTCTTTTCGCCCTTGAACACCGAAAAGAACTCAAGCGGCTGGCCCATATCCATCGCATGGCCGTTTTCGAACGGATGCCAAAAGGCCAACAGCAGCGGCACATCGCCGGGGCGGTCAAGATTGGCCTCGGGGGCATAGACAAGCTGGAAATGCGCCTGCGCGGGCAGGGCGAAAAGGGCCGTCACGGCGGCGCTGGCAAGAAGGCGTTTCATAGGATGTCTCCGGGTTTGCTCAATAGATTTCTTCTGCGGGGATCTCGATCTTGTGGCCTTCACCGGCATCGAACAGCACGGTGTAATCGCCCTCGGGCTTGTCGAAGGTGAATTCGCTGCTCGCGCCCATCGCGCCTTCGGTGACCACGGCGCCATCGGCCCCCGTCACCCGCATCGCCACGCCGGTGGCAGAGGAGCCATCCGAAAAGCCGCCCTCGCACAGCACCGTGCCATCGCCATTGTCATAGCAGGCGCACAGCGGCGTATGCGCGGCGGCGACAGAGGGCAGGGCGATCATTGCGGCAGCGGCCAGAAGAGCTTTGGGTTTCAAAGCTTTGGCGGCCAGAATGTTGGGGAAAGGTGTCATGAAAATCTCCGCGATTGTGCTGTCGACGGCGGGCCGCCGAAGCTGTGAGGTCAAACGTCGGTGCGACGCAACGCAACCGAAGTTAGGCGATAAACATGACTAAAGTAATCGGGAATATAATACCTGAGACGTTTTGTCACCAATTGGCACGGGACTTGCACCGCGGCGCGCTGGCTACGGGGGCGTGGGAAAGTGCACGTGGCATGAGCTCTTGTCATTTGGATGGGTTACTTTATAACATTTTGTTATAGTATTACAGGAGATGCCCATGCCTGACCAGAGATCCGACCGCCTGCCCGTCACCGTTCTTTCCGGCTTCCTTGGGGCAGGAAAAACGACGCTTCTCAACCACATACTGGCCAATCGCGCGGGCTTGCGGGTGGCGGTGATCGTCAATGACATGTCCGAAGTGAATATCGATGCCGATCTGGTGCGCGCGGGTGCCAGCCTGACGCGTGGCGAGGAAAAGCTGATCGAAATGACCAATGGCTGCATTTGCTGCACCTTGCGTGACGATCTTTTGGTGGAGGTGCGCCGCTTGGCGGAAGAGGGGCGGTTCGATTATCTGCTGATCGAATCCACCGGCGTGTCAGAGCCGTTGCCGGTCGCCGCGACCTTTGAATTCCGCGATGATACGGGCGCGGCACTGGATGATATCGCGCGGCTTGACACAATGGTGACGGTGGTCGATGCGGCGAACCTGACGCGCGATTTCTCGGCGCAGGATTTTCTGGCCGATCGTGGCGTGGACCTGGGCCCCGAGGATGCGCGCAGCCTTGTGCAATTGCTGACCGAGCAGATCGAATTCGCCGATGTGATCGTGCTCAACAAAGTGTCTGCGGCCAGCACCGAAGAATTGGCCAATGCCCGCGCGATCCTGCGCGCGCTGAATGCCGATGCGAAGATCATCGAAACCGATCACGGCAAGGTCGATCCGGGCGAGATCCTTGGCACAGGGCGCTTCAGCTTCGAGGCGGCGCATCGCCACCCGACTTGGGCGCAGGAGCTTTATGGCTTTGCCGATCATGTGCCCGAAGATGCCGAATACGGGATCACCTCTTTCGTCTATCGCGCCGAGCGCCCCTTTGATCCGGCGAAACTGGCCGAGTTTTTTCAAACCCCGCTGCCCGGGGTGATCCGCGCCAAGGGGCATTTCTGGCTGGCCACGCGCCCCGATTGGGTGGGCGAATTTTCCGCCGCCGGGCCGATGCTGGAGGTCAAGGCGCTGGGCTTGTGGTGGGCGGCGGTGCCGCAGAGCCATTGGCCCGAAGAGGCGCGCGACCGGATGGCCGCAAAGGTGGCGCAGGAATTTGGCGACCGACGCCAAGAGATGGTGTTCATCGGCACGTTGGGGGCGATGAACCGCGCCCGGATCGACACCATGCTGACCCGCTGTTTGGTGCCCGAAACCAGCTTCGCGCCCGAGCTATGGGCGGATCTGGACGATCCCTTCCCGCATTGGGGCCGCGCGGCATGAGGCGCAACCTGACCACGCGCCTGCGCGCGCGACGGCGCACCAATCCGATGGCGACCCATGACCGTTTGCCTGCGCCCGCCCGCGCTTGGGTGGCGCAGGCGGTGCTGCCATGGTCGGCCGCCTCGGTCGCGCGGATTTGGGCTAAGGCAATGGCGGAAACCGGTTGCGAACGGGCCGCCTTGGCGCGGCTGGCCGAGCGCGAGGCGCAAACGCTGGCGCGAGAAACGCCCCCCACCGCGCGCGGATCGGGCGGGCGCGGGGGCGGCCAAAAGGACGGGGCCCACCACGCCGCAAAAGATTGACAAAGCCCACAGCGCGGCGCGATATGGGGGCGTCAACGGTTCGGCGCTGGGCTTAGCTTTGCGCCGAAGCAATAGGGAATGCGGTGAGGTGTAGCCATCAGGCGCCGAAACCGCAGCTGCCCCCGCAACTGTGAGCGGAGAGTGACACCGAAAACACCACTGGCGCCCCAGAGGCCCCGGGAAGGTCGGTGAAACGAAGACCCGCAAGCCAGGAAACCTGCCGCTGACTCGTGGACGTTTTGCGCCGCGATGCAACCGGACGCCGGGGTGTGCGTCTGGCTCAGCACGGCCCCAGACCGTCTGTGCCGCTCCCCGTTGTCCTTTCGGAATGTGTCCGGCTGTGCCGGGCCAGAGAGAGGATAAGATGATTAAGACCAAGACCCGTATGGCCTCGGCCATTCTGGCCCTGATGGGCTTCACGTTTTTACCCGGTGCGGCTGCGGCCCACTTTCAGCTTGTCTATTCCCCCCAAACCACGCTCCACCGCCCCGGCGATGTGCCGCTGCTTTTGGCTTTCTGGCATCCGTTTGAAAACGGTCATGCGATGGATATGGGCCAGCCACTGGAATTCTTTTCGGTGTTCAAGGGCGAAAAGATCGATCTGATGGGCACGCTTGCGCCCGCGACCTTCAAGGGCGCCAATAACGAAGCCGCCGCCTTCACCGCGACGCTGCCGGTCAAGCGCAATGGCGATTACATCGTCGCTCTGACACCTGCGCCTTATTACGAAGGCTCGGAAGACATCTATATCCAGCAGATCACCAAAGCCTATTTCAACAAGAACGGTATCCCCAGCGGGTGGAATGCGCCTTTGGGCCTGCCCACCGAGATCGTGCCGCTGAACAAGCCGACCAATATTTTGGCAGGCTCCACCTTCACCGGCCAGTTGCTCTCCGAAGGCAAGCCCGTTGCGGGCGCTGAGATCGAGATCGAATATCTTGCCGCCGCGCCGGATATGGCGACGCTGGCCGCCAGCGCGCCAAGCGTGGGCCCGATGCCGGGCGGTGCCGTGGTGGCGATCACCGATGCCAATGGGCTTTTTACCTTTGGCATTCCGAAGGCGGGCCAATGGGGCTTTGCGGCATTGGGCACGGGCCCGGCCACCGAATATGATGGCAAGGAACTGAGCCAAGACGCGGTGATCTGGATCACCGCCCACGATGTGGAGTAACCCCCATGCATATCGTTGATGGTGCGCTGAGCGCACCGGTGCTGGTGGCAGGGGCGGCGCTGACGGTCGGGGGGATCACCCTCGGCCTGCGCCAGATGACGCTGGAGCGGATCCCGGCGGCAGGCGTGCTGTCGGCCAGCTTTTTCGTCGCTTCTCTGATCCATGTCGCTGTGGGGCCAAGCTCGGTGCATTTGATCTTGAACGGGCTGGCGGGGTTGGTGTTGGGCTGGACGGCCTTTCCCGCTTTGTTCGTGGCATTGGTGCTGCAAGCGGTGTTCTTTGGCTTTGGCGGGATCACCGTTTTGGGCGTGAACACCTTTAATATTGCCATGCCGGCGGTGCTGCTTGGGCTGGCGTTGCGCTCGCTGATCGCCAATGCCGCGCCCACGATGGCGGCGGTCTGGGGCGCGCTGGGCGGGGGCGGGGCGATTGCGCTGACCACGCTTTTTGTGGCGGCATCGCTTGTCTTCAGCGGCGAGGCCTTTGTGCCCGCCGCCAAGCTTGTCTTCTTTGCACATATCCCGGTGATGGTGATCGAGGCGGCGGTGAGTGCGGCGGCGATCTTGCTGATCAAGCGGGTCAAGCCCGAGCTTTTCACGGGCGCGCCCGCGACGGCCTTTGCCTGAAGGATGTCAAAATGAAACGTATTCTTCTTTCGACCGTTGTTGTGGGGGCATTGCTCGCCCCGTTGCCCGCGCTGGCGCATAAGGTGATTGCCTCGGTCTTCCCCTCGGGCAAGGTGATCGAGGGCGAGGTGGGCTTTTCCGATGGCAAGATGGGCGAGAATGTGCCTGTTGCGGTCACGGCGCCCGATGGCACGGTTTTGGCAACCGTGACCACTGATGACGAGGGGTATTTTTCCTATAGCCCGACGCAGGCGGTGGATCTGACCTTTCGGGCCGATTTCGGGGCAGGCCATGTGGCCGAAACGATGATGCCAAAGGCGGATGTCGCCAAAATCCTAGGCAAGGCCGAGGCGCTGGCCGCCGTGCAACCGCAAGCCGCTGCGCCCGCTGGCGCACCGCACCCCGCCGCGCCGGTTGCGATGACCGACGCCGAGCGCATGGTGGAACGTGAAGCCATTGCCGCCATGTTGCGCGATGAATTGCGCCCGCTGCGCAAGGAGATCGCCGCCTATAAGGAAAAGAATGATCTGCAAACGATCCTTGGCGGGATCGGCTATATCGTCGGTCTGTTTGGTCTGGGCTTTTATATGGCGGCCAAACGCCGCTTGGCGCGGGGCTGATCCATGGCATTGGTCAGCGCCAACCCCCCCGAAATTCGGCTGAGCGCGCTTAGCACCGCCTGTGCCCGGCTGGACCCGCGTTTGCGGGTCTGCGCCACGCTTGTTTTTGCGATTGTGATGAGCCAGTTGGATGTGTTGGGGGCGCTTGCCTTGGGGCTTGCGGCCAGTTTCGCGTTGCTGGCCGCTTCCGGCCAACCTTGGCGCCCGATCTTGCGGCGCATGGCGGCGATGGATGGGTTTATCCTGTTCATGCTGGTGTTGCTGCCCTTCACCACGCCGGGCACGCCGCTGTTTTCGATCTGGGGATATGGCGCAAGCCTTGAGGGGCTTTGGGCGGCGGTCGATATCTTGATCACCGCGAATGCCGTGGTGCTGATGGTGCTGGTGCTGCCCGGTACGCTGGAGCCCGTGACATTGGGCCATGCGCTTGCCCGGCTGGGGGTGCCGCTGCAACTGGTCAATCTGCTTTTGTTTACCGTGCGCTATATCACGGTGCTGGAAGGCGAATACCAGCGTATGCGGCAGGCGATGCGCGCGCGCGCCTTCGCGATGCGCACCAATCTGCATACGCTGATCAGTCTTGGCTATCTGGTGGGGATGATGCTGGTGCGCGCGCAGGAACGGTCTGAGCGGGTGTTGCAGGCGATGAAATGCCGGGGCTTCAAAGGGGCGCTGCCGTTGATCGATGCGATGCGGTGGCGCGCAGCGGATACGATCTGGGCCTTTGGCTTTGGCGCCTTGATCCTTGCGCTGATTGCGCTGGAGGCGGCACATGTCTTCGGCGCTTGAGCTAGAAGGGATTCACTTCGCCTATCCCGGGCGTCCGCCGGTGCTCGCTGGCGCCGCGCTAACGGTGGGGGCGGCGGATCGGATCGCGCTGGTGGGGCCGAATGGTTCGGGCAAATCCACGCTTTTGCGCATTGCGGTGGGGCTGTTGCGCCCCAGCGCAGGCCAAGTCACGGGCTTTGGGCGGCTGTGCCGGACCGAGGCCGATTTTCAAGCTTTGCGCCGCGATGTCGGCTTGGTGTTCCAAGACCCAGATGACCAGCTCTTTTGTCCCACGGTGATCGAGGATATGGCTTTTGGCCCGCTTAATCTTGGGCAAAGCCGGGCGCAGGCATTGGCCACCAGCGAAGCGGTGCTGGAAGAGTTGGACCTGATGCATCTGCGCAATCGCGTCACGCATCATTTGTCGGGCGGGGAAAAGCGGCTGGTGACCTTGGCCACGGTTTTGGCAATGCGCCCCAAGGTTTTGCTGCTGGATGAGCCAACCAATGCGCTTGATCCCGATAATGCCGAACGGTTGCTATCGATCTTGCGCGGGCTTGATCTGGCCTTGGTGATGGTCAGTCATGACACTGCCTTTCGCGCCCAGCTTGAGTTGACCGAGGTACATCTGTCCGCCGGGCGGGTGCTGCCCGGCGCGACGGATGCGGGCTAGCCAATCCGGGCCGGTGCCGCAGCGCGGCACCGTTTGCGCCACCATGCTCCACCCGAAATATCGCGGCGGCTTCAGCCTGTCTTAATCGCGCGCCATCTGGTCGGATTCGTGCGGTGCAGCATGCGACATTCTGGCACCTTTGGGGGGTCAGGGTGGTCGGTCGTAAGGCCGGAAAATTGGGAAGCCGGTGCAAAACCGGCGCGGTCTGCGCAAAGGACGGCGCCATCACCGAACCGTATTGAAGGTTCGGCGCGGGTGTCTTCGGTGCTTCGGCTCAGCGCGCAAACTTACCCCGCCCCCCAGACATCACCGGGCCACGGCCCATCCGTCTAACCAGCCCTTGCGGGGAGGCCGGGGCAAGTGAGGTGTTCGATGCTGGATGCATCCGGAATTCGTGCGCAACTGGCCGCACGCCAAAAGAATTATGCCCTGCCGCGTGATCTTTATTGTGACGAGGCCGTTTTTCAGGCCGATCTGGACCATGTCTTCGCGCGCGAATGGCTGTTTGCCGTGCCCTCTTGCCAATTGGTCAAGGCGGGGGATTATGCCACGCTGCAAGTGGGTGCCTATCCGGTGATCGTGGTGCGCGGCGCCGATGGCATGATCCGCGCGTTTCACAATGTCTGCCGCCACCGTGGCCAACGTCTGTGCGCCAAGGCGGGCGGCACCGCCCCCAAGCTGGTCTGCCCTTATCACCAGTGGACTTATGATCTGGATGGCAAGCTGCTGTGGGCCAAGGACATGCAAGAGGATTTCGATCCGCGCGCGCATGGGCTCAAAAAGGTGCATTGCGTCGATATCGGCGGGATGGTCTTCATTTGTTTGGCCGAGGTGCCGCCCTCCATCGCCGAACTGGCGGGCGCTCTGGGCCGGTACTTGGCCCCCGCAGGCCTGAAAGAGGCACGCGTCGCCCATGTTTCGACCATCGTCGAGAAGGGCAACTGGAAGCTGGTGGTCGAAAACAACCGCGAATGCTATCATTGCGGCGGCGCGCATCCGTCTTTGTGCCGCACCTATTCGGACAATCCGCGCATGACGGCGATGGAAGGCCCCGATGCCGCCAGCCCCGATATCTTGGCCCATTGGGAACGGTGCGAGGCGGCGGGCCTGCCCTCGCGTTTCGTCAACCACCCCGAGATGCAATGGCGGCTGGCGCGTATCCCGCTTTTGAATGAAGCCGAAAGCTACACGATGAGCACCAAGCCCGCCGTGCGTGGCAAACGGCTGGGCACGATCCCGTTCAACGATGCGGGCAGCTTGCTGTTCTTTCACTATCCCAACACTTGGAACCATTTCTTGGCCGATCATGCGATCGTCTTCCGGGTGCTGCCGATCTCGGCCACCGAAACCGAGGTGACGACCACCTGGCTGGTGCCGGGCGATGCCGTGGAAGGGGTGGATTACGACCTGAAGGAATTGACCGAGGTCTGGATGGCCACCAATGACGAAGACCGTCAGGTTGTGGAAGAAAATCAGGTCGGTGTGCGTTCGCCCGCCTATGTGCCCGGCCCTTATTCGCTGGTGCAAGAAGAGGGTGTGATCCAATTCGTCGATTGGTATTGCAACACGCTGGGGGCGCGGCTTGGCCCGGACCCGGCCTTGGCGGCGGAGTAACGACATGCGGCGTCATAACTGGACCGGAGAACCTTGGACCGACACCGAGCTTTTGGAATGCTCGATGGTGGTGCCCGAAACCGCCGATACGGCGACCTTCACCTTTCGCGCGCCGTCGGGCGCGTGGTTTGACTACCTGCCGGGGCAATTTCTGACCCTTGATCTGCCGGTGCCGGGCAATCCGGTCAGCCGCACCTATACGATCTCCTCTTCGCCCTCGCGGCCGCTGTCGATCTCGGTCACCGTTAAGGCGCAGACCGGCTCGGTGGGCACGCGCTGGATGCTGGATCATCTTAAGCCCGGGATGCGGCTCAAGGCGCATGGTCCGGCGGGCAATTTCACCTTCCGCCGCCATCCGGCGGAAAAATACCTGTTCATCTCGGCGGGCTCGGGAATCACGCCGATGATGTCGATGGCCACCTGGGCGTGGGACAGCGGCGAAAGGACCGATATTTCCTTTGTCCATGCCGCGCGCAGCCCGTCTGACATTATCTTTCGGCCCCGGTTGGAGCATTTCGCCGCCCGCGTGCCGGGGCTGCAATTGCATCTGACGGTGGAAGAGGCCGACGCGCTTGAGGTCTGGCACGGCTATACCGGGCGGCTGAACCAGATCATGCTGGCGCTGATGGCGCCCGATTATCTGGAACGCGAGGTGTTTTGCTGCGGTCCCGAACCCTTCATGCAAGCGGTGCGCGAGATTTTGGCCGCGCTGGGCTTTGATTTGGCGCATTACCACCAAGAAAGCTTTGGCGCGCCCGAGATCGCCTTTGACGCGCTGGCCGAGGCTGAAGCGGCTGCCGCCGCCGTGGCGGGCAATTCCGAGGTGTGCTTCACCGCCTCAGGCGTCACCGCCGTTTGCGCGGAAGAGGAAACCATTCTGGCGGCGGCGAAACGCTCTGGTCTGAATATCCCTTCGGGGTGCAATTTCGGGCTGTGCGGCACCTGCAAGATCAAGAAAACCGAGGGCGAGGTGCAGATGTTGCACAATGGCGGCATTTCCGAAGATGAGATCGCCGAGGGCTATATTCTGGCCTGTTGTTCGCGCCCCAGCGGCAAGGTGGCGGTCGAGGTATAAGCGCGGCACCACAGCCAAGCTGCCCTTCCTATCGGCCCGGCCAACCGGGCCGATCGCTTTCGCATCTGGGCGGCCGATTGGCCGTGCTCGCCCAGATGCGACAATGACTGTCCTTCACAACGCGGATGCAGCCAGTACCTTGTGCGCGATGGTGTGCGGGCCGCGCGATGCGGTCGCGCCAAAAGGGAATACGGTGCGCCCTTGGGCAAATCCGTGGCTGCCCCCGCAACTGTAAGCGGCGAGCGAGGCTGAAACCGCCACTGGGCCCATGCCCGGGAAGGCCCGGCCAAGCATCGACCCGCAAGCCAGAAGACCTGCCATCACAGACGTTTTCGGGCGGGGTGAACCGGGGAGACGTGCGCCATGGGCGGATCTGCCCTGTCGCGCTGTCTCGCTGTGCGGCCCATGGGATGGATGGAATGGGCGTTTTGGATACAGCTTCGAATGCGAAGAACCCGATCTTGCGGGTCGTTTTGGCTTCGCGCATGCAAGGCGCGCCCGCGGCAGAATCTTTGTCGCAGATCGCGCGCGAGCAAAGCGTGCAGAACCACGCCCGGGGCGTGACGGGGGCTTTGGTCGCTTTCCCGACCGGGTTTCTTTATTGGCTTGAGGCGCCGGGAAGCCAGCTTTGCGAACGCATTCCCCAATTGATCGCGGCGCCGTGGTTTGGCGAAGGGGAGCTTGTCGCCATCGGCTGGACCGCCGCGCGCCGCTTTGCCCGCCGCTCCATGCCCTATATGGAGGCGCCTGCGGGGCTTGGCTTGCCCGCGCAAAACACCAATGACCGCACCGCGACGCTGGAAACGGCGTTGCGGGCCTTTGACCAGATCGCGCAGTCCGACGGCGGGCTGCTGCCGGGGCCGCTGCTGGCGCGGGTGCCCGAATTCGTGGCGGCCCTATGTGCGGGAGGCGAAACCGCCAGACTGCCCGAAGCCGGGGCGCGCGATCTGCGCCTGCGCGCCGCCTTTGTGGAGGCGTGTCTGGCGCATATGGCCCAGATGCGGGCACAGCAAAGCCTCGACAGCGCGCAGATCATGCTGGCCCTGACCCATCTTAACGGGCTTTGGCAACGGCAGGGGCGGCTGGCCCAGCCCGCGCAGGCGCGGGGGCAGGTGTGCCTTGTGCTGCCGCCCGGTGAGACCGAACTGATCGGGGTCAAGGTCAAGGCCGATTTGCTGCGCGCGGCCGGATTTTGCGTGCGGGTGGTGCTGGAAGAGACCGTGGATGCTACGCTCAGCGCGGTGCGGGCCTGCCCCGATGCGCTGGTGCTGGTTGCGGGGCCGCGGGTGGCCCCGGATCTGCCCGGCGGCAGCGCCGATCAATTGGCGGCGCATTTGCGTGATGCCTGCCCGGGGCGACACATCTGGCTGGGCGGGCACCGCGCCGGGCCGCTTTCCGAGGTGGCACAGCGGCTGAACCTGATCCGCCACCGGGCCGAGGGGATGGCGCTGTCCGAGGTCGATTGGGGCGGGATCGGCAGCCTTGTGCAATTGATGGAGGTGGGCCCCGGGAATGGCGGCCTTGCGCTCAACCTTTAGCGCCCCGAAGGCGCCGGATCGGGGGGCCGTTTGCGATTGCGGCGCCCCCGTGGCACCGTTGACTCTCTGCGGGACAGACCCCATCTTGGCGGGGCCTTGGTTTCGCGGGAGCCCCGTGGACGAAGAGGGAAGCCGGTGCAACTCCGGCGCTGCCCCCGCAACTGTAAGCGGCAAGCCCAAAGCACGGCCACGGATCGCAAGATCGGGAAGGCGCCGCGGGCGTTGGAGCCGTAAGCCAGGAGACCTACCGGGCCATTGACCATCCCGGGCGGCGGGCCCGGCGGCATGGCGCTTCGGTTCGTGCCCGCAGCGATGCCCCGTTTCCGCCCCCAGCAACCAGACAGCGACGGAGCCAGAGGACCGGTATGGAGCCCAAAGACACGACGATCAGCGAGGCCTTCAAGGGTTTCACCAACGAAAAATGCCCGTTCCTGCCCTGCCATCAGGGCGTGAAGCGCGAGTTCAACTGCCTGTTTTGCTATTGCCCGCTGATCGCCTATGAATGCCCCGGTCCCTATAAAACCTATACCGACCGCAACGGCCTGACGCGCAAGGATTGTTCGGGCTGTGCGCTGCCGCATGACGGCTATGTGCAATCGTGGAATTTCATCCAGAAATGGCTGGAATATCCGCAACCTTGGTCGGGCAAGCCGCAGACCGATCCGCCGGTGGCGCGGCCCAAACCCGCCCCGGGCGCGGCCGAGGCCGCCGCGGCCGCGCATCGCCGCCCAAAGGCCGACTAGGGCACGCCAAGGCGGCGCCAGGCGCGGGGCCGCGAGGGCGCGCGCGAAACGGGGGCGTGCAAAGCGCGGGCTTGGCCAGATTTCTTCGCCTCAGTTGCGGGCCTTGCACGTTCTGCGTGCAGCGAAAAATGCCATACCTGCTTGGCCTTTCGGTGCGAGGCTTCTAGGTTCGCGGCCATTGACTGCCTGAATGACCGAACGGACCTAGAAATGACTTCCGACTTGCCTGCCCATGATCCGGTGCCGCCGCTTCCGGACCTTGATTTGCCCTTTCTCACCCCGCCGCCGCCGCGCCGGGGACGGGCATTGATGATCCAAGGCACCAGTTCGGATGTGGGCAAAAGCCTGTTGGTGGCGGGGTTGTGCCGGGCCTATGCGCGGCGCGGGCTGAAAGTCGCGCCGTTCAAGGCGCAGAACATGTCCAACAATGCCGCCGTGACCAAGGATAGCGATCTGCCGCCGCGCGCGGACGGGCAGCAAAACCGTGGCGAGATCGGGCGCGCGCAGGCGCTTCAGGCGCGGGCGGCGGGGCTTGATCCGTCGATCCATATGAACCCGGTGCTGCTTAAGCCGCAGGCGATGGTTGGCTCTCAGGTGGTGTTGCGGGGTCGGCCCTTGGGCAATTGGCCCGCGCGCCATTACCACCACCTTAAACCCTACCTTTTGCCCGCCGTTTTGGACAGCTATCGCCGCGTCGCCGCCGAGGCCGATCTGGTGCTGGTCGAAGGCGCGGGGGCGGCAACGGAAACCTGGATCAAAAAGACCGACATCACCAATATGCGGCTTGCCAAAGAAGCCGATCTGCCGGTGGTGCTGGTGACGGATAATGACCGCGGCGGGGCGCTGGCCGCCGTGGTGGGCAGTTGGATGCTGCATGATGAAGAAGAACGCGCCCGGGTGAAGGGCATTCTGGTCAACAAATTCCGGGGCTATTTTTCGCTGTACGAACCCGCCTGCCGCACCATGACAGAGATGACCGGCTGGCCCTTCATGGGGGTGGCGCGTTGGTTCGAAGGGGCGACGCAACTGCCCGCCGAGGATTCCTTGGCGCTGGAACGGCCTGCGCAAGCGGGTGGCGCGGGGTTGGTGATCGCGGTGCCGCATCTTGATGGCGTGGCGAATTTCGACGATCTGGACCCGCTTGGCGCGGAGCCCGGCGTGGATTTGCGCTGGGTGCGGCAGGGCCAGCCGATCCCGGCAGAGGCTGATGTGGTGTTGTTGCCCGGCTCCAAGACCACGCGCAAGGCGCTCGAAACCCTGCGCGCGCAGGGCTGGGATGTGGATATTCGCGCCCATTTGCGGCGCGGGGGGCGCGTGGTCGGCATTTGTGCGGGCTATCAAATGTTGGGCCGGGTGGTGCGCGACCCCGAAGGGATCGAGGGCGATCCGGGCGAGACCGAGGGGCTGGGGCTGTTGGATCTGGAAACGGTGATCAGCGGGGAAAAAGCGCTGGTCGAGATTTCCGCGCGCGACACAATCAGCGGCCAGCAGGTGCAGGGCTATGAAATGCATATGGGGCGCACCACGGGGCCGGGGCTGGAGCAGCCGTGGTTCAACCTTGAGGGCCGCCCGGAAGGGGCTGTGTCGCACGATGGTCGGGTGATGGGCGGCTATCTGCACGGCATCTTTGGCGCCGACGGGTTTCGTGATTACTGGCTGGCGCAGATGGGCGGGCGCGCTTCTGGCCGCGATCACGAGGCGCAGATCGAGGCCACGCTTGATGCCTTGGCCGATCAGTTGGAAAACGACCTTGATCTGGATGCACTTTTGGCGCTGGCCAAATAGGGGAGGGCGCTTTTGGCACGCGTCGGACTGGCAGGCGTCGGACTGGCACGCGTCGGACTGGCATGGGGCGGGCTATAGCCCGCCCGGTCGCTTAGGGGTATTCGTAATGGTCCAGAACGAGGTTGGAGCTATGGATTGTCTTTGGTTCGCCCCATGGCACTGGCATAGGGAATTCCGCGCTTTCGTCGCGCCAGATGGTTTTGCGCAGCCGCCCGTCGACGCGTGACCAAGACACGATCCGGTCCCCGCTTGGGGTGATTTCCACCGCCCAGATCAGGTTTTCGAACCGGCCCGCCGAGCCGCTGTTGAGATACCATGACCGTTCCCCATGGTTGGGGTCCACGGCATTGCAGCGCGGCTCATGGGTGTGGCCAAGCACAAGTTTCGGAATATTGGCCTTTGCCTGCCTGACACTCTGGCCTGAATGGTGGCGGTAGCGATCAAAGTAACCGTCACAGAGTGCACGTTCATTCAGATGGCGCAGCTTGAACCACTCATCCCCGGTCGCAACTTCGAGCGCAAGCGCATACCACGGATCTTTGTTTTCGAAATATTCCCAAGCGATTTCATGTTCCAGCAGGGCTTCGACAAAGCCTCTGGTATCGGCCTTGATCTTATCGCGCGCCGTGTCGCCCCCCGCGTTCAGCAGGTTCCATATTGTGTCGTGGGAATAGCCGCTTTCTTCCTCGCGCGCTAAGATATTGCCGATGCTGCCGCCCGCAAGCCACGCGCGGCAATCGCGGTCGGGCCAGAAGCGATCCGGCCCCTCATAAATCCAAGACACCGTTTCCGAAAACACCTCGCCCAGCGACAGCGCATAGGGCACGGCCCCGCTTTGGATTGAAACGGTATCGAATTGATGGCCGTGCAAGATCAGATGCGAGATCTGCCCACCTTGCGACACCGTCGCCACATCCGCCACCGCAACGCCAAGCTCGTCTTCGATCATGTTGCGCAGCACCCGCTCGCGTTCGGTGTTGGAATAGGTGTCATGGTTGCCGGTCAGCCGCACATAGCGGTCCTCGGCAATGAACCGGTCGCGGATCAGGTCGTAATAGGGACGAAAGCTGATAAAAAGCCGCCCCAGCGTGGCTTCGCGCTTGGTGTAACGCACCGCCATGAACGCATCCCAATCCGCATCGGTCTGGGTGATCGGATATTTGCGCGCGGGTTTGCTTAGCGATTTGCGCACCTGCGCATCGCCTGCATCGACCTCATAGATGATGCATTCCTCGACATCGCCATTTTCAACAAGGCACCAGCCGGGCTGATCCGCGTAATGGGTCAGCACCTCAAGATACAGGTCCAGATTGTGGTCCTTGAAGTAATTGGGCAGCGAAAAATCGCTGGAATGATCCATCATGTGCATGTCGGAAAACACCACATAATTCGGGCCCGCCGGGGCCTCGACGATCCGGTCCCATGTTAGGCGCTGCCAAGGGATATTTGGCGGAAGGATCGGATGATTGGGAAAGGGCGTCTGCGTGGCCACCCGCGCCGCCAGATCATAGGCATCTTCCAGATCGCCCGCGATCGTCTCATCCACGTCTTTCTTGTAGGTCTTCGCCTCCCATGTGATGTGCCACAGATCGTCGAAGATATCGGTCTTGCTGGCGCGCAGATTGACGCGCCGGGCGAGCGCCTTTGTCACCTCGCCCTGCGTACCGCGCTGGGCATTGTTCAGACTGTCGATCTTCACCTTCCAGTCTTTGTGAAACGCCAAGAAGTTCCGGTCCGCCACGCTTGCCTTGACGAAATTCAGATAGGAGCCTCCGCTCAGGTTGAAGGGGCGCAGCCCCCCGCGCATCATGAAATTGGTCTTGTCGCCGTAAAAGGGCAGACAATCTTTCAAAACGGAAATCGGCATGTCGGCCCCCGGTTATTGGAGGTTGACAAGAACCGGCACCAGATCGGTGCCCGCGTCCAGCCGCCCCATGGCCTTGCCGATCACCGCCCCCAGCGCGCGGTCGCGGTCCGTGACCTTCATTGCCACGCCTGTAATCTCGGAACTGGTCAGCAGATCGCCCGGGCGAATGGCCCCGTTATGGGCGCTAAGCTGCACCATCACCTTGCCGACCATGGCAATCGACTTGCGCGCCGCGCCGCCTTGGCGGTCCAGCACCAGCGCGGGTTTGTAGCGCCCGCCGCCCGCGACCACGCCGATCACCGCCGTGTCATAGGCCTGGGTTGCGGGCACCAAAAGCCCCTCGTCATCCATCGCCATCACCGTGCCCGGCAGCGCCACGGCAAGGGCGTCTTCTTGGACGGTGAATTCCTCGGCGAAATCGGCATTGAGAAATTGAATATCCCCGGCGCTGCCATTGATCAGCAGGGTATCTTCGTTGAGATTGTTACGCATGACGATATCGCCATTGGTGCCGACCCCGCCGACGATGATCTGCGCGGCATTGCCATTCATCACAATCGCGGCTTCATTGGCCGAGGATTTCACCGTGATATTGCCATCGGCCCCGGTTGTGCCCACGGTCATATTCGCGCCCTGACCGTTGAACGTGAACGCATTATGGCCGGTGGTGGTCTTTAGCGTCAGATCGCCATCCGCCGAGCCGCCGCCCAGGGTCAAATTGCCATGCGCCCCGGTCAGCCGCGCGGTTTCCACACCTTCGCCATCGCGCAAGATCAGCGTGCCGGCGGAGCGTTCCGCGCCGATCGCGGCGATGCCAGTTTTGGCATCCAGCTCCATCGCCATCCTGCCAAGACGGTTGAAAAGGTTCAGCTTTCCGTCACCGCGCCCACTGTTGCCCCCCGCTTCGAAGGTGGCGGTTTTCGCGTCAATCGTCACATTGCGCATATTGATCGTGCCGAGGATACCGCCTTGCGGTTCGCCCACTTTCAACTCGCCGGTATTGGCACTGAGCGTGATCACTGGCACATCTTGCAGCCGTTGGCCGCGCCCATCGACATCGACGGCCTTGTTCAAGCTCAGATAGCCCGAGGCAGCCCCGTCGCCCAAGCGAATGCTCTCGGTGGTCGCGTTTTTCGAATAAACGTCGTCAAAATCAGCCATGAAACACTCCATTTCAAATGGCTTCGCGCCGGGGCACGAACCATGAATATCGGTGGGGCGACCGCAGGGGCGGTTCACCAAGGTCTGTGTGATAAGGCCAGTAGGCTGCACGCCGAATCGATTTGCGTCAACTAAATATTTTTCTGAAATGCGCAATTGACAGACCGGCCACGCGCCCGAATAATCCAATATCACATACCTATATTTAGCCGTTGATCCTGCGCCCGGCGGCGGCGCGATCGGTAAAAGCCCATCGGGTTTTTACCGCCAAGGTTTTGCGCGCCTTTTCGGGGCGTGGCCGTTTCATTGCACAGGGCCATTTTCGCGTGCCCGTTTCAAAAGGGGGCGGAGATACCAATCTCCGAAATGACATGAGCGAATTGCTGCAAACCCTATTTTCGGCGGATCACCCAGATAGTCTCAAGATACGAAAAACGCTGGATAATACCCCGCAGGCGCAGATCGCGGATTTGCTGGCCGAGGTGCAGCGCAGGGCCGATGCGAAAACCGTCGTGCAGGTGGTCATGCCGGTCTTGCACCATCATTGGACCGACAATCCCACCGCGTGTGCGGCAGCCTTTGAATTGGTCTTTGATCGCCGCTTTGATCGGGGGGTGACCTTCGCGCTTTTGCAGGGGCTGGCGCGCGCGGTGGCGGGGCATGAAAAACTGGCCGGGCCGTTTGTCGATTCTATGGAAAAGGTGATCGGGACACCGTCAATTGCGCTGAGCGAGCGCGCCTATGCGCTACGGCTGGTCGGCGCCTATCCGGGGCGCAAGGTGCGGCAGCTTTTGCAAACCGCCGCGCGCGCGCCCGAGCCAGAGCTTCTCAACGCCGCCGCCGATGTTTTGCTGCGCTGGCACAAGGGCGATGCGGGCAAGGCCCCGGCGGTGGCCAAGGCGCTGGTTGCCGCGGCGTTGGAGCATCCAGACCGCGCGCTGCGCGCGCCACGACTTTTGCGCTATTTGGCACAGGCGCGGCCCGGCGGGGCGCTCAAGGCATTTGCGGCGGCACTTTCGGCGGCGAAGACTGGGCAAGATTTTGCCATGCTGTTGCGCGCCAGCGGGCCGTGGATCGCGCCGCGCAGCCTTGCCCAGATCATCGATGCGGCGCGCAAAGACCCGCAAGATGCGCTGGCCCCGGCGTTGCGCGGGCTTTTTTCCGCTTACCCGGAACTGGCCGAAAAGCTGCATCAGGCGGGGCGGTCGGATCTGTTCTTGCAGGCGCTGGTGATGGTGCCAGAGGCGATGCAGCGTTCGTCGTCTATGGCGATGCTGCGCGAGATTTTGCAAGCCCCTGGTGGCAGCAAGAAACGCAAGATCGCCGAAGGGTTGATCATCGGCGAAATCGTCCGACCCGCCGGCGACCACCCGCTTTTGACATGGGACAGGCCGCGCGAGATCGTGGGCACGCAAGCCCCCGCAGTCACGGCACAGGGCTGGGCCTCGGGCATGCAATTGGCGGATGCCGCTTATTGTCAGCTTAACCTCAGCCCGATCGATATTCCCGGCGTGAGCGACGATCTGGGCGAGCATTGGCACGCGGCGCTTGTGGCGGGGTTTGGCCCCACCAGCCAATCCTATCAATTTCAATTCGCGGGGATACAGGTCGATAATTGGTCGGCGCCCTTCAACGAGGTTTTGCCGTTTCGCGCCTATAGCAGCACGATCCAAGCGCGCGATGCCGATCTGGTGGCCGAGGCGCGCGCGCTCAAAGACGGCTGGATCGCGGGGATGCATACCGATGCCGCCAGTTTTGAAGGCGCGCGGGGTATTCCCAGCCTTGATCCCGCAACCCGGCGGCGGATCGTGAACACCGCCGAATTGCTGATCGGCGAGTCGATCACCTATTGCCTTTATGACATGTTGCTGTGGGATGGTTGGCCATTGCCTTGGGGCAGCTTTGATGGAACGCCCTCGGATATATTCGCGCTGCGTTGCGATGGATTGATCGAATATGTCTATGAACGCAATCAAGTCCGGGTCTGTGGGGGCAGCGTGGCCGGGCAATGGAACATCTCTGATTTCCCCCAAAACCATAACAAGTTCCATGGCCATCTTTTGGGCACAAGCTGTGCGGAATGGAATTACACGCAGGGCGAGCTTTGCCCGCGCATTCAAGCGGGTGCGGTGGGCAATGATACCCAGTTGGAAATCCCACCGCTGCTCAAGCCCGAAATTTCAGCGATCCGAAACGCTCAATTCTGCGGCTATCAAAATATCGGGCTGACTCTGTCTGCCTCCGCCTCGCGCTATGTCTATTTGCGGATTTTGGTGGGGCGGCACGGGCGTCCGGGGCGCTATATCCTGAAAACGGTCAATCCGGTCGGTCTTTCGGTGGGCTATGACGATGTTGTCTGGGCCTTGCACGGGGTTGATGTGCAATCGGGCGGCGGGGATGTGAACCTGATGTGGGATGGTCAGACCGTGCGCACGCCCTTACGTCTGTTGCAGACCTATGGTGTGCAGATTGTGGTCACCCCCGAAGAGGCGGGCCCCAATTTCAACGGGCAAGATGGGGTTTATGATTTCGTCTTCCAATGCATCGACGAGGGGGCGAACGTGTCAGATGAATGGACCCATCAGGTGCGGATCAATTGGAAATAGTTGCCAGCCATGTGCCACAGACCCTGCGCGTGCAAAGGCGTAAGCGGGGGGATTGGTCGCCCCATTATTCGCTGATCGGGCTTATGATGCTGATTGGGGCCGCGAAGCCTGGCAGGACAAGGGGATCCACACATGCATTCCTGCTCGCAAGGCGCGCAAGAACCCGTAAAATACGACAAACGCCGCGACAAATGTCGGAACCAGATCGAGATATGTTCGGCAGGCTCAAGGACTGGCGCCGCGTGGCCACCCAATACGACCGCTGTCCAAAGGTCTTCCTCTCTGTCCTCGCGTTGGCCGCTACCGTGATGTTCCGGTTACGAGCCTTAAGCCTAATAAAATAAAGGGCCGAGGCCCGACCTTGGGCGCGGGCCTGTGCTTGGCGTTCCCTCCAATTTTGCGGTGATGCAATGGTCGAAACTGCCCCATGTCTTTTGGACGGGGGCATCGAAAACGGGCATGCCGGGGCGCACGCGGCGCCCCGGCATGGGTTATAGCGGTGGCGAAGGTTCTTCTAGAACCGCGATTGCAGGGTGACCGAGGCCGCGATATCGCCCTGCACGCTGGCGCTCAGACCGGTGCGCAAGGTCGCTTTCAGCGCCTCGATCCGCCGGGCATAGGCCAGTTTCAGCGCCAAACGGCGTTCCGCCTCGGTTGCGCTGGCGTCAATCTCGGCCGACCAGCTTTCCAGCCCATCCGCGCTGTGGCCCGACAGCCCAAGCGCAAGCCCGAAGCCGCAATCCGCCGGGCCCTCGAAATCACCGTCGCACAACAGCGCAGGCGTCAGCGTCAGTTCCGACGCCAGCCCGTCAAAGAGCCCTTTGCCATCGCCCGCCAGCGTCAGATCGTTGCGGAATTCGCTTTCCAAAAACAGCCGCCAGCTGCCGGTCGCGCCCAGATCGAAGCGGCCACTGTCGCGGGTCAGGCCCTGCGTCGCCTCGACCGAGACCTGCGCGCCGGGCGCATAGGCAAGGTCGATCCCCAGCCGCGGCGTGACGATCATATCTTGCCAAGCATAGCTGCGCGACAGGCCCGCGCCCGCCAGCACCGCTGCATAGGTATAAGACCCTTTGGCGGTGATCGTGACGGTTTGCGGGAAGTCAAAGGTGAAGCTGTGCCGCCCCACTGCACCGCCAAGGTAGTAATCGAACATCCCCTCGCCGGGCAGTTTGCGCGCGCCATAAAGCCCGCCAAAGACGCCCAGCCCATGGATGCTGCCATTGGCGGTGCCGGTGGCAATATCGCTGTGGCTGGCATAGGCGCCCCAGAACCGCCCAGCAATCCGGTCATCGCCCTTGAGCCGTTCGACCCGGCGCGTGTAGCTGAGCAGCGTCTGGTTGCCCGCAATATCGTCTTGCAGGGTCGAGGCTTCGAAACTGTCGATACGCCATTCGCGCCGCGTGCAATCATAGACCTCTTTGCCCAAGCTGCCATCGGCGCGCAGCCCCGCATCGTTCAGCTTCAGGTTAAGGTCATTGTCGGCGGTTTCATTGTTCAAACAGCCCTCGGGGGCCCCAGCCCGCAGCCGGCGTGCGGCATCGCGCGCGAAGCCAGAGAAGCTGCGGCCAAGCCGGTCAAGCGTTTGGGTCAGGTCATCGCGCAGGATGTCTTCCAGTTCGGGGCGGATTTCGTCGATCAGCCCTTGCAGTGTCACCACGGTGGCGATGCCATTGCCGCTGCCCAAGTTGGTGTTGCCATCGGGGCTGCTTTCCAGCGTGAGCGGCTGCCCCCAAGCATCGGTGGCGCTCAGCGTGGCCAAGTTCGTGATCTGATCTTGGGTGACCGTTTGCGCATCAAGCGTGATGCTGGCCGTCCAGACCCAACTTTCGCCGGGATCAAGCGTGCCATCCGCGGTTTCGGCGCTTGTCGTCAGGGCCTCGTCCGTCGTCAGCGGGTCCTCAAGGCTGACCCCCGTGATCGGCAGCGCCCCATTGTTGCGCGCGGTGATCGTGTAGCGGATCACGTCGCCCACCTGCGCGGGCGTCGACAGGCCCGCGACATCGGCCGTTTTGGTCAGGCTGAGCTCGGTTGTGACGCCGACCGGATCAAGCGGAATGTGGTTGTGGATGATGCCTTTCGACAGCGTCGTGGCATCGGACCAATCCGGAAAGCTCATGTTGAAGGCGGTGTAATAGGTGGTATCGCCGCCCGCCGCCGGGGCATTGTTTGCGGCCACGACCGCCTCCACCCCAAGGCCGATGGCCGGGGTCATCGCGCCCGGCTGGGCCGGGATCAGGGTCGAGTTTTCATAGTCGGTGGCGGAAACTTGCAGCGTGTAAATGCCGCTTTGCGCGGGCGATTGCAGCAAGAACGAATAGCGCCCGTCGCTGCCCGTGACCTTGTTGTTGCTATCGCCGGTCGCGGCCAGCCAGCTATTGGGCACGGGGGTGCCATTGTGCAGCAAGGTCACGGTGGCCCCGGCCAGCGGCGTGCGGGTGACCGCATCATAGATCACCCCGCTCGGGTCCACCATCACCGCATCGACGCCAGTGATCGTGCGACCGGCGCCCGGCACGATATCAAGCCCGCAAACCTGATCGCCTGCGGAGCGGCCATTTTCGGCCGTGCCGGTGATCGAAACCACGGCTTCGGATTCCGCATGCACGAAGCTGATGCAGAAGGACCCGGCCTCAAGCCCGATAAAAGCATAATTGCCCTGTGCATCGGTGGTGGTTTCGGCGACCATCATCCCGGTGGCCGGGTCGGTCAGGCGCACAATCGCGCCATCCCGCGCGCCCGTGGCGTCGGCCACTTTGCCCGCGATCGAGCCAAGGAAGGTGACGGTTTGTGTGTCGTCATCGCGCGTTATCCCCGAAAGGTCGCTGATCGCGGCGCCACTCGCGGGTGCCGCTTCCGCCGTGGCTTGGTTCGTCACGAAACCGGTGCTGACATCGGCGGCGGTCACGGCATAGCGTGCGGTGAAATGTGTCCCGCTGTCGGCGCCCGGAGCCAAAGCGGCAAGCGTCGTGCCCACGGCCCCGCCCAGCATCGGGTCGGTGACGGTGACATTGCTCAGCGTCACGGCGCCGGTGTTGATGACGGTGAAGGCATACTCGATGGTGTCGCCGACGCTCACACCCGGGGTGCCATCGTCGTCCTTGAGCGTCGCGGTTTTGACGAGCGCAATGCCCGGCGCGGCGGCAAGCGGCGTCACGGTGGCCGTGTCATTGTCGGGCGCGGTGCCCGAGGTATCGGTGATCGCGCTGCCGGTGGGCGGTTGCGCGGTGACGGTGGCGGTATTGGTCACGCCGCCCGCATCCAGATCGGCCTGGGT
>NZ_NRRD01000003.1:0-188625 GCF_020023995.1 Rhodobacter sp. TJ_12 | reverse complement strand
GCGGGCCGCCCGCCACGGTCACTTTCGGGTCGGTGACGGTGACATTGCTCAGCGTCACGGCGCCGGTGTTGATGACGGTGAAGGCATACTCGATGGTGTCGCCGACGCTCACACCCGGGGTGCCATCTTCGTCCTTGAGCGTCGCGGTTTTGACCAGCGCAATCCCCGGCGTGGCGGTGAAGCTGTAGTCGGTCGCATCATCATCGGTATTGCCGTCGCCATCATCCCCATCATCGCTGACATCGCTGATCGGCGTGCCGCCCGAATGGGTGGCGGCGACGGTGGCGGTGTTCGACAGCCCGCCCGCATCCACATCTTCGGCGGTCAGCGTATAGCTGGCGGTGAAGCTGGTTTGGGCGCTGGCGGCAAGGCTGGCCACACTGGCGGGGCTAAAGCTCGCCGCGCCAAAGCCCGCGATCACCGTGCTGTCGGCGCGGGTCATGGTATCGGCGCTGATCGTCACATCGCTCAGCGCAACCGTGCCGGTATTGGTGACGGTCACGGTCCAAGTGAGGGTATCGCCAATGCTGGGGCCGGCAATCGTATCGAGATCGGTCAGCGCAACGGTTTTGACCGCCGTCAATCCGGCACTGTCATTATCATTGATCGTGCCCGCGCTTTGCACGCCGTCAATCGCGAGCGTGTAGCCTTCGGCCCCTTCGACCAGCTCATCTTCCGCCCCGGCCAAGGTGAGGGTGAAGCTGGATACCCCGGCAGGCACGCTGAGCGTGCTGCCCGAGAGCGTGACGCCATCGGAAAAGCTGAAGCTGCCGTAATCGGCGGCGGTGGTGGTGCCATCGGTCAGCGTCAGGGGAAAGGTTTGCGGGGCCGCGGTGGGGCCCGACAGTGTGACCAGATGGGCGAGCGCCGTGCCCTCGGCCTCGGTCGCATCGCCCACGGTGCTAATGGTTACGCTGGGCGTGCTGTCATTATCGGTTATCGTGCCGCTGCTGGCGATCCCGCCGACCGACAGGCTATAGCTTTCGTCGCTTTCGATATCGCTGTCATCGATGCTGGGATAGGTGACGGTGAAACTGGTCACGCCCGAGGGCACCGACAAAAGCCCGTTTGACAGGGTGACGCCATTGGAAAAGCTGGGGCTGCCCAGATCGGCATCGCTGGTGGTGGTGTGGCTGCGGGTGAAATTGATCACCTCGGTGCCCAAGGCCGCGCCCGAAAGGGTGACAGTATGCACCAGATCATTGCCCTCGATCACGGTGGGGCTGGAAACCGTGGCAATATGGGCGAAGTAGCTGTCAAGCTGGCCCGCAATCGCCGCGCCATCGGCATTGGCCGAGGTGGCGACGGTGCCAAAGGATTGATAGGCCGCGTCGTAGGTGGCGGCGTCGCCGATCACTACCAGAACATAGGGCCCGTAGGAATTGTAAAGCGCCGTGCCCGGGTCAAGCACAAAGGTAACCGCTGAGATCGTGGAGTTGCCGGTGGGCGCGCGGCGGGCAAAGTATCCGGTGCTGCCATTGGCGCCACAGAAAAAGGTATTGGCGCAGGTGATCTTGCCATAAAGCACGCCCGAGGAGAGCGAATTGACAAAGGTCGCATTGTCCGGGTTCGAGGTGAAGCGCGCCGGTGTGCCGGGCGATACATCGCTCAGCGGAAGGTCGATGTCGATATTGCCGGTCGAGGAGCTGGCCCAATAAAGTTCGAGCAGATCAAAGGACGCGGCTTTTGACGATCCTGTGAACGAGAAAACCAAAACGGCTGCAAAACAAACCTGCGACAGCCAACGCAGCAGAATCGAGTTTTTCATACGGGACACTCCGGACACACCGGCCCGCGTTTAGGTTCAGAATCTTAATAAATTTCTCTATATCTGCGGCGGCCTGTCGCATTTTTGAGCCGCCGCTTTCTTTGCGGCTCTCAATCTAGCCGCGATGCACGTTCAACGGCCCCCAGCTTTGGCTGACCGGCATGATTTCAATCGCATTGATGTTGATATGCGCGGGCAGCGCCGCAACCCAATAGACGGTTTCGGCAATATCTTCGGGTTGCAGCGGGTCCGCGCCCGCATAAAGCTTGTCATAGGCGGCCTGATCGCCGCCGGTGCGCACCAGCGTGAATTCACTTTCCGAAAGCCCCGGCTCGATCGAGGTGACGCGCACCCCCTTGCCCGACAGATCCGACCGCAATCCAAGCGAGAACTGGCGCACGAAAGCCTTGGTGCCGCCATAGACATTGCCGCCCGGATAGGGCCAATGCGCGGCGATCGAGGCGAGGTTCACCACCAGCCCGCGCGTTTCGATCAACCGATCCAGCAGGAGCCGGGTCATCGTGACAAGGCCGGTGATATTGGTGTCGATCATCGCCTTCCAATCGTCCAGATCGCACTGTTGCGCGGGGGCGGTGCCACGGGCGAGCCCGGCATTGTTGATCAGCGCATCGATGCGCGCAAAGCTGGCAGGCAGGCTTTCGACGGCGGCTTTGGTGGCGGCCTCGTCGCGGATGTCAAAGCACAAAGGATGTGCGATCTGCGGCCCGCCAAGGGCCTGAACCAATGCGTCGAGCCGGTCTTGGCGGCGGCCGGTGACGATCACCTTCCAACCTTCCGACACGAAACGCCGCGCGATGGCATCGCCAAAACCGGCCGTGGCGCCGGTGATCAGGGCAGTCTTTTGCATGAATATCTCCGTTCGTCGGGCCTCAGCCAAGCGCTTTGGTGTAAAACACCCGGTCATAGCCGTCTTCGCGGCCGCGCCCGGTCTCGGTGAAGCCAAGATGGGGGTAAAAGGTCTGGTTTTCGGTCATCTGCTGGTTGGTGCACAGATCAAGCCGGGGCAGGTGCTTGCGGCGCGCCTCCTCTTCGGCAAAGGCGATCAGCGCACGGCCCAGACCTTTTCCCTTTGCCTCGGGGCGCACGGCAAGCGCATCAACATAAAGATGATCGGGGCGGGTCAGCAATACAATATAGCCAAGGAACTGGCCACATTGACCAAGCGCCACAAAGGCCTCTTGCGCGGCGACATGGGCGGCAAAATCGGCCCGCATCGGTGCCGGGTCACGGCCAATCGCGGCGCTGTAGCGGCCAAAGGCCAGCCGGGCGCAGGCGGCGATCTCTGCCACATGCTGCATCTCGGCCAGCCGTATGGTGGGGGCGGGACGGTCGGTCACATCCGGCCCTTCCATGGCACGATCCGCCGTTCAAGCGCGCGCATCGCCAGATCGAAAATCCATGCAATCGCGCCAATCAAGATGATGCCCACGAGCACGGTGGAGGTTTGCAAAAACTGGCTGGCCGAAAGCACCATATAGCCAAGCCCTTGCGTCGAGGCGACCATTTCGGCAGCCACCAGCGTTGTCCAGCCAAAGCCCACGCCAATGCGCAACGAGGTCAGGATCTCGGGCAGGGCGGCATGCATGACCACCTCGCGCAGCACTTGCGCACGGGTGGCGCCCAGCGAATAGGCGGCGTGGATTTGCTCAATCGCGACCGAGCGCACCCCGGCGCGCGCACCAAGTGTCACCGGCGCCAGCACCGCCAGAAAGATCAACAGCACTTTCGAGGTTTCGCCAATGCCGAACCAGATGATCATCAGCGGCAGGTAGGCCAGCGGCGGGATCGGGCGGTAAAACTCCAAAAACGGGTCAAACAGGCCCCGCATCACCGGGTTCATCCCCATTGCCAGCCCCAAGGGAATGCCGATCAGGCAGGCAAGCGTGAAGGCAGCAAAGACCCGTCCGGCCGAGACCAGCACATGCAGCCACAGCGGCGCGCCGGTATAGCCCGTGTTCAAGATGGCGATGAATTTTTCCACCACTTGCACCGGCGAAGGCAGGAACAGCGGCGCAACCAGCCCCGCCATGTTGACCGCCTGCCAGACCAAAAGCACCACCGCGACCGCGGCAATCGAAATGCCGACGGTGCGGCCTTCGCCCGGCACGCCATAGGTTTGGCCGGGTTTGGTGGGTGCGGCGCGCAACAGCCGCGTCAGGAACGCGCCGGGCGCGGTCGGGGCGATGGGTTTTGGGGCCTCGGCGGTCGAGATGTCGGCGGGCGGCGGGGTGTCGGACTGGGTTTCAAAGCTCATGCTGCTTGCTCCTCGTCGGCGAAGATGATGCGCAGCACGGTTTCGCGCATCTCGATGAAATCGGGCGAGGCCTTGACCTCGCGCGCTGTTTGCCCGGCCAGAAAGCGGCGCGAAAACGGCAGATCGAAGCGGTGGGTGATCCGGCCCGGACGGGGCGACATGACAATGAGCTTGGTGCCCATGAACAGCGCCTCTTCGACGCTATGGGTGATCAAGAAGACGGATTTGTTTTGTGATTGCCAGATGTGCAAGATCAGTTCCTGCGCGCGTTCGCGGGTCAGCGCATCCAGCGCGCCCAGCGGTTCATCCATCAGCAAGATGCGCGGATCGGCGGTGAGTGCGCGGCCAATGCCCACGCGCTGCTGCATGCCCCCCGACAGCATGTAAACGGGCGAGGTTTCAAACTCCTCCAGCCCCAAAAGCGTCAAGAAACGGCGCGCCACGCCATAGCGTTCCTCGCGGCCCACGCCTTGCAATTTCAGCCCGAAGGCAAGGTTGTCGATGACATTGAGCCACGGCATCAGCGCATGTTTTTGAAACACCACCGCGCGGTCGCGGCCTGGGCCGGTGATCGGCGCGCCATCCAGCCGCAACTGGCCGAAACTTGGCGCCAAAAAGCCCGCGATCAGGTTCATCAAAGTGGATTTCCCGCAGCCCGAGGCGCCAAGCGCCACGACAAATTCGCCCGGTCCGATCTCTAGGTCGATATTGCGCAGGGCCTCGACGGCATCGGTGCCCTCGCGGCCGGGGTAGAAGACAGAGGCGCGGTGAATTTCCAGCATGGTCTCACTTTCGGTCAGAGAGGGCGGCGCCCGTTTCGGGGCGCCGCCTTTGGCGTTACTCGGAGATCGCGGCCTCAACCGGCGCAAGGGTGATGAATGCGCTGTAATCCTCGGCCACGGTGTCGATCCGCCCCGCCGCCTTGAGGAATTCCGCCGTCGCCTTGACCGAGCTGGCCAAGCCGCCCCCCAGCCAATCGGGCCCCGCTTGATCGGCGGCGGGCATGAAGGTGTAGCCCGCCAAGATCGCGGGCACCTGCGCGGGGTCTGCACCGGTGGCTTCGGCAATCGTCATCACCGGGGCGCTCTCGGCCGTCCACGCGGCCGGATCGGCCAGATAGGCGGCATCGGCGGCGGTCGTCACTTTGACGAAGCCTGCCACGGCCTCGGGATGTTCGGCGGCGAAATCTTTGTTCACCACCCAGCCGTCAAAGGTCGGATAGCCCCATTTCGCGGTTTCATCCGCGCCCACGATCCGGGTGCCGTTTTCCAGCAAGCTCGATTGCGCCGGGTCCCAGATGAAGGCGGCATCGATCGCATCTTGGCTCCATGCGGCGACGATTTGATCGGGCGGCATGTTGAGGATCGTCAGATCGCCCTCGGCAATGCCCGCATGGGCCAGCGCGCCCACCAAAGAGAAATGCGCGGTCGAGCCGACGGGCACGGCAACGCGTTTGCCCTTCAGGTCTTCAAGGCTTTCGATCCCCGCGCCATCGCGCGCAATCAGGCTTTCGGCGGTGCCGATCACGCCCGACAGCATGAACAATTGCGCCGGAACGCCTTGGCTTGCGCCAATGGCAAAGGGCGAAGACCCCAGCGCGGCCAGTTTCACATCGCCCGAGGCCATCGCGGCGATCACCTCGGTGCCCGAACCGAATTTGCGCCATTCGATTTCATAGCCCATCGCCTCGTCATAAGCGCCGGTGCCGACCTCGGTCATCATGGGCAGCGGAATGCCGAAATGGCCGATGATCAGCTTTTCGGCATGGGCAAGGCCCGTGGCCGACAGCAGACCGATCAGTGAAACGCTCAGCCGCAGGGCGGTTGTCTTGATCATGGTTTTCCTCGTCTGTTGGGGTTGCGGCCTGTTGTCCGGCCTTGGGAGGGGCCCCCGGCGGTGGCCCGCCGGGGCGTTTTGTTCGTGGTGGCTTTATCCGTGGTGGTGTTTAGGGGGTGGCCTTCGCAAGTGCGTGGTCAAGGGTTTCCAGAATGCGCGTCATCTCCGAGGGGCCAACGATCAGCGCCGGGCTCAGGCATAGGGTATTGTTGAAGCTTTGGAACGAGCGCGAGGTTTTGCCGATGATGACCCCCTCGGCATCGCACGCGCCCACGACCCGTTCCACAAGCGCTTCGGCCAGCGGTTCTTTCGTGGCCCGGTCGGCCACAAGTTCCAGCCCGCAAAACAGACCCTTGCCACGCACGTCGCCGACAATCGCGTGCTTTTCCTTAAGGTCTTGCAGCCCGTCCAACAGCACCGCGCCCATCTTGCGGGTGTTGTCCAGCAGACCTTCATCTTCGATGATGCGCATGTTTTCCAGCGCCGCCGCCGGGCCTGCCGTGCAGCCGCCAAAGGTAGAAATATCGCGGAAATAGCTCATCGGATCGTCGGGGTCGCTGCGGAACTGGTCAAACACCTCTTCGGTGGTGATCAGGCACGAAATCGCCGCATAACCCGACGCCAATCCCTTGGCGGTGGTGACAAAATCGGGCTTGAGGCCATAATGCTGATAGCCGAACCATTCGCCGGTGCGCCCCATCCCGCAAACCACTTCATCTATGTGCAGCAAGATGTTGTATTTTTTGCAGATTTCCTGCACGCGTTCCCAATAGCCTTTGGGGGGTGTGATGACGCCGCCGCCCGCCGTGATCGGCTCAAGACAGAGTGCGCCCACCGTATCGGGGCCTTCGCGCAAGATTACCTCTTCGATCGCATCGGCTGCGCGGGCGCCGTAGTCTTCGACATCCCATTGCTTGCGGTATTCAAGGCAATGCGGCACCGGAATGAACCCGTCGGGGAAGGGGCCATATTGGTCTTGGCGTTGTTCTTGCCCGCATGCCGCCAAGGCCCCCAGCGAGGTGCCGTGATAATCGCGCTCGCGGTAAAGGATCTTCCACTTGCGTCCGCCATGGTGCTTATGCGCGATCTGGCGCACCATCTTGAAGGCCTTTTCATTCGCCTCGGAGCCGGAATTGGCAAAGAAGACCCGGCTCAGCCCCGGCGTCTTTTCCACCAGCCGCTGCGCGAATTGCGCCGCCGGCACCGTGCCCGCTGAGCCGGCGAAATAGTTGATCTTGACCAGTTGATCGCGCACCGCATTGGCGATGCTTTCGCGGCCATAGCCGACATTGACCGTCCAGACCCCGCCCGAGACGGCATCAAGGTAGTCGCGCCCGTTCTGGTCCCACACGGTCATACCCTTGCCTTCGACCAGAATTCGCGGGTCGCGGCTGTCCAGCACGGCATGCTGAAACAGGTGATGCCAGACATGGGCGCGGTCGGCTTCGACCGTGGCGCTGATATCGTTGATCTGACGGCCGTCCATTTTGGGTCCTTTCCTCGGCACTGTCCGCTGCTGCGGTGTGACCCGACAAAAGCACTGACCTAATGCGTGCCAACAGGGCCACCCCGGGGCAACCGATGGGGCCAGTTTGTGCGCTGCTTCACGGTCTGGCCCCATAAATGGGCCGCAATCATGCGGGGGTGCTAAAAAATGAGGCAAATGGTGAAGCGCGGGGCAGAGTGGGGGCCGCAGACTTGCCCAGACGGTCTTTCCAGCAAAGAAGGGGGCACCCTCATCGCTTCCCCCTCAGGAGCCCATGCAGATACTGCCCGTCACCATCGATCGCACCAGCGCCGAGCCGCTGCAACGGCAGTTGCGCCGCGCGCTGATTGCCGCGATTCATGAGGGCAAGCTGGTGCCGGGGCAAAAGATGATTTCCTCGCGCGCCTTGGCGCAAAAGCTCGGCGTGGCACGCAACACCGCCACCGCCGTTTATGATGAGCTTGTCGCGCGCGGTTATCTGGAGGCGCAGCCCCGGCGCGGTTGCTTTGTCGCGGCGCGCGGGCAGGGGGGCGCACGCCCGGTGCAAAACGCCTCTGTCGTGGATTGGCAGGCGCGCGTGGCCGCGCATCCCTCGCGGCTCAATCACATTCGCAAGCCAATGAATTGGCAAGATTATTCCCATCCTTTCATCTTCGGGCAGGTCGATCCGGGGCTGTTTCCGCTCAACGCATGGCGGGCGTGTTCGCGCGATGCTTTGGGGCGCGCTTCGGCCAATTGGTGGGCGGCGGATCGCGCGGTCGAAGATGATCCGATGCTGATTGAACAGATCCGCACCCGGATCCTGCCCGAGCGCGGCATCTATGCCCGGCCCGAAGAAATCTTGATCACCTTGGGCGCGCAGGAAGGATTTTACCTGATGGCGCAGCTTCTCGCGGGGCCGGGCCGCAAGGTGGGCTGCGAAATGCCGGGCTATCCCGATGCGCGGTTTATTCTGGAACTGTCCGGGGCCGAAATCGTGCCGCTGCCCATCGATACGGGCGGCGCGCGCATCGCCCCCGGATCGGGGCTTGATCTGGCGGTGCTGACGCCGGGCGCGCAATGCCCCACCATGCTGGTGATGCCCGAACCGCGTCGCGATGAAATTCTGGCCCGGGCCAGTCAGGATGACTTTGTGATCTTGGAAGACGATTACGAGGGGGAGGTATCCTTTTCGCCCGATCTGTCGCTGAAATCGCGCGACCGCGATGGGCGGGTGATCTATCTGGGCACGTTGTCCAAAGTTTTGGCGCCCGGGGTGCGGGTTGGTTTTCTGGTGGCGCCCGAACCTTTGGTGACCGAGGCGCGCTGGCTGCGCCGTCTTGTGCACCGGTCTGCCCCCCTTAACAATCAGCGCACGGCGGCGATCTTTCTGGCCGAGGGGCATTATATGGCGCTGGTGCGCAAGCTGCGCGCCGCCCATGCCGAACGTTGGTATCGGGTGATGGAACATCTGCCCAGGCTTATGCCCAGCTTTCGCCTGCCCGACCCCTGCCATGGCGGTTCCAGCATTTGGCTGGAATGTCCCGAGGGGGTGGATGGGCGCGCGCTCTTGTCCGAAGCCTTGGCCGAGGGGGTGCTGTTCGAAAGCGGCGATCCTTTCGTGCATGCCGATCAGGCGGGGCGGTTCTTGCGGCTTGGGCTGTCGCTCATTGAAACCGAGGCCATCGTGCCGGGCCTGCGCAAGCTTGGGCAAATCGCCGAGCGGCTGGCGGGCTCTGGCTCCATCGAATGCGGGGCGCTGGCCCCACCGGGGCGCCATGCCGCGCGTTAGGTCTAAAGCGCCAGACGGAGCGCCCAATGCCAGACCCCACCACTTTGTTCGTGATCCTCGCGGTGAGCGCGGCCGCCTTTTTGCGTGGGCTGGCGGGGTTTGGCTTTGCGCTGGCGGCGGTGCCGATCCTGTCTTTGGTCTTGCCGCCTTTGCAGGCGGTGACGCTGGCGATCTTGCTGCAACTGCCGATTGGCGGGCTCGATCTGGTGCAATTGCACCGCAAGGTGCATCGCCCCTCGTTGATCCGGCTGACGCTCGGTTCGGTGCTGGGCACGCCTTTGGGGCTTTGGGGGCTGACCGCGCTCAGCCCCGATGCGGCCCGGGTGCTGATCGGCGCGCTGGTGCTGCTGGGACTTGGGTTGATGCTACGCTACAAGCCCGCCCAGCCGCACCCGCATGGCGGGCTGGCGCTGGCGGCGGGGGTCGCATCGGGGGCGTTTTCGGGCTTGGCGGCGATGCCCGGCCCGCCGGCGGTGGCCTATTACCTTGGGGCGGGCACAACGTCGGCGCAAACCCGCGCCTCGCTTTTGCTGTTTTTCTTCGCGGCGTCCGCCATGGCCGTGCCGGGGCTGTGGCTGGCGGGCGCGATCGATGCCGCCGCAGTGCAGCTTGCCGTGCTGACCTTGGGGCCGATGCTTTTGGGCACATGGGCCGGTGGGCGGGCCTTTGCCCGGCTCGAACAGGCCCAATACCGCAAGCTGGCGCTGGCGATCATGGCGCTGTCTGCGGTGCTGGCCGGGGGACGCGGGATCATCGCCTGGATCTGATCGTGCGCGATGCGTCGCCCGGTGGTTTGTCTTTCCGCGCAAGCCGGTTGCCAATTGGCCTGCGCGCATGCATGCAAAATAAGACCCGCGCCCGGAGATCACCCGATGACTGAAACCGAACCCTTGGTGCCGCCCGGCGCCGCTTTCTTTCCTGTCAATGCGCCGGGGCCGACGCGCAAATATGCCTTCGTTCTGGTGCCGGGCTTCACGCTTTTGGCGTTTTCCTCGGCGGTGGAGCCCTTGCGGATTGCCAATCAACTGTCGCAGCAGCCGCTTTACCAATGGCGGCTTTTGTCCGATGGCGGCAAGGCGATCACCGCCTCGTCGGGGATTTCGGTTTGCACCGATGGGCCGCTGGCCCCCCCGCCGCGCGACACGCGGCTATTTGTTTGTGCGGGCAATGCGCCGCGCGCCGCCGCCGCCCCGGCCATTGTCGCGCTGGTGCAGCGCCATGCGCGCTTTGGCGGCACGGTTGGGGGCATCTGCACAGGTGCTGTGGCCTTGGCCAAGGCGGGGCTTTTGACCGATACGCCCTTCACGCTGCATTGGGAAAACCAGCCTGCCTTTTGCGAGGATTTTCCCGAACTGACGCCCTGCGCCTCGATGTTTGAAATCACGCCGCGGCTGATGACCTGTGGCGGCGGTGCGGCCTCGACCGATATGATGATCGCGCTGATTGCCCAAGACCATGGGGCGGAATTCGCCGCGATGGTGTCCGAGATGTGCCTGCGCAAGGTGATGGTCGGCGAAGAGGGGGCGCAGCGTTCGCCGCTCTCGGTTTTGCTGCGGTCACGCAATCCGGGGCTGATTGCGATCGTGGCGCGGATGAAGGCGCATCTGGAAGATCCGCTGCCGCTTAGCGAATTGGTGCGCGCCTCGGGCTATTCGCGCCGCCATGTGGAGCGGATGTTCTTGTCGGTTCTGGGGGAAACGCCGGGGGATTTTTACCGTGGCCTGCGGCTCGATCACGGGCGCAATCTGCTGTCCACCACCGATATGCCGCTGATCGAGGTGGCGGTGGCTTGCGGTTTTTCCACCGTGGCGCATTTTTCCAAAAGCTTCCGGGCACGGTTCGGCATGGCGCCGACGAAATTCAACCGTAGCCGCAAACGCTAAGCCCCGGCGCCCGGTGCGGGCCGGGGCCGCTTTCCGCCTGTGTTTCGGCGAAGCTGGGCGCTTTGCGCGCCCGCGCCCGCAAAGCCGAACCCGATCTTTTGCGGGGTTTTCGCAGCGCGGCGGAAACGGGCGGATCGGCAAAGATGCGCACAGTTTGGATGGTCGGCGCGTTGACATGTGCGTCATCGCCAAGAATTCGGTTTACAATGTCTCGGTTTGGCCTAGTGATGGCAAAGCCCTTGTTCCCGTAAACACCCGGATCGACGATGAGATTGCTGCGTTCCTTGACCGCGAGCCCGCATGGCCCAGCCCTTGAATGGGGCGGCAGTCTGGCCGTGTTTGCGGTTGCCCTTGGTTTGCGCGCGATGCTGGAGGGGCGGCTGCCACCGGGCTATCCGTTCTTGACCTTTTTTCCGGCCGTGTTCTTGACCGCGTTTTTCCTGTCCACGCGGGCGGGGATTGTGATGGCCTGCGTCTGTGGGCTGGCGTCGTGGTTCTTTTTCGTGATGCCGGAATACAGTTTCGCCTTGGATTTGCATGGCGGTATGGCGATGGGCTTTTACCTGTTCATCGTGGTGAGCGAATTGCTGGTGATCGCGCTGATGCGGCTGGCGCTGCACAAGCTAGAGGATGAACGCGCCGACTGGGCGCGGCAGGCGCAGCAAAACACGCTGATGTTTCATGAATTGCAGCATCGCGTGTCGAACAATTTACAGGTGATCGGGTCGATCTTGCGGATGGAAGAACGCAAGGCGGGCGATCTGGCGGCGAAAAAGGCGCTCAATACCGCGGCGGCGCGACTGGGGGTGATTGCTTCGCTGCAACGCCAATTGCACGATCCGCGCCGTCAGGTGACCGAGATCGGCGCGCTGATGCAAAATGCTTTGCCCGAAATCGTTTCCGCCGCGAATCTAAGCGACCGGGTGCAGCTTGATTATGACCTGATGCCCTTGCCGGTGCATGCCGAACAGGCCACGCCGGTGGCACTGATCGTCGTGGAAATGGTGTCGAACGCGCTGGAACATGCGTTGGACGGGCAAGAGCGCGTCACGATCCGGCTTACCACGCGCCAAGAAGGCGAGCAGGCCCGGATCGAGATTGCCGATGACGGCATCGGGCTGCCCGAGGATTTCGACCCGGAAAATCCCAAAAGTCTTGGGCTGCGACTGGCGCGGCAATTCGCGGGCCAGTTGGAGGGCGATCTGTCCTTTGCCCCGCGTCCGGGCGGCGGCACGCAGGTGACGCTGATCTTTCCGCCTAAACCGGCAGAAGAGGGCTGATCGGGCCCAAAGACCAGACCCGGCGGATGGTTTGGGCGCCGATGGTATGGGCGTAACGTTCCCAGGTGTGATGGGCGCATGAAAAAGCCCCGGGTTTGCCCCGGGGCTTTCGTGTGATCTGTCGCGCGGCTTACAGTTTGCCAGCGCGTTGTTGGATCATCATGAAGGTGTCGTAGTTGTATTCCGCCACCTGCGCCCAGAGATAGTGCTCGGCGCGGAACTCTTTGATCGAGCCCCAGATCTTCGCAAATTGCGGGTTGTCGGCTTCCATCTCGGCATAGACCTCGTTGGCGGCCGCGAAGCAGGCTTGCAGGATTTCTTGGCTGAACGGACGCAGTTGCGCGCCATTGGCCACCAGCGTTTTCAGTGCCTTCGGGTTCTTGTAGTCGTATTTTTGCAGCATATCGGCATCGGTCGCTTGCGCGGCTGTGCGCAGCAGCGATTGATAGGCCGCCGGAAGTCCCTCGAACGCTTCCTTGTTGAACATGAAGTGGACGGTCGGGCCGCCTTCCCACCAGCCGGGGTAATAATAATAGGGCGCGACTTTATAAAAGCCGAGCTTTTCATCGTCATAGGGGCCGACCCATTCGGTCGCATCGATCGTGCCTTTTTCCAGCGCGGGATAGATGTCGCCGCCGGCGACCTGCTGCGGCACAAGGCCCAGTTTTTCCATCACCTTGCCGGCGAAGCCGCCGATGCGCATCTTGAGGCCTTTGAGATCCTCGACCGAGTTAATTTCCTTGCGGAACCACCCGCCCATCTGCACACCGGTGTTGCCGCCCGGGTAGCCGATCAGGCCATGGGTGCCCAGGAATTCGTTATACATATCGATGCCGCCGCCATGGTATTGCCAGGCGTTCATGCCGCGCACCGAAAGCGCGAAAGGCACGGTCGACCCCAGTGCCCAGGTCGGGTCTTTGCCCCAGTAGTAGTAGCCCACGGTGTGGCTGGCCTCGACGGTGCCCGAAGCGGTTGCATCCATCGCTTGCAGGCCCGGCACCAGTTCGCCACCGGCAAAGACTTGGATCTGGAAATTGCCGTCGGTCGCGTCCGACACCATTTTCGACAGCACTTCGGCGCCGCCATAGATCGTATCGAGCGATTTCGGGAAGGAGGAGGTCATCCGCCAGGTGATCTTAGGCGCCGCTTGCGCCAGCGCGGGCGCGGCAAGCGTGCTGGCAGCCGCGCCGCCCAGCGCAGCCTTGGTCAGAAATGAGCGACGATCCATAGGGTCTCCTCCCGTGCGTTTCCGTCAGATGGGTCACCCGGGCAGGCCGGGCGGTTCGGCGCTCAACCTGTCATTCCGTTGTCGGGCTGTCCAGATACCGCGCAGGATAATTGCGCAAATCGGTCACAAAACATAACCAGATGACCCCGCGCCATATCGGCGCAGCGGGCTAGGGCGCCAAAAACGCCGCATTGGCAGGCACTTGCCTTGCGATTTTCCACACGTATTTGGCGAGTTCTTTTGCGTGATTAGCGCATATCGGGAAGCTGGATTCGCGCCACCTGCTCCGCGATCGGATCGACGGAAAGCGGATGGGTTTCGCCCGAATGGTCTTCGGGGTTGCCCAAGGGTTGCCAGCGCCCGCCCTTGAAGATTTCCAACGCCGAAAACCGTGCTTTATAGCCCATCTTGCGCGAGCCGGGCACCCAATAGCCCAAGTAGACATAGGGCAGACCCGCCTTTTGGGCGAGCGCAACATGATCCAAGATCAGATAGGTGCCAAGGCTCGTATCCGCCAAGCTTGGATCATAAAAGCTATAGACCATGCTGACCCCGTCATCGAGCACATCGGTCAGGCATACAGCGGTCAGCGGGCGAGGCGTTTCGGTGACCCGGCCATCGCGATATTCGATCACGCGGGTTTTGACCGGCGTTTCCTCGATCATCGCGGCGAATTCGAAAATATCCATATCGGCCATGCCGCCATCGGCGTGGCGCGCGTCCAGATAGCGGCGGAACAGGGTATATTGTTCCTCGGTCGCCCAAGGGCTGGTGGCGGTCCGCTTGAGATGGGCGTTTTTCGTCAGAACTTTGCGCTGGGTGCGCCCGGGCGCGAAATCGGCCACCCGGATGCGCGCCGAAAGACAGGCCGAGCAATCCGCACAAGAGGGGCGATACAGCACATTTTGCGACCGCCGGAAGCCTTGCCGCGACAGCGCATTGTTCAGTTTCTCCGCGCTTTCACCTTGCAGCGCGGTGAACAGTTTCCGCTCCGACCGGCCCTCAAGATAAGGGCAGGGCTGGGGCGCGGTCACGTAGAATTGGGGGGCAAGAGGCAGTGAATGGCGCATCACGGTCGGGAGGTTGCGCGCCGCAATCCGGGCGACGCCCCCACAAGCTAACAAAGCCTGCGCCCTAGGCCAAGGATTTCATGTCACGGAATCGAAACAACCCCGCCCTTTCGGACGGGGTTGGCTGAAAAACTGCGTGATCAGTAGCGCCCAGCGGTGCCCGGTTCAGGCGGCGAGGGGGGCGCGTCGGAGGCTTCGGCTGCTGCGGCGCGGGCCCGTTCTTCCATATATTGGTCGAACTCAGCCTTATCGCGGGCCTCGCGCAGACGGTGCAAGAAGGCCTCGAACTCGTCTTGTTCGCGTTCAAGCCGGGCCAGCGTATCCGCTTTATAGGCGTCAAAGGCGGCATTGCCGGTCGGGCGCGCGGCGTGGAACTGCATCCGCAGATCGTAGCGCGACGGGAAATGGGCACGCCGGGCGCGGCAGTTGCGGCCCGAAAACCGCCCGGTGATCAAGATGAACCCCAAAACCAACAGGCCCAGCGGCCCGGCAAAGATGAACGCGCCGACCATCACGACGACCCAACTCATCGGGCCACGTTCATCCAGCCAGTTCAGGGCACGGGTGACCGCACCGGGGCGGTCGGTTTCATTCAAGGTGGTTGCGGTCATGGTATGTCCCTCCGGGGATGATGTGAATTGCTTTCACATGAACGAAGATGGGGGGCGCTTCCGTCGCGGTCAAGGGCTCATGTAAAAACTTTTTACATTTCGCTTTGCCAAAGAAAAAGGGCCCGGCGCAAGGCACGGGCCCTTTTGGGCAACGGCGGGCGCGATCAGGCGACGTGATCGAGCTTTTGCGCCTGCACGAAAATCTCGCGCAGTTTGGCCTCATCGGTCGAGGACAGGTTCGTGCGCAGCACCGTGCCGCCATAATCGGCCAGATGGGTGATCACACGGTCCGAGGTCAGGTTGCGCGCCATCATAAAGAGCGCGGCGCGCCCGGGCGCTAGCGTGGCGGCGATTTCTTTCATGAATTCGTCGCGGATGCCGTAATCGCTCAGCGCTCCGGCGGCGGCGCCTGCCGCACCGCCCACCACGATGCCAAAGAGTGGGTTGAGAAAGATCGCGCCGATCAACAGCCCCCAAAACGACCCCGACATGGCGCCAAGCGCCCAAGGGTTTACCATCTGGCGCAGATGCACCTTGCCGTTTTCATCGGCCACGGCGACCACGGCATCGCCCACATCGGCGTAATAGTCGCTGGAAAGCTCAAACAGTTTTTTGCGGGCGGCTTCGGCGGTTTCGGCATTATCATAGCCAATCACAAGCAGTTCAGACATGATTTGTCTCCCTTGGTCTGGTGTGGTCCCGCCCGGTGCCCGGTTCGGGGACCGATCTGCGCGGGCGGGCTTTTGGTGAAAAAACGTCTGGCGGTATTGGTCGTTCCGTGTTGGGCGGTCACACTTGCGTGGCCGGGCCCGGGCGTGAGCGGGGATGGCGGTGGGGCCGCAGCGGTTGAACTGGGGCGCGCCAGTTTGCGCGGTGGACAGATGGGCGGGCCCGCCTAAAATTGTAGCGAAAGCTTTTCAGGCAGGAGTTTGGAAATGTACGGGAAATATTTGCTCGGCGGCGCGGGGCTGGCGGCCGTGATAGGGTGGGGCGTCTGGTGGGCAAGCCATCCCCATGCCAGCGGCCCCGGCGCGCAGGCGCTGCAAGACCAGATCCGGGCAGCGCTGGGCCCGGCGGGGCCTGCGGCGGTGGTGACCCCTGTCTTCGATCATTACGTTTTGACGCTTGATCCGGCGCGGGTGCTGCCCGAAGCCACGGGCGATGAACCCGCCCCGTTCACGATGTCGCCCTATGAATTGGATCTGCGCCCCAGAGCCTCGGGCCTGTGGGAAGTGGCGGGCGCGCCGCAGGATTTGCAGGTGCAAATCGTCATGCCGACCGCGGACGCCGAAGGTGTGACGGTGACCGATTACACCCTGCAAGGGGTGGTGTTGACGGGCACTTATGACCCCACCATCGCCTTTATGCGCGACTGGCAAACCAGCATGGACCGGTTGCAAATGCGCCAGACGCAGCCCATTCCAACGCCGGGCGAGACGCCGCAGGAAATGACGCTTGAGGTGGTGTTCAACGGTTATCGCGCCGCGACAGAGGTGCAGGAGGGCGCTACCGGGCTGAACCTGACCGGCCAAAGCCACGTCGCGCAGATCACCGAGACGGTCGCGATTCCCAGCCTGCCGGGCGGTGCGCCGACCGAACTGACCCTATCTTTGGAAGAGGGCAGCGGGCAGACCGAGATCGCCGGGTTGCGTTGGCGTGACACCCTGCCTGTGCTGGCCAAGATGCAGACGGTCTGGGCAGAGGGCAAAAACCTGCAAGACGAACAACAGGCGCTGGCACAGTTGATGTTGCCCACCTTGCCGCTTTTGGATCAGGCCGCGGCGCGCTTCGATTTCGAAAAGCTGAACGTGAAAACGACGGACTTTGCGGGGCAAGCCGCCCTTGGTTCGCTTGAAATCGACATCGCCCCCGAGGCGCGCAAGCTGCGCGAGGCGCTGGCGCTTGACGGGATCACCGTGGCAGAGGGCGTGGTGCCCGCTTGGGCCAGCGCTTTGGTGCCGCAACAGGCGCGGGTCGATCTGGGCCTAGAGGGGGTCGATCTGCTGGCGATGATGAAGCTGGCGTTGGAAGATATGGCCGCGGGCGGCACGGGCACTGTGCCCGATGCACAGATGGCGGCGGCAATGTTGCCCGGGGGGGCGATGACGCTGCGGCTCAACCCCAGCCAGATGGTGGGCGCGGGTTACACGCTCAAGGCTGAGACGATGGCGCAGATCGATATGGAAAGCAGCGCGCCGAAGGCGCTGGAGGCAACGATCGACCTTGCCGGGACGGATGCCATTTTGAACGCGCTGCAACAGGGGCCCAGCGATGTGCAGCAAGCCGCGATGGGGCTGATGGCAATGCGCGGTCTGGCCCAAGCGCAAGACGATGGCACCCTGCGCTGGCAGATCGCCTTGGATGACGAAGGTGTGCCCATGGTCAATGGCATGTCGATGGGTGCCTTGGGCGGGATGATGCCGTAAGCGCCTGAGCCTTAGCCCTCGTAGCGCAGCACGCGCGGGCGGGCGAGGCACAATTCGGGCGGCACCGTCACCAGTTCGGTGCTGCCCGGTTCTTCCAGCAATTCCCACGCCCGGCGCACCAGTTCGCGGTGGCGCTGGCGCACCATATGCACCGGCAGGCGCAGCAATTCGCCATAGGGTTCATAATCGAAACAGCCCAAGGAAAAGCCGCGCAACTCCGGTTCAGGTCGGCGTGACAAAAACCGCAAAACCTCTTCGAACACATTGAGAGAATTGGCAAAAAGCCCTGCAGGCATGCCGCCAAGCCGCGCGTGCAGCGCCCGGATTTCGGCCTGTGCCGTCTGTGGTTCATAGCCGCAGGCAATCACCTGATCATCGTCGCACCGCCCAAAATGCGCGATCATCGCGGCCCGAAATCCCGCGATCCGGCGCGACGAGGCATGCAGCCGTGCATCCCCGCCCAAAAGATAAATCTTTTCGCGCCCGGTTCCCTCCAGCGCGGGGGAGTGCGGGGCCAGCGTGTCGATGATTGCCTCGGTCAATTGTCGCGCGCCGGTTTCATTGTCGGTGATCACCGAGGGTGCATCGGGGCAGGGCTGGTCGATGAACACATGCGGAAGCTGCGCCGCGCGGCAAATCTTTGAAATATGTTGCGGATCGGCGGCCCCGGCGACGAAAAGCGCATCGATCGAATAGGCCATCAGATCGCGCACGGTCGATAATTCTTCTTCGGGGTTGCGCGCGGTGGCGATAATCACCGGGCATTGCCCGCGCGCGCGCGCTTCCAGCGTGAAACTTTGCGACAGATCCGAAAAGAAGCGGTTGTTGTGTTCGGGTAAAATCAGCCCCACAAGGCCCGAACGTGCGGTGCGCAGCCCACGGGCCTGCAGGTTGACCGAATAGCCCATCTCGCGCGCAAGCGCGATAATGCGCAGCGCGGTGGCCTCTTTGATCCGGCGTGCCTTCCATGTGCCGTTCAGCGCAGCGCTGACCGTCGAGGCCGAGGCACCCGAACGCGTTGCGATATCGTAGATCGTGTGTTTCTGTGTCGGCTTCATCGACCCGTCCTGCGGCTTCTTGACAGGATGATGCCGAATCGACTTATATTGCAACATCGATTGTGCGGGTGCCGCAAATCATCGCAGATTTGCCGCCGAGCCAAAGGAATTTTGCCCTGCGTCAGTGTTGGAGGCTGGCCCCGGGCATTTTTTCTAGCGGCCTGCGCAATCGATTGCACAAGCGCCGTACCCCGCGGTTCGGGGCAGATAGAGTCGGGGCCACGGTCCCGAGGGAGGAACAGATGAAGAAGCTTCTCGCCTGCGCCAGCGCAGTGGCGTTCACTGCGGTATTTGCAAGCGCGGCCAGCGCCACCGAAATCGGTGTGGTGGTGAAGATCGGCGGTATTCCGTGGTTCAACGCGATGGAAGACGGCATCAAGCGTCAGGCCGATGCGCTGGGCGTCGATGCCGAGATGATCGGCCCGACTTCGGCCGACCCGGCGCTGCAAGTGCAGGCCATCGAAGATCTGATCGCCAAGGGCGTCGATGTGATCGGCGTGGTTCCCAATGATGAAAAAGCGCTGGAGCCGGTGCTGAAAAAAGCCCGCGATGCCGGGATCAAGGTCATCGCGCATGAAGGCCCGGGCCTTGAAAATGTTGATTGGGATTTTGAACTGGCCTCGGCCCAAGGCTTTGGCGAGGCCCATGCCAAGCTGCTGTCTGAAAAGATCGAGGGTCCGGGCAAATACGCGGTTTACGTGGGCTCGCTCACCGTGCCGCTGCACAATGCATGGGCGGATGCCGCCGTGGCTTGGCTGACCGAAAACCGCCCCGATCTGGAGCCGGTGGGGGATCGTTATGGCGTGGCGGAAAACGTCGATGAAAGCCGCAAGACCGCGCTTGATCTGATGGCGGCGAACCCCGATCTGAAGGGCTTTTTGGGCTTTGGCTCGCAAGGGCCGATCGGGGCAGGGCGCGCGATCGATGAGCGCAAGATGTCGGGCAAGGTCTTTGTCGTCGGCCCGTTCTCGCCCGGTCAAGGCGCGCGGATGGTGCATCAAGGCGTGCTGACCGGCGGCTATATGTGGAACCCGGCGCAGGCGGGTGAGGTCTTCGTGACGCTGGGCAAGATGCTGGCGGAAGGCGAAGAAATCACCGACGGGATGGAGATTCCGGGCCTTGGGGTGGTGCATCCCGATTTCGAAGGGCGTGACATCATCACCGATAACCTGCTGGAACTGAACGATGAATCCGTCGACGGCCTAGCCGATATGGGGCTTTAAGCGCGGGGCTTGACCCAAAGCAGGAAAAGCCGTGGGCGTGCAATGCTGCGCCCGCGGTCTCATGGCGGGACAAAACAATGACAAGCGGCAGTGACAGCGACGCGCTTCGGCTGAAGGGCATCACCAAGATTTTCGGGGGCGTGAAGGCGCTTGACGCGGTCGATTTCGACGTGCGCGCGGGCGAGGTGCATTGCCTTGCGGGCGAAAACGGGTGCGGAAAATCCACCCTTATCAAGGTTGTGACCGGCGTCTATAGGCCGGAAAGTGCCGAAGAAATCAGCCTGTTTGGCCAGACGCTTTCTGCCATCACCCCGGTGCAGGCCCGCGCCAAGGGCGTGTCGGTGATTTGGCAGGATTTGGCGCTGTTTCCCAACATGTCGGTGGCGGAAAACATCGCTTTTGACACATTGGTGGGCGCGCGCCCACGCGGTGTGCCCTTTGCCAAGATGCACGCCGCCGCCGCCGAGGCTTTGGCGCGGCTGGGGGTGACGCTGGATTTGCACGCGCCGCTGGAAACCCTGCCCATCGCGCAGCGGCAGGTGGTGGCGATTGCGCGCGCGCTGATGAATGACGCGCGGCTGATTTTCATGGATGAGCCGACGGCCTCGCTTACGCAATCGGAAACGGATCGGCTTTTGGACATCGTGCGCAAGCTTTCCGCCGATGGCGTGGCGGTGGTGTTCGTCAGCCATCGTCTGGCCGAGGTTTTGGATATTTCCTCGCGCGTGACGGTCTTGCGCGATGGCAAGCTGGTCGGCGTCTACCCGACCGAGGGGATGACACAGGCGAAGCTTGGCGAATTGATGACCGGGCATTTGCTGGAAAGCACGGTTTCCGCGCGCGCGGCCACCGGCCCGGTGGTGTTTGAGGCCAAGGGGCTGTCCGTGCCCGGCCAATTTGAAAACATCGATCTGACGATCCGCGCGGGCGAGGTGGTCGGGCTGACTGGGCTGATCGGGGCCGGGCGCACCGAATTGGCCCATGCGATGATTGGTATGACCCGTGCCCAAGGCACCATGACGCTGCTGGGCAAACCTTACCGCCCCGCTTCGCTGCGCGATGCGATTGCACGCGGCTTGGCCTATGTCTCCGAAGACCGGCTGTCGCTGGGGCTTTTGCAAAAGCAATCCATCGCCGACAATGCCGCCATCTCGGTGCTGCACAAGCTATTGGATCGGTTCGGGCTGATCGCCCCGGCCAAGAAAGACGCGTTGATCCGCGATTGGGTCAAGCGGCTGGGCATCAAGATCGGCGCGCCGGAAAACCCGATTGCCACGCTGTCGGGCGGCAACCAGCAAAAGGTTGTGTTGGCAAAATGGCTCGCCACCGAACCGAAGCTGCTTATTCTAGATAGCCCCACCGTGGGCGTGGATGTGGGCGCGCGGGCGGGCATCTTTCGCATCGTGCGTGAACTGGCCGATCAGGGGCTGGCGATCTTGCTGATCTCGGACGAGGCGTCAGAGGTGCTGTATAACTCTGACCGTATCTTGCATATGGCGGGCGGGCAAATCCGCCACAGCTACGACCCGCGCCAGACCACCATTCAAGCGCTGGAGGCGGCGATCTATGCGTAACCTGATGAAAAACCGCCAGATCGAGACGCGCATCTTTATCGCGCTGGCGGCGATCTGCATCTTCCTGTCGCTGGCGACCGATACGTTTTTGACGCTGGGCAACCTGACCTCGTTGCTCAACAACTCTTCGGTCAATCTGATCTGGGCGGTGGGGCTGTTGGTCGTGCTGATCGCCGGGGGGATCGACATTTCCTTCGCGGTGGCCACCTCGGTCGTGCAATATGTGGCGGCGAAATTCCTCATTGGGATTGGCGGCGGCAATTGGCTTTTGGGCTTTATCGCATGCGGCATGGTGGGGATTTCGCTGGGGCTGATCAATGCCGCGCTGATCCATGGCTTTCGGATCATCTCGATCGTGGTCACCATCGCCACCTTCAACGCCTTTTTTGGGCTGCTGATGTTCTTCACACGGGGGCGCAGCATCTACAACCTGCCCGATTGGTGGATCGACCGGATCGCGCTTTTTGAACATCAATCCGCCGATGGCGCATGGTCGCAATTGATGATGCCGGTGGCGGTGATGGTGGTCTGTGTCATTGCCACTTGGGTGTTGATCCAGCGCACCAATTTGGGGCGGCAGATCTATGCCTTTGGCGACAACCCCGAAGGCGCGCGCCGCGCGGGTGTCAACCTCGCGCTGATGCAGGCGCTGGCCTATGGCTGGATGGGGCTGATGGCCGGGATTGCCGCGCTGATGCAGGTCAATATCGTGCAAGAGGTGGTGCCAAACGCGCTTTATGGCCGCGAACTTGACGTTTTGGCCGCTGTGGTCTTGGGCGGCGCGCGGCTGGGCGGCGGCAAGGGCACGGTTCTGGGCGCGGTGCTGGGCGTGATGTTCGTCGCCGTGACGCAAAACGGGCTGAACCTTCTGGGGATTTCGCCCTTTGCCTTCAAGATGATCATCGGCGCCGCAATCTTGGTCGCGATCTCCACCTCCAACATGAACCTTGGCGGCTTGGTCGCCACCCGCAAGGAGGGCGCGAAATGAGCGCGTTCATCACCCGTTTGCGCCAAAACCTCGGGACCGAGACCTTTGGGCTTCTGATCTTGCTCGCGGTCATGGTTACGGTGTTCAGCTTGGCTTCGCCCCGGTTCCTGACGGCGGCCAATTTCGGCTCGATGGGCTATCAGGCGCCCCTGCTTGGGCTTTTGACGCTGGCGATGCTGGGGCCGATGATCTCGGGCGGGATCAATTTGGCGATCATTTTTCTGGCCAATATCTCGGGGCTCACCTTCGCTTGGGTCATGTTGCAATTCGGCGGCGCCGAGGCCGGTCTGCCCGCGATCTTCATGGGCGCGGTGGCGGCAATGGCCGTGGGCGCGGCAGCGGGCGCGCTGGAAGGGGCGGTGATCGCCTTTGTCGGCGCGCATCCGATCCTTGTGTCACTGGCGATGATGATCTTCCTGCGCGGCTTGGGCGAGTTTTTGACCAAGGGCGGCGATATTTCGGGCTTTCCCGATGTCGTGGGCGCGCTCGGGCATGGGGCGATCTTTGGCTTCCCGCTACCGCTGCTGCTTTTCTTGATCGTGGCGCTGGTCTGGCATGTGCTTTTCTCGCGCTCGCGCCACGGGTTTGCGACCTATATGGTCGGCTCCAACATCCGCGCGGCGGAATATTCGGGGCTGCCCACCAAGCGCACGCTGATCACCATTTATGCCCTGTCGGGTCTTGTGTGCGCGATTGCCGGGATCTTGATGCTGGCGCGTTTCAACTCGGTCCGCGTCGGCCATGGCGAGGCGATGCTTCTGGTCACCGTTTTGGCGATCTTTCTAGGCGGCATCGATCCCTTTGGTGGCAAGGGCCGCGTCGCTCCGGTGATCCTTGCGATTTTGATCCTGCAAATCCTGTCGTCGGGTCTGAACCTGATCGGCGCCAACCAACATCTTGCGACCGCGGTTTGGGGGCTGTTCCTCATCGCCGTGATGATCCTGCGTTCGGGCAGGCTGGCCGCCCTCATACCCTTCAGAAAGGACTGACACCATGGAAGGATTCGGTGTTCATACCAGCATGTGGACGATGAACTGGGACCACGACGGCGCGGAACGCGCGGTGGCCGGGGCGCTGGAATATGGCGTCGATTTCATCGAAATCCCGATGCTGCAACCCGCCACGATTGATACCGCCCATACCGCGGGCCTGTTGGAAAAATCGGGTCTGCGCGCGGTCTGCTCGCTTGGCCTGCCCGAAGAATGCTGGGCCTCGAACCATCCCGAAAAGGCGATCGATTATCTGAAACTCGCACTCGATAAAACCAAGGCCTGCGGGGCAGAGGCGCTGTCGGGCGTGACCTATGGCGGTATCGGCCAGCGCACCGGCTTGCCCGGCACCGCGCAAGAATATGACAATGTCGCCCGCGTGCTGGAAGCCGGCGCGGCTTATGCCAAGAAGATCGGCCTTTTGTTCGGGATCGAGCCGGTCAACCGCTATGAAAACCACCTGATCAACACCGGCTGGCAAGCGCGCGACATGATCCACAAAGTGGGCGCGGATAACATCTTCATCCACCTTGATACCTATCACATGAACATCGAGGAAAAGGGCGCAGGCAACGGCATTTTGGATGCGCGCGAGTTTCTGAAATACATCCACCTGTCGGAAAGTGACCGGGGGACGCCGGGCGAAGGCACCTGCGATTGGGATGAGATCTACGCGACCCTTGCCGCGATTGGCTTCAAAGGCGGGTTGGCGATGGAAAGCTTCATCAACATGCCGCCCGAAGTGGGCTATGGCCTGTCGGTTTGGCGCCCGGTGGCGGAAAGCCATGATGAGGTGATGTCGAAAGGCCTGCCGTTCCTGAAGAACAAAGCCAAGCAATATCGGCTGATCTGATGGGCGCGCGGGTCGATATGCTGGGCCTTGTGGCGGTGGCGCGCGAGATGCTTGCGCGCCCCGACCGGCAGGTGCTGGCCATTTCTGGCGCACCGGGCTCTGGCAAATCCACGCTGGTGGAGGCGCTTGCGCAGGTGATTGAGGCCGAAAGTCCCGGCGCTTGCGCGATCTTGCCGATGGATGGTTTCCACTACGATGATGCGGTGCTTCATGCCCGTGGCCGTCGTCCGTGGAAAGGCGCGCCCGATACGTTCGATGTGGGCGGGCTGCGGTCCACCTTAGCGCGGCTGCGCGACCCGGCAGAAGGCGCGGTGGCGGTGCCGGTCTTTGACCGCGATCTGGAAATCTCGCGCGGCTCGGCGCGGATCATTGAGCCCACGGCAAAGCTGATCTTGGCGGAGGGGAATTATCTTCTTTTGCAAGATGATCCTTGGCCTAGTTTGCATCCGCTCTTTGACCGGACCGTGATGATCGAGGTGGCTGAGGACGAACTGCGCCGCCGCTTGCGGGGTCGCTGGGTGGGCTATGGGCTCAGCGAGGCCGAGATCGATCACAAGCTGGACGGCAATGACATTCCAAACGGCCATACGGTGCGCTATCGCTCCGGTCCGGCCGATCTGGTTTTCGTCCCCTAGGGGCGAAGACAGCCGCGTGTCGCGCGGCTTGACGGCAGCGCCACGGGTCTTCACCCTCCCCATGACCCGTGGCGCTTGTCGCACAAGGGAGGACAGTATGAGCTATTTCATCGGCATCGATGTCGGCACCGGCAGCGCGCGCGCTGGCCTGTTTGACGCGGCAGGCGCGTTGCTGGGCAGCGCGGCCGCAGATATCACCACCTTTCGGCCCGCACCCGATTTCGCCCAGCAAAGCGCGGCAGAGATTTGGGGCGCGGTTTGCGCCGCCACGCGCGCCGCCTTGGCGCAGGCCGGGGTCGCCGGGGCCGATGTGGCCGGGATCGGCTTTGATGCCACCTGTTCGCTGGTTGTGACCGGGGCCGGGGGCGCACCGGTCAGCATTGATCCCGGCGGCGCGCCCGAACAAGATGTGATCTTGTGGATGGATCACCGCGCCCTGGACGATGCCGAGGCAATCAATACTATCGGCGGTGCGCCTTTGGCCCATGTCGGCGGGCGCATCTCGCCCGAGATGCAGTTGCCCAAGTTGCGCTGGCTCAAACGCGAATTGCCTTCCGCTTGGGCGCAGGCGCGTCAGTTCTGGGATCTGCCCGACTGGCTGGTGCATCGCGCCACGGGCACGGCGGTGCGTTCGCTGTGCTCGACCGTGTGCAAATGGACCTATCTGGGCCATAAGGGGGAGGCGGGCGAGGGCTGGGACGATGACTTTCTGGCCGCCATCGGGCTTGCCGAATTGGCTCAGGCTGAACATAGCGCGATTGGCGCACAACTGGCCCCGCCCGGACGTCTGGCCGGGCGCCTGACCGAGACGGCGGCAGCGGAGCTGGGCCTTGTGCCGGGGCTTGCCGTATCCACCTCGATGATCGATGCCCATGCGGGTGCTTTGGGCACTTTGGGGGTGTGCGGTGCGGGCTGGCAGGGGCGGCTTGCGCTGATCGCGGGCACTTCAAGCTGTCATATCGCGCTTGATCCCGATCCGCGCTTTGTGCCCGGTATTTGGGGCCCGTATTTCGGGGCGGTGTTGCCCGGAGTTTGGGCGCTTGAAGGCGGGCAATCCGCGGCGGGCGCCTTGATGGATGCGGTGATCGCGCGCCATGCGGCCGCCATCCCCTTGGCCGAGCGCGCGCAGGCCGAGGGCAAACGCGTCGCGGCGCTGATCGAAGCGCATCTGGCCAGCATGGCCGAAGAAACCGCCACCCTGACCGCTACCCGCCATGTGCAGCCCGATTTTCACGGCAACCGCTCGCCTTTGGCCGAAGCGTGGCGAAAGGGCGCGCTGGTCGGGTTGGGTCTCACCAGTGATCTGGATGATCTTGCGCTGGATTATTTGGCCACGGTGCAGGCGCTGGCCTATGGCACGCGCCAGATCATCGCGGCGATGCGCGCCGAGGGGGTGCAAATCGATACGCTGGTGATGAGCGGCGGGCTGGCGCAAAACCCACTTTTCGTGCGCGAAAACGCCGATGCGACGGGCTGTGCAGTGGTGGTGCCTGACACGGCAGAACCGGTGCTGTTGGGCTGTGCGATGCTGGCCGCTGTGGCAGCGGGCCACCAGCCCGACCTGCCCGCCGCGATGGCAGCAATGGCCGGCGGAGGGCAGGTGGTCGCGCCGCGCGGTGCGGCGATTGCCGATTTCCACGCGCGCAAATACCGCGTCTTCACCCGCATGCAGGCCGATTCTGCCGCCTATCGCGATCTGATGGCGCCCTAGCCGTTTGGGCAGCCCCCCCCCGATCTTCGGGGCACGCCCCTGTGGCGTTGCGCCTTAGCGCACCACTTGGCCGCCGCCATGGTGCCAGTCGTTCAGCCCGCCAAGGTTGAAGACCTTGGTATAGCCCAGCGACACCAGCATTCGCCCAGCGCCTTGGCTGCGCGCACCAGAGGCGCAGTAAAGCACCACGGGTTTATCAAGCGACAGCTCTTTCAGGCATTCGGGGCTCGACGGGTCGCATTTCATCGCCACCGCCGCCATTGGCACATGTAGCGCGCCTTTGGCTTTGCCGCTGGCGCGCAGCTCCATCCCGTCGCGCACATCAAGCAAAATCGCTTCGCCTTTGGTGACCATTTGCACCGCGTCTTTCGGCGCGATCCGTTCGACGCGACCTTGCCCTTGGCCAGAAGGGCGCAGGAAGTTGAACATCTCGTATTCCTTCTTTTGCGGCGCCAAAGCGCAGGGGCGCCTGTCGGTTCCATGTGGCAGAACGCTGCGTGGTTTCAAGCGCTTTTACCTTAGATATGCGAAGACATGAATGATTTCTATGCTGCGTGGCAGCAACAGGCGGCAGGCCGCGCAAATCTTTGGCGCCGGGCGCAAAAGTTCCCCTTCTGTTCGCATTTTCGCATTGGAGACTCGCCCCTGACCCCCTATCTATTGGGGGCTTTGAACGGAGACGGGTATGGCCGAGCAAAAATTCATCGAGGTGCGGGGCGCGCGCGAGCATAACCTCAAGGGGGTCGATCTCGACATCCCGCGCGATGCGCTGACCGTCATCACCGGGCTTTCGGGCTCGGGTAAGTCGTCGCTCGCCTTCGATACGATCTATGCCGAGGGACAGCGGCGCTACGTCGAAAGCCTGTCGGCCTATGCGCGGCAATTCCTTGATATGATGGGCAAACCCGATGTCGATCATATTTCGGGCCTATCCCCGGCTATCTCGATTGAGCAAAAGACCACGTCGAAAAACCCGCGCTCGACCGTCGGCACGGTGACCGAGATCTATGACTATCTGCGACTGCTATTCGCCCGCGCGGGCACGCCCTATAGCCCCGCCACGGGTCTGCCGATTCAGGCAATGCAGGTGCAAGATATGGTCGATCGCGTGATGGCGATGGAAGAGGGCGCGCGGGGTTATTTGCTGGCTCCCGTGATCCGCGACCGCAAGGGCGAATACCGCAAGGAATTCGCCGAATGGCGCAAGGCGGGCTTTCAGCGGGTGAAGGTGAACGGCGCCTTTTACGACCTTGAGGAACCGCCGACCTTAGACAAAAAATTCCGTCACAATATCGATGTGGTGGTGGATCGGATTGTGGTCCGTGAAGGGTTGGAGACACGTCTGGCGGACAGTTTCCGCACCGCGCTGGATTTGGCGGATGGGATCGCGCTTTGGGAAGAGGCGCTGTCGAATGATGCGATTGAGGCGGGGCAAGAGCCCGCGCGGGTGACCTTTTCGGAAAAATTCGCCTGCCCGGTGTCTGGTTTCACCATTCCGGAAATCGAGCCGCGTCTGTTTTCTTTCAACGCGCCTTTTGGCGCCTGCCCGGCCTGTGATGGGCTGGGGGTGGAGCTTTTCTTTGACGAACGTCTGGTGGTGCCGGATACCACGCTGACGCTGATGGCGGGCGCGCTGGCCCCTTGGGCAAAGTCGAAAAGCCCCTATTTCACGCAAACGATTGAGGCTTTGGCGAAGCATTACGGGTTCGACAAGCGCAAGCCGTGGAAGGACCTGGCCCCCGAGGTGCAAAAGCTGTTCCTTTACGGCTCGGGCGAGGATCAGATCAAATTCCGCTTTGACGAAGGCGGGCGGGTCTATGAGGTCAGTCGCAGCTTCGAAGGCATCATCCCAAATATGGAGCGCCGTTACCGCGAGACGGATTCGGCTTGGTCGCGCGAAGAGATGGAGCGTTACCAGAACAACCGCCCCTGTGGTGCCTGCGGCGGGCACCGGCTAAAGCCCGAGGCTTTGGCGGTGAAAATCGCCGGGCTGCATATTGGGCAATTGGTGGAAATGTCGATCCGCGAGGCGCATGACTGGATTGGCACCGTGCCCGAAAGCTTGGGCACGCAGCACAATGAAATCGCCCGCCCGATCTTGAAAGAAATCCGCGAGCGGTTGGGGTTCTTGGTCAACGTGGGGCTGGATTACCTGACGCTTTCGCGCGCAGCGGGCACGCTGTCGGGCGGCGAAAGCCAGCGGATCCGGCTCGCCAGCCAGATCGGCTCTGGCCTGACGGGGGTGCTTTATGTGCTGGACGAACCCTCGATCGGGCTGCACCAGCGCGACAATGACCGGCTTTTGGGCACGCTGAAAAACCTGCGCGATCAGGGCAATACGGTCTTGGTGGTGGAGCATGACGAAGATGCGATCCGCCATGCGGATTACGTTTTTGACATTGGCCCCGGCGCGGGCGTGCATGGCGGCCAAGTCGTCGCGCGCGGCACACCGGGCGAGATTGCGGCGGACCCGGCGAGCCTCACGGGGCAATATCTGTCCGGCACCCGCGCCATTGAAGTGCCCGCCAAACGCCGCAAGGGAAATGGGAAAAAGCTTAAGGTCTCAAAAGCTTGTGGTAACAACCTCAAAGATGTGACGGTGGACTTCCCGCTTGGGAAATTTGTCTGCGTCACCGGCGTTTCGGGGGGCGGCAAATCCACGCTGACGATTGAAACGCTTTATAAAAACGCGGCGATGCGATTGAATGGCGCGCGCGAAACCCCCGCGCCTTGCGAAAGCATTCGCGGCTTTGAACACCTTGATAAGGTGATCGACATTGACCAACGCCCGATTGGGCGCACGCCGCGGTCCAACCCTGCCACCTATACAGGGGCCTTCACGCCGATCCGCGATTGGTTTGCGGGCCTGCCCGAGGCACAGGCGCGCGGTTACAAGCCGGGGCGGTTTTCCTTCAACGTCAAAGGCGGGCGTTGTGAGGCCTGCCAAGGCGATGGCGTGATCAAGATCGAGATGCACTTCCTGCCCGACGTCTATGTGGAATGCGAAACCTGCAAGGGCCACCGCTACAACCGCGAGACGCTGGAAATTCAGTTCAAGGGCAAGTCGATTGCCGATGTGCTGGATATGACGGTGGAAGACGCGCAGGAGTTCTTTAAAGCCGTGCCCGCGATCCGCGAAAAGATGGATGCGCTGGTTGAGGTGGGGCTTGGCTATATCAAGGTCGGTCAGCAGGCGACTACGCTTTCGGGCGGCGAAGCGCAGCGAGTGAAATTGTCCAAAGAACTCAGCCGCCGCGCCACGGGGCGTACGCTTTATATCTTGGACGAACCCACCACGGGGCTGCATTTCGAAGATGTGCGTAAGCTTTTGGAAGTGCTGCATTCCTTGGTCGAACAGGGCAACACGGTCGTGGTGATCGAACACAATCTCGATGTGATCAAAACCGCCGATTGGATCATCGACATTGGCCCCGAGGGCGGCGATGGCGGCGGGCGCATTGTGGCCGAAGGCACGCCCGAACAGGTGGCCACCGTGCCCGAAAGCCATACCGGGCGCTACCTTGCGCCAATGCTGGGCTTGCCGGTCGCGGCGGAATAGGGGCTGACATAGGGCAGGGGGCGCTGCCCCCTCTTTTCCTGCGGAAAATTCACCCCCGGGATATTGACGCAAAGTCGAAGGGGAAAAGAGCTTCGCGTCAACGCGTGCCAGAAAGGGCGGGGCTGCGCCTTTAACGGCGGCGCATCCGGCCCAGCACTTCGATCACCTTGCCGGTCTTGGCCGAGACTTTGTAGATGATCCGCTGATCTTCATAATAGCGCCATGGCCCATCCACCGGGGGCAGGTCGTAGCGGCGCAAATCCATCAGCATCGAGTGGTCATAGATCGGGAAGTCATCGCCCACCGCGTAATCGGGGGCGCGGGCATTTTCCAGCTTCCAGCGGTGACCGTATTTGCAAAACCGATCCCCCGTCGCCTCCAAAATCCGGCATTCGGAGGGGGGCTCGGCCTGCGGTGCTTGAGGGCCAATGGGCGCCAAGCTTTCGGCGCGCGCGGGGAGCGCTGCGCAAAGGGCAATCAGCAAAAGGGCAGGGCGGAAGTACATCGGCACAGTCTAAAGCCGCCCTCGCCAAATGAAAACCCGCCGAAGGCGCGGGCCCTTCGGCGGGTTTGCCCCGTCGCAGAAAATCGGTGGCTCTGGCCAGCCACCGATGCGCGGGGGTAGCTTTTGCCAGATTAGCTTTTGCAGGTGTTGATGCCCACGATCGTGTAAAGCGGGCAGGAGCCCGCCAGACCGGTGATCAGCGGCACAACACCGATCAGCCAGAACCACGAGGCATCGGGCATCAGGAAATAGGCGGCCAGCATGGCGGCACCAAGGACGATGCGGGCAATTTTATCCATCCCGCCGACGTTGTTCTTGAACATGTGAACTCCCTCCAAAAAATCCCGCAAGGCGCGGGCTCTGAGGGAAAGCTAGCATTGGGGCGGGGGCGCGTCGGTGACGTGATCACCAATCCCGATCACAGCGCCGCGAGCGGGCCGCTTAAGCGCCCTCGGTCACCGCATCAAGACGTTTCAGCGCGCTTGCATCGCAAATTTCCACCAGCCCGCGCTCGGTGCGCACCCAGCCGCGTCGGGCAAAGGCGTCAAGCCGGCGCGACACCACCTCGCGCGCCGAGCCGATCTGCGCGGCAATCTCGGCATGGGTGGCCGAAACGCGGCCATTTTCCGCCCGCGCCAAAAGCCAACTGGCCAGACGGCTTTCGACCGATTGAAACGAGACCCGCTCCATCAGCCGGATCACCTCTTCCATCCGCACCGCCATCGAAGAAAAGACCAACGCCCGGAACGAGGGACTGTCTTCCATCAGGCGCAAGAAGGCCATGCGCGGCACCAAAACGATGCGCGAGGGCGTGGTGGCAATGGCTTCGCCGGTATAATCCGCCTCGCCCAGAAGCCCGAGCGTGGTTTGCACGCAGGTTTGGCCGGGCTCCACCGCGTAAAGCATCAATTCCCGGCCATTCGCGCCGGTCAGGAACACTTCGACCCGGCCTTGCAGCACCAATACAAAGCCTTGCACCGCATCGCCGGGGCGAAACAGCACCGCGCCCTTGGGCACATCCATCGGGCTCAGGTCGCTGAGCAAGGCACGCTCAGGGGCACCGAGTCGCGCAAGGGCGGGGGAGGTATCGATCCAGCTTGTCATGTTTTGGATTTAGGCTTGGCGGCGCGATAAGCACAAGACCCCATTGGTCAATTGCCGTCGCGTCGGATCAATTGCCGAGCAGCGCCGACAGCAGCCCCAGCACGGCCACGGTTTTCAGCGTCTCGGAGTCGATCAAGGTCACGCGGTTGTCGATCACGCGGTATTCTTGACCATGGGGCGGCGGCGGCAGGCGGCGCAATTGCGCAGCACTTGGCGCATGGCCGGGGGCTTTCTGCGCGGCGTGCGGGGCCTGCTTTTTGGCATGGCCGGGGGGCGTGTTATGGCCCGGTGCGGCGCAGCTTGCGCCGGGGCCGGTGCAATCGGGGCGCGGCTCGGCCAAAGCGGCGGGGGCAAAGGCGCCGAGTGCAAGGGCAAGGGCCGCGAGGGTCAGGGGACGGTGTGTCATCATGGATCTCCTTGGTCTGAAGATCCAACGCGCGAGCGGGGCCATTCGGTCGCCCGCTCGCGCGGATGTGAGCCTTTAGGCGCGGCGGCGCTGTTCGAACCGGGGCAGCATGGCAGAGAAATCCTTGCCCGAACCGCCTTCCTCTTCGACAAAGCGGGCATAAAGCGTGGCGGCCTGCTGCCCCATCGGCGTATCGGCATCCACGGCCTCGGCCGCTTGCTGGCTCAGCCGCAGATCCTTGAGCATCAATTCCGCGGCAAAACCGGGCTTGTAGCCATTGTCGGCGGGGCTTTGCGGCCCCACGCCGGGCGCCGGGCAATAGGCGTTCATCGTCCAGCTATAGCCCGACGAGGTAGAGACCACATCGAACATCTTGCCGCGATCGAGGCCCAGCTTGTCGGCCAGCGCAAAAGCTTCGCAGGTGGCGATCATCGTCACACCCAAGATCATATTGTTGCAAATCTTCGCCGATTGGCCCGCCCCGGCGGCACCGCAATGCACCGCCTTTTGCCCCATGATCTCAAACAGCGGCTCTACCATGGCAAAGGCGGCATCCGGTCCGCCCACCATGAAGGTGAGCGTGCCCGCCGTCGCCCCGCCGACACCGCCCGACACCGGCGCATCCAGCGCGGCCAGCCCAGCGGCGGCGGCCTGATCCGCGACCGCGCGCGCACTTTCGACATCGACGGTCGAGCAATCGCACAGCACCGCCCCCGGCGCCATCGCCGGGATCACTTCGGCGGCCACCGCGCGCAAAATGGCGCCATTGGGCAGCATCGTTACCACCACCTCGGCCAGCATCGCCGCTTCGCCAGCGGTTGCGGCCTTAGCCACCCCCGCCGGGCAGGGGGCGGCAAGGTCGAAGCCCATCACCTCATGGCCCGCTTTTGCAAGGTTCGCCGCCATCGGCGCGCCCATGTTTCCCAGTCCGATAAAACCGATTTTCATGTGTCCTCCCAATCTGTTGCGACGCTCTCCTCAGGCGTCGAAGTCGATTTCCCATTCACGTGGCAAGGGCGCCAGCAGCCGCGCCACCAAATCTTCTGGCAGCGTATCGAGCCGATAGGCCCAGCGGGGGGCGCGATCCTTGTCGATGATTTGCGCCCGCACGCCCTCCAAAAAATCGCTGTGTTCCACCGCGCGCAAGGTGAACCGAAACTCGTTCGACAGTGCCTCGCGGATATTGGGCAGGGCGCGGGTCATGCGGATCAGCCGCAGTGTGCATTCTTCGCTGAGCGCGGAATTGCGGCGCAAGGTGGTCAGCGTTTCGGCGGCGAATTTCGTCTCCATCCCCTCCAGCGTGGTGATGATGGCGGCCATATCCTTGCCGCCAAAGATCGCCTCGATATCGGGGCGCCGCTCGGCCAGAAAGCCTTTGACCTCGGGCTGAAATCCGCGCGGAATGACCGAGGCTTCGCCAGTGCGGGTCAATTCCGCAATCACATCGGGCCAGCGCGCTTCGGGCAGGTAAATATCGGCAAAGCCCGCGTAAAGCGCATCGGCCGCGCCGATCCGCCCGCCGGTGGTGCCCAGATATTCGCCCACCCGGCCCGGCGCGCGCGCCAAAATCAACGTGCCGCCGACATCCGGAATGAGCCCGATCCCGGTTTCGGGCATGGCGATTTGCGTGGTTTCGCCCACCACGCGGTGGCTGGCGTGGCCGCCCACACCAACGCCCCCGCCCATCACAAAGCCCTGCATGAAGGCGATGATGGGCTTGGGATATTCCGCGATTTTCGCGTTCATCCGGTATTCGGCGCGCCAAAATTGCGCGCCCAGTTCAAAATTGCCCGCGCGGCCCGCGTGATAGACCGCCGCGATATCGCCGCCCGCGCAAAAGGCCCGCTCGCCCGCCGCATCGATGATGACCAGCGCCACCTCTGGATCGTCGCGCCATTGATCCAGCGCCGTTTCGATCACGCCCGCCATGCTTTCATCCAGCGCATTGAGCGCTTTGGGCCGGTTGAAGGTCAGCCGTCCCGCGCGGCCTTGCTTGCGGGCAATCATCCAGTCGTCTTGCATCAGCCTCGCTCCGCTATCATCGCGCGGCTGATGATCAGCCGCATGATTTCATTTGTGCCTTCAAGGATCTGATGCACACGCAAATCACGCACGATCTTTTCGATCCCGTAATCGGCAAGATAGCCGTAGCCACCATGCAGTTGCAGGCATTGATTGGCCACGTCAAAGGCGGCATCGGTGACGTAAAGCTTGGCCATGGCGCAGAATTTGGTCGCATCCGGGGCCTTGTGGTCCAATTTCCACGCCGCTTGACGCAAGAAGGTGCGGGCCGATTGCAGCTTCACCTCCATCTCGGCGAGCCGGAATTGAAGCGCTTGGAATTGGTCAAGCGATTGGCCAAAGGCCTTCCGCTCGCCCATATAGCCAAGCGTGGCCTCAAGCGCCGCCTGCGCCCCGCCAAGCGCCGAGGCCGCGATATTAAGCCGTCCGCCATCCAGCCCCGCCATGGCATAGCTAAAGCCCTTGCCAATTTCGCCCATCAGGTTTTCGGCGGGCACGATGCAATCGTCAAATTGAACCTGTGCGGTGGGTTGGGCGCGCCAGCCCATTTTGTCTTCATGCGCGCCAAAGCTTAGCCCCGGCGTGCCCGCCGCGACCACCACGGTGGAAATCCCCTTGGGGCCGGGCTCGCCCGTGCGCACCATCGTCAGATAGGCGTCCGAATAATCCCCGCCCGAAATGAAAGCCTTGGTGCCATTGAGTTTGTAGCCTCCGTCCACCGCTTCGGCGCGGGTGCGCAGCGCGGCGGCATCTGAGCCAGAACCCGGTTCGGTCAGGCAATAGGAATAGATCGTTTCCATGCTGCACAGATTCGGCAACAGCCGCGCTCTCAGATCGGGCGCGCCGAATTTGTCGATCATCCCGCCGCACATATTGTGGATCGACAGGAACGAGCCCACCGCCGGGCAGGCCATTGCCAAGGCTTCAAAGACAAGCGTCGCATCCAGCCGCGTCAGGCCCGAGCCGCCATAGTCTTCCGAGACATAAACCCCGCCAAGCCCCAGCGCCGCCACCTTGGGCCACAAATCGCGCGGGATCGTGCCCGCCGCTTCCCACGCGCGCGCATGGGGCGCGATTTCCTCCTGCCCAAAGGCATAAGCCATATCGAATATGGCCTGTTGCTCCTCGCTCAGCGCGAAATCCATGCCTTCCTCCCAAAGCCTGAATTGAACACCTGTTTATTTTGAAATTCTTGCACCAGTGTTGCAAGCGCGGGGCGGGGCTGGCCCCTTTGGGGCCGCGCCCAGTGCCCCGGTGGCAGACCGCGCGCGGTGCGCGGCCCGCCTGATTTGGGCTTAGTCCAGCGCTTTGAAATTCAGCGCGACGCCATCCTTGATGCCCGAGAACCAGCGCGCGGTCACGGTTTTGGTCTTGGTATAGAACCGCAAGGCATCGGGGCCATATTGGTTGAGATCGCCAAAGGCCGATTTCTTCCACCCGCCAAAGGTGTAGTAGGACAGCGGCACCGGGATCGGGAAGTTGATGCCAACCATGCCCACATTCACCCGCGCCGCAAAATCGCGCGCCGTGTCGCCATCGGCGGTGAAGATCGCGGTGCCGTTGCCGTAATCATTATCGATGATCAGCTTCAGCGCGTCTTCATAATTGTCTTGGCGCACCACGCTGAGCACCGGGCCGAAAATCTCTTGCTTGTAGATTTCCATCTCGGGCGTGACCTTGTCGAACAGGCTCGGCCCCACGTAAAAGCCGTTTTCATAGCCTTGGATCTTGAGGCCCCGCCCATCGACGACAAGTTCGGCCCCCGCCGCGACGCCCGAGTCGATCAGCCCTTCGATCCGTTCTTTCGCCTGCGCTGTAATCACCGGGCCAAAGTCCACATCATTGCCGCCCGTGTAGGGGCCGACTTTCAGCTTTTCGATCTTCGGCACCAGCCGTTCGATCAGCGCTTCCGCCGTGCCTTGGCCAACCGGCACCGCGACGGAAATGGCCATGCAGCGTTCGCCCGCCGCGCCATAGCCGGCACCGACCAGCGCATCCGCCGCCTTGTCCATATCGGCATCGGGCATGATGATCATATGGTTCTTGGCGCCGCCAAAGCATTGCGCGCGCTTGCCGTTCGAACAGGCCCGGCCATAGATATATTGCGCAATCGGGGTCGAGCCGACAAAGCCCACGGCTTGGATCGTGTCATTGTCCAAAATCGCATCCACGGCTTCTTTGTCACCGTTCACGACTTGCAGCACGCCATCGGGCAGGCCTGCTTCTTGTGCCAGTTCCGCCAGCCGCATCGCGGTCGAGGGGCAGCGCTCCGACGGTTTGAGGATCATCGCATTGCCCGCCACCAGCGCCGGGCCCATTTTCCAAAGCGGGATCATCGCCGGGAAGTTGAAAGGCGTGATGCCCGCCACCACACCCAGCGGCTGGCGCATCGAATAAAGATCAATGCCGGGGCCTGCATCGCCCGTGTATTCGCCCTTCATCAGCGCGGGCGCGCCCATGCAGACCTCGATCACCTCAAGGCCGCGTTGCACATCGCCGCGCCCGTCCAAAAGCACCTTGCCATGTTCGAGCGAGACAAGCTCGGCCAGCTCATCCATATGTGCGTTGATCAGATCGGCGAATTTCATCATTACCCGCGCGCGGCGCTGCGGGTTGGTGGCGGCCCAGCCGGGCTGCGCCTTTTCCGCCGCGGCGACGGCGGCATCCAATTCGGCTTGTGTGGCCAGCGCGACCTTGGCGATCACCTCGCCCGTCGCGGGGTTCAACACGTCGGAACTGCGCCCCGACGTGCCCGGAACCATTTTGCCGTCAATCCAATGTCCGATCTCTTTCATCTTTTCCTCCCTTTAGGGCCTGCACCGGTTATCGCGCTTTGAGCGTTTGGGTGTTGGGAACTGCGTTCGCCGTTACATTAGCCTTGCGAAAATGCGCCATAAAGAGGAAGTCTGGCAAAAGCGTTTTGCAGTTTTGCAAAGGTGGGGCATGGATTGGGATGATCTTCGGGTGTTCTTGGCGGTGGTGCGGGCCGAAAGCCTGTCTGGCGCGGGGCGGGCGCTCAAATGCGATGCGGCCACGGTCGGGCGGCGCATCGCGCGGCTGGAAGAGGCGGTGGGAGCAGCGCTTTTCGTGAAATCGCCGCAAGGCTATGCGCTGACCGAGGCGGGCGGGCGGCTTTTGCCCCATGCCGAAGCGGCGGAAGCCGCGTTTGCCGGCGCAGCCGAGGAACTTTCGGGCACCGGGCGGCAATTGACCGGGCAATTGCGCATCGGCGCGCCGGATGGTTGTGCCAATTACCTCTTGCCCCAAGTTTGCGCCGAGATTTGCGACGCCCATCCGGGGCTCGAAATCCAGATCGTCGCTTTGCCGCGCGTCTTTAACCTTTCCAAGCGCGAGGCGGACATGGCCATTGCCGTTTCGCCCCCCACGGCGGGGCGTCTGACAGTGCAAAAGCTGGTCGATTACCACCTGCATCTGGCCGCGCATGAAGATTATCTGGCGCTGCACCCGCCCATTCAAACGCGCGCCGATCTGCGCGCGCATCGGATCGTGGGCTATATCCCCGACATGATCTTTGACAAGGAACTGGACTATCTGGCCGAAACGCGCGCCGAGGCGGTCGGGCTTGCCTCCAATTCGGTGTCGGTGCAAATGCAGATGCTGCGCGCGGGGGCGGGGCTGGGCATCGTGCATGATTTCGCGCTGCCCTTCACGCCCGGCGTGGTGCGGGTGCTGGCCGAGGAAATTGGGCTGAGCCGCGCCTTTTGGTTGATCCGCCATGCCGATGACCGCCGGTCCGAACGGCTAGAGCGTCTGGCCGAGGCGTTGGGGCGGGGCATGCGGCGCGAGGTGGCGCGGCTTGAGGCAATGGCTGCCGCGGGGCAGGGGCTCGGCTCGCCCACGCGGGCCTTGGCACCGGCGCCGGGGCATGATGTATAGCGGACTTGGGGCACGGTGACATGCCCGTGACGCTGCGGCGCGGGCTGTGGCGCTTGCAAAATCGGGCTGAATGCTGTTGCGTGCGCTCACCCGTTCGTGAATGCGGCGCGAGGAGGAGGCACCCATGCGCATCGGTCTGTATCCCGGCACCTTCGATCCGGTGACGCTCGGCCATACCGATATCATCCAACGCGCGCTGGCGCTGGTGGATCGGTTGGTGATCGGCGTGGCGATCAACCGCGACAAGGGGCCCTTGTTCACCCTCGAAGAACGTGTGGCAATGCTGCAAGCCGAATGCGCGCGCATCACCGCCAAATGCGGCGGCGAGATCGTGGTGCATCCGTTTGAAAACCTGCTGATCGATTGCGCCCATGATGTGGGGGCGAGCGTGATCATTCGGGGCCTGCGCGCAGTGGCGGATTTCGAATATGAATTCCAGATGGTGGGCATGAACCGCGCACTTGATGACAGCGTCGAGACGGTGTTCATGATGGCCGATGCACGGCGTCAGGCGATTGCCTCGAAACTGGTCAAGGAAATCGCGCGTCTGGGCGGCGATGTCTCCCGATTCGTGCCCCCTGCGGTCGAGGAACGTCTGATCGCGCGGCTGCGCGGCTAGGCTGGCCCCCTTTTCACGCGACTTTCAAAAGAAAGGCGCGCCAGCCCGGCACGCCTGGTCTTTTGACTTTGAAAAATATCCCGGGGGGTTTGGGGGGCAGCGCCCCCCCACCGGGTCGCCCCGGCCGCGCCGGGGCGAAACCGCGCTAGACCATCAAGGTCAGCACGATGATCTGCGGCGCCAAGATCCGCATACACATCACCAGCGGATAGACCGAGGCATAGCCGATGGCGGCGGCAGAAGTGCTGGACATATTGGTGGCAAAGGCCAGCGCCGGCGGGTCGGTCATCGACCCCGCCAACACGCCCGATAGGCTGAGGTAATTCACCTTCCAGATGATCCGCGCGGCAAAGCCCACGATCATCAGCGGGATCGCGGTGATGAACATGCCATAGAACATCCAGCTAAACCCGTCGCCATTCATCAGCGTATCGACGAATTGCCCGCCCGCCTTCAGCCCGACGGCGGCCAAAAAGAGCACAATCCCCAATTCGCGCAACGCATGGTTCGCCACCGGCGGCATGAAAAACACAAAAGGCCCCAAAAACCCGATGCGCGACAGCACGATGGCGGTGACCAGCGGCCCGCCTGCAAGGCCCAGTTTCAAGGGCGCCGGAAGGCCGGGGAAGGCAATCGGGATCGAGCCGATCCCAATGCCGATCAAGATGCCGAAGAACACACCCGCGAATTGCACCAGTTCAAGGCTTTTGGCCTGATTGCCAAAGAGCGGCTTGACCAAGTCCACATCGCTGGGATGCCCGACCACGGTCAGGATATCGCCAAATTGCAGCGTCAGCCCCGCCTCGATCGGCAGTTGGGTGCCCGCCCGTGTGCAGCGCGAAATCGATACGCCGCGTTCTTCCAGCCCGAAATCGCTGATGCGTTTGCCAAGCGCTTTCTTGGCGGTCACCGCGATGCGCTGCCAGGTCAGTTGCGAGCCTTTGGTCGTCGTCAGGCTGACATCGACCTCTTCGCCCAAGATCAGCACCATCGCATGCAGCTTTTCGGCGGGGCCGACCAGATGCAGCACATCGCCCAGATGCAGCACCATCTTGCGCGAGGGATGCATCAGCATATCGCCGCGCTTGAGGCGCGAAACGACAACGCCTTGGTCATAAAGATCGGGCACCTCGCCCAGCGGCAACCCTTCGAGGTTGGCGTTATGCACCACCACATTGATTGCGGGCAGTTCGACCGCGCCCTTGGCGCGGGAGGCTTCGAATTGTTCCTCTTCGGTTTCCAGCTTGATGCGCAAAACCGTGCGCACCGCGATCATCGTGATCAAAATGCCGATGATCCCGAACGGATAGGCCACCGCATAGCCCAAGGAGGCCTCTGATATCACCTCAGAGGACACACCGGCATCTTTAAGCACCTGTGTCGCCGCCCCCAGACCGGGGGTGTTGGTCACCGCGCCCGACATCAACCCCACCAGCGCGGGCACCGGGATATCGGCGATGAAATGCAGCGCGACCGTGGTCGCAACGCCCAAAAGCACGATCGAGGCTGCGATCAGGTTGAACTGCAACCCCGCCTTTTGCAGCGTGGCGAAAAAGCCGGGGCCGACCTGAATCCCGATGGTGAAAACAAAGATAATCAGGCCGAATTCACGGACGAATTCCAGCATTTCGGGCGACAGATGCAGCCCGGCGGCCGATGTAAAATGGCCGACAAACAGCCCGGCAAACAGCACACCGCCAATACCAAGGCCGATGCCGCGCCAATTCACCCCCCCCAGAAGCAACCCCAGCGCCCCGGCCAGCATCAAGGCGGCCGATGCCAGTGCAACCTCCGATAGGGAATGGAGAAAATTCAAAAGAGCCATGGTCACCCTCCTCCTTTTGGGTGCCCTCCCCTGCGACAGGTTGCGCCACCTCGCATCTTGGGTCAACCCCTTGTGATGTGCCAAAAAAAGGGGGCGAATGCCCCCTTTTCCTGCAGATTGTGAACTGTGCTGGGCGGCGGCGTCGCAGCCCTTGCGGCTTATTCCAGATAGGGCATCGGATCGACCGAATCGTATCCTTTGCGCACCTCGAAATGCACAAAGCCCGGATCGCCTTTGCGCACTTTGGCAATGGCTTGGCCGCGTTTGACACTGTCGCCTTTTTTCACCGCGATACCATCGATATTGGCATAGACGGTCAACAAGCCCCCCGAATGGCGCAGCACCAAAATCGGCACTTGCTCGGTGTCTTTGGTGATTGCCGCAACGGTGCCCGCATCGGCGGCTTTGACCGGGGTGCCGGCGCTGGCCGAAATATCGACCCCGTCATTCTTCCCCTTCACATAGGGGCGCAAGATCGCCCCCGAAACGGGCATCGCAAAGCGCGCATTGGACGAGGCTGCGGTGCGGTTCGCGCCAAGGTCTGGGGCGGCTTGCCAGTGGCCACCGGGATCAGCAGATACTGGCCTTCGCGCACGCTCATATCCGAGGGCAGGCCGTTCCATTGCGCCAGCGCCTTGGCCGACACATTGTAGTAGCGCGCGATGGAATAAGCGGTTTCGCCGCGCGCGACCTTGTGGCGGATCGGCTCGGACCCGGCGGGCTGGGTGCCGCTGGTCGGCGTGGCGGTGCTGGCGGGCGATTGCGTGCCCTCGGCGCGGTCGATCGCCCCCGAAGCAAGCGAGGTGATATCGATCCGCTCGCCGCCCGGCAGGGTCGCACCGCTGGGTTCGGCCACGCGGCGCGGCAGCGACACGACCTCGCCCTTGTTCAAAACGGTTGTAGGCTGAAGCGCATTGTAGCGCGCCAATTCGGTGGCATTGACGCCCAACCGCGCAGCGATATCAGAAACAGTATCGCCCTGACGCGCGACCGCGACCTGATAATTGGGATAGGAAATCACTCCGCGTGCATCGGGGGTGGGGCGGCTGGCCGTGGCTTGCCGCGCCGCATCTGTGGTGGAAAAGCCCAATTGGCCAAAGCCCCGCAAATCGGCATCCATGCAGCCCGCCAGCGTCAACAGCGCCGCGCCCGAAAGCGCCATCCGGGTCATGCTCTTGGCTCGAATTGCTGCCATTGCTCGGTCCTCGTCTTTTGCCCCGTTGCCCGGGGGCTTGGTTTCAGGCGTCCCGCGCCCTGCCGCCTTCAATCGCCCGCCATGCCTTCGATCAAGGGCACGAAACGCACCGGGCGCAATTCTTCATAGTCTAATCCGGTCTCTGTCCGGGTGACGCGGATCAAGCTTTGCACGGTATCCGACTGCCCCACCGGCAAAACCATGATACCGCCGATCTTCAGCTGCGACAACAGCGGCCCCGGCGGGTCTTCGGCTGCCGCCGTCACGAGAATGCGATCAAACGGGGCCTGATCGGGCAGCCCGCGTGAGCCGTCCGAGGCGAGCGAGACGATATTGGCCAGATCAAGCGCTTCGAACACCGCCTGTGCTTCGCGCGCCAAGCGCCGGTGGCGATCCACGGTATAAACCCGGCGTGCCAGCACCGACAGCACCGCCGCCTGATAGCCCGAGCCGGTGCCGATTTCGAGCACCGTATCGCGCGGCCCCGCCGCCAGCGCCTGCGTCATCAGCCCGACGACCGAAGGTTGCGAGATCGTCTGCCCGCAGGCGATCGGCAGCGGCATGTCTTCATAGGCGCGTTCGGCAAAGATCCCGCGCACAAAGGCGCCCCGGTCGATCCGCTCCATCGCGGCCAGCACCCGCGCATCGGTCACGCCCTTCGAGCGCAGCGCGAACAGAAACTGCATCTTGCGTTGGGCCAGATCGTCGCTTTCGCTCATGCAAGCCGCTCCGCCAAATCGCTCAGCAGATCATGCGCGGTGAGATCGGCGCGCATCGGCGTGACGGCGATATGACCTTCAAGATTGGCCAAAGCATCGGTGCCCGGCGCGGTGGCACCGTGTTGCGGTCCGCCCTTGATCCACAAGAACCGCCGCCCGTTGGGCGAGGTGGCCGGGGCCACCGAAAAGAAGCTGTCGGCGCGGTAGCCTTGCGCGGCGACTTGCGTGCCTTTGACCTGTGCCGCTGGAATGGGGGGGAAATTGACGTTGTAAAAGACCCGATAGGGGCCATCGTCCCAGATGCCCTTGTCCCAGATTTTGCGGACCAAAGCCGGGCCATGCACCCGCGCGGCCTCGAACGGGTCAAGCCCGGGGCCAAGGCAGGCCGGACCCAAAAACTGGCTTAGCGCAATCGCGGGCACGCCTTGCAGCGCGGCCTCCATCGCACCGCCCAAAGTGCCCGAATAAAGCGCGTTTTCAGCGGCATTATTGCCCCGGTTCACGCCCGATAGCACCAGATCGGGCCGGGCATCGGGCATCACGTCATAAAGGCCCGCCAGCACGCAATCGGCGGGGCTGCCTTCGGCGGCGAACCGGCGCGGGGCCAGTTCGGCTATCGACATCGGGCGATTGTAGCTGATCGCATGGCCCACGCCCGATTGCTCAAAGGCGGGGGCCACGATGAACACCTCGCCGTCGGGGCCCGCAAGCCCTTGGGCGATCTCTTCCAAAACGGCCAAGCCGGGGGCGTTGATCCCGTCGTCATTGGTGATGAGAATGCGCATCAAAACCCCTTCGCCGCCCTTTGGCCCTGCTTAGCAAGGCGCCGCGCGCGCCACAAGCAAGCCCGCACAATTGCCGCAAGGGTGTGCCCTTCGGGACTCGTTTTCTAGGGGGGCAGGGGCGTCGGCCCCCTGCCAAGGTAGCCTTAATACAGCCCGCCCGCCGAAAGCGTGCCGAAATCGGCCTTTTTCGGGATCACCCGGGTCTTGCCGGTGGAGGTGGTGACGGTGGTGTTGCCATCGGTCTCGCCTTGGGAAAAGAGCGGCAGATCCGCCCCCATTGCAAAGCCACCATCAACGATCATCCCTAGCCCGCGCAGGTCTTGATCTTCGCGCAGATATTCGGCCTGCACAAAATCGCCGGTGACATAGGGGGGCAGCTTTTCGCCGGTGAAGCGGTTGAAGTTCTGCCAAAAGCCCCCCGGCGGCACCTTGAAGCGCCCGCCGCCGTAATCCTTGATCGCCTCTTGCATGAATTCGTTGAAAACCGGCACGCAAAGCGTGCCGCCATAGGCGCCGCGCCCCAAGCCGCGCGGTTGGTCATAACCCATGTAGCAAGAGGCCACGATATTGGAGGTGAACCCCGTGAACCACACGTCTTTCGCGTCATTGGTGGTGCCGGTTTTGCCGGCCACCGGCACCGGCAGCCGCACGCCCGTGCCCGTGCCGCGCTTCACCCCGCCTTCCATCAACGACACCATCTGATAGGCGGTGATCGCATCGATCACCTGTTCTGAATTGGTGCGGATGCGCGGGCCAAGCCCCTCGGGCAGGTTGGGGTTTGCACAATCGAGGCAATCGCTTTGGTCGTGGCGGTAGATCGTGCGGCCCCAGCGGTCTTGCACCCGGTCCACCAAGGTGGGTTCCAGCCGCTTGCCGCCATTGGCAAACATCGCATAGGCCGAGATCAGCCGATACATGGTGGTTTCTTGCGACCCAAGCGCATTGGCCAGATAGGGCCCCATCCGGTCATAAACGCCAAAGCGTTCGGCATAGCTGGCCACCGTATCCATGCCGATTTCCTGCGCGATCCGGACCGTCATCAGGTTGCGCGATTGTTCCAGCCCGGTGCGCAACGGCGTCGGGCCGTAATAGCGGTTCGAGGCGTTTTGCGGCCGCCACAGACCTTGGGGCGTGTTCACCTCGATCGGGGCGTCGACGACGATGGTTTCCGGGCTGAACCCGGAATCGAGCGCGGCCGCATAGACGATCGGTTTGATGTTGGAGCCGGGCTGGCGCATCGCCTGTGTGGTGCGGTTGAACACGGTCGATTGATAGGAAAAGCCGCCCTGCATCGCCAGAACACGCCCGGTATGCACATCCATCGCCATAAAGGCGCCTTGCACCTGCGGCACTTGCCGCAAGCTCCAGCGAATGAACGACCCATCGCTGTCTTTGGTGATCGCGCGCACCAGCACGACATCGCCCAGCTCAAGCAGGTCAGAGGCGCGCCGCGCACGCGGGCCCAGCTTGCCATCGTCTTTAAGCTTGCGCGCCCAAGTTACATCTTCGGGCGGGATCCAATGGCCGTCTTCATCTTCTTCGATCCCCTCGATACCGATCCGCGCCGAGCTATCGCCCAGCTCCAGCACGACCGCCGCATGCCAGCCGTCGATATCACGCGGGGCCGTGTCGGTGGGCACATCGGCCAAAGCCGCGCGCCACGCCCGTTCGTCGCCCAGTTGATCGGCGGGGATTTTCGCCTTGGTGCCGCGCCACACACCGCGCCCGCGGTCATATTTTTCCAGCGCATTTTGCAACGCCTTGGCCGCTTGCTTTTGCAGCTTGGGGTCGACCGTGGCGCGGATCGTCAGGCCGCCGCCAAAGAATTCATCTTGCCCGAAGCTTTTGGAAAGCTGGCGGCGGATCTCATCGGTGAAATAGTCGCGCGGCGGCAGGGCTTGGCGAAACGGCGGATAGTCGCCGCGCTGCACGGTTTTGAGTTCTTTGGCCTGTTCCGCCTTCAGCGTGGCCTGATCGATATGGCCGTCTTCGTAAAGGCGGCGCAGCACGTAATTGCGCCGCAAACGCGCCTCTTCATAATTGCGCACCGGATGCAGCGAGGCGGGTTTTTTCGGCAGCGCGGCCAGATAGGCGGCCTCGCCCACGCTCAACTCGCCCAAGGTCTTGTTGAAATAGGTCTGCGCCGCAGCGGCCACCCCATAGGAGTTCTGGCCCAGAAAAATCTCGTTGAGATAAAGCTCTAGGATGCGGTCTTTCGACAGGGCCCGTTCGACCCGCGCGGCCAAGATCAGTTCCTTGATCTTGCGTTCCGCCGAGCGCGAGCCATCCAAAAGGAAGTTCTTCATTACCTGCTGGGTGATGGTGGAGGCGCCGCGCACATTGCGCCCGCCCGATTTGATCGCCGCATAGGCCGCCGCGACGATGCCGCGCGCGTCATAGCCTTTGTGGATGTAGAAATTCTGATCCTCGGCCGAGACGAAGGCCTGTTTGACAACATCGGGAATATCCGAGATCGGCACGAAAATGCGCCGTTCCTGCGCGAATTCGTCGATCAATCGGCCTTCGCCGGAATAGATCCGCGAGATCGTCTTGGGGGTGTATTGGGCAAGCTGTTCATGGCTGGGCAGGTTGCGGCCATACATCCAGAAGATGGCACCGATGGTCAGCGCGGCAAAGAAAAGCGCGGTGACGATCCAGGAGAAGACCCCCCCAAGCGAAGACAGGACGAAGCGGATCAAAAGGCACCCCCGTGGGGCATATGGCCCCGATAGTGCGCCCCTATAACGCGGGGCGGGCAGTGGGTCAAAGCAACTTGCTGTCAGCCGGCGGGAAAACGCAGCCGCGGGGCAAGCGCGGGGTCGGGCTTAGCCAAAGGCGGCCAGCGCCGGGAAAGCATCCAAGATCCAGAACGAGAAATCAGACAGTTGCCCGGTCAGCATGAACAGCCCGACGGTCCATAGCAACAGGCCCGAGATTTTCTCGATCCGGCCCATATTGCGGCGCATGAAGGCCATCGCGCCCCCCAAGGCGGGAAAGAAGGCCGCAACCACCAAGAAGGGCAGGCCGAGACCCGCGGCATAAACCGCCAGCAGCCCCATCCCGCGCCCCGGGCCGCCCTCGGCCATCGCAAGCGAGGCAATCGCGCCCAGAACCGGACCAAGGCAGGGCGTCCAGCCAAAGGCAAAGGCGAGCCCCAGAACATAGGCCCCAAGCGCCGAGCCGCCCCGGTCGCCGGTTTCCATGCGGAATTCGCGATCCAAAAAGCCGATCCGGTAGATACCAAGGAAATGCGCGCCAAAGATCATCACCACGACGCCCGCCACCTTGCCCAGTTCATCGCGCCAACTGCCGACCGCCTGACCAAGCGCCGAGGCGCCCAGCCCGATCAGCAAAAAGACGGTCGAAAGGCCCAGCACGAAAAACAGCGCTGCCAGCAAGACCCGGCCCCGCGCGGCGGGCGCGCCAGCCCCCATCTCCGACACCGTCACGCCTCCCATATAGGCCAGATAGGGGGGCACGATGGGCAGCACGCAAGGGCTCAGAAACGAGATCACCCCCGCCACGAAAGCGGCGAAGGCGGCGGGCAGAAATGCGGCGTCTATGAGGTCGATCCCGAACATGCGCCCTTGCTAGCACCCTGCGCGCCGCACGTCATCTGTGCAAACGGGCGCGCCGCTCACATTGCCGTGGACAGCGCCGCGCTTGGGCGTTAGGGCGGGGCTATGTCCGATGATCCTGCCCTAAGCCTTGATCTGCGCGGCCTGTTGTGCCCGCTGCCGGTGCTGCGCCTGCGCAAGGCGCTTTTGGGCCTGCCCGAAGGGGCGGTGGTGCAAATGCAAGCCACCGATCGCGCAAGCTGGATCGACGTGCCGCATTTTTGCGCGCAGGCGGGGCATAAGCTTTTGTCCGCCGAAGAGGCCGAGGGCGTTTTGCACTACCGCGTGCAGCGCGGCCCCGACAGGCCCGCGCCAGCCAAAGCGTAAGCGGCGCGGGGCAGGAGGCGTGGCTTAGTCCAGAATTTCGGCCAGAAGGCGGCGCGCCTCGTCATGGCAATCATGCAGCGGGTCGCGATCTTCGACCGGGTAGAACCGCGCGCGCACGGCGGTTTCCATCGGCTGCGGTTGCACGATTTGCACTTTCGGGCCGATCTTGGCGGTTTCGGCCTGCCAGCCGCGCACCAACGACATTTGCGCCGCTTTGGTGGCCCCATAAGAGCCCCAGAACGGCTGGCCGAAATGGTCATCGTCAAAGAAGACCGCTTTGCCATCGACCGCGCGCAAAAGCGGCTCGACCAGCGGAATAAGCGTGGTCACCGCGACATAGTTGGTATTGACCGAGTTTTCCACGTCTTCGGCATCGATATGCCCGGTGGGGCACAGCGGCGCGGCGTGAATGGCAGCATGGATCCACAGATCGGCGCCGCCCCAGCGCGAGGCAATACCTTGCGCCAGTGTCAGCATTTCTTCGGGCTTGGTGATATCCAGCGGCGCCAGCGTGGACGAGCCCCCCGCCGCCTGAATGCGGTCATCAAGCGCTTCAAGCCCGCCGGTGGTGCGCGCCACCGCCACCACATGCCAACCCTGCTTGCCCAGTTCTTCGGCCATGGCAAAGCCCAAGCCCCGCGACGCGCCAGTGACAAGGGCGAGTTTCTTTTTCGGCTGGTCGGTCATGTTCTTCCTCCGGGGTTTGCCCGGTATCTAGGCGCGGGGACAGGGCCGCGCAAGCGTCGGTTTGGCGCAGGTGGGCAGATGGCGCGCTTTCGCGATCACACGCGGGCGGGCAGGCGTTGGCGTGCCACGCGGGCCGAAACCTCTTGTAGGCCATGCACCAAAGAAATGCCCATGAAGCCGTGATAGACGATCGAGGCGCCCAGAAGGTGCAGAATATAGATCCAGCCCGAGGAAATTGCCCCGCCGATGATCACGAAGATCGAGGCCACGACCGAGATCACAAGCGACAGGAGCATGGCCCGGCCATTCGGCCCGTAGCGGCGTTCGTTGATCGCGCGGCGTTCCAACTCTGCGGCTCCAAACAACAGCCCCAGCGAAAACAGCGTGTAGATCGTCAGCAGCCAGACCATAAGCAAACTCCTTGATGCGCGCGAAAATTAGCACCGGGGCCACGGTTGCGCAACGGCGGCGCGCTTCACAATTTGGGGCTTTAGTCGGTGGTTTCCGCGTCTGGGGGCGCGGTGCCTTCGCATTCGGCCTTGAGCCCGGCAAGCGTCTGCGGCAGGCCAGCCCGGATCGACGGCCCGGCCAGCATCGAAAACAAAAACGCCAGCGGGCCGGAAAAGCTGATCCAATGGGTGGTGGTGCAGCCGGTTTCAGTTTCCTCCAAGCGGTGGTGAAAACGCAGTTTGCACAGGGGCAGGGGGCTTTCGACGGTGAAGGATCGCCCGTGATCCACGGCGGTCACGACGATCGGGGATTTCGGCCCTTTGCGCGGTTTGAGCCAGCCGCGCGCCCCCGCAAGCAGGCCTTCGGGCAGATGCACCTCACTCACCTCCGGGTCCCAGCGCGCCCATGTCTCGACCGCTTCGTAGCGGGCGAAGACGGCCTGTGGCGTGGCGGAAATGGCAATGCTTTGGGGCTGGCTCATGCGGGTCCTCCGGTGCGCTCTGGGTTCAGAAAATAGGGGCCAGAGAGCGGCGTCAAGGGTGGCGCATCGGCAAAAGGCCGAGGCATGCGCCCCGGCCTTTCGGTTCTGTTGCGTCTTTTGGGGCCCCGCGGTGCCTTAGCGGTCTTTGACCTCGCGATAGTCGCGCGCGGGCAGACCGGTGTACAGCTGACGCGGGCGGCCAATCTTGCCCGTCGGATCGCCAAGCATTTCTTTCCATTGCGAAATCCAGCCCACGGTGCGCGACAGCGCAAAGATCGGGGTGAACATCGCGGTCGGGAAGCCCATCGCTTCCAAGATGATGCCCGAATAGAAATCGACGTTCGGGTAAAGCTTCTTGGAGACGAAATAATCGTCTTCCAGCGCGATTTTTTCCAGTTCTTTGGCGACTTGCAGGATCGGGTTGTCGTGGATGCCGAGCAGATCCAGCACCTCGTCGGCCGATTCCTTCATCACCTTGGCGCGCGGATCGAAGTTTTTGTAAACGCGGTGGCCAAAGCCCATCAGGCGGAACGGATCGTTCTTGTCTTTCGCGCGCGCAATGTATTCCGGAATGCGATCAACCGAGCCGATTTCGCGCAACATTTCCAAGCAGGCTTGGTTCGCGCCGCCGTGTGCCGGGCCCCAAAGGCAGGCGATCCCCGCGGCGATACAGGCAAACGGGTTCGCGCCCGACGAACCGGCCAGACGCACCGTCGAGGTGGAGGCGTTTTGCTCGTGATCGGCGTGCAGCATCATGATCCGGTCCATGGCTTTCGCCAGTTCCGGTTTCACAACATAGGGTTCCGCCGGCACCGAGAAGCACATGTGCAGGAAGTTCGACGCGTAATCGAGATCGTTGCGCGGGTAGACCATCGGCTGGCCGATCGAATATTTATAGGCCATCGCTGCGATCGTCGGCAGTTTGGCGATCATCCGCATCGCGGCGACTTCGCGCTGCCACGGGTCGTTGATGTCCAAAGAGTCGTGGTAGAACGACGACATCGCGCCGACCACGCCCACCATCGTGGCCATCGGGTGGCTGTCACGACGGAAGCCGCGGAAGAACATCAAGATCTGCTCGTGCAGCATCGTGTGCCGGGTGATCCGATATTCGAAATCGTTCATCTGCTTTTCGTTCGGCAATTCGCCGTTCAGCAGCAGATAGCAAACTTCCAGATAGTGCGATTTCTCAGCCAGTTGCTCGATCGGGTAGCCACGGTAAAGCAGCTCGCCCTTGTCGCCGTCGATATAGGTGATTTCCGACTCGCAAGCCGCAGTGGAGGTGAAGCCGGGGTCAAAGGTGAACACATCCGCTTGTCCATAAAGCTTGCGGATATCGAGCACATCAGGCCCCACGGTGGGCGAAAGCACGGGCAATTCATAGGTCTTGCCGTCGAGCGTAAGCGTGGCAACGCGTTGGGTTTCTGCCATTTGTCCCTCTCCTGTAGCCGGCAAGCGTGCCGGAGCGTCTGATCCGGTTTCCCGGGAAAGGTAGGCTGCGGATCAGCCCACCTGGTCTTCCAGCCGGGCCAGAACTTCGTCGCGGCCAAGCAATTCCATCATATCAAACACCGAAGGTGTTGCGGTGCGCCCGGCCAGCGCCGCGCGCAGGGGCGCGGCAATTTTGCCAAGGCCCAGATCATGCGCTGCGGCAATCTGTCCTGCGACACTTTCGAGGTCTTCTCGCGTCCAGCTAGCAGTTTGCAACTGTTCCGTCAATTCTTTCAGTATACCACGGGATACCGGGTCAAGCGCCTTGGCCGCCTTCTCATCCACATCTACGGGGCGGCTGATCAGCGCAAAGCGTGCCTTTTCAAGCAGTTGGCCAAATGTCTTCGCGCCTGTTTTCACCAAGGGCAGGGCCGCTTTCAGCGCCACTTTCTGTGCATCGTTCAACGGCTCCTGTGCCGCTGCCGCAAGGTAACCTTCAAGCTGCGCCAGCAAATCGGCGTCGTCGATCTGCGCCATATGCTGGCCGCAGATGTTTTCGAGCTTTTTGAAATCGAGCCGCGCCGGGGCGCGCCCGATTCCATCAAGGTTGAACCACGCGCGGGCCTGCGCATCGGTGAAGAATTCATCATCCCCATGGCTCCAGCCAAGACGCGTCAGATAGTTGCGCATCCCCGCCGCCGGGTAGCCCATCGCCTGATATTCCTCGAGCCCAACCGCGCCGTGGCGTTTCGAGAGTTTCTTGCCATCGGGCCCATGGATCAGCGGAATATGCGCGAAGGTCGGCACATCCCAGCCCATCGCGGTATAGATCTGCACTTGGCGCGCGGCATTGGTCAGGTGATCGTCCCCCCGGATCACATGGGTCACGCCCATGTCATGGTCATCGACGACAACGGCCAGCATATAGGTTGGTGTGCCATCGGAACGTAAACACACCATGTCATCGAGCTGGTCATTGCGGAAGGTCACTTTGCCTTGCACCTTGTCCTCGATCACCGTGGCCCCCTCGCGCGGGGCCTTCAGGCGCACCACATAGGGCGCATCGGGATGAGTGGAAGGGTCGGCATCGCGCCAAGGTGAACGGAAAAGGGTGGATTTGCCCTCGGCCCGCGCCGCCTCGCGGAAGGCTTCGATCTCTTCTTGGGTCGCAAAGCACTTATAGGCCATGCCCTTGGCCAGCATTTCGCGCGCCACATCGGCATGGCGATCGGCCCGTTCAAACTGGCTGATCGGTTCGCCATCGTAATCAAGACCCAGCCATGCAAGCCCTTTCAAGATTGCCGCCGTCGCCTCGGGGGTCGAGCGCGCCCGGTCGGTATCTTCGATCCGTAACAAGAAAGTGCCGCCATTGCCGCGCGCATAAAGCCAGTTGAAAAGTGCTGTGCGCGCGCCGCCGATATGCAGGTAACCGGTGGGCGAAGGGGCGAAGCGGGTGACGATTTTTTGAGACATAGCGGCCTTTCTCGCAGCCCCGATGGGGCTGAATTAACCTTTTGGAAACCATGATGCCCGTAGGCTTTCTTGAGGGGTTCTCTAATCCACGAAAGGGGGCCGGGACAAGTGGCGCGGGGGAGCGCAGCATTGCCCGAGGTGCCGCCCACACGGCCCATGCGCCGCGTGGGGGCGTTTTTGCACACTGTTTCAAGGGCTTCTTTGGCGGGGCTGGGCGATCCCCTAGGGGCGCTTGAGCGCGCGCAGATCCACTGGCTGCTTTGGGCGCCCTTGGCGTTGGGGGCGGGGATCGGGCTCTATTTCACCTTGCCTGCCGAGCCCGGCGCCCTCTTTCATCTTTTGGCTTTGGCGCTTGCGGCGCTTGGCTTTTGGGCCTGGATGCGCGGCCCCGGTGCGCTGCATCTGCCCGCCGCGCTTCTTGTTTTGGGGGTTGTGGGGGCGTTGGCGGCGGAATATCGCGCCCAATCCGTGGCCGCCCCGGTGCTTGAGCATCGGATTTATGGCCCGGTGGAGGGGCGGATCATCCGTATCGACCGCTCGGCGCGCGATGTGCTGCGCCTGACGCTGGATCAGGTGCGTCTGCCCGGCCAGCCGCCCGCTACATGGCCCGCGCGGGCGCGCATCGCGCTGCATGGCGCGCGCCCCGATTTTGCGCCTGAACCGGGGCTGCGCGTCATGACCACCGCGCATCTGAGCCCCCCCAATGGCCCCTCAGAGCCCGGCGCATGGGATTTTCGCCGCAATGCATGGTTCGCGCGGCTGGGCGCGCTTAGCTATACCCGCGCCCCGGTTTTGGTCATCGCGCCGCCCGATCCCGCCGATTGGGGCCTTGCCGCGCATCGCTGGCGCATGGCGCTTTCGGCTGCGATGCAGGCGCGCATTCCGGGGCAGGCGGGGGCGGTTTCGGCTGCGCTTATGACGGGGGACCGATCCGCCATCACCGAGGCGACGAATGACATCATGCGCGCCTCTAACCTTTATCACATGGTGTCGATCTCGGGGCTGCATATGGGAATGCTGGCGGGATTTGTCTTCGCCACGATCCGCCACGGGCTGGCGCTTTGGGGGTGGGTGGCGCTGCGCCTGCCCACGAAAAAAATCGCCGCCGCCGTCGCGCTGGTGGCGGCCACGCTTTATTTGTGGATTTCGGGCGCCGATATCGCCACGCAACGGTCGTGGATCATGATCGCGGTGATGTTAAGCGCGGTGTTGCTGGATCGGCGGGCGCTGTCGTTGCACACGGTGGCGCTGGCGGCGCTGGGGTTGCTGCTGTTTTGGCCCGAGGCGCTTTTGGGCCCCGGTTTCCAGATGAGCTTTGCCGCCACCACCGCGCTTGTTTTGATCGCCAAACCCTGGCCACGCTGGCAAAGGTCGATCCCATGGCTTTTGCGTCCAGTGGCGATGCTGGTGCTGACCTCGTTGGTGGCGGGGCTGGTCACCGCGCCGATTGCGGCGGCCCATTTCGGACGCATGTCGCATTACGGGATATTGGCGAACCTGCTGGCGGTTCCCGTGATGGGGATCGTGGTGATGCCGATGGGGGTGCTGGCGGCCTGTCTTGCGCCGCTGGGGCTTGCGGCCCCCGCGCTTTGGCTCATGGGCAAGGGCACGGCTTGGGTGCTGGCGGTGGCCGATTGGGTCGCGGGGCTTTCGGGCGCGCAAAGCGCTTTGGCCGCGCCGCCCGGTTTTGTGCTGCCGGTGCTGGCGCTGGCGGCGGGCACGGCGGTCTTGGCGCGCGGGGCGCTGCGCAGCCTTGCCTTGGTGGCGATTGTGGTCGCGGCGCTGGGGTGGGGCGTGGCGACGCGCCCGACGCTTTTGATTGCGCAAGAGGGCGCCTTGGTCGGGTTGATGGGCCCGGAAGGCCGGGCTTTGTCGAAAGCCGCACCGCGCTATACCGCCGCGCGCTGGTTGGAGGCCGATGGCGATACCGCAGCCCCCGATCAAGCGGCGCAGAGGGAAGGGTTTTCTGGCCCGAAGGGCAACCGGCAGGCCGCGTGGCAGGGCCATGCCCTTGTGCATCTGACGGGCAGCGGCGCGCTTGCGGCCCTGCCCAAGGTCTGCCGGGGCGCGGCTTTGGTCGTGCTTGATACCTTTGCGCCGCCGGGCTTCACCGGCGACTGCACGGTTCTGGATCGTCGGGCAATGGCCGCGACCGGGGCACTCGCCTTTGATGCCAAAGGGCGGCAGCGCAGCGCGGCACAGCGTGCCGGGCATCGGCTTTGGACCGGGGCGGGGACCGGGGCTGCCCCTTAGTAACCCAACGCAAAACCGCCGCCCCAAAGGCGCGGCGGTTTCGTCGCAAAATGCGGTTTCGCTTAATAGCTGCGGATCAACCCGACCAGTCGGCCTTGCACCTTCACCTGATCGTCGCGCAGAATCCGCGTTTCATAAGCCGGGTTCGCGGCTTCCAGCGCAATCATCCCGCCGCGCCGATGGTAGGTCTTCAGTGTCGCCTCGTGATCTTCGACCAAGGCCACGACGATATCGCCATTTTCGGCGGTGCCTTGGCTGCGGATCACCACGATATCACCATCGTTGATGCCCGCCTCGATCATCGAATCCCCTTTGACTTCAAGGGCATAATGTTCGCCCTTGCCAGATAGCATCGACCCCGGCACCGCTACATGATGCGACACCTGCGCAATCGCCTCGATCGGCACCCCGGCGGCAATCCGCCCCATCACCGGCAATTCCATCGCGCTTACCGTCACCTCCAGCGCGCCGCGCGGCGGGTCGGTTTTGTCGCCCGCGATCACCTTGGGCGTAAAGCCGGGCGCCGGGGACGGGGCTGCGGCCGGGCTCTCTGCGGCGCGTTCCAGCGACTCGGGCAGCTTGAGGATTTCCAAGGCCCGTGCCCGATGCGCCAGCCGCCGGATGAAGCCGCGTTCCTCCAAGGCCGTGATCAGCCGGTGAATGCCGGATTTGGAGCGCAGATCCAGCGCATCCTTCATTTCATCAAAAGAAGGTGGCACCCCGTCGCGCGCCATGCGCTTTTGGATAAAGTCCAAAAGCTCCAGTTGCTTGCGTGTCAGCATTCCGTTTTCCTCGCCTGTAACGCTTATCGGCGTTCTTGACTTGTTCTAACCCCGTTCTCGTTTCGTGTCAATCAAGCTTGGGGGCGGCGGCGCGCAGGGCAACGCCTAAAGCGGCAGGTAAGCGACCGTTTCCCCCGCGCGGCGCGCGCTGTCATGGGGCGGGCGGATCAGCAGCGCCTCGGACTCTGCCAAAATGCTCAAGAGCGCGGAATCTTGGCTGGAAAATGGGGTGATCACGGGCAGGTTTTCGCCGGATGTCAGGCGCGCACGCTGGTAATGCTGGCGTGGGCCTTCGGGCGGCAGATCGCAGCCCAAAATCGCTTTGGCAAGCGTGAGCGGGGCCGCAAGCCCTTGGAATTTCAAAAGCATCGGGCGCAGGAACAGATCGGCGCAAACCGCCGCCGCGACCGGGTTGCCGGGCAGGCCCAATAGCGCCGCGCCGCCCAGCCGCCCCGCCATCAGCGGTTTGCCGGGCTTCATCGCCACTTTCCAAAACGACCGTTCCAACCCCATCGTCGCGGCCACTTTCCCGACAATGTCATGGTCCCCAACCGAGGCCCCGCCCGAGGTCAGTACCAGATCGGCGCCTTCGGCTTGCGCCAAGACGGCGCGCAGGCTCGGCTCAGTGTCGCGTGCAATCGGCAGTATCCGCGCCTCGGCGCCGTGGCGCGCCACCTCTGCGGCCAAAAGATAATTGTTCGAGCAGATGATCTGATCGGGGCCGGGGGCATCGCCGGGGTCCACCAATTCATCACCTGTGGCGATAATCGCCACCACGGGGCGGCGATGCACCACCACCTTGGCCACATTCATGGCCGCCAAAAGCCCGATGTCGCGGGCATTTAGCCGTCGGCGCGGGAAATGGGGGCTGCCTTGCGCAAAGTCCTGACCGCGCGGGCGGATGTGGGTGGTTTTGGGCAGTTTGGTCAGGGTGATGGTGTCACCCTCGCGCGTCACATCCTCTTGCGGGATCACCCGGCCCGGGCGCGCGGGGCAGGGGGCGCCCGTGAAAATGCGTAGCGTATGTCCGGGGGGGATCTCTGCGCCAAAACCATGGCCCGCCGCCGCTTCGCCCGCCACGGTCAGCGTGGCGCCGGGGGTGGCATCGCTTTCAGCCAGCCAATAGCCGTCCATCGCGGCGGCATCAAAGGGCGGTTGGGTCAGTTGCGCGATCGCAGGTTCGGCCAAGACGCGACCCGCCGCGTCGGCCAAGGGCACGGTTTCGCTGGGCAAAGGCGCGGCCAGCGCCAAGACATGCGCGAGCGCCTCATCGACCGAAATCACGGGGTGGCCTCATACCGGCCCGATTTGCCGCCGTCTTTCATCACCAAGCGGATGCCTTCGATTTGCATCCCCTTTTCCGCCGCCTTGAGCATATCATAAAGCGTCAGCGCCGCGCCCGACACGGCGGTCAGCGCCTCCATCTCCACCCCGGTCTGGCCCGAGGTTTTGACGGTGGCGCGAATGCGCACGCCGGGCAAGGTGGCATCGGGGGTCAAATCCAGCGCGACCTTGGTGATCGGCAGCGGATGACACAGCGGAATGATCTCGGCGGTCTTTTTCGCCGCCATGATGCCTGCCACCCGCGCAATGCCCAAAACATCGCCCTTTTCCGCTGTGCCTTCGGTGACAAGGGCAAGCGTTTCTGGGGCCATCACCACGCAGCCCTCGGCCACCGCTTCGCGCGCAGTGACGGGTTTGCCGGAAACATCGACCATATGCGCTTTGCCCGCTTGGTCGAAATGGCTTAGCATGCCAGCAGCGCTTTCGTGGCAGCGGCAACATCGGCCTGCCGCATCAGGCTTTCACCAATCAGGAACCGGCGCGCACCCACCTTGGCCATATCGGCCAGATCTTGCGGCGTGAAAAGCCCGCTTTCGCAGACCAATTCGCGCCCTTCTGCCAAGATCGTGGGCGCCAATGCGCGGGTCACATCCAGCGTCACCTCAAAGGTTTTGAGGTTGCGGTTGTTCACCCCCAAAAGCGGCGATTTCAGCACGTTCAATGCGCGCTCAAGCTCGGCGCCGTCATGCACCTCGATCAGCACATCCATGCCCCAACCAAAGGCGGCGTCTTCCAGTTCTGCGGCCAAGCTGTCCTCGACCGAGGCCATGATGATCAAGATGCAATCACCGCCCCATGCGCGCGCCTCGGCCACCTGATAGGGGTCATAAAGAAAGTCTTTGCGCAAAGCGGGCAGGTTGCAAGCATCGCGCGCGGCGGTCAAAAATTCGGGTGCGCCTTGAAAGCTGGGCGTATCGGTCAAAACCGACAAACACGCCGCGCCGCCCGCTTCATAGGCTTTGGCGAGTGCAGGCGGGTCAAAATCGGGCCGGATCAGCCCTTTGGAGGGCGAGGCTTTCTTGATTTCCGCAATCAAGCCATAGCCTTGCGCAGCTTTTGTGCGCAAAGCCTCGGCAAAACCGCGGGTGGCGGCTTGGGCCTTGGCGGCGGCTTCGACCTCGGCCATCGGCAGCCGCGCTTTCGCTTCGGCCACTTCTTCCAGCTTATAGGCTTTGATCCGGTCGAGGATGTTGGTCATGCGCCGAGCACCGCTTTCAGCGCATCCAATTTGCCCGCCGCTGCGCCGCTGTCGATGCTTTCAGCGGCCAATCCGGCGCCCTCTTTCAGAGTGCCCGCCTTGCCCGCCACAACGAGCGCTGCCGCAGAGTTCAGCAGCACCGCATCGCGATAGGCATTGCGTTCGCCCGCCAAAAGCGCGCGGAACGCGGCGGCGTTCTCGGACGGTTCGCCGCCGATGATCGCCTCGAACGGATGCGCGGGCAGGCCCGCGTCTTCGGGGTGGACCTCAAATTCGCTGATCTCGCCATTGACCAGCGCCGCGACCCAGCTCACCCCGCAGATCGACAGCTCATCGGTGCCGTCCGAGCCATGCACCAGCCATGCGGACTCGGAGCCCAGCGTTTTCAGCACCTCGGCCATGGGCCGGATCCAATCGCGCGAAAACGCGCCGGTCAATTGCCGCTTTACGCCCGCGGGGTTGGTCAGCGGCCCCAGCAGGTTGAAGACGGTCCGCGTGCCCAGCTCGACCCGCGCGGGGCCGATGTGCTTCATCGCCGGGTGGTGCATCGGCGCCATCAAGAAGGTGATGCCCACATCCTTCAGCGCTTGCTCGGCCAGAGCCGGGCCCTTCATCACATCAAGCCCCAGCGCGGTCAGCGCATCCGCCGCCCCCGATTTCGACGACAGGTTGCGGTTGCCGTGTTTGGCGACCGGCACGCCCGCGCCGGCCACAACAAAGGCCGTCGCGGTGGAAATGTTCAGCGTCCCTTTGCCATCGCCGCCGGTGCCGACAATATCCGTCGCGCCTTCCGGTGCGCTGACCCGGGTCATCTTTGCGCGCATCACCGAGGTGGCGGCGGCGATTTCATCCACCGTTTCGCCGCGCGTGCGCAACGCCATCAACAGCCCGCCCATTTGCGCGGGCGTAGCCGCCCCTTCAAAGAAAATCTCAAAGGCGGTTTCGGCTTCGGCACGGGTCAGGGCGCGGTCGGCGGCAAGGCCGATCAGGGGTTTCAACTCGCTCATGCGCTCACCTTCACCTTTGCTTCTTCAAGAAAATTGCGCAGCAATTGATGGCCGTGTTCCGAGGCGATCGATTCCGGGTGGAATTGCACGCCCTCGATTAGCTTTTCCTTGTGCCGCAGCCCCATGATCATGCCGCCGTCCAGCCAGGCGGTGACCTCTAGGCAATCGGGCAGGCTGTCGCGTTCGACAATCAGGCTGTGGTAGCGGGTGGCCTCAAAGGGGCTGGGCAGGTCGCGGAACACGCCTTTGCCCGCATGTTCGATCTGGCCCATCTTGCCATGCACAATCTCGCCCGCGCGCACCACCTTGCCGCCAAAGGCCTCGCCAATCGTTTGATGGCCCAAACACACACCCATCAGCGGCACGCCCGCCTCTGCCGCTGCCAAGGTCAGCGGGAGGCAAATGCCCGCCTGCGCCGGATCGCAAGGGCCGGGGGACAGGATGATCGCTTCGGCCCCAAGGCCCATGGCGGCTTGCACATCCATCGCATCGTTGCGCACGACCTTCACATCGGCCCCAAGCGCGCCGAAATAATGCACAAGGTTGTAGGTGAAGCTGTCGTAGTTGTCGATGAGCAGCAGCATGGGCATTCCTTCCTGGTCCGGCGCAATCTGGGGGTGAACAGGGCCGGATGTCGGGGTATAGATGTTCAGAGCGCGCGGCCCGGGTCAAGCCCGCAAGGCATATGCGGGGCGCGGCCCGCGCGCGCACAGGCAAGGAGAGGCAGCATGGCGCGTGGCATAATCGCGGGAATGGCGTCGGGGGTGATCGTTTCGGGGCTGGGGCTGGCCACGGCATCGTTGATGCTGCCGCCGCCCACCCAGGTGGGGCTGGTGCTTCCGACCGTGCCCGAGACCGACCCCGACCCCGCCACAGACCCTGCGCCGCCGCAAGCGCAACGCCCGGGGCAAGGGGCGACCGCCGCCTCTGGCCCGGCCGAGGGGGTGCCGCTGCCCGCAGGGTCTGAATTTGCCCGCCCCGGGGCCGAGGCCGTGCCCACTTTGCCGGGGGAAACGCCCGCGCCCGCCGGGGTCGAGGCGGTGCCGCGCGCGCCGATGACCGAGGCGCAGACCGAGGCAGAGATTGCCGCGCTGGACGATCCGGTGACGGCCCCGCCGCCGCGCCCCGAAACCGGCACAGACAGCCCGACCGCATTGGTGCCGCAGCAAACGCCCGACGTGGCGCTAGAGCGGTTGCCCAGCGGGGCGCCCACCATGCCGGTGCCGCCCCCGGGCGAAGCCGTGGCCCCCGATTTGCCGCCCGCCGAGGCGGTGCCCGGCCCGGGGCAGGAAATCACGCTGATGCCCGATGGCGCGCTGGTGCCGGTCAGTCCGGGGCTGCCGCGTGTGATCAGCCCCGGACTAGAGGCGGGCGCAAACAGCGGGTTCGCCGATGCAGCAGGGACTAAGGTCAACCGGTTGCCGCAGATCGGCGGCGCGCCGCAAGCCGCGCCCGCCACCGATGAGGCATTGCCTGATCCGGCCCCAGCGCTGCCGCCGGAGGCAGAAGCGGACCGCCCCGCGATCGAGAAATATGCTGCCGCCTTCAATGCCGCGCCCGATAAGCCTTGGTTCACCGTGGTGCTGGTTGATCCCGGTCCGGCGGCGGGCGGGTTGGATCGTGCCACGATCAAGGCGTTGGGGCCTTGGCTGACGCTGGCGCTGGACCCGGCGGCGCCCGATGTGACCGAAGCCGCTGCCGAGTATCGCGCGGCGGGGTTTGAGGTGGGGATTTTGGCCGATGACCTGCCGCCCGGCGCTGCGCCGAAGGATGTGGAGGTCGCGCTGGCGGCTTGGCGCGCGGCGGTGCCCGAGGCTTTGGCGCTGGTCGAACCGCCCAAGCCCGTGTTGCAAGGCGCAAGCCGTCTGGCCGAGCAGGCGCGCGAGGCGCTGGCGGCAGAAGGTATGGTCTATGTCACCCAAGCGGTGGGCATGGAGGCCATGAGCCGGGGCGTGACCGACGACGCGGGGCTGCAAGCGACGATCTGGCGCGTGTTGGATGCGCGGCGCGACAAGGCCCCTGTGATCGCACGCACGTTGTCGCGCGCCGCCTTTGAGGCGAACCGCGATGGCTCTGTCGTGGTGATGCTGTCGGCGTGGCCTGAGTCGATTGCCGGGCTTCAGGAATGGGTTTTTGAGGAAGCGGCGGCGCTGAACCTTGCGCCGCTGTCAGCCACCGTGCAGGCGATGCGCCAGCCCTAAAATGCACTAGCCCTAAAATGCCCCGTGCCGTTGGGGGCGGCCCGGACAGAGCGTCCGGGCCGATAGGCTTAGCTGTTGCCGCGCCGCACGAACAGGCCCGCATCTTCCGCAGCGCGGCGTAGGGCCTTGGATTTGTTGACCGTTTCTTGGAATTCGGCCTCGGGGTCGCTGTCATAGACCACACCACCGCCCGCTTGGATGTAAAGCGTTTCATCCTTCACCACGGCGGTGCGCAGCGCGATACACATGTCCATCTCGCCATTGGCGGCGAAATAGCCCACGCCGCCGCCATAGATGCCGCGCTTTTCGGGCTCTAGCTCGTCAATGATTTCCATCGCGCGGACCTTTGGCGCGCCTGACACGGTGCCCGCCGGCAGACCTGCCAGCAGCGCCGACAGCGCATCTTCGCCATCGGCCAATTCGCCGACCACGTTCGACACGATATGCATGACGTGGGAATAGCGCTCGATCACGAATTTCTCGGTCGGGCGCACGGTCCCGATCTGCGACACCCGCCCCACATCGTTGCGCCCCAGATCCAGCAGCATCAAATGCTCGGCCAGTTCTTTCTTGTCGGCCAGCAGGTCCCGTTCCAGCGCCTTGTCTTCCGCAGGCGTCGCGCCCCGTGGACGGGTGCCCGCGATCGGGCGGATCGTCACTTCATTTTCGCGCAGCCGCACCAGAATTTCCGGGCTGGCACCCACAATCTGGAACCCGCCAAAGTTCAAAAAGAACATGAAAGGCGAGGGGTTGGTGCGCCGCAGCGAGCGATAAAGCGCAAAGGGCGGCAGCGGAAAATCGGCGGCCCAGCGTTGCGCGGGCACGACTTGGAAAATATCGCCCGCGCGGATGTAGTCTTTGGCCTTTTCCACGGCGGCCTTATAGCCCTCGGGCGTGAAGTTCGACCGCATCGGCCCCACTTGCGCGGCCTCGCCCATTTCGCGCCCCTGTGCGGGCGACCGGTCCAGATCGCGCAGCGCATCCATCACCCGTTCCGCCGCTTGCGCATAGGCCGCGCGCGCCGATAGGCCAGAGCCTTGAAAGGCGGGCGCGCACAAGATCACATCGCCCTTCACCCCATCCAGCACCGCCACGACCGAGGGCCGCATCAGCACCGCATCGGGCACGCCCAGCGGATCGGGGTTCACATCGGGCAGATGCTCGACCAGACGGATCGTGTCATAGCCCAAATAGCCAAACAGCCCCGATGCTGCTGCGGGCAGATCCTCGGGGATCTCAATCCGGCTTTCGGCAATCAGCGCGCGCAGGCTTTCAAACGGATGGCCCGGCAGCTCTTCGAATGTGTCATCGAACCGCGCTTGCCGGTTGATCCGCGCCTGCTCGCCCCGGCACTCCCAGATCACATCGGGTTTCATCCCAATCATCGAATACCGCCCGCGCACCTCGCCGCCGGTGACGGATTCGAGCATGAACGAGTTTTTCTGCGCATCCGCCAGCTTCAGCATCAGCGAGACGGGCGTATCCAGATCGGCGGCGAGCCGGGCATAAACCAGTTGGTTCTTGCCCTCGGCCCAGGCTGCCTCGAACATCTCGTAACTGGGAGAAAGGGCAACCATCGGGGCCTCCGTTACTGGAATTGTGCCTGCACCGCATTAAGCGCAGTGCTGTCAAGCGTGATGCCGGCCTCGGTCTGGGCGGCGGCGGCGTAATAATCGATCAGATCGGTGCCGATCATCTGCCCCAACCGGGTCGAGAAGGTCTCGGCCAGTTGTTCCATTTCGGGGCTATCGAGATCAGCGGGATACACGGCGCGCGGCGTCACCACAAAGACGGTGTCGGCATCTGCCACGATGGCGGCCTTGCCTTCTTCTGTGTCAAAGGCGGTGGCGGCCAGATCTTGCGGTGCGCCCTCGACAAAGGCGCCTCGGATCAGTGCATCTTCCGTGCGCACGTCAAGCCCTTGATCGGCCAGCGGCGTGCCCGCTTCGAGCGCGGTAATCACCGCCTCGGCCTGTTCGGTCTTAAGCCGCATCAGCTCCGCTGCCGCCCAAGCCTCGGCCACTTGATCGCGCACCGTCTCAAACGGGATTGGCGTCGCCGGGGTGATGCCATCAAGGCGCAGCGCAAAGACGCCGCCATCGGCCAGCATCGCCAGTTCGGGGAAATCGCGCTCGGTCACGGCATTGGCCACGTCGCGGAAGGTTTCATAGCCCGCGATCCCCTCGGTCGTTTCGGGCGTCAGCGCAATATGGCCCAGTTGCATCGCGGTTTCGCGGTCCATCTCTTCAAGCGTCGCGCCCGAGGCCAGCCGGTCTTCAAGGTCAGAGGTCAGATCGGAAATCATCCGCCGCCCGCGCTCTGCGGCCAGTTCGGCGGCAATATCGCCGCGCGCATCTTCAAAGCGGGTTTCCTCGCCCGGATAGATCGCATCGATGCTAAAAAGCGCGGGGCCCAGATCGGTGTCAAACGGGCCAACCGTGCCCAGATCGGTCGCGGCAAAGACCGCCGCGCCCGCCGCGCCGCCGATATCGGCCTCGCTTTGTTCGCTCAGCGCGATGTCGCTTGCCGACAGGCCGCGTTCTTCGGCCAGATCGGCCAGTGTCGCTTCGCCCGCCGCAATCCGCGCCATGCCTGCCTCGGCCTCTTCCAGCGTCGGGAAGACCAGCTTGGAAATGTCGCGCCGCTCGGGCTGCAAATAGTCGCCCATGCGGCTTTCATAGGTGGCGCGCAAAGTGGCCTCGTCGATTTCGACCGTGTCGGCCATCATTTCGGGTGTCAGCCATGCATAGGTGATTTCGCGCGCCTCGGGGGCGGTGAAATCCTCGATATGCGCCTCGTAATAGGCTTGCAGCGCGGCCTCATCGGGCGTGCCCACGGGGGCAGGCAGATTGTCTGCGGTGATTTCGGCAAAGGCGATGTCGCGGGTCTCGCCCAGATAGGCGGTATAGGTGTTGATCAGAACCTCGGGCGCGACCGCGCCGCCCGCCACCGCCCCTTGCAGGATCGAGCGCGCAATATCGGCGCGCAGGCGCGCTTCGAACGCGGCTTCGCTATAGCCTTGGCGGCGGATCATGTCGCGATAGGCGGTGCGGTCGAACTGACCATCGACGCCCTGGAAGGCCTGCGCAGCGGTGATCTGGCGGCCCACCTCTTCGTCGCCGACGGAGAGATGCAACTGCCGGGCTTGCTCGCTCAGCGCGGCGGCCCCGAAAAGCTGCCCCTGCACCGCGCGATCCAGCCCAAAGCTGCGCGCCTCATCCATCGTGAGCGGGCGGCCAAATTGCGCGGTGGCGGCATTCATTTCTTGCCGCAGGGCATTGGCATACTCTTGCACGGTGATTTCAGTGTCGCCCACGGTGCCGATTGTCTTGATCCCGCCCGAGAAGTTCGAAATGCCAAAGCCGCCCAAACCGAAGATCAGCATCGCAAGCAAGATCCACACCACAACGCTTTTGCCGTGGCTGCGCAGCTTCGTCGACATCCCATCCTCCCGGTTATTGGGCCTTCTGGCGGTGTTTAGGGCTTTGGGCGCGGGGCCGCAAGGCTCACAGCGGCACGGCGGCAAGCCGTCTCATCAATTCCGCGATGCCGTCGGTGTCGATATTGGCAAAGGCAATGCGCAATTGGCGCTGCCCGGCGGGGTCGGCTTCGGGCATGAACATCGTGCCGGGCAGCAGCAAAACCGCCGCCTCATGCACCAGATGGCGTGCAAATTCCGGCGCGGGCAGCGGGGAGGTATGTTCGACATAGGCGAAATAAGCCCCGACGCCCAACAGCCGCCAGCGGTCAATCCCGGCAAAGCCCGTTTCAATCGCTGCGCGCCGGGCAAGGATTTCCGCGCGTTCGCCCGCAACCCATTGCGCAAGGTTTCGCATACCCCAAAGCGCGCCGATCTGGCCCAACTGGCCGGGGCAAATGGCGACGGTATCAAGAAATTTCTCCACCTCGGCCAGCCGGTCGGTGGCGGCGACAATCGCCCCCACACGGTGCCCGGTCAGCCGGTAAGCCTTGGAAAAGGAATAAAGGTGGATCAGCGTTTCGGCCCAATCGGGATCGGTGAACAGATCATGCGGCGCGCCGGTGCGGGCATCGAAATCGCGATAGGTTTCATCGACAATCAGCGCGATTTTGTGGCGCCGGGCGAGGTCAAAAAAAGCGCGCACCAATTCGGCAGGATATTCCACCCCGCCGGGGTTGTTGGGCGTGACCAGCACAATCGCGCGGGTGCGCGGCGTGATCAATGCGGCGGCTTGATCCGGGTCGGGCAAAAGCGTGGTGCCGGTGGGCAGCGGAACCGCGCGCACCCCGGCCATATCGAGCCACATTTTATGGTTGAAATACCAAGGCGTTGGCAGGATGACTTCATCCCCCGCGCCGGCCAAAGTGGCCAAGCTTGCACAAAAGGCTTGGTTGCAGCCTTGGGTGATCGCCACCTGATCGGCGCCGATTGCGCCGCCATAGGCCATGGACCATTGCGCCGCCACTTCCGCGCGCAATGCGGGCAGGCCCAGAACCGGGCCATAAAGATGCGCGGCGGGGTCGTTCAGCGCGGCATCGGCAATGGCTTCGCGCAGCGCTTGCGGCGGCGGGTCCACCGGCGCGGCTTGGCTGACATTGATCAAGGGCCGCTCCGGCGGGAAGCTTACCCCGGTGATCCAGCGCCGCGCCTCCATCACCGGCGGGGCGAAGGTCTGGGCAAGCGCGGGATTCAGCGGCGAAAGGGTCATGGCATCCTCTGGCAAACGTCGCGCCACATCACCACCGGGCGGCGCGCTTTGCAAGAGCGCCTTGCGGCACGCTTAATCGGTGCCGCGATAGGGTTGGACGTATTGCAGCGCCATATCCCACGGGAAAAAGATCCAGGTGTCTTGGCTCACTTCGGTGATAAAGCTGTCCACCTGCTCGCGCCCCTTGGGTTTGGCATAGACGGTGGCAAAATGCGCTTTCGGGTAAAGCTTGCGCACCAGTTCCAGCGTTTTGCCGCTATCGACCAGATCATCGACCACCAAGATCCCTTCGCCTTGGTCGCCCATCAGATCGTCTTGCGGCGCCTTGATCACCTTGGGGTCGGATTGGGTCTGGTGGTTATAGCCCTTGACCGAGATCGTGTCGATCACGCGGATATTGAGTTCGCGCGCGACGATTGCGGCGGGCACCATGCCGCCGCGGGTGATGCCCACAATCGCGCGCCAGTGGCCGTCGCCTGGCCCCTTGCCGTCAAGCCGCCACGCCAGTGCCCGCGCATCGCGGTGCAACTGGTCCCAGCTAACGTGAAAGCCTTTTTCATGCGGCAGGAATTCGGCCATGGATGCCCCCTCAGGTGAGCGCGAGCTTGAGACCCAAAAGCCCCAAAAGCCCGCCGAAGATACGGTCGATATGCGTTTTCAGCCCGATATAGATCGCGCGCGACCGAGACAGTGAAAAGATCCGCGCCATCACCACGTTCCAGCCCGCATCGTTGAAAAACACGATCCCCAAGATCACCGCATAGGCCCAGACCGGCGCTTGCGGCGGGATGAAGGTCAAAAAGATCGTGCCAAAGAAAACCGCCGGTTTCGGGTTGGCAAGCTGCGTGGCAATGCCTTGCCATACAAGCCCAAGGTTCGAACGCGCCGAGACAACCTCATCCAACTCCGTGTTCATCGGCTCGGCGGCGTGGCGCCACAGCTTGAAGGCGAGGTAGAGCAGATAAGCCGCCCCCACGAATTTGAGCGTGGTCAGCAGCGCCGGGGCGATTTTGAACAAAAGCGCCAGCCCAAACATCGCCGCCGCCGCCCAGATACAGGCGCCCAGCCCGATCCCCACCGCCAGCCAAGTGCCGCGCGCAAAGCCTTCGCGCAGGCTTGTGCGCACGCCCAGCAAAACGGCGGGGCCGGGGCTCATCGCCGCCGCCAGATGCACGAAATAGATCGCAACGAAGGCGGCGAACGTCATTTTTCTGGGTCTCCGGGGTTAGTCTTTGCGGCCCGTTACCACATCGATATCGGGCGCATCCACCGCTTTCATGCCGACAACGTGATAGCCCGCATCGACATGCAGGTTTTCGCCGGTGGTGCCCGAGCCCAGATCCGAGCACAGGTAAAGCGCGGCTTTGCCGACTTCTTCTTGCGTCACATTGCGGCGCAGCGGCGAGTTCAGCTCGTTCCACTTCATGATGTAGCGGAAATCGCCAATGCCCGAGGCGGCCAGCGTCTTGATCGGCCCGGCCGAGATCGCGTTGCAGCGAATGCCCACCTTGCCCAGATCCTCGGCGATATATTTGACCGAGGCTTCCAGCGCCGCTTTGGCAACGCCCATCACGTTATAATGCGGCATCACCTGTTCGGCGCCGTAATAGGTCAGCGTCAGCAGGCTACCGCCATTGGGCATCAGCGCTGCGGCGCGTGCGCAAACGGCGGTGAAGGAATAGACAGAGACATCCATCGTGGTGGTGAAGTTGCCGCGCGAGGTGTCGACATAGCGGCCACGCAATTCGCTCTTATCCGAAAAGCCAATCGCGTGAACGACAAAATCGACCGTCCCCCAAGCGTCTTTCAGACCGTTAAAAAGCGCATCAAGGCTTTCTTCGCTGGTCACATCGCATTCGAACAAAAGCGGTGTGCCAAGGGAAGCCGCCAGCGGCTCGACCCGCTTTTTCAGCGCATCGCCCTGATAGGAGAAGGCCAGTTCCGCGCCCGCATCGGCCAGCGCTTTCGCAATGCCCCAGGCGATCGACTTGTCATTGGCCAGACCCATGATAAGGCCGCGTTTTCCCGCCATAAGGCCCGTTGTCATATCGGATTCTCCCGCTTCCCTCTGGTAAGTGCGCAAGCATTAGGCGAAGAATGAAACTGCATCAAGGTTGCTTGACGCTGGGGCAGGGGGGCCGCGTCGTCGCAGCCTTGGGTGCGGTATCGGGCAAGAAGGAGCAGGCGATGAGCGACAGAACCGGCATTTTCGCGGGGGACGACCCTTTTGCACTGGCGCAGGCCTGGTTGGCCGAGGCCGAAAAGTCCGAGATCAACGACCCCAATGCGATCGCGTTGGCCACGGTTGATGTATCAGGCATGCCAAATGCGCGGATGGTTTTGCTCAAGGAGATCGAGGGGGCCGATGCGCCCTCGGGCGGCGCGTTTCTGTTTTACACCAACTACGGTTCGGTCAAGGCGCAAGAGATAGAGCAGGCGGGCAAGGTCGCCTTTGTGATGCATTGGAAAAGCCTGCGCCGACAGATCCGGGTGCGGGGTCTGGTCAGCCGCGAAGCCGGGGAGAAAGCGGATTCCTATTATGCATCGCGCTCTCTCAAATCGCGACTCGGCGCTTGGGCTTCTAAGCAAAGTCAACCGCTTAGCTCACGTGCAGCGCTGATGGCAGAGGTGGCCAAAGTGACCGCCGCGCATGGCCCGATGCCAGCGCGCCCGCCGTTTTGGGGTGGTTTTCGGATTGTTCCGACCGAAATCGAGTTTTGGGCCGATGGGGCTTTCCGGTTGCATGATCGGTTCCGTTGGCATAGAGCCCATACAACCGAGGCGTGGGAGGTGGCGCGTCTTAATCCTTAAGCGTGTGTGACTTCGGTCAAAAAATCCCGAAATCGCGTTGCATTTCACGCTTCGTGAACGGGAAGCTGTCGAAAACGACAGTCATTTTCGGCTTGAAACCCCGGCAAGACCTGTGACAACTGTCCCCCAAAGTGCGCCGGGGTAAACCGGCGCACGCGCAGAACAAGTGGACAGCGACGGATGGTCGAGACAGAGAGCAGTGCCCGGGAAGTGTCCGGGCGTGTCAAATGGTTTGATGCAGGCAAAGGCTTCGGCTTCATTCTCGATGGCGAGGGTGGCCCCGATATTTTGCTTCACGCCAATGTGCTGCGGAATTTCGGTCAAGGCTCGGTGGCGGATAATGCCGAGATCAGGGTGATCGTGCAGGCCACCCCGCGCGGCGCGCAAGCGACCGAAGTGCTCGAAATCCTGCCGCCCGATCCCGAGACCCGTCTGGCCCCGATCGAGGATCTGGGCGATACCGACCCGGAGATGGTCGCCGCGCTGCCGCTGGAGCCCGCGCGCGTCAAATGGTTCGACAAGGCCAAGGGCTTTGGCTTTGCAAATGTGTTCGCGCGGCCCGAAGATGTGTTCATTCACGTCGAAGTGTTGCGCCGGTCCGGTTTCGCCGATCTGGCGCCGGGGGAAGCGATATGTTTGCGGGTGATCGAAGGACGGCGCGGCCGGATGGCGGCGCAAGTTATCAGCTGGGAAGTCGCGCTGCGCGATTGATCCGGCTTCTTGCCAGTCTTTCGCTATATATAGCGGGCGCTGCCGCGCAGGCGCAGCCATCTGGATGTGCCCGCCCCGATTTTGTTCGCGCGCAAGCGACCGGGGCGCTGGCGCCTTTGTGCATCCTGTCCGGGCCCGAAACGGTGGCGGCGCGCTTTTGGGCCGAGATTGCCGATGATCCCGACGAACGCGCGCAGGGGCTGATGGGGCGCACCGCGTTGCCGCCCGCGCAGGGGATGTTGTTCGTCTATCCCGAGCCGCAGCAGGTTGCGTTTTGGATGCATGACACGCTGATTCCGCTCGATATGATCTTTGTCGATGCGGCGGGACGGATCACCCAAATCCATGCCAATGCCCGCCCGCTGGATGAGACGCCGATCCCCGCGCGTGCACCCACACAATATGTGCTGGAAATCGGCGGCGGGCAGGCTGCGCGTCTGGGTTTGGCCCCGGGGATGACACTTGTGCCGCTTCCGTGACAGGTTTTCGCTTTTCACAGCCGCTTTGCCCGGCTAGAGAGAGCGCGTCGGGGCGTAGCGCAGCCTGGTAGCGCGTCTGTTTTGGGTACAGAAGGTCGTGAGTTCGAATCTCGCCGCCCCGACCATCTTCTGACATGTGACCGATGACACAGGCTTAGCCGGTGTTTTGCCGCGAATCCCTTATCCACGCCTTTCGGATAGGGGTGTCACCCAAAGGTTATAATCACAACATATAGTAGGGGTTAGCGCCGCCTTTGGATGCGGTGCGCTCCCCGTATCTTGTGCCAGGGGTGCGAATCTGCGCTGCGACTTTTTGGCACAAAATCGGGCGATTGACGGGGAATCCTTGCGCAAAGCGGCGGCCGGGCCTTTGGGGCGGCGCGCGGGCGCCTGTGGCGGTCAGTTCTCCACAACATATTGGGGGGCTGTGGATAAGCATGGAAAACGGTGCAACTTCGGGATGTAAATTCGCCCAGACCAAGGGAAATTCGCCTCACCTTGCGCTGCCGTCGGGGCGCAGGGCGATGTGGAAGAATCTGGGCGAAAATTCCCGGCCTCCCCGTCAAGTCCAAAACGCCCCAGCCAATGGTGAAAATTCCGTTGACGATAACACCTGCACACGGCAGTTTGTGTCTCGTCGGAAGTAACTCCACCAGATATAGTATCGGCGGAAGATCGAGACAGCCAACCAGAAAGGTCGGCCCTGACGGGCACGATCCATCCTTGCCGGAAGAAAGGCGAGGGGGGTTAGTCTTCGCATCTGCGCCGCAACCAGACAAAGGGACGGGACGGGCAGATGAAGATCGAACGCAAGTTCACCTCGGCGGAAACCGGTGCCTACGGGACCATCGCCTTCACCACCACAACCTCTGAAATTCGCAACCCCGATGGCAAGATCGTTTTCCATAACGATTCCGTCGAAGTGCCCGAGCAGTTCAGCCAGGTGGCCTCGGATGTGATGGCGCAAAAGTATTTCCGCAAGGCGGGTGTGCCAGCGGCGATCAAGCGTGTGCCCGAAGAGGGCGTGCCGGAGTTCCTGTGGCGGTCCGTGCCCGATACCGAGGTGCTGGAAGGCCTGCCCGAAGAGCAACGTTTTTCCGGCGAGACCTCGGCCAAGCAGGTCTATGACCGGATGGCGGGGGCCTGGACCTATTGGGGCTGGAAGGGGGGCTATTTCAGCTGCGAAGAAGATGCGCGGGCCTATTTCGATGAAATGCGCTACATGCTGGCGGCGCAGATGGCCGCGCCCAACAGCCCGCAATGGTTCAACACCGGCCTGCATTGGGCCTATGGCATCGATGGGCCGAGCCAAGGCCATTATTATGTGGATTTCGCCACCGGTGAGTTGGTGAAATCGGCTTCGGCCTATGAGCATCCGCAACCCCATGCCTGCTTCATCCAATCGGTCAAAGACGACCTTGTGGGCGATGGCGGCATCATGGATTTGTGGGTCCGTGAGGCGCGTTTGTTCAAATACGGTTCGGGCACCGGCACCAACTTCTCCAGCCTGCGGGCCGAGGGCGAACAGCTTTCGGGCGGTGGCAAATCCTCGGGCCTGATGGGCTTCCTCAAGATCGGCGACCGCGCAGCCGGCGCGATCAAATCGGGCGGCACCACGCGGCGCGCCGCGAAAATGGTGATCTGCGACATGGATCACCCCGATATCGAAGAATTCGTGAATTGGAAGGTGATCGAGGAGCAAAAAGTTGCCTCGCTCGTTGCCGGCTCCAAAATGCACGAGCGGGAACTGAACAAGATCTTCGACGCGATCCGCGACTGGGACGGCACCGAGGAAGGCCGCGTTGATCCGGCGGAAAATCCGGGGCTGAAAGCGGCGATCCGTTCCGCCAAAAAGGCGATGATCCCCGAAACCTATATCAACCGCGTGCTGCAATATGCCCGCCAAGGTTTCACCTCGATCGAATTCCCGACCTATGACACCGACTGGGACAGCGACGCCTATATCTCGGTCTCGGGTCAAAACTCGAACAATTCGGTCCGCGTCACCAATGCTTTCTTGAAAGCGGTGAAGGATGATGCCGATTGGGAATTGCTGCGCCGCACCGATGGCAAAGTCGCCAAAGTGGTGAAAGCGCGCGATCTTTGGGATCAGGTGGGGCACGCCGCTTGGGCCTGCGCCGATCCGGGCATCCAGTTCCATGACACGGTCAACGAATGGCATACCTGCCCCGAAGACGGGCCGATCCGCGGCTCGAACCCGTGCTCGGAATATATGTTCCTCGATGATACGGCGTGCAACCTGGCGTCGATGAACCTGCTGACCTTCTACAAAGACGGCCAGTTCGATGCCGATGCCTATGTCCATGCCGCGCGGCTGTGGACCGTGACGCTCGAAATCTCGGTCACCATGGCGCAGTTCCCGTCCAAGGAAATCGCGCAACGTTCGTATGATTTCCGCACGCTCGGTCTTGGCTATGCCAATATCGGCGGCCTTTTGATGAATATGGGGCTTGGCTATGACAGCGACGAGGGGCGCGCGCTGTGCGGGGCGCTGACCGCTGTGATGACGGGCATCGCCTATGCGACCTCGGCGGAAATGGCGGCGGAACTGGGGGCTTTCCCGGGCTATGCGAAAAACCGCGAACATATGCTGCGGGTGATCCGCAACCACCGCACCGCCGCCTATGGCAAGTCGCGGGGGTACGAGGGGCTTGAGGTGCTGCCGGTGCCGCTCGATCTGGGCAACTGCCCCGATGATGCGTTGGTCAGCCTTGCGAAAATGGCGTGGGACGAGGCGTTGAGCCTTGGCGAGGCGCATGGTTTCCGCAACGCGCAGGTGTCGGTCATTGCGCCCACCGGCACGATTGGCCTTGTGATGGACTGCGACACCACCGGGATCGAACCCGATTTCGCGCTGGTGAAATTCAAGAAACTGGCTGGCGGCGGTTACTTCAAGATCATCAACCGCTCGGTCCCCGGTGCGCTGGAGACCTTGGGCTATTCCTCGGCGCAGATCGCGGAAATCATCGCCTATGCGGTGGGGCATCAAAGCTTGGGCAACTGCCCCGGCATCAACCACACCGCGCTGATCGGGCATGGTTTTGGCCCGCGCGAGATTGAAAAGATCGAAGCGGCGCTGCCCTCGGCCTTCGACATCCGCTTTGTCTTCAACCAATGGACCTTGGGCGAAGAGTTCTGCACCAAAACGCTGGGCATCCCGGCGGAAAAGCTGAACGACCCGACCTTTGATCTGCTGCGCCACCTTGGTTTCACCCGCGCGCAAATCGAAGCGGCGAACGACCATGTTTGCGGCACGATGACCTTGGAAGGCGCGCCGTTCCTCAAGCCCGAGCATCTGAGCGTGTTTGACTGCGCCAATGCCTGCGGCAAGAAGGGCAAGCGCTATCTGAATGTCGAAAGCCACATCCGCATGATGGCGGCGGCGCAAAGCTTCATTTCGGGCGCGATCTCGAAAACGATCAACATGGCCAATGATGCCACGATCGAAGATGTGAAAGCAGCCTATGAGCTAAGCTGGTCGCTGGGCATCAAGGCGAACGCGCTTTACCGCGATGGCTCCAAACTGAGCCAGCCGCTTGCGGCCGCGCTGGTCGAAGACGATGAGGAGGCCGAGGAAATCTTGGCCTCGGGCAGCCAAGCCGAAAAGGCCGCCGTGCTGGCCGAAAAGATCGTCGAAAAGATCGTGGTCAAGGAAACCGTGCGCTCGCACCGCGAAAAGCTGCCCGATCGGCGCAAGGGCTACACGCAAAAAGCCGTGGTCGGCGGCCACAAGGTCTATTTGCGCACCGGCGAATATGGCGACGGGTCCTTGGGCGAGATTTTCATCGACATGCACAAGGAAGGCGCGGGCTTCCGGGCGATGATGAACAATTTCGCCATCGCCGTTTCCGTGGGCCTTCAATATGGCGTGCCGCTGGAAGAATTCGTCGATGCCTTCACCTTCACCAAATTCGAGCCCGCGGGCATGGTGCAGGGCAATGACAGCATCAAGAACGCCACCTCGATCTTGGACTATGTGTTCCGCGAATTGGCGGTCAGCTATCTTGATCGCACCGATCTGGCGCATATCAAACCGACCGGCACCGCGTTCGACGAACTGGGCGGCGGCAAGGACGAGGGCAAGCGCAATGTTGAGCCGGTGAGCGAAAGCGCCGCCTCGAAATCGCTCGAAGTGCTGCGCCAGATTTCCTCGACTGGCTATCTGCGCAAGCGCCTGCCGCAAGAATTCGTGGTGCTGCAAGGCGGGGCAAGCGAGGTCGATCCGGTCTCTGCGCTCAATACCTTGGTGCCCGAAACGATGACGGCGCTGGCGGTGGGCGCGGGCAATGCCACCGTATCGGGCACCACTGCGGTCGCCTCGGGCATGGTGACGATGGATGCGCGCGCCAAGGCCAAGATGCAGGGCTATGAGGGCGAAGCCTGCGGGGAATGCGGCAACTACACGCTGGTGCGCAACGGCACCTGCATGAAGTGCAACACCTGCGGCTCCACTAGCGGCTGTAGCTAAGAAACCTCCGGGCCGCCTTTGGGGCGGCCCCATGCCTCCTGATTTGAAGACCAAGGAAAGAGCTTATCGTGCACCTGATCGTCGGCACCAAAACCCTGCCTGAAATCGCCTTGCGCCGGATTCCCGGCGGCTATGAGGCCGAAGCGGCGGGCGAGGCGTTGATGCGCCTGATCGATGCCAGTTTCGCTGGCGCCTCGATCGAAGTGACGGGCACGCCGTCGGGCCACGTGCAGGGGCTTGATGTGACCGATATCCGCATGGCGGGGGCCACCACCACCGTCACATTGATGAAGAACGGCGCGCGCGCCGTGCACTGAGATCCGGGGCAGGTGCGCTTGCCCCAGACGTCGAGAAGGCCCAGGCGAAACCAATAACCTCGGGCACCAATGACGAGCCTGATCGACGAAACTGGCCCCTCCGGTGGAGGGGCCATTTTCTTTGCGCATCAAATGCTTGCCCTGCGCAGTTCACGCTGTTATCGCTGACAAGATGTCGCAGGGGGTCCGATGACGAAAAACAGATTTCAGACAAACGCGCGGGCGGGCGTCTTGGCGGCGGCTTTGGGTTTTCTGGGCACGCTGCCCGCCGCGGCGGACCCCGTCAGCGGGACCGCGTTGCAGGCGATGATGCGTGATTGCCTTGCGTGGATGGAAACGGGCGCGGCCCCGATGGCGGGGGTGGCGCCGTTTCAGACCTCGGCCTTCGACGATATCGAGATTGCCTATTTCACGCTCGACCCGGCCTTGCCGGATCGGGCCTTGCTGGCCGCCACGACCAATGCCGGGGCCCGCAAAAGCTGCGTGGTCAACGCCAGCGTCAGCCGCGCGCATGAAGCGGCGGATACGGCCGCGCAGGCGCAGGCGCAAGCCTTGGGCGAGCAGTGGCTGGAACAGGCGCGCAAAAGCGGCTGGACCCCCGATCCGATCTGGCCCGAACGGGTTGTGCGGCGCTGTGTGGGCGGGCAATGGTTGCGGGCCAAGGTGGATGAGGGCAAACCCCATCGCTTCCACGCGGCATTCTTGGCGCTTGAAACGCCTTGCGGCCTGTCATGAGCCGGGGGCGCAACGGGCGGCGTTTTCTTGTTGGGCTGAGTTTGGCCAGCCTGCTGGCGCTGCCGCTGGGCGCGCAAACGGTGCCGGGCTGGCAGATCACCGGGACTGCCGCGCAGATTGCAGGGCCGGGGGCCGATCTGGGACGCGCGATGGTGCGCGCGGCGCGGCTGTGCGCCAAGGTGGTCTTGCAAGATGACCGGGCGCCGCTTGCCGGTCTTGATCTGCTGTCACAAGCGCCTTGGGGCCGCACGACCGAACGGTTCGTCTATGCCGGGCCGCGCCCGGACTTGCGCTATGTAGTCTTGATGAATGCGGGCAAGCCGCGGCGCATTGCGGTGGGCGATTGCTTTGTGGAGTTAGACCCAGCCACCCCCACTGAGGCGCGCGATGGTGCGATGGCGGTGGTTCTGGCGTGGGCCGGGGCAGAGGTTGCGGCGGGGCGGTTGCGCCATGATCCTTGCGACAACATCTGTGCGCAGCACCAGACCGAACGCGGCGGCTGGCAAGAGGATTTCTTTGCCTGCGCCGGGCCGGATGCGCCGATGGGTGTGTCGGGCGGCTATTATGACAGCGCGGATACGCTGAAGCTGTCGCTGTCGCGTTTTGCGATCTTGGGAAGCTGGCGCAAGCACTGCCCCGGTGGAAGCTGAGCGCAGCTAGTCTGCCGTCTGGACGGGCGAAAAGGGGGCGGCAAGCGGCGCAGGAAGCGGGGCGCGCAGGGGCGTGCGCAACGCGGCCATGAAGCGTTGCAGCATCCGCCCCCCCATCAGCGACAGGCTGAACGAGCGGCCCGCGCGTTGCCATTCGCCGATCAGCCCGTTGATCAGCACCATTTGTGACAGGGCGGCCTCTTCGGCGCTGATGTCGGGGGCCAGCCGTCCTTCCTCTTGGGCGCGCAGCATCAGCTTGCGCAACAGCCCCTGAATTTCGCAGTTGATGGTTTCGCGCCACGGCGCGGTTTCGTCATTGGGCAGGCCCGACAGCATGATCAGATGCAATCGCCGTTGGCGTTCATTGGTTTCGATCAGAGCCAGAAATTCGACCCCGGTCGCTTCCAAAATATCCAGCGGATCTTCGCCATCGGGGGCGTTGATCGCCGCTTCCAGCCGCGCCAGTTGCGGCGGCTTATAACGATCATAGATCGCTTTAAGAACGTCGGTCTTGTCTTTGAAATGCCAGTAAATCGCGCCGCGTGTGGCACCAGCTTCGCGGGCGATTTGTTCCAGCGTGGTCTGGGCGATCCCGCGCGCACAGAACAATGCCTCTGCCGCGTCGATGATTTTCAGCCGCGTTTGTTCTGCATCTGCCTTGCTGCGTCTCACCTTGTCTCCTCTTGGGCCTTTTGCTGAGGGTGCGCCCGCTGCCAAGTTCTTGCCCCCAAAGAGGGCCATATGCCCGTTTTTTCCTCAGGCGATGGTCTGGATACCACGGTGACGGAAATTTGCATGTCACACTATTTACAAACAAACGTGTATGTATGTAAACGGAGCCAAATCGGATTGCAAAGGAAATCCCATGTCATTTCGCTTCGTTTTGGGGCTGGCGGCACTTTTGGTGCCGATGGCCGCGTTCGCGCAACAAGGGGGTCATGGCCCGGCCCCGGTCACGGTCCTGACCGCCGAGGCGCAGGATTTAACGCTGGATGCCCGTTTGCCGGGGCGGATCAAGGCCTCGACCGAGGCCGAGGTGCGCCCGCAGGTCTCGGGCATCTTGCGCGAACGGCTGTTTGACGAGGGGGCTTCGGTCACCCGTGGCCAGCCGCTTTATAAAATCGAAGATGACAGCTACCGCGCCGCCGTGGCGGCGGCCAAGGCGGCCGTGGCACAGGCCGAAGCCGCGCGCGATCTGGCGGTGCTTGAGGAAAAACGCGCGGTTGAGCTTTTCACCAATCGCGCAGGTTCGGAACAAAACCGCGATACCGCTGTCGCGAACCGTCAATCCGCCGATGCGGCACTGCAAGCGGCGCAGGCCCAATTGATGAGCGCCAATATTGAAATGGAGCGCACCACGATCCGCGCGCCGATTTCGGGCGTGATCGGCCTGACGCAAGCCACCACCGGCGCGCTGGTCGCGGCGCAGCAAGCCACGGCGCTGACCACGATCCGCGCGCTTGATCCGGTTTATGTCGATGTCACGCAATCGGCGACCGACATTTTGCGCATGACCTCCACCCCCGAAGGCCGCGCCATGCGCGCGACGGGCGAGGCGACGCTGATCCTGCCCGACGGGTCGATCTTTCCGCAAAAGGGCCGTCTTGAGGCCGCCGAGCCGCGCGTGGAACCCACCACCGGCATGGTGACGCTGCGCATGACCTTCCCGAACCCCGATCACGTTTTGCTGCCCGGCATGTATGTAGAGGTGGACCTGCCGCAAGCGCTGGCCAAGGGCGCGTTCAAGCTGCCGCAAGATGTGGTGATGCGTGACCGGTCGGGCAGCGCCTATGTCTGGACCGTGGAGGATGGCCATGTCGCCCAGCATACGGTCGAAGTGGCCGCCGCCTCGGGCCATGACTGGATCATCACCGAGGGCATCGAAGATGGCGCGCAGGTGATCAGCTCGGGCTTCCAAAAAACCGGGCCCGGCGCGCCGGTGCAAGTGGTGCCCGCAGGCGCGGCGTCAGGGGCCCCGGCGGGGGCCCCGGCGGGGGCGCCGGGTGGTGCCGCGCCGCAAGGGGCGCCCGCGGGCGCGGCTGACGGGGCCGCCCCGGAAGCGGAGGCGCAGTGATGTCGCGCTTTTTCATCGACCGGCCCATTTTCGCTTGGGTCATCGCCCTTGTCATCATGGGGATCGGCGCGCTGTCGATCCTGCGGCTGCCGGTGTCGCAATATCCTTCCATCGCCTCGCCGGCGGTGGTGATCTCGGCTACCTATCCGGGGGCCTCGGCGGAAACCGTCACCGATACCGTGGTGCAGGTGGTTGAAAAGCAGATGACCGGCCTTGATGGGCTGCGCTACATCCGCTCTGACACCACCTCGACCGGGCGCGCCACGATCACGCTGACCTTTGAGCTGGGCACCGACCCGGACATTGCGCAGGTGCAGGTGCAAAACAAGCTTGCCCAAGCCGAGGCCAGCCTGCCGCAAGCGGTGACGCGCCAAGGCGTGACGGTGGCGAAATCCACCACCGGCTTCTTGATGGTTCTGTCGCTGATTTCGCCCGACGGTTCGCGCTCGGGGGTGGAGCTGTCGGACTATATGGCCTCTTCGATGGTCGAGAGCTTTTCGCGCATCAAGGGCGTGGGCTCGGTGCGGGTCTTCGGCTCTGAACATGCGATGCGCATCTGGCTCGATCCGCGCAAGCTGAAAGCCTATGATATGGCCCCGGCGGCGGTGATTGCCGCCGTGCAGGGGCAAAACGCGCAAATTTCGGCGGGCTCTTTCGGGGCCTTGCCCGCGCCCGAAGGCCAATTGCTCAACGCCACGATCACCGCGCAATCGCTGTTGCAAACCCCGGCGGATTTCGAGCGCATCGTGTTGCGCGCCGATACCGATGGCGGGCTGGTCTTGCTGCGCGATGTGGCGCGGGTCGAACTGGGCGCGGAAACCTATGCGATTAACGCCGCCTATAACGGGGCCCCTTCGGCGGGGATGGCGATCCAGCTTGCCTCGGGTGCGAATGCGCTGGATACGGCCAAGCTGGTCAAGGCGCGGATGGCGGAGCTGGCGCCGTTTCTGCCCTCTGGCATGGATTACGTGATCCCCTATGACACCACGCCGTTTGTGACGCTTTCGATCGAAGAGGTGATCAAGACCCTGTTCGAGGCCATCGTGCTGGTCGTGCTGGTGATGCTGCTCTTTTTGCATAACCTGCGCGCCACGCTGATCCCGACGCTGGCGGTGCCGGTGGTGCTGTTGGGCACCTTTGGGGTGATGGCGGCCTTTGGCTTTTCGATCAACACACTGACCATGCTGGCGATGGTGCTGGCAATCGGGCTTTTGGTTGATGACGCCATCGTGGTGGTTGAAAACGTCGAGCGGATCATGGGCGAGGAACATATCTCCCCCAAGGAAGCGACCCGCAAATCGATGGATGAAATCTCGGGCGCGCTCGTCGGCATTGCCATGGTGCTCTCTGCCGTGTTTGTGCCGATGGCATTCTTTGGCGGATCGACCGGCGAGATTTACAAGCAATTCTCGGTCACCATCGTTTCGGCCATGACGCTGTCGGTCGTGGTTGCGTTGATCTTCACGCCTGCGCTGTGCGCCACGCTGCTCAAACCCCATTCCGAGGCCAAGGGCGGCTTTGCGAACTGGTTTGGCGATCGGTTCGAGCGCCGCTTTACCCGCGTCACCGGCGGCTATGGCGGGATCGTGAAATGGGTCGTGTCGAACCCGGTCAAAGGGTTGGTCGTCTATGCCGTGCTGGTGGCGGGGATGATCGTGCTTTATGAACGCACTCCGACCTCGTTCTTGCCGGACGAAGATCAGGGCGTGTTGATGACGCTGGTGCAAACGCCCTCGGGCACCACCGCCGCGCAAACCACCAAGGTGGTGCGTCAGGTGGAGGCCTATTATCGCAATGCCGAGGCTGAAAACGTCGAATCCGTTTTCTCGGTCGTGGGCTTCTCCTTCGCGGGGCAGGGCCAGAACATGGCGATGATGTTCATCAAGCTCAAAGACTGGTCTGAGCGTGTTGGCCCGCAAAACGGGGCCGAGGCGATTGCGGGCCGGGCCTTTGGGCCGCTGATGGGTGGCATCAAGGAAGCAATCGTGATTCCGATCGTGCCGCCGCCGGTGCTGGAGCTTGGCAACTCGAACGGGTTCACCGCCTTCTTGCAGGCCCGCACCGGGCAAACGCATGAGGAATTGCTGGCCGCGCGCAACCAGCTTTTGGGCATGGCCTCGCAAAGCGAGCTGTTGCAAGGCGTGCGCCCCAACGGGGTGGAAGATGCCGCGCAATTCCGGCTGGATATCGATTGGGCCAAGGCCGGGGCTGTGGGGTTGACCGCTGCCGATGTGGGCGATTTCCTCAACACGATCTGGTCGTCGTCCTATGTGAACGACTTCCTGAATGAAGGCCGGGTGAAACGGGTCTATGTGCAGGGCGAGCCGTGGGCGCGGTCTAGCCCCGCCGATTTCGCCTTGTGGCGCGTGCCGAATGCGAATGGCGATTTCGTTTCGCTGTCGACCTTCGCGGAACAGAAATGGGTCTTTGGCCCGCAGCAAATCGTGCGTTACGACGCGCTGCCGGCAATGGAAATCCAAGGCTCGCCTGCGGCGGGGGTGTCTTCGGGCGCCGCGCTGGAGGAAATGGAGCGGCTGGCGTCGCAGCTTCCGCCGGGCTTTTCCTTGCAATGGTCGGGCCTGTCGCTTGAGGAAAAAGAGGCAGGCAATGGCGCGATGTTGCTTTATGCGCTGTCGCTGGCGACCGTGTTCTTGTGCTTGGCCGCGCTTTACGAAAGCTGGGTGATCCCGATTGCGGTGATCGTCGCGATGCCGGTGGGGATCATCGGCGGGCTGATCGGGGCGCATCTTGGCGGGCAGGCGAATGGCGTTTACTTCCAAGTGGGGCTTCTGACCGTGGTCGGCCTGACCGGCAAGAACGGCATCATGATCGTGGAATTCGCCCGCGAGCGGATGCGCTCGCTCGGCGAAAACGGCCTCAAGGCGGCGGTTGAGGCGGCAAAGCTGCGGTTCCGCCCGATCTTGATGACCTCGCTTGCCTTCAGCTTGGGGGTGGTGCCGCTGATCCTGTCCACCGGCGCGGGTGCGGGGGCGCGTGAAGCCATCGGCTACACCACCTTCTTTGGCACCGTGACCGGGACCGGGCTTGCGATCTTCTTCGTGCCGCTGTTCTTCCGGCTGGTGGATGCGCTGTTCAGCCGCCGCACCAAGACAGCCTGACCAAGCCGACACTTGCACTGATGATCCGGGCCGGGGGAAACCTCGGCCCGATCCATAACCGGCCCCTTGGGGCCGTTTCGCGGTTCACAACCGCGCCCATGCACCCCATATAGGGCGAAGACCGCGCGGCCCCGCGCCGCGTGCCGCAGAAAGGGAAGCGCATGCAAAGGATCGATCTGCCCGAACGCCCTGATTGGCGCGCCAAGGCCGAAGAGCAAGGCTTTACCTTCGCCGATATGCATGGCGAACCCTATTGGGAGGAAAGCTCTGCCTATTGCTTCACCCTGCGCGAGATCGAAGACCAGATCGAAGACCCGGCCACCAATTTGCATGAGATGTGCCTGCAAGCGGTCGATCATGTGCTCAAAAGCGAAGAGCTGCTGGATAAGCTGGCCATCCCCGAAGCGCATCGTGATTACATTGCCGAAAGCTGGCGCGACGGCTGGCCCGCGCTTTATGGCCGGTTCGATTTCGCCTATGATGGCGAAGGTCCTGCCAAGCTTCTGGAATATAACGCCGATACGCCGACCTCGCTTTATGAGACCGCCGCGTTTCAATGGCAGTGGCTGGAAGATCAGATCGCGGCGGGCGTGCTGCAAGAGGGCGATGACCAGTTCAATGGCCTGCATGAGGCTTTGGTCGCGCGTTTTGCCGATCTGTTTGAACCGGCAACCGAGCTGCATTTCACCGCGATTTCTGGCGCGCCCGAGGATTACGCCACGGTTGAAGCCTTGGGCTGGGCCGCGCGCGAAGCGGGGATGGGCGCACATTACACCGATCTGGAAAAGATCGCGCTGAGCGACGAGGGCCAGTTTCTGGATGACCAAGACCGGGTGATCGGCACGTTGTTCAAGCTGTATCCTTGGGAAGACCTGCTGCGCGACGAATTTGCCGCGCATCTGCGTAGCGCGCAGTGTTTGATGATCGAACCGCCATGGAAAGCGATCTTGTCGAACAAAGGCATTTTACCGGTGCTCTGGGAGATGTTCGAGGGGCATCAAAACCTGCTGCCCGCCTTTTTCGAAGAGGATATCGCCCCCGCACTGGAAGGTAGTGGCCAATTGGCGCCCAAGGTCGCGGTGCGGTTTGCGCGCGCCGCCAAGGCGTTTGAGGCGGGGCATGTGACCAAGCCGATCTTTTCGCGCGAAGGCGCCTCGATCGCCATTCATCCCGCCGATGGGGCACCCGAAATCGCCCCCGATACCAGCTATGACCAGCATCCCAAGATCGTGCAGGCCTATCAGCCATTGCCGGTGATGGGCGGGTTTCGCCCGGTCTTGGGGGCGTGGATCGTGGGCGAGACCTGCACCGCGCTTGGTATCCGCGAAGACCGCAGCCGGATCACGCAGGATCTGTCTCGCTTCAAACCCCATTTCATCCGCGACTGACCCACCTGCGACTACTCGGAGAAACCCATGTCCAAACGTTCCACCTCTGTCGCCCTGTTCTTGGTTGGCGCCACGGCCTTTGCCTTGGCGGGGTGCCGCGAAGAAACCGTCGATGCGCAGGCTTTCCCCGATTTGCAAAGCTGTCTGGATGCCACCGGATCGGGCAGCCTTTTTTCCGAAGACGATTGCCGTAAGGGGTTTGAGGAAGCGCAAGCGCTCAATGCCGAGACCGCGCCGCGCTATGACAGCCTAGAGGTGTGCGAAGCGCAATATGGCGAAGGCAATTGCGGCAGCGAGCAACAGGTGACCGGCGGCGGCATGGGCAGCATCTTCATGCCGCTTTTGGCGGGCTATCTGATGGGCAATATGCTGGGCGGCGGGCGCGGCTTTGGCGCGCAGCCTTTGCACCGCACCGCCGATGGCCGGTTCACCAACCCGGCCGGCACGGCGAGCTATGCCAACAACACCGGCAAGGGCAAGGTGGGGGCAGGGGCCTTTGCCAAGGCGCCCACCACCATCGGCAAGCCGCCGCTGACCAAGGCGACGGCGGCGCAGCGCGGTGGGTTTGGATCATCTGCCACGCGCAGCACAAGTGGCGTGCGCAGCATGGGCGGGTGATGCCGCACCCGCGCAAAACGCCTTTGGTAAGGGGGTCTTAACTGAGTCAAAGGTAAAGATCGGCGTCTCTCTTTGAATGCCGGTCCGCATGCCCCTGACGATCTATGCCATCAACGAACAATTTGCCGGGGCCACCGGTAGTAATATCGGCTCGGGGCCGGGGACATCGACCTTTGACTACCCGCCAAACTCCAGCAAGGATTTGGTGATCACCTCGCAACCCGGCGACCCGACGCCCTATATTTTCTCGCCCGGCGATACCTATACGCTGACCTTCGCGGGCAATGGCGGCACCACGATCGAGGATGCGACGGTGATCCGGTCGGATTACATCGATCTGGGCGGCGACACCGGCTATGCGGTGGTGTTTGAGGGGCTCGATACCAATGGCGATATGGTGCAGATCGTCTGGACCCCTGATTTCGATCTTGAAAGCTGGTATTGGGGCAATTTCGACGCGGGCAACCCGCCGGGGTTTTATACCACGGACCAATCTGCCACCACCTATCAGGCGCCCTGTTTCGATCTGCGCAGCCGGATCGATACGCCCGAGGGGCCGCGACCCATCGCCACGCTGCGCCCGGGCGATCTGGTTGTGACGCGCGACAATGGCCCCCAGCCGCTGCGCTGGATCGGGCGGTTTGATGTGGCGGGGCGGGGCCGCTCGACCCCGATCTGGTTCGCGCCGGGCGTTCTGGGCAACACCCGCGCGCTGATGCTGAGCCGTCAGCATCGGGTGCTTTTGACCGAGCCGGGGCCGAACGGGCCCGAACGGCTGGTGCCGGCGGCGGCGCTTTTGAACGGGGCGACGGTGCGGCTCGCGCCGTGTGAACAGATCGGCTATGTGCATTTGCTGCTTGCGCGGCATGAGATCATTTCGGCCGAGGGCGCGGCCTGTGAAACCTTGCTTTTGAAGCCGAAAACCGCGCGCTATGCCGCGCAACAGCACGTGCCGGGCCTGCCGCCCGATCTGGCGGGGCTGGCGCAGGTGCCGTGCCGCCCGCTGTTGACGATGCGCGAAGGCGCACAGATGTGGGCGCGGATTTGCCAAAGCGGCGGGCGGAAGCGGGCGATGTTTGGCAAACCGGGCCGGTCGCGGGCGCGCCCCTTTGTGTTTCAGCCCTGCACCTCGGGGCCGGGGGCCAATTGCCGCGCGGTCGAAGGCATGGTGCCGGACACCCAGCCGCCGGGGCAATGACGCGCGGGAAAAGCGCGCAATTTGAAACACCTGCGAAGCCTTAAGGGCAAAATTAGCACCTGTGCCAGATCAAGGACCTGTCTCAAGATTAGGCGAGAACGGTTTGATGGACTTTGGCGCGGAACTTTATGCTCACTTGGTGCGGGGGCAAACGGCCCCGGCGTGGCTGTTTTCGCCGCAAGGGGAGATTTTGGCAGAAAGCGCGGCCGCAGCCCGTTTGACGGCGCGCGATCCCGCAGCCCGCGCACCCGGTCTGTGGGGGGATTTGTTCGCGGCCCGCGCCGTCGCGCCGAAGGGCGCGAACCCTGTGTCCCCCGATTGGGGCGATGTGGTGCAGGGGCTTGGGCAAGCCGCGCAGGCCCCGCTTGCGGTGCAGGTCTTGCCGCGCGCGCCCGGCACGGGCCAGCCGCTTGATCTGACCTTGCACCGCCCTGCCGGGGTGCAGGGGCCGATCCTCGCCTTGCCGCCGGTCAGCACGCCCGCCGCACCGCCACCACTGCCCGCACCGACCGACGCCCTCTCCACCGCAGAGATCGCCCCGGGCCTATTGCAGCTATCGGCGACCGATGCGGGGTTTGCGCAATGGTTGTTTGAGCCCGAAACCGGGGTGATGCGCGCCACCGGGGCCTATTTCGAATTGTTGGGCTTTGCCCCCGGCGAGGCGCATCTGAGCAGCGCATGGGTGCGGGACCGGCTGCACCCCGAAGACCGCCCGAAGACCATCGCGCAGATGGAAGCCTTGCTGACGGGGCAGCGTGCGCTTTTCAAGATCGACTATCGGCTGCGCTGTAAGCAAGGCGATTACAAGTGGTTTCAGGCGGTTGCGCGGCGCGCTGCGAGCGCGGACGGGCGCGTGCAGATTGCGGGCAGCCTGTCCGAAATCACCCAGCGCAAACGCAATGAAGACCGTCTTAAACACGCGCTTGCCGAGGCCAGCCAAGCCCGCCGCGACGCTGAAAAGAGCGAGCGTCTTTTGCATCTGGCGATCGATTTCGCCGGGGTCGCGCCTTGGTATGTTGATCCGGCGACGGGGGCGTTTAGCCGCTCTGACCAATTCGGCACGATCACCGGCTATACCGGCGATGAGGTCAGCAAGGATATCGGCGAGATGTTTTCGCTGATCCACCCGGATGATCAGGCGCTGGCGCAGACGGAAATGGCCGCGCTGTTCACCGGTCAAAAGCCGATGGGGCGCGCCGATATCCGGTTGCGCCATAAGCAGGGGCATTGGGTCTGGTGCACCGTTGTGGGGGTGCCGATCGGGAAAACCGCCGAAGGACGGCCCGAACTGGTTTGTGGGGCCACCTTCGACATCACCGAGCGGCGCGCGCATGAGGAAGACCTTGCCCGCGCGGTGCGCGACGCCCAAAAGGCCCGCGAAGAGGCGCAAGAAGCTGCCGATATCTTGCGGCACTCGACCCAGAACAGCAATGTTGTGCCGTGGTATGTTTACCCCGATCACAAACGCGGCAAGATCGCGGCGCATCTGTCGCGCATTCTGGGCTATAGCCCCGAGATGGTGATCGACCGGCCCACATTGCGCAGCCTGATGCACCCCGATGACCTGCCCGGTGCGGCTGCGGATTTGCGTGCGCTCGAAAGCGGGGCGATTTCGGAATACAAGCACAGCTTCCGGCTACGCCGCGCCGATGGCAGTTGGTGCTGGTTCACCGGCATGGCGCGCCGGATCGAGCGGGTCGGCACAGAGCGTCCGCTTTTGCTCTGTGGCAGCCTGACCGATATCCACCACCTTAAGGCCAATGAAGAACGCCTTGAACAGGCCGCACAGGCCCTGCACGAAGCCCATGATCGCTTTGTCACGATGGCCGAAAACGCCCCCGGTGCGATTTTCGAATGCCGCGTGACGGAAGACGCGCCGACGATGCACTATCGCTATTTCAGCGCCCAATTGCCCGAGATGACCGGCGTCAGCGCCGCCGAGATCGAGGCCGATGGCGCGGCGGTCTTTTCGCATGTGCCGCCAGAGGACCGCGAAACTTTCAAGCAGGCGCTGAAAGAGGCGATCGCGACCCGGGGCCCGCTGAGCTTTCGTCCCCGGGTGAACCATCCCACCCGCGGGCCGCGCGATCTTTTGGTGTTCGCCAAGCCGTCATGGCACGCCGATGGCTCGCTCGATTGGTATGGCAATGTCGTCGATGTAACCGAGCAAGCCAGCGCCGAGCGGCAGGCCGCCGAGGCCGCCGCCGCCTTGCGCCGGGCCAATGATCGCTTCTTGAAAATGGCCGAGCGCGCGCCGGTTGCGATTTACGAATGCCGCATGTCGGCCGAGGGGCGGATCACGTTCAATTTCCTCAGCGCGGCCTTGCTGGATTTGATGGGGGTGGAGCGTGCCTCGGTTCTGGCCGAGGGGCGCAACCTGTTCGCCCGGATCCCGCCCGAGGATTCCGAGCGCCATCTGGCCGAATTGCAACGCTGTGGCCGTGACGGCGCGCCGTTTGAATTGCGCTATCGGATCATGCATCCGAAAAAGGGTCTGCGCTGGGTCGATGCCTTGGCGGTGCCGCATGCGCAGCCCGATGGCGCGGTGGTCTGGTATGGCAGCGCCGTCGATGTGACCGAACGCATGGCAATAGAAACCCGGGCCGCCCAAGCGGTCGAGGATTTGAAACAGGCGCATGAGCGGCTCAACCTCGTGGCCGATATTTCAACCGTGGCGATCTTTGAATATCGCATGTTCCCCGATGGCCGGTCGGATTTCCCCTATTCGAGTGCGCGGTTCCACGAATTGACGGGCTATAGCCGCGCCGAGATTGACCGGTTGCGCGATGGTATCTTTCAGCGCGTTCATCCCGAGGACCTGCCGGGGCTGCAAAAGGCGCTGGCCACCTCGGCACGCACTGGGGCGCCGTTGCGCAAACGGTTCCGGCTCGATCATCCTAGCCGAGGCATGATCTGGGTCGAAACCTCGGCCAAGGCGCCACGCTCAGATGCCGGGGTATTGTTGTGGTCGGCGGCCCTGTCTGATGTGTCGGCGGATGTCACGCGCGAGATGGAATTGCGCCGCGCGCATCGGCTGGCCGAGGATATGCGCGCCGAAAACGAACATCAGGCCTTGCATGACGGGCTGACCGGCCTGCCCAACCGGCGCTATTACGACAAGACCCTTGCCGCGCGTCTGGCGCGCGCACAAGAGCGGGGTCCGACTGATTGCACGCTGATCCGGGTCGATCTTGACCACTTCAAATATGTCAATGACACGCTGGGCCATGAGGCGGGCGATATGGTGCTGGTGCGGGTGGCAGAGGTGCTGCGCGCCAATCTGCGCGGGGCGGATTTCGCTGCGCGGATCGGGGGCGATGAATTCTCGATCCTGTTGGCGCAAGGCACCACCGAGGCCGAGGCCTGCGCCTTGGTCGAACGGGTGCGCGACGGCCTTGCCGCGCCCTTGATCCATGACGGTCGTCAATGCCGGTTCGGGGCCTCTTTCGGGATTGCCTATACGCAAGACCTTGCGGGGATGGGGCCCGATATCCAGATGTTTGCCGATGCGGCGCTTTATCGGGCCAAGGAAAGCGGGCGCAACCGCATGGAGCTTTTCACCCCGCAACTGCATGCCGCGATTCAAAATGATCGCCGCTTGGCGGTGGAAATCCACGAGGGGTTGGACCAAGACCAGTTTGAACCGTTCTTCCAGCCGCAGGTTTGCGCGCGCACAGGCGAATTGATTGGCGTCGAAACGCTTTTGCGCTGGAACCACCCGCAAGAAGGGGTGCTGGCCCCCGATGCCTTTATGCATGTGGCCGAACAATTGCGGCTGGTGTCGGAAATCGACCGGATCATGATGCAAAAGGCGCGCGATGCGCTGGGCCGGTGGCGCGCACAGGGTTTCGTTCTGCCCAAGATCAGCTTCAATGTGTCTTCGGGGCGGATGCATGATCCCGATGTGGTGCTTTTGGCGCGCGAGATGGTGTCGCCCGACACGCGCGTGACCTTTGAATTGCTGGAATCGATCCTGATCGAAAAGGAAAACGACGCGTTCCGCTTCCATCTTGACCTGATCCGCGAGGCCGGGGTGGATATCGAGATCGATGATTTCGGGTCGGGGCATGCCTCGATCATCGGGCTGATGGAAATTGCGCCCTCTGCGCTCAAGATCGACAAAAGGATCGTCTTGCCGGTGGCGCGCGATGACCGGGCGCGCGCGCTGGTGGGCGCGATTGTCGAGATTGCCGAGACTTTGGGGATCGAAACCGTGGCCGAAGGGGTGGAGACCGAAGATCAAGCGACGATCTTGCGCGATATCGGTTGCAATGTCTTGCAGGGCTATCTTTTCGCCAAGCCGCTAAGCGAAAGCGCCTTGGTCGATTTCATGCGCCCGCTGGCGCGTCGCAGCGCTTGACCGCTTGGCCCAACGCCTGCCTGCGCGGCACGCAGCCCTGCGCCGGGCTTGGGCAAATTGCGGGCGTGTGGCGCGCATTGATCGTGGCGCGGCAAGGGGTGGCTTGTGTTGTGCCGCGCCGCCCGCCATCATGGCGCATCGTGAACCGGAGCTTGCCATGATGACCCGCCCCCATCCCTTTACGCCGGCCCTTGGGTGCGTGCTGACGCTGGCTGTGCTTGGCCTTGCCGCGCCCCGCCCCGTGGCCGCAGATGAAGCGCTTTATTACCTGCTTTCCGCGCAAGATATCGGCTGTTTGCAAGCCCATGCGGAGGAATACGCGCCAAAGGGCGGCCAGACCCGCTTTATCACCTTGGCCGAATGCGGCGGGGCGCAGGCGACGGGGGGCAGCTTGCTGGATCAAGTGCTCAATTCTGCGCCCGATATTACGGCAAGCGATGCCAGTGCCGAGGCGCCCGATACCGTTGTGGCGCTGACTGCGGCGGATTTTGACTGTCTGGCCCGGCTTGAACTGCCGCAAGAGGCGGCGCTGGTCGCCTTTTACCCGGAAAGCTGCGATGTCGAGCCCCGCTGACCCCGCGCCCGCGGCAGAGGAGAAAAAGCCCCGCGCCCGGATCACGCTGGATGATCTGACCAAGTTTTTGGGGGTCATCGCGCTGGTGCTGGGGGGCGGCAAGTATTTCTACGACAAGGCGGAAGCTGCCGCGCATGAAGCGCAATCGCGCTCTATCGCCTATATCGAGGCTTGGGGGGCAGAGCCGCTTTTGGGCGCGCGCGAAACGCTTTACGATTTCTGGGCGGGGCAGCCCGATCTGATCTCGGTCTTTGGCACCGAAGCGTTGTCGCGCCGCCAATATGCGATGATGCTGCAAGCGAGCCTGTTTCGCACCAATGCCGATGCGCCGATCCGCGCGCCGCTTCTGGTGCTGGATAATTTCTACAGCCAGATGAGCTTTTGTGCCCGCGCTGGGCTGTGTGACCGGGCGATCTTGGACGCTTATTTTTGCCATGTGACGCGCAAGAATGTCGTGGCCTATACGCCGTTTTACGACCGTATTCGCGCGGCCACGGGCGATCGTGGCATTGGGCGGGACATGCAGGGTTTCGCGCAAGATTGCCCGCCCGAAAGCCCGCCGCCGCAGGGTTAAGGCGCAAGCGTTAGGGCGCATTCCCGGTCAAGACATGGGTGTGGATCGGGCGGGCCGAGGTATCCGTGCCCAGCATCGAGGCAAAGCGCGCGCTGATCCAGCCGGTTTGGCCGGCATGGGTGATTTGATACCAGACCCCTTGATTGCCGGTCGTCACACGGCAATCTTGCACGGCGATCTGGCTGCCTGCGGGCAGTTCACCCAGCCTTTCTGCGTCCAGCCCCGGCGCGGCGCGCAGGCTGACCGCGCGTTTGATCGGCAGCGTATCGGGAAAGGGGCGGGGCGGCGCGCGGTCTTCGGGGTGATGGTCCGCCATCCAATCCTCCCAGCCTTGCGCCAACCTGCCGTCGGGGCAGCCCAAGGCTTCGGCCAAAAGCGCGGTTGTCACTGGGGGCAGGTCGGCCAAAGCGGGGCTATTGGCCCCGGCTTCAAACCATTGCCCCGCCACCTTGCGTGCCGGTTTGGGCATGCTGTCGTAATCGGGGGCATTGACCTGAAGCGCCTGCATCCGCACTGCGCCATCCGCGCCAATGCCCGCAAAGCAATGGCTGCCATTGCCCAATTGGGCCATCAAGACGGCACCGGGGCCGGGCAAGGCCTCGGCCAGCGTCATCGCGTTGAACCTGTCTTGGCCCATGTAACCGGGATGGGACCAGAAATCATAGCTGATCTCATCCACCAGCCCGGGTTGGGCCCATTCGGCGCTGTTGCACAGGCTGCCCAGCGTATCGAGATCCAGCGCGGCGGCTTGCACCGGGGCGGCGAGCGCACCGCGCCCCACCGGCACAAAGCCCAGATCGAGCGCGCGCGGCTCTGCGCCCAGCAAAAAGAACGACCCCGCAGTCCGGTGTTGCAGCGCCTCGTAAAGAAGCGTCAGCGGGTTGCGCCCGTCGCGTAACAACCCAAGGTAGGATTGCATGATATCATAGGTCAGCCCCATGATCTGGCCGACCTCGGCCTGACTACGCTGGGTTTTCTCGGGCAAGATGCCCATGTGAAACCCGACCAGACCGCCGCTGGCAATCATCCGGGGTTCCCCGTCGCTGCGCGCACCTGCCAGCGCAAAGGCCAGCGCGCAGGCCGATAGGCAGCGCTCGCCCTCCAGCACGACCACCGCCTTAAGCCGCAGCGCATCTTCATAGGCGTTGTTGCCCAGGGCCGCGCCCAATTCGATCCCGGCCAGAAAATTGCCGCCCGGGCTGTTCATCACCAGCACATAGGGGTAACGCCCGGTGTCTTCGAACAACTGCGCATAAAGCGCGTCGAACCGCGCCGCATCGCCCGCTTCGATCGGGCCCTCCATGCGGATCACATTATGCGCCGAGAAAAAGGGCTCGTCAGGGTTTTCAATCGCCAAAGGATGGGCGCGCGGGTCCCCGTCATAAAGCCTGACCAATTCGGCCAGTTGCGGCTGCACCTCATTGGCCAAGGTGAAGGTCGCGGCCTGCGCGGGCGGGTCCTGCGTGGCCACAAGAAGCGGCAGGGCAAACAGGGCAGGGGCGGCGGCGCGCAAGATCATCAAGCGGGTCTTTCAAGAGGCGCGCCGAAGCGGCGGGCTGGCGGGGACATGGCCCAGCCTAGCCCGGTCTGACGCCGCTGCCCAGAAGCCACATGCGGCGCGGCGCGGATTTGGTGCGATTGCCCGCCGATCAGGCCCTTTTGCGCGGCTTGTGCTGCAATGCGAGAAAGTCCTCCGCGGAAAGCGGGACAGAGAACAGATAGCCTTGCAAGATGTCGCAGCCCAGATCGCGCAGGATTGTCGCCTGTGCCTCGGTCTCCACCCCTTCGGCCACGGTGCCGATGCCCAAGGTCTCGGCAATTTCGACAATGGCGCGCACAAGGTTGGCGGCGCGGCTGTCGCGCGCGACGGGGGCCACGATGCGCTGATCGATCTTGAGCGCGGCGGGCGCAATTTGCATCAGCCCGATGATCGAGGCATGGCCGGAGCCGAAATCATCGATCTCGATCTCGATGCCTGCCTCGCGGATCGCATCCAGATGGAAGCGGAAGGCATCGCTTTCTTCCTCGACAAGGATCGATTCCAACAGTTCAAAGGTGACCGCAGTTTCGCCTTGGGCCAATTGGCGGGCCGATTGCACCACATCGGGGTCATGCATGCGCCCGGCCGAGACGTTGAAGCTGATCTTCGGCATATGCAGGCCGTTTTGGCGCCAGAATTCCAGCGCATCGCTCGATTTTTCCATCATCACCCGGTCGATTTCGGGGACAAGGCGCAATTGCTCGGCCACATGCATGAACGCATCGGGCGCCAAAATACCGCGCCGCGGGTGTTGCCAGCGCAAAAGCGTTTCCACCCCGGTCAGCGTGCCGTCATGCGCATCGACCTGTGCTTGGAAGAAGGGCACGAATTCGGACCGTTCCAGCCCCTCTTGCAATTCGGCGGCGGTCTGCCGGTCCTGTTGCAGGTTGAGATGCAATTCTGGGGTAAAGAATTCCAGCCGGTTGCGCCCGCCTTCCTTGGCGCGATACAGCGCGGCATCGGCAAAAAGCTGAATCTCGGTGCCCATCTGCGCGATATCTTCGGCCATGGCGATCCCGAAAGAGGCACCAAATCGGCATTGCCGCCCCTCGTAAAGCAGGGGCTCTGCGAGGTGGGCTTGTATCCGTTCGACGATCTCTTGCGCGGTCTCGCGCGTTGAGCCCGCTGCCAGCAGGATCGAAAACTCATCGCCGCCGATCCGGGCGGCAAAATCGGCCATCCGCAGCGTATCGCGCAGCACGTCGGACACCCGCACCAAGACCAGATCGCCAGCCTCATGGCCCAGCGTATCATTGACATATTTGAAGTGGTCCAGATCGATGCGGATCAGCAGGCAATCGGGGGCGCCGCCCGCGGCCGCTTCGGCAATTCGACGCGCCAGCACTTGATCGTAATAGCGCCGGTTGGGCAATGTCGTGAGCCCGTCATGGAGCGCCTGACGTTCGTTTTCGGCGCGCATATCCTCGGCCAGACGGTGCGCGCGGCGCAATTCGCCCTCGCGGCGCACATCGGCGGTCACATCGTGAATCGCCCCGGTCCAGACCACCGAACCATCGGCAAGTTTTTTGGGCGTGGCAGAATTGGCGAGCCACAATTCGCCGCGCGTGGGATGGTTGACGCGGAAGCGCTGGCTCCAGAATTCCAGTTCCGGGTCGCGCTCATTGTCAGCGGCCAAGAAATTCGCTCGATCCTCGGGGTGAATATGGGCAAAAATCTCTTCGGCCGAGCCGCCCTCGGAAAAGACGCCATAGCCCACGCCCATCAGATCTTCAAAGAATGGGCTCGCATAGGGGACCGAGGTGGTGCCATCGGCGGCCAGCTTGAATTCATAAAGCCCCACCGGCGCGATATTGGCGATCCAGGCCAGACGCTCATGCGCCAGCCGCACCGTTTCGGCGGCGGCGGCTTCGCGTTTCTTGGCGGCGATCCGCTCGGTTACATCGGTGACATTGCCATACCATGTGATGCCCCCGCCCTCGGGCCTGACGGGGCTGGAGACGACATGCACCCAACGCTCGCCAAATTCCGGGTGATGCAGCCGGAACTGGACCTCGTAGCGCGACATTTGGTTCGCGGAGCGCTCAATTTCGGTCAGCACCATCGGCAGGTCTTCGGGGTCGACATGGTCAAAGATTTTGGTCGCGTTTTCTTCCAGCGCCTTGCGCGGCACGCCTGCAATCTCGACCAGACGGCCCGAAAAGAACATCAGCCGGTCTTCGCCCTCGGGCGGGCGGTGCCATTCGAAAAGCGCACCGGGGGTGTTCTCGGCCATGGTGATAAGGCGCTCATGGGCGCTGCGCACCGCCTCGGCGGCCTCGTGGGCGCGCTGTTCGGTTTCGATCCGCTCGGTGATGTCCAAAGTGTTGCCATACCAGGTGATCGTACCATCGAGCTGGCCGAAGGGCTGGGCCGAGACATGGATCCAACGTGTGCCTTTGGTCGGGTGCAAGACGCGGTGCTGGGTTTCAAACCGCGTCAGCGTTTCGATGGATTGGTGCACGGCCTCTTGCACCGGGGCGATATCTTCGGGCGGGAAATGGGTGAAAACGGCGCTGCCATCGGCCTCAAGCGCGGCACGGGTGACACCCATCAATTCCGGCAAGGCACCCGAGAAGAACTCGAAATGGAACGCGCCATCGGGGGTGCGTTGCCACTCGAAAATGGCGCCCGGCGCGTTTTCTGCCAGCGTCATCATCCGCTCGTGGGCGCGGCGCACGGCCTCCGCCCCTTCGGCGGCCTGCTTTTCGATTTCCACCTGATAGGTCACATCAAGCAGGGTGCCGGACCAAACCGTGGATTCGTCCATCTGTCCGAACGGCATTGAGGAAACCGCCAGCCAGCGCCGCCCCTCGGTCGGATCATCGACGGGAAAGCGTGTATCATAGGCTTTGCCCGTATCGCGCGAGTGCACGATTTCCGGCATCATCTGCGCCTGCACCTCCGGGGGCACATGGGTAAAGACACTGGCCCCATCCGCTTCAAGCTGGGCACGCGAGACCGCCATCATCTTGGGCAATTTGGCGCTGAAATAGGGCATGTCGATTTTGCCCGCGCGATCCATGCGGAATTCGAACAAGGCGCCGGGCGAGTTATCGGCGAGCGTATCAAGCCGCGCGCGCGCCGCCTCGGCCTGCGCGGCGGCATCGGCCAAGCGGGCTTCGTTGGATTTTACTGTATCGATATTGATGATCGCGCCCGCCAACAGATAGGGCAGGCCCTTGTCCGACCGGTCCACCCGGCGCGCGACGGCACGATACCAGTGATAGCTGCCATCGGCATGGCGGCGGCGGTGTTCATGCACATAAAGGTCGCTTTGCCCGGCCTTGAGCGCTTCGGCCTGTGCGACGGCCTCTTCCAGATCATCGGGATGAATCAGGCTGCGCCAGCCCGCATCGGTCGAGGCAAAGGCCCCGGGTTCATAGCCAAAGAGCGCATAGGTTTCATCGGGGGTCCAGCCCTCGTTCAGCTCGGGGCAGATCGAGAAGTGGCCGATCTCGGCGCAAAGCCCCGAGGTGCGCAAAAGCTCGGCGCGTTCTTGTGCCATTTCGCTGGCCTGCTCGGCATGGGCCAGCGCTTCGGACAATTGCCGCTCGTTTTCCTTCAGGTGATCGATGCAGGTCTGCGCGCCCGACACTTGAAACGGCAGCCCTTGATCCGACCGGTCGATCTTACGCGCGACGCAGCGATACCAGTGATAGGACCCGTCTTTGTGCCGCAGCCGCGCGGTATTGTCGAAGACTTCGGCCCGGTCAAAGATCAGATCTTCCATCAAGCCGGTGGCTTCGGCCAGATCGTCGGGGTGATAAAGGTTGCGCCATCCGGTATCGTCGGGCGAAAATTCGCCCGGTTCGTACCCCATGGCCTGATAGCCTTCGTCGTTCATCCAGGCTTCGCCGCGTTCGGCGCAAACCACCCAAACCCCGAAGCCGCCGCAGGCCATGGCGGTTTTCATCAACTCGGCCGAGGTCGCCGCTGCGTTGCGGGCCGCCTGCGCTTCGTTAAAGGCTTGCAGCACCCAAGCCTCGCTCTCCTTGCGCTCCGAAATATCGGAAAAGGAGCCGCACATCATATCCGGCAGCCCCTCGTCAGAGCGGTCGATGCGCCGCCCGCGCGAGGTGATCCAGGCCCAGCTGCCATCGGCGCGGCGCAGGCGGATGTCATGGTTGAAACTGTCGATCTCGCCGCGTTTCATCGCCGCGAATTCGGCGCTGGCAGCCTGCCGATCATCGGGGTGAATGAGATCGCGCAGCGAGTCGATATCGATCGCAAACCCGTCGGGATAGCCCAGCATGCGCGCCAGATGCGGCCCAATCCCGCCGATATTGGGACCGGGGTACAGGTGCCATGCGACGATGTTGGAGCTTTCGGCCGAAATCCGCAGCGTATCCGCCTGTTCTTGCACCGCGCGCAGCTTGGATTCGGTGGCCAGCCGCGCCTTGGAGGCCAGTTCCAAGGCGCCTTCAAGCCGCGAAATCTTGGCTTGGGCTTGTGTGTCGTTGACCGGTTCGGCCATCTGCACCACGCAGATGTCGGGCGCGGTTTCAGGGTCGAGCGCCCAAAGACTGATATCCAGCGGACGCGGCGGCCCCGTCAGCGCCTCAAGCTCGACGCGAAACCGGTTCGCCGCTGTGCCGAGATTGGCCAGTTTTGGCAACAACCGCGCACAAAGCGCCTCGGGCAAAAGCGTTTCAAGCCGCACGCCATAGGTGTCTGGGCGGGTGCCAAAGACCCGGTTGAAAATGGCATTGCCCCACAACAGCTCGCCCGTCGGGCTTGTCATACAGGCTGCCCCGGGAAATCCGGCCAAAACGGTCTCGACGGTTTTTGTTGCCCCCGGCATGCACTATCCCAATACTCATACGCCTTCGCGAAAAGAGCATCGGGGGCAAACGTTAAGGTCGCGCTTCACTATGTCGCGGGAGGGCAGATTTATTCCAATTCAGGGTTAAAACTTACCCGCGCAGCACCACGCCGACCGCTTTTGCATCGGGGTAGACATCGGGCTTTTTCGACCAGATCGCAGCATGGGCGACGCCCTCAAGGCTATGCACGAAGGTATGGATGCGGCTGACCAATTCCTCTTGTGTGTCGATCCGGGTGCCGTTGAAGGCGCGGACAAATTCCGCGACCGGGTCATAATCAAAGAACTTGCCCGCCGCCCAATCGGTGCCGGTCACGGTGATCTCGGCGGAGATCAGCACCCGTTGCGGGCGCGCGCGCTCAAAATCATGGATGCCCAAATACATAGTGATTTCAAGCTCTTCGAGGCGGATGATCATTTCAGCCATGGACATGCCCCTGTTTGACCAAAAACGCCACATCACGCGGCAATTGCCACAGCGCCTGCCCGCCATCCACCGCGATCACCTCGCCGGTGGTGCCTTTGGCGTGCCACAGATAAAGCGCACTGCGCACCAGATCTTCGGGCTGCACCTGAATCTTCAACGGGTTTATGCGGCTTGATTTTTCAAAATTCTCTTGGGTTTGCTTCCCCGAAATCAGGGTGATCGAGGGGGCAATGCCATTGACGCGCGGCTGACCGGCAAAGCGCATCGCCAGCATTTCAGTGGCCGCCTGCAGCGCGGCCTTGGACAGCGTATAGGAAAAGAAATCCGGGTTCAGCGCCAACACTTTGTTGTCGAGCATGTTGATCACCAGCCCGTCTTCGCCGCCCATATCCTGCGCGGCCAGCCGTGCCGCCAGCGCCACCGGGGCTTTCAGGTTTACCGCGAAATGCGCATCCATCGTCGCGTCTTGGAGCGTGAAGACATCGTCATTCATAAAATTCGAGGCGTTGTTTAACACGACATTGACCCGGCCCAGCCAATCCGCCGCTGCGTCAAACACCGCCTGCACATCGGCGGGGTTTTCCAGATCGCCCTGCACAAGGCGGCAAATCTCGCCCTTTGTGTTGAGCGCCTTTGCCAAAGCCTCGGCCTCGTCGGCAGAGGACCGATAATGCAGCATGATGCGAAAGCCCGCATCGGCAAAACCGCGCGCCATGGCCGCGCCGATCCGTTTGGCGCCGCCGGTGATCAAGATACCGGGCATATGTCCCCCTTTGTTTGCCCTTATCTAGGGGGCGGGGCGGGGCAGGAAAAGGCCCCCGGAACGCGGGGGCCTTGGTCTTTGGGGCATGAGCTTACAATTTGCCGTTGCGCTGTTGGATCATCATGTAAGTGTCGAAATTATATTCCGACAATTGCATCCACAAATAGGCATCCTTGCGGAAGGCCCATTGGCTGTCCTTGATCTTCTTGAAGGCCGCGTTCGAGGCATCCAGCTCGGCATAGACCTCGTTGGCGGCATTGAAGCAGCCGTCCAGAACCTCTTGGCTGAAGGGGCGCAATTGCGCGCCATTGGCCATGAGCGATTTCAGCGCGGTCGGGTTCTTCCAGTCGTAGCTTGCCATCGCATCCTGGTTCGCGGCCTCGCAGGCCGTGGCCAGGGCGATCTTGTAATGTTCGGGCAGCGCCGCATGGGCGTCAGTGTTGAACATCGCATGCAGGCAGGCACCGCCTTCCCACCAGCCGGGGTAGTAATAATAGGGCGCGACTTTGTAAAAGCCGAGCTTTTCATCATCATAGGGGCCGACCCATTCGGTCGCGTCGATCGTGCCTTTTTCGAGCGAGGGGTAAATATCGCCGCCCGCGATTTGCTGCGGCACGCCGCCCAGCCGTTCCAACACCCGGCCGCCAAAGCCGCCGATCCGCATCTTCACCCCTTTGATATCCTCTAGGGTGTTGATTTCCTTACGGAACCAGCCGCCCATCTGGGCGCCGGTATTGCCGCAAGGCAGCGCCGAGATGTTATAATCGGCATAAAACTCGTTCAGCAGATCATTGCCGCCGCCATAGTAGAACCAGGCATTTTGCATCCGCATGTTGAGCCCAAAGGGCACGGCGGTGGCCAAGGCGAAGGTCGGGTCTTTGCCCCAATAGTAATAGGAGCAAGTATGGCACGCCTCGACCGTGCCGTTTGAAACCGCATCCATCGCTTGCAGGCCCGGCACAATCTCGCCGCCCGCAAAGACCTGAATGTTGAACTTGCCGTCGGTCATGCCGCGCAGGTAATCCGTCATCGTCACGGCGGCGCCATAGATCGTGTCGAGCGATTTCGGAAAGGACGAGGTCATCCGCCAGGTGACCTTGGGATTTTCCTGCGCGATAGCAGGGGCGGCAAGCGTGGTTCCAGCGGCGGCGGCAACGGTGCCAAGCGCGCCCTTCCGCATGAAGGTGCGACGATCCATATAAGATTTCCTCCCAGTCGTCTTGATGTCGACGTTTTCCCGGGGTCCGGCGAACCGGCCTCCTCCCCCAGGCTGCAAGCAGGTTAGCCGACCAAGGCGCGCTGTAAACAAATTCTTCCGCTGCGGTGCAGCATCAGGCGGTGCCGGACCTAAAGGCGGGCCAGTTCCACCGCCAGATCCCCGTAGCCGGTCAGGCGGCGTTCATAGGCCAGCCCCAACTTTTGCGCCGCCGCGCGCGCTTTTTCGTCAAGCGCGGGATCGTCGGTCTGGGCCAGAAATACCAGCTTTTCATAATTGCCAAACATCATCGGGATCAGTTCGGGATGGCGGTCAAAGCCCATCGGACGCCAGACAAAAGCCTCGAACTGGCGCACCAGAAAATCCGTCAGATAGAAGGCGGTGGCTTCCGTGTCGGCATGGGCGGCAAAGGTGTCATTGCCCTCGAAAAACGCATAGCAATGCGGGCCGGGCACCATGTCGACGCCCAATTCGGCGCATTTGGCCTGCAACTGCCCCCCGGTGCCGCAATCGGCATAGACCACGTAAATCGTCGCATAGGCGGCGCGGTGTTTTTCGACCGCCGCCGCAACGGCTGCGGTGATCCGCTCGGGGTAAAGATGCAGATTGGCAGGCAGGCAGGTCAGGTCCAGATGATCCCAGCGATTGGCCGCCTTCAGCGCCAAAATCTCGCGCGCCAAAGCCCCGCAGGCAATCAGCAGAACACGCCCGCGTCCCTCGGGCGGCAGGCCCGCAACGGTCAGGCTCTGGTCGGAAATCATCTGATAGGCTTACTCGACCCGCTCAAAAAGGCGCATCAGCGCGGCCCCGATCAAGGCGGCCAGACCCATCAGCATCAGCGGCACCCCCGCATGCAGCGCCACGGCGATCGTGACCGCTGCGGCCAAGACAACAGCAAGCAGCATGAACAGGAAATGGGGCAGGGGCATCGGTTGCATCATTACGTCTCTCCTCTTCCCGAATATGGGGCCGGTTGGCGCAAAGGAAAAGGCCCCAAGCACAGCTTGAGGCCCTTCGGGTTCACATTTCGTTGCGCCAAACCGGAAAATGCCCGGCTTTTCCGCAAAATTCGGCTTAGGCGCCCATCTGGTTGTGCTTGCGCGCGACCATTTCCTTGGCGATTTCCACCGAAACGGCAGCATCGCGGCAGTAGGCATCGGCGCCGATGGCCTTGCCGAATTCCTCGTTCAGCGGGGCCCCGCCGACCAGCACCAGATAGTCGTCGCGGATGCCTTTTTCTTTCATCGTGTCGATCACCACCTTCATGTAGGGCATGGTGGTGGTCAGCAGCGCCGACATGCCAAGGATATCGGCCTGCTCGCGTTCAATCGCTTCGAGGTAGTTTTCAACCGGGTTGTTGATCCCGATGTCCACCACTTCGAACCCCGCGCCTTCCATCATCATCGCGACAAGGTTCTTGCCGATGTCGTGGATGTCGCCCTTGACGGTGCCGATGACCATTTTGCCCATGCGCGGCGCGCCGGTTTCCACCAGCATCGGCTTCAGGATCGCCATGCCACCCTTCATCGCATTCGCCGCCAAAAGCACTTCGGGCACGAACAGGATACCGTCGCGGAAGTCGTTGCCGACAATCGTCATACCCGCAACCAGCGCCTTGGTCAGGATGTCATAGGGCGTCCAGCCGCGTTCCACGAGAATGTTGACGGCCTCTTCGATCTCTTCCTTGAGCCCATCGTAAAGGTCGTCGTGCATTTGCTGCACAAGCTCGTCGTCGTCGAGTTCCGAAAGGATGATATCGTCTTCATCGGCCATGGGCATTCTCCTGAGCGTGGGTCATTTCGTGATGCGGTGAAAGGGACAGGGTTACTTTGTGATTTGCGACATGCGGCGTTCTGTCCCCGACGCGATTTGCGTGCTGCGGGCAAATGCCGTGCCAAGGTCGCGGCGTGAAGTCGGGGCTTTGCACGGCCCGGTTGTGAGCGCGAATCTCTTGCGAAATGTTCTCTTTTAGTTCTAGTTTTTGCGCATGACCCCGATGCCGAGCTTGCCCCTTGATTTGCCGCCCCCCGATCCGCGCCAGCGGCTGCGGGCCCGGGGCGCCGCGGCCAATCCGGTGGGCCGGTTTGAGCCCTATGCGCGGCTGGTGGAGCCCGATGGCTGGGACCAAACCGAAGAAGAAAAGCTTGTGCGCACAGAGCTTTGCGTGGAGCGGCCCAAGTCTATCATCACCCGCAACAGCTCGCCCGATGTGCCCTTTGACCGGTCTGTGAACCCCTATCGGGGCTGCGAACATGGCTGTATCTACTGCTATGCACGGCCCACACATGGCTATCTGGGTCTGTCGGCGGGGCTTGATTTCGAAACCAAGATCATTGCCCGGCCCGAGGCGCCCGCGCTTTTGGCGCGTGACTTGTCTAAACGCGGCTATGTCTGCGCGCCGATTGCCATTGGCACCGCGACCGACCCCTATCAGCCGGTCGAGGCCGAACAGGGGATCATGCGCGGGCTGTTGCAGGTGCTGAGCGATTTCAACCATCCGCTGTGCCTGACCACGCGCGGTGCCGGGGTGTTGCGCGATCTTGATCTGTTGGGCGATATGGCAAAGCGCAATCTGGTGCATCTGGGCGTGTCGCTGACCACTTTGGATGACGAGCTTGCCCGCAAGATGGAGCCGCGCGCGCCAAGCCCGCAAACCCGGTTGCGGATGATCCGGGCCGCCACGCGCGCGGGCATTCCGGTGCGGGTGATGGCCGCGCCGATCATACCGGGGCTGACCGATCACGCGCTGGAAGCCGTGCTGACCGAGGCGCGCCGGGCCGGGGCGCGCGCTGCCGAAATGATCCCCTTGCGGTTGCCCCATGAGGTGGCGCCGCTGTTTGCCGATTGGTTGGCCCGTCATTATCCGCTGCGCGCCGAAAAGGTGCTGGGGGCGATTGCCGCGTTTCGGGGGGGCAAGCTGAACGACCCACGCTTTGAAACCCGCATGGAAGGCGAGGGGACCGAGGCAGAGCTGTTGGCGCGCCGGTTTGAAGTTTCGTGCCGCAGGTTGAGCCTTGCGCCCGATTTGCCGCCGCTGGACTGTGCGCGCTTTGCCGTGCCGCCAAGACCGGGCGAGCAGTTGGAGCTGTTTTGAGCGGGCGCGCATGTGCGGCATAGAAATCCCTTGGTGGCGCAGCCGGGCAAGGCCGGAAGATGCAAGGCAATCTTCCGGGCACAAAGGCAGGCTGGCAAGTGTTTCTTTTTGCGGGCTTAGCCGCGGCGGCGGCCACGGCGTTCGCGGGTCGGACCGGCGTCATCGCCGGTGCCATCGGTGTCCGACGAGAACCCGCCAAGTTTTTCGGTCACATCTTCAAGGCTCGGGCGCGGGCCACGTTCGCGGGTCGACAGCGCCTCATGCATCGCCTTGAGGTGTTCAGGCATGGTGCCACAGCACCCGCCGATGATCGTTGCGCCCGCATCGCGCGCAAGGCAGGCGTAATCGCCCATCAGCGCGGGCGTGCCATCGTAATGGATGTGCCCATCGTGATATTTCGGGATGCCCGCATTGCCCTTGGCGATGATCGGGCGTTCGGTGCCAGAAGACACAAAGCCCATCACCGTGCGCATCAGATCGGCAGCGCCAACGCCGCAGTTCGCCCCAAAGGCCAGCGGCGGGTTGGGCAGTTTTTCGACCAAGGCGGCCAATTGCGCCGAGGTGACGCCCATCATCGTGCGGCCCGCGGTGTCAAAGCTCATGGTGCCGCACCAATCCATGCCAGCAAGCTTTGCGGCCTCGGCGGCGGCGGCAAATTCTTCGGGGGCAGAGATGGTTTCCACCCAAAGCACATCGGCACCGCCTTCTTTCAGCCCCTCGGCCTGTTCGTGGAACATTTCCACGGCCAGTTCATGGGTCAGCGTGCCCATCGGCGCGAAAATATCGCCCGTCGGCCCCATCGAGCCGCAAACGGCAACCGGGCGGCCCGCTTTATCGGCGACGTCACGGCCAATTTCGGCGGCGGTGCGGTTGAGTTCGCGCACCCGGCCTTGGGCGTTGTGCAGTTTCAGGCGGCTGGCGTTGCCGCCAAAAGAGTTGGTCAGAAACAGGTCCGAGCCCGCATCGACGGCAAGGCTATAAAGCTTGGCGATCCGGTCGGGGTGATCGACGTTCCACAACTCCGGCGGCTCGCCCGATTCCAGCCCCATGTTGAACAGGTTGGTCCCTGTCGCACCGTCGGCCAGCAGCCAGTCGCGGGTTTGCAGCAGACGGGTAAGGGTGTTGGTCATCGGGCCTCTCCTGTTCGGGTCGGCTACTCCCTGCCAGAAGCCGGTCCAAAGTGCAAATTCCTTTCGCTCATCATCTTGTTGAGGCAGGGCGCAGGTTGCGCAGCATCGCAATGACGGGGGCAACCGCCGTTTTTCGCGGCACAAGCGCGGCTTTTGGGGGCACAAGCGCGGCGGGGCGATGGATCGCGCGGGCGATATCGGCCGCCGCAAGCGCCAGAGTCGGCGAGGAAGGCGCGGCGATATAACGTTGGCTGAGTTGCGGCGCGAAGCTCATTTTGAACTGCCGCAGACCGGCGGCTCCGGCGCCCTTTTCGGCACGCCGCCAGATATGGACCGCAGGCCCGGTGATGTCTTCGGCGCGCGGCGGCAGCGCGGCAAGCGACAGCCGCGTGACCCCGGCCTCTTTAGCGGCGCTCAGCGCCCCCGCGATCAGCGCCTGCATCGTGCCATCGGGCGCGGCTGTGCCGGGGCGCATCAGATCCAGCACCCATTCTGTGCGATTGGCGTGAAAGCTGGCAAAGCCCACAAGCGTGCCTTTCACATAGGCCAGCATGACCTGTTGATGCGCGACATAGTCGGGGGTGAACCGGCCCATCGAAAAGCCCCGCTCGCCACCGCGCGCTGTGCGCCATTGATCGGCAATCGCGGTCATTTCGGCAAGCGGCAACGGACCTTCGGCGGGGGTGATGATGACCCCGGCTTTGGCGGCCTTGCGCAGCTTGCGCCGCAAACCGGCGCGCGCGGGGGTGTCGAGGCTGTAGCTTTGCGGCGCGAGCCAGACTTCGGTGGCGACCGGCGCCACGGCCCAGCCTGCGCGGCGCGCCAGTGCGGCGCTGCGCGGCGAGATTTTGTAAAGGCTGGCGCGGCGCCCTTCGGCGCGGGCGGCTTCGCGCAGCGCATGCAGCATATTGGCCGTGGGTGCGGTGCCAAACGGGGGTGCGGTGCCAAACGGGTCCAAAAGCGCCACCAGCGTTTGCCCGGCGCGGCCCGTCATCCAGCCCCCCGGCGCGCGGTCACAGCGCAAAACGCCCAGATCGCCTTGGCGCATCAGCCCCAGTTCGGCTTGCCGGTCTTGGGCGACCAGATGCGCGATCTGCGGGCAGTCCAGCGGGGCGGTGACGATTTGCGGTGCATCGCCCGCACGGGCCGGACGCAGCGCGACAACGGCCATCGCCGCCAGCGCCGGAAGCCCGAAATAGGCGATCCGCCACGCCAGAATCGCAGCCAGCAATTCGGGTTCGGGTGTCGCAGGCAAAAGCGCCACCAACGTGATTTCAAACGGGCCGACGCCGCCGGGTGTGCCCGAGACAAAGCCTGCCCCCAGCGCCAGCAAAAAGGCCGGGAACAGCGTCAACAGGCCCAATTCGGTGCCCGGCGGCAAAAGCGCCCAAAGCGCCAGCGCCGCAAAGGCGGTGTCAATCAGTGCAAGGCCAAGGATCTGCGCCATCACGGCGGGCGCGGGCAGGCGCAGCGTCAAGCGGCCCAGTTTTATGCCCGGCAGGATCAACGCGGCCAGCGCCAGCCCGCCGCCAAGTGCCAGCCCCAGCGCGGCAAAGCCCTGCACCGTGGCCAGCGACAGCCCCGGCAGGCTGACCGGCGCGATCAACAGCACATGCGCGGTCAGCACCGCCCAAGAAATCAGGAAGGTCGCGGCGACGGTGGCGGTAATCTTGGTGGCCCGCGCCAAAGAGGTGTCGGGCAGCATCCGCCAGCGCACCAGCGCGCCCGACACCAGCCCAAAACCGATGGTTTGCGACAGCGCGATTGAGGTCCAGCCCGCGCGGCGCGCAGGGCGGGCGGCCGTGCCAGTGCCCAGCAGGCGATGAATGATCGCATCATATTGGGCCAGCGCGGCAAAGCTGATGCAGGTGGCGACAAGCGCCAGCGCCCACTGGGCGGCGTCGACGCGCCCGAGCGCCGCCATCACCGCCGCGCCATCGAGCATCGCCAGCCGATCGCGCAGCGCCCACACAAAGGCGCCCACAAGGGCGATGCCCAGAACCTGCCGCCCCGCAGCCGCGCCAAACCGCAGCGGGCGGGCCGCCGTTTCTTGCACGCTTTGCTCGGCCACGGCCGCTTGGCCCTTGCGATGATCGGACATCCGAACCCCTCTTTCTTGCGCGTATCCCCGGGGGTCGGGTTTGCGCCGCGAAGGGAAAGAAAGGTTTAAAATTGAGACATCAATTTGTAACGTGGTATGTGGAAATTAACCCCGCCTGAGGTCCTCAGAACGCCGCCCTGCAAGGCGTTGAAACAAAGAAAAAACCGACGCGCTCGGGCGTCGGTTTTCAAAATTCGGCTTGCGGGCGGGATCAGCCGATTTCGGTGATCTGCTTCATCGCTTCGCGCAAAGCCTCGCCCAGTCTGGCGCGGATCTTGGCCTCATCGGCGACGCCCGCAAGGTCTCCGACCAGCTTGCGCACGACATCCTCTTGCCCGGCCTCTTCGAAATCGGCCGCGATCAGCGCGCTGACATAGGCTTCTTCGGCCTCGCCGGTCTTGCCCAAAAGCTCCGCCGCCCAATGGCCCATGATCTTCACCGAGCGCGCCTCCACCTTGAAGCGCAGGTCCGCATCATGAGCGAATTTGGCCTCGAAGGCGTGTTCGCGATCGTCGAAAGTGGTCATCTGGTCCCCCCAAATCGGTTGTTGTCCCAGATATGGTTTTTTTGGCTGCACGCTGCAAGACCTCATAAAGCCGCGCCGGGGTGATTGCGCTAGCAGGCCTAAAGGGGGGCGAAAGCGCCCGCAATCGGCCCAAGCAGGGCGGTTGCACACCGATCTTCTTGCGGCGCGGGGCGGCTTGGCCTATAGGGGCCGAAAGGGGTGCCCTCGGGGCAAGGCCCCGCATCGGGTCAACGCACCCGCCCAATATCGGAGAGCCCATGGCACCGCGTCGCAAGAAAATCTACGAAGGCAAGGCAAAGATCCTTTACGAAGGCCCCGAGCCCGGCACCTTGGTGCAGTATTTCAAAGATGATGCGACCGCGTTCAACGCGCAGAAAAAGGCGACGATTGAGGGCAAGGGCGTGCTCAACAACCGGTTGTCCGAATTCTTCATGAACGGGCTGACGAATGTGGGGATTCCGAACCACTTCATCCGCCGCTTGAACATGCGCGAACAGCTTATTCGCCAAGTGGAGATTGTTCCGCTAGAGGTGATCGTGCGCAATTTCGCAGCCGGGTCGATTGCAAAGCGCTTGGGCCTTGAAGAAGGCACGCCGCTGCCGCGCCCGATCGTCGAATACAGCTACAAAAACGATGAACTTGGCGATCCGCTCGTCCCCGAGGAATATATCATCGCCTTTGGCTGGGCGAACCAGCAAGATCTGGATGATATCGTGTCGCTTGCGCTGCGGGTGAACGATTTCTTGTCGGGCGTGTTCTTTGGCGTCGGCATCAAGCTGATCGATTTCAAGATCGAGATCGGGCGCGTTTGGGATGGCGATTTCATGCGCCTGATCATTGCCGATGAAATCAGCCCCGATAGCTGCCGCTTGTGGGATGTGAAGACGAACCAGAAGCTTGATAAGGACGTGTTCCGGCGCGACCTTGGCAACCTGACCGATGCCTATACCGAAGTCGCGCGGCGGCTGGGGGTTCTGCCCGCCAATGCCACGCCGATGAAGCCCACCTTGATCAACTGAAGAGGCGTAAGATGAAAGCGCGCGTGCATGTGATGCTGAAAGATGGGGTGCTTGACCCGCAAGGCGAAGCGGTGCGCCACGCGCTTGGCCATTTGGGCTTTTCGGGCGTCGAGGGTGTGCGTCAAGGCAAGGTGATCGAGCTGGATCTGGCCGCGACCGATGCCGCCGCCGCCGAGGCCGAGGTCAAGGCGATGTGCGAAAAGCTGCTCGCCAATACGGTGATCGAGAAATACACAGTCGAGATCGCCTGATCGGACGGTTGGCCGGGGGCCGTGCCCCCGGAGCCCGGATTGTTTGCACCAAGAAGAACGCAGGAGCCCTTTCGCTATGAAAGCCGCCGTCATCACCTTTCCGGGGTCGAACTGCGACCGTGATCTTGCCGATGCCTTTGAGAAGGCGGGGGCCGAGGTCGTGCGGATCTGGCACAAGGACACCGAGATCCCGGCGGGCACTGATGTGGTGGGCGTGCCGGGGGGCTTTTCCTTTGGCGACTATCTGCGCTGCGGCGCGATTGCCTCGCGCTCGCCGATTGGGCAGGCAGTGGTCGATTTCGCTGCCAAGGGCGGCCATGTGATCGGCATTTGCAACGGTTTTCAGGTGCTGACCGAAATGGGCTTGCTGCCGGGCGCGCTGATGCGCAATGCCTCGCTCAAATTCGTGTGCCGCCCGCAAAAGCTGGCGGTGGCGACGACCAACAGTATCTTCACCGAGGGCTACGCCGCGGGCGCCGAAGTGACCTATCCGATTGCTCACCATGATGGCAATTACGTGATCGATGCCGAGGGGCTGAAACGCCTTGAGGGCGAAGACCGTGTCGCGTTTCGGTATATCGACAACCCGAACGGCTCCACCGCCGATATTGCGGGCGTGCTCAGCGAAAACCGCCGTGTATTGGGCCTGATGCCGCACCCCGAACGGGTGGTGGAAGACCGCCAAGGCGGCACCGACGGGGCGGCGCTTTTCCGCGCGCTTTCGGGGATGCTCGCCCAAGCGTGATCGCGCCTGCTTGTTGGGGGGGGCGGCTTGGCCTAATCTGCGCCCATGCCCGAGACCCGTTTGCGCTCTGAACTTACCACCCGCGCCGAGACCCGGCGGCGTTTTCGCCGCGCGGCTTATCGTGCGATTGCGGTGCTGGCGCTGGCGGCGACGATGGCGGGGATTTGGCTGACCAATATCTGGCTGACCGAGCGCTTTACCGAAACCACGCGGATGCGCACCGAACTGCGGCTGGCACTTTATTCGGGCAATATCTTGTCGGAATTGCAACGCACCGCGGTGGTGCCGCTTTTGTTGGCGCGTGACCCGGAGCTGTCTACCTCGCTGACATCGGGAGATTTTTCCACCACTTCGGCGCTGTTGATCGCGGCGCGCGACGAGGTGGGCGTGGCTTCGATCCGGCTGCTGGATTTGCAAGGCCGCGTGGTCGCCGCGACAGACCGCAATGTGCTGGGCACCACCTTCAACGATGCGCCGTTTTTCGTCGATGCGCAGCGCTCGCGCGATACGGTTTTTACCGCTGTCAAAGGGGTTACCGGGGCGTCGGAATTCGTCTATTCGCGCGCCATCATCTCCGAAGGCAAGCTGGTGGGGGTGATCGTTGTGGGCGCGGATCTGGCCCGCTATGAACGCGCCTGGGCGGGGATTTCCGATGCCGTGGCGGTGTTGGACAGTTCGGGCCAGATCGTCTTGGCGACCGAGCCGCGCTGGCGTGGCGTGACGATGGACGAGGCGTTGGCCGCGCGCTCGGCCCCTTCGGCGATTGAGCGCGCCTTGCAGGCCACGGCGGATTGGGCGAATGAGCCGCCCGATGCTTGGGTCGCGGGGCAAGCGGTGATGCGCACCGAGGCGCGGCTGCCGTTTCGCGGTTGGCGGATGGTGGCGTTCACGCCCTATACGTCGGTGCGCGACCGGGTGAATGCGGTTATTGCGCTGGAAATCATGGGCTTTGCCGTGCTTTTGGCGCTTGGCTTTTACTTCGTGTCACGCCGCGCCAAGGTGCAATCGGCGCTTTATCGGCGCGAGTCTGCGGAACTGCGCGCGCTCAACGCGCGGCTCAAACGCGAGATTGCCGAGCGGGAGCGGGTGCAAAAAGACCTGACCTTGGCCGAACAGACACTGGAACAAAGCTCCAAACTCGCCGTGATGGGGGAAATGTCGGCGGCGGTCAGCCACGAACTTAACCAGCCGCTGGCGGCGATGAAAACCTATCTGGCGGGTGCGCGGCTTTTGTTGCAGCGCGAACGCGTGACCGAGGCCTTGTCGTCGTTCCAGCGCATCGATGATTTGATCGAGCGGATGGGCGCGATCACACGGCAGTTGAAATCCTACGCCCGCAAGGGCGGCGACGCTTTTGAGCCGGTCGATCTGCGCGCCGCGCTGTCGTCGGCGCTGACGATGATGGAACCGCAATTGAAAGCGCGCACCGTCAAGATCACCCGTTCCCTGCCGCGTGGGCAGGTGATGGTGATGGCGGACCGGATCCGGCTTGAACAGGTGATCATCAACCTGTTGCGCAATGCGCTGGATGCGACCAAGGGGCAGCGCACGCCGCGCATTGCCATTGCCTTGGAGGCCGATGAGATGGCGGTTTTGACCGTGGCCGATAATGGCCCCGGCATCACCGATCTGGACAAGCTTTTCGAGCCATTCTGGACAACCAAGAAACCGGGCGAGGGGACGGGGCTGGGCCTTGCGATTTCTTCGTCCATCGTGGGGGATTTCGGCGGTCGGCTGACCGCACGCAATGCCGAGGAGGGGGGCGCGGTGTTCGAAGTGCGGCTGCCGCGCCTGACAGCAGGGATGAGGGCGCCCGGCAAGGGGCGCAGGGCAGCGGAGTAACAAGATATGCGCATGATGAAAGTGGCGATCGTCGATGACGAGGAAGACATCCGGCAATCGATCAGCCAATGGCTGGCGCTTTCGGGCTTTGACACCGAAAGTTTCGCCTGTGCGGAAGATGCGCTTAAGGTGATCGGGGCGGATTGGCCGGGTGTGGTCATCACCGATATTCGTATGCCCGGCATGGATGGGATGGCCTTTCTCAAACGGCTGATGGGGCTTGATAGCGGGTTGCCGGTGATCATGATCACCGGCCATGGCGATGTGCCGATGGCGGTGGAGGCGATGCGCCTTGGCGCGATGGATTTCATGGAAAAGCCGTTCAACCCCGACCGGATGACCGAATTGGCCAAACGCGCCACGCAGGCGCGGCGGATGACGCTGGATGCGCGCGCCTTGCGCCGTGATCTGGGCGAAGGCACGAAGGTGATGGGCAAGCTCATCGGCACCTCGCCGCAGATGGAGCGGCTGCGCGAAGATGTGCTCGATATCGCGCAATCTGATGGCCATGTGCTGATTGACGGCGAAACCGGCACCGGCAAGACGCTGGTGGCGCATGCGCTGCATGCGGCGGGCACGCGCGCGGGCAAGAAATTCGTCACCATCTCTTGCGCGGCCTATACCGAAGAGGCGCTTGGCGAGCGGCTTTTTGGCCCGGTGGCCGAGGGCGGCGGGCTGCCGTTGGTCGAAGAGGTGCGCGGCGGCACGTTGGTGCTGGAAGATATCGAGGCGCTGAGCCCCGGTTTGCAGGCGCGGCTTTTGACCTTTCTCAATGACCAAGGCAATCCGGCGGAAACCCGGATCGTGGCGATCTGCAATGCCCATGGCGAGGGGCAGATGCTTGAAGACCTTTTGCGCCCCGATCTTTATTTCCGCTTGGCCGCGCATAAGCTGACCCTTCCGCCGCTGCGTGCGCGCGGCGAAGATGTGCTGACGCTGTTCACCCGCATGAGCGAGCAATTCGCCGATGATTACGGCTGTGAGGCGCCCGAGGTCAGCGCGCAGGAAGCCGCGCAATTGCTGCAAGCGCCGTGGCCCGGCAATGTGCGCCAGTTGATCAATGTGGCCGAACGCGCGGTGCTTCAGGCGCGGCGCGGGCAGGGCTCGATTGCCTCGCTGTTGATGGCCGAAAGCGACGATCTGGGCGCTGCGATGACGACCGAGGGCAAACCGCTGAAGGAATATGTCGAAAGCTTCGAGAAGATGCTGATCGACAATACGATGCGCCGCCACAAGGGCTCGATTGCGGCGGTGATGGAGGAATTGTGCCTGCCGCGCCGGACGCTGAATGAAAAGATGGCGAAATACGGGCTGAGCCGGGCCGACTACACCTAGGTGAGCCGGGCGCTTGCCCCGATCTGGGTGGGTCTGCCGGTGCGGCGGGCCTTCAATTGCAACCTTTGCGTGCAATCGCGGCGGTTGGGAAACGGCATGGTCGAGTCGGCGCGGCGGAACAAAAATATGGCTGTCAAATCAACGTTAACCGTTTCTTGGCGAAAAACCGATTGTATTCGTACCCACAGCATTGCTAATGTCGCAATGTCGGCAGGCGTGTGTCCTGCCCACGGAATTCGCTGATTTCCGGGCCGATGTTCTTCGCGGGTGCGAAGCGGGCCTTGGGTCATCCGATTGGTCGAAAGACCGCTTTCACACCCTCAAGGCGTTGAAAACCAAGGGGGTCTTACAATTGGCCCGCGGCTTGCCGCGCGCTAGGGACGAACCGCGATGGAGCGCGCAAACACAAAACGGGTGATGACGGGCGGGCCGATATCGGCCGCCGCCACCCGTTTGTGCCGCAACGCTTCCGCCTCAACGACAAACCGTGCATGGACCGCCTTGTCCCCCCCGATCGGGGCCGGACCCAGGCGGTGCCGCGCATGGGGAACCAGGATTAATGGCAAAGAAAATGCTCATCGATGCCACCCATACCGAGGAAACTCGGGTTGTGGTGGTGGACGGCAACAAGGTCGAAGAGTTCGACTTTGAGACCATCAACAAACGGCAGCTCGCCGGGAACATCTATCTGGCAAAAGTGACGCGGGTGGAGCCTTCGCTCCAAGCCGCTTTTGTCGATTATGGCGGCAATCGCCATGGGTTCCTTGCCTTTGCCGAGATTCATCCCGATTACTACCAGATCCCGATGGCGGATCGTCAGGCGCTGATCGAGGAAGAACGTCTGGCTGCCGAGGCCGAAGAGGCCGAGGAAAGCCGCCCGCGGTCGCGCCGGTCGCGCTCGCGGTCGCGGTCGTCTTCTTCTGCGGCCAAGGCGGAAAAAGCCAATAGCGCCGATCCGGTGGTGCGTTCTGAAGATATTCCGGGCATGGCGGTGATCGAAGCCGATGCCGAAGATGGCACCGCCGAAGAGGCCGCGCCCGCACCCGAAGCCACCGATCTGAGCGTTGAAACGCCCGAGGCGCAAACGCCTGACACGGCGGCCCCGGACGACAGCGCCGAAGCCGCGCCCGAGGGGAAAACGCAGCCCGATGCGGCGGAAAGCGAAGCGACCGCTGTGGACCCGGCGCCCGAGGCCGACGCCCAAGCCGAGGCCGAAACCGTCGAAGCGGTGGTGGCCGAAGCCGTGGCCGAAGCGCTTGCCCCCGCCGACGCGGCGGATGGCGAGGACGAGGCCGAAGAGGGCGCGGAAGAAGCCGAAGACGGCGACAGCCACGATCACGACCATCACGCCAACCCCACCGATGACGATATCGAATCCGTCGCCGATGAGGATGTGCAAGAAGAAATCCGCGCGCCGCGTCGCCCGCGTGCGCGCCGCTACAAAATTCAAGAAGTCATCAAAGTGCGCCAGATCATGCTGGTGCAGGTGGTCAAGGAAGAGCGCGGCAACAAAGGTGCGGCGCTGACCACTTACCTGTCGTTGGCGGGCCGCTATTGCGTGCTGATGCCCAACACCGCGCGTGGCGGTGGCATTTCGCGCAAAATCACCAATGCCGCCGACCGCAAGAAGCTTAAGGAAATCGCGGGCGAGATGGAGGTGCCGCATGGCGCCGGCCTGATCATCCGCACCGCCGGTAGCCAGCGCACCCGCACCGAGATTCGCCGCGATTATGAATATCTGATGCGGCTGTGGGAACAGATCCGCGAACTCACGCTCAAATCCATCGCCCCCGCGCCGATCTATGAAGAGGGGGATCTGATCAAGCGCTCGATCCGCGATCTTTATTCCAAAGATATCGACGAGGTGTTGGTCGAGGGCGAGCGTGGCTATCGCGTGGCCAAGGACTTCATGAAAATGATCATGCCGTCCCATGCCCGCAATGTGAAACATTACAACGAGCAGTTGCCGCTGTTCGCGCGGTTCCAGGTCGAAAGCTATCTGGGCGCGATGTTCAACCCGGTGGTGCAGCTTAAATCGGGCGGCTACATCGTGATTGGCGTCACCGAGGCGCTGGTGGCGATTGACGTGAACTCGGGCCGGGCCACCAAGGAAGGCTCGATCGAAGACACGGCGCTGAAAACCAACCTTGAGGCCGCCGAGGAAATCAGCCGCCAGTTGCGTCTGCGCGATTTGGCCGGCCTGATCGTCATCGACTTCATCGATATGGAGGAGCGCAAGAACAACTCCGCCGTCGAGAAGCGCCTGAAAGAGAAGCTGAAGACCGACCGCGCGCGCATTCAAGTGGGCCGGATTTCGGGCTTTGGGCTGATGGAAATGAGCCGTCAGCGGTTGCGCCCGGGGATGCTGGAAAGCACCACCCAGCCTTGCCCGCATTGCCATGGCACCGGCTTGATCCGTTCGGATGACAGCCTTGCGCTGCAAGTGCTGCGCGCCATCGAGGAAGAAGGCACCCGGAAACGGAGCCGCGAAGTTCTGGTGAAATGCCCGGTCGCGGTGGCCAACTACCTGATGAACGCCAAGCGCGAGCATATCGCCTCGATCGAGGCACGCTATGGCATGGCGGTACGGATCGAGGCCGATCCGACCCTTGTCAGCCCCGATTTCTCGATTGAGAAGTTTAAAACCGCGACCCGGATCGTGCCCGATCCGATGACGGCGGCGGTGCATGCCAGTGCCGAATTGATGGCCGAGATCGACGATGAGGACGTTGTCGAGGAAGAAGAGGACGAGGTCGAAGAGACCGAGACTGCCGAGGCCGAGGAAACCCCGAAGAAGAAAAAACGCCGTCGGCGTCGGCGCAAGAAACCGGGCAACGGCACGGATGCGCAAGACGACCCGCAAGACAATGGCGAGGGCGACGAGGACGAGGGCGACGAGGGGTCGGAGCCGGATCACGACGCGACCGAGGGCGACGCGGCCGAGGATGCTGCGCGCGCCGCAGCGGCTGCGGAATTGGCCGAGGTGACGTTGCCCGATCTGCCGGGCGAGGCAGAAGCGGCTGGCGCAGATGCGGCGGCTGTGACGGAGCCTGTGGCGGCGGAAGAAGAGGCCGCGAAACCGGCCAAAAGACCTACCCGGTCGCGCAAGAAGAAAACCGACGAGGGCGATGCGCCCGCGCCGAAGAAAACCACCACCCGGTCGCGTAAGAAAAAGGTCGAACCGGAGGCCGAAGCGCCGGTTGAAGCGCCCGAAGCCGCCGCGGCCGAACCGGCCCCCGAGGCGGCGGCAGAGCCCTTCTCCGAAGCGCCGGCAGACGAAGCGGTTGCGCAAACCGCTGCGGAGGTCGCACCGGTAACCGAGACCGTGGAACCGCCCGAGGCCGAGCAACCGGCAGAGCCGGTTGCCGAGGAGGCAAGCCCCGAGACCAGCGCAGACGCCCCGGCAGAGGCGCCCATGGCCGAAGAAGCTGCGGAAGAGTCTCCGGTCGCAGCGGAGCCCGCACCGGAACCGGCGCCCACCGTGGAACCGGCCGAGGAAGACAGCACGCCGAAGCCGAAGAAACGAGGCTGGTGGTCCATTGGCGGCAGCTAAGCGCCCGACATTGGCATGAGAAAACAGAAACGCCGGGCCAACGCCCGGCGTTTTCTTTGGGTCATAATCGTTGCGCAGACACGGGATTGGGCGCCTAGTGCGCCAGCCGGGCCAGCACCTCTTGCACCATCTCATCGACCGGGGTGGTCCCGTCCAATTCGATCACCGGCTCGTCGCGCCCCACAAGCCAGGCCAGATGGCGCGCCAAAGAACGGCCCGAGAAATAGGGATCTTCGTAGCCTGCTGCCCATTTGATGAATTGCGCATGCTGACGTTCCATATCGCCGCCGGGCTTAATGCGGTCGCCCCACCGCTCTGCCTCGCGCCGCCGGATGCGCGACAGGCGCACCGGCGCGGGGGTGGAGATATAGACGATCAGATCGGTGCCTTCGATGGCCTCGTCGCCCCAGCCATCGCAAGAACCGGCCAGCACCCAGCCCCCGTGATCGCCTTGCCCCAGTTGCGCGGCGGCAATCAGCGCCAGCCGCTCGGCCACCGGGCGCTTGGTGGTAAAGGGGGGCTCGGTCGGGGCCCAATAGAAATCATCGGTATCCAGAAAAGGCACGCCAAGCCGGTCCGCCAACGCCCGTCCGAGCGTGGAGGTGCCCGCCCCCGCGGCGCCGGTAATATAGACCCGCGCCGCCATGCGATCAGTCGTCGCCTTGGGCATCCGCGCGCGATTTGCCCGCCGCATTCATGGCCAAGGTGGCGGCCATCAACCCATCCAGATCGCCATCCAGAACGCCTTGCGTATCCGAGGTTTCAAACCCCGTGCGCAGGTCTTTGACCATCTGATAGGGCTGCAACACGTAAGAGCGGATCTGGTTGCCCCAGCCCGCCTCGCCCTTGGCTTCGTGCTGGGCGTTGATTTCGGCGTTTCGCTTGTCCAGTTCCATCTGGTAAAGCCGCGCCTTCAGCGCATTCATCGCGGCTTCGCGGTTTTGGTGCTGCGATTTCATCGAGCTGGTGACCACGATATTGGTGGGCAAGTGGGTGATCCGCACCGCCGAGTCGGTGGTGTTGACGTGCTGCCCGCCCGCGCCCGAGGACCGATAGGTGTCGATGCGGATATCCGAGGCCGGAATATCGATTTCGATATTGTCGTCGACCACCGGATAGACCCAGACCGAGCTAAACGAGGTGTGCCGCCGCGCGGCGCTGTCATAGGGCGAAATGCGCACCAAACGGTGCACGCCGCTTTCGGATTTCAGCCAGCCATAGGCATTCGGCCCGGAAATCTTGTAGGCGACCGAGCGGATGCCCGCTTCTTCGCCGGGCGTTTCCGATTGCAACTCGACCGTATAGCCTTTTTTCTCGGCCCAGCGGGTATACATTCGCGCCAAGATCGAGGCCCAGTCGCAGCTTTCCGTGCCGCCCGCGCCCGCGTTGATTTCAAGGAAGGTGTCATTGCTGTCGGCCTCGCCATCAAGCAGGGCTTCCAACTCTTTCGCGGCGGCGAATTCTTTCAACTCGCGCAGGCTCTTTTCCGCCTCGGCGACGATTTCGGGATCGTCTTCCATCTCGCCCAGTTCGATCAACTCGACATTGTCGGTCAATTCGCGGTCGATCTTGCGATAGGTGGCCAGCTTGTCGATCAGCGTTTGCCGGTCGCGCATCAGCTTTTGCGCGCGCGCCGGATCCGACCAAAGATCGCCATCCTCGATCAACGCGTCGAATTCTTCGAGCCGGTGCGGCGCGGTTTCCAAATCCATCCGCTGACCGAGCAGTTTCAACGTCTTGCTGATCGCATCGGCGATATTCTGCATCTCGGCGCGCATCGGGATTTCCTTCCTTGGGTTGGCGTTTTCTACAAGCCCGCGCGGGTTCGGGCAAGGGGTGGGCGGTGCGGCGCCGCGGCCCGATCCGACAGAAAAACGCGCCACCGAGGTGGCGCGTTCGCAGGGGCACCGCACGGGGACCCCGAAGCGGCAATGTCAGCCGGCGATCGAGGCGCGGTAGATGCTGTCGATCGCTTCGCCAATCGCGGCGTCAAATTCCGCATCCGTCATTTGCGCGCTCAGACCTTCGGTCAGCGCGCGGCTGAACGAGGCAATGATGCCGGTGTTGCGGGCAAGGACTTCATTCGCCTCGGCACGGGCATAACCGCCCGACAGCGCCACCACTTTGATGACATTGGGGTGGTCGACCAGCGGCTTGTAGAAATTGTCGACGGTGGGCAGGCTAAGTTTCAGCATCACCGGCGCAGACACGGTTTCAAGCCCCGCCAGCAGCGCATCACGCAGCATCGTCTCGGCATCGATCTTGTCGGAAATAGAGATCGTCACTTCCGGTTCGAGGATCGGCACCATGCCTGCGGCCAGAACCTTCTCGCCCAGCTCGAATTGTTGCGCCACGACCGAGGAAATGCCCATCGGATCCGCCGCAGAAATGACCGAACGTTCCTTGGTGCCGAAAATCCCCTGTTCGGCCGCGCGTTCCAGCAGCGCCTCCAGCCCCGGGATCGGCTTCATCATCTGGCAGCCGTCTTTTTCTTCCTCAAGACCTTTGTCGATTTTGAGGAACGGCACGACGCCGCGCTTTTCCCACAGATAGGTCGCTGTCGGGATCCCCTCGACATCGCGATCCATGGTTTGTTCAAACAAGATCGCACCCACGACCTTTTCACCAGTGAACGCGGGCGTGCGAATGATGCGCGCGCGCATTTCGTGGATCAGGTCGAACATCTCGGTTTCGTTCGAATAGGCGTCTTCGTTGATGCCATAGAGCTTGAGCGCTTTCGGCGTCGAGCCCCCCGACTGGTCAAGCGCGGCAATGAAGCCTTCGCCCTGCATCATTTGTTCCATCATCGTTTTCGCCATCATCGACCCCCGATTTGGCGCCCGGCTTCCCCCGGGCGGCGCGTCACGTTTGCAATTGCAGCACCGAGTTAAACGCTTGCGCGTTCAAAGGCAATTCCGGTTTCGCTAACGGCCCTGCAAAGGTGGGTTTTGGGCGTGCTGCGGTGCAGGGCGCGCTTTTGTCGCTGCACCTGCGCGCGGGGGGCTGTGGTAGCGTTAAAGGACAGGTTTTTCTTGGTGCCGAGGTCTTATGTCCGCCGCGTTTTGCCGCCTTGTTTGTGTTCGGTGCGCCCACGCCTGTCTATGTGCGAGGGCGCAGCGATGATCCGCTTTGCGATGATCCTTGCGATGCTGGCAAGCCCGGTCGCGGGTGCGCCGCCGCGCCGGGCCTGCGACTGGCTGGCCTTGGCCGATCCGGGGGCGGTTCTGGGCGCGCCGGTCTCGCTAACGCCGGGGTTTGCGCGCGGCAATGATGAGATGCGCGTGTCGCTGTGCACCGCCACGACCGATGCGGGCGATTCGCTCGCCCTTCTTTACCGCAGTACGCCGGGGCAGGGCGGGCAGAGCGGGGCCGATCTGATCGCGGCTTACCGCGCCGAACTGGCCGAGGTGATGAGCCCGCCGCCGGAGCTTGAGGAAATCGCGCTTGGCACGGCGGCGGTTTGGGAAGGCCGGATGCATCAGCTGACCGTTTGGAGCCATGGCGGCGCGGCGATGATGGTGCTGACACTGTTTGGGCCACAGGCGCGCGCGCGATGCGTGGCCGCTGCGCGCGCGATTCTTGCGGCGGGCGGTTAGCCCTTAGGCGCGCCGGCGCGACACGAACAGCGCATCGCTTGCAGGCTGGGCACTATTGGCGGCCTGCGGCACCGTGACGGGGGCCGTTTGCACGCCTTGTTGCGCGGCGGCCAGCCGGAACGCCGAGACCGCACTGGCCAGCGCGCTTGCCTCGCCTTGCAGCGACCGCACGGCGGCATTCGTCTGTTCGAAGACGGCGGCGTTTTGCTGCGTGGTGCGGTCCAGTTCCGTGGTGGCGTTCGAAATCTCGCCAATGCCCGAGGCGGTCTCGCGCGAGGCGGTGACGATCTCGGCGATCTTCAGGGTCGCATCTTCCACCCCGGCCACGATATCGCGCAAAGCCGCGCCCGAATCGCGCACCAGATCGACGCCGCGCCCAACCGATTGGCTGGAGCTTTCGATCAGCCCGGCAATATCGCGCGCCGCTTCCGACGAGCGCTGCGCCAGCGCGCGCACTTCCGAGGCGACCACAGCAAAGCCGCGCCCAGCCTCGCCCGCGCGGGCGGCCTCGACCCCGGCATTCAGCGCCAGAAGGTTGGTTTGGAAGGCGATGTCGTCGATCACCTGCAAAATTTTCGCAATCGCATCGGAGGAGGTTTTGATCTCATCCATCGCGGCTTCGGCCCGGGTCACGACCTCGCGTCCAGTGCCCGCCTTGGCCGATATCTCGTCCACCGCGCCGCGCGCGACTTCGGCCGAGGCGGCGGCCGATTTCACCGTGGCCGACATTTGTTCCAGCGCCGAGGCGGTCTGTTCCAGCGTTGCCGCGTTGCGCTCGGTGCGCCGCGCCAAATCGTCGGCGGCCCCCGAGATTTCATTGGCGGACAGATCCACCGACGAGGCCGAGATGGTGATCGTGGTCAGCGTTTCGGTCAGGCTTTCGGTCGAGCGGTTCATCGTTTCGGCGATGTCAGCAAAAATGCCTTGGAACTGCGTGGGCATGCGATGGGTCAGATCGCCCTCGGCCAAATGCTCCAGCGCCACTTGCACGGCGGCCAGCCCATCGGCGGCGGCTTCGCCGATGCGGTTCACGCCATGGCACAGATCGGCAAAGATACCCTCTTTGTCATCGGTGCGCAGGCGCTGCGAAAAATCGCCATCGGCACAGGCGGCCACGACGGCGGCGATTTCTTGCGCGGCGGCATGTTCGCGGGCTTGGCGTTCGGCGGCCTTGCGGCGTTCGGCTTCGGCGGCTTCGGCTTTTGCGCGGGCCTCGGCGGCCTCGCGATCGGCTTGGGCTTGGCGTTCGGCGGCAAGGCGTTCGGCCTCGGCGGCCTGTTCGGCCTCAAGCCGGCGGCGTTCCAGCATCGTGTCGCGGAAGGTGGTCAGGGCGGCGCCGATCGATTGCACCTCTTGCACGCGCGATTGCGGCACGGTGATATCGGTGGTGCCTGCGGCCAGTTCGCTGACGGCATCGGAGACGGCACGCAAGGGCAGGGCGGTGGCGCGATACAGCCGCACCGCGCTGAACACCAAGACCAAAAGCCCCAAGATCCCGGCCGCCGCAATCGCCGCGCCTGCCAGCATCTTGCGCTCTGCCGCCATCGCCGCCATCGTCTCGCCCCCGGTTGCAATCCCCTGGCGCAATTGCGTCAGCGCGGGCAAAACGGCGTGAAACGTGGTGTCACTCGCCTCGATCATCGCACGCAGTTGCAGCGTGATCTCGGCGAATTGATGAAAGCTGGTCTGGTAAGCTTCGATCTTTTTGACCGCGCGGGCGCGGTGCTGGGCCGAGGGGTATTTGCTTTCGGGATAATCCAGAAAGGTCGCCACTTCGGCATCCAGCTTTTCGACATATTTAGGCGCCTGACGCATGATAAAATCTTTTTCATGCCGGCGCAGCGTCAGCAGCGTGATCTGCACCGCCGGGACGCCCAAGGTGTTCACAATTTTTTCCGCATCATGAACCGAGGCGCGCAATTCGCCCTCCAGCCCCGATTCGGGGGTCAGCCCAAGCGTGCGCCGGGCCTCGGCCAAGGCGGTGAAACTGTCGCCATAGGCGGTGAGCAGGGTCTGGGATGTGCGGGCTTGGGCCGCGACATCGGTGAGCCCCATCTGGCTGGCCTGATCGGCAATCTTGGCAAGCGATGCGCCGGTATCCGCGACAAGCGCCTGTTGTTCGGCGATCAATTCTTCTGCGCGCAGGTCACGAAACCGGGCTTCTGCGTCGCGTGCGGCGGCAAAAGTGCGTTCCACCTCGGCCAGATTGTCTTTCAGACGATCCACTAAGGCGGTTTGTTTCTGCCCTTCACTGTCGACATAGACCATCGCGCCCAAGGCACCGCCGACAATGGCCGCGCATATCAGCACGGTCACGCCCATGCGGATCAGATAGGACGAAAACGTTTTACTCTTGCCCGGTTTGGCCATGCGGAAGCTCCGAAAAACACGGCGCCATCGTGCGAAAAACTCGTTAAGGCCGGGTGAAGCGCTCCGGACCTTTTGCGCACAAAAGGCCAGCTTACTTCTAAAATGCATGTTTTCGGTTCGGCGGCGTGGGCGCGGGCGCGCCCGCTCGCACCGGGTTTACTCAGATCCGCCGGGTCAAATCAGCAAGGCGCACAGCGCGCACCAGCCCGCGATTTCAGCGCATTGTTGCGCCGCGCCCAGAACATCGCCGGTTTGCCCGCCCAGCTTGCGCAAGGCCAGTTGCGCCACCACCAGCGCCGCCAGCGCCTCGGCCAACACCAAGGCGAAAAGCGGCAATTCCAAAAGCCATGGTCCCGCCATCCCGAGCGCCATTGCGCCGGTCAAAACGACGGGGGTGACCCCGGTGGCGCGGTGGCCCATGCCATTGTCGCGCGCCGCAGGCAGGGTGGCCATCAGTGCGACCGAGGTGACGCGCGAACTCATCGCCAGCGCGATCAGCGCGGCGACCGCCAGCCCCGGGGCTGCATCGGCCAGAAACGCCAGCGCTTGCCAGCGCAGCCCAAGGCTTAGCACCAAGGCCGTGACCCCATAGGTGCCGATGCGGCTGTCGCGCATGATCTCCAGCCGCCGTTCGCGGGTGAAGCCGCCCCAGAACCCATCGGCGCAATCGGCCAAGCCGTCTTCATGCAGCGCGCCGGTCATCACCACCTGCGCGCCAAGGGCCAGCCCCGCGGCGAGCGGCGCGGGCAGGCCTGCCACCAGCGCCAGTTTCAGCACCGCCGCCGTCAAAAGGCCAAGCACCAGCCCCGCCAGCGGAAACGCCCAGGCAGATTTTCCCAGCGTGGGGGGCCAGTCGGGCAGGCGTGGCATTGGCAGCCGGGTCATCAAGACCACGGCCAACAAGGCTTCCTGACCGCGCAGGCGCAGCCAGCCGATCACGCTCTGCCCGGGGTGTTGCATCAGGCTTCGCTCACACCGGCTTCGGCAAAGGTCGCCATGCCGTTGTGGCATTCCAGCGCCGCACGTACCACCGACAGCGCGAGCGCCGCACCGGTGCCTTCGCCGACACGCATGCCCATATCAAGCAGCGCGACCTTGTTCATCGCCTCCAGAATGCGGCGGTGGCCGGGTTCGGCCGAGGCATGGCCGACAATGCAGTGATCAAGCAGGCGCGGGTCCACCTTGAATAGCGTCGACAGCGCGCCGGTGCAGATGAAGCCATCGATGATGACCGGAATGCGCGCCGCGCGCGCGCCCAGAACCGCGCCACACATCGCGGCGATTTCACGGCCCCCCAGCGCGCCCAGCGTTTCAACGCCGCCCAGTCCGCGGTGCAGCGCCAGCCCCTTGTCGATCACCGCGGTCTTGCGCGCGATGCCCGCCGCATCGGCGCCCGCGCCCGGGCCGACCCAATCGGCGCCGGTGCCGCCGAACACCGCTGCCGCCAGCGCCGCTGCGACGGTCGAGTTGCCAATGCCCATTTCGCCCACAAAGACGACATCGGCATTTTCATCCACCGCCGCCGCCCCGGCATTCAGCGCGGCGATGGTTTCTTCTTCGCTCATCGCCGGGCCGGTGGTGAAGTCTTGCGTCGGGCGGTCCAGATCAAGTTTCACAACCGTCAGATCGGCCCCCGAGGCGCGGCACAATTGGTTGATCGCGGCGCCGCCGGCTTCGTAATTGGCCACCATCTGGATCGTGACTTCTTGCGGATACGGGCTCACGCCTTGCGCGCAGATGCCGTGGTTGCCCGCAAAAACGATGCCTTGGGCCTTCTTGATTTCCGGGCAAACGGTGCCGCGCCAGGCCGCCCAATGCACCGCCACATCCTCAAGCTTGCCCAGCGAGCCAAGCGGCTTGGTCAGGTTGTCCTGGCGCGCGAGCGCTTCGGCGCGGACCGCCTCATCGGCGACCGGCAGACGGTCGGCCAGCGTGGCGAAATCGGCATAGGATTCGAACTGCAGCATTGGTCTTCACTTCACTTTCATTGGCAGGCCCGCAACGGTGAAGATGACCTCATCCGCCGCCGCAGCGACCCATTGGTTAAGATATCCCGCCGCATCGCGGAAGTCTCGGGCAAGGCGGTTGTCGGGCACGATGCCCAGCCCCACCTCGTTGCTTACAAACACGACCGGAGACTTCAGATCGGGCAGCGTTGCAACGAGTGCCTTTGCCGCAGCATCCCAGTCATGGTTCCCCAGCATCAGGTTGGTCAGCCACAGCGTCAGACAATCCACCAGCCGCGGCGCGTCATCGGTGGCGCGCAGCACTTCCACAAGCGCGACAGGTTCGGCATGGGTGCGCCATTCGGGGCCACGCCGGGCCTGATGCGCGGCGATCCGCTCGGCCATTTCTTCGTCCCAGATCTGGGCGGTGGCAATGTAATGCGCGGGCTGGCCCATCGCGAGCGTACGCTGCTCTGCATAGGTGCTTTTGCCCGAGCGCGCGCCGCCGGTGACCATCAGGATGCGTGCCATGGGGGACCTTGCCTCTTGTTCCTTGCGCGGCAACAAAGCAGAAAGGGCGGCGAGTTTGAAGGAGAAATACGACCATGGGCAGCGGCGGTGCGACCGAGCTTTTGCTGATCCGGCATGCCCCGGCAGCGCATGGCGGCTGTTTGGCGGGGCGGCGCGATGTGCCCGCCGATTTGCCGGGCGATGCGGTGATCGCGGCGACCCGCGCGGCCTTGGGCGAGGTGCAGCTTGTGGCGAGCCCCGCGCTGCGCTGTCGGCAAACGGCGGCGGCGTTGTTTCCCGACCGCACCCCGGTCTTTGATCCGCGCCTGTGGGAACAAGATTTCGGTGCTTGGGAAGGCGTGCCCTTTGCCGATCTGCCCGATATTGGCAAGATGACGCGCCACGAGCTGGCGCAGCACCGCCCGCCGGGGGGCGAAAGCTTTGCCGATCAATGCGCGCGGGTGCATCCGGCGCTGACAGAATTGGTCGGGCAGGGCGGGCGCATTGCTGTTGTCGCCCATGCGGGGGTGGTGCGCGCCGGGCTTGCGCTGGCGCTGGATCATCTGAGCGCGGCGATCGTGTTCGATGTTGCGCCGCTTTCTGTCACCACGCTCAAGGCGCTGCCCAGCGGGCATTGGGTCGTGGGCAGCGTGAACCGGACCTTTGGATGAGACAGGCGCGCCACCTACCGGGCCATTTTGGCGAATGGGTGCAGGGGCGGCTGGGGCCGAACGGGCCCGTGGTCTTGGTCACGGCCTTTGCGCCGTCTTTGGGGCTCGCGGCATCCCATCGGCCCGGGCGCGGGCTGTCGGTGCACGGGGCGGGGCTGTCGCCCGCGCGCGCCAGGCGGTTTCTGGCGCTGTTGAACCTGCGCCTGCGCGGGCAGGTGGTGTTGCGACCCTGCGTTGCGCCGGGGCTGGGCACCGGGGTCTCGACCGCCTCGCTTGTGGCGCTGGCGCGGCTTGCGGGCTGGCAGGGCCCGCCCGAGCGTTTGGCGCAAGCCTGTATCGCGGCTGAAGGGGCCAGCGATCCGACCATGTTCGCCGCGCCCGACCGTTTGCTGTGGGCCTCGCGGCAGGGGCGGGTTCTGGCGCAGCTGCCCGCGCTGCCACGCCATGAGATTTTGGGCGGCTTTTGCGGCGCGCCCGCGCGCACCGAACCGCAAGACAGCGCCTTTCCCGATGTGGCGGACCTTGTCGCACGCTGGCAGGGCAGCGCGACCTTGGCGGATTTTGCCGCGCTTGCCTCTGAAAGTGCGGCGCGTTGCACTGCATTGCGGGGGCCGGGCGGGGCGGATATGCCTGCGCTGGTGGCGCGGCTGGGCGCACTTGGCTGGATGCGCGCGCACACCGGCGCCGCGCGCGGGTTGATTTTCGCGCCCGGCACCGTGCCCGAAGGGGCCGAGGCAGTGCTGCGCGCGGCTGGCTGGCGCGGGCTGAGACGATTGCAAGGAGGGGGCGCATGAATTTCGCCGCGATGATGCTGGTCGCCGTGGCGCTTGATCTGGCGCTTGGCTGGCCCGATCCGCTTTACAAGCGCATCGGCCATCCGGTGACATGGATCGGCGCGCTGATCGCCTTTTTGGACCGGCGTTGGAATTGCGGTGCGCAGCGCAAGGCCAAGGGCATGGCGGCTGCCGCGCTGGTGATTTTGCTGACTTGGGCGGTTGCGCATATCGTGCAAAGCCTTTTGCCGCAGGGTTGGATCGGCATTGTGATTGGCGGCGTTCTGGCATGGCCCTTGGTCGCGCTGCGGGCGATGCATGACCATGTGGCCGCTGTGGCCAAGCCGCTTTTGGCGGGCGATTTGGCGGGGGCGCGCGCGGCGGTGGCGTTTATCGTGGGGCGCGATCCTGCGCAGCTTGATACGGCGGGGGTGGCGCGCGCATCGCTCGAAAGTCTGGCCGAAAACAGTTCTGACGGGATCGTGGCACCGCTTTTTTGGGGCTGTGTCGCGGGCCTGCCCGGCATTGCCGCCTATAAGGCGATCAACACGCTCGATTCGATGATCGGCCATCGCACGGCGCGGCATGAAGCCTTTGGCTGGGCCGCGGCCAATATCGACGACATTGTGAACCTGATCCCGGCGCGGCTGACCGGCGTTTTGTTTGGTGTGGCGGCGGGCAAGCGCGCGGCGCAGGCGCTTGATATCATGCAACGCGATGCGCGCGCGCATCGCTCCCCCAATGCGGGCTGGCCCGAGGCGGCGATGGCTGGGGCGTTGGATATTCGGCTGTCGGGGCCGCGCATCTATGATGATCGTGTGTCCGACGAACCGTGGCTCAATGGCACCGCCCCGGATCCGGGGCCGCAAACCCTTGCGCGGGGGCTTGCACTTTACCGGCGCGCCATGTTCGGGATGGCGGCACTGATCGCCCTTGCTGCGGCCTTGTGGAGATTTGCATGACCCCGGATCACGCCCCGGAGACCGCCCGCGACCATGGCGGCAATATCGATGCCGCGCGCGCCCGTTTCGGCGGCACGGATTGGATCGATTTGTCCACCGGCATCAACCGCATGCCCTATCCGCTGGCGCGGATGACGCCCGCGGCCTGGACCGGCCTGCCCACCACCGCGCAAAAAGACGCGTTGATCGCGGCGGCGCAACTGGCGTTTGGCACCACCGCGCCCGGCGTGGCTTTGGCGGGGGCGCAGCAGGCGATCCAATTGATCCCGCGGCTGGGCCCGCCCGGGCGCGCCCATGTGCTGGCCCCGACCTATAACGAACATGCCGCCGCACTGCGCGCGGCAGGCTGGCAGGTCGAAGAGGTGACCACGCTGCGCGATCTGGCTGGCGCCGATCTGGCGGTGGTGGTGAACCCCAACAACCCCGATGGCCGAAGCTTCACGCCCGAGGCTTTGCGCGCGCTTGGCTTGCAGGTGCGCCGCCTTGTGGTGGATGAAAGCTTCGCCGATGCCACGCCCGAAACCTCGCTGGCCGCCAAGGCCGGGGCAAAGATCATCGTGCTGCGCTCGTTTGGTAAGTTTTACGGGTTGGCGGGGCTGCGGCTGGGCTTTGCCTTTGCCGATGCCGCGACCGTGGCAAAGCTGTCGGAAATGGCGGGGCCGTGGCCCGTGTCTGGCCCGGCGATTGAAACCGGCATTCGCGCGCTGGCCGATCGTGATTGGGCGGTGGCGACCGTGGCGCGGCTGCGGGAAGAGGCCGCGCAGCTTGATGCGCTGGCCGCGCGTGCGGGCTGGCAACTGGTCGGCGGCACGGCGCTGTTTCGCACCTATGCCACCCCCGATGCGGTGGCGGCGCAAGAAAGGCTGGCCCGGGCGCAGATCTGGAGCCGGGTCTTTCCGTATTCGCAACATTGGCTGCGATTGGGGCTGCCCGGTCCGGCTTCGGAATGGAACAGAATAGAGAAGGTCTTGACGGATGGAATTTGATCAGCCGCATCGCGATGCATTGCAAGAGGTTCTGCGCTGGCGCCGCGATGTGCGCCATTTCCGTCCCGATCCGATTGCCGAAGAGGTGATCGACCGGCTGCGCGCCACGATGGATATGGCGCCTTCGGTTGGCAATGCGCGGCCGTGGCGGGTGTTGCGGATCGACAGCCCCGAGATCCGCGCCAAGGTGTTGGAAAATTTCAATGCCGCGCGCGATGCGGCAGGCGATGCCTATGTCGGCGATCAGGCCGAGGCCTATGCGAAGCTGAAGCTACAAGGTATCGATCAGGCGCCGTTGCAACTGGCCGTTTTCACCCATCGGGACCCCGAAGCGGGGCACGGGCTGGGTCGCGCCTCGATGCCGGTGACGCTGCAACAATCGACCGCCATGGCGATCCATACGTTGTGGCTCGCCGCGCGGGCGGAAAACCTTGGCCTGGGGATGGTGTCGGTGCTCGATCCGAAGGCGATCGAGACGCTGCTTGAGGTGCCCGAGGATTGGGAATTCACCGCATGGCTGTGCATCGGCACGCCCGAATTCACCGATGATATACCGCTTTTGCACCGCGCGGGCTGGCAAGAAAACCTGCCCACCGATTGGGAGCGGCGCTAAAGCGCCAAGGCCGCGCCCACCCCGCCCCGGTGGCAGGCGCGGCCGGTTTTTTAGCGCGCCAAAGCCAATAGGCCCTGCACATCAAGATGCGCTTCCATGTGATCGGCCAAGGCATCAAGCGTGGCCTCGACCGCGGCCGCATGGCTTTGGCCCGAGGCGGCAATATCGAGGCCCTGCAAAAAGGCCGCGCGGAACGCATCGGCGGAAAACATCCCGTGCAGGTAGCTGCCCGTCACCCGGCCATTGGCCGAGGTCGCGCCCTCTGGCTGGCCGTCAATCAGCGCAAACGGGCGGGCGCGGTCCGCACCTTCGGTCTGGCCAATGTGAATTTCATAGCCCGTGACCTCCAGTCCCGTCGGCGCATGGGTGGCGCGGGTGCGGGTCAGGCGCTTGTCGGGCGTCATCACCGTATCGACCTCTAGCAACCCCAGCCCCGGCGTGGTGCCCGGCGTGCCTTCAATGCCATCGGGGTCCGCCACGGTGCGACCCAGCATCTGATAGCCGCCGCAAATGCCAAGCACATGGCCGCCACGCCGCACATGACCGGCCAGATCGATGTCCCAACCCTGTTCGCGCAAGAACGCCAGATCCCCGCGCGTGGATTTGGAGCCGGGCACGATCACCAGCTTCGCGTTGCCCGGGATCGGCTGGCCCGGCGTGACCATCACCAGATCCACCCCCGGTTCGGCGGCAAGCGGATCAAGGTCATCGAAATTCGCAATCCTTGACAGCGCAAGGCAGGCGATCACCGTGCCGCCGGTGCTGCGCCCCGATCCAAGGTCCAACGCATCTTCGGCGGGCAGCAAATGCGCCTGACGAAACCACGGCAACGTGCCGAAGCCGCGCCAGCCGGTGCGGGTTTCAATCAGCTTATACCCGTCATCGAAAAGCGACACGTCGCCTCGGAACTTATTGATCAAAAAGCCCGAAATCATTGCCGCGTCCTCGGGGTCCAGCACCGCTTGGGTGCCGACGATTTGCGCAATCACCCCGCCGCGGTCAATGTCGCCTGCCAGCACCACCGGCACATCGGCGGCGCGTGCAAAGCCCATATTGGCAATGTCTCCCGCGCGCAGATTGACCTCGGCCGGGCTGCCCGCGCCTTCGACAATCACCAGATCATGCGCTGCCTTGAGCCGCGCGAAACTGTCAAGCACCGCGCCCATCAGTTTCGGTTTCAGCCCGGCATAATCGCGCGCCTTGGTGGTGGTAAGCCGCTTGCCCTGCACCACGACCTGCGCGCCCACATCGGTTTCAGGCTTGAGCAAGATCGGGTTCATATCGACCATCGGCTCCAGCCCACAGGCCAAAGCCTGCAAAGCCTGCGCGCGGCCAATTTCGCCCCCATCCGCCGTGACGGCAGCATTGTTGGACATGTTTTGCGGCTTGAACGGCGCGACCGTCAGGCCCCGCCGCCGCGCCGCCCGGCACAGCCCCGCCACCAGCATCGACTTGCCGACATTGGAGCCCGCCCCTTGGATCATCAGCGAAGTCATGGCGCGCTCCGTGTCAGAATTCCACCCCGGGCTGGCCTTTGATGCCCGAGCGGAATGGGTGTTTGACCAAATTCATCTCGGTCACCAGATCGGCGGCCTCGATCAATTCGGGCGCGGCGTTGCGCCCGGTCAGCACCACATGGGTCAGCGGCGGCTTTTCATCGCGCAAAAAGGCGATCACCTCTTGGCGGTCGATGTAATCATAGCGCAGCGCAATGTTGATCTCGTCCAAAAGCACCATGCGGATGTCGGGGTTCAGGATCAGCTCTTTCGCTTTGGCCCAGCCGGCTTGGGCCGCCGCCACATCGCGTTCGCGGTCTTGGGTTTCCCAAGTGAAGCCCTCGCCCATCGCATGGAACTGGCACAGATCGCCAAAATGGGTGGTCAGCAAGCGTCGCTCGCCGGTGTCCCATGCACCCTTGATGAATTGCACCACCGCGCAGGGCATTTCATGCGCGATGCAACGCAAGATCATGCCAAAACCCGCCGAGCTTTTGCCCTTGCCGGTGCCGGTGGTGATGATCACCAGCCCTTTTTCGCCGGATTTCCCAGCCATGATCTTGTCGCGCGCGGCCTTTTTCTTGGCCATCTTGCTGGCATGGCGGGCCAGATCGTCGGGTTTCTCTTGCGGGGGGCTGTCGTTTTCAGACGTCATCGGGGCGGTCCTCGCGCTTGACAATAGCAGGCGTCTCGCCCACTCAGGGACGGCGCTGGTTTCTGTCCTATGACAGGCGAAGAGGGAATGCGACAGGGTTTGCGACCGAAGCGGTCAAAAACGCGAAACGCAGCCGCCCCCGCGACCGTGACCGGAGAGGGCGCCCCGCACCACTGGCATCAGCCGGGAAGGGGGGGCGACCGCGGGGGTTAGACCCCACATCCGCAAGCCGGGAGACCTGCCAGCGTGCGTATTTCGGGCGGACGGGGTGTGCCGCAACCGGGAGGGGCCTTGGTGCCCGTCTTCGGCCGTGCCCCCAAACCCATCAAGGAGGGGTGATGGCCACCACGCTTCACGTTTGCACGACCTGCCGCCGCGCGGGTGTTGACCCCGAAGGCGAAACCCGTCCCGGCGCGCTGTTGCATGCCGCGCTTGCCAATCTGCCCTGCCCCGAGGGGGTGACGATCCAGCCCGTAGAATGCCTGTCGGCTTGCACGCAGGGCTGTTCGGTGGCCCTGTCGGCGCCGGGCAAATGGTCCTATGTCTACGGTCGCATGGGCCCCGAAGATGCCGCGACCATTTTGCAAGGTGCTGCGCTTTATGACGCCAGCGCCGATGGCTTGGTGCCGTGGCGCACACGGCCCGAGATTTTCCGCAAGCAAAGCCTTGCCCGTATCCCCCCGCAAGTTCTGCCCGTTCAGGAGTAAGCCATGTCGGACCTCGTCAAAATCCCCGTCACCGTGATCACCGGCTTTCTGGGCGCGGGCAAAACCACGCTGATCCGCCATTTGATGGCGAACCCGCAGGGCCGCACGCTTGCGGTGTTGGTCAATGAATTTGGCACTGTGGGGGTGGATGGCGAAATTCTGCGCCAATGCGCCGATGAAAATTGCCCCGATGAAAACATTGTCGAACTGGCCAATGGCTGCATTTGCTGCACCGTCGCCGATGACTTCATCCCGACGATCGAGGCACTGATGGCGCGGCCCAATCGCCCCGATCACATCTTGATCGAGACCTCGGGCCTTGCGCTGCCCAAGCCGCTTTTGAAGGCGTTTGACTGGCCCGCGATCCGCTCGAAAATTACCGTGGATGGCGTGATTGCCGTGGCCGATGCCGAGGCCGTGGCGGCGGGCCGCTTTGCGCCCGATGAGGCGGCGGTGGAGGCGCAGCGCAAAGCCGATGACAGCATCGACCATGAAACGCCGCTTTCGGAAGTGTTTGAAGATCAGATCGCTTGCGCGGATTTGGTGCTGCTTTCCAAAGCGGACCTCGCGGGCGAATCCGGCTTGGCCGCCGCACGCGCGGTGATTGAGGCCGAGGCCCCGCGCAAGCTGCCGATCCTGCCGATGGTCGAGGGTACGATTGATCCGGCGGTCGTGCTGGGCATCGGCGCGGCGGCGGAAGATGATCTGGCCGCGCGGCCAAGCCACCATGATGGCGCCGATGATCACGAGCATGATGATTTTGAAACCGTGGTGATTGAGCTTCCCGAAATCGCCGATCCGGCGGCACTGGTGGCGGCGATTGAACGCTTGGCCAACGAGCAAAATATCTTGCGCGTCAAAGGCCATGTGGCGGTGGCGGGCAAGCCGATGCGGCTTTTGGTTCAAGCGGTGGGCGCGCGGGTGCGCCACCAATATGACCAGCCGTGGGGTGAGCGCGCCCGCCGCTCCGCGCTTGTGGTCATTGCCGAACATGATGATGTGAACGAAGCCGCGATCCGCGAGGTGCTGCTGTCTGGGGTGTCTGCCTGATGCATGTCGTCTTTCGCGAAAGCCACGGGCTTGAGGAAACCGAGGTGCCGACCGATCTTGGTCAGCGCCCGGCGGATCTTGTGGCGCTGTCCTTTTCGGACAGCGATCTTGGGGCTTTCGCGGCGGGCTGGAAACGGGCGGGCGGCAAGCTGCCCTCTTTGCGGCTGGCGAACCTTGTGGCTTTGCGCCACCCGGTCTCGGTCGATACCTATGTCGAAAATACGCTTTCGGGTGCCAAGGGCATTTTGATCCGCCTGATTGGCGGGGAGGCTTATTGGCCCTATGGGCTGGCTTCTGTCCAAGATCTGTGCCGGCGCAAGGGGATTGCGCTGGCGGTGCTGCCCGCCGATGGTCGTGATGACGAGCGCCTTGATGCGCTGTCGACCTTGCCGGTTTCGACCCTGCGGCGGCTCAAAGAGCTGTGTGATGCAGGCGGCGCGGTGGCGGCGCAAGCGGCGCTTGCGCAACTCGCGCTGGCCTCGGGCCTTTATGCGCCGCCGGTGCCCGGCGATAAGCGCCTGCCCGATTGGGGCTTTTATGACCCGGCCACGGGCGTGATCGCCGCACCAGAGGGGGAGGGGCCCTTGGCGCTGGTGTCGTTTTACCGGTCTTACCTGACCGCCGCCGATACCGCGCCCGTGGATGCGTTGATCGACGGGTTGCGTGCACGCGGCTTTGCCGCTTACGGGCTTTTTGCAGCCTCTTTGAAGGCCGAGGGTTTGGGCGATGCGGTGCAAACCCGGCTTGCGGGGCGCCAACCGGCTTTTATCGTCAATGCGACCGCCTTTTCGGCGCAGGGCAAAGACGGCACCACGCCTTTTGACCGCTATGGCGTGCCGGTGTTCCAAGTCGCCCTTTCGACCGCGCGCAAGCGCGATTGGGCCGAGGCCGAGCGCGGCCTTTCGCCCGCCGATCTGGCGATGCATGTGGTGCTGCCCGAGGTGGATGGGCGGCTTTTTGCTGGCATCGTGTCGTTCAAGGCGCCCGAACCGCGCGACCCCGACCTTGAATACGCCCGCTTTGCCCACCGCGCCGATGCGGGGCGGATCAAGGCCGCGCTGGACCGGATCACGGGGTGGTATGCGTTGGCCCAAACCCCGGTCGATCAACGCCGCTTGGCGGTGGTGCTGTCCACCTATCCGGGCCGCGATTGGCAGATGGCCCATGCGGTGGGGTTGGATGCTTTGGCCTCGACCGAAGGCTTGCTGACCCAATTGGCCGATGAAGGCTACGGGGTGGCCGAGGGCGCGCCGGTGGACAGCCTGACCACCGCACGCCACGCGTGGCCGCTTGCTGATTATCTTGCTGCGCTGGAAACCCTGCCCGAAAGCTTGCGCCAAGATCTGCAACAGGCTTGGGGCAAGCCCGAAGACGACCCCGCGTTCCATGACGGGGTCTTTCATTTTGCTGCACTGCAGCGCGGCGCGGCATGGGTGGCGCTGCAGCCCGAGCGCGGCGAGGTCACGACCCGCGAGGACGACTATCACGACCTCAGCCGCACCCCGCGCCATGGCTATGTGGCGTTTTATCTTTGGCTGCGCGCGCAAGGCGTGCAGGCGCTGTGCCATATGGGCGCGCATGGCACGCTGGAATGGTTGCCGGGCAAAGCGGTCGCGCTTTCGGAAAGCTGCTGGCCCGAAGCGCTTTGGACCCGCCCTGTCATTTACCCGTTCATCGTCAACGACCCTGGCGAGGCCGCACAGGCCAAGCGCCGTTTGGGCGCGGTGACGCTGGGCCACCTGCCGCCGCCGCTTGCCCAAGCCGCCGTGCCCGAAGGGATGACGCGGCTGGAACGGCTCTTGGATGAATATTCCACTGCCGACGGGCTCGACCCCGCGCGCCGGGACCGGCTGATTGCCGATATTCGCGATGAGGCGCGCGCTTCCGGGGTCGAGGACGACCTTGGCATTCCGCCGGATGCCTCTGCCGCCGAAGCGATCACCCGGATCGACCGCTTTGTCTGCGACATCAAGGAAAGCCAGTTTGGCGACGGGTTGCATGTGTTGGGGCAGGGCGCTTGCGGGGCGGAGGAACGCGCGGGCCTGACCGCCGCGCTTGCGGGGGCGCGTGTCGCCCCCGGCCCCTCGGGCAGCCCCGCGCGGGGCCGGTCTGATGTGCTGCCCACCGGGCGCAACCTCTTTGCCGTTGATCCGCGCGCCGTGCCCTCGCGCGCCGCCCATGCCCAAGGCGTGAAACTGGCCGAGGAACTGCTGCGCAAACATCTGCAAGACCAAGGCGATTGGCCCAAGGGGCTGGTGATTGACCTGTGGGGCAGCGCCACCATGCGCACCGCAGGTGAAGAATTCGCAATGGCGCTGCATTTGGCGGGGCTGAAGCCGCAATGGGACGAAAGCGCGGCCCGCGTCTCGGGGGTGGAGGTTATTCCGCTGGCGCTTTTGGGGCGGCCGCGCATTGATGTGACGCTGCGCGTCTCGGGCCTTTTTCGCGATATATTCCCCGGCCTCGCGCAGCTTTTTGAAACCGGGGCCGAGGCTTTGGCGGCCCGCGAAGAAAGCGCCGATGACAACCCCTATCACCGCCCCGCGCCGCGTGTCTTTGGCCCGCGTCCGGGACAATACGGGCTTGGCATGGGCGAAGCGCTCGATCAATTCACCCCCGAGGCGCGCGCCGCCGCGGGTGAGGCTTGGCTCAATGCATCATCCTATGCCATTGATAAAATGGGGGATATTCGCGCCGACCGGGCGGGGCTTGAAGCCCGCCTGAGGGGGGCGGACAGTTTCGTCCATGCCCAAGACTTGCCGGAATCCGATGTGCTTTTGGCCGCCGATTACGCGGCGCATGAGGCGGGTTTTGCCGCCGCCTTGGCGCGGCTTGGCGGGGTGGCCCCTGCGCTTTATCACCTTGACGCAACCGATCCGAACCGTCCCCGCGCCCGCACTTTGCCCGAAGAAATTGCCCGCGTGGTCCGCGCCCGCGCCACAAACCCGGCGTGGATTTCGGGCATGATGCGGCATGGTTTTCGCGGCGGGGCGGAAATTGCCGCCACGCTTGACCATATGGCCGCTTTCGCGCATCTGGCCCAAGTGGTGCCCGCGCATCTGTTTGACCTTTATCACGCGGCCACCTTGGGCGATGAGGCTGTGGTCGATTTTCTCGAAACCGCCAATCCGCAGGCACTGGCGGCGATGCGCGACCTTTTCCAACGCTTGGCCGAGGCGGGGCTGTGGGAAACCCGGCGCAATTCGATTGCCGCCAGCCTTGAAGAAAGGTTATGAGCGGTCCATTCGATCCGGAGACCTGCAATGCCCCATGAATATGAAAAGGACGGCGCGAAGATTTACGTGCAATCCTTTGCCACGATCCGTGCCGAGGCCGATCTGGCCCGCTTCACCCCGGAAGAAGAAGTTGTGGCCGTGCGGATGATCCATGCCGCCGGGATGGTGGGGCTGGAACAGCATGTGCGTTTTGCACCGGGCATGGCGATTGCCGCGCGCGCGGCGCTGGAGGCAGGGGCACCGATCCTGTGCGATGCGCGCATGGTCAGCGAAGGCATCACCCGTGCGCGCCTGCCGGCAAACAACGAAGTGATTTGCACGCTGCAAGATCCGCGCGTGCCCGATATGGCGCGCGACATGGGCAACACCCGCTCTGCCGCCGCTTTGGAATTGTGGCGGCCCAAGCTGGCTGGCGCGGTGGTGGCGATTGGCAATGCCCCGACCGCACTGTTCCATCTGCTAAATATGCTTGAAGACCCCGCGTGTCCGCGCCCGGCGGCGATCATCGGTTGCCCGGTGGGCTTTATCGGCGCGGCGGAAAGCAAGGCCGCCTTGGCTGCGGCGAACCCGGTGCCTTGGGTGATTGTCGAAGGGCGTTTGGGCGGTTCTGCCATCACCGTGGCGGCGGTGAATGCGCTGGCCTCGCGGAAGGAATAAACCATGGGGCGGATCATTTGCGCCGGGCTTGGCCCCGGTGACCCAGACCTCATTTCGGTCAAATCTGACCGCGCCATTCGCGGCGCCACCGATATTGCCTATTTCCGCAAAGCGGGGCGCGCGGGCCAAGCGCGCCGCATTGTCGAGGGCATGCTGGCCCCGCAAGTGACCGAACATGCGATGGAATATCCGGTCACGACTGAACTGCCCTTTGACAGCCCCGCCTATATCGCTGCGTTGGCCGACTTTTATGATGATTGGGCCGCGCGGCTGTTGGAGCTGTCGAAAACCCGTGACATCGTGGTTTTGTGCGAAGGCGATCCCTTCCTCTATGGCTCGTTCATGCATCTTTACACCCGCCTTCTGGGCAAGGTGGAGGTAGAGGTGATCCCCGGCATTCCGGGCATGGTGGGCTGTTGGACGGCGACGGGCACCCCGATCACTTGGGGCGATGATGTGCTGACGGTGCTGGCGGGCACCTTGCCTGAAGATGACCTGATCCGGCATATGGCGGCGGCGGATGCGCTGGTTATTATGAAAACTGGGCGCAATCTGCCCAAGATCAAACGCGCCTTGGCGGCGGTGGGCAAGCTCGAGGCCGCATGGCTTGTCGAACGCGGCACCATGCCCACGCAGCGCCTTGCCAAAATGACCGATGTGGCCGCCGAAGATTGCCCCTATTTCGCCATCGTGCTGGTGCACGGGCAGGGGCGGCGGCCCGAGAAAGGAACCCCGGAATGAGCGGTTGGGTTGTGGTGGCCGGGCTTGGCCCCGGCGATGAGATGCTGGTCACGCCCGAGGTGACGGCGGCGGTGGATCAGGCGACCGATATCGTGGGCTACATCCCTTATGTCGCCCGCATCGCCCCGCGCGAAGGGCTGACATTGCATGCCTCGGACAACCGGGTGGAACTGGACCGTGCGCGCCATGCCCTTGAAATGGCCCGCGATGGCAAGCGCGTGGTGATTGTTTCGTCTGGTGATCCGGGCGTCTTTGCGATGGCGTCTGCTTTGTTCGAGGCCTATGAGGCGCATCCCGAATTTGCTGCGACCGAGATTCGCATTCTGCCGGGGATTACGGCCATGCTGGCTGCTGCTGCGGCGGCGGGCGCGCCCTTGGGGCATGATTTCTGCGCCATAAACCTTAGCGACAATCTCAAGCCGTTTGAACTGGTGGAACACCGTCTGCGCCATGCTGCGCGCGGCGATTTTGCGATGGCGTTTTACAACCCGCGCTCCAAATCGCGCCCGCATCAATTCACCCGCGTGCTTGAGGTGCTGCGCGAGGAATGTGAGCCCGAGCGGCTGATCTTGTTTGCCCGCGCGGTCTCCACACCCGAGCAGCGGATTACCACCGTCACTTTGGCCGAGGCCACGCCGGAAATGGCGGATATGCGCACGGTGGTGCTGGTGGGCAATTCCACCACCCGCCGCGTGGGCCCGTGGGTCTATACCCCGCGCGGCGTCGCGCCGTGATCGGCAAGCCAGTGCAGCACCTCGTCCAGCGTGGCGCGGATGCTGCGCTGCGGCACCGGCGGCCGATCAATCAAAATCACCGGAATCCGCAGCGCGCGCGCGGCAATCAGCTTCGCTTCTGCCCCTGCGCCCCCGGCGTTTTTCGCGACGATATGGGTGATGTTTTCGCTGCGCAGCAAGTCGCTATCCCCTTGAACATCAAAGGGGCCCCGCGCCACCACTGCGCGAGCATTTTGCAGCGGCAGCATTTCACCCGGCGGGTCCACCAAGCGCAGCAAATAGAAATGCTGCGGTGCAGCGTTGAACGCCGCAAGGTTCTGCTTGCCGATGGCCAGAAACACCCGCGCGGGCTCATGCGGCAGTGCCGCAATTGCGCCTTCCAGATCGGGGACATGGGTCCATTGGTCCCCCGTCTGCGCGGCCCAAGGCGCGCGCTCAAAGGCGCAAAGCGGCACCCCGGTTTGGGCGCAAGCGGCCACGGCATTTGTGCTCATTTGCGCGGCGAACGGGTGCGTGGCATCAATCACATGGGTGATGTTTTCGGCTTTCAGAAAAGCGCAAAGGCCATCGACCCCGCCAAAACCGCCCACCCGCGTGGGCAGGGGTTGGGGCACGGGCCTATCGGTGCGCCCGGCATAGGAAAACACCGCGTCAAACCCTTGGTCTGCAAGGGTTTTGGCCAATCGGCTGGCTTCCGTGGTGCCGCCCAGCAAAAGGAGGCGTGTCATGTCTGATCCTTGGGTCACGATCATTGGTTTGGGCGAAGATGGCCTTGATGGGCTGCCCTTGGCAAGCCGAGAAGCGCTGGATCGGGCGCAACTGATCTTTGGCGGGCCGCGGCATTTGGCGCTGGTGGGCGCGGGGGATCGCGGGCGGCCTTGGCCGGTGCCGTTTGACATAGCGCCTGTGTTGGCCGTGCGCGGCACGCCCGTGGTGGTGCTGGCCTCGGGCGATCCGTTTTGGTGCGGCGCGGGGGCGAGTTTGGCGGCGAAGCTTTCGGCGCATGAATGGCGCGCGATCCCGGCACCCGGCGTCGTGTCGCTTCTGTGTTCGCGGCTTGGCTGGCGGGGCGAAACCGTCACGGCGATGGGCCTTCATGCCGCGCCCTTTACGCGGTTGCGCCCCGAATTGGCGCGCGGCGCGCAGATCATTGTGACAATGCGCGATGGCGCGGCGGTGGGGGAACTCGCCGCTTGGCTTACGGCCCACGGCTATGGCGCGGTGCGGATGGTGGTGGCAGAAAACTTGGGCGGCCCGCAAGAGCGGCTGCGCAGCATTGCCGCGCAAGACTATGACCTGAAAGAGGTTTCCGCTTTGGTGGCGGTTGCGCTTGATGGTGCAGACCTTGCCCCAGAGCTGGGGCTTTCGCGTGTGCCGGGGCGGCCCGAAAGCGCGTTTCAGCATGACGGCCAAATCACCAAATCGCCGTTTCGCGCACTGACGCTTGCGGCGCTTGCCCCCCGCAAGGGGGAGCTTTTGTGGGATATTGGCGGCGGATCGGGCTCTGTCTCGGTGGAATGGTGCTTGGCCGGGGGCCGGGCGCTGACGATAGAGCCGCGCGCGGATCGGATTGAAAACATCAAAGCCAATATCGCGGGCTTCGGTCTTGGCGCGCAAATGCAGGCAATCCACGGCGCAGCCCCCGATGCTTTGGACGGTTTGCCGCTGCCGGAGGCCGTTTTCATCGGCGGCGGCGGGTCAGAGGCGCTTTACACCCGGCTATGGGAGCTTTTGCCGCAAGGCACGCGGCTCGTGGCGAATGGGGTGACGCTGGAGACAGAAAGCCTGCTCGCCAGCCTGCACGCGCGCCATGGCGGCAGCTTGATGCGGGTCGATATTGCGCAAGCCGAGCCCTTGGGGCGGATGCACGGTTGGGCGGTCGCGCGCCCGCAGGTGCAATGGAGTGTGGTGCGGTGAGGGTCGCGGGCCTTGGCTTTCGCAAGGGCACGGTGGATTTCACCGCCGCGCTTTTGGCTGCCGGGCCGGTGGATGCCCTTGCAACCGCCGCGGAAAAGGCCCAAGAGCTTGCCGCCGCCCTGCCGGGGCAGCGCGTGATCGGGGTTGAGGTGCGCGGGGTGAAAACGCCCACGCAATCGCCCCGCGTTTTGGCGCTGATGGGCACAGGATCGGTGGCCGAGGCGGCGGCGCTGAAAGCCGCAGGCCGGGGCGCGCGGCTCGTAGGGCCAAGACAGGTGATCGGCGGGGTAACGCTTGCCGTTGCGGAAGGAGAGGGCGAATGACGGGGGTTGCACAATGACGGTGCATTTCATCGGTGCGGGGCCGGGCGCGGCAGATCTGATTACCCTGCGCGGGCGCGATTTGATCGCCTCTTGCCCGGTGTGCCTTTACGCGGGAAGCCTTGTGCCGCTTGCGCTGCTAAGCCACTGCCCGGACGGCGCGAAAATTGTCAACACCGCGCCGCTCAGCCTTGATGAGATTATCGCCGAAATTCAGGCCGCCCATGAAGCAGGTCACGATGTGGCGCGGCTGCATTCGGGCGATCTGTCGGTCTGGTCGGCCATGGGCGAACAGCTGCGCCGATTGCGCGCGTTGAATATCCCCTATGATGTGACGCCGGGCGTGCCCTCGTTCGCGGCGGCGGCGGCCACGTTGGGGGCGGAACTGACCCTGCCGGGCGTGGCGCAATCGGTTATTCTCACCCGCACCTCTGGCCGCGCCTCGGCCATGCCCGAGGGCGAAACGCTGGAAAACTTTGCCCGCACCGGCGCGGTTTTGGCCATTCACCTCTCGGTCCATGTGCTTGAAGATGTGGTGGAAAAGCTCACCCCATATTACGGGGCGGATTGCCCGGTGGCGGTTGTCTGGCGCGCAAGCTGGCCCGATCAGCGCGTGGTACGCGCGACGCTGGGCAGCCTGCAAACGGCGGTGGGCGCCGAGATGGAGCGCACCGCGCTGATCATGGTGGGCCGCTCGCTTGATACCGAAGAGTTCGACGAAAGCCGTCTTTACGCAGGCGATTATGACCGCCGCTACCGCCCCGTCGGCACCGAGCCGCGTTTTCCGGAGGGCACGGAATGAGCAACTCCGCCCCCGGTCATGTCTCTTTCGTTTCCTCGGGTCCGGGGGATCCGGACCTTCTGACGCTGAAGGCCGCCGATCGGCTGGCCAAGGCCGATGTGGTGCTGTTTGACGATTTGTCCTCGGGGCCGATCTTGGGGCATGCGCGCGAAGGGGCGGAACTGATTGCCGTGGGCAAACGTGCGGGCCGCCCTTCGCCCAAGCAAGACCATGTCAGCCGGTTGCTGGTCGATCATGCGCTGACCGGGCAAAAGGTCGTGCGGCTGAAATCGGGCGATTCCGGTCTGTTTGGGCGGCTGGAAGAAGAGATTATCGCCTTGCAAGGCGCTGGTATTTCTTATGAAATCATCCCCGGCGTGCCGTCGGCCTTTGCCGCCGCGGCGGCGGCGGGCATCCCGCTGACGCGCCGGTTGACCGCGCGGCGGGTGCAATTTGTGACGGGCGCCGATGTGACCGGCGATCTGCCCGAAAGCCTGAATTGGGCGGCCTTGGCTGATCCGGGCGCGACCACGGTGGTCTTCATGGGCAAGCGCACCTTCCCGAAGCTGGCCGCCGATCTGGTCGCGCATGGGCTCTCCCCCGACACGCCCGCGCTTTTGGCCGAAGCGGTGGGCCACCCGGAGCAAAGCCTGACGCGTTCCACCATCGCCAAGCTGGCCGCCGAACTGGCCGAGGTGCGCTCGCACCACCCCGCGCTGATCCTTTACGGCCCGCTTTACGACCCGGAGGGCTAAGATGATCGAGCTTACGCTGATTGGCATTGGCACCGGCAATCCGGCCCATGTCACCTTGCAAGCGATTGGCGCGATGAACGCGGCCGATCTGATCTTGATCCCGCTTAAGGGGGCGGACAAATCCGACCTTGCGGGCCTGCGCCGCGCGATCTGTGCCACCCATATCACCAACCCGGCCACCAAGGTTGTGGAATTTGATCTGCCCGTGCGGGATGCGGCGAACCCGTCTTACCGCAAGGGGGTGGATGATTGGCACGATGCGATTGCCGAGGCGTGGCTGGCCCAAATCACCGCGCAATGTCCGGACCTAAAGGGAAAAGTCACGCTTTTGGTCTGGGGCGATCCCGCGCTTTATGACAGCACATTGCGCATTGCCGCGCGGTTGGAGCAGCGCATCGCGCTGACCACCAAGGTCATTCCCGGCATCACGGCGATTCAGGCGCTGTGCGCGGCCCATGCGATCCCGCTCAATGACATTGGGGCGCCCTTTGTCATCACCACCGGGCGGCAAATCCGCGACCACGGTTGGCCCGCCGCCGCCGACACCGTGGTGGTGATACTTGATGGCGAGTGTTCGTTCCAAAGCCTTGATCCGCAGGGCATTTCGATCTGGTGGGGCGGCTGTGTCGCGATGCCCGAAGAGGTGTTGGTGGCCGGGCCTTTGGCCGAGGTGGGCGATCAGATCCTGTCCACCCGCGCGGCCTTGCGCGCCACCCATGGCTGGGTGATGGATATCTATCTGATGCGCCGCAGCCGCTAACGGGGCGATGCGCGGGCGCTTGCTGTCCGCGCCATCTGCGCTACTGTGGCGCCACCATGACCGCGATGCCTGTTCCCCCCGATTTGCCGAATGATGTGTCTGTGCTGGTGATTGGCGCGGGGCTGGCGGGTCTGTGCGCGGCGATTGCGGCGCGCGCGGCGGGGGCCTCGGTCGTGCTGATCGATGCCGCCCCGGTCGAACGTTTGGGCGGCAATGCACGCCATGGCCGCAATATTCGCGTGGCGAATGCGCATGAAACGCCCTTCCAGCGCGATGCTTATCCGGCGGCGGAATATGCGGCGGATCTTGCCCGGATTGGCTGCCCCGATCCTGCCTTGGCGCAGGCGTTGGCCGAAGGTTCTGCCGATCTGGCCGACTGGCTGCAAGCGCAAGGCGTGCGATTGGAACCTTGGGCCGCAGGGAACCTGCCCTATTCGCGTCGCACCGTGTTTTTGCGCGGCGGCGGGCAGGCCTTGGTCAATGTGCTTTTGCGCCGCGCGGCGGGGCTGGGGGTGGTGATCCGGCCCCGGTCCACGGTCACGGCCCTTGATCCCGCGCTTTTGGACCCGGGGGCGCCGGGGCCCTTTGCCATTGCTTTGCACACGCCCACAGGCGCGCAAACGATCCGCGCGCAAACGGTCATTCTGGCCTGTGGCGGCACGGGGGCCGATCTGACGGCGCCGATGGCCAACCGCGGCACGCCAGAGCAATTGGGCGCACCGCTTTTGTGGGCGCTGGCGCAGGGCGCGCAAGCGGCGGGCAGGCCGGGCGATGGCCATGTCGTCGCCGTCGATGCCCGCGCCGCGCGCCATGATGCGGGGATCGTCAGCCGCGTCGATGGTATGCATCTGGGCGTCGTCGTAGGGCCCGATGGGCGGCGCTTTTATGACGAGGCACGCGTGACCAGCCCAGGGCGCCATTCCGTCTTGGCGCGCGAGATGACCGCGCGCCCCGATCCGCGCGCCTGGATCATTCTGGGGGCTGCGGCGGTCGATGCCTTGCCGCCGCTTCTGCTGCCGCCGATCCCTGCGGCAACGCCGCAAGCGCTGGCCCAAGCGTGCGGCATCGATCCGGCCGGTCTGGCCGAAAGCTTGCATGCCGCGCTTGACCCGCCGCGCGGGGCGCCGGTCGATCTGACGCCGCCCTTGCACGCGATCCCGGTGGTGCCGGGGATCGGCTTCACCCGCCACGGGCTGGCAATCGATCCGCAGGGGCGGGTGATTTGTGCCGATGGCAGGCCCGCGCCGCGCTTTTTTGCCGTGGGCACGGTGTCTTGCGGCGCGGTGTTAGGAAGCGGCTATTTGTCGGGGGCGGGGCTGTCGATTGCCGCCGTGTTCGGACGCGCCGCCGGGCGTGCGGCAGCCGCTTTGGCCCCCAAGACCAAGGTGCCACCCCAACCGCTGCCCAACCGCGCGCCACCCGCCGCGCAGCCTGCCCGCGTGGCGCGGGCAGAGGCGACACGCGCGCTCAATATCTGTAACACCTGCGGCTTTTGCACCGCCTTGTGCGCGGTCTTTCCCGCTGCGCAACGCCGCCCCGCACTGCGCCCCGGCGATTTGCGCCATCTGGCGCATCTGTGCCACGATTGCCGCTCTTGCGCCTATGATTGCCAATATGCGCCGCCGCATGATCTGGCGGTAAACCTGCCCGCGACCTTGGCCGCCGCGCGGCGGCGCGAGTATAAGGGCGAGGGGCGCGGGGCCGCGCCTTTGTTCTGGGCGCTGACCCTTGGCCTGCCGGTATTGGCGCTGATCTTGCTGCCCTGGGCCGCGCTTTTCGGCACGCATCAGGGGCCGGGGGCGTTTTACGCGGTGGTGCCGCATGCGCTGATGTCAGGCGGGGCGGGGGCTGTGTTCGCTTGGGCGACGCTTGCGCTGCTGATACGCTTTGCGCTTTATTGGCGCGCAATCCGGGGGCCCGCCGCGCCGGTCACTTGGGCGGCCTTTAAGACCGGGCTTCTTGAGGCAGTGACCTTACGCAATCTGGGCGATTGCGAAGATCGTGCGGGCCCGGTGGGGCAGGGGCGGCGCATCGCGCATCACCTGCTGGCGGGGGGCTTTGTGCTGACGTTTTTCGCCACGGTGGCGGGCTATCTGTTGCACCTGTCTGGCCAGCCTGCGCCCTATCCGTGGTTCAGCGCACCGGTGGTCTTGGGCGCCAGCGGCGGCGTGGCGATGCTGGCGGGGCTTGGCCATTTGCACGCCGCGCGCCGCAGGTTGGACCCCACGCCCACCGACCCGGCGATGGCGCGGGCCGATCGTTTTGCGCGCGCGCAATTGGCCACGCTTGCGGGCTCCGGCCTTTTATTACTGGTTTTGCGCGACACGCCTTTGATGGGGCTGCTTTTGGCGCTGCATCTGGGGGCGGTGGCGGGGTTTGCGCTGCTGTTGCCCTTTGGCAAGCTGGCGCATGGCGGCTTTCGGCTGCTGTCGCTGATCCGCCATGCAGCGGAAGAGGCAGGCAAGCTTGACAAAAGCCGCCGCCCCACGCCATGACCTCCGGCATGGTGCATGAAAATTCCCTTTGGCCCAAGGGCCTTGCCATTGCGGCCCCCGCCTCCGGTTCGGGCAAGACAACGCTGACCTTGGGGCTTTTGGGCGCCTTGCGCGCCCGTGGCCATGTGGTGCAGCCCTTCAAAAACGGCCCCGATTATATTGATCCCGCCTTTCATGCCGTGGCGGCGGGCCGGGTCAGCTACAACCTTGATGGCTGGGCGATGGGCGCGGGGCTTTTGCGCAGCATTGCGGCACAGGCGATGGGCGCCGATATCGTGGTGTTTGAAGGTGCGATGGGCCTTTACGATGGCACGCCCGATCCGGGGCGGGACGGGCGCGGCACAACGGCGGAACTGGCCAAGCGCTTTGGCTGGCCGGTGGTGTTGGTGCTTGATGCCAAGGGGCAAGGGCAATCGGCCGCTGCCACCGCGCTCGGTTTCGCGCGCCACCCCGAGGCGCCGCCCTTCGCCGGGGCGATCATGAACAATGTCGCGAGCCCCCGGCATGAAGCGATGATCCGCTCCGAGATGGACCGGCTTGGCCTGCCGATGCTGGGGGCCTTGCCGCGCAATCCCGAGATTGTGCTGCCCGAACGCCATCTGGGGCTTGTGCAGGCGGGCGAGCAGGCAGACCTGCCGCAGGTTTTGGCAAAGCTTGCGGATTTCGTTGCCGACCATGTCGATCTTGCGGCGCTTGAAGCCGCCGCCGGGGCCGCGCCCGCCCCCACACCCGGGCCGTGGCCCAAACCGCCCGCGCAGCGCATCGCATTGGCCCGTGATGTCGCCTTTGCCTTTGCCTATCCGCATATGCTGGAAGGCTGGCGGCGGGCCGGGGCCGAAATCTTGCCGTTTTCACCGCTGGCCGATGAGGCCCCCGATCCAAGCGCCGATCTGGTGTGGCTGCCCGGCGGTTACCCGGAATTGCACGCGGGCCAGCTTGCGGCGGCGTCGCGCTTTTTGACCGGGCTGCGCGCCTTTGCCCAAACCAAGCCCGTGCATGGCGAATGCGGCGGTTACATGGTTTTGGGCGCGGCCTTGATCGACAAGGCGGGCACGCGCCATGCGATGGCCGGGCTGTTGGGGCTGGTCACCAGCTATGAAAAGCGCCGCCTGCATCTGGGCTACCGCAAAGCCACGTTGCAGGCGCCGATGCCGGGGCAGGCGGCAGGGGCCACGCTTTGGGGCCATGAGTTCCATTATTCGACCATTCTGGAGCAGCCCGACGCCCCCTTGGCCGAGGTGCGCGGCGCCGCCGGTCAAATGGTGCCCGAAACCGGTTCGGTGCGCGGCCAGGTCAGCGGCAGCTTCTTCCATCTGATCGCGGAGTGAGCGCCCGCCGGACCCGTTCGCAGGTCTGTCAGTTCTGCGCAAGCCGCCCCGCTTGGGCTGCGCGGAACCAGTCGCGGATCGCGGCGCGGTCTTCGGGTTCCATGAAATTGGCGCTGCCGGGCGGCATCGCATCGGTCAGCCCGGCGAAGATATAGACCTGTTCGGCTTGGTTCGCGATCGCTGCGGGCGTATCAAGCACCAGCCCGCGCGGTGCGCTGGCAAACCCTGCCCATGCGGGTTCGGGCATATGGCACATCGCGCAATGCGCGCTGACCAGATCGGCCACATCTTCAAACCCCTCTGCCGCGGCGAAATGCTGGCCCATCGGGGTGAGCGCGGTTTCCTCTTCGACGGGCGTTTCGCGCAGGGTGGAAAGCCAGACGCAAGCGGCAAACAGCAACAGCGTCACCGGGATCGTCCAATAGGGGCTGCCCTTGCCCGCATGGCGGGTGTTGAACCAATGCCGGATCGTGATCCCCATCAGGAAGACCAAGGTTGCAATCACCCAGTTCCACGGCCCCGCGAAAGACAGCGGGTAGTGGTTCGACAGCATGAAAAAAATGACCGGCAAGGTCAGGTAGTTATTATGCATCGAGCGCAGCTTGGCGATGCGGCCAAATTCCGGATCGGGCGTGCGCCCTGCCTTCAGATCCGCCACCACGATCTTTTGGTTCGGGATAATCACCAAGAACACATTGGCGGTCATGATCGTGGCGGTATAGGCGCCCAAATGCAAAAACGCGGCCCGGTCAGTAAAGACTTGCGCATAGCCCCAAGCCATCGCCGCCAGCGCGGCCAGCAACACCCCCATGAAGGCGGCTGGATAGTGGCCCAGCTTCGATTTGCAGGCCGCGTCATAAATCAGCCAGCCAATCGTCAAAGACCCCGCCGAAATCGCCATCGCCTGCCACGGTGCCAGATCCAGCTTCAACGGGTCGATCAAGAACAGATCGGCGCGATACCAATAGACCAGCATCAGCATCGCCGCGCCCGAAAGCCATGTCGCGTAGCTTTCCCATTTGAACCAGATCAGATGCTCGGGCAGGCGCGCGGGCGCGACCAGATATTTCTGGATGTGATAAAAGCCCCCGCCATGCACCTGCCATTCCTCGCCCGCCGCGCCCGGCGGCAGATCGGGCGCTTTGCGCAGGCCCAGATCAAGCGCGATGAAATAAAACGATGAGCCGATCCAGGCGATGACGGTGATGATATGAAACCAGCGCATCGCAAAGGACGCCCAGTCCCACAAAAGGGCGGTGTCGAGCATTATTTGTCTCCTTTGCGGTAACGCTAGCGGCGCGGCGATGCGGCCTCCAGCATAAAATTCGGGCAGGTGCCGCGCGGGGTTGCATCTGCCCGTTTTTGCGCCTTTTCTGTGGGGCGGATGCCGCAGAATGGACCGCAGTCAAAGGGGGCGCTTTTGGAAATTGAACCGCTGACGGCCGAAGCTTTCGCCCCCTTTGGCGATCTGATCGAAGTGGCCGGGCCGCCGACGAAAATGATCAATGCAGGGATGTGCGGCCGCCATGACGATTTGGCGCGGCTTGATTTTGATCCCGATCAGGGCGGACGCGCGGGGATTTCGCTTTTTGATGCGCAGGCGCGCGCGCTGCCCTATGCGCTGGATCTGGTGGAACGGCATCCTTTGGGCTCGCAGGCGTTTTTGCCGCTGGATGGGGTGCCGTTTCTGGTTTGCGTGGCCGAGGATGATGGCGGCACACCGGTGCGGTTTCGCGCCTTTCTCACCGCACCGGGGCAGGGGGTGAACCTGTTGCGCAACACATGGCATGGGGTGCTTGCGCCGATGGGCGCGCCGGGGCGCTATGCGGTGGTGGACCGGATCGGGGGCGGCGTGAACCTAGAGGAATATCCGCTTGACCCGCCGATCATGATTTCTGGGTAGGCGCGGCGTCGCTTTGGCCCCGTGATCGGCCATGATCGGCCATGATCGGCTCGGCCTTGCGCCTTAGCCCCAGCCGATCCAGACGGCGAGGTGATAGGTCAGAAATGCCGCGACCCACGCAAGGCCAAACATATAGCCCAAGGTCACCCAGACCCATTTGCCAGACCCGGTTTCGCGCCGGATCACGGCCAGCGTCGCTAAGCATTGCGGCGCGAAGATGAACCACACCAAAAAGGCCAGCGCGGTGGCCAAGCTCCATTGGCTGGCCAGCGTGGCGCCCAGCACCGCCTCGCCGCCTTCGGCGGCGATCGAATACACCGTTGCCAAGCCTGCCACGGCAATTTCGCGGGCTGCCATTGCCGGGATCAGTGCCACCGCGATTTGCCAATTGAACCCGACCGGGGCCAGAACCGGCTCGATGAACTGGCCGATTTGGGCGGCAAAACTGTAAAGGATCGCCGGTTCCGTCGCGCCTTCGGGCGCTTGCGGGAAGGTGGCCAGAAGCCAGATCACCACCGTCATGGCAAAGATCGTCGTGCCCGCGCGCTTAAGAAAGGCGGTGGCCCGCGTCCACAGGGCAAAACCAACCGAGCGGGGCCGCGGCACTTTGTAATCGGGCAGATCCAGCATGAACGGCGGAGAGGCGGCGCGGCGCGCAAACAGGAATTTCGCCACCGCCGAAACGGCCAGCGCCGAGACGATGCCCGTGGCGTAAAGGCCAAACATAACAAGCCCTTGCAGGTTCATAATGCCCGCCACCTGCTTGGCCGGAATGAAGGCCGACACAATCAGCGTGTAAACCGGAATGCGCGCCGAACAGGTCATCAAGGGCGCGACAAGGATCGTGGTGATCCGGTCGCGCGGATTGTCGATCACTCGGGTCGCCATGATGCCCGGAATCGCACAGGCAAAAGACGACAGGAGCGGGATGAAGGCGCGTCCATGCAGCCCGGCGCCGCCCATGATCCGATCCATCAAAAAGGCCGCGCGCGCCATATAGCCAAGGTCTTCGAGCAGCAGAATGAACAAAAACAGGATCAGGATTTGCGGCAGGAAGATCAAAACCCCCCCGACGCCGCCGATTACCGCATCGGTCAAGAAGCTTTGCACCAAGCCCTCGGGGACATGGCCCGCGATATAGTCGGCCGTCGCGCCGAAGCCCGCGTCGATCATATCCATGAAGGGCGCAGCCCCGGCAAAGACCGCCTGAAACATCACGAACAAAAGCGCCAGCAGGAAGCCAAGCCCCATGACGGGGTGCAGCAAGACCCGGTCGATGCGATGGGTGACCGTGTCATGTTCGGGCGGCAGCGTCACCGCGCGGTCAATCAGCCGGTCGGCGGCGCGATGGCTTAGCCGCAGGTCCGCCGCATCGGGCGGCGCCCACATATTTGGGCCCTTTTCGGGCAAACCTTGCGCCAGTGTCGTATCGATCTGCGCCAGCAGCGCCTCCAGCCCGCCTTTGCGCACGGCGGTTGAGGTGGTGACGGGCACGCCCAATTCCTCGGCCAGCGCGGCGGTGTCGATCTCGATTTTGCGGTGCCGGGCGATGTCGATCATGTTCAGCACCACGATCATCGGCAGACCGGTTGCTACCAGCTCCATCGCAAGCCGCAGCCCGGCGCGCGGCGCAACGGCATCCACCAGCACCAGCATCAATTCCGGCGCGGGTTCATCGGGGTGATGGTTCAGCACCACATCGCGGGTCACGATCTCATCGGGCGAGCGCGCGCGCAGGCTGTAGGTGCCGGGCAGGTCGGTCAGTTCGATCCGGGTCGCGCCGGGGGTGGTAAAGCTGCCGACCTTGCGTTCGACGGTCACGCCCGCGTAATTGCCAACCTTTTGGCGTGCGCCGGTCAGCGCATTGAACAGGGCTGTCTTGCCGCAATTGGGCGGGCCAACAAGCGCAAGACGATAGGGGGCGGAACGGGCAGGGTCGGTCATAAGGGCTTACGAGACAAGGATCGCCATCGCCTCGCGGCGGCGCAAAGCGACGGTGGTGCCGTTCACCCGCACCGCGATCGGGTCGCGGCCAAACAGCCCCTCGTGCAAGATGGTGACTTTCGCGCCTTCGACAAAGCCCAGCTCGATCAGGCGGCGTTCCATCTCATCGGCGGGCAGGCAGGCGGAATGTTCGGTGGGCAGGATGTGAAACACATGGCCACTAAAGCCGCGGTGCAGCGTGCCCAAGGGCTGATGCTCGGCCAGCGGTGCATGGGCCGCTTGGGGCAGGTCTGGCGACAGCATCATGGGGCGCTCCTTCGCGGCACGAGTCGGACCTGTTCCGGCTCGGCTTGACGTCATACTGTTTTTTCCGACTGGAATGGTCAAGATATGCCTCATGCGCTTGGTCTGTATTTTGCGCGACCCGCCGCGACAAGTAAATGCTTGCGCGAAAATAGCTGCTTACGGCGGGCTTTTGCCGCAGGGGGCGTGATCGGTTGCCGTGAAATTGGGCACTGCCGCAACCGGCGCACGCCCTGCCGCGCGATCTTGGTGGATGCGCGGCGCAGCTTCCCCTTGGCGCATATCACTGCTACATGCGCCGCGAAGGAGCGCCCGATGACCCAGTTCAGCTTTTCCCTGTCCGCCACCGATGGCACAGCCCGCACCGGGGTAATTTCCACCCCGCGCGGCGAGATCCGCACCCCCGCCTTTATGCCGGTGGGCACGGCGGCGACGGTCAAGGCAATGATGCCCGAAAGCGTGCGCGCAACGGGCGCCGATATTTTGCTGGGCAACACCTATCATCTGATGCTGCGCCCCACGGCGGAACGCATCGCGCGGCTGGGTGGCTTGCACAAATTCATGAATTGGGAGCGCCCGATCCTGACCGACTCGGGCGGGTTTCAGGTGATGAGCCTTGCAAGCCTGCGCAAGCTCACCGAAGAGGGCGTGACCTTTTCAAGCCATATCGACGGGTCCAAACATCACCTGACGCCGGAACGCTCGATGGAGATCCAAAAGCTTTTGGGCTCTGACATCGTGATGGCTTTTGACGAATGTCCCGCATTGCCCGCAACTGATGCCGAGGTGGCAAAGTCGATGCGGTTGTCGATGCGGTGGGCGCAGCGGAGCCGCGACGCTTTTGGCGACCGTCCCGGCCACGCGCTTTTCGGTATCATGCAGGGCGGGGTGACCCGCGAGCTGCGCGAAGAAAGCGCCGCGGCGCTGACGCAAATCGGCTTTGATGGCTATGCGGTGGGCGGTCTTGCCGTGGGCGAGGGGCAAGAGGCGATGTTTTCCGTGCTGGATTACGCGCCCGGTTTCCTGCCCAAAGACAAGCCGCGCTATCTGATGGGCGTGGGCAAGCCCGATGACATCGTCGGCGCGGTCGAGCGTGGCATCGATATGATGGATTGTGTGCTGCCTTCGCGTTCGGGGCGCACGGGGCAGGCTTGGACCCGGCGCGGGCAGATCAATATCAAAAACGCGCGCCACCAAGATGACCCGCGCCCGTTGGACGAGGCTTGCACCTGTCCCGCCTGCCGCAACTATAGCCGTGCGTATTTGCACCATGTGTTCCGGTCGCAAGAGATGATCTCGGGCATGCTGCTGACGTGGCACAACCTGCATTACTATCAAGAGCTGATGCAGGGCCTGCGCGATGCGATTGCGGCGGGCACGCTCAGCGCCTTTGTCGCGGATTTCCACGCAAAGCGCGCCGAAGGCGATATCGACCCGCTTTGAAGCCGGTTTACTGCCCCGCGATCAGCACCACCGCTGCGTAATGGGTCGCGGCGGCGGCCAGCACATGGCCGTGCCAGATCGCGCGCGAAAACGGCAAGCTTTTGAGTTTGTAAAACACCGTGCCCAGCGTGTAGATCAGCCCGCCCGTGCCCAGCAAGATCAGCACCGCAACCGGCAGCGCCTGCAACAGCGGCCAAATCGCCAGCACCCCAAGCCAGCCCATGGCCAGATAAAGCACAAAGCCGAACCGTTCGCCCCGGTGAAAGAAGCCCAGCTTCATCACCATGCCAATCAGTGCCAGCGCCCAGATCGTTGCCGTCATCGCAATGCCCAAGCCACCGCCAAGGCCGATCAGCGCCATCGGCGTATAGGTGCCCGCGATCAAAAGATAAATCGCAGCGTGATCGAACCGGCGCAAGATCGCGCGGGCGGGGGCATAAAGCGTCAGGTTATAGCCCGCCGAAAAGCCGAAGGACGCAATGAGGCCCACCGCATAAATGACCAGTGGCCAGATTTTCGGCCCCAGACCCGCCATCGCGGCCCAGACCATCAGCGCGGAAACGGCCGCCACCGCAAAGGTGACGCCCAGAACATGCATCACGCCATCGGCGAAATGCTCGCGGAACGAATGGGCAAGTTGGTGTCGTGTCATCGGTGGCTCTGCTGTGAAGGGGCCACCCTTCTACCATGCGCCCGGCCCGCGCCAAAGGCTGACGCAGCGTCAGCGGCGGGCGGGGCAGGGGCCGGGTCGCTTAGCGCGCCAGCACCACCAGATCGGCGGCGCGCAGATCGCCCTGGGGGTCGGGGCGTGTGCCCGGTGTGACAATGCGGATCGACAGATCCAAAAGCGGATAAAGGTCGCGCAAAGGCGCGCTGGTGCGCAAAAGCTGCGGCCCCGCGACCAGCACCACCTGCACCGTTTCCGGCAGCGGCGCGGGGGCTGGTCCCTCGGCCGGGATCTGCCCCAAGTAGCGGCACAGCGCGGCCCCATCCAGCGCGCCTTCGGCATCGGTCAGGCCGTCGAGCGGCAACAGCGCCGCGCGACCGGGCTGTTTGGCGTTCAGCGCCTCGGCGATTTCGCGCGCCAGCGCGGCTTCGCCCGCTCCCGGTGCCCCGGTCACGGCCACGATCACCCGCGCTTCGCCCAATTGCCCGATATGGCCGGGCAGATCGGCGCGGTCGACGCGCAGTTCCGAGGCCATGAACGCGCCGACATCGCCCATCGGGCCATTGCTGTCACCGAGCCAGAATTCGGCCATCAGCCCATCGCCGCGATCAATTGGCCCAAGGCGCCCACCGGGTTGTCGGTGCGCCAGATTTCCTCGCCCACGGCAAAGAAATCGGTCACCGGCGCATAGGCGCGCACCAGATCGGCGGTCAGCGCGCCTTCGGCGACGACCGGCACTTCGATCATTTCAGACCACCATTCGAACAGCTCGCGTTCGGGGCGCGCGCCGGTGCCAAGGCCGGTTTCGCCCACCGGGCCAAAACAGACGTAATCGGCGCCCGCTTCGCCCGCGGTCATGCCTTCGTGCTTGGAGGCCGCGCAAAACGCGCCCACGATCGCCTCGCCGCCCAATTCCTTGCGCGCTGCCCGCACCGAGCGCGCCGCATCGGTCAGATGCACGCCATCAAGCCCCAGCCGTTCCACCAGCCCGACATGGTTTTCGATCACCAAGGCCACATCGGCGGCATGGGCCACCTCGCGCACCGCATCGGCGGCGCGCAAAACGGCATCTTCGTCGCGGCTGGCCAGAGCGAGCCGCAGGCAGGCCACATCATGCGCCCCCATCACTTGGGCCAAAAGCGGCGGGAAGGTTTCAAGGTCGAATGTCGGGGGCGTGAGCAAGTAGATCTGCGGGCGATCTTCGGCCATCGGGCTCTCCATTTGGTTTGGCGCTTGTCTAACCCAGCCGCGCGCGCCTTGCCAGAGGGCGCGCACAAGGCTATGGGGCGGGCATGAGCGAAAACACCCCCTTCTTTATCCTGATCCGGCCCCAGATGGGGGAGAATATCGGCGGCGCAGCCCGTGCGATGTTGAACTTCGCGTTGAACCGGATGCGTTTGGTCAGCCCGCGCGATGGCTGGCCAAACCCCAAGGCGGTGGCGATGGCCTCGGGCGCGGCGGGGCAGGTGCTCGATCATGCGGGCGTTTTTGCCACCACGGCCGAAGCGATTGCCGATTGCGATTTCGTCTTTGCCACCACCGCGCGCGGGCGCGAGTTGACCAAACCGATCTACACGCCCGAGGCCGCGATGGCCGAGGCGCGCGCGCGCATTGCACAAGGGCAAAAGGTCGGCGTGATGTTCGGGCCCGAGCGCACCGGGCTTGAAAACGACGATATCATCCGCGCCAATGCGATTATCACCGTGCCGGTGAACCCGGAATTTTACTCGCTCAACCTTGCGCAGGCGGTGCTGCTTTTGTCTTACGAATTCGGCCGCCAAGGCAGTGACGCCCCGGCGATTGATCCGGGGCTGGCCGGGTCCGAACCCGCCACCGCGCTTGAGGTCGAGAAACTGGGCGATCATTACGAGGAACGGCTTGACCAAGCGGGCTTTTTCTTCCCCGAGACGAAGGCGCCGATGATGAAGCGCAATCTGCGCAATATGTGGAGCCGGTTCGGCCTCACCCGCGCCGATGTGCAAACGCTGCATGGCGCATTGCGCCAGTTGATGCGCGGGCGCGACTAAGCTTGTTTGTCTGACAGCGCGCGGCCATCTTGGGCCATGAGCAAAGCGATCCGCAAAGCGATTCTGGCGCTTGCCCTTGGGGCGGGGCTGGGGGCGTTTGCGCTTTTGGCGTTCTTCCCGGTGCTGCGCGGCGCTGTTTGCCCAAGCTGCTATGGGCTGGAACAGGTGTCGCCGGTGCTGTTTGTCGAGGCCGAGATGCCGGCTCACGCCCGCCACGCGCTTTTGGCGCAACTGGATCAAGCGCACCGGAAGATTGCGCAAATATTCGGTCCGGCGCAGGCGCATCTGCGGATTTTGGCCTGCGAAACCGATGCCTGTGATCGCCGGCTGGGCGGGCGCGGGGCGGCGGCGGTGACCTATTCCTTGGGGGCTTATTCGGTGGTGCGGCTTGCCCCGCGCGGGCTTTCGCCCACCATCTTGACCCATGAACTGACCCATACCGAAACCCACGCCCGTCTTGGCGTGCTGCGCCAGGTCGGCCAGCGGATGCCCACTTGGATGGATGAGGGGATCGCGGTCATCGTCTCGGACGATCCGCGCTATTTGCGGGCCGGGCAAGGCGTGGCGCGGTGCCGCAAGCCGCCGCGCGCCGATCTGCCGGTTTCCCCCCATGATTGGGGCGGGCTGGCCGCGCAAGACCGCGACATATATGCCGAGGCCGCCTGCGCCACGCTGCGATGGATGGCAAAAAAAGGCGGCTGGTCGGCGCTTTGGGCGCGGCTGGACGCGGGTGCCCCCTTGCCCTAAGGGGGGCGCGCGGGCCTGCCCCCTTGCCCCTTGGGCGTGCGGGGCCTAGTCTCGCGCACGGTCAAAGTAGGAGCGCCCGATGGGGATGAAACCGTCGAAGAAAACCAACCGCGCCCTGTTCGAAGAGGTTGGGGCCGAGACGCCAAAGCAAATGCCCGCAGCCCCGAAAGGCGGCATGATCGACGCGCGGCCCAAAGGCGCGCGCGGGGCGGTGGCCTTTTGGATGGCAAGTTTGGTGCTTTTGGCGCTGGTGATGCTGGGGCTGGACCAAGTCGCGCTGCCCGCGCCTGTGGCCGAGGTTCAGGTCTACAGCGGCCCCGCGCTTTTGGGGGTTTGGTTTTTGGGCGCCCTTGGGCTGGGCCTTGGGCGAAAGTTTCCGCGCGGATGGGGCGTGCGCAGCCTTGGGCTTGGCGCGCTGTGTCTTGTAGCGCTTTTGTCGGATAACGCTGTTTTCTTAAAAATCGACAAGGCTTTACAGGGCGATGTTGTGCCCGAACAGGTCGCGGTTTTGCCGCAAACGGGGGATCTGCCGCCGCTGGTGATGCTGCCCGCTACGCCGCCCGAGCCGACCCCGCAACCCGCGCCCGAAGCTGTGGATGAAGCTTTGCCCGAGGCGGCCCCCTCGGCCCTTGCCCCCTATGTCGCGCAGGCCGGGCACTATACCCAGGTCGCGGCCTCTTTCACCGCCATGCAGATCGACCAAATGCGCCGCCTGCTCACGGCACCGGTGCTTGAGGCGTTGCGCGCGGGCTTGGCGCTGATGATTGCGGGCTTTGCGTTTTGGTATGCGCTTCTTTTGGGGCGCAGCGAGGCCGAACTGATTTCGGCGCGTCGGCAGGGAGAAAAGGGGCTGACGGGTCTGGCCTCGGGCGTGATGCATTTGGGCTTTGTGCAAATCTTGCTGGGCGCGCTGGTTTCTGCATTGGGGGCGGGCGCGGTCTATATGGATTGGCCCTTGATGGGCGGCGCGTTCTTCCCCGCCGATGCGTTGTCGCTGGAACCCGCTTGGCGCAATTTCATCGAAAACCAAGGGCTTGTGCAATTTCTGCACCGGATCGCGGGCTATCTGTTGGTGGTGTTGGGGATCGTGGCGTTTGTGCGCTCGCGCCGGTCGGTCCATGCGGTCACGCGCACGGCCTTCTTGATCGCCTTCATCTGGTTGATGCTGGCGGCGGTGCTGGGCGTGGTGACGCTGCTGCGCGGCGATGCGGCCGAGATGGTGCTGGCCCATCTGGGCGTGGTGGTGCTGATGTGGCTCTTTGTGATCCGCGCGCGTTTCTTGGCACGCTATCCGCGTGTGCAATCGATCCGGAGGTCGTGATGACAGCCTATCCAGAACTTTGTGCGCATCTGCGCGAAACCGAGGCGCTCAGCTATGTGGCCGAACGTTTGGGCTGGGATCAGGAAACGATGATGCCGCGCGGCGCGGCCCAGCAGCGGGCCGAGGAAATCGGCGCGCTCGAGGCTGTCTTGCATGCCCGCCGCACCGATCCCCGGATCGAGGATTGGTTGGCCCGGGCCGAAGCCACGACTGCGGTCGAGGCGCGGGTGCTGGATCTGGCCGGGCGGGCCTACAACCGCGCAAGCCGCATTCCGGCGCGGCTGGCCACCGAATTGGCCCGGTTGACCTCGCTGTCCCAAGGCATCTGGGCCGAGGCGCGCGCCGCCGAAGACCCCGCGCATTTCCTGCCCACGCTGGCGCAGGTTGTGGCGCTGAAACGCGAGGAGGCCGCCTGTCTGAGCGAGGGCGATCTTTACGACGCGCTGCTTGACGATTACGAACCCGGCGCCACGCATCGCCAGATCGGCGCCATGTTCGACCGGATGCGTCCGCGGATCGTGGCCTTGCGCGATAAGGTGCTGGGTGTGGACCGCGCGCCCAACGCCATCGATCATGTGTTCCCCGAGGCGGCGCAATTGCGCATGGCGCGGATTTGCGCCACCGCCTTTGGCTATGATTGGACGGCAGGGCGGCTTGATAATTCGGTCCATCCTTTCACCTCGGGCTCGGGGTGCGATGTGCGCATCACCACCCGCGTGGTGGAAAGCGATCCGTTCAACTGCCTGTATTCGACGATCCACGAGGTGGGCCACGGCTGTTACGAACAGGGGATCGACCCGGCCTATGCTTTCACGCCTTTGGGGCGCGGCGTATCAATGGGTGTGCATGAAAGCCAAAGCCGGATTTATGAAAATCAGCTTGGCCGTTCTGCCGCCTTTACCGGCTGGCTTTACAAGCGCATGGTCGAAGGCTTTGGCGATTTTGGCGTGCCGGATGCGGCGGCTTTCCATGCCTGTGTGAACCGCGTCACCCCGGGCTTTATCCGCACCGAGGCGGATGAGCTGCATTACAACCTGCATATCATGCTGCGCTTTGATCTGGAGCGCGCGCTGATCGCGGGCAAGCTGGAGGTCGCCGATCTCGAAGAGGCGTGGAACACGCGGTTCGAGGCTGATTTCGGCGTCAAAGTTGATCGCGCCTCGCATGGGTTCTTGCAAGATGTGCATTGGTCGGTCGGCCTCTTTGGCTATTTCCCGACCTATAGTTTGGGCAATGTTTATGCGGGCTGTCTGAACAAGGCGATGCGCGCCGAAGTGGACGGGATCGATGCCGCGCTGGCCGAAGGCACGGCGAAACCCGCGACCGATTGGCTGCGCGACAAGCTGCAACGCCATGGGGCGCTGCGCCCGCCGCGCGAGACCATCTTTCATGCTTGCGGCTTTGAGCCCTCCGAAGCGCCGCTTCTCGATTATCTTGAGCAGAAATTCGGCGCGATCTACGGGGTGTAACCGGGGCAGGGGGCGCTGCCCCCCGTCTTTTCAGGACGTCCCCCGGGATATTTGCCCAAGGGCAAAGAGGGGGCAGCGACCCCTTTTCGATTTTCTATGCGACCGAGGTGAATTTGTTCGCCGGTGTGGTGATCCGGCTTTTGGCATGTTTGACCCCGGCAAAGCGGCCCGCCAATGTTTGCGGCCCGGCGGTGACGCGGAAATAGTCGTATGCCTTGGGCCGGTCAAAGGCGCACAGATATTGGAAATGCAAACGAAAGAAACGCCAGCGCAAGGCCTTCCAGCGCGCGGGGCTGAGCGTTTGCGTGAAGGCGGCCGAGAGCACCAGTGGATGGCGCTGCCCCTGAGGCCCGACGCCCGAGACGCGCACCGGATCACACAAAGCAAAGGCACAGCCATCGCCCGGCGCGGTGACATCGACCCATGTCAGCTCTGCACGGGTGCTTAGATAGGCCAGATCGCCGCGCAGGCGGCGCGCTTTGGGCAGGTAGCTGACCATTGGCACCACATGGCCGAGCGAGAGAAACCCAAGCGCGGGTCCATTTTCGGGTACGCGGCCCGCGCGGATCAGATCGGCCAAGATCGAGACGGCCAGATGCGCCCCCGAGGAATGGCCTACCACCAAAACCTCGTCCCAGTCTTCTTTCAGGGCTTGCGCGATCGTCTCGCCAAATTGCGCCAGTCGCGCCTCGAGCTCGGGCGGGTTTGCACCGCCCCAGCGCGCGGTAAAGGCGTAATCATGCATCAGGTAATAGGCGTAAAAGGTGCCGTCTTTTTTGCGAAACCAGCGCAAGATCCCCCAGACAACGCCCAGCCCCGCGAGGGCCGAGACCCCGGTGGTAAGGAACGGCAGCAGACCGGGCATGGAAAAGAGCGAGACGGCCCATCCCAGAAAGCCCGACAGGGCGGCATAGGTGAAAAAGCCCAAGCCAAGCGCCAGCAGCAACTGCAAAATCAGCGCAAAAATCGGGTATAATGCGGCAATCACCGGCCCCTTGCGCAGCCGCATCAGCCGAAACAGCGCGCCCGAGCCGATATAGGCCCAAGCGGTGCGCAGCAATTGCCCGTAAGTCGCCGGGATCGAATTGGCCATGCTGTCGCGCACGATATCGGCCCAGATCAGCACCTCGATATCGGCCTCGACTGCCGCGCCGTCTTGGGTCGAACGCACATGCCAGCCATAGGGGCCGCCGCTGCGTTTGGGCGCAAGGGTGAGGTCATAGCCCGAAATCTGCGCCTGCGCGCGGCCCTCCTTGCGGTAAAGCTCGCGGTAGCGGCGCGGATGGATCGGATCATAACCGGGGATGTAGAACACCCGCCGCTTGGCAACGTCTTGGGTCATTTGGGGCCTATCTTGCGGGCTTTGTCGTCGCCACGCTAGCAAAAAAGCCAAGTCAGTGCTGTGACTTATGCCCCATTCCAGCGCGTGACATTGGCGCGGATCGCGCGCATGCGCGCCTCGGTCGCGGGATGCGATAAAAGCCAAGCGGGGGCCGCGCCCGCGCGCGCGCCGGTCAGCGCATCAAGCTTTTCAAACAGGCTCAATTGCGGTTCGGTGCCGATCCCGGCCTTGAGCAGCAGCGCCGAGGCGAATTCATCGGCTTCGAATTCATCGCGCTGGCTTAGCCGCGCGGCAATTGCGGCGGTGATCAGATTGGCGATCCATGGCCCGATGAAGGGGATGAACCGGCCCAGAAGCCCCGCCAGCAGCACCCTCAACAGGTTCTGGCCAGAAAAATCCAGCATCCGGCGTTTCGCATGGCCGCGTGCGACATGGCCCAGCTCATGCGCGATGACCGAGGTCAGTTCCTCGGGCGTGACCTTGCCCTCGCGGTAAAGGGCCATGAATCCCTCGGTCAAAAAGACCCGGCCATCGGGGGCGGCCAGCCCGTTCACCGGCGCGATCTGGTAGACGAAAACCGGCAGCGTTTCGACCCCAAGCGCCTTGCGCAACCGCTCCAGATAGGGGGCCAGCCGGGTGTCGTTCAAAGGCCGCGATTCGGCGGTGAGCTTGCGCATCGTGGCGCGGGCGGAGAAATGCCACATCAGCAAGCCGCCACCGATCAGCAGCAAGAAGGGCAAAAGGCGAAGAAGCAAGACCATCGTGCAAAGATGGGGATCGGTTGGCCGGGGTCAATCCCCGATCAGCCGCGCGGGCCGTTTTGCGCTGCGGCGCGTGCGCTCGGGCGCGGAGGGGCGGCGCAAGGCCCGGATCAACCAAGCGCCCAGCCCGATCGCCACCGCGCCCGTGGCCATCAGGCCCAACACGTTGCCCGCCAGATCGGCGGCCGCATCCAGATTGGCGCCAAACACCAGCCCAAGGCCGATATAGGCCGCGACCCAGACCGCTTCGCCCGCAATATCGGCCAGCGTGAACCGCGTGTGCCCATAGCCCGAGGCCCCGCCGGCAAGATTGACCCAAGGCCCCAACGCCGAAAATAGCCAGCGCGACAAAAACACCGCCAAGGCCCCGTTCTGCGCCAGCTTTTCCAGCGCCACGCTGACCAGCGCGCCGCGTTTCGAGCCGGGCGCGGGTAATAAATGCCCCGCGCGGCGGCCAAAGAAATAGCCGATCTGATCACCCAGCAGCGCCCCGGCAAAAGCCGCCGCTGCCACGGCGGGCAAGGACAGATCGCCCGTGGCGACAAAGGCCCCCGCCGCGATCATCAAAAGCGACGAGGGAACCGGCAGCGCAAGGCAACTGAGCAGCGTTGTCACCCCCACAAGCCAAGGTCCGTAAAGCGGCAGCGCGGCCAGAAACCATTCGGTCAGCGCATTCATGGGGTGCGGTCCGGGCGCGGCGCGGTGCCCGCCACATTGGGCAACACCGCTTCCAGCCGCCCGATCAGATCGGGCAGCGGCACATCCAGCGCGCGGGCGATCCGCTCCAGCGTGGGCGGCCCATGCCCCACCAGCGCGGGCCCGTTTTCGATGCCAAGGATCGCATCGACCTCATCGATTTTCAGATGCCAGCTGCGGGCGATATAGCCTGGCGTCATCCAGCCTTCAGGCGCTTGGCGGTGGTGGCCGGGATCGGCCCAATAGATCGTGCGCACCACGATCCGCCCGCCAAAAAAGGCCGCCAGAACCGCCGCCAGCACAAAGCCGATGAGCGCAAGCCGTTGTTCGCGCCACAGCCGGCGCAGCGCGTTCATCCCAGCACCTTCATCGCACGGGTGATCCCTTCCAGCGTCAGCGGGAACATGCGGCCCGCGAAAATCTGATCGATCATGCCAATCGACATCGTATAGGACCAATGCCGTTCGGGCACCGGGTTGAGCCAGATGTGATCGGGCCATTGTTCCATTGCGCGTTCCAGCCACAGCGCGCCGGGTTCGGGGTTCCAATGTTCATTCGCGCCGCCGACATGGCTGATCTCATAGGGCGACATCGACGCATCGCCCACGAAAATGCATTTGTAATCGGGGCTATAGCGGTTGAGCACCTCCCATGTCGGGGTTTGCTCTTGCCAGCGGCGGCGATTGTCGCGCCAAACCCCCTCATACAGGCAATTGTGGAAGTAATAATGTTCAAGGTGTTTGAATTCGGCTCGCGCGGCGGAAAAGAGTTCATCGACCAGCGCGATATGGTCATCCATCGAGCCGCCCACATCCAAGAACAAGACCACCTTCACCGCATTATGCCGTTCGGGGCGGGTTTTGACATCGATATAGCCCGCCTCGGCCGAGGCGCGGATCGTGCCGGGCAGGTCCAACTCTTCTTGCGCGCCATGGCGTGCCCATTGGCGCAACCGTTTCAGCGCCACCTTGATGTTGCGGGTGCCCAGCTCGACCCGGTCATCGAAGTCGCGAAACTCGCGCTTGTCCCAGACCTTGACGGCGCGGCGGTGGCGGCTTTCGTCTTGGCCGATGCGCACGCCTTCGGGGTTGTAGCCATAGGCGCCAAAGGGGGAGGTGCCCGCCGTGCCGATCCATTTGTTGCCGCCTTGGTGGCGGCCTTGCTGTTCCTTGAGCCGTTCGCGCAGCGTCTCCATCAGCTTGTCAAAGCCGCCCAAAGCCTCGATCTGGGCCTTTTCTTCCTCTGACAGGTGTTTTTCGGCCAGCTTGCGCAGCCAATCTTCTGGCAGGTCCAGCGCTTCCAGCACGGCTTCGGGCGTCAGCGCCTCAAGACCTTGGAAGCTTTCGGCAAAGGCGCGGTCGAAGCGGTCTAGATAGCGTTCGTCTTTGACCATGGCGGCACGGGCGAAGTAGTAAAACCCGTCCAGATCATAGGTACACAGCCCCGCCGCCAGCCCCTCTAGAAAGCTGAGGTATTCGCGCGGGCTGGCGGGCACCCCCGCCGCGCGCAAGTTTTGATAAAACGGCAAAAACATGCAGCCCCCCGCGCCAGTTCCCGGACGCGGGGTGGCCGCGCCCGATCAGCCGCGCCCGGCGTGGGCGAGCGCCGCAACCTCGGTCGCCCGTTCCTGCGCCGCAGCAGCGGAACCAAAACCGTAGCGCGCCCATTGCGCGGAGTCGAGCCGGGCCCGGCGTGCCTGTGCGGTGTTGCCAAGCGCGTCATAGGCTTCAGCGCGGATCATATAAAGTGTGGCGGTCAGGGTGGCATTTTCGCCCTTCAGCGCCGGGGCCAGCGCGCGATCGGATAGGGCAAGCGCATCCTGCGCGCGGCCCGAAGACAGGGCGAAAGCGGCCAATTGCATATCCACATGCGCCGTTTGGATGCCCGCGCCGGGTGTGGCGCGATAGAGCGCGCCCGCGCGCTCAAAGGCGTGCAGGGCGGTCATCGGATCGTCACGCACCGAAAGCCGCCCCAGCGCAAACCAGCCAAAGGCGGCGCGGGTGTCGTGCCAGCCTTGTGCGGCGGCAAGCTGGATTGCGGTCATTGCCGCGGCACGGCGCGCGGCGGTGCTGCCCGGCCCGATGGCGCGGTTGACCGCGCTGACATAGCTGCGCGGGGTTGGGTCATCGCGCAGCCCGCGCACCGGCCCGCCTTGCGGATTGAGGCGGGCAAAGACCGTGGGCAGCTTGGCTTGCACCTCTGGCGCGCTCATGCCCGATTTCAGGTCCGCCGCATAGGTCGCGCGCAATTGCATCATGTCATAGCGGGTCAGCACGGTGTGGAAGTTGTCATCGTTCCAGACCGAATCCGGCAAGCGATAAAGGTCATTGAGCGGCCCCAGCGCTTGGCTCGTTTCCTCATGCAGGCAGTCGCGCACCTCTTGCGGGGTGGCTTCGGCGGGGATGAAGACGGTGGCAAGACGGCGCTGCTTCACCTGCGCCCAATCGCCTGCGGGCGTGCGGCGGGTGGCGCGATACTCGGCCCAGTTGCGGGCGTTGGGCACCACGAAGCACGCTGCATTGGGCACTTCACGAGTCATTCGGCTGCGCGGTACGAATTCGATCTGAATGTGGTTCTGTGCCGAATTGCCCTGTGCAATCGCGATCCCCGCCTCGTTGCGCAGCCGCTGCACCAGCCGCGCCAATTCCTTGGCGGCCGTGGGGGGCGCGCCCGCGCCGAGCGATATGGTGATCGGCCCTTCAAAGCGGGAAAACTGCGGGATCGGGCGGCCCGATTCCAGCGCGAAACTTAATTCCATGAAGTCGCGCGCCAGTACCGAATTGCTGGGCAGGGCGGCGGGGCGTTGCGCGGGCACCGATGTGGCGATGCTCGCCGATGGATCGGCCAGCGGCAGATCGATCGATGCGGTCGAGGCCCGTGTCGAGGGCACATCGACCAGCGCCGGCGCAGAGGCACAGCCCGCCAGCACGGCGGCAGCGGTGAGAGGCCCAGATAAACGGGCAACAGACAGCATGGCCCGCAGCGCGGCATGGCGCTGGGGCCGGGCGGTTTCCACGGTGGCAGCCGCAGAAACCGCCCGGGGCGGCAGACACTTCGAACGCATGGCAGTGCGTATCCCAGGTTTTGGAGGCCTTGAGCGATGCAAGGCTCAACTTCGACTGGTAATACTTTGAGTTCCAATGAGATTTTAATATGGCATCGCCGGGGTCAGTGCCATTAACCTTTCAAACACCTGCCGTGTTGTTGCCGTATTTGGCGCCGGGCGCGGGGTTTGATGCGGTTGCGGAAACGCAGCGTTCAAAAAACGGCCTAAGACCGGCCCATTGATGCCCATTTGCGATCATGTTGTTTCCGGTGCGGAAACACGCATAGGGTGTAAGTTTTCGTAAATATTCGCCTTTTTTCGCGTTTCGCGTGGTTTGTCGCGAAAAGCGCTCCGCGCGGTGCAGCGGCCACAAAGCAAAACGCCCCAGCCGAAGCCAGGGCGTTTTGAGGAAAGATCGAATCCTGCGCGGCTTTGTGCCTTAGCGCGCGCGGCGACGCCCCCGGCCGCCCCCGGCGGCTGCGGCCGCCGACGCTTCGGCAAAGGTCGCGCCCTCTTTCATCGCGTCCAGCACTTTCGACAGTTTGATCCACTCCATCGAGTTCGGGTCGTGATCCATCAACAGGTTGGCGGCGCGGATCGCCTCCATCTCTTGGCTGCGCACCGGGTTCATGATCGCCGAGGTCATGCCCGCGCCAATCGCCATCGGCAAGAAGGCCCCGTTGACGCCATGCCGGTTCGGCAGACCGAAGCTGATGTTGGAGGCGCCACAGGTGGTGTTCACGCCCAGCTCTTCGCGCAGGCGGTTCACCAGCGTGAAGACCTGACGCCCCGCCGAGGCCATGGCGCCCACCGGCATCACCAGCGGGTCCACCACGATGTCATGCGCGGGAATGCCGAAATCGGCGGCCCGTTCGACGATCTTTTTCGCCACGGCAAAGCGCACATCGGGGTCTTCGGAAATCCCGGTGTCGTCGTTCGAGATTGCCACCACCGGCACGTTGTACTTCTTGACCAAGGGCAGCACCATTTCGAGCCGCTCTTCTTCCCCGGTGACCGAGTTCAGAAGCGGGCGGCCCTCGCAGGCCTCAAGCCCGGCCTCCAGCGCAGCAGGCACCGAGCTGTCGATGCACAAGGGCACATCGGTGATCGCCTGCACGCGGGTGATCAGATCGCGCATCAGCGGCGGTTCGACAAAGTTGTTGTCGGCATAGCGCGGGTCTTCGGCCATCTTGTTCGAAAACACCGCGCCCGAGTTGATGTCGAGCACCGTCGCCCCACACACAACCTGTTCCAGCGCATCTTTCTCGACGGTGGTGAAATCGCCCAGCTCCAGCTCGGCGGCCAGTTTTTTGCGGCCCGTCGGGTTGATGCGCTCGCCGATCACGCAGAAGGGCTCGTCGAAGCCGATGGTGACGGTCTTCGTCTTGCTCTCGAGAATGGTGCGGGTCATTGTCAGCCTTTCACTTGTTCCGCGATCCAAGTCGCGTTTGTTTTGATACCGCCCAGCGGGAAGAAATGCACGGCCTCGATCCCGAAGGCGGGATTGGCGGCCTTGTGCCGGGCCAATTCTTTCAACAATTCCGTCGGTTCCAGCGGCGCCAGAAGCTTGGTCACATCCTTGGCGCGTTTTTGCAGCACTTTGAGCGAGGGGCCAACCCCGCAAGCAATGGCATATTTGATCAGCGTTTGCAGTTTGGCCGGGCCCGCGATGCCGATATGCACCGGCATGGTGATGCCTTCTTCGGCCAGGCGGTTCACCCAAGCGATCATTGGACCGGCTTCAAAGGCGAATTGGGTGACGATGGCGCAATCGGCATCGGTGGTATCGGCAAAGCGCTGTTTCATATGCAGCGCCTGCATCACCATCTTATCGCCGCCTTTGGGGTCGATGTCGCGGCTGCCTTCGGGGTGGCCCGCGAAATGGAGCCGCTCAAAGCCCGCGAACGCGCCGGTTTCGACCAGTTGCATCGCATTATCAAGGTTGCCCAGCGGCGTGGTCGGCCCGCCGCCCAAAAGCAGCGCCTGTTTCACGCCCGCTTCGCCCTTGTAGCGCGCGACCCAGTCACGCAATTGCAGCGCGTCGCGCATGATGCGGGCCGGGAAATGCGGCATCGGCTCAAAGCCCTCGTCGCGCAGCCGCTTCACAGTGGCGACCATTTCTTCGATCGGCGTGCCTTCGATATGGGCCACATAGACGCGCGTGCCCGCGGGCAGAAGCTCGCGGAAATCGGGGATCTTGGCAGCGGTGCGCGGCATCACCTCCATCGAGAACCCGTCGAGAAAGGCGGGCAGGGGGCGATCGGTCGGCGCAACAGTCTCGCGGCGGAAGTTCAGAAGGGCCATGTCTTTCTCCGTCAGTTTGGCGCGCTGGGTGGGGGGGCGTTGTCCCAGCCGTCGTTGGCAATCAACCGCGCCAAAGCCGCGGCATCGTAATCGGAGAGAACCCGCGCCAGTTCGGCTTCGGCTGCTTCTGCATCCGAGCCGTCGCGGGTGCCGATCATCACCTTGCGCCATTCCGCAAGATAGGCATCGCTGTCTTTCGCGCCCACCTTCATCGCGCAGCGATCAATCGCCTGTTCGAACCGTTCGGGGAGCGGTTTTTTCACGCCCCTACGGCCAGAGCCGGCAATGATCTGCGCGGGTATGTCGCGCCAGAAGACGATGGTGATGTCAGCCATGAGTGATTCCCTCTTGATCCACCATTACGTGTCAAAGCGACGCCGCCGAAGACGGATTTCGACACCTTTCGCAAGGTTGGCGACACTGGCCCGTTTCCTTCGCCCGCTGTGGCACGAATGCGCAAGCTCGAATCCTGCATGAAGATGATGAGCCGCGCTCACTTGCCCTTTGCGTCAAGCATTTTTCGGCCTTTTTGGGGGGGCGGGCACGCCCCGCTTGGCCGTTCTTTTGCTGGGGTCTGGGGCCCAGGGCCCGCGCCGCGCTTGGCGCGGGACGTGGCCACATGTCCCGTCGCGGCGCGCGGCGGGGCGATGTGGCGTCGGATCGGTTCGCTTTTGCGGGGCGAGTGCTGTGCCGAACCGGACCTGTGATCGTCGTCACCAATTCGTCACCTGCGCGCTTGATCCCTGTCTCCCCGCGCGCTACCTAGGGGGTAACTTGAAATCGGAGGGCGTGACGATGGCGCCCAGGCGTCCTCGGGCTGCGGGCGCGATCCCGAAAACGGTAGAACGCGCTGCACCCACCCCCGCCGAGCCGGGCGAGCTTTATGCTGCGCTTGACCTCGGCACCAACAGTTGCCGGATGCTGATTGCCCGCCCGAAGGGCGATCAGTTTCAGGTGGTCGACAGCTTTTCGAAAGCTGTCCAGCTCGGCCAAGGGTTAGAAGCCTCTGGGCGCCTTTCGCGTTCGTCGATGGCGCGCACCGTGCAAGCACTGCAAATCTGCCGCCGCAAAATCGAAAGCCATGGCGTCAAACGGATGCGTTTGGTGGCTACCGAAGCCTGCCGTCGCGCGGGCAATGCGCGCGATTTCATCCGCTATGTGCGGCGCGAAACCAACCTGCCCCTGGAAATCATCCCGCCCGAGGAAGAGGCACGGCTGGCGGTGATTTCCTGCGCCTCTCTTGTCAATGCGGCGACCGAACAGCTTTTGGTGGTCGATATTGGCGGCGGCTCCACCGAACTTGTCTGGATCGATATTTCCCGCGTGCCATGGCGCGACCGTCCGCGCTCGATCATGCGGCTCTCGGGCGGTTTTTCGCAGCCCGAATGCGATATCCCCTCGGCGCGGGTGGTGGATTGGATTTCGGTGCCGCTTGGGGTGGCCACGCTTAAGGATCAATTCGGCGATGTCGAAGACGATGCGGCGCGCTTTGCGCTGATGTCTTGGTTCTTCGAAGAAAAGCTGGCCGATTTCGCGCCCTATGCCTCGGGCACGCCGCAAGCGGGGTTTCAGGTCATCGGCACGTCGGGCACCGTGACCACGGTCGCGGCTTGCCATCTGGGGCTGAAGCGTTATGACCGCAACCGGGTGGACGGGCTCACCATGACCTCGGGCGAGATTGACGCGGTGATCCGGTCCTTTCTCAACCTCGGGCCCGACGGGCGGCGCGCCGATCCGCGCATCGGGCGTGACCGGCATACGCTGATCATGTCGGGGGCGGCGATCTTGCAGGCCTTGATGCGGGTGTGGCCGACGGATCGGATGTCGGTGGCCGATCGGGGGCTGCGCGAAGGGCTGTTGTATGCGCAAATGGCCGAAGATGGCGTGCTTGAAGAAATGAAGCCGATCGCAGGGGAAATGAAATGACGAAAACTCCGACCGGCAAGAACACCTCGGGGCGTGGGCAACGCGATCTGCGGGTGCGGGTGAAAACCGCCAAAGGGCGCAAACTGTCCTCGACGCTTTGGTTGGAACGCCAGTTGAACGACCCCTATGTGCAGCGCGCCAAGAAAGAGGGCTATCGCGGCCGCGCGGCGTTCAAGATTTTGGAGCTTGATGACAAATACCGCTTCTTGGTGCCCGGGGCGCGGGTGGTGGATCTTGGCTGTGCGCCGGGGGGCTGGTGTCAGGTCGCGGTAAAACGCGTCAATGCCTTGGGTGAGAAATCGGGCAAGAAGCGCGGCACCGTTCTGGGCGTCGATTTGCAAGAGGTCGATGCGATTGCGGGCGCCGAAATCCATCAGCTCGACTTTCTGGAAGACGATGCCGATGAAAAGGTCAAAACTTGGCTGGGGGGCCGTGCCGATGTGGTGATGTCGGATATGGCCGCCTCTGCCTCGGGCAACCAGCAGGTCGACCATTTGCGCATCATCACGCTGTGTGAACATGCCGCCTATTTCGCTTTTGACGTGCTGGAAGAGGGCGGCACCTTTGTCGCCAAAGTGCTGGCCGGCGGCGCCGAACAGGGTCTGATGACCGTTTTGAAAAAGAATTTCGAGAAGGTGGTGAATGTGAAACCGCCTGCGTCCCGAAAAGACAGTTCAGAAAAATTCGTTGTGGCGACAGGCTTTCGCGGCAAGCGCCATGAAGATGGTGCCGATCCCGAAGACGAAAGCTGACCCTGGGTCAAGGCATCGGCCTGCCGCGCCTCTTGCGCTAACATGAATTCCGCCTATCCTGTTTTTTCGTCGCACCGAAAAGAGGGGAGGCTTTCCGATGCGCAATTCCGGGCCGCAGGGCCGCAACCATGCCGAGATCGTGCAATCTGTTGTCTCTTCGCCGCGTGCGGCGGGGCAGGCGGGCTTTGCGGCGTCGTGGCGGCGCTCGATGATCCATCACAAGCTCGATCCCGCGCGGATCGAAGCAGCCGATCGGCTGAGTGCGCGCGAGGTTGCGCAGCGCCGCGAAGCTTCGGGGCTTTTGGTGCGCGTGGCCGCGCCGGTTCTGGATCGGCTGGCGCGCGCGGCCTGCGAGGCGGGCTGTGCCGTCTTTCTATCCGATGCCGAGGGGCTCGTTTTGGATGAGCGGATGCGCGAGGGCGATCGCACCGCGTTTCACGGATCGAACCTTGCGCCCGGGTCTGATTGGTCCGAGGGGCGCGAGGGCACGAATGGCATTGGCACCTGCGTGGCCGAGGGGCGCGCGGTGACGGTTTGGCGCGACCAGCATTTTCGCGCCAACAATACCGGGCTGACCTGTATGGGCGCGCCGGTCTTTGGCGCCGAGGGGGAATTGGCGGGCGTGATCGATGTATCCTCGGCGCGCGATGACATGACCGAGGGCTATGCCCGCCTTGTCGGGCTGACGGTGCAAGATGCGGCCAGCCGGATCGAGGCGGATCTGTTTCGCGCCTCGTTCGAGGGCGCGCGGATCTTGTCGGCGGGCGGCGCAGAAGACGGACCTCAGGGTGTGATGCTTTTGGCGCTCGACCGCGATGATCTGGTGATCGGCGCGACGCGCGCGGCGCGCAAGCAATTGGGGCTGGAGGCGGCGCAGATCGGGCGTTTGCCCGCCAATGATCTGTTTGGCACCCGGCCCGAGCCCGGCCAGGGCGCGCTGGCCGAGGCACAACGGGCAGAGATGGCGCGCGCTTTGGCGCGCTCGGGCGGCAATGTCTCGGCCGCGGCGCGCGATCTGGGTATTGGCCGCGCCACCTTTTACCGCAAGGCAAAGGCGCTCGGGCTCGGCGTTTAAGGCCCCTTGGGCAGGGCCGCGCGTTCCCTCCGCGAGCGGCCAAAGGGCTCACGCGGGGTGCAACGGCGTATTGGCAAAGCCTGCGGCTGCCACATCGCGGCATAGCCGGTCCCATTGGCAATTGCGGCAGGCGGCGCGGATCGTGTCGGCGGCAAAGGCGGCGCGCAGCGCGGCGATACGTGCGGCCGTCAAATGCAGTTTCGCCCCCGGTGCAATCTCAAGTCCCAAAAGCGCGCCAACGTCACGCGCCGCCGCGGCATCGCGCGCGGTGACGCTGTCCCCATGGCAATGCGGCGTGCGTTCGCACAGCAGCGGCGCGCAGATGTCATCGGGGCCGGTCACGATCTCGATCTCTTCGCCCGCCCCAAGGCGCGGCACGATCGCTGACATATTGACCGTGAAGGCGGGCGTATAGCCGGTGCCCGCGTAGCTCAGCATGCACAAAAGGTGATGCGGTCTAAGACGGATCGTCATGGCGCGGGCCGCGCGGTCATCGGACGGGTGGCGATCGCAAGGGCGGCTGTGGCAAGGGGTGGGGGACAGGATCGGGGCATGCGTTTCCTTTGTGCCTTTGGCATATGTGATTCCCCGTGCGCCCACAGGAGCGCAGATGCCCGGCCCATGCAACCAGATCGCGCGCTGTGCTGCCTGCGACACCCTGCCACATTTACCGAAAAGCGGATGCTGCACCTGCACCTGTCTCGCCCCTGAAACAGATGAGGCAGAACCGCACGGCAAACCGGCTATGCAATGGGTGCAAGTTGTCGCAGTCTTGGATCATCGACCGGCTCTGGGAGGAGCCTCAGACCATCAGGGAGGAAAACGATGGCCAACGACATGCCGCATGAATTCAACGGGGTGATGGTGTCGCCTTTCAAGGCGCGCTACGAAAACTTCATCGGCGGCCAATGGATGCCACCGGTGGGCGGGCAATATTTCGACAACATCACGCCGATCACCGGCGAGAAAGTCTGTGAAGTGGCGCGTTCGGGCGCGGCGGATGTGGAGCTGGCGCTGGATGCAGCCCATGCGGCGCGCGAAGCGTGGGGCACGACCTCGGCGGCGCATCGCTCGAACGTGCTGTTGCAAATTGCCGACCGACTTGAAGAAAACCTCGATCTGCTTGCCGCTGCCGAAACCTGGGACAATGGCAAGCCGATCCGCGAAACCACGGCGGCGGATATTCCGCTTTCGGTCGACCATTTCCGCTATTTCGCGGGCGTGCTGCGCGGTCAAGAAGGCTCGATGTCGGAAATCGACAACGACACGGTCGCCTATCACTATCACGAGCCGCTGGGTGTCGTGGGCCAGATCATCCCGTGGAACTTCTCGATCCTTATGGCGGCATGGAAACTCGCTCCGGCGCTGGCGGCGGGCAACTGCATCGTGCTCAAACCGGCCGAGCAAACGCCCGCTGCGATCATGGTGCTGATCGATGTGATCAAAGACCTGCTGCCGCCGGGCGTTTTGAACATTGTCAACGGCATGGGCCCCGATGTCGGCGCGCCGCTGGCCCGCTCGACCCGGATTGCGAAAATCGCCTTTACCGGCTCCACCGAGACCGGCCGCAAGATCATGCAATACGCGACCGAGAACCTGATCCCGGTGACGTTGGAGCTGGGCGGCAAATCGCCCAATATCTTCTTCTCTGACGTGATGGCGAAGGACGACGCCTTCTTGGATAAAGCGGTCGAGGGCTTCGTGCTTTTTGCCTTCAACCAAGGCGAAGTCTGCACCTGCCCGAGCCGCGCGCTTGTGCAAGAAGACATCTATGAAGAGTTCATCGCCCGCTGCATCGAACGCGTGAAGGCGATCAAACAGGGCGATCCGCGTTTGATGGAAACCATGGTCGGCGCGCAAGCCAGCCGTGAGCAGCAAGACAAGATCATGTCTTACCTCAAGATTGGCCGCGAAGAAGGGGCCGAAGTGCTGACCGGCGGCGATGCGGCACGCCTTGATGGCGATCTGTCGAATGGCTTCTACATCCAGCCGACGATCCTCAAGGGCCACAATAAGATGCGGGTCTTCCAAGAGGAAATCTTTGGCCCGGTCGTGTCGGTGACCACCTTCAAAGACGAAGACGAAGCGCTGCATATCGCCAATGACACGATGTATGGCCTTGGCGCTGGTGTCTGGTCGCGCGATATCAACACCTGCTATCGCTTTGGTCGCCATATTCAGGCCGGGCGCGTCTGGGTGAACAACTACCACGCCTATCCGGCGCATGCGGCTTTTGGCGGTTACAAACAATCGGGCATCGGGCGCGAAACGCACAAGATGATGCTCGACCATTACCAGCAAACCAAGAACATGCTGGTCAGCTACAACCCGAACAAGCTGGGCTTCTTCTGATCCCTCCCCATGGCCCAGCCGGGCCGCCCTGCGGGGCGGCCCCAGAACGCAGCGACCGTCCCCGTTTGGGGGCGGTCGCGCCGTATTTTGCTCGAATGCTGCACATTTTCGCCTTGTCATTTGGAAAAGACGAAAGGCCTTTTTAGGCTTGTTTGCCTAGCGTCCCGAGGGTCCGAGTTCGGGAGTTTTGGTATGTCCCTCCGCAAACAAATCCTACTTTTACCTGTCGTTGCTGCCTTGATCGGGGTGTTGTTGATGTCCGCCGGAATGGTTGTGGTGGGCAAGCAAACCCTTGATGCGGCCTATGAAAACGAGCGCGCGGTGAACGCGGAGACGCTGCGCCTTGCGCTGATTGACAAGGAAACCGAGGCGCTGTCGATGGCGCGCGTCTTGGCCAGTATTCCCGCGTTGCAAGAAGCCGCCGCCAAGCGCGATGACATGGCGATCGAGGCGATCTTGGCGCAGGCTTATGACGATCTGAAAGCCCAGACCGGGCTCAAGCAGATGCAATTTCACATTCCGCCCGCGACGTCGCTGATCCGGCTGCACAAGCTGTCGAAACGTGGCGATGACCTTAGCCCGTTCCGCCAGACCGTGGTGGATGCCAACCGCGATCAAACCTCGGTCGCGGGCTTGGAACGTGGCGTGGCGGGTGTGGGCGCGCGCGGCATCGCCGCAGTGCGCTGGCAGGGGGAACATGTCGGCACCGTCGAGGTGGGCTTCGACATGGATCAGAAATTCTTGGGGGAGATGGCCGAAAACACCGGCAAGAAATACGAATATTACGTGGTGCCCAGTGCCGAGGTGGCCGCCTCCACCGGGGAAGCACTTGATGGGGTCAAGCGCACGGCAGAAACCACGGGCGCCCCGCCGATGCTGGATGCGGCGCAAATCGCGCAGGTGATCGAAACCGGCTCGGTCGATTTTACGCAAGATTTCGCGGGCGAGGCGCATATCGGGCGCGCCATCGCGGTGACCGATTTCTCGGGCGAGATCGCGGGCATTTATGCGATTGCCGCACCGAACCACATGGCCGCGGATATGATTGCGGGCGATCTGAAGATGCTGGGCCTGTCGGTTGTTTTTGCACTTCTTTTCGCGCTGGCTTTCGCGTGGGGCTATGGCAGCCGCATCGTCAATTGCATCTCGCGCATGTCGAAAACCACCCGTGCCATTGCCGAGGGCGATACCTCGGTCGAGGTGCAGGGGCTGCACCGGACCGACGAGATCGGCGCGATGGCGCAAGCGCTTCAGGTGTTCAAGGCGAACCTTGAAGAAAATGCCCGCATGCAAGCCACTTTGGCCGAGGAAGAAGCGGCGCTGAAAGCCGCCGAAGCTGCGCGCCTTGCCCAAGAAGAGGCCGCGCGGGCCGAGCGCGAACAGGCCGCGGCGGAAATGCAAGAACGCCGCCGTCTGCGCGAAGTGGCCGCGCAAGAAGAGGCCGAACGTCAGGCCGCCGAGGCCAAGGCGCGGCTGGCCGATCAAGAACGGGTCGTGCAGGCTTTGGGGCAGGGGCTTCAGGCGCTCGCCGATGGGCATATCTGCGCGCGGATCAGCGCGCCTTTGCCGGGCGAATACGATGTGTTGCGGCAAAACTTCAATGCCGCGCTCGAACAGCTTTGCGCGGCGATGCAGAATATCGATGACAGCGCGATCCGGGTCGATGAAGAGGCGGCGCGTCTGGCCGATGCCTCGACCAAGCTTTCGCACAACACCGAACAAAACGCCGCCGCGCTGGAAGAAACCGCTGCCGCGCTGAATGAGCTGACCAGTTCGGTTTCTTCGGCGGCCGAAGGGGCCTCCAGCGCGCGCCAGATGGCCGATACCGCGCGCGACAATGCCGAAAACGGGGCTACGGTGGTGAAAGAAGCGGTCGCGGCGATGGCCGAGATCGAAACCTCGTCCGAAGCAATTTCGCGCATCACCCATGTGATCGAGGAAATCGCCTTCCAGACCAATCTTCTTGCGTTGAACGCGGGGGTCGAGGCCGCGCGGGCCGGGGAAGCCGGACGGGGCTTTGCCGTTGTGGCCTCTGAGGTGCGGGCGCTGGCGCAGCGGGCTTCGGATGCGGCGCGCGAAATCTCGGATCTGATCACCACCTCCACCACGCAGGTGCAGGGCGGTGTGAAATTGGTGGGCCGCACCGGCGAAGCGTTGGATCATATTCTGACCTCGGTGCGCGACATCCATGCGCGCATGGGCGAGATTGCCTCTTCGGCCGAAGAACAGGCGCGTGGCATCGTCGAGATCAACGGCGCGGTGATGCAGCTTGATCAAACCACGCAGCATATTGCGAATATGACCGATCAGACCGCCGCTTCGGGACGTGCGCTGGCCGCAGAAGGCACGCAGCTTAAGCAGACGGTGGAGAAATTCGATCTGTCGCGGGGCGATGGCGCGCGCGCGACGGCCGCCTAAATTTGGCCGCCACCGGGCCAAGAAAAAGGGGCGCCTGGGGCGCCCCTTTTGCATGATCGACCAGTGGGCCGGGCTTAAGTCTCTGTGCCTTGGCTGGCATATTTGCTGCTTTTCTTCAGGCTTTTGGCGTGGTTCGAAATCCAGTCCATCGCCGCCAGCAGCACGCCCGAGATCACGAAAACAAGGTGGATCACGACCATCCAGATGATCTTTTCTTGCGGATATTTATCCAGATCCATGAAGACCTTAAGCAGGTGAATCCCCGAGATCGCGACGATCGAGGCGACCAATTTCAGCTTCAACGTGGAAAAATCCACCTCGCCTTGCCAATCGGGCCGGTCTTCGTGATCGCCGGTGTCCATGCGCGAGACGAAATTCTCATAGCCCGAGAAAATCACGATCACCAAAAGATTGGCCGCAAGGCTCAGGTCAATCAGCGACAGCGCCCCCATCACCGCGTGGTCGACATCAAGCTGCGGGATTTCCAGCGCGAAATGGTAAAGCTCGACCATGAAGGCCCACAGCAAGATGCCCAGCGTGCCGACAAGGCCCAGATACATCGGCGCCATCAGCCAGCGGCTGGCAAAAAGCACCCGTTCGATTGCGCGTTCCATCAATGTCCCCCTGAAAATCACGGGCCAAAGCCCGGTCGCAATGCGTGCGGCTTAGATAGGCAAGCGGGGCGTGCCTGCAAAGGGTCTTGTCAGTCGCCGCGCCGAAATTGCGAGGGCGTCTTGCCGATCTTGGCATGGAAGCTGCGGGTGAAATAGGCGGGGCTGGCAAAGCCCAGCGTTTCGGCGATGTCTTTCACCGGCACGCGGGTTTCGGCCAAAAGCCGCCGCGCCTCATAAAGGCGGCGTTCTTGCAGCAGTTCCGAGGCCGCGCGCCCGCAATTGGCGCGGCAGGCGCGGGTCAGATGGGTCGCGGTCACGCCCAATTGCGCGGCGTAATCGGCAATGGTGTGGCCAGAGCGGAAATCGCGTTCCAAAAGCGCGGAATACCGCGCCACCAACTTGCGCGCGGGCGGTGTGGGGCGCGCCTCGGCGGGCAGGGCGGCGGTTTGGCGTTCGATCACCACGCTCAGCAGCCCCAGATAATGGCTTGCCGCGCGCTCGGCGCCCGGTCGCCCGCTTTCCAATTCGCGGGTGACGGAATCGATCAGCCCGGTCAGTTCGGCCTGCGCGGCGGTATCGCGGATGCGCAAATGCTGCGCAGCATGGGGCAGCGCCAGATCGGTGTTACGGCCAAAAAAGACGGCCATGCCATGCGTCTGCAACCCGATTTCAAACGCATGCATGACCCCGGCGGGCAAGAAGACGGCGGTGAACGGGCCATAGCCGCGCGTCGTGCCGCCCATGGTGATGCGCCCTTGTCCCCGGGTGAACCACAAAAGGCACGGCTCAGACAGCGCGCGCATCGCCTCCACCCGCCAGCGCCCGCCCTGCACCAGCCGCGCAATCGGCACCACCCGCGGCACCGAGGGGGGCTCGGGCAGGCGCGCCGGCTTGGCTGGGGTGGCTTTGCGCGCCCCGGATTTCGCCCGGGTGGCCTTGGCGGGCTCCGCATCCTGCCGCGCCCCGTCGGGGCGGCGCAGATCAGAACCTTGCGTCGTCATTTGCGACAGCGGGGGGGTGTTGAACAATTTCACAAGCAGCATCCAGACAGCGAAGGATGCGTGAAGAATAGGGGCGAAGGAATTGTTATTGCAATGAAAATTATTTCTATGGGCGGTTTGTCGTCAGCCGCGCAGGATATTGTGCCACGCCCCCATGCGGCTACGAAACCATGTGCGCTGCCGCTTGGCATATTGGCGCGAGGCGGCTTGCGCGCGGGTGATCGCGGTGGCCAGATCGATGGCGCCGCGCAGATGCGCCACCAATTCCGGCGCGCCGATGGCGCGCGCCCATAGCGCGGTTTCATCCCAAAGCGGCAGCATCGCGCGCACCTCGTCCAATGCGCCGTGATCGATCATCTGCGCGAACCGCTGGTCGATCCGCGCGGCCAAGCTGTCGCGGTCCATCTGCACCACCAAAGCCGTGCAATCCGTCAGCGGCAACAGCGGGGGCGGGGTGTCGTCTTGCCAAGCCGCCAAACCGCGCCCGGTGGCCTGCATCACCTCCCACGCGCGCTGCACCCGCATCGGGTTGCGCGGATCGACCCGCGCGGCGGTGGCGGGGTCAAGCTCTGCCAGCATACCCGCATGGCCTTCGGACAGGCGCCGGGCATCGGCCCTTTCGCGCACCTCGGGCGGGGTTGCGGGGATTTCGGCCAGCCCCTCGGTTAGGGCGGTGAAATAAAGCCCCGTGCCGCCCGTGATGATCGGTCGCGCCCCGGTGCCCGCGCGATGGGCAGCAAGAATAGGCGCAAGCTCGCGCAGCCACGCCCCGACCGAGTAATCTTGCCCCGGCGCGACATGGCCATAAAGACAATGCGGGGCGGCGATTTCATCTTGCGCAGAAGGGCGCGCCGACAGCACACGCCAGCACGACCAAACCTGCAAGGCGTCCGCATTCACCACCACGCCACCGGATTTTTGCGCAATTTCAAGGGCCAGCGCAGATTTCCCGCAGGCGGTCGGACCGGCGATCAACACCGGACGATGGGCGGGAATGCTGTCGAAATCGATCATTCGGCCCCCTTCCGGACGCGCGTGGCGGGTTGTAACTGGCGGCCATTTGCGACATTTTGCGCCCCGATGACAACCTGCGATCAGATCGAGGGACCGCGATGACCGACTCTGCCGAGCCGAGTGTGAAATACAAGCGTGTGTTGTTGAAAATTTCCGGTGAGGCATTGATGGGGGATCAGGGCTACGGCCTGCATCCGCCGACGATGGCGCGGATCGCCCGCGAGGTGCAATCGGTCCATGATATGGGGGTCGAGATTTGCATGGTGATCGGTGGCGGCAACATCTTTCGCGGTCTGGCCGGGTCGGCGCAGGGGATGGAACGCACCACCGCCGATTACATGGGGATGCTGGCCACGGTGATGAATGCGCTTGGCATGCAAGCCCAGCTTGAAGCGCTTGGTATTCATACCCGCGTGATTTCGGCGATTCCGATGGATCAGGTCTGTGAACCCTACATCCGCCGCCGCGCGGTGCGTCATCTGGAAAAGAAGCGCATCTGCATTTTCGCGGCGGGCACCGGCAACCCCTATTTCACCACCGATACGGCGGCGACCTTGCGCGCCAATGAAATGACCTGCGAGGCGATCTTCATGGGCAAAAACGGGGTCGACGGGGTCTATGATATGGACCCGAAAAAGCACCCCGAGGCGAAGCGCTACGACACCGTCAGCTATGACGAGGTGTTGCAAAAGAACCTTGGCGTTATGGATGCTTCGGCGATTGCGCTGGCGCGCGACAACAACCTGCCGATCATCGTTTTCCCGCTTGATGAACCGGGCGGTTTCAAGGGCATTTTGGCGGGCAAGGGCACCTATACCCGCGTGCAGGGGTGATGGGCGAACCTTGACCTGATCACGGGGCTGGGTGCGCGCGCTTGGCCCCTATCCAATCGCGCGCCTCGCCGTTATAGAGAAACAGACTGACAAGACCCGGGGGGACCCCATGTCCGAAGAGATTGAAATCGATACCGATGACCTTGAACGCCGCATGGATGGCGCGATGCACGCGCTGAAACATGAATTTGGCACGCTGCGCACCGGACGCGCCTCTGCCACCATGGTCGAACCGATCATGGTCGATGCCTATGGTTCGATGACGCCGATCAACCAAGTCGGCACGATCAACGTGCCCGAGCCGCGCATGGTCACCGTCAATGTCTGGGATAAGGGCTTGATCGCCAAGGTAGAAAAGGCGATCCGCGAATCCGGTTTGGGGATCAACCCGCAAACCAACGGGCCGATCATCATGCTGCCGATCCCCGAGTTGAACGAGGAACGCCGCCGCGAGCTGACCAAGGTCGCCGCGCAATATGCCGAACATGCCCGGGTCGCGGTTCGCAACGTGCGCCGCGATGGCATGGATCAGGTGAAAAAGGCGAAAGCCGCCGGCATGTCGGAAGATGACCAGAAATTCTGGGAATCCGAGATCGAAGACCTGACCAAAAAACATATTGCGGCGGTCGACAAGGCGCTTGAAGAAAAGCAGGCGGAGATCATGCAGGTCTAAGACCCGCAGAAAGGCAGTTCATGGCCGCGACCGAGCCTACCCCCTCCTCGGGGGCCACGACCGGAAACGGCGTAACCGATTACGGCGTGCCGCATGTGGCGATCATCATGGACGGCAACGGCCGTTGGGCCAAGCAACGCGGCTGGCCCCGGTTGGTAGGGCACCGCAAAGGGGCGGAGCGGGTGAAAGAGATCACCCGTGCCTGCCCCGATTTTGGGGTGAAATACCTGACCGTCTATGCCTTTTCGACGGAAAACTGGAAACGCTCGACCGAGGAAGTGCTGGGGCTGATGGCGCTGTTTGCGCGCTATATCCAGCGCGAGGCCGATGTGCTTTCCGCCGAGGGGGTGCGAATGCGCTTTATCGGTGATCGTGGTCCGCTTGATCCCAAGCTGGTGCGGCTGATGGAGGGGATCGAGGCGCGCACGGCCAGCAATACCCGGCTCAACCTGACGGTGGCGATCAACTATGGGGGGCGCGATGAATTGCGCCGCGCCGCGATCCGGCTGGCGCAATCGGCCGTGGCGGGGCATCTGGACCCGGCCGCGATGACCGAGGCGGAATTGTCGGCCAATCTGGATACCGCCGATTTACCCGACCCGGATCTGGTGATCCGCACCTCGGGCGAAACGCGGACCTCGAACTTTTTGCCGTGGCAGGCGGCCTATTCCGAATATGAATTCACGCCGGTGCTGTGGCCCGATTTCACGCCCGCAAAGTTGGCCGAAATTCTGGGGGGCTTTGGCGGGCGTGACCGACGTTTTGGCGGGGTGAAGCCATGAGTGCGAACTGGTCCGATCTGCGCGCGCGCACGCTTTCGGGTCTGGCGATGGTGGCCGTGGGCGGCTTTGCCATCTGGTGGGGCGGCGCGGTCTTTGGGCTGTTGGCCGCGCTTGTTGTCACGCTGATGGTGTGGGAACTGGCACAGATGACCACGCCCGAGGGAGTGTCAGGCCTGCAAGCCAAGGCGCTGGCGGCGCTGGCGGGGGCGCTGACGGTGCTTGTGCTGTTCGTGCCCAATGCGCTGACCCGGATCGCGCTGTTGATCCCGGTGATCGTTGGCACCGCGATGCCGCGCCGCGACAGGCCGATTTTCGCGGCCTATGCCTTTTTCGTCATGGCCACGGGCTATGCGCTGATCATGCTGCACCATTGGATCGGCGCGCTTGGCATCTTGTGGCTGGTGGCGGTGGTCGTTGCCTCTGATGTGGCGGGCTATTTCGCGGGCCGCGCCTTTGGCGGGCCAAAATTCTGGCCGCGGTTTTCGCCCAAGAAAACATGGTCCGGCACGGTGGCGGGCTGGGTCGGCGCGGCGGGGATTGGCTGGCTTTTTTATGCCATGGGCATGGGCAGTTGGGTGCTTATCCCGCTGTCGCCCGTGATCGCCTTTGCGGGCCAGATGGGGGATATTGCGGAAAGCGCGATCAAGCGCCGCACCGGCGTGAAAGACAGCTCCAGCCTGATTCCGGGGCATGGCGGGCTGTTGGACCGTTTCGATGCGCTGATTGGCGCAGTTTCCATTTTGCTGCTGATCTATCCTCTATTGCCGCAGAACTTTTTCGGAGGATAAGACATGCGTCGCGTTTCGGTTTTCGGGGCCACCGGCTCGATCGGGGTCAATACGCTTGATCTGATCGCCCGCCGTCCGGGCGCGTTTCAGGTGGTGGCTCTGTCGGGTGGGCGCAATGTAAAATTGCTGGCCGAACAGGCGCGCCAATTCAACGCCGAGATCGCCGTCACCGCGCATGAAGACTGTCTGCCCGCATTGCGCGAGGCGCTTGCGGGCACGGGGACCGAGGTCGCGGCGGGCAAAGCGGCTTTGGTCGAGGCTGCGCTGCGTCCGGCGGATTGGGTGATGAGCGCGATTGTCGGTGCCGCGGGGCTTGCGCCGGGCTTTGCCGCGCTGTCGCAAGGCACGACGCTGGCGCTGGCCAACAAGGAATCGCTCGTCACCGCCGGGCCACTTCTGCTGGCCGAAGCGAAAAAGCATGGCGCACGCATTTTGCCCGTCGATAGCGAGCATTCCGCCGTGTTTCAGGCGCTGGTGGGCGAAGATATGGCTGCGGTTGAACGCGTCATCATCACCGCCTCGGGCGGGGCATTCCGCGATTGGCCGCTGGAAAAGCTAAAGGATGCCACGGTCGCCCAAGCCTCCACCCACCCGAATTGGGCGATGGGGCAACGCATCACCATCGACAGCGCCTCGATGTTCAATAAAGCGATGGAGCTGATTGAAACCAAAGAGTTCTTTGGCCTGCCGCCAGAAAAGATCGAAACCATCGTGCATCCGGAATCGCTTATTCATGCGCTGGTGGGGTTCAAGGATGGCGCGCTGATGGCGCATCTGGGCGCGCCCGATATGCGCCATGCCATTGGCTATGCGCTCAACTGGCCCGAACGCGAAGATCTGCCGGTTGAGCGGCTCGATCTGGCCAAGATCGGCTCGCTGACCTTGCGCGCGCCCGATGAGGTGCGGTTCCCGGCGCTGCGGCTGGCGCGCGAAACCATGGCGATGGGCGGCACGGCGGGCGCGGCCTTCAACGCCGCCAAGGAAGCCGCGCTGGATGCTTTTATCGGCGAGGAAATCGGTTTTCTGGCAATGACCACACTGGTCGAGCAGGTGCTATCGGAAATGACCGCGCATCATGACCTTGGAAAACCGCTCGCCAATCTCGATATGGTCTATGAGACCGACGCCACGGCGCGCGCCCTTGCGCGTCAGATGATCCCGAGCCTGAGGACCTGACCTTTGGAATTTCTGCCCGATTTCGGCAACCTGCTTTACACCATCGTCGCCTTCATCCTGGCCCTGTCTGTCATCGTCACGGTGCATGAATATGGCCATTACATCATTGGCCGTCTTTGCGGCATCAAGGCAGAGGCGTTTTCGATCGGCTTTGGCCCGACGCTGATCAGCCGCACCGACAAACACGGCACGGTCTGGAAGCTGTCGGCCATTCCCGCCGGGGGCTATGTGAAATTTCTGGGCGATGCCAATGCCGCTTCGGCCAATCCCGATGAGGGCAAGATGGCGAGCCTGAGCCCGGCAGAACGGCGCCAGACCATGCATGGCGCGCCGCTTTGGGCGCGGGCGGCCACGGTCGCGGCGGGGCCGGTGTTCAATTTCATTCTGTCGATCTTCGTCTTTGGCGCGGCGATCTGGTGGCAAGGCACCGCGGTCGAGCCGCCGCGCGTGGCCGAGATTGTCGCCCTTCCGCAAGGCTCGGGTGATCTGCGCCCGGGGGATGCGGTGCTGGCCATCGAAGGGGTGGATCTGCCCGATTACAGTGCGGTGATGGATATCCCCACGCCGAACACGCCGTTTTTGACCTATCGCATCAATCGCGATGGCACCGATATGGAGGTCAAAGGCCCGCAAATCGCGCCACCGCGCGCCGATATGGTGGTGCCGCAATCGGCGGGCTATGAGGCGGGTTTGCAAACGGGCGATGTGATCACCGCAATCGACGGGCAAGAAATCTGGCGGTTCGAAGATATTGTTGCGGCCGTGGACGCGGGCGAGGGCGCGCCGCTGGATCTGCAAATCTGGCGCCCCGGCGAAGACGGCGCGGGCGAGACGCTTGATATCACGCTGGCGCCGAAGATCATCGATATTCCGCAAGCCGATGGTAGCTTTGAAAGCGACTACAAGATCGGGTTGATGGCGGGCATGGGCTTTTCGCCGCAAACCGAGCGCGGCGGCGCGGGCGCGGCGCTGGTCAATGGGGCGAAACAGACTTGGATGACCGTCACCGCCTCGGTCTCGGCCATCGAAAATATGGTGCTGGGCAATATCTCAAGCTGCAACCTGCGCGGCGCAATCGGCATTGCCGAAGGGTCTGCGGCGGCGGCCAAAAGTGGCGTGGCCGATTTCATCTGGTTCATCGCGCTTTTGTCCACGGCGGTCGGTTTCATCAACCTGATGCCGATTCCCGTGCTGGACGGCGGGCATTTGATGTTCCATGTCTGGGAAGCGGTGACCGGCAAGCCGCCCTCGGATCGGGTGATGTCGATGCTGGTGTCGGTCGGTCTGGCGCTGGTGCTGAGCCTGATGGCCTTTGGTCTTTGGAACGACCTAAGCTGCTAAGCGGCACCAGCCCAAACGAGCCAGCGGCGCGGCGCACCCGCGCCGCCACACCCAAACGCCGCGATTTTGACACATTCAGCCCAAATTGCGCCGTAATAGCGCGTTAGATCACGCCTGAAGGATAGGGAGTGGTCTCATGACGATGGTTCTGGCCGAAGGATATCGCGGTTTGTCGCTGGTCTGGGACCTTGCGCTGGATCGTCTTTTGATGCCTGCGGCGATCCTTGTGGCACTGACCGGGGCGGCGGTGATCGGCGTGCAGATGCACGAGATCATGACCCCGGGGCCGGTGCCGTCTTTCCAACTTTGATCTTGCTTGGGCGGGCCGCTCAGTCGCTTTGACAAGGCCGGTCTTTCTCGCTAGTCACTTTCTGGACGTTGCGAAAAAGATCTGGCGGGGTGAAGGCAATGACAAACCGGCTGCAGGGGGCTTTGCCCAAGGCAAGCAAGCGTGTGCTGGGCCGCCGTGCGCGGACCTTGGCCGCAACAACTTTTCTGGCCTTTGCGCTGCCCGTCAGCTTTGTTGCCGCCCCGGTGCTGGCGCAAAGCTATGCGTTCCAAAAAGTCGTGATTGAGGGCAATGAGCGGGTCGAGCCGGAAACGATTCTGGGCTTTGCCGCCATCGCCAAGGGGCAGACGCTGGGCGCTGGCGCGCTTAATGATGCCTATCAGCGCCTGCAAGGGTCGGGCCTGTTTGAAACGGTCGAGCTGGTGCCGCGCGGCAATACGCTGGTGATCAAGGTCGCGGAATATCCCACCGTCAACATCGTCGATTTCGAGGGCAATAAGATACTTAAGGATGAGGTGCTGACGACGCTGGTCAAGACCCAGCCGCGGCGCGTCTTCTCGCCTGCCTTGGTCGAAGCCGATGCCGCCGCCATGGCCGAAGGCTATGCCGAGGCGGGGCGGTTGAACGTGCGCATCGATCCCAAGGTGATCAAGCGCGCGGGCAACCGCGTCGACGTTGTCTTCGAGATCAAGGAAGGCGCCGTGTCCGAGGTGAACCGGATCCGCTTCACCGGCAACCGCGCCTATTCCGACCGTCGTCTGCGCGATGTGTTGGGCACGAAACAGGCCGGTATCTTGCACCGCCTGATCCAGCGCGACACCTTTGTGGCGGATCGGATCGCGCTTGATCGGCAGATGCTGATCGATTTCTACCGCTCGCGCGGCTATCCGGATGTGGAAGTGGCGGGCGTGTCGTCCGAGATGACGCGCGACCGCGAAAGCTTCTTCATGACCTTCAACATCCGCGAAGGGCAGCAATATCATTTCGGCAAGACCGGCGTGGTGTCCGAAGTCAGCGAGCTTGAGGCCGCCGATTTCGAAAAGCTGGTCAAGATTCGCGAAGGCGCGATCTATTCGCCCGCCGCCATAGATTACGCGGTGACGCGGATCGAAGAGGTGGCGCTGCGCGAAGGGGCGAATTTCGTGCGCGTCGATCCGCGCATCACCCGCGATCCGCGCACGCAAACGCTGAATGTCGAATTCGCGCTTGTGCGCGGCCCGCGTGTCTTCGTGGAACGCATCGATATCGAGGGCAATACGACCACGCTCGACAGCGTGATCCGGCGCGAATTCAATGCGGTCGAAGGCGACCCCTTCAACCCGCGCGAAATCAAGAATTCCGCTGAACGCATTCGCGCGCTTGGCTTCTTTTCCAATGCCGATGTGGAGGCACGTCAGGGCAGCGGCAGCGATCAGGTTGTTGTCGATGTCAATGTGGAGGAACAGCCCACCGGCTCGCTGTCCTTCGGGGCAAGCTATGGCGCGTCGCAGGGCTTTGGCGTGAGTGCCGCGCTGGAAGAAAGCAACTTCCTTGGCCGCGGGCAATATCTGGGCGTTTCGATCGGCACCACCGCCGACAACCAGCAAAACTCCATCGATTTCATGGAGCCGCATCTTTTGGGGCGCGATCTGCAAGGCCGCATCCGGCTGTGGTATAACACCTCCGAAGACGACAATTCGGATTTCGATACCAAGATGATGGGCATTTCGCCCTCGATCGAATTCCCGATCACCCGCAATGCGCGGCTTGCCCTGCGCTACACCTGGGAGCGCAACGAGCTAAGCGGGGTCACAAGCCTGGCCGAGGCTTTGGCCGATTCCACGATTGATGACAATTACTACTCCTCGCCGATCTTGGTGGCCGAGCAAGGCGCGCGCGACAGTTCCTCAATCGGGTATACCTACACGTTTGACACCCGGCGCACCGGGATCGACCCGCGCTACGGCTTCACCTTCCGGCTGAGCCAAGACATTTATGGTCTGGGCGGCGATGTCGAAGCGCTGAAAACCACCGCGCTGTTGCGCGCCGAACGTAAGCTGTTCCATGAAGATGTGACGGTGCGCGCCGAGTTGGAAGGCGGGGCAATTGCCGCGCGCGGCGGCACGGCGCTGACGGTGCTGGATCGTTTCTCGGGCTCTGGCAAGGTGCGTGGCTTTGAAACCTGGGGCTACGGCCCGCGCGACTTCGACCCGACCTTCGCCGGGCGAAGCAATGAAGATGCGCTTGGCGGCAAATATTTCGCCGCGCTGCGCCTGGAAAGCGAATTCCCCGTCGGTCTTCCCGAGGAATATGGCATCCATGGCGGTGTCTTCTTCGACGTTGGGTCGCTTTGGGGCCTTGATAACACCGCTGGTTCCTTCGGGACGGTCGATGACGGCATGCATGTGCGGTCTTCGGTCGGGCTGTCGGTGTTTTGGGATTCCGCCCTTGGCCCGCTGCGGCTGAACTTCTCGAAGGCGCTCAAGAAAGAAGATTATGACCTTGAGCAATCCTTCGATTTGACGCTTTCGACGTCGTTCTGAGCCGGGCGGATGCGCCGTTTGTGCGATAAGATGGAAGGGCCGGGGGGCATCCCCGGCCTTTTGCGCGCCGGGCTGGTGGCGGTGTTGCTGCTGGTGCCGCAAGCCGCGCCGCTTATCGCCCAAGAAGGGGCGCCGCAAACCGTGCCCATTGCGCCCGCGCCGATGCGCATGCCGGTGCTGACGCTGGATGTGGAGCGGCTGTTTGAAACGACGCTTTGGGGCAAGCGGATCATGTCGGAATTGGCTCAGGAATCCGCGGCCCTGACGGCGGAAAACAACCGCATTGCCGAGGATCTGATTGCCGAGGAAAAGGCGCTGACGGATCGCCGTGCCACCTTGTCGCCCGAGGCGTTTCGGGCCGAGGCCGATGCCTTTGACGCGCGCGCCACCGGCATCCGCAATGCGCAAAAGGCCAAGGCGCAGGCGTTAAACCAAAGCTTTGAAACCCGGCGGCAAGATTTCTACGTCGGGATTGCGCCCTTGATGGATGAACTTCTGGCCGCGCGCGAAGCGGTGGTGCTTTTGGACCGCCGTGCGATTATTCGCGGATTCGAGGCCGCCGATATCACCGAAGATCTGGCCGCTTTGGTCGATGCCCGTCTGGGCGATGGTGCCGCGCGGGAGGCGGCGGTGCGTGCGCAAAGAAACGGCACGCAAGGCGCTGAAACCCCGTCGCAAAATGGTCTCGATGCCGGGCAGGGCGATCCCACACGGCCCGCCGCCGAAGGGGCGGGTGAAGGCGCGCCTGCACCGACGGATGCGACGACGGGCAACTAGGCGCGGCGACGCCCCGGCTTGAAAACCCCGCCCGGCAAGGCTAGCAAAGCGCAAAGGCTGATGCGTTTCTGGAAGGACAGAAGATGAGTGACCCCGCCCCCTACAGCTCTGCCGATCTGAGCCTGATCAAGCGGATCATTCCGCATCGCTACCCGTTTTTGATGATCGACAAGGTGCGCGATATCGTGCCGTTTGAAAGCGCGGTGGGGATCAAATGCATCACCAATAACGAGCCGCAATTCACCGGCCATTTCCCCGAAGAGCCGGTGATGCCGGGCGTGATGATCGTCGAGGCGATGGCGCAAACGGCGGCTGTGGTGGTCGGCATTTCGATGAATGTGATCGACAAGCCCTTGGGCACCTATTTCATGGCGATCGACGGCTGTCGCTTCCGCCGCAAGGTTGTGCCGGGCGATGTGCTGGAAATGAAAGTGACCGTGAAACGCGGCGGCGGCAAAGTCTGGAAGTTCGAAGGGGAATCCTTCGTCGAGGGGCAACTGGCCGCACAGGCCGAGTTCACCGCGATGATGGACCTGAAGGGCTGATCATGGCAAGCGAGGCGCAGGCGCATATCCACCCGTCAGCGGTGATCGAGCCGGGGGCCGAGATCGGGCCGGGCTGCCGCATCGGGCCGTTTTGCCATATCGGCCCCGAGGTGAAGCTGGGCGCGGATGTCGAGCTGAAATCCCACGTGGTGATTGCGGGCGATACAACGATTGGCCCCGGCACAGTGGTCTTTCCCTTCGCCTCGCTGGGGCAGATCCCGCAAGATCTGAAATATCGCGGCGAAAAGACCAAGCTGGTGATCGGGGCGCGCAACCGCATCCGCGAATATGTGACGATGAATTGCGGCACCGAGGGCGGCGGCGGCATCACACGTGTGGGCGATGACGGGCTGTTCATGTCCAGCAGCCATGTGGCGCATGATGTGACGATTGGCGACCGGGTGATTTTGGTCAATTCCGTCGCCGTAGCGGGGCATTGCGTGCTGGAAGACGATGTGATCGTGGGCGGGCTGTCGGGTGTGCACCAATGGGTGCGCATCGGCCATGGTGCGATCATCGGTGCGCTGAGCAAGGTGGTTGCCGATGTGATCCCGCATGCTTTGGTCGCCGGGCCGCGCGGCGAGATCGAGGGGCTGAACCTTGTCGGGCTGAAACGGCGCGGGGTGGACCGCAAAGAGATTGCCGCCTTGCGCGCGCTTTACAGTGAATTGGGGGCGGGGAATTTCCGCGAACAAGCGCGGCGCGCCGCCGAAGAGGGCACCGAAAGCCCGCTGGCGCGCGAGGTGCTGGAGTTCATCCTTGGTCCCTCCGACCGCAGCTTCTTGACGCCCAAATGAGTGCGGTGGGCTCTGAAACCGCGCTGATCGCGGGGCAGGGCGCGCTGCCCGCGCATCTGGCTTCCGTGGCGCCCGATATGCTGGTTTGTGCACTGGAGGGTGCGCCCGCGCCGTTGCCGGGGCGCGATGTTTTGCAGTTCCGTGTGGAACGTCTGGTGCCGCTGTTTGACGCGCTGGCCGAACGTGGGGTGACGCGCGTGTGCATGGCGGGCGCGATGCAGCGCCCCCGGCTTGATCCCGAAATGTTCGACCCGCGCACCGCCGCGCTGGTGCCGCGCCTTGTGGGCGCGATGCAGGCGGGCGACGATGCCACTTTGCGCGCGGTGATTGGCCTGTTTGAAGAATTCGGCTTCGAGGTGATCGGCGCCGATACGATTTGCCCCGATCTGGTGCCGGGCGCGGGGGTGTTGTGCGGCGCCCCAAGCCCCGAAGACGAGGCCGATGCGGCCCGTGCCGCAAAGATTGTCGCCGCGCTTGGCACGGTGGACGTGGGCCAAGGCGCAGTGGTCGCGCGCGGGCTGTGTTTGGCGGTCGAGGCGCTGCCGGGCACCGATGCGATGCTTGATTTCGTGGCCGCCCATCGCGCCTTGGTGCCGGCGCCCAAGGCGGGCGTGTTTTACAAGGCGCCGAAGCCGGGGCAGGATCGGCGCATCGATCTGCCCGCGCTTGGGCCGCAAACGGTGCAAAAGGTCGCCGCTGCCGGTTTGGCCGGGATTGTGTTCGAAGCAGGCGGCGTGCTGCTGATCGACCGCGCGGCGACGCTTGCCGCGGCCGAAAGCGCCGGAATTTTCCTGTGGGGCCGCGCTTCATGAAGCTGTTTGTTGTCGCCGGTGAAGCCTCGGGCGACAAGCTCGGCGCGGCGCTGATGGCGGCGATGAAAGAAATGGCTCCGGGTGTGGAGTTTGTGGGCATCGGCGGGCCCGCGATGCAGGCCGAAGGGCTCGACAGCCTGTTCGCGATGGAAGAACTTTCGGTGATGGGGCTGGCCGAGGTGCTGCCGCGTTATCGCGCGCTCAAACGTCGGATCGCGCAGACCGCGCAGGCGGTGATCGACACCGCACCAGACGCGCTGATCACCGTCGACAGCCCCGATTTCTGCCTGCGCGTCGCGCGGATCGTGAAAGCGGCGCGGCCCGCGCAAAAGACGGTGCATTACGTTGCCCCCTCGGTCTGGGCGTGGCGGCCCGGGCGCGCGGTGAAAATGGCCGAAGTGATCGATCATGTGCTGGCGCTTTTGCCCTTTGAACCGCCCTATATGACGGCGGCGGGGATGAGCTGCGATTTTGTCGGCCATCCGGTGGTGGCCGAGCCGCGCGCGACCGAGGCCGAGGCGATAGCCTTTCGTGAAACCTATATGATCGGCCCCGATCAACCCTTGGCCTTGTGCCTGCCCGGCTCGCGCATGAGCGAGGTGAAACGGCTTGGCGCGCGCTTTGACGAGGCGTTGATGCAATTGCGCGACCGTGATCCGGGGCTGCGTGTTGTTGTGCCAACCGTGCGCGGCGTGGCGAAATTGGTGCGCGATATGGCGGCGCGCTGGCCCGTCGCGCCGATTGTGGTGGAAGAGGCGGGGGATAAACGCGCGGCCTTTGCTGCCGCCGATCTGGCGCTTGCGGCAAGCGGCACGGTCAGTCTGGAACTGGCCGCCAATCGCACGCCGATGGTGATTGGCTATGACGCCAGTTTTCTAAGCTGGCATATCCTGTCGCGGATGCTGCGCATCGATACGGTGACACTGGTCAATCTGGTTTCAGAGACCCGCGCGGTGCCCGAATTCCTTGGCCCCGCCTGCCGGTCGGGGCCGATGGCGGCGGCGCTTCTGGATCTTTTGGAAGATCCCGAAAAACGTGCCGCACAAATGGCGGCGATGGAGCTGACGATGCAGCGTTTGGGGGCGGGCGGCGCGCCACCGGGGCAGCGGGCGGCGCAATCGGTTTTGACGTTTCTGAACCGTTAGAATTTCGCCAGCGTCACGCCCGCCGCCGCCAAACGGTTGCGCAGGGCTTGCGCCAGCGCCAGTGCCTCGGGCGTGTCCCCATGCAGACAGATCGTGTCGATCCGGGCCGGAATTCGATGGCCGTTTTCAGACAAGATTGCGCCCGCGCGCAGCATCGCCAAAATGCGGCTTGCCGCTGTTTCGGCGTCATGCAGCACCGCGCCGGGCAGGGACCGGTCGCGCAAGGTGGCATCGTCGTTATAGGCGCGATCGGCGAAAATCTCGCCCGCCCAAGCGGCATTCAGCGCCTTGGCCGCCTGTTCTTGCGCGGTGGCGGCCAGCACCATGATCCGCAGATCGGGCACCACCGCGCGCGCTGCCGCGTAGCAGGCCTGTGCCAAATCAGCATCCTCTGACGCCATATTGGCCAGCGCCCCATGCAGCTTGAAATGGCGCAATTTCAGACCGTTGGCCTGTGCCACGGCTTGCGCCGCGCCGGTTTGAAAGGCGATCAGATCGGTGATTTCAGGCAGGCGCAGCGGCATCCTTGTGCGGCCAAAATTGGCCCGGTCGTCAAAGCCCGGATGCGCGCCAAGGCCCACGCCCTTGGCCGCCGCCAGCCGCATCACCCGCGCCATTTCCAGCGGCCCGCCCGCATGCAGCCCGCAACAAATATTGGCCGAGGTCACCACATCGCACAGTGCGGCATCCGCGCCCGCGCCTTCGCCCATATCGGCATTCAGATCGACCTGCATTCACGCCTCCTCATCGCCGCGCACCACGCCCGAAATCAACTGGTAGCCCAGCAGATCGGGAATGTCATGCGGGCGCCGGATCAGCGGGCGCAGCGCCTTGCGCAGCCCGGCCAAAAGCATGGGCTCGGGCGGCGTGACCTGCGCGGCTTCGTCAAGTGTGATCGGCACAAACCACAGCGCGGTGCCGGGGCGCGCCTGCGCGACCACCGGCAGATCGGCGGGGATCACCGTGCCAAGGCGGGGATAGCCGCCGATGGTTTGACAATCGGCCAGAAGGATCGTCGGCGTGCCCGCGCCGGTCGTTTGAATATCGCCGGGCGTGATGAAATCGGACAAAAGCCCTGCGGTTTGACTGGCAAAGGGGGCGCCATCGTGGACAAGCGCCACCCCTTGCCGGTTCGCCGCGCCTGCGGTGAACCGCGTGGCAAAGGCGCGCTTGCGGGTCTGGGCGTCAAAGAGCGCGCTTTGCGGCCCATCCATCACCCGAAGCCGCCCGCCTGCAAAGCGGGTCGGGGCGGGCAAGATC
>NZ_NRRD01000002.1 GCF_020023995.1 Rhodobacter sp. TJ_12 | reverse complement strand
GCCCCGGCCCCCGATGCGCCCGAAACCGCCACCCCGCGCAGCCCTGAAAGCTTGGCCATCGAGGCCTATTACAAACAGATCGAAGAGACGCTGAAAGGGCGCGGCCTCTTGCGGCTGGATGTGGCGCCGCGCGATGCCCCCTTTGCCACGCATCAGTTGATCGAAGATTTCATTCATATCGCCCTTTATGATGAATATTCCGCCTTTGGCGGCACCTATGTTGCGCGCCCCACCCCCTCGCGGCTGCGCCGGTGGGAGGTGCCGGTGCGGATGGCGGTGGAATTTGGCGCCTCGGTCCCGGTCGCGCAGCGCACAGAGGATCGCGCGGTGATCTCGGCCTATGCCGGGCGGCTTGCCGGGGCCACGCGCCATCCGGTGCAAATGGTCACTGCGGGCGGGAATTACACCGTGCTGGTGGTCAATGAAGACGAACGGCGCGCGCTGGGCCCCCGACTGCAACGGCTGGTGCCGGGGATCGATCCGGCCTCGGTCGATGCGATCACCAATCTCGCCCCTTCGACCTTTTGCGTCGTCTTTGCCTTTTCCGAAGGCGCCACGCCCGCCTATTCGCGCGCGGTGGCGGTGATCCGGGCCGAACATCCGCCGACCCTGCGCCGGTCTTGCGTGCATGAGGAACTGGCCCAAGGCATGGGGCTGGCCAATGACTACCCGCACGCCCGCCCCTCGATCTTCAACGATGACGAGGAATTCGCGCTGCTGACCCGCCATGACGAGCTTTTGCTGCGCATGCTTTACGACCCGCGCCTGCGCCCCGGCATGACCGAGGCCGAGGCGCGCCCGATCATCACCACCATCGCCACGGAACTGATGGGCGGCAGCTAAGAGGACCCAATGGGCATTTTCGATTTTCTGACCGGCGAATTCATCGATGTTATTCACTGGACCGATGACACCCGCGATACGATGGTCTGGCGGTTTGAACGCGAAGGCCATGAAATCAAGTACGGCGCCAAGCTGACCGTGCGCGAGGGGCAAGCCGCCGTTTTCGTGCATGAGGGGCAATTGGCCGATGTCTTTGGGCCGGGCCTTTATCTGTTGGAAACCAACAATATGCCGGTGCTGACGACGCTCCAGCATTGGGATCATGGTTTCAACTCGCCCTTCAAATCCGAGATTTACTTCATCAACACCACCCGGTTCACCGACCAGAAATGGGGCACCAAGAACCCGGTGATCTGCCGTGACCCGGAATTTGGCCCGGTGCGGCTGCGCGCCTTTGGCACCTATGTGATGCGTGTGGTGGACCCAGCCAAATTCCTTACGGAAATCGTCGGCACCGATGGTGAATTCACCGCCGATGAGATTTCTTTTCAGATCCGCAATGTGATCGTGCAGGAATTTTCGCGGGTGTTGGCCAGCGCGGGCGTGCCGGTGCTGGATATGGCCGCCAATACCGCAGATCTGGGTAAGCTGGTGACAAAGGCGATCGATCCGCTGGTGGCGGCCTATGGGCTGTCGATCTCCGAATTTTACATCGAAAACATCAGCCTGCCGCAAGCGGTGGAAGCGGTTCTCGACCAGCGCACCGCGATGGGCGTGGTGGGCGATCTGAACCGCTATATGCAATTCAATGCCGCCCAAGCGCTGGCCCAGCCGGGCTCTGCGATGGGGGCCACGATGGGCGCAACAATGGGAGCTGGCCTCGCTGCGGGCATGGGCGCGATGGCGGCAGGCCCTTGGGGGGCGCCCGCCGCTGCGCAGCCCGCCGCGGCACCCACGATGGCCCCGCCGCCGCCCCCGCCGCCGGTCGAGAAGGTCTGGCATCTGGCGGTGAACGGCCAAACACAGGGGCCTTACGGTCGCGGCCATCTGGGCCGTATGGTGCACGAAGGCAGCTTTAGCCGGGAGACGCTGGTCTGGACGGCGGGCCAAGACGGCTGGCAAAAGGCGGGCCTCGTGGCCGAACTGGCCCAGCTTTTCACCATCGCGCCCCCGCCCCCGCCCGTCTAAGCCGGAAGACCGCCCATGTCCGTGCCCATCGTCTCGCAAAGCGCGCGCGAACACCATTACCCCTGCGACTGCTGTGGCGGCGATCTGCGCTTTGCCCCCGGCCAAGACCAACTGGTGTGCGACTATTGCGGCTATGCCCAGCCGATCCCCAATGCCGTGGGGCGTGGCACAGCGCGGCTGCGTGAAATCGATCTGGCCAGCGGTTTGGCCGCGCGCTTGCCCACAACGGAGTTGGAAACCCACCGCAGCGTCAAATGTCCCAATTGTGCAGCTGAGATCGCATTTCAGGGGGCCAATCACGCTTCAGAATGTCCGTTTTGTGCAACGCCTGTCGTGGTCGATACGGGCGAAAAGCGGCAGATCAAACCGCAAGGCGTGGTGCCTTTCGTGCTCACCGAGGCCGAGGCACGCAAAGCTGTGGGACACTGGCTGGGGCGTTTGTGGTTCGCGCCCAATGGGCTGGTGCAATATGCCCGGCGCGGGCGCAAGATGACCGGGATCTATGCGCCGTTTTGGACCTTCGATGCACAAACGCAAAGCCGCTACACCGGCGAACGGGGCGATGCCTATTATGTCAGCCGAACCATGCGCGTGCGGGTGAATGGCAAGATGCAAAACCGCACCACCCGGGAACGCCGCATCCGCTGGCGCCCGGCCTCGGGCCATGTAGTGCGGGCGTTCAACGATGTGCTGGTCTATGCGGCGCGCTCGCTGCCGCCGGGCTATTTGCGCGCGCTGGCGCCATGGGATCTGTCGGCGCTTGCCCCCTATCGCCCCGATTTTCTGGCGGGCTTCGCGGCAGAGGGCTACACGGTCGATCTGCCCGATGGGCATGCGCAAGGCCGCGCCGAAATGGCCCGGGTGATCGCAAGCGACGTGCGCCGCGATATCGGCGGTGACGAACAGCGCATTCATACCGTCGAGACTGCCTATAGCGATGAAACATTTAAACATATCTTGCTGCCGGTCTGGACCGCCGCCTACAAATACCGTGGCAAATCCTACCGCTTCGTTGTCAACGCCCAGACCGGACAGGTGCGCGGGGATCGGCCTTGGTCGGTCTGGAAAATCGCCTTTGCCGTGGCGATGGTCGCGCTGGTGATCGGCGGTTTGGCCTTTTGGGGAAATATTCAACAATCGTGACTTATTGCACCCCGCCCGGCTTCCCGCTATGGATCGGAAAACGGAGGGCGACATGATCCTGAGTTGTGGAGAAGCGCTAATCGACATGCTGCCGCGCCAAAGCACGGCGGGCGAACCGGCTTTTGCCCCCCATGCGGGCGGCGCGGTGTTCAACACGGCGATCGCACTGGGCCGGCTGGGCGCGCCTGCGGGCTTTTTGTCAGGGATTTCGACCGACATGTTCGGGCAGGTTTTGGTGGCTACGCTGGGCGCTTCTGGTGTCGATGCCAATCTGGCAATCCGCTCTGACAAGCCCACGACCCTAGCCTTCGTCAAATTGGTCGATGGGCATGCAAGCTATGCCTTTTACGATGAAAACACCGCCGGACGGATGCTGACGCCCGATGACATGCCGCTTATCCCCGATACGGTGCGCGCGCTGTTTTTTGGCGGGATTTCCCTGCCGGTGGAGCCTTGCGGCAGCGCATATGAAGCGCTGATGCTGCGCGAGGCAAAGCACCGCGTGACGATGATCGACCCCAATATTCGCCCCGGTTTCATCCGCGACACGGCGGCCTATCGGGCCCGGCTGAATCGAATGATCGCACAGGCCGATATTGTCAAAGTCTCGGACGAGGATCTGCGTTGGATCGCAGGCCCCGGTGACATCGCAGCGCTGGCCGGGCAGCTTTTGAGCTGCGGGCCAAGGCTGGTTTTTGTCACCGAAGGAGCCAAAGGCGCACATGTATTTACGCGCGATCTTGCCCTTTTCGAACCTTCGCGCAAAGTGGAGGTGGTCGATACGGTGGGCGCGGGCGATACCTTTAACGCCGGTGTTCTGGCCGCGCTCAGCCGAGCCGATGCGCTGAACAAAACCGCGCTGGCCGGGGCCGATCGCGCCCTTTTACAAGATTGCCTGCGCTTGGGCGTGCAAGCCGCCGCCATCACCGTCAGCCGCGCAGGCGCCAACCCACCTTGGGCAAAGGAGCTGCTATGAGAGCCCTGATCCAGCGCGTCAGCCGCGCCAAAGTCGAAGTAGACGAACGGGTTACCGGTGAAATCGGACCGGGCCTTTTGATCCTTGTCTGCGCCATGCAGGGCGATACCGAGGCCGAGGCGGAAAAGCTCGCCACGCGCATTTCCAAGTTGCGCATTTTCAAGGATGAGGCGGGCAAGATGAACCGTGCCATCGCAGATATCGGCGGCGCTTGTCTTGTGGTCAGCCAGTTCACCTTGGCCGCAGATACCGCGCGCGGGAACCGGCCGGGGTTTTCCACCGCCGCCCCGCCCGCAGAGGGCGACCGGCTTTACCAGCACTTTTCCAACATTTTGCGCGGGCTGGGCCTGCCGGTCGAAAATGGTGAATTCGGCGCCGATATGGCCGTGAGCTTGGTCAATGATGGCCCCGTCACAATCTGGATGGACACCGCAGACCGCCCCTAAATCGCGGCATTTTGTCAGTTTTCCTTGACTTTGGGGCCGCAAAGCCCCACCTCACAACCATCCCGTGTTCGCTGCCGCGTGAGCAGCCGCGCCAGACAGGCGCCCGAACCGGGTCATTGGCCTCACATTCACGCGGGGGGCCGGGTGCAGGTTGCACCGCCCGCCCGCCTTCCCCCGGAGTTCCGGGGGCACCCTCTGTGCGCCCTTGTGCAGCACATCCTTTGCGCCAAGGCGCATGATGAAAGACATCTTTTTGGAAAACTTCGACAATCTCGGCCTGGCGCCGATGCTCTTGCAAAATCTTGATGGGCTGGGGCTGCACAAGCCCACCCCGATTCAAGCGAAATCCATCCCGCATATCGTGCGGGGGCGCGACATTTTGGGACTGGCGCAAACCGGCACCGGCAAGACCGCCGCCTTTGGCCTGCCGATGCTGACGCGCATCATCGCCTATGGCAAACGCCCCACCCCCAAAACCGTGCGCGCGCTGGTGCTGGCGCCGACGCGCGAACTGGCTAGCCAAATCCATGACAATCTTGCCGCCTATGCCAAAGATGCGCCGGTGCGCATTCAGCGTGTGGTGGGCGGTGCCTCGCTCAATGTGCAGGCCGAACGGCTCGCCAAAGGCTGCGATGTGCTGATTGCCACGCCGGGCCGCTTGATCGACCTGATTGAGCGGCGAGCGCTGGTGCTCAGCGAAACGAAATACCTTGTGCTGGATGAGGCCGATCAGATGCTTGACATCGGCTTTATCCATGCGCTGCGCCGGATTGCGAAACTGATCCCGGAAAAACGGCAAACGCTGCTGTTTTCGGCCACGATGCCGAAACTGATGGAAGAACTGGCGCAAAGTTACCTTAAGGACCCGGTGCGGATCGAGGTGGCGACTGCAGGGAAAGCCGCCGACAAGATCGACCAAGGCATCCATTTCACCACACAAGGCGAAAAGGCCGCGCTTCTGGCCGAATATGTCTCGCGCCATCCCGGCGAATTGGCCGTGGTCTTCAACCGCACCAAGCACGGCTCGGACAAACTGGCCAAGCTTTTGGACAAATGGGGTTTTTCGGTCACCGCGATCCATGGCAACAAAAGCCAAGGGCAACGGGAACGGGCGCTGGCGGCGTTTCGCGCGGGCGAGGTGCAGATTTTGGTGGCGACCGATGTCGCTGCGCGCGGGCTTGATATTCCACAGGTCGCCCATGTCTATAACTACGACCTGCCCAATGTGCCGGAAAACTATGTCCACCGGATTGGCCGCACCGCGCGCGCGGGCCGCGATGGCCGCGCCGTGGCCTTTTGCGGGCCGATGGAAATGACCGATCTGCGCGCGATTGAAGCGGCGATGGGAGCGCGGATTCCGGTGATTGGCGGCGAGGTGCATCCCGAAGGCGGCACCCGCCCGCCGCCCGGCCAACAAAACCGGGGCAAGAAACCCCATCGCAGTCAAGGGCCGAAACCCGCACGTGTCGCCCAGCCCAAACCCGCCAGCGGGGAAGCGAAACCGGCGCAAAAACGGCGCGGCCCGCCGCGCGGCAAGGGGAAACCCGCCCAAGGCGGCGGCGATGCGCCGAAACGCCCGGCGCGCGCCCAGCGCGGCCATTGATCTTTGGGGGCCGGGCGATCCCATGGCCCGGCCCCACCCCGGCTTTTGCCGGCCTTGCCTGCGCCACCGGCCCTTGCCATAAGCGCGCATGGCCAAGCTTTACTTCCACTATTCAACGATGAATGCCGGCAAAAGCACGCTTTTGCTGCAAGCGTCTTACAACTATATCGAACGCGGGATGCAGACCTTGCTCGTGACGGCGCAGCTTGATGGGCGCGCGGGCACCGGGCGGATTGCCAGCCGGATCGGCATCGCGGCCGAGGCCGCAACCTTTGATGAAACCACCGATATGTTCGAATTGGTCAAGAATAGGCGGGAATCCGGCCCATGCGACTGTGTTTTTGTTGATGAAGCGCAATTCCTGAGCGAGCCGCAAGTCTGGCAACTGGCCCGCGCCGTCGATGATCTGGGCGTTCCAGTGATGTGTTACGGGCTGCGGGTCGATTTTCGCGGTCACTTGTTCCCGGGCTCGGCCGCGTTGCTCGCGCTCGCCGATGAAATGCGCGAGGTGCGCACGATCTGTCATTGCGGGAAAAAGGCGACAATGGTCGTGCGGATGGGGGCAGATGGCCGTGCGCTTCGCGATGGCGCCCAAGTGCAGATCGGCGGCAATGAAACCTATGTCGCCTTGTGCCGTCGCCATTGGCGCGCGGCGATGGGCGAAGACCTGCCCCTCCAGTAAAGGTGCAGCCCTAGCGGCGCCCCGCCGGCAAATCTTCGACGGCAAAGCTGATCCCCTGCGGTGCCAACCATGCGGCGAACCGGGCGATTTTCTCGTTCATGTCACAGCTGCGCGCCTGACGGGCCATCTCGGCCGCATACGAGATTTGCAGCGCGGCCTGCCGGGCCGGGGAAAGGTCTCGCCAACGAATCATTTCGGGCTCCTTGCAATTCATCCGATCGGCTCCGATATATTCTACAACATGAATGCAACGGAGGCCAAGATGGCAGAAGGGCTGCGCATGACCTGTCTCGACTGTGGGCAGGCAAACCGGGTTCCGGCCGACAAACTTGGTGCAGGACCGAAATGCGGGGTCTGCGGTGCGGCGCTGATGACGGGCAAGGTCAGCGCCATCGACGCCGATGTGCTGAGCAAGGCGGCGCGCGATGACGTGCCATTGCTGGTGGATTTCTGGGCCCCGTGGTGTGGCCCCTGCCGCCAGATGGCCCCACAATTTCAAACGGCGGCGGCGCAATTGGCCGGTCAGGTGCGTCTGGCCAAGATCGACACGCAGGCCCATCCCGCCGCGGCACAACGCCACCGCATTCAAGGCATCCCCGCTTTCATTTTGTTTGCAAAAGGGCGCGAAGTGGCCCGTGCCGCGGGGGCGCGCCCCGCGGCCGATCTGGTCGCCTTTGCGAAGACCAAACTGGGCACGAAGGGCAACGCAACGGCCCGTAAACGGGCCTAAGCCCCCGGCCCCGAGGCAGGTCAAAAAATCTTGTCCGCGCGCAAGAGAGCCGCTTGACAATGCCCGCGCCTTGGGCGAAACACCCCCCACGGCGAGGGGCTGTAGCTCAGTTGGGAGAGCGCATCGTTCGCAATGATGAGGTCAGGGGTTCGATTCCCCTCAGCTCCACCAAGCCGTCTCCATAACATACTGGTTCTGAATGGTTCGCTAGGCCCTCCCTGTTGTTGGCGCGCTGGCAGGTTGAAGCGTTTTAATGCTTTTCTGCCGACGCCACCTTCCTCCGAGTTAAGGCGAGAATGTGGGTAGGAATGGCGGCGAGCTTCGGGCATTTCTTCTGCGTGCTTTGAACCTAGATCTCCGCGCAAAAGACGCGCCCCCCCTCGCGCGACCTTTCTCCGGCCAAAGGGCGACAGCGACATGTGTCACCATCTGGCCTTCTGATGCACTGAGGTATCGCCCAAAGCGATAGACATTGCTTTGGGCCCGGGGATGGGAGCACTTGGGTTGGACCGCGCCGCCGAAAGATAGGAACAGTGCCCCCAGACGGTCTTCTTTGCCATCTTGCACGCCGCAATCGTGATCTTTGCACACGGGCCGACTCTTTGACTGGAACCTATGCCTGTCTTGCGCCGCTACAAAGAAAAGCGCTGCCACGGAGGGATTCGCCCTTGTGCTGCGAGGCAAAGACGCGGCCCTGAAACGACCCAGAGGATTTATAGATTGCTTGTTTGGGCATCACAGGCACATTTCGCGCAATGAAATTTTTTAGCCCGAAAGGCGCATGAAATTGCAGATTTGCGGCGTTTTTCGCCAGATCACCTCTGATTATGACAACAAAATCAAATATTAAATGCACACTCCCGATTTGACGACTTTGGGCGCAAGATGGCGCAGGAAAGTCGTCAAAATGGAACTTTTGCGGGTCGGCTAAATTTTAGGCACCCCCTTTCGGCGCGGTGCACTTTGTCTTGTCGCCGCGCCCGTCGCTGCTTTTGAGTGCAAGAAATCCGCACCGCTTGGTGCCCCCTGCTGAAAGAGCCGCTTCGATGACCCTGACCTCGCTTGACCGCCCGCGCCACACTTCGCCCCGAATGGAACGGCTGCTGGATGGGTTTGAACCAAGCTTTGTTTTCCAGCCCGTGCCACCCCTTCCCGAAGGCGAATTTGCCGACCGTCTGCGCCGGATCCGGCAAGAGGCCTCGACGGCAGGACATGATGTGATTTTGGTGCATGCCGACAGCATCGGCTCCTACAAGGTCTCAAATTCCTACCTGCGCTATATCTGCGACTGGGCGCGCGAAGGCGTGCTGGTGATCCCGACCGATAGTGACAAGCCGCTGGGCCTGTTTTCGGTCTTTTCCAGCTCGGTCGTTCTGCCCCCGGCGGGAGAGCCGGTTTTGGTGGAAGATATCTGGCAGATCGGCACCTGGGGACGGGAGACCTACAACCGCCCCGGCCGGGCATTGGATCGGGTGGTGGAAGCCGTGGCCGCACATCTGAACGAGCGGGGCTTTGCCCGTGCGCAGATCGGGCTGATCGGCGATGCGACCTCGGCCCCCTATTGGGCCGGGCTCAAGGAAACGATGGCGGGCACGCGCTTTGTGGCCTGCAACGATATCGTCGACCGGATGCAGCGGCGCCGCTCGGTGGCCGAACAGGCGGTGGTGCGTGCCGCGGCGCAATTGGCTTGTATCGGGATGGAAGCGGCCTATCACGTCATTCGTCCCGGCGTGACCGATCACGAGATTTATGCCGCTTTCACCTTCGCGCAAATGGCGCGCGGCGGCGAAACGGGGGATGGCTACCAAATCGGCATCAACCCTTGGGGCACCGCCTGCGGCAAGCCCTATGGCCATGTCGTGCGCCCCGGCGATCTGATCAACCTGTATATCTCGGCGGTGCAATACCATGGCTACAGCGCGCAGATCGCGCGGATGATTGCCGTGGGCGAGATCACCGATGCGCAAGAAGAGGTTCTGGCGATGTGCACCGAAGGGGTGCAAAAGGCGGCGGCGCTGGTGCGCCCCGGCGCGCTGATCTCGGACATCGCCAATGCCTCCTTTGACCCTTATATCGCGCGCGGCTATCTGAGCGATGCCGACAGCCGCACCATGCCCTATAACTGGAGCGCGGGGGAAGGCGGCGCGCCGCTGAAAGTGCCCAGCCAATACGTGCCCAACCCCGATTGGGAAGCGATGGGGCGGCGCATCAATCATGTTTGGCCCGCCACCAAGGGGCCGCATAACCCCAATGTCGGCCATTCGGTCTCGATGGCGAAAATGCCGCCCTATAATATTCAGTCGAACAACCATGCGACGCTGGAAGAAGGGATGACCTTCGTTCTGCATTCGCAATGGCTCGACCCGCTCAAAGCCGGTGCCAATATCGGTGATTGCTATCTCGTGACGCAGACAGGGGCAGAGAACCTCTCGTGTCACGTGCCGCTCGGGGTGCATCGCGTCTCGGTGTGACGCCCCAACCCTCCCTCTCAGTCCAACACAACGAGGACCTCTCCATGACCTTCACCCGACGTTTCCTTCTGGCTGGCGCGGCCGCCACCGCGATTTTGGCCGGTGCACTGACGGCCCCCGCCATGGCTGCGGATAAAACCACGCTGGTTATCGCCAACTCGCAATGGCTTGACGCGCTGCGGGGCCAAAACCTCTGGGCAGCGCTGAAAACCTTTGAAGAAAGCCACCCCGATATCGTTTTGGAACAAGAGGCGATCCCGTCGAAAGATTACGCGGACCGCTTGATGACCGAAATGGGCGCGCAACAAGGCCCCGATATCATGATCGTGCAAGAAGGTCTGTTTTACAGCCTTGTGGGGGCAGAGTTCCTCGTGCCGCTCGATGATGTGACAGAGGGCGTTACCAACCTCAACGCCACCAATGACAATGGCGTGGTCGATGGCACCCGTCTGGGCATCGCTTGGCAACGCGCCGTGTACGCGTTGATCTTCAACAAAGCGCTTTTGCAAGAAGCCGGCGTCGAAGTGCCGAGCGATCTGGATGGCATGATCGCAGCCGCCAAAGCCACGATGGAAGCGACCGGGGCGATTGGCTTCACCGGCCGCCATTCGATGAACGAATTTGGCGCGTGGTTCATGGATTTCCAGAACTGGGCCTATGGCTACGGGGTGAACTGGGTCGATTCCGAAGGCAATCTGACCATCAACACCCCCGAAGCGGTTGCCGCCTTCGATGCGTTCAAGGCCGCCTATGACTCGGGCATCATGCCGATCGGCGACCCGATGACGACCCAGCGCACCCGCTTCAAAGAGCAACAAGTGGCCTTCTCGATCGACAACTCTGGTGGCTCGCTCAATATCGCCTCGGGCGGGGCCTTGCCCTCGGCGGATATGGGCGCGGCGCCGCTGCCCTTTGCCAACCCCGGCGCGCACCAGCAAATCTTCCTTGGTCTGTCGAAATTCTCCGAGGCGCAGCCCGAGGCGAAAGCTTTCCTGGCGTGGCTGATCTCGGACGAGGGTCAACAGGCGCTGCGCGCGGCCTCGGGCCCGGATGCGCTGGCGACCGATGTGCCGGTGACCGATGCCTTCCAAGCCGAGAACCCTTGGGCCGCCGAATTCGCGGAACTGGCGAAAACCTCGCGCACGACCCTGATCCCGGGGTATGAATTGGAAACCACCTCGATCATGCGCCCGGTGATGACCGCCTTGGAAAAAGTGCTGTTGGGCGCGGCAACGTCTGAAGAAGCGTTGGCCGAGGCCGAAGCCGAGATCCACAAGGATTTCAACTGATCCACGGCCACTCAGGATGAGGACCGCGACCTATGACCCGAAACATTCTTTCGCGTGATCGCCTCTTGGGCCTTGTGCCCTATGCGTTCGTCGCGGTCCCCATGGCTTATCTGGGGGTGTTCATGTTCTGGCCGCTTGGCCGCCAGATGTGGATGAGCTTCACAGATACGCGCCTGATGAACCCCAACAAGGGCGATTTCATCGGCCTTGCCAACTATGCCGAGCTGATCACCGACAGCCAGTTCTACACCTCGTTGCATGTCACCATTCTGTATACGCTGCTGACGGTGATTTTCGGGGTGGCGCTCGGCACAATCTCGGCGCTTGCGATGGATCGTCCCTTCAAGGGGCGGTCTATTGTCCGCGCGATCTTGCTGTTTGGCTGGGCGGTGCCCAATGTGGCGGCTACGCTGATCTGGCTGTGGATCTATAACGGCCCCTCCGGCGTGGCCAATGAGATCGTGCAATTCCTTGGCTTTGACCGCATCCAGTGGCTTACCTCGATGAATTGGGCGCTGCCCTCGATCATGATCGTGACGGTCTGGCAGGTTGCGCCTTTCGTAATGCTGGTGATGCTGGCCGCGCTGCAATCTGTCCCCGAAGAGGTGCGCGAGGCGGCCCGGATCGACGGCGCCGATGCGCTGAATGTGTTTCGCAATGTAACCTTGCCGCATGTGCTGCCAACAATGCAGCTTGTGTCGCTTCTGGTCGCGGTCTGGTCGATCCGCCGGTTTGAGATCATCTACCTTTTGACCGGCGGCGGGCCGATCGGCTCCACCTCGACGCTGGTGGTGCAAATCCGGCTCACGGCCTTTGAGGACTACGATCTTGGGCTGGCCTCGGCCTATGGCGCGGTTGGGCTTGCGCTCGCGCTGTTGGTGGCTGCGGTGCATTTTGTCTTTGAACGCCGCCGCGCGAAGGTGATGTCGAAATGAGAACCAATCCCCTCTTTGCCGTTTTGCGCGTCTGCCTGATCTTGGTGCTGGTCGTCTTTGCGGGCTTCCCGATCTATTGGATGGCGTCCACCGCGCTGAATGTGAACTCGCAGCTTTACAACACCGGGCAGGTGCCTTGGCCGCAACTGTCGAACCTGCCCGAATTGCTGGAGGAACTGGCCGCGGTGCCGATCCTGCGCTGGCTCGTCAACACCGGGCTGATTGCGGCGGGCACCACGGTGCTCAGCCTGACGCTTGGCTCGATCCTAGGTTATGCGCTGTCGCGGTTCAAATTCCACGGGCGCGGGCTGATCGGCTTTTTGCTGTTCATGACGCAAGTCATCCCCGAGGCGCTTTTGGTCGTGCCGCTTTATGCGATGTTCATTTCGCTGGGCCTGTTGAACTCTCTTTGGGGTCTGGTGCTGGCGAATGTGGGCTTTTCGCTGCCGGTAGCGGCCTTCATCCTCAAGGGGGCGATGGATGCGATCCCCTATGAAATCGAGGAATCCGCGATCATCGACAATTGCCCGCGCATGGGGATCTTGTCCTTCATCGTCTTTCCGCTGATCGCGCCTTCGCTGGCGGCGGCGGCTGTGATTTCCTTCTTTGCGGGCTGGAACGAGTTTTTGTTCGCCGCGACCTTCTTGATGGATCGCGACCTGTGGCCGACCTCTGTGGGGCTTGCCAGCTTCATCGGCCAATATGAAACCCCGCTTTCGGCGGTGATGGGAGCGGCGCTCGTCTTCTCCTTGCCGGCGGTGGCCTTCTTCCTTCTCGTGCAACGCAAGATCGTCGCAGGCTTGACCTCCGGCGCAGTGAAAGGGTGATCCGATGCCCAAGATCGACTTCAACGGTATTTCCAAGACCTTCGGCAGCAACACGGTGATCCGGCGTTTTAACGCGAGCGTCGAGGATGGCGAATTCCTCGTGCTTCTGGGGCCGTCGGGCTGTGGGAAATCCACGCTTTTGCGGATGATCGCGGGGCTGTCCGAAATCACCGGGGGCGAGCTTCTTTTTGATGGCCAGCTTGCCAATGACTGGACGCCTAAACAGCGCGGTGTGGCCTTTGTGTTCCAATCCTATGCGCTTTATCCGCATATGACGGTGCGCGCCAATATCGCCTTTCCGCTGGTGATGGACCAGTTCCGCAAATGGCACCACATCCCGCTGGTGAACCTGTTCCACCGCTGGCAAGTGATGCACCGCCCCGAGGTGAAAGAGGCGGTCGAAAAGATTGCCGCGCAATTGGAACTGACCCCGCTGCTGGACCGCCGCCCCGCCAGCCTGTCGGGCGGGCAGCGCCAGCGTGTGGCTTTGGCGCGCTCGTTGGTGCGCGATCCGTCGCTCTATCTGTTGGATGAGCCGCTCTCGAACCTTGATGCCAAGCTGCGCACGCAGATGCGCTCGGAAATTACCACGCTGCATCAGAAGGTGAAAAAGACCTTCGTCTATGTGACCCACGATCAGGTCGAGGCGATGACGATGGCGACCCGTATCGTGGTGATGAACGGCGGCCACATCCAGCAAATCGGCACCCCCGATGAAATCTATGATGCGCCCGCCAACACCTTTGTGGCGCGGTTCGTGGGGGCACCGCCGATGAACCTGATCCCGGTGCATATCACCGGCAAGACCCTGACCGCACAAGGCGCGACATGGGAGCATCACGCCGGAAGCCCCTCGGGGGCGACCTCGGCCATCTTTGGTCTGCGCCCCGAAAAGCTGGTGCTCAAGCCGGTGGGCGCGGGGCGCATGAAGGCCCGTGTCGCCGTGATCGAGCGTTTGGGCGCAGAAACCATTCTGGGCTGTCGTCTGGGGGGCGGCGAAACCGAGGGGATCAACACCGAGGATCTGATCTTCGTGCGCATGCCGGGCCATCCGGGCTTTGACTGGGGCGATGACTGCAGTCTGGATTACGCCGACGCCGATGCGTGCTGGTTTGACAAACCGACCGGTCACCGCCTGCCTGCCGTGCCCACCCCCGCCAGCGCTGTCGCGTGACCTTTTCCTCACAACCGGAGACCGCAATGGATCGGTTCCTTGTCTCGGCCACTGGCCATTCTCTCAACTACCTGCCGCATTACGTGGCCGTGGAACAGGGCTATTTCGCCGCGGAAAACCTAGAGGTTTCCGAGGTCGTGCCACGGCCTTGGGATCTGGTGCTTGATCATATCCGTGACGGCGCGGCCGAGGCGGCGCTGGGCGGGATCTGGGTGCCGTCGATGTTTCACGGGCGCGGCCGGCGGCTGGTGCCTTTTGCACAGGTTTCGAACCGCGCACCGCTTGCGCTGCTGGGGCGGCAGGCGCCGGATGGCGGGCCACATTTCGATGCGCAGGCGCTGATCGGAAAAACCGTGCTGATGAAAGGCTCGAACGGGGCCAGCGTGGGTATCTATCTGAAAATGATGCTGCGCGAAGCGGGCGTCGATCCGCAGCAGGTGAACTATATTCAAGATCTGGACGCGGGCATCTTGTCGGAGTGTTTCGCGGGCGGCATGGGCGATTATCTTCTGGTCGACCTGCCCGGCGCGCTGACTTATGCGGCGGCGGGCAAGGGCCATGTCACCACGATTTTCGCGGTGGATGGCGGCGATATCCCGTGGAGCGTCTATTACACCGAAGGCATGGCCCCGGATGATCCGCGGCTGAGCCGATTTGCGCGGGCGCTGGGGCGGGGCATGGAATGGGTCAATGCCCATCCCGCCGACAGCATGCGCGATTTTCTGACCCGGACCTTCCCCGCGCTCGACATCGAGATTGCGGTCAAAGTGGTCGATCTATACCGCGCGCAGGGCATGTATACCGTGCCGCGCATCAATCCGGCGGGCTATGCGCGCTGGCAACAGGGGATTGCGGATGCGCATCTGACCGCCGCGCCCATCCCCTATGAAGAGCTGAATGATCCAGCCCCCACACGCGCCTTTGCGCCCGGAGAGCTGGCATGATCCGCATCGCCATCACCAATCCCAACACCACCGCCGCGATGACAGAGGGGATCGCCCGCGCCGCCCGCGCCGCTGCCGCGCCGGATGTGGAGATCTTGGCCGGGCAATCGCGGCACGGCCCCGATGCGATTGAGGGGCCGTTTGATGGCGCGCTGGCGGTGCCAGGAATGCTGTCCGCGATGCGCCGCGCGCAAGAGGCGGGCGCGCAGGCCCATGTGATAGCCTGTTTCGATGATACCGGGCTGGATGCGGCGCGCGCCTATCTGGAGGGGCCGGTGATTGGGATTGGCGAGGCGGCGATGCATGTTGCCGCGCTGTTGGGGCATCGGTTCGCCATTGTCACGACGCTGACGCGCTCGGTCCCGGTGCTGCGCGACAATGCCACCCGGTATGGGTTCGCGGACCGTTGCGCCAATGTGCTGGCCAGCGATATCCCGGTGCTGGCACTGCATGATCCGGCCTCGGGCGCATGCGATGCAATTTCCGATCACATCCGCGCCGCCAAAGCGGGCGGCGCCGAAGCGATTGTTCTGGGCTGCGCGGGCATGGCCGATTTCGCCCGTGCGCTGGAGGCGGAACATGGCCTGCCGGTGGTCGAGGGGGTCGGCGCCGCGATCGGTCTTGCCAGCACCCTGGCGCGACAAGGGGCGCAAACCTCGCGTCTCGGGGTTTGGGCACGGCCCACGCGGGGCCATCTTGTTGCCTAAGCCCGGCTTACAGATCGAGCGGCGCGGGGGTCGACACATCGTCGAATTCCCCCACCAGCCGGTCGATCAGCCGATAGCGTTCGCGCGCCTGCGGCCCCATTTGCGCATGCATCTGCCACGCCAGCGCGTTGATCAGCGTCACCGCTGCGGTGAACGTATTGAAGGGCGCGGGGCTTTGGGTCCGGCAACGCAAGGTCATATCGGCAACCCTTGCACTGGCCGCAGCCGAAAGATCGGTGATCAAAAGCGTTTGCGCCCCCGCAGCGCGCGCAGCTTCAAGAATTTTGACCAGTGCGCGCGGGCGCCTGCGAAAGGCGATGACGAAAAGCAAATCGCCCGGCGCGAATTCGGCCACCGCGCGCGACAGCGCGCCAGTGCCCACTTCCAGAACCTGCACATCGGCACGCACCAATGTCAGATAGTGGCCCGCATGATGCGCCAGCCCTTCGCCACTGCGCATACCCAAAATGCGGATGCGTTGCGCCTTTGCCATCGCCTGCGCGCAGTCGATCAGCTTCTGATCCGGAATGGCCGCCAAGGTCTGACGAATGTTTTCGAGATCGGCCTCCATCATCCGCGCGGGGGCGGCATCGCCCGGCTCCTCTTGCGCGGCCAGCCCGCTTTGCGGCGAGCCCCAGAACTGCTCGGATCGGATCGCCCGCTTCGCCTCGGGATAGCTGCTATAGCCCAAGGCGCGGAACAACCGTGCTGCCGTGCTTTTGGACACGCCAGCCTTCGCGGCCAGCTCCGCCGCCGTGACCAAGGGCAGCTCCATCTGATGTTCCAACAGCACATCGGCCAGCCGCTGCTCCGAGCGGGTCAGCCCCGCATAGGCGCGGTAGACCCGCGCTTCCAGCGTCTGGGCAAGATCTTGCGGCGCCCCTGCGCGCTCGCCCCCCCGAGACGCAGCATTCCCCGCTTTGGGGCCCGTGCTGCCTGCCACCGAGGGCTTGAGGTTCTTTTTTGTCATAGCAGCACGATAAGCGGGAGCGACCGGAAATGAAAAGCTACAGTATCGTTGAACCCGATGTCAAAACCCGCGCGGCGCTTGAGGCGGCCTTTCCGCGCCTGTGCGAATTGCCCGACCCGTTGCGCCATGCGGCGCTGACGGCTTGGGGCTCAATGCTCGCGGCATCGTCTTATACCGCGATCACCGATGTGCCGTTTTCGCATGGCTCGCAAGCCCGGCTGGTCGATCACACCAATGATGTGATCGAGGCGGGCCTTGCGCTTTATCAAACAGCACAGACGCAATGGGGCTGGCGGGTGGATCGCGCCCGGTTGCTGGCGATCTTGCTGCTGCATGATCTGGATAAACCGCTGCTGATGGATCGGGTCGAAGGGACAGATATCGACACGCCAGTTGCCGCGCGGATCCCCCATGGGGTGCTTGGCGCCTTGATGCTGGCGGAACTTGGCGTGGAAGAAGACATCATCGCAGCCGTGGCCACCCATGCCACCCATGCACCGCTGCGCGGCCCGGACCCCGAGGTGCTGATCTTGCATTATGCTGATCTCTTTTGCGCCGATGCGCTTTTGCAAGACACAGCGCGGCTGCCCTTCTTCCGCCGGTGCCGGAAATAGCGGGCAGACAAAGCGGCCCGTCTGGCACGCAACGGGGGGTGATAGCCTTTACACCCAGTCGGTGCCGGAGGGGCGTGGCTGACCCCCAAGGGGGCGCGCAAAGCCACGCGCATGGCCGCAACCGCAAGGGCTGGCGTCGCCTCGTCCCCTAGACGACCACGACCCAAAGACCTTTTTCCGCCATCCTGCCCGCCCCGATCATCCCCTTTTGGCGCTGATCAAGCATGCGCCTGAAGCTTGGGCGTATCGCGCACCGCCGGGGTCAGGGTGATGTCATCGCGGATGCAGGCCGTGGCATGGCCCGGTGCACGTTCCACGAGCAGCGGGCGGGCCTGAGCGCAAGCCGTGACCGCATAGGGGCAACGGGTGCGGAACACGCAGCCCGAGGGCGGGTTCATCGGGCTCGGCGGTTCGCCCTTCATCACAATGCGCTTGCGGTTGCGCCCCAAAACCGGGTCAGGCGCCGCCGAAAGCAGCGTTTCGGTATAGGGATGCGCGGGGGCGGCAAAGAGCGCGCGCGTGGGCGCGATTTCCATGATCTGGCCCAGATACATCACCGCCACCCGGTCCGCGATATGCCCCACAACAGCCAAGTCATGGGTCACGAACAAAAGCGTCAGCCCCAACCGCGTGCGGATTTCGGAAAACAGGTTCAACACCTGCGCCTGCACCGAAACATCCAGCGCGGAAACCGGTTCATCGGCCATAATGAATTCCGGGTCCACCATTAGCGCGCGGGCAATGCCGATCCGCTGGCGCTGGCCGCCACTAAATTCATGCGGGTAGCGCGTGATCGTGCTGCGCGAGAGCCCCACCGATTCCAGCACCTCTGCCGCTTTGTCGCGCCGCGCGCGCGCGCTCATCTCTGGCTGGTGAAAGCGCAGCGGCATTGTCAGGCTGTCTTCCACCGTCATACGCGGGTTGAGCGAAGAATAAGGGTCTTGGAACACCATCTGCATCTTGCGCCGAAACGGATGCAATTGGCGCGGGGTGCTGGCGGCGATGTCATAGCCATCATAAATCACCGAGCCGCTGGAGGGCGGTTCGGCCATCATCATCACCCGACCGAGCGTGGATTTGCCCGAACCGGATTCCCCCACAAGCCCGACCACTTCGCCGCGATGGATGCGCAAATTGACCTCGTCCACGGCGCGCACGGCCCCGGTGGCGCGGCCCAACAGGCCTTGGCGCACCGCGAAATGCTTGCTTAGCCCAAGGGTTTCGATCAGCGGTTTGAGGCGGGTCATGGCTGAAGCTCCTGCAAATCGGCGCAAAGCGCAGGGTCGGCGGCGCGCACACAGCGCACCGGATGGTGGGGCTGACCATGCGCGGCCAGTTCCGGCATCGCGCTGGTGCACAGCCCCTCTTGGGCAAAGGCGCAGCGCGGCGCAAAACTGCAACCGGGCGGCAAAGCGTTGGGGCTGGGCACAAAACCCTCGATCGTGCCCAAAGGCCCGGTATCAAGCCCCGCCGTTTCCAACCGGGGCACCGAGGCCAGCAACCCGCGCGTATAGGGCATGCGAGGGCGGGCCAGCACGTCATCGAGCGCGCCCTCTTCGACGATGCGGCCCGAATACATCACCATCACCCGGTCCGCGACCTCGGCCACCACGCCAAAGTCATGCGTGATAAACAACATCGCCATGCCGGTGCGGGTTTGCAATTCGCGCAGCAGATCAAGAATTTGCGCCTGCACCGTCACATCAAGCGCGGTGGTGGGCTCATCGGCAATCAGCACATCGGGTTCCAGCGCCAGCGCAATGGCGATCACCACGCGCTGGCGCATGCCGCCCGAAAGCTCATGCGGATAGGCGCGCATGCGTTTGGCGGGTTCGGGGATGCCCACCAGCTTGAGCAGTTCCAGCACCCGCGCCTCAATCTCGCGCCGGGTCATCTTGCGGTGAAACCGGATCGCCTCGGCAATCTGATCGCCAATCCGGTGCACCGGGTTGAGTGAGGTCAGCGGCTCTTGGAAGATCATGGCGATCCGGGGGCCGCGCATCTTTTCCATATCCCGGTCGGAAAGCGCCAGCAGATCAACCCCGCCAATGCTGACATGGCCGCTGATCTGGCTGCGCGGCGGGTCCGGCAAAAGCCGCATCAAAGCGAAAGAGGTGACCGATTTGCCAGAGCCGGATTCCCCCACCAAGGCAAGCGTTTCCCCCGCCTTAAGGTCAAAATCCACCCCATGCACGACCCGGACGAGGCCATCGCCCCCCCGGAACGAGACTTGCAAATTACGCACCGACAGCACGGTTTGAGACAGATCGCTCATTCCACAACCCTCGCATCCAGCGCATCGCGCAGCCCGTCGCCAATAAAGTTGAACGAGGTCACGGCAAGGGTGATTGCCACCCCCGGCACGATGGCAAGCCACGGCGCGCTATCAAGGTATTGCTGGGCATTGTTGAGCATATTCCCCCACGAGGGCAGCGGCGGCTGAATGCCGTAGCCAAGGAAGGAGATATAGGCCTCCAGCAAGATCGCGCGGGCGACAGTCAGCGTTGCGGCGACGATGATCGGCCCGGCGGCATTGGGCAGCAGTTCGCGCAGCATGATCCAACGATGGCTGGCGCCGATCATTTTGGCGGCCAGCGTGAATTCGCGCCGGTTGAGGCTGCGCACCTCGGCCTCGACGATCCGGGCGACCTCCATCCAGCTTGTGACCGCGATGATCAGCGTGATCATGCCGGGCGAAGGCTGCACAAAGGCGGCAAGCGTCAACATCAAGAAGATCGAGGGGAAGGACAAGAACGCATCGACAATGCGCATCAGCCCGGTGCGGGTCCAGCCGCCAAAATAGCCCGCAAGCGTGCCGATCACGGTGCCAATGAGCGTGGAGAGGATCATCGCGGTAAAGCCGACAGCAAGCGAGATTTGCCCCGCCGCAAAGAGCCGCGCCGCCAAATCCCGGCCCAGCGGGTCGGTGCCAAAGATGTGGTCTCCGGTCAGCGGCGGCGAAAAGCGCGCGCGCAGATCGATATGCAGCTCATCATAGGGCAGCAGATAGGGGCCAATGAAGCACGCGGCGGTCAGCACGATGATCAGAAAGAGGCCAATCATGGCAAGGTGATGGCGCATGAACTTGCGCATGCGCGGGCCACGCCAAAACGCAAGGCGCGCGGAGCGGGCGGGGGCGGGAAGTGCCGTCATGAAGCCCTCCGATCAGGTCAGACGAATGCGCGGATCGGCAACGGCGACAAAGATGTCGGCCAGAAAGTTGCCCACCACGGTGAGGATTGCGGAAAACATCAAAAGCCCCATGATGACCGGGTAGTCATTGTAGCCAAGGCTATCGATGAAGAGACGGCCCAGCCCGGGCCAGGTGAAGACGGTTTCGGTGACAAGCGCGCCGCCGATGATGGTGGGCAGTTGCAGACCCGCGAGCGTAATCATCGGGATCAGCGCATTGCGGATGATATGCGCGGTGGTGATGCGCCAGCGCGGCAAGCCCTTGGCGCGGGCGGTGCGCACGAAATCTTGGTCCATCACATCAAGCGTGGCCGAGCGCATATAGCGGCTCCAGATCGCCACATTGACAAGCGCCAGCACGACCGAGGGCAAGATCAGGTGGATCGCGTAATCGGCGAAGGATTCATCGCCGATCGTGAACATATTGCCCGCGGGCAACCAGCCGAGTTTGAGCGAGAAGAAGAAGATTGCCACCAAGCCAAACCAAAAGGTCGGGATCGACAGCGCGATCATGGCCCCCACCGTCGCGGCATAGTCAAAAATCGAATAGCGTTTGAGCGCGCCCAAAACGCCAACCACCGTGCCCAGCGCCACAGAGATCACCGTCGAGGTGCCCATGAGCAGGCAGGTCGCGCCCAGATGGCGGAAAACCACATCCAAAACAGGGCTTTGGTCGCGGTAGCTTACGCCCCAATCGCCGACCAGAAGATGGGTGAACCAGTCGAAATATTGCACCGGAATGGGGCGGTCGAGGCCCATTTGCGCGGCAATATGGTCCAGCTCGGTTTGGGTCATACCGGGCGTCATCGCATATTGAGAAAGCGGCCCGCCGGGGGCGAGGTTGAGCACCGCGAAGCCGATCATCGAAACGATCACAAGCAGAACGGCACCCTGGATGATCCGGTAAAGCAGAAAGCGCAACATCTGGTGTCTCCTGGCTGGGTGGGAAAGACACGCCCCCCGGCACCGGGGCCGGAGGGCGCAGTGTGGCCTGAGCGGCGGTTAGGCCCAGGACCAGTCCTGCATATTCCAGAAGGTGATGCGGACGTTGATGTTGGGCTCGTAGCCTTGCAGCTTTTCATCATGGCCGCGGCCTTCGTTGCGCTGGAACAGCGGCAAGAACGGCAATTCATCGCGCACAAGGTGTTGCAGCTCGGCATAGACCGGTTTGCGCGCCTCGGGCGACACCATCGAGGCCCCGCTATCAAGCAGTTCATCGACGCGCGGGTTGATGTATTGGAAGGTGTTCTGCCCGCCGCCGCCTTGCGCCGCAATCGCATCGGAGCGCATGAAGGTAGAGGTGTCCGGATCGGGCCCGGTGAGGAAGATCAACCCCGCAACCGCCATATCGAATTGCGATTGCATCCAATGCTCGCCCCACATCACCGCAGGCGGCAAGTTGGCGATTTTCATTTCGATGCCCATGTCGAGCCAAGTTTGCTGCAAGAACTGCTGCAATTGCTCGCGCACATGGTTGCCCGCCGTGGTCGAGCAAACAAACGACAGACGCAGCCCGTCTTTTTCGCGGATGCCATCGGCCCCAACGGTCCAGCCCGCCGCTTCCAGCACGCGCTTGCCCTCTTCGGGGTCATAGACATGCGCGGGCAGGTCCGGCGTGTAATAGAAGCTTTGCTGCGGCATATAGCTTTCGGTGGGCGTCGGCAGACCGTAGTAAAGCGCGTCGATGATCGTGGTTTTATCGACGCCCAGATACAGCGCCTGACGCACGGCTTTGTCGGCCAGCACCGGGTTGCCAAGGTTGAGCGACAGCGTTTCGATCGTGCCAACCGGCACTTGCACCGCTGTTTTTCCCGGCAGGTTGCTGGCTTCTGCCGCGTGATCGGGCGAGATGCCTTGGATCGCGATCACATCCACGTCGCCGGTTTTGAACTGGGTGTAAAGCACCGTCAGATCCGGCACATATTTAATCACCACACGCTCGATCGAGGCTTTGGAGCCGTGATAATCGGCATTGGCGACAAGCTGGATATTGTTGCCCGGCGAGCGGCTGTCCCATTTATAGGGGCCGGTGCCGATGGGGCTTTGGTTGAAGGGCGCTTCGTTGGCATCGACGCCGTCAAAGGCATGTTTCGGGATGATGAAGGTCCACGACAAGATCGCCATGTAAGGTGCATAGGATTGCGACATTTTCCAGCGCAATTCCGTGGGCGAGAGCACTTCGATTTCTTCGATCAGCTCATGGCCCGCGCGGCGCGCGGCGCGGAAATCCGGGTCTTGTTGCAACTCAAGCGTGAATTTCACATCTTCGGCGGTAAACGGCGTGCCGTCATGCCAGGTGACGCCCTCTTTGAGCTTGATGTGCCATTCGGTGCCATCTTCCGAGATCCCGCCGTTTTCTACCGTCGGCACTTCGGTCACGAGGCGCGGCGAGAAGGTGCCATCGGGTTCGACCGCGAACAGCGGATCAAAAACCGCCCAATGCACGCCTTCATCCACCTCAATATGCAGAAGGTGGGGGTTGAAAACGGTGGGCTCTTGGCTGATGCCAACAATCACCTGACCAGTCGCCTGCGCTTGGGCAAGGCGCGGCATCGCCCCAAAGCTCAGACCGGCAGCGCCCGCAAGCGTCATGCCCAAAAAGCCGCGACGGCTGGGATGGGAAAGGGTAGATTTCGACGTCATAAGATCTCCTGTCAGACGTTAGGTGGAGGGGACCGGGGCGCTTCTGCGGCGCCCTCGGCAAGGGATCTGGCGCGGCGCGCTTAGAACCCGTCGTCGGGAACCAAGCGGGACCCATCGCTAAAGCGCGAGAAGCGGAAGTGATGCGGATCGACCATCGGCGTTTCGCCGGTGACGAGTTGCGCCATCAAGCGGCCCGCACCGGGGCCAATGCCAAAGCCGTGACCGGAAAAGCCCGTGGCGATGTAAAAGCCCGGTTTGCCATCCACGCCCGAAATCACCGGCACGGCATCGGGGGTGACATCCATCAGCCCCGCCCAGCCTTGCAAGATTTTCGCACCTTTAAAGATCGGGAAGCGGCTTGCGGCATCTTGCAAGATCCGCGTCAGCAGCTTGCGATCCGGTTTCGGGTCCAAAACGCGGGTGTATTCAAACGGGCTCGGCTCATCGAGATCCCAACGCCGCGGGGTCACGGCCTCGATCACGAAGCGCTCGGAAAGCCGCAGGCTGACATCGCCAATCGTGTGCAAGAAGGCGGGCAGGAAGGTTTTGAACAGACGGAAGCTGTCGGGCGTCAAATGCGCGATATTGGTCGAGCCATCGGCAATTGAATAGCCGCCATCGGCGCGTTTGCGGAACGCGAAAGTGTCATTCCAATAGGCGGGCTCCGGGCCGCCCTCAATCGGGCTGGTGCGCAGCACGGTGTTTTGCACCTTAAGCTGCGGCAGTTCGAGCCCGAAATTGCCCGAGAAGAGCCGTGACCAAGCCCCGCCCGCCAGCACCACCGCATCGCAGGCAATCGGCCCGCGTTCGGTGATGACACCGCTCACCGCCCCACCCGAGGTTTCCACCCCGCGCACCGCGCATTCGGTCAGCACCGAAGCGCCCGCCGCGCGCGCGGCCTCGGCAATCGCGGGGGCGGCCAGTTGCGGCTCGGCCCGGCCATCAACGGCGGTGAAAAGGCCGCCTTTGACCTTTTCTTCGCAACCGCCCATGACCGTATCAAAAGCATCGCGCTTCATCACTTCGGCGCTCAACCCAACCGGCGCAAGGTGGCGCGTCCAGCGCTCGAACTTGGCCATGTCTTTGTCGGTCTTGGCCGCGAACATGATGCCCGCTTGCTTGTAGCCGACATCGCGCCCGGTGCGTTTGGCCAATTCGGGCCACAGCTTCAGCGTTTCTGCCATCAGCGGGATTTCTTTCGGGTCGCGGCGCGAAATCCGCACCCAGCCCCAGTTGCGCGAGCTTTGTTCTTGCCCGATCCCGCCCTTTTCACACAGCGCGACCTTCAGGCCGCGCTCGGCCAGTTCAAGCGCGGTTGAGGCGCCGATGATCCCGCCGCCGATGACGACGACATCGACCTTTTCGGGCAGGTTTTCATCCCCGTAAACGGGGGTTACGCGTGGGCCAGGCATCAGTAAAGTCCATCCAGTTGGCAATTAAGGGAGATTTCGGCCTGCGACAGCGTTGCGGGCTGACCGACCGTTTCAAGCACCAGCCGGGCCAGATCGGCGGGCTGGGTCATGGTGGCGGCGTCGATATCGCCATGCGCGGCGCGCGTCCCCATCTCGGTGTTCACAAGGCCCGGACAGATCGCGGTGGCACGAATGCCATCGGCCCAACCCTCGTGACGCAGCGCATGGGCAAGCCCCACCGCCGCAAATTTGGAAAAAGCATAAAGGCCGGAGCGTTTTCCTTTGACGCGCTTGCCTGAAAGCGAGGCCAAGATCACGATCCGCCCGTTGCCTGCCGCTTGTAGTGGGGCCCAAGCCGCCGCCGCCAAGCGCCGCGGTGCATGGGCGTTGATCTCAAAAAGCCGCTGTACGGCGGCCTCGTCTTCGGTGACGATGCTTTGCTGTTCCAGCACGCCCGCACAGCACACCAGAGCATCCACCCGCCCATGCCGCGCCAAAACGCCTGCGACCCAATCGCGCTCGCCGCCCGCGCTTGCCTCATAGGCCACGGTTTCGGCGGCGCTGGCATCAAGACCTTTGGGCAAATGCTCGGGCTGGCGCAGCCCCAGCGAGACAAACCAACCCCGTGCCTGCGCTTCACGCGCCACCGCAAGCCCGATGCCCCGGCTCGCCCCGGTGATCAGCATCACGCCGCTCATTTGTTGCCCCCCCTGCGCGTGGCAGGCAAGGCGCGTTGCACATAGCCCGCTGCCATCTTGCGCATCAGGCGCAGCGCTTCGGCATGTTCTTCGTCGCTCAACACGCCAAACATCTGCGCGCGTTCCGTGTCGAGCACCGCGCGCACCTGATCCATCACCGCGCGCCCCTGTTCGGTAATGAACAGACATTGACGGCGGCGCGTGTCCGGATCGGCGCGCCGTTCCAAAAGACCATCGTCAATCAAACGATCCACAAGCCGGGTCATGGCCGGCGCATCTTTGCCCGCAAAGGGGGCGATCTCGCTTGCCGAAATGCCCGGCTGGTGCATCACCGCGAAAAGCGTCGAGATTTTGCCAGTGCCGCGCGCAACCGGCAGATGGGCGATCAGCGCATCCAGATCGGAAGCCACCCCGAGGTTGAGCACGCGCAGATAATACGAAAGCCGCTCGTTCAGAACATCTAGGCAGATTTCGTCAAAACAGTCCATTTTCTCGGTCGCGCTGCTGTCGCTCGGTTGCATGGTCCCCTCCACTTGTCATCGACCACAATTGCCACTGACAACAATTGTGCAAACAGGACCGCGACAAACGGGATGATTGCGCTATCAAAAACTTTGCATGACGCGCATTTCCGCGCGATTAGAGCGCGAAAGCACAGAATTTAGGCGCGAGTCTCACGGTATTGCGACAAAGAAGCGGTCGAGAGCCGCGAGAGCGACCCGCAGGAACCGGCCCCCTCGTCCTTGCCAAGATCGGCATGAAGACCTGCCAACGCGCCCCGAATGGGCTTGATCTGCCAAGATCCGCCGCATCGCAGGGGCGCGCATTTCGGGCAAAAACCGGCGGGACCTAGAACAGCCGCTTCGGCCCCGCGAAAGCGAGACGAGCGTTGTTCCGGGGCTGGGGGCCAAAGCGTCGCGGATGCGTGATTGGCGCAAGCATCCCCAGCCTTTTATGCGGCACGCACCTTGGGGGCCGGCGCATCGGTCGGGCGGAAGAAAAGCAACCGAAGCGCATTCATCGTCACCAGCACGGTCGCACCAGTATCGGCGAGGACCGCAATCCAAAGGCCCGTGATCCCGAAGACCGTGGTCACAAGGAAGACCGCCTTGAGCCCCAGCGCGATCGCGATGTTTTGGCGGATGTTGGACATCGTGGCGCGGGCAAGGCGGATCGTGCCCGCCACATCACTGACGCGGTTGCGCAAGATCGCCGCATCGGCCGTCTCTAGCGCGACATCACTGCCCGATCCCATCGCGACGCCAATATCTGCGGCGGCAAGCGCGGGCGCGTCGTTGATCCCGTCACCGACCATCATCACCCGGGCGTCCTGCGATAAGGCTTGGATTGCCGCCACCTTGTCTTGGGGCAAAAGGCCCGAGCGCTGCGCGATCCCAAGCCCCGCAGCGATGGCCTGCGCCGTGCGGGCGTTGTCACCCGTCAGCATGACAGGAGAGATCCAAAGCGCATGGAGTTGCGCGACCGCATCCGCCGCATCGGCGCGGGGATCGTCGCGCAGCGCGATAAGACCTTGGGGCGCGTCGTCAAGCAAGACGATGACCACCGTCTTCCCTTCCGCTTCGAGCGCCGCCACCCGGGCCCGAAGGTCCTCCGTGAGCACACCGCGCTCCTGCGCCAGCCGCGCGGAGCCCACGCAAAGGGTCATTCCGTCGATAAAAGCTTCCGCGCCTTTGCCGGGGATTGCGCGGCCGCCAGAAACAGGCGCCGCATCAACGCCGCGCCGCGCGGCTTCGGCACAGATCGCCTGAGCCAGCGGATGGCTCGCACCGCGCTCGACCCCAGCCGCACGCGCGATCAGCACATCTTCGCTGCCGGTCAGCGCAGACACATCTGTCACGCGCGGCTTGCCCAGCGTCAGCGTGCCAGTCTTGTCAAAGGCGACATGGGTGGTGCGGGCTGCGGCTTCGATCACCGCGCCCCCCTTCATCAAAAGGCCATTGCGTGCCCCGGTCGAAAGAGCCGAGGCGATCGAGGCGGGCACCGAGATGACCAAGGCGCAGGGGCACCCGATCAGCAAAAGCGCAAGCGCGCGATAGGTCCATTCGCTCCAGGCCAGGCCGAAGGCCAGCGGCGGCACGATGGCGACAAGACCCGCAAAGCCAACCACGGCAGGCATGTAAATCCGGCTGAACCGGTCGATAAACCGCTCGGTCGGGGCGCGCGCGCTTTCGGCCTCTTGGACGAGGCGCACGATGCGGGCGATGGTGTTGTCTTCTGAGGCCTTTGTGACACGCACACGCAAAAGCGCCTCGGCGTTGATCGATCCGGCAAAGACCACCGCGCCCGGTTCCTTGAGGCTCGGGACGCTTTCTCCGGTCACCGGGCTTTCATCAACGCCCGAAATGCCCTCGATCACCTCGCCATCGCAGGGCACGCGATCCCCGGGGCGCACCTGAACGACTTGGCCGATCTCAAGTTTTTCGGCCGAGATCGCCCGTATTTTTCCGCCCTGTTCAAGCCGCGCCGTCTTTGGCACAAGCGTCGAGAGGGCCCGGATACTGTCGCGCGCCTTGCCCGCAGAAACACCCTCTAACAGCTCGCCCACGGCGAAGAGAAAGACGACAAGCGCCGCTTCCTCCGGCTCCCCGATCACCAGCGCACCGCTGGCGGCAATGGTCATCAACATCTCGATCGTAAAGGGCATGCGCGCCCGCGCCATTGCAATAGCGCGCCGCGCAATGGGCATAATCCCGACAAGGGTGGCCACGATGAACACCCAATGCGCGATCTCTGCCGGGACGATCAGGCGCGATGCCCAAGCCATGGCAAGCAAACCACCGGTGCGCAGAACAAGGCGGCCCTTTGCGCTGTGCCACCATGGCGTCGGCGCTGCCATGGCGGGCGCCGGGGCCCCTGCCCCTTCCGCGTCAGCCTCTGGAGGTGTCGCACCCTCGGCAAAGGCGTCCTCGGGCAAGATGAAGCCCCCCTTGGGCCGTTCCGGCGGCGCGCCTTTGGGCGCGATACCAAAACCAACGTCGCGCACGGCCTTTTCGATATGCTCAGCCGATGTCTGTGCCTCATCAAGCGACAGCCGTAACCGTTCGCCCATAAGTGCCACGTCAACCTCCGTGACGCCGGGCAGCCGTTCGACGGCGCCGCGCACCTTTGCGGCACATGCGCCGCAATCCATTCCTGTCACGCGCCACTCGCGCTGCATTGCGCGCCCATTTGTCATAATTGCGCTCCGTCGTCCGGCTTCGATCACAATCCGATATACGACCTAGCGCAGCTTTCGGTTCAAGCCATATTCGAGGGGGCGCAGCCTTGCGCACGCTAACGATCTTGGGGGCCGTTTGCCCCAAGAAGACGCCCCGATGCTGTTTATCGGGCCCTTAGCCCGACGGAACGGCACCAAGGAGCAAAGGCTCCGATCAGAAGTTGCCGCGTTTTGGTGCTGCTCCGGCTGATCTTTTGCGCATCAGGCCGAAACCATGCGCTTGCCTGATGGTCCCGCGCTATTTTGTTGAATCACCTTTGCCGCATATTAAGCATTTGCCCCTAGTTCTTGGCCGGTGTTCGAGTGATTTGTAACGAGGAACCGCCGATGTTTGCCAAGTTGACAGCGCTGGATCTGTCTCACCGATTGCCGTTGATGATGACAGTGGTGGCCTTTGTGGCGGCAACTTGCACGGCCCTGCCCGCCTATCTTAGCACACGCCAAACGCTGATCAGTGGCTCTGAAACCACGCTCGCCACGCTGGCCCGGGGGCCGGAACAGGCGCTCAATCTTTTGCTCAAGGGCACGCGGGCCGATCTGCTATCGATGGCGCAGGATCGTTCGATCCAGAGTGCGCTTGTGGCCATGTCCAGCGCCTATGACCAGCGCCCCGATGCCCGCGCGTCGCTGCAAGCGGCCTATATCGAGGAAAATCCCAATCCGCTGGGCGAAAAGAACCTGTTGGTCTCGACGGGCGATGGCAGCACCTATGATCAACTGCACGCCGATCTGCATCCTGGCCTAGCCACCCGGCTTGCCGAGCGCGGTTTCTATGACATCTTCCTAATCGATCCGACGGGCACCATCGTCTATACCGTGTTCAAGGAACTCGATTTTGCCACCAATCTGCAAACCGGCCCTTGGAAAGATACCGATCTGGGCGTGGTGTTCCGCGAAGCGCTAACGCTGTCGGGCAAGGATGCGGCGGCATTTCGCGATTTTGCCCCCTATGCGCCCAGCCATGATGCGCCAGCGGCCTTCATTGCCGCGCCGGTGGTGGATGACAGCGGCGCGACGCTGGGGGTGATTGCGATTCAATTGCCGATCGGGGCGATGAACGCGGCCTTGCAAAACGTCAGTGATGGCACCGACACCAAGCAAGCCTATCTTGTGGGCACGGATGGTTTTCTGCGGTCCGACCTCTTGTCGACACCCGAGGATGACATTCTCACCACCCGCGAAGACGATGCCGCCGTGCAAGCTGCGTTGGCGGGCGAAACCGGCGTGATGCGGATCACCAACGAAGCGGGGGATCGTTTCATCGCCTATCGTCCGTTCGATTTTTTGGGCACACGATGGGCGCTTTTGACCAGTGAAAGCGCCGATCATCTGTTGGCGCCGCTGGGCCGTATGACGTTGATTTTCATGGTGATCGGGGCGGCTGTGATGGCGGCTGCCGCAGCATTGGCGATGCGTTTGTCGCGCTCGGTCAGTCAACCGTTGACACGGCTGACAGAGGCGATGGATGCCGTGGGCCAAGGCGATCTGCATCATGACGTGCCGCATCGGGAACGTGGCGACGAGGTTGGCCGCATGGCCCGCACGCTGGAGCGGTTCCGCGAGGCGCTGGTCTCGGCGCGCGAAACCGATGCCCGTCTGGCCGCCGAACGCGAAGCCAGCGCCGAGCGCCAGCGCGAACGCGCCGTGGCGGAGGCCGCCCGCGAACGCGAAGAACTAGAACGCGCCCGCGAGGCCGAAGAGGCACAACGCGCCGCCGAAGACGCGCAACGCGCCGCAATCGATGCCGAACGCGCCCGCGCCGACGAGGCGTTGCGGCAGGTGGTCGAAGCGCTTAGCGCCTCGCTGCGGGCCTTGGCGGATGGGCGGCTTGATGTGACGATCGAAGGGTTCTTCGACGAGGCCTACAAAGCGCTGCGGATGGATTTTAACGCCGCCGCCAAAAGCCTTTGCGCAATCGTGACCGAAATTTCGACCGCGACCGACAGCATTCGCACCGACAGCAACGAAATTGCCAATGCGGCGGTGAACCTGTCGCGGCGCACCGAATCCTCGGCCGCCTCGCTGGATCAAACCTCTTCGGCGATGCAAGAAATGCTGACCGCGGTCGGGCAGACGAATTCGGGGATCAACAGCGTGCGCGCGCTGGCCCATGACGCCTGTGACCGGGCGGGACGCTCGCAAGAAACAATGCGCGCCGCCGTCGAGGCGATGCAGCGGATCGAGGCCTCTTCGGATGCGATCACCCGGATCATCAATGTGATCGATGATATCGCCTTCCAAACCAACCTTTTGGCGCTCAATGCCGGGGTCGAGGCCGCCCGCGCGGGCGAAGCGGGGCGCGGCTTTGCCGTTGTCGCCTCGGAAGTGCGGGCACTGGCGCAGCGCGCCGCCGAATCCGCCGCCGAAATCGGCACGCTGATCGCCGACAGCGGAAATCAGGTGCGCGATGGCGTGACCTTGGTGCGTGAATGCGGCACGGCACTCGAAACGATCTCGGGCGCGGTGTCGGATATTTCGGGCCGCGTGAGCGAGATTGCCGCCAGTGCGAGCGAACAGGAACAGGGCATTTCCGAAGTGACGAAAGCCTTGAGCCAGCTTGACACTGCAACGCAGGAAAACGCGGCGATGTTCGAAGAAACCACCGCCGCCACAAGCTCGCTTGCCACCGCCGTGGCCGATCTGGGCAATCTGGTGGCGCGGTTCAGCGGCTGGGAAGCCCATCAAGAGGCCCCCCGCAAAAGCGCCTGAGCCGCTGCCGGCCTATTGGTCGGCAGCGATTTTCGCGCGCAAGCGTAGCCATCGGGATGTCGCATTGGTCAGGGGCTCAAAGCACAGCTTTGCCCAGAACCAACAAGACGGGGCGCGGCCAGCAGGCCGCGCCCTTTCGCGTTTTGCGGCTGTCAGGCGAGGTTTTGGCGGAAGAACGCCTCAAGCTTATCAAAGGGGATGATGTCCACCTGATCGTAAAGGTCGACGTGATCGGCCCCTTCGATGATCATCAATTCCTTGGGCTCGGCAGCGGCGGCGACCGCGTCCTCGCTGAAATAGCGCGAATGCGCCTCGGAACCGGCGATCACCAGCATCGGGCGCGGCGCGATCTCGTCGATATAGGTGAGCAACGGCATGTTCATGAAAGACAACGGGTTGGTCACGGTCCAGCCGTCGTTCGAATTCACCGAACGCGGGTGATAGCCGCGCGCCGGGTCCTTGTAATAGGCATGATACATCCGGATCACCGGATCATCGATCCCCTCAAGGCTATCGGGCAGCCCGCCGGCCAGCGCGGGGCTTTCGCTTTGCGCGTCTTCCCAGCGTTGGCGGCTCATCGCGGCAAGGTTTTCGGCGCGCTGCGCATCGGAGAGGCTGTCGTAATAGCCCTTCGCCATCACGCGGGACATGTCATACATGCTGGTGGTGGCCACCGCTTTCACCCGCTTGTCCACGGCCACCGCGTTCAGCGCCATGCCGCCAAAACCGCAGATGCCGATGATGCCAAGCCGTTCGCGGTCGACCGCATCATGCAGGCCAAGATAGTCGATCGCGGCCATGAAATCTTCGGTATTGATATCGGGAGAGGCAACAGACCGGGGCTGGCCGCCGCTTTCCCCAACGTAAGACGGATCAAAGGCAAGCGTGACAAAGCCGCGCTCGGCCATGATCTGTGCGTAAAGGCCAGCGGCTTGTTCTTTCACCGCCCCAAAGGGGCCCGCCACTGCCAGCGCAGGCATCGGCCCGTCGGGGCGCTTGGCGGGCATATAAAGATCGCCCACCAGCGTGATGCCATAACGGTTCGTGAACTCGACCTTGGAATGGTCAACCGCATCGCTGCGCGGGAAGGTCTTGTCCCAATCACTGGTCTGGGCGCGCAGCGGGCCGCCGAAAGAAGCGGCGGCGACGGCGGCAGCGCTGACCCCCGCCATTTTCAGCAGGTTCCGACGGCTTTCGTTCGTGCCATCGGTTTCGGCAGAAAGGTGCTGTGTGTCAGTCATGGTTCATCCCTGTGATTGTTGTCACTGCGGTTAAGGTGGGGCGAACTGACTGCACGATTAGGGGGATCAGTCGGGATGTCGTAATGAGCAATTTTCATGAATGCCCATCGGCCGCCAAGCCCGCTTTGGCGCAAGCTGCACCCGTTTGGAACCGCCACGTCCCCCTGCCCTTTGTCTCGGCCTACGCGGCGCATTGATCGTGAACCAAATGCAATCGATAATGATAAAACGAAATACTGCATCAAAAAGGCCGGACGTGTCGCGCGCAAACCTCAATGACCTGCGGTCCTTCATGGCCGTGGCGCAGGAAAGGAACTTTACCCGGGCCGCCGCCCGTCTGGGGGTGTCACAATCCGCGCTCAGCCACACGATCCGCCAGTTGGAGGCGCGTCTGGGGGTGCGCCTGTTGACACGCACCACCCGCGCCGTGGCCACGACCGAGGCCGGACAGCGCCTGCTGGATGGGATCAGCCATCACATCGGCCAGATCGATGCACACCTTGATGAACTTGGCGCGCTGCGCGAAACCCCTGCGGGGACGGTGCGCCTCGTGTCGTCGGACCTTGGGATCGATCAGGTGCTTTGGCCCAAGCTGCAACCGCTTTTGCGCGCGAACCCGGATATCAAGGTGGAAATCACGCTGGATAACGGGTTCAACGACATTGTCGCCGAAGGCTTCGATGCCGGCGTGCGCCGGGGCGAGCATTTGGCGAAGGATATGATTTCCGCGCGGATCGGCACGCCGTTGCGATACATCGTCGTGGCCGCGCCGCAAGTCTTTGAGACGCATCCAAAACCGCAGCACCCGCGCGACTTGGCGGAGCTGCCCTGCATCAACTTCACTTTGCAATCCGCCAAACGATCTTTTGCTTGGGAATTTCAAGAGAATGGCCATGACCTGCGCGTGAAGGTCGATGGGCAACTGGCGTTCAACAATGTCTTTTTGGTGCTGGAGGCCGCGCTTGCGGGCTTTGGCTGCGCCTATATGCCAGTGGAGCTTGCCGCGCCGCATCTCAAGGCCGGACGGCTGGTGCAGGTGCTCGACGCCTATTGTCCCTTTTTCGACCCGTTTCACCTTTACTATCCAAACAGACGCCAGCCCTCGCCCGCGTTCAAAGCGGTCTTGGAGGCCTTGCGTCACACGGGGTAAGGTAAGGCCCCACCGCCCAACGGCAGTGCCCCAAAAGCAATGTGAACAAAGATCAGGTTACGGCAAAGGCAGGCAAGGGTGGACTGGCTTTGCATCCTTTTCGAGGGTGCGGGGCATCCGGCGGATGCCCCGGCACATTTTTTATCACAGCCGGGCTTCGGCGCTTCCGGGGGCGAAATGGTCTTGCGTCAGCTTCACGATGACCGGCGACAGCAGCAGCAGCGAAATCAGGTTCGGGATCGCCATCAAGGCATTGAGCGTATCCGCCACCAACCAAGCGAAATCGAGGCTCAAGGTCGCGCCGAAGAAGACCATGATGGTCCACAGCACGCGAAACGGCTTTTCGCTGACGGTGCCCAGCAGGAATTCCCAGCACTTCTCGGCATAATAGGCCCAGCCCAAGATGGTGGTGAAGGCAAAAGGCGCCAAACAGATGGTCAGCAAATAGCCACCATAGCCCGGAATGGCGGCCTCGAACGCCGCCGAGGACAAGAGCGCCCCGGTCTCACCGCTGGTCCAAACCCCGGTGACCATGATCGCAAGCCCGGTCAAGGTGCAGATGATGATCGTGTCGATGAAGGTGCCCATCATGCCGATCACGCCCGAAAACACCGGGCTTGCGCTGGAACCCGCCGCCTGTGCGATCCCCGCGGTGCCAAGGCCCGCTTCGTTCGAAAAGATGCCGCGTGCCACGCCCTTTTGCAGCGCCATGATGATGCTGGCGCCAAGGAACCCGCCTGCGGCTGCGGTGCCGGTAAAGGCATCATGCACAATGGTGGCAAAAGCCGCGGGAATATTCCCGGCAAACAGCACCAAAACGAACAGCACGCAGATCAGATAGATGACCGCCATGAACGGCACGACCTTTTGCGCCACCGCGCCGATGCGCCGGATCCCGCCCAAAACGACCAGACCGGTCACCACCGTCAAGACGGCCCCGGTGATCCATGTCTGCACCCCGAAAGAATTCTGAATGGCGCTGGCGATGCCATTGGCTTGCACCATATTGCCGATGCCAAAGCCCGCAAGGCCGCCAAACAGCGCGAAGGCGGTGCCGAGCCAGTGCCACCGTTTGCCCAGACCGTTCTTGATCGCGAACATCGGGCCACCGACATGCTCGCCCTTGTCGTCAACCTCGCGGTATTTCACCGCGACAACCACCTCGGCATATTTCGTGGCCATGCCGACAAAGGCCGTGACCCACATCCAAAACAGCGCCCCGGGGCCGCCCACCGCAATGGCCGTTGCCACACCGACAATGTTACCGGTGCCGATGGTCCCCGAAAGGGCGGTCATCAGCGCGGCATAAGGGGTGATATCGCCTTCCGCATCCGCGCCGGGCGTGCGGCTTTTCCAAATCGCCCTGAAACCATAAACAAGCTTGCGGATCGGCATGAAGCCGAGACGAAGCTGAAGAAAAAGGCCAGTGCCAATGATCAAGACGATCATCGGAACGCCCCAAACAATACCGTTTAGCCAGTTGAAGAAACCTAGTATCAGTTCCAAACGGTCGTCTCCTCTTTGTCCCGCGCGCGTGCTTCCACGAAACAAGGCATCAGCGTGAGTCCGTCCGCGCGCTGCGGGGATATTGTTCTGTTTTTCGCGGCCCTCCCTTACGGTCGCATCGGGACCAAGATCAACCCGCGAATTCCCCGGTCACCTTCACGGAGCGCGGGACAGCCACTTGAGGCGTAACGCCCGTCTCAGGCGACGGGCGCATTTGGGGACAACGCCGAAATCGGCCTGCGGCACAGGCTCCGAAAGCGCAACCGCGCCCGTGGCTTTGCCGGTCTGGCGCGCGCCTTTTCTTCACGCTCAGATGCGATGCCCTGCGCTGTGCCTTCAATTATGTCGCACCAATCCTGACCATCGGGCCAAGACCGCCGGATGCATGTAGCCAGCGCCTGTTCTTAACGCGGCGCCAGATAGCCGATTTCGCGCAGGGCCGTCGCACGGGCTTCGGCTTCGCCCGCCTCAATGCGCGCGATTGCAAAGCCCGTGGCCAAAAGAAGATGATCCCCCGGTTTTGCCTCGGGCACGAATGCAAGGCTGATTGTTTCCTCTCGCCGGCCATCGACACAGACCTGCCCCATGGCTTCGGGCAGAAGGGCAATCAGTTGCGCAGGAACCGCGATACACATGGCGTTTAATGCCCCGCGCCGCACCGCGGTGCGGTATATTGGTGCGCGATCCAATCAAGCCAGGCGTCAAAACCTTCCCCGGTGGTGGCGGAAAGCTGCAAGCAGGGCAGCGCCGGATTGACCCGCCGCGCCATTTCCAGACACCGCGCCACATCAAAGCGGAGATAGGGCAGCAAGTCGATCTTGTTGAGGATCATCAGATCGGCATGGGCAAACATATCTGGGTATTTCAAAGGCTTGTCGTCGCCTTCGGTGACAGAAAGCACGACCACTCGCGCCGCCTCGCCCAGATCGAAGGCGGCAGGACAGACAAGATTGCCCACATTTTCAATGAACAGCACACTGCCCCGGACCGGGGCAAGCTGGCCCACGGCATCCGCGATCATCGCCGCGTCAAGATGGCAGCCTTTGCCGGTATTGATCTGCACGGCGGGGGCGCCAGTCTCGCGGATGCGGTCCGCGTCAAAACTGGTTTCCTGATCGCCTTCGATTACTGCGGTGGGCAAGCGCCCCGCGAGCGCGCGGATCGTCTCACACAAAAGCGTGGTCTTGCCCGAACCGGGGGAAGACAGCAGGTTCAGCGCCAAGAGGCCTTGGGCATCGAAAGCGGCGCGATTTTGCGCTGCCAGCGCATCATTGCGCCCCAAGATCGCCTGTTCGAGCCGGATCGTGCGCGGCCCCGTCGTTTCAAGAGGCAAAGCCGCGGGACCAGTTTCCCCGTGGTGGTGATCACAATTGCAGGTGCCGCACATGGCGCCCTCCTTTGCTGCATCGACGGCCGCAAGGCGCGGCCGTCTTGGGGTCTTCTTTCTCAGATCGCGGCGCCCATCAGCCCAAGGCCGAAACAGGCCGTGCCGCCCGCCAGCAGGCGCAGCGCCAGTACCCCATGGCGCCGGGCGATCAAACCAAGGGCAATGCCCGTGCCGTGCAAAAGCGCCGTGGCCCCCAACATGCCCGCAACCAACGCAAAACCAGCGCCCGCCTCGACCCCATGCGCATGGCCGTGCAAAAGGCCGAAAACCGCCACAAGCGATGACGCGGCGGCCAAGGGCGCGCGCCAGCCGAAGGCGACGGCCAACCCAAACAGCACCAGCGAAACGGCAATGCCCGCTTCGACAAGCGGCAGGGCAAGCCCGGTAGCGCCAAGGCCGATCCCCGCGGCCATCGCGGCGACGAAGGCGGCGGGCAGCGCCCAGCGCGCGGCGCCCCCCTGTTGCACCGACAGCGCGCCGACAAGCACCATGGCAAGGGCATGATCGAGCCCGGTCAGCGGGTGCAGCGCGCCAGCGGCAAAGCTGGTGCCCAGCGCATGACCGGGGTGCGCAAGCGCGACAGAGGGCAGCACGATCAGGGCCGCTGCCGGCACAGCGGCAGCGAAGAGGGTCTTGACGGACATGGGAAGTTCCTTTCGTTGAAGTCCGGGCCGCGCGGGAACCGCGCGGAATGGGGCCCCTAGGGGGGCTCGGTCTTAAGCTGGCGCAGCGCTTTGCGGACATCCTCGCCGGTGGCGAGATTTTGCAGACCCTCGGCGTCGCGCAGCAGGAATTCGGTGCGGTTGAGCCGCTTGAGATAGCCCTCCTTCATCAGGCTGTTGAGCGCGGTCGAGGTGGTCTGACGCGCCGAACCGATCATATTGGCGATCTCTTCGGTGGTCAGGCCAAGCGCCAGATGGGTGCCGCCCTCGACGGGCTTGCCTTGGGTTTCAGCGTGATCGAGAAAAAACACCGCAAGCCGCTGCTTGATGTCGTGAAACATCAAATCTTCAATCGTGCGCATGCAAGACATGATCGCACGCCCCAAGATCGACACCAGCCCGAACGAGATCGACGGGCAGTCTTCAAGCTTGCGCTTGAAGGTGGCCAGATCGGCAAAACGCGTCTCGCTCGGTTCCACCGCTTCGACAAGGCAGCCCGAATGGGTGCAGAAAATGTCGCCTGGGATCAGATAAAAAAGCGTGATTTCGCGGTCTTCGCCGATCATATAGGCGCGCAAGCGGCCATCCATGACGACGAAAACACCGTTTTCATCCCCCTCGCCGGTGCAAATCATCGCCCCTTTGCCATGACGGCGGGCATGAAACCCTTTGAAGAAGCCGTCGCCTGCGCGGCTGGTGAGCACATCTGCAATTCCAAAGCGGGGGGGCATATCACAGTCTCCCTTCTGCTGTGTCCCATCGGGCCAAGCGGCCGTTCAACAGATGTGACAGGAAGAAGACGCCCCTGCCAAGGGTCGCGTTGCGATCGCGGCGTTGAACCAAGGGGGCGCGGCGGGTCTGCATTACGCTTAGGCCTCTGTGCGGGCGGGGGGCGCTTTTGGCGCCGCAGCCGGGTCGTTCAGCGCGTAACTGCCCCCGCGCAGCGCTATGGGGCTGTCATCAAGGCGCGCCAGCACCACCTCCAGCGCGGCATTGGCGCGCGCCATTTCCACCACCGCACGTTCCATCAGACCACAGATTTCCGGGTCACCGATCTGGGCATACTGTCCCTCGATCTCGCGGGCATGGTCTTGCATGTGTTCGGCGCAATGGGCGAGGAAATGGCGCAGCCGCACCCGAGCCTTTTCTTGCGGGGTCATGCTGCATCCTCCTGATGGGCAAGGGTGATCGTAACCCCTTTGGACAGGTCGATGCTGCACAGGGTCACCCCATGCAGATCATGGGTCTCGTCAAACAGGGTGCGCACCCGCACCAGCCCCGGCGCGACTTCGACGCTGATCACATCGGAGAGCTTTTGCGCGAGACTGAGATCGCTTTCGGCCAAGATCACGGTTCCAAGACACATCGCTTATACCCCCTGCACTTCAAGCCGTTTTTGCAGCGCGCAGGCCAGCTCTGCCGCCCGCGCGGGGCCGCCCGGATGGTCATAGAAAGACTGACCTCGACGGTCTGCTGCCTGCACCTGCGGGTCGAGGGGAAACACGGCGAGGAGTTCTCTCCCCGCCGTGTTCTCGAGCACGAAGGCCTCGTCTTCGGCGCTGTCAACCTTGTTTGCTACGAAGGCAAGGTTGGCAATGCCAAGCTCGCGCGCCAGCGTCTCGATCTGGGTGGCCGTCTGAAAGCTACGGCTGCCCGGCTCCACGACGATCACCAGAAGATCGACATTTTCTACCGTGCCGCGCCCGAAATGCTCGATCCCCGCTTCCATATCGATCAGCACCGCCTCGCGCCGCCGCGTCAGAATGTGGCGCAACAGCGTGCGGATCAGCGCATGTTCGGGGCACACGCAGCCCGTGCCCGCGTGATCCACCGTGCCCATCCGCAAAAGCTTCACCCCCGCATGGTCGACGCTGAACCCATCGGGGATGTCATCCACTTTCGGGTTCAAGATGAAATGGTTGCCCGCGCCATCGGCGCCGGTGCGTTCCTTGGCCAGATCAACCATCTTCGAGATCGGCTTGAGGTCCGCAAGCCGATCCGCAGGCAAGCCAATCGCCGAAGCAAGATTGGCATCTGGATCGGCATCGATCGCCATCACCTGCCAGCCCTCGGCGGCGAGGGCGCGGGCCAAAAGGCCCGTCACCGTTGATTTTCCGACACCGCCTTTGCCGGTCACCGCAATCTTCATCACATCCTCGCAAGCCCAGATGCCGGGGCTTTCGGCCCCCATGTCGCGGTGGGCAGGCCCAGCCCGGCGCGGCGTTCCTGAATGGCGGCAAAGATCTTTTCACCCGCAAGGGCCGGATCGGTCTCGACCATCATATAGCCGCCAACGAGTTCCTTGGCGGTTGTGGTCAGAAGGTCGGCCACCACCTGCGAGCCTGCCACCGGCGGCATCGTGCCAAGGTGGGTGGGCAGGCCCAACGTCACCGCCCAAGTGCCAATCACCACGGCTTTTTCGGTCATCGCCTCGGGCGCCGAGGCAACAATCGGCAGGTCCGAGATGTCCTTGCCCAGCTTGTTGGCAAGCGCCGTGGCAAGCGAAACCGCCCGCGAGTTATCGACACAAGACCCCATATGCAGCACCAAGGGCAGCGGTCCGCCAAGCCCGGCGGCTTCGCCCACGGCGGTCAGCACCGCCTTGAGCCCCGGCCCGGCATAGGTGTTCGTGGCCTCTTGGGTCATCAGGCCGGCTTTGGCATAGGCCCCCGCCGCGCAGCCCGTGGCCAGCACCAGAATATCGCGCGCGGCCAAGGCTTTGGCGAGTTCCAGATAGGCGCTGTCTTGCTGCGTTTTGGTGTTGTTGCAGCCTGCAAACAGAACCGCGCCTTGAATGTTGCCGGCCACGATATTGTCGACCAGCGGCGCCAGCGGATCTTCTGCATTCACCTTACCAAGCGCGGCCACAATCGCCTCGGTCGAGAAGCCAACAATCGCCTCGTTTTGCAGATTGGGAATGTTGATCCGCTTCGGATCGCGCCGTTTATAGGCGCTCAGCGCCAGTTTCAGAATTTCCTTGGCGTTTTCCGAGGCGTGATGTTCTTCAAAATCCACATGCGTGGCCCCGGCGATCTTGTTTTGTTTGTCCGTGGTGATGATCTGCGTGTGGAAACATTCGGCCACCCGCGGCAGCGAGGGCATGATGCATTGCACATCCAAGATCATCGCATCAAGCGCGCCGGTCAGAATTGGCAGTTCTTGCGACAGGTAGTTGGTGGCCAGCGGAATACCGCGCCGCACCATCACCTCGTTGCCGGTGCAGCACACGCCGATGACGTTGAACCCGGTCGCGCCCACGGCCTTTGCCTCGTCTTCCATATCGGCAGCGATATCGCAGATGATCTCGGACAAAAGCGGGTTGTGGCCATTGACCGCGATATTGATGGCATCGCGTTTGATCACACCAAGATTGGCGCGGGTCACGGTGGGGGTCGGCGTGCCAAATAACGCATCCGAAAGTTCGGTCGCCAGCATTTCGCCATCCAGATCGGCCAATGCCACCCGCAAGCCACCCAAGATCAGGTTGGTCGGATCGGCGTCGCAGCCCAGATGGGTGCGCGACATCGACTGCGCCACCGAAGCATCGATATTATGCGGCAAAAGGCCCAATTTCCCGAGTTTTTCCAGCCGCGGCGCGGGCAACGAGGCGGCAAGCCAGTTCACCGGCGCGCTGTAATCTTGGTTTTGGAAATCCCACAGCGTCAGATCGGCCAGGTCGCGCACGATTTCGCTCAGTTCACGACCCTCGACCGCCACCTTGTGGCGCGCGGCAATGGCGTGCAGTTTCTCGACATCGCGGATTTCGTAATCTTTCAACTCGCCCTTGCTCAGGTGCAAAAGCGCCAGCGCGATATGGCGGCCATGCTCGCTATGCGCGGCCGCGCCCGAGGCCATCATCCGCACCATATGGCGCGCCACGATGGTATCGCGGTCGGCACCACAGATACCATATTGCGGGCCGTTGCCGAACGGATCGATACGGCACGGCCCCTTCATGCAGATGCGGCAGCACAGGCCGGTGGTGCCAAAACCGCATTGCGGCTCTTGTGCGGCGGCGCGGCTCCAGGCCGTGCCGATCCCCTCGGCTTCCGCGATCTTCAGCATCTCGGTCGCGCAGGGGTCGGTGGAACATTGAGAACAGTCGAGGCAGCTCATGCGTGAGCCTCCTTTTTCAGAAATTCAGACGAAGGGAACGATGGGATTGCGCCAGTTCGCGGGCGCGCGCCTTGCGCAGCGCGTCACGATATTTTGCCATGTCGACCAGTTCGATGGCCTTGGTCGGGCAAGCTTCCACGCAGGCGGGTGCCTCTTTGCCGGTTTCGGCGCGCCAGGATTTGCACAGATCGCATTTCAGCGCGACGCCGCGGTTGGTCAGCCCATCGGGATCGGGGGCCGCATCGGCCTGCGCGCGCACTGAAATCGCCCCGAACGGGCAGACCATCACGCATAATTTGCAGCCGATGCAATGTTGCTCGACGATTTCGATCTGGCCATCGGCTTGACGGCAAGCATTGGTCGGGCAGACCTGCGTGCACGGCGCATCTTCGCATTGGCGGCATTGCATCGGCATCGTCGCCCCTTCAAAGGAGACAACGATATTACGCGGATGCAGCGGCACCCGCCCGGCGGTGGCCGAGACGATATCTTGCCCGCCCGAATGCGCGAGTGCACAGGCGATCTCGCAGGAATGGCACCCCAGACAGCGGTCTGGATCTGTGTGGATGATGGCGTTTTCGGGTATGTGCGGCATGATCGGTTTCCGCCCTTTCCTGTGACGCGCCTCAGTGGCGCAAGATGATTTCGTCCAGCGTCATGCCCTTGCCGGGCAACAGGCTGACCTCCGTGCCGCCGCAGCTTGCACAGTGAAAATGGCGGTCTGCCGCGCGCTCTCCCTTGCAGGTGCGGCACTGCAACCGGGCCGGGCGGCGGGTGATGGCGAGCGCGGCCCCGGCCATGGCCGTGTCTTCGGACAAAAGCGCAAAGGCCGAGATCAGCAGATCCGGTTCGATGCCCTGCAGCGCCCCAATCGACATCCGCACGGTCTCGACCTGCCCACCGCCGCGCCGCGCCAGTTCGGCACCGACCGCTTCGACAAGCGCGCAACAGATCGCCATCTCATGCATGTTCGGGCTCCCCCCGGCTTGATAGAAAAACCCTACGCCCGACATGGCGGCGCATCTGTCTTCTGCCTGACAAAAACGTGAAAAGGCGCGGGGAGGCAGACCAGATCAGGCCTAGACCAAGCCGAGAGCAGCAGAAAACACACCGGCCCCGCCTTCGGGGGGCGGGGCCGGTGGAGCGCTGGGGTCGAGGAGTGGTTCAGCGCTCGGTACAGGAGATGCAGGGGTCGATGGAATTGACGATCATCGGAATGTCCGAAATCCGCGCGCGGTCCATCATCACCTGCAGCACGTCCCAGTTCATGTAACTGGGCACGCGCCATTTCAGCCGCTCAGGCGTGTCGGTGCCATTGGTCTTGAGGTAATAGATCAGCTCGCCGCGCGGCGCCTCGGTTTTGGCCACGGCTTCGCCAGCAGGAATATGCGGCAGCGGCCCCACAGAAAGCGGGCCTTCGGGCAATTTGGCAAGGCATTGCCGGATCAAGGAAATCGCCACCAATGCCTCATCAAGGCGCACCATGGCGCGCGACCAGACATCGCCATCGGGGTAGCTGACGGCTTCAAAATCCAGCTGCGGATAAATGCCATAGGGCGCGGCAAGCCGCACATCATAGCCGTGGCCCGCGCCGCGCGCCACCGGCCCCATCAGCCCGTAATCGATACAATGATCGAGCCCGATTACCCCAATTCCCTTGGTGCGCGCGGTGATCGAGCGGTTGGTCGCGTAAATCGGGCGGATCTGTTCGCGCAAGATCGGTTCGAGCCGGTCGAGCTGATGCAGGATATAGGCGCTGGTCTCACGGCTGATGTCGTATTTCACCCCGCCGATCACATTGGCGGCAATATCCATACGATTGCCAAACACCGTTTCCTTGGTGTCTTGCATGATTTCGCGCGCTTCCATGACATGCATGAACAGCGATTCAAAGCCGACGATATGGGCCAAGATCGCCACGTTGAACATATGCGAGGCGACGCGTTTGATCTCATCGGCAATGGCGCGCAGATAAAGTGCGCGCTCGGGCACTGCGATCTGCGCAATATCTTCCAGCGCCATACAATAGGTTTGCGGATGGCTGTTGGAACATAGCGAACAAACCCGCTCGGTCAGCGCAAGGTTTTGGTAGATGTTGCGCTTGGTGGTCAGATATTCGATGCCGCGATGAACGTGGCCTGCGGTGACCTCCAACCCGGTGACGGTTTCACCTTCCACCGAAATGCGGAAATACATCGGCTCTTCCAGCGAGACATGCAGCGGGCCGACCGGAATTTCATAGCTTTGCATCACAGCACCTCGCGCCGTGTGATAAGTTTTTCAAACAGCATGTTGGTCGAGGCGGCATTCGACAGCACCGACAGTGGGATCAGCCGGTCCATCACCTGCCCCGAAACGCTTTCATCCAAGAACAAACGGCGGTTGTCGCTGCGCCCGGTGACGGCGATATCGTAAAGCTCCATGAATTCGCGCTCGTGCCAGTCGGCATTGCGAAACAGCGGCACCAAACTGGCGACGGTGCCGCCCTCGGGCACGGTCAGCTTGACCGTTACGGTGGACCCGTCGATGTCGAAATGCCACGCGATCACCCGGCCTGCCCCGCGTTCCGAGGCGGCCATCGCCGTGGCCATCGATAGCCGCGCGCCCAAAGTCTTGAGCGCCGTGGCCACGGCGGTCAAATCGTCGGCCGTCTCCAGTGTCAGCCAGCCCGAGAGGCCGCTTTGCGATTCCCGCAGGCAAAACGCACCACGAAATTCACGCGCAAGGTCGAAAAGCGCATCGCGCAGGGTTTGGTTTGGGGTCATGATCTGGCTCCTGAAAGGGTGGCGCGACGGCGGCAATCCGGGCACATCCCGGCCAGCGCCTTGGTTCGGTCGTTTTGCCCGCGATAGGCGAGATCCATCAGGGCGGGGATCGCAGGCAGGAAGGCGGTGCCGCATTCGGTGCAGCGGCATTGCGCAACCGTGCCGTGGTCGATTTGGGTGTATTTTTCGCTTTGCGGATGGGCGAGATGCCAATTGTTCGTCAGCGTGATCGCCTTGGTCGGGCAGTAATATTCGCACAACCCACAAGAAATGCAGGTGTTGTGCCAGATCAGGAAATGCAGCCCGTCGTCATCCTCGGCGAACCGGATCGCACCGCCTGCGCAGACGTGTTCGCACATTTTGCACCCGGTGCAGGTGTCCGCATCAAACGCCACCTTGCCGCGATAGGCAGGCGGGGTTGGCGCCTCGCCAAAGGGAAAGGCCTCGGTCGCGGGGCCCTTGCGCAGGTTGTCGAGCAAGATTTTCAGAAATGCCATCATGCCGCCTCCCCGATCCGGGCGCGCCAGATCGCAATGGCCTGGGCGATGCCCTCGATGATCGCTTGCGGGCGCGGCGGGCAGCCGGGCACGTTCACATCCACCGGCAAGTAGCGGTCAATCGGCCCTTCGATCGCATAGCTTTCGCGGAACACGCCGCCCGAGATCGGGCAAACCCCGACGGCCACCGTGACCTTGGGATCGGGGATTTCGTCGTAAAGGCGCAACATCTTGTCTTTGACGCGCGCGGTCAGCGGGCCGGTGATCAGCACGATATCGGCGTGTTTGGGGCTGCCGCAATATTGGCAGCCAAGCCGTTCCACATCATAGCGCGGGATACAGGCGGTGGTGGCCAGTTCCACATCGCAGCCGTTGCACGACCCCGCATTAATCCGGTAGAGCCAAGGCGATTTCGCCACGATCCTTGGGGTGATTTTAGACAGGAAGTTCATGGCATTGGCTCCTCATGCATGCCAGATGGCAAGGGCGAGGCCGCAAAGCCCCAACGCCTCGGGCCATTTCAGGTAAAAGACCACCGCCTGATCGATGCGCATCCGCCCAACCGCCGCCTTGAGCACCGCAACCGCCAGCACAAGGCCAAGGCATTTGAGCGCGAACAGAACGAGACCGGCGAGCCCCTCGGGCCCGGCGGGGAAAAAGAGCGCAACGCCAAGGCCCAGGACGACGACAGCCTTCATCGCCGAGGCCAGTTTCATCAGGCCAAGCGGCGGGCCGGAATATTCGACAAGCGGCCCTTCGAGGATTTCTGATTCCGCTTCGGGAATATCGAAAGGCACGATGCCGAGATTGGCGGGGATGAAGGTCAGATAGGTGACGAAGGCGGGCCACATCCAAGGGTCAAGCAAAAAGGCGCCATGCGCGCGCTGCCAAGCAACGATTTCGCTTAGGCTCAGCGCGATGGGCTGGCCCATCTCGGCGCCCGCATGCAGCGCGACAGCGGTGATGGCCAGCAAGATCGGCCCCTCATACGCCAGCATGATCGCCATTTCGCGCGAAAAGCCGATCGCGCCGAAGGGCGAGCCGGAAGAGGAGCCTGCAAGCATCAAGGCCACTGCGGGCACGGTGATAAGGTAAAAGAGCACGATCAGATCGCCCAGCCGTGGGTCAGGCGCATAAAGCCCCGGCACCGGGATGAGCGCCGCCGCCACCGCCATGCTTGCCACGGCGAGCAAAGGCGCGGCGAGGAATACAAGCGCATTGGCCGTATCTGGGATCAGCGTGCGTTTTTGCATCAGCTTGATCATGTCGAAGACTGGCTGGGCCAGCGGCGGGCCAATGCGGCGCTGCAACCGCGCGATGGCGCGCCGCTCCACGCCCTTCAGCGCCAGCCCCAGCGCGATCACGAACAGCCCTCCGGGGAAGATCAGCACCGCGAAAAGAAGGGAAAAAGTGTCAGTCATGATGCGTGCTTTCCTGAGCAGGCCGGGCATGCAGCGCGCGGCGTAAGAGCCGGTCGGGCGTTTCGTAAAGGGCGGCGGCGGGCACATGCAGCGCCGCATCGGGAATGGTGGTGACGCCGCAGGCGTGGATATGGCTTGGCGCGCGTCCGCCACGGGCAAGCTGCATCCAGCCCCAAGCGGCCAGCGTGGTGACCCCAAGGCACAGGCTGAGCGCCAGCGGGTGCCAGCCCAGCGGGCCGGGCAAACCGCCAAGCCAGCTTGCCGACACCGCCTCAAGCCCCAGCGCGGTCTGCACCTTGGCGATGGGCACAAGGATCAGACCCGGCAGGGCCCCAGTGATAAGGCTAGCGCCCAAGAGTGCCATCATCGGCAGGCGCATCACCAAAGGCGGCTCGGTCATTGCTGCGGCGGCGGGCGAAAGCTGGCCCATAAAGGCCGCATGGGCGAATTTCAGCACCGCCGCGAGCGTGAACAGGCTCGACATCAGCGCGGCAAGGCCCAAAAGGTAATGGCCGGACTGGAACGCGGCCTGATAGATCAGCCATTTCGACCCAAAGCCGCCCAAGGGCGGAATGCCCGCAACCGAAAGCCCGGCGATCAGGAACAGGGTGAAGGTGATGGGCATGCGCCGCCCCAGACCGCCCAGATCATTCAGGCTTTCGACATGGGCCTGCGCCAGAATGCAGCCCGCCACAAGGAACAGCACATCCTTGACCAGCATGTGATTGACCGCATGCAACAGCCCCCCCGCAACCCCAAGCGAGGTGCCGATGGAAAGCCCCAAAAGCACATAACCAAGCTGGCTGACGGTGGACCAGATCAGGATCCTTTTCACCCCGGTCTCGATCACCGCCATCGCGCCAGCATAAAGCAGCGTGATGGCCGCAATAAGGGCGGTCAGCGTCATCAGGTTTGGCATCCAGCTGGCCTCGGCCATGCGGGCGAAGGCGGCGGCGCCCCCAAGCGCGGCAAAAAGTTTCAAAACGCCATAGGGGCCAACCTTCAAAAGCACCGCCGAGATATAGCCAGAGACCGGGGTCGGCGCCGGAGCCGGGTGCATTTGCCAATCGATCCGCGCGGGCAGTTGCGCGGCCTTCATCAAAAGCCCCGCCAAGGTCAGCGCCGCAGCCGCAATCATCCAGCCGCTGGGGTGGGCGAACGCCGGTGCCAGAGCGGCAAAATCAAAGCTGCCTGCGCCCGAGGCGAGCATGGTAACGCCCAGGAACATCAAGCTGGCGCCCGCGAAGTTGAAAAGGAAGTATTTCGTTCCCTCGCGCAGGGCGCTGCGCGTTTCTTCGTGGATGATGACAAGATAAAGCGTCCAGCTCGACATGATCTCCCAAAAGGCGAAGAAGCTGAACAGGTTGTCAGAGGCGGTAACGCCCAACAGCCCGCCGATCATCATCACGAAAAACAGGAAGAACCGTGGTTGCGCATGGCCATGCGCCATGTAGCCGACCGAATACAGCAGATTCGCGGCGCCGACCGTGACGATCAGGATCGCGAACCAAAAGGACAGCAGGTCATAGCGCTCCGCCTGCAAAAGGATCGCGGCCAGCGCGAGCGCCATCACCGCCACGGCGGCGTGGCCCGCATAGCGCGGCGCGGCGCGGCCGACGGCATAGACGGCCAGCGCCCCGAGGCAGGCAATGGCGGCGGCAAGGCTCCAGCCCATCACCACAGGCGGCAGCACAAGCGGCGCAAGGCCAGAGGGGCCCGAAAGCGTGGCGACCACCGGGGTGACCAGTGCCAAAAGCCCCTGCGGCCAAAGACCGTTCATTGTGACAAGCGCGGCGAGCACAACCAGCACAAGGCGCATGGAAAGCGGCGCCTCGGTCACCGGTGGGCCTTCATAGGGGGCAAAGAACACGACCCGCAGGATGCGCGCATAATAGGCCGCCGCGATCACGCCGCCCGCCAAGATCACCGCCGCAATGCCGGGCTGGCCCGCATCGACCGCGGCTTGGATCATCACGAATTTGCCGACAAAGCCGCCAAAGGGCGGCACCCCCATGATGGCCAAGAGCCCAAGGCCCAGCGTGACAGCGGTGACCGGCATCACCCGACCGATGCCCGCCAGCGCGCTGAGGCTTTGTTCGCCCCGGCGCAGGATGAAGGCCCCCGCCGCCAAGAAAAGCAGCGTTTTCATCAGCGCATGGTTGCCCACATGCATCAGCGCGCCGGTCAGCGCCAGCGAGGTGCCAACGCCGATCACCATGGTGATCTCGCCCACTTGTGCCAGCGTCGAATAGGCCAAAAGACGCTTGAGATCGGTCTGCCGGAAGGCTTGAATTTCCCCGATCAAGAAGGTGATGCCCCCTAAGGCCACCAGCACTGCGCCGGGGCCGGTGAGGCCAAACACATGGCCATAGCCCGCCAGCGCCGTGGTGCCAAAGACCGCAAACAGGATCTTGATCAGACCCAAAAGCCCCGCTTTGGTCAAAATCCCCGACATCGGCGCCGAGATTGCAGAAGGTGCAACCGGGTGGGCATCGGGCAGCCAGGAATGCAGCGGGAAAAGCCCCGCCTTGGCGCCCAGCCCCACAAGAAAGGTGCAAAGCACCACCGCCGCCACACCGGGCGACAGCATCGGCACCCGCACGGCAATCTCCGCCAGATCGAACGTGCCAAGCTCGGCATGCAAAAGCAAAATGCCAAAATGCATCACATAGGCGCCACCGGTGCACAGGAAAAAATATTTTGCCCCGGCTTTCAGTGCCTTGTCGGTCTCTTCATGGATCACAAGGAGGTAAGAGGTCCAGGTCATCAGTTCCCAGAACACGTAGAAATTGCCCAGATGTTCTGCGGTCGCGACGCCGATCATCGAGCCGATCATCAAGAACAGGAAGAACCAGTAGCGCCCGATGGCATGGCTGTGGGCGATGTAGCGCACCGAATAAAGCGTCACAGCCAGACCAATACCGGCAAAGATCAGCGCGAAGAAATCGCCAAGGTCGCCGGGTTGGAGCCGGACCGCAACAAGGGCAAAGGTGGCCAGCGCCAAGATCACCGCCGCGATGTCGCGCAGCCCCGCCGCGCGCCGCCCGATCAGGTAGATCGCAAACCCGCCGATATAGGGCAGCAAGACCGCCGCGCTCCACGCCCCTTCAAATTCCGGGAGCGCATGCGGGCCAAGCCCCGCCAGATGGGTGGCGAAATGCAAGAAGGGTTCGGGAAAGAGGCTCAGCGCGATGGTCACCAACGCAAGCAAGAAGATCGGCAGATCGCGCAGGGCCTTGGGCCAGAACCGGATCGGTTCGTCCGCTGGCAGCGCACCAGGCGCGGCGGTGAAACACACCACCTGAATCGCACGGGTGAAATAAAGGATGGCAAGGATGCTTGCCACTGTCCCGCCCAGCGCCAGCGGCCAATCTCCGGCCTCAATCGCGCTGTAGAGAATGACGAATTTCGACAATGCCCCCTTAAAGGGCGACAGCCCCATTGCCGAGAACATGCCAAAACCGAACATCAGCGCGGCAAAGGGCGCGCGCGCGCGGCTGCCGCGCAAATCCTCAAGCCGGTCTGACCCCGCCGCCTGCACAAGTTGGCGCGCGGCCAATAGCACCAAAAGCCGCATCACCGCCTGAAACACCAGATGCAAGATCGCACCGGCGTCTCCTGCCGCCGTGCCAATGCCAAAGGCGAGCATCGCATAGCCGATTTCCGCCAAGGTCGAGGCCAGCAGCATCCGATAGAGATGGCGCATCTGCCAAAGGGCGACGATTTCGCCCGTCAAAAGGAGCGCCAGCCCAAGCCAGCCCAGAAGGGGTATCGAAATCATCATCGCGCCCGCCAAGTTCGAGAAAGGTATCTGTCGCGACGATCATGGGCGCATTGCCCCGCAAGTTCCGTCAGGGGCGTGACAGTTCGCCAAATCAGTGCAGGCGAAATCGAACGAGGCCCCTGCCCCGCGCCAATCGCCCGACAGCGCCCGCTTGTCAGGGGCGCGGTCTCGGCGCGGCCGGGGGAGAGGGCGGTTCATCGGGGCATCTAGGGCGGGCAGCCGCCCTTGCGCTTGCAGCCCACCCGATTGGTCGCGCGTGCACGCCCTTTTCGGCGCGATCTCAGCCCAGCGATCCACATGGCGCGACTTGGCGCACCGCAGCCCCGCGCGCCCCGTTGGCAGATGCGGGCAGATGCAGCGCTGCCAGACGGCGGATTTCCGCGGGATCGGGCGCGTGATCGGCCATCATGGCCATGCGATGCCACAAGGCTGTCGTCAGCACCCGTGCAGAGACATGGGCAAACGCCCACGCCTTTGCCCCCGGGTCCGGCGCAATCAGCAATTCGGAGCGCATCTCCCGCCATTGCGCCAGCGCTTGCGCAACATCGGGGGCATCTGGGGCCAAGTCGCGCACCAGTTCAGCGAAAGCCGTGGCCGCCGCGCCGCCTTTCCAGCGCAACAACCGCCCGGCCAAAGCGCCCGCATGCACGCCGTTCGCGCCTTCGTAGATCGAGGTAATCCGGGCATCGCGCCAGGTTTGCGACACCCGATATTCGGTCAAATAGCCATAGCCCCCAAGGATCTGGATCCCGAGATCCGCCGCCTCGATCCCGGCCTCGGTCGCGGTAATTTTGACAAGCGGGGTCAGGAATTCGAGCAATTCGGGCCGGGTGCCACGCGCCATTTCGACCAACGCCAATTGGCACATGGCCCGGCTAGACAGTTCAAGCGCCCTTTGCCGGTCCAACATGCGGCGCACATCGGCATGATCCACCAAGCGCGCGGGGCGCCCATCGGGGCAGCGGCCCTGCTGACGGTCCAACGCGTGCGCCAAGGCGATCCGATGCGCCCGCGCCGCATGGGCCACGCCTTGCAAGGCCACATCCAGCCGCGCGTGGTTCATCAGCGTGAACATGGCGGTAAGCCCTGCGCCCTCGTCCCCGATCAACTCCGCCGCTGTGTTGTCAAATACCATGTGACAGGTGGGGGAAGCATGCAGGCCAAGCTTTTCCTCAAGCCGGGCCACCGTGACCCCATTCGCCCCAAAGGCCCCGCCAGAGCGCGCAAGAAACAGCGACAATCCCTTTACCCCCGCCGCGACCGGGCCGGTGCGGGCCAAGAGCAGATGCAGGATGCTGTCAGACATATCCTGCCCGCCGCCCGAGATGAAAATCTTTTCCCCGGTGATCCGCCATTCCTCCCCCACCCGCTTCGCACGGGTGCGGATGGCCGAAAGGTCTGAGCCTGCGCCGGGCTCGGTCAGACACATCGTCGCCAGCGCTGCGCCCGAGGCAAGATCGGGCAAATGCTTGGCCTGTTGCGCCTTTGAGCCGAAGCGGAGCAACACGCGCGCGGCCCCCGGCACCAGACCCGTCACCATTTCCAGCGCATGACAGGCGCCGGCAAAAATCTCTGACACAGCGCCGCTAAGGGGCGCGGGCGCATCCTGCCCGCCCAGCGCCTCGGGCAAAGACAGCGCGTGCCAGCCTTGGTCCACGTAATTGGCATAGGCATGGCCAAACCCATCAGGCATGCGCACCTGTCCCGCTTCCAACTGGCAGCCCTGCGCATCGCCGGGCGCATCAAGCGGCGCGATTTCGCCTTGCGCAAAGGCGGCAAAATGATCGAGCACAGCTTGCGCAAGATCGCCATCCCAATCGGGCAATTGCGGTGCGCCCGCCACCTCGAACGCGAAAAGAATATCTTCCACCGGGGCTGCAAAAGCGGTCATGGCGCGGCCCCCAGTAGTTTGAGCGCATTATCTTTGAGAATGCGGGGCCGCACCTCATCGCGAAAGCCCGCCTTTTCAAAGGCATCCAGCCATTTTTCCGGCGCGATCATCGGCCAGTCAGAGCCAAACAGCATCCGATCTTTCAAAAGCGTGTTGGCATACCGCACAAGAATTTCAGGGAAATACTTGGGCGACCAACCCGAAAGATCGATCCAGACATTGGGCTTATGGGTGGCGACCGAGAGCGCCTCTTCCTGCCAAGGGAAAGAGGGATGCGCCAAGATGATTGGCATATCGGGAAAATCGACCGCCACATCGTCGATATACATCGGGTTGGAATATTTCAGCCGCATCCCGTTGCCGCCGCGCATCCCCGAACCAACGCCGGTCTGCCCGGTATGGAACAGCGCGGGCTTGCCGGTTTCGGCAATCGCTTCGTAAAGCGGATAGGCCATGCGATCATTGGGAAAGAAGCCCTGCATCGTAGGATGGAATTTGAAGCCCTGCACGCCGAATTCATCCACCAAACGCCGGGCCTCGCGCGCGCCAAGCTTGCCCTTATGCGGGTCAATCGAGGCAAAGGGGATCAGCACGTCAGAATGCTCTGCCGCGAGTTCGGCCACCTCTTCATTGCGATACCGCCGATAGCCCGTCTCGCGTTCGGCATCGACGGGAAAGATCACCGCGGCGATGTTTTGCGCGCGGTAATGCGCGGCGGTTTGCGGGATCGTGGGCGGATGGGTCCAAGGGGCACCAAAGTATTGCGCCATCGAAGATTGTAGATCGTCATAGCCGTCATCATCGTGGCAACCACAGGGCTCTTCGGCATGGGTATGAAAGTCGATCGCGCGGAGATTGGTAAAATCAAGCATGTCAGCCTCACACCCGGATCAGGCCGGGATCTTCGTTGTCATAAAGCCGCTCCAACAGATCGGCGCGGCGGGTGATGATCTTGCGCACATTGAGCGAGCCTTTGTCGGTCACTTCGCCATCCTTGAGCGAAGGCGGCTCGGCCAAAATCAGGGCGCGTGAAATGCGCTTGGCCGAGCCAGTCGCCTTCCGGGCCATGTCGCGCATCACGGCCTCGATCTCGATTTGCAACACCGGGTCGATCACCGCCCCTTCCGAGGTGTTGTCGCCATGAACATGATCAGGCTTGGGGAAGATAAAGAGCCCGATCTCACCCCGGTCATGGCCGCAAATCACGACATCCTGCACAAGGTCGCGCAGCTGTTCGAGTGCTTCCATCCGCAGCCGCCCTGCCTGCACCCACGTGCCCGTGGTCAGTTTGAAATCTTCAGACACGCGCCCATCGAAGACGAGCCCGCGTTCGGGGTGCTGCGGATCGACAAAGCGCACCGCATCGCCGGTGATAAAGAACCCCTCATCATCGAAAGCGGCGGCAGAGCGTTCGGCATCTTCGAAATAACCGGGCATGATATTGGGCCCCCGCACGCGGATTTCGCAGCGCAGATCGGGGTCGGGCAAGAGCTTCACCTCGACCCCCGGCAAGGGCACACCGATTAGGCCCGAGCGCGTGACCGGCTCATGCAGCATGACGCAAGCGGGTGCGGTTTCGGTCAAACCCCAACTTGAAATCATCAAGGGCACGCGGCCGCTAACGTCGCGCGCCATCTCTTCGAGCCGGGTCCAGACTTCTTGCCGCAACGACGCGCCGGCGTAAAAAATCAAATCGAGGTCTTGGAAAAACGCCTCACGCAGAGCTTTGTCTTGCTCCATCTCATGCACCAGCATGGAATAGCCAACCGGCACGTTGAACGCCATCGTGCCCATACTCTCACGGATATTGGCGAGCGTGGTCGGCAAACCCGCAGAGGTGGGTTTGCCATGATCGATGCAAAGCGTGCCGCCATTGGCGAGCATCATGTTGAGATTGTGCGAGCCGCCGAAAACATGGTTCCACGGCAGCCAATCCAAAATGCGCGGCGGGCGGGCCTTCAGGAACGGCAGGACCGAGGCAATTTGGGCCTGATTGGCGCACATCATCCGCTGCGTGGTCAAAACCCCTTTCGGATCGGAAGACGAGCCCGAGGTAAAAAGGATCTTGGCAACAGTATCCGGCCCAACCTTGGAATGGGCGATATCAAGCTCGATGTCAGGTTTCGCGGCAAGCAGATCGGCAAAGGGTGTGACGGCTCGCCCCGCGCCTTCGGTTTGGGCGGCGACGATCTCGACCCCGTCCAGATCGGGCAGCGCCAAGGCCCCGGCAAAGGTTTTTGCATTTTCCACAAAGGCCATCGCCGGGCGCACCTTGCGCAAGACATAGCGCAGCCGCGCATGCGCCTCGGGGATCAGGGAATATTGCTCGGCCACCGGCACGACCGGCACGCCCACATATTGCGCACCAAAGGCAATCAGCGCGTGGTCGATACCATTGCCGGACAGGATCACGACCGGGGTTTTCGCATCAAGCCCGCGCGCCAAAAGCGCCGCGCCAATCGCCCGGACATGCGCCAAGACCTGCGCATAGGTCAGTTCGCGCCATCCCGCGCCCGCGCGTTCCGACAAAAACACCCGGTCCGGCGTCACGGCGGCCCAGCGGTGCAACCAATCCCCGGTCGAGGCCACCGACGGGTCCAGCGGATGCGCGGAGCGTAAGATCATCGCGCCATCGTCGCGGTAATCGAGCCGGACACGATGCGGCAGATGGGCGTCAGAGAGCGTGCAGTTCTGAGTGACGATATTCATGTCGTTTCTCCGGGGTCTGCGAGGGGGGCGATCTCGATGCGGTTGAGCAGGTCTTTGAGCAAAATCCGCTCTTGCGGGCTCAGGCTGGCCAGAACGCGATTGTCATGATCTTCGACCATCTGGCGCGCGCGCGCCCAAAGCTTGCGGCCCTTCAAGGTCAGGCGCAAAGCGTAGGACCGGCGATCCCCTTCCACCTTGTTGCGGGTGATCAGATCGGCGGCTTCCAGATCATCGACGATCAGCACCACGCCCGAGCGCTCGATATGCAGCGCTTGGCCCAGCATGGTCTGGGTGATGTCCGGGTTATCGACAATCACCGCCAAGGCCGAAAAGGTGGCCGGGCGCAGGCCAAGCCCCTCCAGCACGGGGCGCAGCCCGGCATCTATGGTCAGGTAGGCGCGCTTCATATTGTAGCCCATGAACCTGCGCAGGTTCGCATCCTTCAGCACGGGGGCCGAGGCGGGGCTTGTTTTGATGCGTTTCATTCAGCGGTCCTTTCAGTTCAAAATTTGCACGAGCCAGTAGCTCAGCCCCGGAAAGGCCACCAAAAGGGCGATCCGGCTGAACTCTGACACGATGAAGGGGGTGGTGCCGCGAAAGATCTGGCCCAAAGAAATCTCACGCGACATCGCGCGAATGACGAAAAGGTTCATCCCGACGGGCGGCGTGATCATGCCCAATTCCACCACCACAAGCGTCAGAATGCCGAACCAGATCGCCTGCGCCTCGGGCGTCAGCCCGAAATCGAGCGACATCACCGTGGGAAAGAAGACCGGCACCGTGAGCAAGATCATCGACAGGCTGTCCATCACGCAGCCCATCAGCAGATAAAAGACGATCATCAGCAAAAGCACGGTCATCGCGCCAAGCCCCATCGCCCCCACCCAATCGGCCAGCGCCACGGGCAGGCGCGACAAGGTCAGCGCCACATTGAACAGATCGGCGCCAAAGACGATGGCGAAGATCATCGCGGAAGAAACGGCCGTGTCGATCAGACACTCTAGCAGCACCTTGGGGCCAAGCGCGCGCGTCAAAACCCCAGCGAGCGCAATCGCGACCACGCCGACCGAGGCCCCTTCGGCGGGGGTAAACAACCCGCCATAGATCCCGCCCAGCACACCGCCGAAAATTGCCACCACATACCACACGCCCGCCAAGGCCCGTAGCCGGGTCTTGAGCGAGGCGCGGGCGTGGCGCGGGCCTTCTTCGGGGAACAGCCGCACCCAGATCATGATCGCCAAGGTGAAGCCGATCACCGCCAATGTGCCCGGGATGGTCGCGGCCAGAAACAGTTTGACGATGTTTTGCTGGGTCAGCATCGCATAGATGATCAACACCACCGAGGGCGGGATCAGGATGCCAAGCGTGCCACCCGCCGCAAGCGAACCGGCCGCCAGCGCCCCAGAATAGCCGCTGCGGCTCATTTCCGGCAAAGCCACCCGCGCCATGGTCGAGGCCGTCGCCAGCGAAGAGCCCGAGATCGAGCCGAACATCGCACAGCCTGCGACCGAGGCCATGGCCAGCCCGCCGCGATAATGCCCGATCCATGCGTTGGAGGCGGTGAATATCCGCGCCGAAATGCCCGTGCGCGTGGCGATATTCCCCATCAGGATGAACAGCGGCACGATGGCGAGTTCATAGGACATGAACTTATCCGGCCAAGCCGAGGACAGATAACTCAACAGCGCGGGCGCGCTAGAAAGCGCCATATAGCCCGCCGCGCCAATCCCGCCCATGGCAAGCGCCACCGGCGCACGCAAAAAGACGGCTGTCAGCATGGCCGCGATCATCACCAGCGCGATCAGGGTCTGATCCATCACGCGCACTCCGTTTGCGGCTCGCGCCCACGCAGCAGGCAAAGCGCGCTGTCAAACGCCACAAGCGCCGACAGCCCGGTGCCAAAAATCGCGGGGCAGTAAACCCACCAGACCGGCACGCCCAAAAGCATGGTGCGATCGCCATAGGCGCGCATATCTTCCAGCCCAAGGCAGAGCCGCCAAGCCACAACCGCCCAAAACACCGCAAAAAGCAGCGTCCAAACGCCATCCAGCGGCAGGCGAGCGCGGCGGGGCAACCAGCCGGTGAAAAGATCCACCATCACATGCCCGCGCCGCAACTGGCACAAAGGCAAAAACAGGCTGGCGCAGGCCGCACTGGCGATCTCTGTCATCTCGAAATCGCCGCGCAAACCGCCAAACCCCAGATTGCGCATCACGACCGACGCGGAGACGCCCAGCGACACGGCAAAAATTGCCGCCCCGCCCAACCCCGCCGACAGGGTGCAAAGCTGCCAGAGTGAGCGCCGTAGCGGCGGCGCCTGCACGTCATACATGGTCTCTGCCTGGGTCATGATGTGGCCCCGTCCAAAAGCGCATTGGCGCGCGCCATGATCGCGGGGCCATCCAGCCCGGCTTGCTCAAGCTTGCGGGTCCAGTTTTCATGGATCGGCGCGGCCGCTTCGCGCCAGCGGGCAATCTCTTGTGCGGGGATCTCGTGAATGGCATTGCCCGACGCGAGCACGGCTTGCCGCCCAACCTCTTCGGAAGTGTCGAAATTGCTGCCCATCCGGTCCGACAACACCGGCCCCGAAGCGGCATCAATCACACCGCGCAGATCATCGGGCAGGCGCTCATAGACCCGCTCGTTCATCACCAGCGCGAAGGTGTTGGTATAAAGCCCCCGCGCCCCGGAAGCTGCCGCCGAATGTTCATGCGTAAGCTCATGTAGTTTGAGCGCGGGCACCGCCTCATAGGGCAGACAGCAGCCATCGATGACGCCGTTCGAAAGCCCCACGACCATTTCGGTCACCGGGAAGAACACCGGCTCCGCGCCAAGGCTTGCCAACAGATCGCCCGTCGTCTTGTTGGGGCTGCGCACCCGCAGGCCCTTCATATCCGCCGCCCCCATGATCGGAGTCTTCGACATGTGAAACTTGCCCGCAGCATGGGTATGGAAAGCCAGCGGCTTCACACCCCGATATTCGTTTTGACCGAATTCGCTCATCAGGCTTTGCATCGCCGCAGAGGTTTGTTTGGCACTCGTGGCCATGAAGGGCAAAGACAGCGTCTCGGCCACCAGATAGCGGTCGGGCGTATAAACGGTCAGCGTCCAAGCCATGTCGCAGGTGCCGCCCCGGACCTGATCGACCAATTGCGGCGGCTTGCCGCCAAGCTGCATCGAGGGGAAAATCTGCACCTCGATCCGCCCGTCCGAGGCCTCGGCCAGCTCTTTCGCCCAAGGTTCAAACACTTGGGTCTGGGTCGAGGTCATCGCGGGCATGAAATGGTGGAGCCGCAGCGTCACCTCTGCCGCCGTCGCGCGGCGGAGAAAGGCGGGCGTGGCCAAGGCCGCGCCAAACGTCGCGAGCATCCCGCGACGGGTCATTCTCGTGGTCATGTTGTCCTCCCTTCCATGACGCCCGGCCCTCCCAAGCCGAGCGGTCGGTCGCCGCGCCTCTCGCCGAGGCGCGGCCTACCTGAACTTCGGCGGCCTTTTTTCGAGAAAGGCGCGCAGCCCCTCTTCGGCATCAAGGCTTGTCTGCGAAACGGCGGCGCAAAGGCTTTCGGCAAAAAGACCATCTTGGCGCGGCATATCGTCGATCCGCGACAGCGCTTGGATCATCATGAAATTCGAAAGCTGGGCGTTTTCGGCAATGCGTTCGGCCAAGCGGCGCGCTTCGGCCAGAGCCTCTCCCTCGCCCACAAGATAATGCGCAAGACCAAGCCGCAGCCCCTCTTCGCCGGTATAGCTGCGCCCCGTCAGCATCATTTCGCACATCCGATCGGCGCCCAAAATCCGGCCCACCCGGACCGTCGCGCCCCCGCCGACAAAGATGCCCCGCCGTCCCTCGGGCAGTTGGAACCGGGTCGAGGGTTCTGCTACCCGCACATGGGTTGCGGTCGCCAGTTCAAGCCCGCCGCCGATCACGGCGCCAAACAGCGCCGAAACCACCGGCACACCGGAAAACTGCACCAGATCCATAACGCGATGCCAGTTGCGCGAATGGCGCATCGTGCCCTCGGCATCGCGCTGAACATGTTCCGAAAGATCCAGCCCGGAACAGAAATGCCCCTCGGTTCCGGTCAAGACGATCGCCCGCAAGCCCTTGGGCGGGGCCGCAAAAAACGCCTCGATTTCAGCCAAAAGCCCGTCGCACATCGCGTTGCGCTTGCCCGGGCGGTTCATCGTCAAAGTGGCGATTGGCCCCTCAAGGGCGATATCCAGAAGTGGGCGGGTCATCGGGCGGTTCATGGTCTGTCCTTCTTGTGGGTGTTCGGGCTCCGGCCGGAGATCGGCCGCAAGCGGCGCTTAGCGCGCGGCAAGGCGCACCGCGCCATCGAGCCGGATCACTTCGCCATTGAGAAACGGGTTTTCGACGATCTGCGTGACAAGGCGCGCAAATTCTTCTGGCGCGCCAAGGCGTTGTGGAAAGGGGATGGATTGCGAAATGGCCGCCCGCGCCTCATCCGGCAGGCCTGCGGTCATCGCGGTTTCAAACAGCCCCGGCGCGATGGACATGACGCGAATGCCAAGCCGGGCCAGTTCTCGTGCGGCGGGCAAGGTCAGCGACGCCACCCCCCCTTTGGACGCGGCATAGGCCGCCTGACCGATCTGGCCATCTTGCCACGCGACAGAGGCGGTTGTGATGATCACCCCGCGCGCGCCATCGGGCCCAACCGGCTCAAGCGGGGCCATCGCCTGCGCCGCATGGCTCATGACGATATAGGTGCCAAGCAAGTTGACCTTCAGCGTGCGCTCAAAAAGCTCAATCGGCAAAGCGCCGTCGCGCGGCAAAATCCGCGCCGCGGTGCCGATCCCGGCGCAATTCACAACGATCCGTGGTGCCGCCCCAAACGCTTTTGTCACCTCGGCAAAGGCTGCTGCGACGCTCGTCTGCGATGACACATCTGCCGTCAAACCAACGCCGCCAATCTCGGCGGCCACGACAGCAGCTTGGTCTGCGGATCGGTCCAAAACCGCGACCCGGCACCCAGAGGCGGCAAGCCGTTGTGCCGTTGCACGTCCAAGGCCGCTGCCGCCCCCCGTGACCAGTGCCGTTTCGAACCCTGCAAACATCGTCACCACCAAAACTGTTACTGCCAATAACAATACGCACACATTCATTTCTGTCAACGGCCTTTGAAAGCCGTGTTCCGCGTGGCTTTTCATCTGGCCTTTTGTGGATAAGAAAGACCATAACAACCCGACCCGAAAATCACTTAATATGCTGATTTAAATTGCTTCTTACTCTATTTAGAGTGCAGCTTTGCCGCCCAAGCCCCATGCGGTCAGCACCGGCCCTTTTCAGGGTCAGCGCCCAAAAAACACGGCGGTCATGATCAGCCCAATGGCGGTGACGCCGTGGCGCAAAAGATCGGTTCGCACGATGCGCCGGCTTAGGGTCGCGCCCAGATAGCCCCCCACGGTCGCGCTGATGGCCATGACAATTGCAGGTTTCCAGGCAATCAAACCAACGGCGATAAACGTCACGGTGGAGACCAGCGACACAACCGCCGACAAGACGTTCTTCAGCCCGTTCATACCATGCAGGTTAACGTACCCGATCACCCCGAAGGTTGCGAGCAACATGATCCCCAGACCGCCGTTGAAATAGCCGCCGTAAAGCGACATCGCCAAAATGGCCACCACGGACCCCACAACGCCAACCTGCCCCCCGCCACGGCTTTGGATGGCGCGCAGCAAATGTTGACCAAAGGCAAACAGCGCGGTGGCCAGCAACAACAGCCACGGAACGACCCACAGGAAAGTTTCACTGGAGGTCACGGTCAGCAAAAGCGCCCCGAAAACCGCACCAACCATGCCAAGGCCTGCAAGCGCCCAGAGCGGAAGGGCGCCTTCGCGCTGCATATCGTGACGAAAGCCCCAAGCGCTGCCGATATAGCCGGGCAGAGCCGCGAATGTGGCAGAGGCATTGGCGCTAACCGGGGGCACCCCCACATAGATCAGCGCTGGCAGGCTGAGGAAGGTGCCCCCCCCGGCCACCGCATTAAGCAGGCCTGCGGCAAAGCCCGCGCTGACAAGCAAAAGACTATCAAACAGCGTCATGGTCGGGGCGTCTTCGGCATCGGGCAGGCCTCCTTTGGCGATGACATGTCTTTTGCCTGCCATTAGATTGGTCTGCAAATTGGTCTGATCGGAGGGGCCGTTGCGCAAAAGCCTCAAAGCTGTCTTGCCGAAGGTCCGCGCGGCGCTTGATCAGCTTGCACCGGAGAACGGGGCGCGGTTGCCGCCCGAGCGCGCCTTGTGCGCCACCCTTGGATGTAGCCGCGAAACGCTGCGCGCCTGCTATGCCACGCTGGAAGCCGAGGGCGAAATCTGGCGCCACGTTGGTCAGGGCACCTTTCGGGGGCGGCGCCCGGCGCATCTGCCGATCCGGGAAACGCTTTTGATCGAAGGGGCGACGCCACCGGATCTGATGTCAGCCCGTCTGATGCTGGAACCGCAGGTCGCGGCGCAGGCGGCGTTGCGCGCCGAGGCCAGCGATATTGCCCATTTGCGGGCGAAAGTGGCCGCGGGGCGCACCGCGCAGGATCGGGCGGCCTGCGAACAGGCTGATGATGCGTTCCACCGCGCCGTGGCGGAAACCTCGCGCAATCCCGTTTTGATCGGTTTCTTGATTTACCTGTCAGGCGCGCGGCGCCGTGTGGCGTGGCAACGCGCATGGGACCAAACCTATCGGCGCATCGCCCCGGACGAGTTTCAGACGCTCCACAGCGATCAGCATGCCGCTATCGTGGCGGCGATTGAAGCCGCGAACCCGCTGGCGGCGGCAGAAGCGATGCGCACCCATCTGCAAACGATTGCAGCAGCCATGGGCTTGCCGCACCATGAGAAGACGGTTCAGACCCCCATTGATATTGATTGAGACGCTTGGCCGGTCTTCGGCGGGGCGCGCTTGGCCAAAGGCCAGTATCGGGGGCTGCGGGCAAGTCTGGCGCAGGGCCAATCCCCACGGCCCCTTTCAGCGCCGCCGCCTTATTTTCGACTCAATTGCCAAGCGGCTGCGTTGCTGTTAACGTCTTGTTTACCTCGGGATCCGGGGGATGGGTCGTGTTCAACTGCGGCAATTGCCGTAGGGAGTTTAACTATGAAGAAGTTTCTTTGTGCGGCCGGTGCCGCCGCTATTGTGGTTTTGAGTGTATTGCCGGCGTCGGCCAAAGCCAATTGTGCCCACTCAAATAGCTGGCAATGCAATGTCGGCGCGCCCTTGCCGGTTCTTGCCCCTGGGCTTTTGGTCGTCGGCGGCCTTGTGGCTTATGCTGTTCATAAAAACCGCAAACCCTAAGCTCTGACAAGGCGGGTAAGGTCACCCAAGATGCGGTCTGGATCGGACAGCTTTCCCGCTGACAGCCGTAACGCCTTTGAGCGCGTGTTCCGCGCGGCTTTTCAAAGCCTTCCGCGCGGAACCCTTTACAGCCTTTTGTTGCTATCGGCCTTCGTCAATGCCAACTTTTTCGAAGTCACCGAACATGTGGCGGAAAAAGGCTTGGTTTCGGCCCTGCTGTCTGGTGGGGCAATTAATCCGATCTTGTTGTTTGCGGCTTTGTGGGCCGCATGGCGCCTAGCGCGTATCGAAATCGCCCCCTTGTCGCCCCGCTGGGGCGATTGGGCGATCGTGGCGATCGTCATTGCCCTGATCTATGTGCCGATGACATGGTTTTCGTGGATCGCGGTGACGGTTGTCGGGGTCCGGGTGATGCGCTCGTCGAAACAACTGGGCGGCCTGATTGCCTATATGGCGGTGCCCGGTTTCTGGGGGCTTATTCCGGTCAAACTGATTGGCGCGCCGATATTGGTGGCAGACGCCTTTGTGGTGTCGCTTGCTGCGGGGTATCCGGTAAACGGCAATACGATCATCCCCACGGGTGCGGAAAACACCGTGACCATTTTGTGGGGCTGCTCTTCTGTGCATGGTATCTCTTACATGGTGCTGGCTTGGCTGGTGCTGGCATCGATCAATCGTGTCCGTCCGTTTGCGAATTGGCCGCTTCTTTTGGTTGGGCTGGCCGGGGTAGTGCTGATCAACTGGACGCGGCTTTTCTTCATGGTGCGCTACGAAGATCTTTTTGACTATCTGCACTCGGGGACCGGGTCGCAATATGTGGCGATGGCGACGCTGGTGTGGATGGTGACACTGCCCATTTTGGCTTCCAGCCGTCGCGTGGCCGCATGATTAAGGCAGGCGCTCTTATCCTTCTGGCGATGCTGTTTCCCCTATACTTCAAGTATAATATGGGAAGCTTGGAACAGCAGGCCAGCGATCAGTGGCGGGCTGCGCTGTATGCGCCCGAAATCACCGAGGCCTTCGCGGCGCAAGGGTTGACACTGGTCTATCCTGAACAAGCCGATTACGCAGATGCATCCGGGCCGTCTTGCAGCCTATGGATTGCGCCCGCTGATCCGCAGGGGCAATTCTTGGGCCTGTTCGAAACCCGTGCCGCCACTTCCGATCGGCTTGGCTACCTTTATCGGGGGCGTATCCACACGGATTTCCCCTATAGGCGTTTGCTGTTCGGCCATATCAGCTATCTTTTGCTGCATTCGGTCGGACTATCGCCCAGCTATCACCCTGCTGTCGCCGTGTTCGAAACCGGGCCGTGCCCTCAATTGGACCCGTTACGGCATCAGATCTAACCCCAAGGCGGAGTGGTAACCTACAAGGCGGTTGCGCAGACAGTCCGGGGCTGTTGCACCGGCAGGCCGCGTCTCAAGCAGTGTTCGCAACACCGCCGCAAGACCTTCGATCATCGCGGAATTGACATGACCGCTTGCCACTGCGGTCCATGCGGCCCTGCTGATAGTCAAGAGCCAAGCCGCAAGAGGCGAAAGCGCAGCTTGCCTGCGCATGGCACGTCCTGCGGCTTGACCGGCTTCGTATCACGCCAAGAGGTCGTAGCTCTGCCCATTGATCAAGATATTGATGCTGTCTTGCGCGGCGCCATCGACCAACGCCCAAAGGATCTGACCCGTCGGGCGGTAAATGACGAAAGCTTCGTCGGCCTCGGTCCCGGCGGGGGTCTCGGCGAAGTTGACCTGGAACTGGTTCCGGGTTGCGCCGGCGCCGCCATATTGCAACAGATCGCCCTCAGCCGAGGAGAAATCCTGAATCCAGTCGCTTCCGTGGCCTGCAATCCCGGTGTGGTAGAACCGGTCGGCATCTGCGCCGCCGTTCACCCGGTCATTGCCGAAGCCGCCGTTGATGAAGTCGAGCCCGTCGCCGCCAAAGATCAGATCCGAATAGACCGAACCGGTGAGGAAATCGTCCCCGTCGTTGCCGATCAAGGTGTCGGCGCCGTAATTGCCTTCCATCGTGTCATTGCCGGTGCCGCCGTTCAGCTCATCATTGCCGTAGCCGCCGTCGACGCTGTCATGGCCCGCACCGCCGTAGATCACGTCGCCGCGGTCGGCTGCGGTGGCGCCCCCGAAGATGAAGTCATCGCCGTCGCCGCCCGACAGCGTGTCGCGCCCGTCCCCGCCATCCAGCGTGTCGGCGCCTGCATTGCCGATCAGACGATCGTTCCCAGAGCCGCCCCCGGTTTCATCGTCGAATGCCGAGCCCAAGAACTCTACGTTGGAGGTCACACCATCTAAGCTATCAATCCACGCGGCATTCGCAGTGGTTGCATCAATCGTGATGTCTTGGCTGCTCAGCAGTGTTTTCAGCGGTGCGTCGTTATCATCTTCAAATAGGGAATCGAGCGCGGTGACGAAATCGGCAAGCGCCCAGCTGATCCCCGTGAATTCAACCACCGGCAAGCCGGACACCGAACCGTCGGTCACGACGGAAAAAGAGGTAATCGTTCCGGTGAGGGGCTGGTTTTCCGGATCCAAAGGAAAGCCGCTGCCGGAGAAGGTTGTTTGAAAGCCGCTGGACGGATTTTCGAGCACGATTTCGGTGCTCGAGATACTTAAAACATCCGGTTCGAAAAGATCAGTGTAACTGTTGTAGAAGGCTTCGTCGAAGAAACTTGATGTATTCCCGTAAAAATTGACAAGCAACATAGCGGCCCTATCCCCTGTGATTCCGATCTATCCTGCGGCAAAGAATCGCAGCCATATGTGAAAAGTCAAGGTGGGTTCCGGTTTGCCCTACCGGTCGGGCGGGCGCAAAACCGCTGGGAAGCAGCGCCTGCAAAAGCGGAGCAGAGAGAAAAGGGGGCAGTCATCGGGAAGCTCCTTTCCACAATATCTCAATTTTGGATCGGTTGCGGGGCCTGCGCGGGACGGCGCTGCCCCCAAAACAACCCCAAAGCCGCCGCCAGCAGCAAACTTGCCGCAAGCCCGTAAAGCGACCAAAGCCCCAGCGGCGCAAGCGCGCGGCTAACTGGCGGCGCCAAGCTGGCCCCCACAAAGAGCGAGAAGGTATAAAGCGCCAGTGCAAGGCCTCGGTTGGCATTGCTGGCCGCACCGGCAATCGTTGCGATCAGCCCGGGCACCACAAGCCCGACACCGGCAGAGACGAGAACCGCCGCAGCCAACGTGACCGGGCCAGAGAGCCCCGCCAGCAAAAGCCCCGCAGCGGCAAGGACCAAACCTAGGCGCGCCAGCACGGTCGGACCGCCCAAGCGTTTGGCCAGCGCGGCGGCAAAGAGGCTCAGCGCCAGCGGGGGCAGCCCGACAAGGCGGACGAGTTGCGGATCAAAGCCGCCGCCAAGCCCCGCGGCGGTACCCGCCTGAAACGTCACGAAGCCAAAGAGCACGGTGAGCGCCGCGCCCCAGCTCAGCATGATAAGGGGCGTTCTCAGCAAGCCTTGCCCCACGCCGTTAGGGGCCGCCGCCATGGCCGCGCCCGGTGCAGGCGCAGCAGGAAGCACCAGCGCGATCCCGGCGGCCATGGCCACATAGGCGGGCGCCAGAACAAGCAAGAACGCGGTCAGCGGCACGGCAAGCGCCGCCCCAATCACCTGTGCGATCGGGGCCGCAGCCAAAAAGGCAAAACTGATCAGAGAGATACCGAAGGGACGCCGGGCGGGCGGCAAAACCTCTGCCAACAGGCTGAGGGCCACCGGGGGAAAACTTGCGGCAAAAATCCCCTGTAAGGCGCGCCCGGCGAGAAAGGCTTCGATCCCGTGCGCCTGGCTTAACGCGGCGGTCACCGCCCCGGTGCAGACAAGGCCGAGCACCAACACCCGCCGTCGCCCGCCCCGGTCGGACAGCGGGCCCCAAAGCAGAAACCCGGCCGCGTAGGCGAAGCCGAAGGCCGTGCCTGACCACACGGCAAGCGCCGGTTCGGTGGCAAACTGGGCGGCAATGGCATCGGTGAGGGGAATGGTGATGTAAAGCTGGCCGACGACGATTATCGCCGTGAGCATCAGCAAGACGACAAGAGACGTGTGACGGAGCGTCATTTCTTTTCCTTACGTTAGCTGAAGATTTAGGGCGGAAAGCGGGGCGAATGCCCCTGTTGTTTAGGCAGAGTGCGGCGAATGCGCGTCTTCGTAGAGACGCTCCATATGGCGGATGTTGCGGATCAGGTCGCTGCGGAATTGCGCCAGCTCATCAATCTGCGCATCGGTTTTGGCCAGTTGCGCCTTGAGAATCTCGATCACGCGCTTCTTGCCCGCAAGATGGCTCTGCGTGTCCTCGAAATAGAGATCAAGAACCTCTTCGATCTCTTCAAGCGACAGTCCAAGATGCTTGAGGGCCGAGATTTTCTCTAGGCGCTGAAAAGCCTCTTCCTCATACATCCGATGCGAGGCCCCCTCGCGCTGCATTGGCGAAATCAGACCACGCGATTCATAATAGTGGATGGTGCGGTGGCTGACCCCTGCCCGCTTAGCAAGCTCTCCTATTTTCATCGCTGCGCCAGGCATGTCTTTTCCTTTTCTAACGTCAGGTGACGATACAAGGCAGGCATCAGTCGTGTAAACGCAAGTTCAATCATCAGGGCCATTCGCTTTCGCGCGTGCGGCACAGGGCAAATTATAAAAGAGTAGGCGACCCCCACGAATTTGGGCAAGAGGAAGACAATCCCCCACATGGGCACAACAGATTCTTACGTTGGGTGTAGATTTTAGTCAAGGGTTTCGCTGCCCGACATCACCGCGATCTGCCGTTCCCTTCCTGCCAAAGGCCGCGCAGGCGGGGCCGCAACATCACAGGCCCCTTTCACGGAGCCTTTACGCACCGCGCCCCACGCGCCGCCGCCAAAATCAAATTCGCTCGCCCCAAGGGATTCCGGGCCTTGAAATCATAGCCTTGGGGCGAGTGCGCGGTTTTCACATTTCAAAACAGGGCATTCGTGCATTTTCCGGGTCTGTGATGTCTAGTTGCAGCAACATCACGCCCAATTCCCCTTTATAAAGCGCACCGCTTGGTTCGTAGGACCGAGAATGCTCCAAGGCGCGATCGGCCGCATCTTGGGCACGGCTTACCCAAAGCGCGTCCCCCGTTGCCCGATAAAGAGACAGCATGGCGTAGGCGGTCCCCGCCGTGCCGCAGCAAAGATCCGGATACTGGATGTCATTGCGCAACGCATGCAGGCCCGCGCCCAGCGCGATATCTCGAAAATCGGCCCGGTCGAACACCTTTGCGGCGTGGCTGTAGACCATGGCGAAACCGGCGCTGCCGTTACACCAGCTTGAATAGGCGTGAACCCCGTAACCATAGCTGAACCCGCCCCCCATGCGGGGCCAGATCACCATATCGTCCATCCGCACCGCGCAATCGGCCAGTTGTTCCAAGCGCTGAACACAAATGTCCCCGGGCGTGGTGCCCAAGACCTGATGCCCCAAAATCGCGGCATGCAGTTGGCCGAGCGGGCCATGCGCAACCCCCAAAAACACATCACGGGTTAGTTCCGCGGGTGCGGGCTGTGCCTGCAACCAGCTTTCCTGTCTGGCGATGCGTTCATGCAAAAGTGCCTTGGCCGGGGAAAGTGCCGTGTCTGGGAAACCGGCCTTTTGCCCCTTGGCGACCATGAAAGCCAACGCCAAGGTGACCCCGGCCCAGCCCAGCGTCAGATCCCATTCGAGACAGGGGGCATCAATGCTGCTGGCAAAGGCCTTAATCGCTTCGCCATAAAGTGCGACATCGCCGGTTTGCGCGGCAAGGCACGATCTGGCGTAATGCAGCCCCGACACGGTATGAAAGGGGCTGACACGGCCAACCGTGTCGGAGCGGATTTCCCGGTCGCGGCTTGTGAACGCCTGCGGCGCGCTGGCCATCTGTTCTGCCCAAATCAGCCAAGCGTCCGCCAACGCAAGCCCCCGATGCGCCCAGCCAAGTTCGGCTAGCCTTTGATACGCGAAGGACACACCAATCATCCCGTTGTTCAGCGTGCACCAAGGATCCAGAAAACCATTGGACAAAAACCGTTTATCGGGCGCGCTCAGCGTTTCGAAATAGCGGTTGGCCAGCTCTGCATGGCCCGCGACGCATCGCGGCGCCTCCGTCGCCAACGCTTCGTCAAACGCGCTATGGAAAGCCGCGAAACTTGGGAAACGCTCTTCCGGTGCGCTGGACAAGGCGCGTTTCAGAACCGGCTCCAACTTGGCAACACGCCGGTTCACACTTTGCGGAAACGGGCGCGACACTTGATCGGCCAAGAAAGGGAAAAGCTCGCTGCGCAAGGCGGGCAGCCTGACATGTGCCTGCCCGGTCAACAACCGATAGAGCATCGCGGCAACGGTGAATTGTTGCCCCTGCTCTACTGCGGGCGGAAAGGTCTCTTGCCCCTTGGCAAGGGCGGCGGCAAGCTCTGGTTCGTAATAGATGTCAACCGCACCCCGCCCAGCCGTATGGCGCGAAAGCTTGCCTTTGAGCAGACGGGATTGCCCGAAATCGATCACGAAGACAGCGCCCGCTTTGGACACCATGACATTTCCGGGGTGAACATCGCCATGCATGATGCCGCGACGCCCCAGATCCGCGAATACCGACATGATCCTTTTGCTGATTTGCACAACCGCCTCGGGGCCGCCGGCGTTTAACAGGCGGTCGGTCAGGGATTGAGACGTCTCTGCATCCAGATAGGTCATGATCACAAAGGGCCGGTCTTCGTGAACGCCATGCTCGACATAAGTCGGGCAATAATCCGCATCCGCCAGCTCTTTTAAAATCGCCACCTCGCGCGATATCAGGTTGACCATACGCCGCGTGGCACGATGGCAGATTTTCAAAACGAAATCAGACGGTTCGGCCCCAGCATCTGCGCCTTGGGCTGGATCTGCGCCCGTGTCTGCTGCTGTGCCTGCAATCGCGCGCAGGCGGTAAACTTCCGTATCTTCCATCTTGCGCAGAAGCGCTGCAACTTCATAACGCTCAGCAAAAACGGTCCCAATGTCCAGCGTCGTGGGACGTTCCTCTTCCGTCTCGGTGACCGGAACCAAGAAGCCCCGCTCAACCAGCGACTGAAACGCCGGAAAAGCCTCTTCAAGGATTTCCTCGGCGGGGGTTTCGCTTTGTTCAGCGAATTGAACAACCGCATCCACAATGGTCAAAGGCTGCGAAAACAAGCGCAAGAGATCCGCCACCTCGGCACTGATCAATTGGTCGCGTTCCCGCGCCCCCCTGCGCATCAAGATCACATCTTCGGGTGCGGCATTCACCGCCGCCATGTGTTCTGCGCCCAAGTGGGTGGCAGGCCGAAAGAAGACCCCATCCGGCAGGCGGTAGAGGGCAGGTGCGGTTTCTACAGCGGAAATCTGATCGATCTGGTTCACGGTGCCCCATTCCCTTCGATAGAAATGCAACCCGCCCCCAGATAGCCGTGCAGAAACAAACGCCAGTGCAGTTCATGCTTCCGGTCGTCCCGGGTGGCATTATTTTGGGTTGCTGCGTGAATATGATGTGCAATCAGCCCGGATTGACGGGCGCGATGGCTTTGGGAAGCGTCCTGCTCATCTGGCAGGTCAACGCCAAGCGAGACAACGCCCTTGCGATCCAATGGTGTGGTGAAACTTAGCCCCAGACCGTCCATATGCGACAGGGCCTCGCGCAGGGCCGCAGACCAAATCGGCACGTCCGCCTCATCCGCCAAATAAAGCACGCAATAATCGGGCCGCCCATAGTGATACGCTTGCGCGGGGATTTTGGCGCCACGCAAACGCGGCAGCGCGGGCAAGGCGGCAAACGCATCAGCAAGCCCCGCCGGAGAGGCATCAGCACTTACGTAAAGCTTGTGGCGGCACGGGCTGTCGAATGCACCATGCCAACCTTGCCAATATTCGGACGCCATGACCCGTTCAAGGCCCGCCCATTTGTCAATCTGTGCGGCCAGATGCTCCAGATCGGCTCCTGTCACGCCGTCGTGGGGCTGTCTGCGCCCGTAAACGTAAAGACTTGCCGACAGGCTCTCCCCCAAAATCTCCGACCAATCGAGGGCAAAGTCGATCGCCTCATAGGAGCGCTGCACATTGCGCGACACCGCGTCCAGCGCGCTTGGTGAAACCAAGCTTGGCAACATCTCGATAAAACGCGGGGCTGCGGCGCTCGCGCTTGCCGGCGCGATGACCCCGTCCATGGCAAATTCTGCCATCGCCCTGACAAGGTTTTTATCAGTCGCGCGCCGATCCAAAGTCTTAGGGGTGTCTAGGGCCTCTAGAAGCGCGAAACCATCCCCATCAACGGCAAAGACACGATCATCTTCGCGCCGCACAAGCCCCACAAAGCCATCGGGCAGTTCTGTCCCCAGATCACGCGCCTGTTGCGCGGTGTAAAGCGGACCCGTTCGAACCCAGGCATGCCCCATAAGAGCCTGCCGCAAAACGTCGGCCGCCCAAATGGCTGGCCGCAATGCAACATCCTGCATGCAAGAATCACTCGGACTTGTTTTTCATTTCGGCACGAAGCTTCTCAACTTCCGCCAGGGCCTCTTTCAACTGGGCCTCTGCCGCATCCAACTCTTGCGGGGTAGACGGCGTATATTTCTTTTCCGCCTCTTCGGTGCGACGCAGGACATCCGACAATTGAGATTTCAGCACAGACAGCGATTCCAGCGGCATGCGATCAATCTCTCGCGTGACCACGAAAAGCGCCGCATCATCGTTCGCATTGCCTGTAACCGGACAGGTTTCTAGTGTCGTCGGTTCGGTTTTGGTGCAGGGGATTGGCGAGCAACCGCCGCACCCGCAACGCGGCCCATAGAAGGTTCCAAAGACGCCGACATCGGAGGCGTTACAATTGGGATAGGTGACCTGCTGGCAATCCACGATCATCGTCCGCCCGTCGCAGGTTTGCTTTGTCACGCCATTCGCGCAATCAATCAAGGTCACTTGTTGGCAAGGCTCTCGGACTTGGGTCAGCTCACATTGAATCCGCGTCGCCTGATTGGCACAGTTCAGCAGGGTGACTTGTTGACAGGGGTCCACGGGGCCATCGGTAATCGGTCCCGGGTCCACACGGGTTGCGCCCCCCGGACACTCCAACAACGTCACTTGCTTGCAAATTTTGCCATCGAACTCGCCTGTCTTATCGAAGCCTTCGGTGGGAAGTTTTACGATGAGCTCTTTAATTTTGAAGCGTTTCATTTTTCAAATCTCACAACACAACTACAGGTAGAAGCCTGTGCAACGCCTCCCCACTTGTCAACGGAGCTTTTCCCTACCAAAGGTCACGCAACACGTGTTGCCTCGCGCCACCGCGCCGCACAATCTGGCGACAACCATCTGATTTAAATTCCGAAAATAGGCGTGCAAACGCATGCCCCCCGGCGGCAGGATGACCGGCGTGACCCTTTCGTAAAACGGCGTCACGGGGGATGAGACGCCCAGCAAATGGGCGGTCGGCGCCTTACCTGCTGCATGGCTGTGCGAAGTCACACCGCGCTTCGCAAAACTGGCACAATGCCACCCCCGCCGCGTGAGTCTGTTCCGTGCGCGCCCCCGCGGTGGCCGGCGGACCAAAGGCGCGCCGCAGCCCGCGCCGCTTACGGCGGCATTGGCGTTTCCGACAGCGCCCGCGGCCATCAGTGGTGCGAGGCTCACCACTCCACGCTTGCGTTTGACAAGGCGGCCGCCACGAAAATTGTGACGGGACAGACCAATGCGCACTTAACCCAGGAACATCCTCGAAAAATGGCGCGTGGGGCCACTCTCCCCTTGCGCAGCAAGACAGAGCTAACAAAGCCGACGCGCACGCCCAATTGGGGAAAAATCCCCATGTCGCGCAAAGGCTACAGCGGCAGCAGCTTCAGCAACACCGCCTTGGCCAACGCCTGATCGCGGGTGCGCGATTTCAGCTTGGCCTTGGCAGAGGTGATGTATTTCTCGAAGGTTTTTTCCGAAATCCCAAGACGCCAGCAAATCTCTTTGGGGCGCAGCCCATGCGCAAGCCAGCTCAGACAATCGATCTCGCGCGGGGTCAAACGCACCAACAGGTTCGGCCGCGCCTCGCGCACGGCAACATCAAGCAGGTTGGAAGCCGCTGTCAGCTCGGCCCCGAATTTGTTCCAGCCCCGCCGGAACATTTCGGGGGAGCGTTGCGTTTCGATCCAAATCCCCATGCCGGAAAAGCCCGCCGGATGACCATCGAGCAAAAGCGAGGTGCCATAGATCATGCCCAGATCGGCCTCGATCTCGAACTGGCGTCGCTGCTTTGGGCTGAGTGTTTCAAGCCAGGTTGCACAGTCGGTTGGCATCCATTCGACCATGCGTTCGCCATTATCCATCGCCTCGATCGAATGGTCGTTGTCGATCAGCGCCTGCGGGCCGACGACATCCTCCCATTCACGGCTGTAGCTGTGGCGGAAATGCAGCCCCTCGCCAGAGCGGATCTGGGCGAGGCCGGTCGATAGCGCCGCGAAGCCGTAAAAGAAGCCGCGCCCGCCGCGCGCCCCAAGAAACTTCGAAAAGGGGGCGAACGGGTCTTTGGCCTGCGCCATCGCCTCGGCCAGATCAAGCAGGGGCTGGGTTTTCATGGCCGCCTCCCAAAGCTGAGTGTCACGACGATCAGCGCGGCAAAAATCAGCCCGGCGGCAAGGAACACGCCTTGCGGGTCGATTGCCTGCATCAGGTTCGCAGCAAAAAGGGGCCCGATCAGCGCACCAAGCGCATAGACCACACCATAGGCGAGATTGGCACGCAACAAATCTTCACCGCGAAAGCGGTCCGCCAAAAGGGCGAGCGAAACGCCAAAAATCCCCTCAATGCCAAAGGCCCACAGGAAAAGCCCCGCAAGGAAGAGTGGCGTCGAGACCGCAGCCAAAAACGGCATCGCCACCGCGCCGCCAAGCCCGATGCCCGAAGCCAGCAAAAGCACAGGGCGACGGCCGATCCGGTCAGAGAGCATCCCAAACGGCACCGCGCCCGTAAGCGCGCCAAGTGCGCAGACCGAAAGCGTCAGTGCCGCGACGCCCTCGCCCATACCTTGGTGCAGCGCGAAAAGCGACAAAAGATAAGCCGGAATGTCCTCATACATAGAGAAAGCGAGGGCTGCGGCCATGGCAAGCGGGGCAAGCCGCAGCGCCGCGCCAAAATCTTGCGGGCGCCAAGACAGATGCACCTTTGGCGCGGTCAGTAGGTTACGGTGCAAAAGCGCCACACCAACGCTCGCAAGCAGCACGGCAACCGACCCAAAGCCCAAGAGGCCGACGCCAAGCAACGGCTGCAAAGCCGATCCGAGGATGATGCCGCCAAGAAAGGTCGCGTTGTAAAAGCCAATTTCGCGACCGCGCCGTGGTTCGGGCACCGTGAGGGTGAGCCAATATTCGATCAGCCGATAGATAAGACCAACGGCCCCGCCAAAAAGAAACCGCGCCCCGACCCAAAGCCACGGCTCGGCCTGCAACGCCATCGCGCCCCAAGCAGCGAATGCCACCCCCAGAAGCGCGAGGGCCAATCGTGTCAGGGACAGGCGCCGAGGGGCCAAAGGGATCACCGGAAGCCCTAGGAGCCAACCCAAGGCGGGCATGGCCGCCGAAAGACCGATGAGCCGCGTCGAAGCGCCCATGCCGTCAAGCGCGATCGCAATCAGCGGAAGACTGATGCCATAGGCGCAGGAAAGAAGCAAAACAGCAGCGTAAAACAATGTAATCTGCGATCTGTGAAGGGGTGGAGGCACCTCTAAGTGCAATGATCGCAAGCAATACAATGTGCCCCGCGCCGCCCCCAAGCCCATTCTGGCGCGATAGTGTCGCAGCATCGGGCCAACGGTTTCGGGCCAAACTCGGTGCACGGTGTCGCAGCCCGCGACCGCTTCGCCGATGCACAAAGGCGCATCCGTCCCGCGCTCTGCGGCCCCCGGATCGTCAGAAAATTGGATCGCATCGCCGAGGGCAAGCGCCCAAGCCCGTTGTCATTCCGCGCGGCGATGTCGTAACTAAGGCGAAACAAGTCAGGACTGACCATGCAGACCCATTTTGCTGCCCTTTTTGCCCTTATGATTGTGACCGGATGCGCGGCCGGTTCTGGTGCCGTGGTCAAAGGGGCCGGACCAGATGACCTGCTCAAGCTGCGCGAAGGCCCCGGCCTCGACCATCAGATTATCATCGGCCTGCCCGATGGGACGCGCCTCACTCGCCAGACCTGCGTGACGACCAATGGCAAGGTCTGGTGCAGGGTCTTCCTCACCGACAAACCCAGTGTCTCGGGATATGTTTCGGCGGATTATCTCGCGCATCGTTGACCTAGCCTGTCCCTCGCCGACACGACACGCCCGCCTCCAATGCCGAAGTGGTCAGACGCGTGGATGGCGGCATGAAGCTTGGCGAAGGCAAGCGGCGGCAGCCTTGCGGCGGCAGGGAATTGGCCGATCATCCCCCGCCCAAGCAATACTGGCTTGCGGGGCACCATGGCGACACCAGACGCATTTATCGCTATATGCTTGGACGGTTTCCTAAGGCCAAAAAATTCCTGAAACCGCTTTGCTCCATAAAGAAAGGCCCCACGAGGGACCTGTTTTCGGGTTTGCAATGTACACGTGGCGAAGGGGTTGGGCCTGACTGCCAACCTTCTCCACCAGCAAAAACCGCCGATGGATCATGCAAGCATCATGGGCGTAAGCGGCGGCTAATTCAGTCGCAAAAATCTTCCTCGAACCTGTCGATCTGAGGCATGCGCTCATGCACAATCGCGACGATACCGATATCGCCGTCAGACAGTCGGCACCAATAGACGAGGTGGTATTCGTACCGGAAGAAGCCCCCTTCGACGCCGCACTCTGCCGGGATCGGCTTTGAGGCGACACCATGGGCCTCGATCCGTTCGAACGCTTCGAACACCCCAGTGATGTAGCGATCAGCCTGAACCTCGCCGCATCGGTCGCACGTCTATTCAACGTAACCAAGAAACACCACACATCAAGTCTGGCGGCGGTGGACCGATTTGGCTTCCCCGCCGCCACTGTGGCGGCTTGACCTTATTCGGCATTCGCGTCGTCGTGCCGATCGGCCAGCAGAAGCACCATCTGGAACACGACATCCGAGTGCCTGGCCAGTGCGATCAGATGCTCACCGCTGGGCCCACGCTCGCCAGCGATCCAGTACTTCACGGTCCGCTCGCTGGCGCCCGTCCACCGCATCGCCGTCTTGACTGCTCGATGCGTCAGGCCGAGTTCGTCCCGAAGTGCCGCGGCAATGGCGGTCCGATAGTCAGCGACATCCGCTTCAAGGTGCACATTTGTGCCCGTTTTCGGCACAAATGTGCCCGTCTTGGTCCGCATCTCTGCGTCCTCCTTCGATAATATTCTGGGAAGGACATGAAAAGCGGCAGTTCGTATTTGCACTTGGGCCTGCGCTAGAGGGCCATCAGCTCGAAGCAGCCCACATGATTTCTTGGGAGGCGGGCGTGGCTCGAGGAAAAGCACCATTATCCGGAGGAGAAACCGAGCGGTCCGAGCAGTTGCTGGCTGCGGAATACGTTCGGATGTCGACCGAGCATCAACAATACTCAACCCAGAACCAAGCGCAGACGATCCGCGACTACGCCGAACGCCGCGGCATCAAGATCGTCAAAACCTATTCGGATGATGCAAAAAGCGGCCTGATCATCGGCGGTAGGATGGCATTGCAGCAGATGATTGCCGATGTTGAATCCGGCGAGGCAAAGTTCAGCGTGATTCTGGTCTATGACGTCACCCGCTGGGGACGTTTTCAGGACACCGACGAATCTGCCTATTACGAATATCGCTGCCGAAAGGCCGGAATGCAGGTCGCCTATTGCGCCGAGCAATTCGAGAACGATGGTTCTCCGACCTCCACCATCGTCAAAAGCGTCAAGCGGGCAATGGCGGGCGAATAAAGCCGCGAGCTTTCAGTAAAGGTCTTCGCGGGCCAATGCCGTCTGATTGAGCTCGGCTATCGTCAGGGCGGGCCAGCGGGCTTCGGGTTGCGTCGCGCCCTGCTCAATGAGCGGGGCGAAGTGAAAACCGAACTGAAGCGCGGTGAGCACAAAAGCCTTCAGACTGATCGCGTCGTCTTGATTCCCGGACCAGACGAAGAGGTCCGGACGGTGCGCTGGATCTACAGCCAGTTTTTGAAGAAGGGCCTGTCAGAAACCGAAATTGCGAAAGAATTGAATGAACGCGGCCTCCTCACCGATCTCGGGTGGGCCTGGACCCGCGCGACCGTCCATCAAATCCTGACCAATGAGAAATACATCGGCAACAACGTCTACAACCGGCGCTCATTCAAGCTGAAGCGAAAGCGGGTCGCCAACGGCCCGGAGATGTGGATCCGTTCGGACGGCGCCTTCGAGGCCATCGTCGAGCCAAAGCAGTTTCAAAAGGCGCGGGCCATCATCGCGGCGCGCAATCGTCGCTTCTCGGATGAGGAGATGCTGGAGCGCCTTACCCGGCTCTTCCAGCGTCATGGCTACATTTCCGGGCTGGTGATCAATGAGACAGATGGGATGCCGTCCAGCGGTGCCTATGCCCATCGCTTCGGCAGCCTGCTCAGGGCCTATTCCCTTGTCGGGTTCACCCCGGATCGCGACTATCGTTACATCGAAGCCAACCGCGTGTTGCGGCAATTGCACGGCGACGAGATTGAGCGCGTCATTCACGAAATCACCCGGCTTGGCGGTGCCGTGATCAGGAACCCTGCGACGGACCTGCTGACCATCAACGGCGAATTCACGGCATCCATCGTCGTCGCCCGCTGTCGCGAAACCTCCTCAGGCGGCTTGCGCTGGAAGATCCGCTTCGACACCGGCCTCGCGCCCGACATCACCATCGCCATCAGGATGAACCGCACGAACACTGACGCGCTCGATTACTACCTGCTGCCCCAATTCGAGATGCGGAGCAAACCTCTGGGGCTTGCAGAGGAGAATGGCCTAATGCTGGACGCTTTCCGTTTTGAAACGTTGGACTTTTTCTTCGACATGGCCCGGCGCGTTTCCGTTTCCGAGGTGACACCATGGTGAGCAATATCGAGCCCCACGCCGAGGTTCAGATTGTCCCCATTGCGGCCATCACCGTGGAAAATCCGCGCGAACGATCTGAAAAGACCTTTCGCGCGCTGGTGGACAGTATTGGCAAGGTCGGGCTGAAGAAGCCGATCACCGTCGCGCAGGATGACACGGCGTCAGGGGATGCCTATCGGCTGGTCTGCGGTCAGGGGCGGATGGAGGCCTATGTTGCACTTGGCGAAACCCACATCCCGGCCATCGTCGTGGACGCGAACGAGGTCGAACGACTTCTGCGTAGCGTGATCGAGAATATCGCCCGTCGTCAGCAACGTCCGCTCGAGTTGCTGCAGGATATCGCCATCCTGCGGGACCGAGGATACTCGGACCACGACATCGCCGAGAAAACCGGATTGTCATGGTCGTACGTTCACGAAATCGGCGAGTTGATCGCGGGCGGCGAGGAACGACTCCTGATCGCGGTGGAGACCGGCCAGATGCCCCTCAGTGTTGCACTTTATATCACGAGGGCGGGAGAGAAAGATGTGCAAAAAGCGCTGGAGGCAGCCTATGCCTCGGGTGAATTGCGAGGCAAGAAGCTGCTGGAAGCAAGGCGGCTGGTGGACCTGCGCCAGCGGCACGGCAAGAAAAAAGGTGCCACGAGCGCGAAACGATCTGGCGTGCGGATGACATCGGCGGCGTTGGTCCGGGCCTATCGTATCGAGGCAGAACGCCAGCGGGACATGATCCACAGGGCGCAGTCGACGCGCGGCAACCTGCTGTTCCTCGACGCAGCGTTCCAGTCCCTGCTCAAGGATGAGAATTTCCTCACTTTGCTCCGTGCTGAGGGGTTGGGGTCTCTGCCGGGCATGGTCGTCGACGGTCTCAAGGAACCTCGGGCATGACACATATGGGTAAAACGCCCCCGCCCCATGACGCCCCATTGCGGGGGCCAGGATTTGAGCCGACCCTGCGTCAGATCCCGATCGCCACCATCCTGCCGGTGAAGCAACTGCCGACCACGGTTCCCAAGAGCCAGAAGTATGCGCAGATCGCTGCATCGATCCGCGAAGCCGGCTTGATCGAACCGCTCGTGGTTGCGCGCGCTCCTGGTCAAGACGGCAGGTTCATCCTGCTCGATGGTCATGTGCGCCTGCATGTCTTGAAGGAGATGGGCGAGGAAACCGTCACCTGCCTGGTCGCCACCGACGACGAGTCCTTCACCTACAACAAGCGCATCAGCCGTCTCGCGACAATTCAGGAACACAAGATGATCTTGCGGGCCATTGAGCGTGGTGTGCCAGAGGCCCGTATCGCTGCTGCTCTGAATGTGGATGTGGCGTTGATCCGGCGAAAGCGGACATTGCTGAACGGCATCTGCCCCGAAGCTGCTGAACTCCTGAAGGACAAGCATTGCCCCGTCAACAGTTTCAAGTCCCTGCGCAAGATGAAGCCGTTGCGGCAGATACAGGCGGCCGAACTGATGATCGCAGCGAACAATTACACGGTGGCCTATAGCGCGGCGATCTTGGCCGCGACCGATGCCGACGACCTTGTCGAACCGGCGCCGCGGGCGGAAGCACCTGGTATCACGCGCGCGCAAGCTGAGCGGATGAAGACCGAGATGGCCAGCCTGCAGAAGAACATCAAGCTGGTCGAGGGGACACTTGGCCCCGATCATCTACGTCTTGTGGTCGCGGGCCGTTACGTCGAACGCCTGCTCACGAATGAACGGATCAAACGCTATCTCGAAAAGAACCACGGCGACATTCTCGGCGAGTTTGGTCGAATCGTGGCGGCGCTGTCCCGCCCGGAGCCGTTTTCCGAAGGGCCAGACGAGGCGGAAGACGAGCGGATTCTGAAACTATCTGAGAACGGGGACCCAGACCCAGATCAAGCGCGAGGACCGCAGCAGACGCAGGACTGTGGGCCGGATCAAGCGCGGCGGCGGGGATGGCGGCGAACCCGCGAGTGACTTCTGAATGGCTTGCGCAAACATGGTTGCGGCTCATGGTGGTGACGACACCTTGTGCGCTGGAATGACCGCGAAGGCCCAATTCATTGACCAAAATACAACGGCGCGCATTTTGCGGTTTCCTGGCTGATCCCCTCGCCCGGTCCGCCCGCACAATCGCACCGGAAGGGGATCACATCCGGATAACGCGACGCGGCAATCTTGCCGCAATACCGTTGCAGTCAATGGCGCGCGCACCTTCCCTTCGGAAGGGGTACGCGGAACCGCACTGACCCTCCCTTCAGCCGACGATTACGGTGTCACGCAGGAAGGCGCGGGCCACCAAGGCGCTCAGGACTTCTTGGAAGCCGTCAGGACGGCCAGGACCCGCTTCAACCTCGCGCGGCCCTCAAGAAAGACGAGGCGCGACTGGACAGGATCCTGGCTGAGGTATGGTCGCGGGTCGCTCCACCCCGATACCCGCCTCCCCTCGTATGTTAGACCGTTTCTTCGTCGGTTGGCCCGAAAACTCCAGCCTCGGGAGGTCCAGAGTTTCTAGGCACAGCAGGTTGGGTCGGACTCTCATCGACGCTGGAGGAAAAATCCCGTGGCAGGTCACCTGACCGAGCGCTGATCGTCGTATATGCATCCATGCTTAGGCCACGGCCAGCCAACATCATCGGACAAGACCCGTCCACCGTGACGGCTTTGGTAGAAATACACCCGCGCCCCACAGACCGGGCAGTAGGCGTTCGGATCAATATAGCAGTGCTCGGCTCCCCAACTCTGGACCGCCGGAAGCTGGATTTTCCCGGCTGTCTCACGATGACGGGCTGGTGATGCCATCGGGATAATGCATGGCAATCGGGACGTTGTATCCGATCGCGCTGTGGGGTCGTTCTTCGTTGTAGTGTCTACGCCAATCTTCCAGCTTTTCGCGGGCATTGGCAAGGCTCATGAACCAGTGGGCGTTCAGGCATTCAGACCGGAGCTTGCTGTTGAACGCCTCGATGAAACCGTTGTCCGTCGGTTTTCCAGGTCGTGAGAAGTCCAGCGTGACCTCGTTGGCATAGGCCCACCGCCGATGTGAAGCGGCCGAAGCACGCCCGACATAGCGAAACTCGATCTCGCCGCCGCACTTGTCACAGATTGCCACCTCTGACGCCTTCCCTCGCTCGCCGCTTCACCTCACCCCTCTGCAAAATAGTCCTCATCGACCGAGTTGATCGTGTAGGTGCTCCGGGCCCGCACGCCGACACCATACTGGATCATCAGACCCGCGAGTTGCTGTCCATTGATGAGCCGGATGCGGTGTTGCACCTTCTCGACGTAAAGCACTGCATCGCGCGAGAAATCGGAGGTAGTTACAAAAACCCCTTTAGTCGCGCCTTCGCCTGTCAGCGAGCCGACAAAGCGCTGAAGATCGGGGCGGCCCACCTTGTAGCTCGGCTCGTCACGCTTCGCCTGAATGTAGACCGCGTCGTCATCCATATCGGCAGGCAGCGAGGCCGCCATATCGAGCACGGCTTGTTTGGTTCCCTCAAGGATGCAATCGAGGCGGTGGAGCACCACGAAGGGCAGGATGACCTTGCCGTTTTCCGATTGCTTGAAATCACAGCGCAGCAGTTCTGCGATGGACCAAACGAAGCTGCCGAGGCTTTTAATGTCGTCGTTGCTCATGAAACCCTCGAAACTTGCCGCTAAAATGGGCCGTGGGCTGGCGCTGCGTAACAGGAATTGCCCGCACGCCACCGCAGTCGCATCGTGCTGAGGCAGAAGCACTCAATCCAACCGGAACGTTAAAACACTGACGGTGCTTGGAGTTTCGATGGCCCTAGCCGCGATTTCGTTTGATCTTGCCCTTGGTCCGAAGGCCTAAAGCGCCGTTAGGGCCGCCAAACGAAAATCGGCGCTCGGGCATCGAAATTCTGGCACCTGCTTGTCGCGCGCAAAAAACGCAACAAGCGCGTCATCCGCAGCCGTCGATCCCGCTTCGCTGCCTTTCCCTTCGGGCATGTTTTCCACCTTGAAGCGTCGGGCTTTGCTGTAGGATTCTAACGGGTAACACAGGTCACACAGTCAACACCCAAGTCGCGCGGAACACGGCCATCTGCAGCTGTTCGGGGTGATGCACATACCGCAAGCGGCTTCCCCGACGCGGCCGTCCATGGCACGGCGCAGCAAAATCCCGTGCCGAATGTCTCTGATGCAGATGAAGCTGTCATTGGCAAAACCATGAATCAATCATATGATTGATTCATGCGAGACCAGAAACAATTCTATCTGCGCAAAGGCCAACGCCGGGCTATGATAGCTGAGGCAGCGCAGACGCTTATCTTGGAAAGGGGATATGCTGCGCTCCGCACCCGCGATGTCGCTGCGCGTGTCGGTATCAACATTTCCACGCTACATTTCCATGTGCCTACCAAAGCTGCCATGATTGCACTTGTGGCAGAGGCCACGCGAGATAGCTTCCTTGCGCTGCTGCCACCCACCCCAGATCCTTCAAGGCCTGCCCGTGCGCAGCTTCGCGCGGAAGCACAGGCTTACCATGATAGCCTGCGCGATCGCCCGGAACTGGTGGCCTGCCATACCCAGCTTCGGCAGATCGCAGCAACCGAACCGGAACTGACCGATATGCTCGACACCTTCGCGCAGGGCTGGTGTCAGCGTTATGTCGAGGTTCTTGCCATCGGGCGGGCGCAGGGCGTGTTCCGTGCCGATCTGGTGCCGCAGCCGGCGGCACTGGCCATCACCGGCGCGCTAACGGCTTTTGGTCCTCGCGGACCTGATGGACTGGCGATGTTCTGGCCGGTTTTCGATGAGATTGAGCGTGGCTTTCTGGCAACGCAGATCAACGAAGGGGAATTACGATGAAATTTTCCGATATGGCCGAACGCCAAATCCTGAAAGCACAGGCCGAGGGGCAACTCGACGACCTCAAAGGCGCCGGGAAGCCTCTGAACATGGCTGGTGATGGCAGCGCAGATGCCATTGGTTTTCGTATTATGGCCGAGGCCGGGGCCTTGCCGCGTGAAATCCAGTTACGCAAAGCAGTGGAGGAACAGACCCGCATTCTGGCCGCCGCCCCTGCTGATGAGGAGGGGCGCAAGCAAGCGATGAAGAAACTTGCTGATCTGCAGTTGCGGCTCGACATTGAACAAGAAGCACGACGTCGCTTTTATCGTTAGTTTGGGTTCGAACCGATCACGCGGCGGCGCAGCAAGGGGCATCAGCGTGAACCGCGCCTTAGGAGCGCCCCATGCACGCCGGGCAATCTGTGCGTCCCGAGGACCAAGGCGCGTCACACCACGCCAGATGACAGGTGATAGAGGGCATATCCGTTTGTTTGACGATGATGACCTCACACGACGGTGCGCGCTTTGTGGCGATTACAGTCTGCATGTCGATCTCCTTTCTGAGGGGCTGTCGATTCGTTTCGGATATCCTTTTTGTCGCGGCTCAGGATGACCTAGACCTGAAGCGCCGCCCTGCTTCCCGTCAGCTTGCCGTAAGGTCCAACGCCTAAAGCCATGCTCGTTCACGGCGGCGAGGTTAACCTTGCCTGGCGCGCAACTCGTGAGGACCGCTCCCTAACGGAGAAGCATTTGGCTGCCGAGGCCGGAACAGACGAGCACACTCGGGTCGTGCATGACATGCTGTCGACGGGCTGTCTTGTCGATTTGCGCGGGGCCCTCGTGCCGTCTGATCGCCTGATCGATGAGGGAGATGCGGGTCGGATCCATACAGTCATTGCCGGCGGGGTAAGCAGCTCCGTCGTCGATATTCGAACCGGCGACACAGCATTCCGAGACGCGGACGCAGCTACCACAGGCGGCGCTCTGTTCCACGCTGGTGCAATGCGACGGCTGCTGGCGGGAGGCGATGGGTCGGCTTACCTCGGAGATAACGCCAAAAGGTCTCATCCGCTTGCGAAGATCAAGGCTACTGGGCCTGCTCTGCCAACGAGCCATAGTATCATATGGGCGCTGGCACGTCTCAATGGGTATGACCCGGCTCGTTGGCAATTGAACGGGGGAACGCTTTTGACTTGGGGCGGGCAGACACTGAATGCTCTGCTTGCTGCAGTTTTTCGAAGGTCAGCTCCTGACCGCAACTTCTCTCCGAGTCCAACCGCGGTTTCCGGGGACATCTTTGCGTTCGATCTGTCGATTGAATCTATCCGGGACTTGGCCAAGGGTATCGAGACGGCAAACGATCTCCCCCTTTCCGTCGCTTCGAAGTTCGTCGGCCCAAGCCGTTTCATCGGGGAGCTGTCAGACGCGCTTGCGGCAGAGGAGAAGCGACGTGCAGTCCCGTGGGCGCTCTTGCATCGCTGGCTTGACCGGGTCGAAAGCATCGACCTCGGAGGATCATTGCCCATGGAAAAGCGGAACTGAGTGCAGGTATTCTGACGCTGCGTACTAGCAATCTTAAATTGTTATATAAAACAAGGGCTTAGACTGGAGAAGGTTGGATCTCAGGCCCATCCCCTCCGCCACATCCTCAGTTTTGACTATATTTTACTGGCAAATCCGCTGGATGCGATTACTGATCCCAACAAAAATACCAACACCCCGTTCGCGCTTGTTTCTGCCTCGAATGATGCGGCTGATGACGGGAATGCTCATAATATTTTTCTGATCCCACCCACGTCGAACTGCTTAGCGGACGCTCTCAAAAAGTTTCACACTTTCCATTACTTGCAAGAAATTCACCTTAACGGCGCAGTCATCAGGTCCAGAGAATATCGGCCCTGAGAGACCGCTTCCGGGCCTCCTGGCGCGAGGGCCAGTGCTCAGCCCCTCCCGCATAACCCTTAAAAACAAAAGAAAAATCCGGCCGCGGCCGGATCGAGAGAACGCTTTCGCGAGGGCAAGTGGCGGACGGGAAGGGATTCGAACCCTCGAGACGGTTCCCCGCCTACACACTTTCCAGGCGTGCGCCTTCGACCACTCGGCCACCCGTCCGCGGGCGGGTTTAGCGGCAAAGGCGGGCGCTCGCAAGGGAATTTGCGCCCCTTTTCGCGATTGCCCGGCTGTTCCGAAGGCAGGCCGCCTTAGCGACCATCGCCATCCCCTGCGCCCTCATTGCCGGGAAGCCCCGCCGCTGGGCCCAGCGGCGCGGGGGACGACGGGGCAGAGACGGATGGCGAGGCTGCGGGCGCGGCCTTGGCCGGTTGCGCGACAAGCGTTTCGGGGTTTCTGATCCAGATATCGCGCTGCGCGAAGGGAATCTCGATCCCGTGTTCGGCAAAGCGCGCGGCGATCTGGTGGTTCATCTCCGACTTCACATTGAGAATGAAATTCACATCCGACAGAATCGCGCGAATTTCAAAATCCAGACTGTCGGCCCCGAACCCGCGAAACAGCGCATAGGGCGCGGGGCTCATCATCACCAGCGGATGCGCCTGTGCGATATCTGTCAAAATCTTTTCGACCAGACGGGTATCGGTGCCATAGGCCACCCCCACCGGCAAGATCAGCCGTCCCATCTTGTTGCCGCGGGTCCAGTTCGTCACCGTGCCAGAAATGAAATCGGCATTCGGCACGATCACATCGGTCCGGTCGAAAGTCTCCACCACGGTGGAGCGCACCGAGATATTCTTGACGATCCCGTGCTGGCCGCCGACCTCGATCCAGTCGCCCTCGGAAATGGGCCGCTCGATCAGCAAGATGATGCCTGAAACGAAGTTTTGCACGATGGTCTGAAGACCGAAACCGATCCCGACCGACAAGGCACCAGCGACAATGGCCAGGGAACTGAGATCGATCCCGGCGGTGGAAATGGCCATCAGCGCCGCCAGAAACAGCCCGACATAACCGATGCCCGAGGTGATCGCATTCTGCCCGCCCTTGTCGATATTGGTCTTGGGCAAGATCGTTGTTTTCAACGCGCCCTGAAAGGCGCGGGTGACCGCGTAACCGATGCCAAAGACAACCGCAAAGGTGATGAAAGAGGTGGGCGAAATCCGCACCCCGCCAACCGAGATGCCATTCTTAAACGAGGTCCAAAGCTCGATCAGATCCTCGACCCGCGCCCCCCAGATCAACGCCAAGACCGGCAGCGCGGCGAGCGCCACCAAAAAACCGCCCAGAATGGGGATCAACGAGTCGCGGCGCACCTCTTCGCCACGCGCCACGGTCACGTAAAGTTCGGCCAAGAAGTTCTGCACTATCGCCACGGCGGCAAACAGCCCCAGCGTCAGCACCGCGGGCCAGATCAGCGCATCGGCAGCGCTGACATAGCCGACAACGCCCAGCACGGGGGCGGCCAGCGCAATCAATATAAGCCCGGTGCCCAGCCAACCAAAAAGCTTGCGGCGAAAGGCGTTGGCATCTTCGTCCGTGGTCCCACGCGCCTGTCGGCGCAGCAATTGCGCCATCCGAAAAAGACCCACGGCGGCAAAGATATGCAAAGGCGCCTGAAGCACAGACAGCGCCGCATCCGCGCGCTCTGCCACCGCCTGCGCCTTGTCGGAGGCGACATTGCCCGCCCCGCCCAAATAATCTTCGGCGCGCGGCGTGATCCAAAACATCACCAGTTGATGCGCCGCCAAGGCAAGCCCCAGCGACAACGCATGAATGCGCCCCTCTGCCCGGCCCTCTTCGCCCAGATTAAGCGCACTTTCGACCTCTGGGCGCGCCGGGAAAATCCGCATCCCCAACCACCACGCCATAAGCACGGTGAAGACGAGCGTCGGTGCCAGATTCAAAAGCTCGGTCAAGATCGGCCCGAACAGAGAGGTCTGCCCCAGCGCCACGGTCAACAAGATCGCGCCCAGCGTGGGCAAGATCACCTGCCCAAGCGAGACCAGCGCCACAACGATATTGCGCCCGCGCATCGCGGTTTTGCTTAGCATCCAATCGGTCAGGCGCATCATCCAGCGCCGCCCGCGCGCCAAAAGCAGCAGCGCCATCACCACAAGACCAAGGATCACCGGCGCATTGTTGCGCAACTCGGCATAGTTGACCGGCTGGGTGAAACGCCAACGGGTTTCGTCATAGATCCAGGCCCCCATCCAGCGCAGCAAAGAGGCGGCATCGGTCCAGTTGACCGGGTTCGCCGCCGAGGGTGAAAGCCGCAACAGCTTGTCGGCCTGCCGTTCGCGCACCCTTTTGTCGATCGCGCGGATCATGCTGTCGGCGCGGCTTTCCGCCTCGGTCGCGGTGATGCCGGGGGCTTGCAGCTTGGCCAGTTGCTCGGTCAATTCGGTGCGGCGCGCGCCAATCACGTCATCTTCTGTGGCGCCCTCCTCTGGGGCGGGCCCCAAGGCGGCAAGTTGGCTTTTCACCGTGGCGATCTGATCGGCATTGACATCGCGGGCCTCGGAAAAGGCCGTGCGCCATTTGACCATTTCCGCGCGCAGCGTATTGAGCTGTGCATCGCTGATCTTCGTTTCCGACAGCGCGTCCTCCGCCTGTGTCGCCACCGCATCGAAGGCCGCATAGTCGGGTAGATTGTCATCTTGCGCCGCAAGCGGCAGCGCCAAGGCAAGCACCAAGGCAAGGCTTTGAAGCCAAAGACGGATCATGCGAACACCTCGGGCAGCGCGCGGCCATCTTGGTCCAGCCAACCGGGCACCGGAAGGCCCTTTTCGCGCAAGAAGACGGGGTTGAAGAGCTTGGATTGATAGCGGGTGCCGTAATCGCACAAAATCGTCACGATGGTATGGCCCGGCCCCATTTCCTGCGCCATCCGGATTGCCCCGCCGACATTGATCCCCGACGAACCGCCGACGCAAAGCCCTTCTGAGGCCAGCAGATCGAACACCAGCGGCAAGGCTTCACGATCGGGAATGCGAAAGCTCATATCGGGGGTGAACCCCTCCAGATTGGCCGTAATCCGCCCCTGCCCGATCCCTTCGGTGATCGAAGACCCTTCGGATTTCAGCGTGCCCGTGGTGTAATAGCTGTGCAGCGCCGCGCCGTCGGGATCGGCCAGCGCCACTTTCACGCCCTTGGGTTGAAGCGCCATCGCCGTGCCCGCCAAAGTGCCCCCGGACCCCACCGCCGCCACAAAGCCATCCACCGCCCCCTGTGTCTGATCCCAGATTTCGGGGCCGGTCGTCTGAAGATGCGCCAGCCGGTTCGCTACATTGTCGAACTGATTGGCCCAGATCGCGCCATTTGGTTCGGTTTGTGCAAGTTTTTCGGCCAAGCGGCGCGAGTAGTGCACGTAATTGTCGGGATTTGAAAAGGGCGCGGCGGGCACTTCGACCAGCTCGGCCCCGGCTAGACGCAGCATATCCTTCTTTTCTTGGCTTTGCGTCTTCGGGATCACGATCACCGTGCGAAAGCCCATCGACGCGCCCACCAGCGCCAGCCCGATCCCGGTATTGCCCGCGGTCCCCTCGACAATCGTGCCGCGCGGGGCCAGCGCGCCGCGCGCCACGGCATCGCGGATGATCGACAAGGCGGCGCGATCCTTGACCGATTGTCCGGGGTTCATGAATTCGGCCTTGGCAAGGATCGTGCAGCCTGTGGCCTCGGAGGCTTTGCGCAAACGGATCAGCGGCGTGTTGCCGATCATCGCGGCAAGGTCGGGGAAAAAGGTCATGGTCGTCCTTGGCTCATACTGGGTCGGGGGCAAGAGTAGGGCGCAACCCCGCCGCCCTCAAGCCCCGCGCCGGATCATGCCCGCGCTCACGCGCCCAAAGCATCGGCGCGCAGCGGATCGCGCATCCGTTCCAGCCAAAGCGCCAGCACGATCAGCGGGCCGTTTTCCACCTCGCCGCTTTCGATCAGCGCCATCAACTGCGCAAAACTCACCCGGTGCGAGCGAATATCCTCGCCCTCGGCTTCCAGCCCGCCCAAGCCGGGCGCGGTTTCGGGCAAATCGCACAAGCCAATGAAACAATAAAGATATTCGGATTTCGCTCCGGGCGAAGGGTAATGCGATGGCGCGGCAATCAAGCGCCCTAGGGTAAGCCCCGCTTCTTCCCCGGCTTCGCGCCGCGCGGCCTCTTCGGGGGTTTCGCCCGCATCAACGCGCCCGGCCACCGCCTCTAGCGACCACGGGTTCACATCGCCACGCGCCAGCGGGCCGGTGCGGAATTGTTCCACCAAAAGCACCTGATCGCGCACCGGATCATAGGGCAAAACCACTGTCGCATCGCCCGAAACGAAGGCTGCGCGGTCCAAGGGCGCGGTCATGCCGCCGTTGAACCGACGATGGCGCAGCCGGTAATCTTCCACCGCGAAAAACTTTGCATAGGGCGTGCGCAGGCTTTCGATCTCGATGTCCCCCGGCGCGGGGGCGCGGCGCAAGGTGGCCGGACGCGCATCTTGTTCGGCCCGCAACCGCGAGGCCGCGCGCACCCGGATCATCGGATACCGCGCCAAAGCCTGTTCCATCGGCACCTGCCCGCGCAGGGCAATCACCTCGGCCACGGCCAAAGTGGCCAGCGCGCCTTTTTCGGCGGCCCAAGCCTCAAGCGACCACAGATCGCCAATCCCCCAGCGCGCCGTGTCGGGAATATAGACCCAAGCCGCGTGCACGGTGCCATCAGCCGCCGTCACTTGGCGCCGCTCCTTGCGGTAGCCGATTTCATACCAATCAAGCAGTTCGGCCTCATCGGCGCTGATCTCGGCCAGGCCGCCCTCGGCCCCCGCGGGGCCTTCGACCAGCAGCGGATAGCCCAGATCGGTGCCATCCACATCCAGCGCATGGCGCACCTCGTGGTGATCAAGCCGCGCCGGAGCAAGCGCTTTGCGCGCGCCTAAAACGGCCGCGAGAAGCGGTTCATGACACAATGTGCCGTAGAAGAAATAAATTTCGGTCAAAGCGTTACGCCCCTTCTGCGGTCAGGGGCGCGGGCTTATTGCCAGCGTTTCCACGCCCATTCGGCTAAGATAGCCGAAACCATGCCGCCGAAAAAGAGCACCGCGATCGAGTCGAGCCGCAAGATCGCATCGGCCATCGCCATGCCTTGCGCCAACACATCCAGCATCGCCTCGCTGGGCGCATCATAGCGGCCCATCGCCATCCGGTGCAGCACCTGCATCAGGCCCAAAAACAGCACGGTCCAGATCACCAGATAGATCGTGGCGTGCAAGCCCCGCTCCAGCGCCTTCGAGAGACCCTTGCCCGGGCTCATCCCGATCACCCGCCAGCCCAAGATCAGCCCGAACGAGGCGGCAATCCCGCCCAGACCGTTCACCGCAGCCCCAATGGGCAGATTCTGCGCCATCAACTGCGCCCCGAAAAACCCTGTTGCCGCCAAACCCAGCCCCCCGAACAGCTTTGCTGTCGTGGGTAATTTCATCTGCGTATCGCGTAAAACAACCTTCTGCATGTTATACTCCGACCGAACCGTAAAAAGACCTGTCCAGCGGATAGGTTGACGCCCGATTGTGGCGTGAATCGGGACGCAATCGTGGCAGGATAGTAAACGATCCGTTTTCAGGAGGCTGATTTGTCCCGATCGGCGTAAGCCGCAAGCGCCCGCGCGCGCCCCTCGGCCAGATCGACAACCGGATCGGGCAACCGCGCGCCCGCCACCAGCCCCCAGCTTTTGGGCACAGCGGCAAAGAAATCACGCGCCGTTTCAGGGGCATGGCGATTGCCCTCGGCCAGCCAACGGCGGCGATAGGCGCCCTCGGGGTCGAATTTCGTGGCCTGCGTCGCCGGGTTGAACACCCGGAAATAAGGCGCGGCATCGGGGCCGCAGCCCGCCACCCATTGCCAGCCCATCGCATTGGCCGCCGGATCGTGGTCGATCAAACAGTCTTCGAACCACTTCAGCCCCACCCGCCAATCCGTCATCAGATGCTTGGTCAGGTAAGACGCCGCGATCATCCGCGCGCGGTTGTGCATCCGCCCCGTGACATACAGCTCGCGCATCGCGGCATCGACCACGGGCTCCCCCGTCATGCCGCGGCGCCACCGCTCGGCATCGTCATTATCGCCGCGCCACGGAAAGGCATCCCATTCCGCGCGCCAATTCTTGTGCGGCAGGTCGGGGAAATGAAACATCAGATGCCACGCAAATTCGCGCCAGACGAGTTCTTTGAGGAAATGTTCGGCCCCGGCCGCGCCTTCGGCCAGTGCGCGCTGGCCCGCATGCCAGATCTGGCCGGGCGAGATTTCCCCCCAAGCAAGGTTTTCAGACAGCTCCGAGGTCGCCGCCTCGGCCATGAAATCGCGCCGCGCCTTATACTCGGCAATCGGACCGTCAAGGAACTGCGCAAGCCGTGCCTGTGCGGCGGCTTCGCCCACGCGGGCATGTTTGGCGACCACCGCCGCCCCCCGGCGCATATCGCGCCCCAGCCCCAAAGCGTCAAGCGGGTCACCGCGCAGCGCGGGCCCCGGGCGCAGTGCTTTGATAGCCGCCAAGGGCGGCGCCACCGGCAAGCCGCGCACCGCTTTCCAAAACGGTGTGTAAACCCGGTAGGGACCGCCCTGCCCCGTTTGCACCTCCCATGGTGGGAACATCACCTGCCCGGCGAACGAACGCGCCTCAATACCCGCAGCCTTAAGCGCCGATTTGATTTCGGTGTCGCGCGCCACCGCCGCCGGGTCCAGATCGCGGCTCCACCAGACCGCGCCCGCCCCCGCCTCGGCCACCAGATCGCGCAGCGTTTGCAGCGCCGGGCCGCGCCGGATCACCACCGGACAACCAAGCGCTTCGAGCCGGGGCAGAAAATCGGCCAAGGCTGCGCCCAGCCGCCAGCGCGGCGCGGCGCCGTAGCTGGCAACCAGATCATCGCACAGGAAAACGGCAATCACCGGCCGCCCCGAGGTTTCAGCGGCGGTCAGCATCGGATGGTCTGCCAGCCGCAGATCGCGGCGCAACCACAACAGGATCGGTTTTGCATCACTCATGCGCGGTAACTGGGGGCTGGGGGGCGTTTCGGCAAGGAAAAAGGCGGATACGCACCGCCAAACCCCGCCCAAGGCAGCGGTCAAACTTTCCCTTGTCGGCGCGTTTGACGCGGTCTAGCGTGCCCAAAACCACACCAACAGGGAACCCCTCGACAATGAAGAAAACCACTGTGCTGCTTGCCTCCGCCGCGCTGGTCACGGCGCTTTCTGCCCCCGTCCGGGCCGCCGACGATGATCTGCTGGTCTTCGATTGGGCCGGGTTCGAGATCGAAGGGATCTTGCAAGGCTATATCGACAAATATGGCGATCACCCGAGCTATTCTTTCTATGGCGATGACGACGAGGCCTATCAAAAGCTGGCTTCGGGCTTTAAGGCCGATGTCGCCCACCCCTGCTCGCAGATGGTGTCGAAATACCGCGATGCCGGTCTGATCGAGCCGTGGGATGTGTCGAAAATCCCCGAATTCGCCAGCATCGACCCGAAGTATATGAAATCGAGCATTTTCTCGGATGATGAGGGCGTGTGGTTCATCCCGACCGATTGGGGCGCCACGGCGATTGCCTACAACCCCGAAGAGGTGCCCGAAGAGGATGTTGCCTCGCTTCAGGTCTTCACCAATCCGAAATATGCGGGCCGGATCTCGCTGCCCAATTCTTCGGACGATGTCTGGGCCTTGGCCTATCTGGCCACCGGCGTGACCGACTGGACCGATGTGACCGAGGCGCAATTTGACGCCGCCGCCGCATGGCTGCGCGAGGTGCACCCGAATGTGCTGAGCTACTGGGCCGACCCGTCGGAACAAGCGCAGACCATGGCCTCGGGCGAGGTGCTGATTTCGTGGTCGTGGAACGATGGCGTGGCTTACCTGCGCGCCGATGATTACCCAGTCGCCTTCCAGCGCGAAGCGGCAGAGGGCTCGTCGAGCTTCATCTGCGGCTATGTGAACCTGAAAGACGGGCCGGGCGTCGAAGAAAAAGCCTATGATTTCATGAACTCGTGGCTGCGCCCGGACTCGGCGCGCGCGCTTTTGGATGAAATCGGCTATGGCCATGCCAGCCTGAAAGCGATGGAAACGATCCCGATGGAGGAACAGATCGAAGCCGGTCTGGGCCCGGTCGATGCGCCGATCCTGCCGCAAGTGCCGAATGACCCGCAACTGCGCGAGCGCCAACTGGCCGAGTTCGAAAAGATCAAGGCCGGGTTCTGATTGGCCTCAAGCCTGACCCAAAACCGGGGCGCCCAAGGGCGCCCCTTCTCATACGGCAATCCGGCGGAAGAACACCCTACGCCCCCAAAGCCGGGGCAACGGCGCAGGCCCGCCTTACCCGCGCACCGTGCCGTCGCCGCGCACGATATATTTGAACGAGGTGAGCTGTTCCGCCCCCACCGGGCCGCGCGCATGCAGCTTGCCGGTGGCGATGCCGATCTCGGCCCCCATGCCAAACTCCCCGCCATCGGCGAATTGGGTCGAGGCGTTGCGCATCAAGATCGCGCTATCAAGCCGTTCAAAGAACCGCGCCGCGGTTTCGTCATCTTCGGTCAAGATCGCGTCGGTGTGGTTGGAGCCATATTCGCGGATATGCGCAATCGCGCCATCGACACCATCGACAAGTTTCGCCGCGCAGATCATATCCAGAAATTCGCGCCCGAAATCATCCGCTTGTGCCGGCACCGTGCCCGCCACGCCCGCCAGATCGTCAGACACCCGCATCTCGACCCCTGCGTTCACCAGGTCTTCGACCAAAACCGCGCCGTGTTGGTCGTAGAATTTGCGGTCAATCAGCAGGCATTCCATCGCGCCGCAAATCCCGGTGCGCCGGGTCTTGGCGTTCAGCACCACTTTGCGCGCCTTTTCCAGATCGGCGGCGCCATCGGCATAGATGTGGCAGATACCCTCAAGGTGCGCAAAAACCGGCACCCGCGCCTCGGATTGCACAAGGCCAACGAGCCCCTTACCGCCCCGCGGCACGATCACATCGATATAGGCCACCGCCCGTAGCATTTCGGCCACCGCCGCGCGGTCGCGCGTCGGCACCAATTGGATCGCCGCTTCGGGCAGGTTCGCCGCCTTCAGCCCCGCCACCATACAGGCATGGATCGCGCGCGAGGAATGGAAGCTTTCCGAGCCACCACGCAAGATCACCGCATTGCCCGCCTTGAGGCACAGCGCCCCGGCATCGGCGGTCACATTGGGGCGCGATTCGTAGATGACCCCAATCACCCCAAGCGGCGTGCGCACGCGCTGGATATGCAGCCCCGAGGGTTGATCCCATTCCGCGATCACCGCGCCCACCGGGTCGCGCTGCTCGGCCACCGCGCGCAGGCTATCGACGATGCCGCGAATACGGTCTTCATCGAGCTTGAGCCGGTCCATCATCGCCGGGCTCAGCCCCTTTTCTTGCCCATAGGCAAGGTCTTCGGCATTGGCGGCGATGATCTTGTCGCGGTTGTCCCACACCTCATAGGCCGCGCCAATCAAGGCCGCGTGCTTACGCTCGGCGCTCGCACAGGCCAATTCTGCCGCCGCCGCGCGCGCCGCCGCGCCCATTTGCTCGATCAGGTTTTTCGCATCCAGCTCATCGCGCATCGTCAATCCCTCCGGTTGCGGCGGTGATACGCGAGCAAACCGGAAGCGTCCAGCGAAGATAAGGGGAAGAAGTGGCGCGGTTGACGGGGCTCGAACCCGCGACCCCCGGCGTGACAGGCCGGTACTCTAACCAACTGAGCTACAACCGCGCGATGGGCGGGAAATAGCCGTTGGCAAAGGGGGCGTCAAGCGGGAAACAAAGATTGTTTTGCGACCCAAAAACCAAAAGCCCCCGCCGAGGCAGGGGCTTTGGAAAGTGGCGCGGTTGACGGGGCTCGAACCCGCGACCCCCGGCGTGACAGGCCGGTACTCTAACCAACTGAGCTACAACCGCGCATTTCTCCCAAGCCTTGGCTCGGGCGTGGGAGGCTTCTACGCAGAGTGCGCCCCCCCGTCAAGCACTCAAACGCGAAAATCGGCGGGTTTTTCACCGCGCGCGCCAACGCCCGGTTTTGCCACTGCGCCCGGCGGCCAATGCGCCGCGTGTCAGCCCAGCAACAGCGCGTAATCGGCCTGTTCTGCCGCATCCAACAACGCCACTGCGGTCCGGCTGTCAGTGACCAGTTCCTGAATCAGCCCGCCGCGCAAGGCCGCATGCACCGGGGCAACCTTATCCGGCCCGCCCGCAAGCCCCACAATGCGCCGCCCGGCGAACAGATCCTTCGGCGGCGACAACGTGCGCGCCGCCAAGGGCGTGTCCAGCTCATTCCCCTCGCCATCGAAAAAGCGGCCCAAAATCTCGCATTGCGCGCCTTGGTTGGTGATTTTGGCCAGACAGCCCGGCAAGATCATCCCGGTGCCCAAAAGCTGGTTTTGCGCGGTCGCGCGACCGATGCCGACAATCCATATATCGGCGGCACGCGCCAGATCGGTGACCTTGCGCACCACTGGCAGGCGCGTCAACTCGGCGCGTTCTTCGGGCGTTTCGACGTAGAGCGTGGCCGGAAAGGGAAAGGCCTGCGCCCCAAAGCGCTGCGCAAGGTAGTTCATCACCACATGCGGATAGGCGGTGTGCGACAGGGTCAATTCCCCCAACAGCGACACGAAGCACAGATCGGGGGCACGCATTTCGGGCAATTGGCGCACCATCGCCGCAAGCGAACGCCCATGCGACAAACCCACCACCTGCGGCGCGGCGCGCGATTGCACCAAGCGGGTCAGCCACCGCGCCGCCGCGCTGGCGATGGCGGGCACGGGGTCCTGCACGCCGGGGCCCAGCGGGGCCAAATGCACGGCACGCAAAGCCGGATACATCTCGCGCAGGCGGCGCGACAATTGCCGCATCAGCCGTGCGCCCGCCGCGCCCCCCGGAATCGTCACCGGTTCGACCGCGCCCTCGTCCAACAGCGCCCGCACCCGCTCTGCCGAAAGCCCAAGCCGCCAGCCAATTTCCGCAACCGAAAGGCCGCCGACCTCGTGCAACCAGCGGGCGCGCGATTCGGGCGTATCGGGGCGGCGCAAATGGTGCGGCGGCGAGGTCATGCAGAATCCCTCCTGCCGCCCGCAAGCCGTCGCGCCGCCGCCCCCGAAAGGTACAGCGACTCGAAGGTGCGCAGATCCACCGGGCGGCCCAGCAAGAAGCCCTGCATCAGGCTGCATCCCTCTGCGCGCAGGATTTCAAACTGGCGCTCGGTCTCCACGCCTTCGGCAATTGCGCGCAGCCCCAAGGCATGGGCCATCGCCAAAATCGCCTGCACAATCGCACGGGCGCGTGCGGGTTCTTCGCCATCAAGCGCTTGCACAAAAGACCGGTCGATCTTCAATTCGGTGACCGGCAGATGCTGAAGCGCACCAAGCGCGGATTGCCCGGTGCCAAAATCATCGATGGAAATCCGATAGCCCGCCTCTTCGAGCCGACACAGGTTGCGCTGACGCTGCGCGATCGGCGCGGCCAGCCCGGTTTCTGTCAGCTCGATAATCACCCGCGCCGGGTCGAGCCCCGCGCGCATCAACCGTTCGGGCAAATCGGCCCGGCCCGGCTCATCTAGCGTGGCCGCATTGAGGTTCACCGCCAGCGGCACATCGACCCCGCGCGCCGCCCAGCCCGTCAAGATCGCGCCCGCAAGCCGCATCACATCCAGATCGATCGCGGCCACAAGCCCGTCCACCTCGGCCACCGGAATGAATTCGCCTGGGGAAATTGCGCCCAATTCCTCGTCGGTGAGCCGCAAAAGTGCTTCGGCCCCGACCAGAGTGATGCCGTTCGACACGTCGAATTTCGGCTGCAAGAAAAGCTCGAACCGGCCCGCCTCAAGCGCCCGATGCAGCGCCTGCGCCACGGCAGAGCGGCGCTCGAACTGCATCCCGACCTTGGGCGTGAACACCGTCACCGTATTGCGACCGCGCGCTTGTGAACAATGCATCGCCATATCGGCGCTGCGCAAAAGCGTTTCCGCCGTGGTGCCATGTTCGGCATAAAGGCTGACCCCGATGGAGGCCGTCAGAAAGAAATGCCGCTGCGGCAGATGCAACGGGCGCGCGAAAGCCCGCACAATCTCCCACCCGCGCGATTCCGCCGCCAGCGCATCGGCATCGGGCAACAGCAAAACGAATTCGCCCTCGTTGATGCGCGCCAAAACCGCGCCATCGGGCAGCCCAACCTCCAGCCGCTTGGCGGCCGATTTGATCAGTTGATCGGCGGTTTCATGGCCCAAAGTATCGTTGATCAGGCGGTAATTGTCGAATTCGATGCACAGCACGGCCACCTGCCCGCCCACACCGTCAAACCGGCGGATCAGATCATCAAGCAACCGCATTGCAAGATAACGATCGGGTAGCCCCGTCATCAGATCATGGGTGGCGATAAAGCGCGCATTCTCGATGGAATGTTCCAACTGGCGTTGCAGATCGAAAAGCTGGGTGATGTCCGACAGCGACACCAACACCCGGTCGTGGTGGTTCGGATCCGGCATCGGCGCCACATCCACCTGCAACACCTGCCGCCGCCCCGCGCACAGGCGATGCAGCCGCAGATGGCTGAACACCCCCTCCCCGGACAAGGCCTCTTCCAGCTCATCCAGGCCTTCGCCCGCCTGTAACAGGGCGCAGAACTCTTGCCCTTTGATCGCGCCGGGCGCGACATCGATCAAGGCGCAAGCTTCGGGATTGGCAAAAACCACATGGCGCGCCGGGTCCAGCACCACCTTGCCCGTGGGCAGGGTGTCAAGCACATGCGACAGCCGCGCGCGTTCCTGTTCCAGCGTGCTTTCCATGACCGAAAACGCGGTCATATCCAGATCGCAGCCCATCACCTGCGCCACCGCGCCCGAGGCATGCCAGCGCACCGCACGCCCATAAGACAGAAAACTGACCCAAGCGCCGTTGCGATGGCGCATCCGGGTGAGCAGTTGCACCGCCTCCCCGGCCCGCAAACGCGCCTGCACCTCGTCGCTTTCATAGGCGGCCACATCGTCGGGATGGCTGATCGCCGCCCACCCCTCCAAATTGAACCGCGCCAGTTCGCCGGGCGCATAGCCCAGCCGGGCCTCCCATGTGTCGGCCACGCGGAAATCTCGCTCGGGATAGGTGACCGACCACGCCATTGCCGGGGTGACCCCAATCCGGTCCAGATTGGCACGCGCCGCCTCGAACGAGGTATCGAGCCGCAGCAACATCCCTTGACCCGGCGCTTCACGCCCACTGACCTCAAGACTGCTCAGCATCACCGCGTCAGAGCCAATCTCCCACGGCATCCGGCACATCTGTCGCGCGGGCGCGCGCGGCATCTCTGGCGCGTCCATCAAGGCGGCTTGGGTTTCCAAAAAGCCAAGCACCCCAGCGCGATCTTCGGGCAAAAAGCGTTCGGCAAAGCGCGCAAAGCTGATCGGTTGTGCGCCCTGCCCCTCTAGCAAGATCTGCACCTGCGTGCCGGTGCGCAGCAACTGCCACGGCACCGCATCGGCGCAAGCCATGGCACAAGCCCTGGACAAGAGTTCCTGACGAGGAGGGTGCGACGCCACGACTTTATCCGCCTTCCACTCGAACAAACGACCCCGGAACGCGCCCGAGACATTCAGTTTAGCAACTTATCGCCTATAGGGCGAGAAGAAACCCCCTAAATCCACCTTTGCGCGCAACCTCTCCTTTTGCGTCTAGGCTTTCCGCCAAGGTGCCGCCAACGCAGGAAAAACCCCGGCCCGCAAAGCGCGCCGGGGCACAGGGGAAAATCGCCCTAGCCTGGGCGCAGGCTCAGGCGTTTTTCAGATCGAGGAAGAGTTGATAGGCTTCCTTGGCGGTGGCGTTTTCATGCACCACTTTGTTGACCGCCTGGATCATCGCAATCGGCGCGTCCGACTGGAAGATATTGCGCCCCATATCCACGCCCGCCGCGCCTTGGTCGATGGCTTTATACGCCATTTCAAGCGCTTCAAGCTCGGGCAGCTTCTTGCCGCCGGCAATCACCAGCGGCACCGGGCAACCGGCCGCCACTTTCTCAAAACCCTCTTCCACGAAATAGGTCTTGACGTAATGCGCCCCCAATTCCGCCGCGATCCGGGTGGCGAGACCAAAGTAGCGCGCATCGCGCGCCATATCTTTGCCCACGCCCGTCACCGCCAAGGTCGGGATGCCGTAACGGGTGCCGGTGTCGATGAGTTTCAGCACATTGGTGATCGATTTATGCTCGTATTCCGAGCCGATATAGACCTGCGCAGCCATCGCACAGGCGCCCAGCCGGATCGCATCTTCGATTTCCACCGCAACCGTTTCATTCGACAATTCGGTCAGGATCGAGTTGCCGCCCGAGCAACGCAACGCCATCGGTTTGGTGTTGGTCGGCGGAATGGTCGAGCGCAAGGCGCCGCGCGTGCACATCAGCACATCGGCGTAATCCGCCAAGGGCAGGATATTGAGATCCATCCGCTCCAGCCCCGTCGCCGGGCCTTGGAAATAGCCGTGGTCAAAGGCCAGCATCACGGTGCGACCGGTTTTCGGGTTGAAGATGCGGGCAAGCCGGTTCTTCATCCCCCAATCGTAATGCGCGGCCCCTTTGAGGTAAAAGCCTTGCAAGTCGGCAGGCTGGTCGAGCCCGAAATCCTTGCCTTCCTTGATGTCGTCGAGATCGGCCATGATGGTTCCTTTCCGTGCAATCGGCGCGACGATAGCGCCGTTGCGCGCCCGTTCCCAGCCAGAGCCCCGCGCCCACCAGCACCGCAGCACAGGCATATTGCCGCATCAGGGCCTCTTCTTTGGGAAGGGCGAAAGATCGAGAAAATCTAATATTTCCGAAACATCAGCCGTCGACAACCAAATCAAAAAGCCCTTATCCACAACTGAAAGCTTCAAATCCGATTGATCATAATCTAGGACGAACGGCTTGATGTTCTTCTTAGACTGAAGCGCTGGCACAGAAATCAAAGCCTGAGTAACGTTTCCAGGGTTCAGGTCAGACCCCCGAGGATGCACCGCCATCAACTGTTCTTTTATATATCGATATCTCAAACCTTGCTCCAATTGCTCCACCGGAGCAGTCACAATGGGGTAAAGGAGCCATTTATACATTTCAAGGTTTGTATCTTGGAAACCATCCGCAAATCTAGTCAAGAAATTACGATACCTTGGCGCAGATTCACCAACCACTTCAGCGACATATTCATTCGCACTCCTCTTCAATTTGAGATTTGCCTTGAAAGACTCAGTTCGAACAACATTCGCATCATTACATGCGCGTCTGCATGCCTCTTGAACGATGTAGACACTACCTAGACTGGCCTTAATCAAATCCCGTCTAAAATCCGCACCAAAATCTATATTTAGTAAATCCTCGCCTTTACTGATGACAGCCTCAAGCTCTTTTTCACTCCAAGCATCAGCATCGACCGATACAACACGTCCGCTCAGATCGCCGTTAAAGAGTATCAGCCGATTTTCTTCACGCCAAACAGCGACAATTATAAAGCAAATATTAGATCGCTCATGCACCGTCTTCAAAAAGAAAGAATATTTTTTCTGCGTCTCTTTCGGAAGATAGTGAAAATCCTCTAAAACAATAAAACTTTCAAACCCCACCTTCTCTAGCGCACCAACCAAATCATTCGGATCCGAAGGATCTATCTCCAGAGAAACATCCGTTTTTGTCAATGACCCCTTACACTCGACCTCCGAGCCCGCTCCCCCAAAGGCTGGCAAACCAAACTTTGCGACAAGCTTAAACTTATTCTCAACAGTTTTAGAAGTTGACAGCTCAACTCGGAACCCAGCCGCCTTCAGTATTGCTTCAGCTAGCTTATCTAATCCCCCATGTATTTTGGCACTGAACGAGTATAAAATCCGTCTCAGGTAAACCATTTTTTCTCAAACAAGTCTTACCCTGCTTAGAGCTCCCAAAAATGATCACATGCTTATCTTGCGAGAGACAGTTAATGAACTTTCCGTCGACATTCTCTCGCTCAACATAGTTAAGCGGGACATCTCTTGTTACACCATACACATCATCAACGCGCGCCAGCTTCATCCCCATTCCTCCACAAACTCACGCCATTCGCCCTTGCTCATGCCCGAGGTTTCTTGCGTCACTGTCTCACCTGCCAAGCGGCGTTTCAGCACCTCTTTCGCCTTTGACGACACGCTTACCGCGCCAAGGCGGTAATCCTCGAACGCCTCATAGGCTTGCGGCACCCAATCCTTGACGATGTCGCACATGATTTGCGCATAGACGCGGATTTCATATTGCGCATGCACATCGGCACGCAGACGCAGGAAATGGAACAGGTTGTGCAGATCGATTTTCCAATACCATTGGGTGTAGATATTGGCGGGCAGGTTCATCCGCGCCAATTCGCGCGCCAGCCCCAGCTTGCCCGCGTCTTCATCGGGCGTCAGCATGTCTTCGTAATGGTCATAGGCGCGCATCGCATCTTCGCGCAGCACATCCAGCACGCGCGCGGCTTCGGCCCCTTCCAGCACCTGCCCGCGGCCTTGGTTGTTGACGGTGGATTGCGCCGCCAGCGCCTCGGGCGCGGGAATGTAAAATTCGCGGTCCAAGATCGAATAGCGCGCCGAATATTCGTTCACATTGGCGGTGCGGTGGCGGATCCATTGCCGCGCCACGAAGACCGGCAGCTTGACGTGAAACTTGACCTCGCACATCTCAAACGGGGTCGAGTGCCAATGCCGCATCAGATAGCGGATCAGGCCGCGGTCATCGGACACCGCCTTGGTGCCCTTGCCATAGCTGACGCGGGCAGCCTGACAAATCGCGGCATCATCGCCCATGTAATCGATCACCCGCACCAACCCGTGATCAAGCACCGGATGCGCGGTGTAAAGCCGCCCCTCCATCCCCGCCGAGGTGGCGCGCAAGGTGGGCGTGGTGGCAGCACGTTGAGCGTCGATCTCGGCAAGCTGTTCGGGGGTAAGCGACATGGGGGCCTCCAGGGGGTAAGAATCGGGCAGACTATATCTGCCCGGACCGCCTCACGGAACCGCGAGATGCTGTAAGACGCAAAGGCGAGTGTCGCAGATGGGGCACGGGGCGGTTTGGCAAGCTCAGCAAAAGTTTATGCAAATTGACTTTTCGGCCTATTTTCGGCACGCTTCGCGCAAAAGAGCAGTCAACGAAAGACATAACCAATGATCAGACGGGCTTTTCCGTTTGCAGTGCTTTTGGGCATTGCGGCTTGTGGTGGTCCGGCCGTTGTTGGCCCGGCAGGGCCGTCCGGCAACACCGAGACCGAAGGCACCGACACCAGCTCGCTTGAGGGCAGCAGCAGCGCCAGCTATGTGCAGCGTTACGAAGGCACCGAGGCTGAAGGATCGGCCCGCGGCATCAGCTATGACGCGCAGACCGACACGATCCGGGTGGACAACCTGCCTTTTGACGGGTCGAATACGCCCTATTCCCGCTCAAGCGCGCTGCCCAATATTGGCGGTGCGACCCTTTCGGCCTCTTCGGCCTTTCGGGTGTATGAGGCGCCCAAAGTCGTGCCCGACAACGTCACGAATGACAGCATCACGCAGATGGTCTATAGCGCGGTCTATGGCGAAAGCGTCAATCAGGTGAATGGCGCGCCGCGCACCTCTTTTGCGATCGTGCGCACCGGCAGCTACACCCAATACGGGTTCGGCGGCTTTGTGTTCGAGCGCAATGGCACCGTGACGATCCCGATGCCGACGGCCGACACCGCCGCCGGCTCGACACAGGGCGTGTTCACCGGCGATTATGCCGGGATGGTGGATTTCGATGGCGCGGCCGGGCTGGTCTATGTGTCGGGCGATGCGCGGGTGACCGTCGATTTCGAAGATTTCAATGACCAGACGAATATTGGCGATGGCGTGGATGCGCAAATTACGGGGCGGCGTTATTACAGCCTGACCGGGGCAGACATCACCGATAACTATCTGGCCACGCTGAACAACGATCTGGGTTATGCCAGCGGTTCGGGGCTGACCTCGGTGCCGGTGTTGCAGTTCCGCATTCAGGCCGGCGGCGTGATGAACGGCAATGGCGAAATGGAAGGCACGGCCTTTACAACCGCGCCCACGGCAACGGGCGAGACCACCACCTATCAGGATGGCAATTTCTATGCGGTGATGGCGGGCGATGCCAGCACGGCAGATAGCGAGATTGTCGGCATTGTGGTGGTCGAGGGGCCGTTGGGCACATCGGGCACCGCGCGCGAAACCGGCGGCTTCATTGTGTATCGCGGGGCCAATAACTGATGTGGGCCATGCGCTGCGGCGCGGGGCGGCGGCTTGGGCTGGTCCAGCAGCCGCTGCGCGCAGCGCTTTTGGTGCTGGGGCTGACCTCTGTTGCGGGGGGCGCGCTGGCAGACCCCGTCAGGCTGCCCCCCGACCAAGCGCAGATGGAGGCGATCCGGCAGCTTGAAGCTGGCCGTCCGGAAATTGCACAAGGCCTTGCCAAAGCCTTGTTGCAACGCGACCCGAACACGTTCTCGGCGCATTTGCTTTTGTCTTATGCCGCGCGTGATCTGGGTCAGTTTACCGATGCGCGGCTGGCGGCGCGGCGCGCACTGGCGCTGGCCGATGGGGACGCGCAGCGCCATGATGCGATGCTGGCGCTTGCGCAGGCACAGGCTTCGGCGGGCCGGCGCACCATCGCGCAATTGTGGCTGCGCCGCGCAATCGACGTGGCGCCCGACCCGGCGACGCGGGCCCGCGATTTGCGCGATTTCCGCTATGTGCGGGCGCGCAACCCTTGGACCTTTACCCTTGATGCAGGGCTTGCCTCCTCGTCCAATATCAACGGCGGCACGGAAACGGATACGATCTGGCTTTACGGCCTGCCCTTCACGCTTTCGGGCGATGCGCAGGCGCTGTCGGGGCAGCAAACGCATGGCTCGCTTTCGGTGCAACGCACGGTGTCCGAAACCGACCACCACCGGGTGCGGCTCGGCTTCAACCTCGCCGGGCAAGATTACCGTCTTTCCGATGCAGCCAAGCAACTTGCGCCGACCGCCAAAGGGTCGGATTACGCTTTCTGGGCAGTGGAAACCTATGTCATCGGGCAAATGCGGGCAGGGCGTGGCCGGGATGAATGGGATATGCGCCTGCTTGCCGGGCATAATGATTATAGCGGCCAACCGCTTTCCAACTACGCCAGTCTGGCCCTTGGGCGCTCTATCGGGATCGACCGACGCACCCGGATGCATCTTGGTGCTTCGGTCGAGCGGCAATGGCGGCAAGACACTGCGCGCAAATCCGCGGTGCTGCGCTTTGCCGACCTAGAATTGCAACGCGGGATTGGCCGGATCGGCAGCGCAAGCCTTGGTCTGCGGCTTGGCGAGGTGGACTCGGCCTCTGCCGATGTCGCGCATATCCGCAAAGGGATCAGCCTCGGGCTTGATCTGGCTCGCCCCGTCTTCGGCGCCGAGGTCTCGCTGAACGCAAGCTATGAGCGGCGCGATTACGGGCTGCTGGCGCTAAGCACCGATGAGCGCACCGATCACCGCATCACCTTGGGCGCCGACGCTTTGCTGCGCGACCATGCGGTGATGGGCTTTGCCCCGGAAATCGGGCTTGGCTATACGCAAAACCGCTCCAACTGGGCCCTAAGCGATAGCCATGGGCTGAACCTGTCGATGCGGATCAAATCGGCTTTCTGACTTGCCTCGGCCCGCCCAAAGGCTACCATCGGCGCACCAGACACAAGGAAACCCCATGCAGATCAAATACCTGCACACAATGCTCCGGGTCGCTGACCTAGATCGCACCATCGCCTTTTTCGACTTGCTCGGCTTGAAAGAAACGCGCCGCATTGAAAGCGAAGAGGGCCGCTTCACCTTGGTCTTCCTTGCCCCGCCGGGACAAGAAGATTGCCCGGTGGAACTGACCTACAACTGGGATGGCGACGCGGGCCTGCCCTCTGACAGCCGCCATTTCGGCCACCTCGCCTATGAGGTCGAAGACATCTACGCGATGTGCGCGCATCTGCAAGCCAATGGCGTCACGATCAACCGCCCGCCGCGCGATGGTCGCATGGCCTTTGTGCGCAGCCCCGACAATGCCTCGATCGAGCTGTTGCAAATGGGCGAGGCGCTCGCCCCCGCCGATCCGTGGCTGTCCATGCCCAATACCGGGCATTGGTAAGGCTTACCGCCGAAACTTGTCGGCCAGCTTTTCCAGCGCCGAGCGGGTGTCTTCCGGCTCGGCGCTTTCTTTTGGCCCCGTCTTTGGGGCAGGCTTCGGTTCGGGCTTGGCCTTTGGCCCTGCGGGTTTGCCCCCCTCGGGCTTGGTGCCGGTAGAGGCACGCGGCGGCGCGGTGCGCAGCGCCACGGCATTGAGGAACTTGCCCCCCTCCCCCGCCGCCAAAGCTGGCGCGCCATCGGAAATCCCGCGCAAAAGGTCATCGAGCCACGCGGCCTCGGCCTTCGCGAAATCGGCCAGCACATAATTCGCGACACGGTTTTTATCGCCCGGATGGCCAATACCCAGCCGCACGCGGGCATAATCCGGCCCCATATGCTGATGGATCGAGCGCAAACCATTATGCCCCGCATGCCCGCCACCCTGCTTCAGGCGGCACTTGCCGGGCGCAAGATCCAGCTCGTCATGAAAAACGGTGATCTCTTCGAGCGGGATCTTGTAAAAATCCGCCGCCGCCCGCACCGATTGGCCGGACAGGTTCATGAACGTCTCAGGCTTAAGCAAAAGCACCCGTGTGGACCCAAAGCGCCCCTCGCTCACCTGCCCCTGATAGCCCTTGCGCCATGGCGCAAAGCCATGATCGGCGGCGATCCGATCCACCGCCATGAAGCCGATATTGTGCCGGTTGGCGGCATATTTCGCGCCGGGATTGCCCAGCCCCACCCAAAGCTGCATCGCGCCTCTCCTTTGGGGGTGGTTCTAACGGGCCGGGCCGCGGGGGGCTAGCCCCCTCTTCGGCTGCGCCCCGCCACCCCGCCGCGCCCCCTTGCCGGGCTATGTGCCCCGTCAAGGGATCAAACCGGTCGGCGCGCAAAACGCCGCCGCCAGTCCGATGGGGCCAAGCCATAGCGCGCATGAAACGGGCGACGCAGCGCCGCGGCCGAGGCAAATCCCGATGCATGAGCGATGGCTTCCAGATCAGCCCGGCTCGTTTCCAAAAGCTCTGCCGCGCGCGCCAGCCGCGCCTCTGTCAGATAGCGTGCGGGTGTGGTTCCCGTTGCTTCCTGAAAGCGGCGCAAAAAGGTGCGCTCCGACAGCCCCGCCCGTGCCGCCAATTGTGCGGCGGTGGGCGTTTCGTGCAGATTGGCGCGCAGGCTGGCAAGGAGCGGCGACAGCCTATGCGCCTCGCGCGCGCGCGGCACCGGGCGCAACAGGAACTGCGCCTGCCCGCCATCGCGGCTGGCTGGCATTACCAGACGCCGCGCCACCAGATTGGCCGCCTCGGCCCCGAAATCGCGCCGGATGATATGCAGCCCCAAATCCATGCCCGCCGCCGAGCCTGCCGAGGTGAGAATATCCCCTTCATCGATGAACAGCACATCCGGGTCGGCCTGCACCTTGGGAAACCGCTCGGCCAGCGCCGCCCCATAGCGCCAATGGGTCGTGGCGCGGCGACCATCCAAAAGCCCCGTCGCAGCTAAAACAAAAGCGCCCGAGCAGATCGAAGCGAGCCGCGCGCCTTTTGCATGGGCCGCGCGCAAAGCAGCGATTAGGGGATCGGGCACCGGCACATCAAGCCCTTTCCAGCCGGGCACCACGATCAGCCCCGCCCCCTCCAGCACCTCAAGCCCGCCATCGCAGGTGAAGCGCAGCCCGCCATGCGCGCGCAATGGGCCGGGCTCAATCGCCGCCGTGGCAAAGGCATACCAATTTGGCCCCATCTCGGGCCGGTCCAGCCCGAAAATCTCGGCGACGATGCCAAATTCAAAGGTGCACAGCCCATCATAAGCCAGCGCCACCACCCGGTTATTGGCTAGGGGCGGCAGATCCAAGTTTGGCAGAATTTGCGCGCTGATTGTCATCCTGCCAGCTTACGCGGCGGCCAAGCCACTGGCAATCTGATTTCATCAACACTTAGGAGAGCCTGATGAACCCCGTTCTTGCCCGCCCCGCCCCCTCGCCAGAAAGCCTGCTGGCCCCGCTTGCGGCCCAATGCGCGCTGCATACCGATTGCTCTGACGTGCAGGCCGCGTTCAACACGGGGGGCGATCCGGGGTTCGTGCTGTTGCATACGATGGGCACGCCCGAAACCTTTGCCCGCCGCCATGTGCCGAATGCGATTTTCCTGCCGCACCGGCAAATCACCGCAGAGCGGATGGCCGACTGGCCCGCAGAAACGCTGTTTGTCGTCTATTGCGCGGGGCCGCATTGCAATGCGGCAGAACAGGCCGCGCTGGCGCTCGCCCGCCTTGGTCGCCCGGTCAAGATCATGCTGGGCGGGGTGATGGGCTGGGAATACGAAGGTTACCCATTCGCCCCCGGCGCCTGACCGCAACGAAAAACGCCGGACCAAAGGCCCGGCGTTTGCAGCATTCCCGAAAGGGAAATCACTCTTCGGCGTCGGCTTCTTCGTTGTCCGAGGACACAAGACCCGACGGCGCCGTGATGTTGGCCACAACGAAGTTGCGCTCGATCGTCGGCTTGCAGCCTTCCGGCAGCGGAATGTCATTGATGTGGATGACATCACCGATCACGCGGCCAGTCAGATCGACGGTGATGTGATCCGGAATATCGCCGGCCATCACTTCAAGCTCCACCTCGGGGCGCACGATCGTCAGGGTGCCGCCGCGCTTAAGGCCCGGGCAAGCTTCCTGGTTTTCGAAGTTCACGTGAATGAACAGGTTGATGCGCGAGGCACGGTGGGTGCGCATGAAGTCGATGTGGGTCGGCAGGTCCTTCACCACGTCGCGTTGCACGCTACGGCAGATCACGCGCACATCTTCCTGCCCTTCGATGTGCAGGTTGAACAGCGTCGACAGGAAGCGGCCCTTGCGCAGACGGGCGAGCAGCTTGTTGTAGTCGAGGTTGATCGCGAGCGGTTCCTTGCCATCGCCATAAACGATGCCGGGCACCTTGCCCTCACGACGTGCTGCGCGAGCGGCCCCCTTGCCCGTCCCCGTGCGCACCTCGGCGTTCAGAGTTTCGATCTCTTTGGCCATTTGGTATCTCCAATATGAAAAGGGCCCCCTCCAAGGGTGTGGGCCCATGAGGCGCTGCGCATACAGCGCACGGCCCTTTTTGGCAAGCGAGAATCGGGGGGCGATCGGGCGCGGCAGCACGCCGAGGCCAAGCTGCGCCGAAATCACCCATCAAAGGGGCATATCAAGCGACGCGGGGCTGCGCTAGTGTCGCGCCGCCGGGCGGCGTAAGCCACGGCATGGCAGATCGCGCCCCCCGGGCGCAGGAAGACAAGGAAGATATCGTGGCACCCGAGGCGCATCCCGAACTGGTCGAAACCCTGCTTGCACAGATCGATGCCAGCGCGCATCCCGCGCCGCTGTCGCGCGCCTTGGCCGAAGACAGTGCCGCGGGCCGGTTCAAAGCCCCCGATGTGGCGCTTGTCGGGCTGAAAGGGGCGCTGGCGGCAGCGGCCGAAACGCAAGCCTGCGATGACCCGGTGCTGGCCGAGGTGGCCGCGTTGAACGCCACTGGCGCACGCGCAGACGCCGCGGCCCGGCTTGACGCCGCGCTGAAAGACGGTGCGAACGACGCGCGGCAGGCCGCCGCTTTCCGCCAAGACCGCATCTGCAACGCCCCCGAGCGCGCCGCCGCGCGCCACTTGGCCGCGCTGAAAGCCGCCGCGCCCGCAGGTGGTGTGAACCGGGCCGCAGTCGAATTGCTTTATGAAAAGCTCGAAGCGGGCGAGGCGGCAAATGATCCGTGGGATATGCTTGTCGCGCTGGAACTGGCCAAGGCGCTGTTGAAACGGGCCAAGGGCCGCGATCTGGGCCAAGCGCAAACCAGCCTTGCCAATTGCCACCAAGTGATCGGCCAGTTCCGCCCGGGCCGCAAGCATCTGGACCTTGCCGCCGATTTGTTTGCCGCCGCCGCCAAAGCGGCCAGCCGCACCAAACAGCCCGAAAACTGGGCCTTTGCGCAGCATAACCTTGGCGGCATCCAAGAACTGATCGGCCTGCGCCACCAAGATGGCGCGATGCTGAAAAAGGCCGCGAAAGCCTATGGCAATGTGCTTGAGGTGTTCAACGCGCAGGGCAACCCGGTGGAATGGGCCAATACCACCAGCGCGCTGGCCAATGTGAAGGCCGCGCTTGGGCGGATGGCCCAAGACCCCGTTGCGATCCAAGACGCGGTCGAGATGTTCGATAATGTGTTTGACGCGCTTGAAGGCGATGACCTTGCCCAAGATCGCGCGCGCGCGCGCGCCAATCTTGCGATGGCCAACCGCCATCTGGGCGAGGTGACCGAGGATGAAGCCCTTCTTCACACCGTGCTGGAAGATTTTACCGAGGCGCTGGACGACATCACCGCCCCCGCGCCCCGCGCGCGGCTTTTGCAAGCCCGCGCGCTCACCCATTTGGCACTAAAGGATCCCGACGCCGCGGAGGCGGATTTTGAGGCCGCGCTGGCCTTAGGCAGCCGTGACTTTGCCGATTACCGTGCCGGCGCGAACCACATTGGCTTGGCCCGCGTGGCGCTGATGCAAGGGGATAAGGCCAAAGCCGAGGCCGCCCTGATCACGGCGAAGGCCGCCTTTGCAGCCGAACCCGCAAGTGCGGCACTGAAAGACTGCGAAGCTTTGAGCGCCGCGCTGGCCGGGTGATTAGGCGTTGAACAGGAAGTGCAGGACATCGCCGTCTTGCACTTCATAGGTTTTGCCTTCGACGCGGAACTTGCCCGCCTCTTTGGCCCCTGTCTCGCCGCGGTATTGGATGTAATCGTCATAGGCCACGGTTTCGGCGCGGATGAAACCGCGCTCGAAATCGCCGTGGATCACGCCTGCGGCGGCCGGGGCCAGCGTGCCCTTGCGGATTGTCCAGGCGCGGGCCTCTTTCGGGCCGACTGTAAAATAGGTTTGCAGACCCAACAGGTTGTGGCCCGCACGGATCAGCCGATCCAGCCCCGCCTCTTCAAGGCCAAGCTCCGACAGGAACATTTCGGCCTCTTCGGCATCCAACTGACTGATCTCTTCTTCGATCTTGGCGGAAATCACCACCGTCGCCGCACCGCTGGCGCGCGCCATTTCGGCCACTCGCTCGGATTGCGCATTGCCTTTGGCGGCGTTTTCTTCCTCGACATTGCAGACGTAAAGCACGGGCTTTGCCGTCAGCAGTTGCAGCATGTTCCACGCTTTGCGGTCATCTTCGGCCACTTCAACCGTGCGCGCGGGGCGCCCGGCTTCCAGCGCCTCTTTCGCGGCGGTCATCAGCCGCGCATCTTCCTTGGCCTGTTTGTCGCCCGCATTGATCTTGCGCCCCAAGTTCGCGAGCCGCTTTTCAAGGCTTTCGAGATCCGCGATCATCAATTCGGTTTCAATCGTATCGGCATCGGCCAGCGGATCAACGCGGCCTTCGACATGCGTCACATCGCCATCCTCGAAACAACGCAGCACATGGGCGATAGCGTCGGTTTCGCGGATATTGGCCAAGAACTGGTTGCCCAAGCCCTCGCCCTTGGAGGCGCCTTTCACAAGGCCCGCAATATCGACAAAGGTCATCCGCGTCGGGATGATCTGTCTCGAGCCGGCGATTTCGGCCAGTTTATCAAGGCGCGGATCGGGCACCGCGACCTCGCCCACATTGGGCTCGATCGTGCAAAAGGGGAAGTTCGCCGCCTGCGCCGCGGCGGTTTTCGTCAGCGCGTTGAACAGCGTCGACTTGCCCACGTTCGGCAAGCCCACAATCCCCATGCGAAAGCCCATGTCACTCTCCTGATCTGCTTGCGCGCCTCATACGCGGGGCGGGCGGGCAAAGCAAGCGCGGCCCTTTCGCCATTGATTTTCGCGCGGGCTTTCTGCAAACCGCCACAAGCACATTCAGGGGACCGCCATGACTCGTATCGACGCCAAATTCGCCGCGCTCAAGGCCGAGGGGAAGAAAGCCTTTGTCGCTTATATCATGGCGGGCGATCCGGATCTGGACACCTCGGCCGAGATTTTGCGCGGCATGCCTGCGGCGGGGGTTGATATTATCGAGCTGGGCCTGCCCTTCACCGACCCGATGGCCGATGGATCGACGATCCAATTGGCCGGGCAACGCGCACTTGATGGCGGGCAAACGCTGCAAAAAACGCTCGATATGGTGCGTGACTTCCGCAAAACCGATGCCACCACGCCGATTGTGATGATGGGCTATTACAACCCGATCTATAGCTGCGGCGTGGCGCGTTTCTTGGCCGATGCGAAGGAGGCCGGGATCGACGGGCTGATCGTGGTGGACCTGCCGCCCGAAGAAGATAGCGAATTGTGCCTGCCCGCCGCAGAAGCGGGGATCAACTTCATTCGCCTTGCCACGCCGACCACCGATGACAAACGCCTGCCCAAAGTGCTGCAAAACACTTCTGGCTTTGTCTATTACGTCTCGGTCACCGGGATCACTGGCTCGCAGGCGGCGCAAGTGAATGACGTGGCCCCCGAGGTGGCGCGGATCAAAGCGGCGACCGATCTGCCGCTGATCGTGGGCTTTGGGATTTCCACGCCCGAAGCGGCGCAAGCCATTGCCAGCGTGGCCGATGGCTGTGTCGTGGGCTCGGCCATCGTCAAGGAAATCGGCGCGGGCAAAAGCCCCGCGGAGGTGCTTGAGGTGGTGGCGGCGCTGGCCCACGGCGCGCATTCGGCCTAAGCGCGCGCATCCCCAAACCTTGTGATGCGGCCCTTTCGATGCAGGGCCATCGCCCTGTCTTTGGGGCATTTTTCGCGCAGGCCGGCGTCTTACGCCTTGGGATCTTGCCGCGAAATGCTGTTAACAAAGAACCGTATAGCGACACAGGTTTCAGACCCGCGGTCAATTCCCCCCCGGGGGAATTGCTGCGATTTGCGCCGCCCCGCAAACTGCCCCGGATCGCCCAAGAGCGGGCCCACCGAGACAGAGGAAAAGCGCAGATGTATGACCTGTTCGAGACCGTCGCCCTGACAGAAGAAGCCGAAACCCTGTTGGCGCTTCTGGAGATGTATGAAACCGCGCCGGAAACGCAAAACACCTATGACCCCGCCCTCGCCGCTGGCCCGGGCATCGTCTCTGGTGGTGCGGATGTGTTGGACACCGTTCAGGGGCGCGCCGGTTCCGTTTCAGGGGAAACACAAGTGGCCCTCGAAGAGACCGGGGTGGAAAACCCAGACAATGACCGTGCCTCCGAGTTTTTCAACGCTTTGATCCAACAAATCAAAGACATGGCAGATCTACTTGAGGCATTCTCGGCCAATGGGGCGAGCGAAGATCAACTTCAGTCCGTTGTGGACAACATCTCAGGCATGAAAGACAGCTTTTGGACCAACTCCGATGGCACAGGCGCAGCGGTAGGCGCGCCTATCGGCCACACCATGGGGGCGGTCATCGGCACCATCGGGGCGGTTATTGAAGATGCCCTGAGCGGTATCGCCACCAACCTCACAGAAGCCCTTGGCCACGATGAGAAAAGCAACGACAGCGCCCTCGACGAAGATTTTCTGAACGTTTTGCGCCAGACCCTGAAAGACGCGGCGCACTTGCTCACTCTTGCTCAAAGCGTTCAAGACAGCTTTGATGACACGCGCGACACCGTAGCCCGCGTCGGAGGCGCCGCAGAAGACGACGGCGACGCCAAACTTGAACCGGAACAGGTTGATCTTTCGGCGGTTTGGAAAGCTGACAGTTTCGACTTCACCTTCGCCCCCTGAGCCGCGCCCCCGCCCGCGCAGGCCCAAAGCCTGTGCGGGGTCACCGCCCCTGCGACAGTGGCGCGCCTGACCGGTTGCTTGCAAATCCCACTTTGATTGGTAATTTCACCTGACCAGTTTTAGGAGGGGCCCCGTGACCGTCATTACCTGCATCGACGATCTTAAGCAGTTGCATCGCAAGCGCACGCCGAAGATGTTTTATGACTATTGCGAAAGCGGCTCGTATACCGAGCAAACCTTCCGCGAAAACGTCTCTGATTTTTCGCAAATCCGGCTGCGCCAAAAGGTGGCCGTTGACATGGCGGGCCGGTCTACCGCGACCACGATGGCGGGGCAGGAAGTGGCGCTGCCGGTGGCCTTGGCGCCGGTTGGGCTTTTGGGGATGCAGCGCGCCGATGGCGAGATCAAGGCCGCGCGGGCAGCCGCCAAATTCGGGGTGCCTTTCACGCTATCGACGATGTCGATCTGTTCGATCGAGGATGTGGCCGCCCATTCGCCCGATCCGTTCTGGTTTCAGCTTTACGTGATGCGCGACGAAGATTTCGTCGATGCGATCATCGAACGGGCGAAGCGGGCGAAGTGTTCCGCGCTGGTGCTGACGCTCGATCTGCAAATTCTGGGCCAGCGGCATAAAGACCTGAAAAACGGCTTGTCTGCGCCGCCCAAGCTGACGCTGCCCAATCTGGTCAACATGGCGCTTAAAACGCGTTGGGGGCTGGAGATGCTGGGCACAAAGCGGCGGTTCTTTGGCAATATCGTTGGCCACGCGAAAGGCGTGAAAGACGCCTCGTCGCTGTTTAGCTGGACGGCGGAACAATTCGATCCCTGTCTGGATTGGTCGAAGATCGCCCGCATCCGCGACCAATGGGGCGGCAAGTTCATCCTGAAGGGCGTGCTGGATGCCGAAGATGCCCGCGTTGCCGCCGATTTTGGCGCCGATGCGATCATCGTTTCCAACCACGGCGGGCGGCAGTTGGATGGCGCGCTGTCGGCCATTCGGATGCTGCCCGAGATCGTGCAGGCGGTGGGCGACAAGACCGAGGTCTGGCTCGATAGCGGCATCCGCTCTGGCCAAGACATTCTCAAGGCGCTGGCGCTCGGTGCCAAGGGCACGATGGCGGGCCGGGCCTATGTCTATGGCTTGGGGGCGATGGGCGAAGCGGGCGTGACCCGCGCGCTTGAGGTGATGCAAAAAGAGCTGGATATCTCAATGGCGCTATGCGGCGAAAAGCGTGTGCAGGATCTGGGCCGCGATAACCTGCTACTCCCCAAAGGTTTTCTGAATAATTACAGCTAAGCCGGAAGGCGGCTTGGGGTCCGGGCGCAGCGCAACAGCGCCCACAACCCCGGCCCCACCGCCGCCATCACCAACGCCAGCGCGGCAAAGACTGCGCGCAACCCGGCCCAATCGGCCAAGCCGCCCATCACCACCGGGCCAATAAAGAAGCCCGCAAAACCGATCATCCACGCGCGCGACAACGCCAAGGCCCGCGCCGGGCGCGCCACGCGCTGGCCCAAAAGCGCATTGGCCGAGGGCACGATCACCGCCGCCCCCATCCCCAAAAGGCCAAGCCCCGTCACCGCTACGGCGACACTGGGCGCGGTCGCGGTGATTGCGGCCCCCAACACCCCGACGGCGGCGGAAATCGCAACCAACCGCGCCTCGCCCAACCGCGTGGCCAGCATCTGCCCGCCCAACCGGAAAAGCCCCATCACCAAGCCAAACATCGCCGGGCCCAGCGCGCCTGCGCCCACCGCACCGCCCAAGCTGCGTTCCAGATAAAGCGCGGACCATGTCTCGGTCGTGTTTTCGGTGACAAAGGCGGCAAACAGGATCAGCGCAGCCGGCACAACCACGCCCCAAGGCGTGCGCAGCGGCGCGGGCGCGGCATCGGCGGTGGCCCCCGCTGGTGCCGCCCCCAGACCCGGTGCCCGCAACCGCCACGCCATCCCTGCCAACGCAAACGCCAAAACCGGCTGCACCACCTCCGGTGGCACAGCTTGGCCACGTGCCGCCCCGGTCACGAGCGCCGCCCCGCCCATGGCAAAGGAAAACAGCGCATGGTTCCAGTTCATCAATGGCAGGCCGGTATCATGCTCGGCCTCGGAAACCCGTACATTGGTGGCGATATCAAGCGCGGACATCGCCGCCCCCATCGCCACAAGCGCCACGCCCAACCCCAAGGCCGACTGGATAATCAGCGGGGCCAGCGTCGCAATGGCCAAAGCGCCCGCCAGCACCGGCAGTGCGCGCGCCCCCAACCGCGCCGTGATCCGGGGCACCAAAGCCATGGCAACAACACCGCCAAGGGCCGCACATAAAAGCAACAGCCCAAAGGGGCCATCCGCCACCCCGGCGCGCAATTTGTAATCGGGAAGATAGGCCGCGAACGCCCCCCAAAAGGCGCCAAGCCCCGCCAGCGCCAGCCCGGTTTCGCGGCTGGCGCGGATCACCTGTCTTAAGCTCATAGCCCCGTCCCCTGATGCGCCCGGCTTGCGCGGGGCCTCGATCAGGGCAGATCTAGCACAGGCTTATTCCGCCGCCCATTCCCGCGGGCAGGTCGCGCGGCAGGCTTGCGCGATTTCCGGCACATCCTCGTCAAGCGTCGGCGGGGACACGACCCGATGGCATTGCGCGCAGCGTTTCATCTGTTCCAGATGCTTTTCGAAATGCGCCTGCGCGCCGCCATCGATCTCAATCTCGCGGCGGATCATGTCATAGGCTTCGTCAAAGGGCAGCGCGGCGACATTGGGCATATGCGCCAGCGTATCATGCGGGTCGAGATCGGCCCAATCGTCGAACATCGAACCGATATCGCACAAAAACACCGCGCCACGCGCACTTAGCACCAATTCGGGGGTTTCAAACCGCAACCGATACAGCATTGCCTTGGGCCCGGGATTGACCGCGCGCACCTCGGGCAACAGGCTCAGAACCTTGGCGGGCATCAGCAGCAGGGGCTTGTCCAGTTCGATCTGCGCCAATTCACTGTGCAGCACCAAACATTGTTCCGGCGCGATCAGGCGCTTTTCATCATTGCCAAACAGCCCGGCGGGCAATTCCAACGGCCAGAAGCGTTCCGGCAAAGGGTGTTGCAGCCGTTCGATCGGAAAGCGCTCGATCACCTCGATCGGGCGGGAGCCATTCGCGAAAGTGCGGATACGATCGCCCTCAATAAGGTTTGAAACTCGCCGCAAGCCGCGCGCGGTTTGCAACACCGTATCCCCGTAAAACCCTTGCGCAAGGTCCAGAAATTCATCCGACCCGCGCAGGTTCTGGCCGGTGGTCTCCATACGCTTGTCAAAGTGGAACACGTCGGCAAAAGTGTCACGAAAGACTGTCATGATGGGCTCCCTTCCCCCATCGCGACGATTGCCGAAAAACCTTAAAACCGGGTTGATATTTGACAAGATGTCGCAGCAGACACTTTAGGGCTGTTCGTAAAACCCGATCTCGCGCATCTCCACCTCGGCCTGATGATCGCGGCCAAAGGCCACCAACGCCACCGAGCGCACATCCCCCGGGCGCGGCACCGCGCGCAACATCTTGCCAGAGGCGCGAAATGCCGAAAACGGCACCCTGATCTCTTGCCAATCACGCGTCACGTCAAACCCGGCTTGGTAATATTGCCATGGCAGAACCGTGCCGCGGGTGCGCAGATGCACGAAATAGCGCTGATTATTGCCCCGCACGACCAGCCGCACACCTGCGGCACGCTCGGGCGGCGGGCGATCCAGATCGCGCCGCATCTGGATGAAGCCGCCGCGATTGGCAGTAGACACCGTCCCGGTCATGCGCGCATAGGGCGCCCCGTCCCCCTCGATAAAGACAAGCTCAGCGGTCGAGATGCCGCCCATCACCCCATCGGTGAAAAGCCGCCAGCGGGTTTCGGGATGCATGGTAAAAGCCTCGATCGTGTGCGGAAAACTTGCGGACGCGGTGGCGGTTTCGGCAGTTGCGGGCCCCGCAACCGCCAAGGCGATGACCAAGGCGGGGCCAAGAACAGATCGGACCGCGATGCGCATGCTACCTCCTGCCAGAACCGCTTTCCCCTAAGATGCGGCCCGGCGCTTCCATGTCCAGTGCGCTAGCGATCAAAGGTGATCTGGAGTGCAAATCCATAGGCCGCTTTCGTCAGCCCCTTGGGCGCGGGCGGAAACCGACCGGCCCGCTGCACCGCGCGCAAAGCAGCCGCATCCAGCGCCGAATGGCCGGCGCTGCGCGCCACAGATGCGGACAACAGCTGCCCGTCGCGGCGCACGCGAAGCTGCACCACCACCGTGCCCGCCGCGCGCCCCGCCGCCGCCGGATAGCTTTTGCGCCGCTCGACCTGGGCGCGCAGCCTCGCCCCCCATTGCCGCTGCAAGCTCTGTTCCTGCCCCGGCGACAGCGCAGCTTGCGCCGCCTGCCCGGCTTTGCCCGCGTGCCGCCCGCCGCCCGTCCCCTTGGCCCGGCTTTGCGCATGGCGCACCTGCGCGGGCGGCGCGGGCTTTTGGGCAGGTTTTGCGACGGGGCGCGCTGGCGCCTTTTGTGCGGGCTGCACCTTGGGCGGCACCGGCGCTTGCGCGGCGGGGGGCGGCACATCGGCCGCAATCTCTGGCGGTGTCTTGGGCAGGCGCATCTTCGGGGCGGGCAGCGCGATTTCAGGCATCAAATCGACCATTTGCGCGGCGGCAAGGCTTTGCATCTCTTTGCCTTGCGCCCCTGCGGCAACCAGGGCCGCCGGGGCCACGGGGGCGCGCCCCAACCCGGCCAAAACCGCCCCATGCACGGCAAGCGAAAGCCCCAGCCCCGCCGCCAGCGCCCGAAGCCCCCCCGGGGCTGCGCCACGCCCAAAGGCCAAGCTCATGGCGCCGCACTCAGCCCGACCAGACCGACCTTGTGCCAGCCCGCCGCGCGCATCCGATCCAGCAGCGCCATGATCTCGCCATAGGCGACCGCCTTATCCCCCGACACATAAAGACGCGCCGTGCGATCCCCGCCGGTGGCCTCTTTAAGCGCGGCGGGCAAATCCGCCGCCGCAATCGGCGTGTGGCCCAACAAAAGCGTACCATCGGCTTGCAGATTGACCACCACGGGTTTGGCCGGGCGCGGGACCGGCGGCGCGCCCACGGCGGGCAGATCGACCGCGACATCGGCGGTCGAGAGCGGCGCGGCCACCATGAAAACAATCAGCAAAACCAGCATCACATCGATGAACGGCGTAAGGTTGATCCCGGTTTCGGGCAGCAGATCCTCCTCCGCCTCCACGCCGACGCCCCTCATTCCGCCACCAGATGCAAAGCCGCCGGATGCGTGACAGCGCGCGCCCGGTCCAGATCGCGCGACAGGCTGCGCGCGATCAAGGCGCGCGCATCGGCCAGCGCCCCGCGATAGCTGCCCAAAGCCCGCGTCAAATGGTTGTAAAGCAGCACCGCCGGGATCGCCGCGACAAGGCCCAGCGCGGTGGCCATCAACGCTTCGGCAATGCCGGGGGCGACGACCGACAGATTGGACTGCCCACTTTGCGCAATCCCGATGAAAGCGCCCATGATCCCCCAAACCGTGCCGAAAAGCCCCACAAACGGCGCGATTGCGCCGACCGAACCCAGCACCGTCACCCCCGATTGCATCGCCCGCGCGGCCCCGGCCTCGATCCGGGCCAACTCCATCGCGGCACGCTCTTTCACCCCGGCAACCGGCAGGCCCGCCGAAAGGTGCATCTCGGCCTGTGCGGCGCTTTGCATACGGGCCAGAACGCCGCGCCGAGGCAGATCGACCGATAAGGAGCCCGTGACCGCAAGACGACGGTAGTCACGCGCAAGCGCCCCGCGCGCCAAGCTGATTTGCAAAAGCTTACCCGCCCAAAGCGCCCAAACCAGCACCGAGGCCAACGCCAGCCCCGCCATTACCGCCTGCACCAAAGGCCCTGCCGCCATGAACATCGAAAGCGGGGTCTGGGTCTGCGCCGTTTCGGCGGCGCGCAGCGCTTGCGCGGCCCCCGCAAGGCCGAACCGGTCCAACAGCGCGATCAGCAATGTCTCAACGGGGGACATGACAGCTCTCCTTTGCAGCCGATGAAGACAGGGCGTCGAGCGGCTGCACGATCAGCCCCCCTTCGGCCTGTGCGATATGGCAGTGAATGGCGAAAACATCGCGCAAAAGCGCCGGGGTCAGCACCTTTGCGGGCGCGCCATCGGCGACGATCCGACCTTCGTGCACCACAACAAGGCGTGCGCAATAACGCGCCGCCAGCCCCAGATCATGAAGCGAGGCCAGAACCGTGCGCCCCTCGGCGGCGCGCGCGGCACAATGGTTCATGCAGGTGATCTGATGCGCGGGGTCAAGCCCGGCAATCGGCTCATCGGCCAGCAAAATGGGCGTGTCTTGCGCCAGCGCCCGCGCCATCAGCACCCGCGCCTGTTCGCCCCCCGACAGCGCCGTGGCCGGACGCTGCGCCAGATGCGCGATATCCATGCGTTTCAACGCCGCGCGCACCTGCGGGGCATCGCGCCGCCCGTTCTGAGCCAAGGCCACCAGATCGATCACCGGCATCGGCCAAGCGATCTCGCGCGCCTGCGGCAGCCATGCGGAGGTGCGCGCCCGCGCGGCGGGCGCGAGGCGCGCCAAGGAAGAGAAGCCCTGCGCCGCCACCAACCCCAAAGCGGCCCGCAACAGCGTGGACTTGCCCGCCCCATTAGGGCCGATCAGCCCGACAAATTCGCCCGGATGCAAATGCAGGCAAGCACGGTCCAACACCCGCGCCGATCCGCGCATCACGGTCAGATTTTCCACCCGAAACTCGGTCATGGCCTGCCCCGCATCCGCCAAATCAGGTGGAAAAAGACCGGCGCGCCGACCAGCGCCATCAACACCCCCAGCTTCAAATCCTGCCCCGGCAAAATGCGCCGCACCGCAATATCGGCGGCCAGCACCAAAACCGCGCCGCCAAGAGCTGCGGCGGGCAAAAGCCGCCCCGGATGCGCGCCCACCCAAGGGCGCAGCACATGCGGCACGACAAGCCCGACAAACCCAACCGTGCCCGCCACCGCCGTCGCCGCGCCCACCGCAGCCGCCGTGCCAAGCACGATCGCAAGCCGCAATCGGGCAAGATTCACCCCCATCGAAGCGGCGGTGTCTTCCCCAAGGGTCAGTGCCTCCAGCCCGCGCCCGCTGCGCCCCAACAAGACCCAGCCCAGCGCCATCACCGGCGCGGCAATCGCCACCTGCGTAAAAGAAGTATCGGCCAGCGACCCCATCATCCAAAAAACGATGTCATGCGCGGCAAAGGGGTTGGGCGAAAGGTTGAGCACCAGCGCCGTCAGCGCCGAGGCCAGCGCCGAAAGCGCGATCCCTGCCAAAATCAGCCCCAAGGTGCCCCCGCCCGACCCGGCCAAAAACAAGATCGCGCCCACGCCCAGAAGGGCCCCCAAAAGCGCCGCGCCCGGCAAAGCCAGCGGCACCATCGCGGCCAGCCCGGTTTGCAAGGCCAACACCGCGCCCAAAGCGGCCGAAGCGGAAATGCCGATCACGCCCGGCTCGGCCAGCGGGTTGCGCAAAAGCCCCTGCATCGCCGCACCGGCAAGGCCGAGGCTGGCCCCCACCATCACCGCCAAAAGCGCGCGCGGCAGACGGATTTCGCGCATCACAATATCAAGCGGGCCTTCGCCGCCCAAGACCAGTGCCTTCAGGCTGGTTGCAACGCCCGGATCGGCCACCCCGGTCAGCAGCGAAATCACAAAGAGCGCGCCCATTGCCCCCGCCAACACCCCCAAAAGCCATGGCCGGGTCATGGTGTGCCCCCTTCGGTCGCGCGCAATGCCACCACGGCCTCTAGAACCGCCGGCAAGCCACAGACCCAAGCATTCGATTGCAACGCCGTTTGCCGCCCGGTCAGGCTGCGCAAAGCCGGATGGGCCAGCATATCTTCGGAATGGGCATGGCCTGCACGGCTTTGCCCCGCGATCACCAGATCGGGATCGGCCATAACCAAAGCCTCCAACGGTAAAAAACTGCCCGCCTTGCGCCCCAGCTTGACCGCCAAAGGCGCAAAGCCAGCAGTGGTGATGATCTCGGCCGCCAAACTTTGGCTGCCCGACATATACCCGCGCGCAGCCCATGTGGCCGCCACATCGCGCGGCCCCTTCGGCGCGCTGGCGCGCAGCGCCGCCAGCCGCTTGGAAAAATCGTCCACCATCGCGCGGGCCTGCGGTTCGCGCCCCAAAACCCGGCCCATCTGCAAAATATCCTCTTGCAGCGCGTTAAAGCTTTGCGCGGGTTCGAAAATCTCGACCCGAATGCCAAGCCCGCGCAGCATGTTCACGGTGGCTTGCGCGGTATACCGGCCTGCCAGCACCAGATCGGGCCAATCCAGATAGACCTCTTCGGCATGGCCATGGTTGGTGCGATAGGCCTGCGCCCTTTCGGCCAAGACCGAAACCGTTGGATCCCGCGCCAGCATCGTGACCGAGCGCAACTGCCCCGGCGCCGCGAGCAGCATCGCCAGTTGATCCGTGCATAGGTTGATCGATACCACCCGCGCGGGCGCGGGAGCGGGCTTGGCGCCCGTCTCGGCCCCCAGGGCACTGGCGGCACAAATCGCCGCCAGCGCCAAGGCCAGACTAGAACTGCGCACGGAACCCAACATAAACCGCCCGGTCCGATGTGCCATAACCGCTATAGGTTTGATATTCTTCATCAAACAGGTTTTCGATGTTCAGGTAAGCCTGTTTGCCCGCCCCCAAGTCATAGGTGACTGCGGCATTGGCCAGCGTGTAATTTGCCAAACGGCCGGGGCGATCCATCACCCGTTGCACAGACAATTGCGCATCGAGCGCCGGCGTGACCTTCAGCGTCGCGCTCAGCATCAGATCGTGGCGCGCGATTTCGGCCCAAACCCCCGACGCCCCGCCATCGGCATAATTGTCGGTATAGGTATAATTGCCCGAGAGCGTCAGCCGATCGCTTAGCGCGGCCTCGGCCTCCAGCTCCAGCCCGCTGCGCCGGGTCTCGCCCGTCACCTGCGCATAGCAGCCAAAAGCCTGCCCGCAGACCGTTGCGGCTCGGACAAAGTCAATCAGATCGTCGGCCTTCAAAAAGAACGCCGTCGCGCGCAAACTGGCGGTTTCGCCCCAGCGCTTTTCCACGCCCACCTCGGCGCTCAGGCTTTCTTCCGCTGTCAGCCCGGCATCGCCATAGAGGCCATAAAGCTGATAAAGCGTGGGCGCACGGAACCCATTGCCGACAGAGGCGCGCAGCAACACATCCTCGCGCAGGCGATACACCCCCGATAGCCGCGCCGAGGTGAAATGACCAAACATCTCATGGTCATCATGGCGCAAGGTGGCCGCAACATCGAGCCGGTCATTCGCCGCCCATGTCAGCTCGGCAAAAGCCCCGGCATCGGTCACGCTGCCATTGCCATCCACCGCCTCACGCGTGTGATCGGCCCCAAACACCAACCGCGCCGAAGCGCCCAGATCCATCGCACCGCTGTAAGACAGCTTCACCCGCGTGCCATCGAAATCCGAAGGCACCAACGATCCAAAGGTATAGCTTTGCCGGTCAGAGCGGTAATAGACGGCCTGTAGCTTGTGCGCGACGGCGCCACCCGAAATGTCGGCAAAGGCGCGCAGCCCGGTGGTGCGCCGGTCAGTGTAATCTTGCCCGATATTGGCCACGGTATCGCCCGACCAAACGTCGCTCTCGCCCCGGCTGTCTTCGAAAAAGCCGTTCAAGCCAAGTGTCACCGTTTCCGTCAGATCATATTGCGTGAAAAAGCCGATCCGGTTGGCGCGAAAGCCATCGGGCTCAAAATTCCCCGCGTTTTCATCAAGGGCGGAAAACCCGTTCGACGCCATATGCGACAGCGTCACCGACAGATCGCCCCGCGCGGTCTTGATCGCATGGGCATAGCTCAGTTTGCGCGTGGCATAGCTGCCATATTCCGCCACGAAACGTTGCGCGGTGCCAATCTCATGGGCGCGAAAGCTGGTCAAGTTGATCACGCCCCCCACGGCATTGGCGCCATAAAGCGCCGCTTGCGACCCGGTCAGCACCTCAACCCGGTCGAGCCCCGCGATGCCAAGCGTGCCGAAATCAAAATCCCCGTTGCCAGCGGCGGGATCGCCCATCGCGATCCCATCAAGCAGCACCGGCACATATTGCGCAGGCGCGCCGCGCAAGGTGATGCTAGAGGCGGTGCCGGGCGGGCCATAGCTTTTGAAGGTCAGCCCGGGCATCTGCGCCAATGCCGCGCCCAGCCGCGTGTAAGGTGCCTGTGCGAGATCTTCGGCGGTGGCCACATGCACCGTGCTGCCCGCGCGATCCGGGTCGGTTTGCTCCAGATTGGCGCGCACAAGGATTTCGTCCAACAGCATGAAGTCTTGCGCGCTGGCCAGACCCGGCCCGCACAGACAACTGGACACCAAAAGCAAACGCCGAAGCGTGGATTGAAAAGCCATAGGTTCTTTCCCCCGGACCCCCATCGGCCCGACATGACAAGCGCAGGCCCTAGGCCTGCAATGCGAATGCTGCGGGAAAGACACCCGCAGACGGCGACATGTCACCACTGCGGATCAAGCCGCTTCCATGGCACGCCCCGCGCCCGGAAAGGGTGATCGCTCAAGCAGGTCTCCTGGCTCGCGGGTCAGGGCTTCGCCGGCCTTCCCGGGCCTTGGCCCAGTGGCATGTCGACGTCGCTCACCGCTCACAGTTGCGGGGGCAGCCACGGCTTCGGTGCGCGCACCGTTCCGCGTTCCCTTTTCATCCGACTCTCACCGGAACTTGAACGCGCGCAGGGAAGAATAAATCAGACTTTCAGTCAAGCAAATCGCGCTGCGACAGATTGGCGGCGCCGGCTTCATAGGCCAGCCAGACCAGCCGGGCGAGGTCGTGATCCAACAGCCCCGCCGCCTGCGCGGCGCCTTCCTCTGCGGCCAACCGCTCCAGCGTGGGCGCGTGCCCCCCATGTGCCGCGACGATCTGCCGAAACAGCGCATTGTCCTTGAACACGCCACGCGCCGGAAAGCCCACGCTGTCATCTTGGCCCAGCACCTTGGGCAGACGGTCGCGCAACGCGGGCAGGCCCGCAGGCCCCCCCGAAAGGATCGTCAGCACCGTTTCGAGCGGCAGCCCCGCACGGCGCGCCAGTGGCATCAGATCGGCCAGCCCCGCCCAATAAGCCTGCAACATCCCGTTATTGATGACTTTCATCACCAGCCCCGCGCCCAAAGGCCCGGTATGGAAGATCCGCTCGGACAAAGGGGCCAACACGGCGCGCGCCGCCATAGCATCGGCCTCCGCGCCCCCAATGAAAATGCCGCATTGGCCTGCGCGCACCAGCTCGGGCCCGCCCGAAATCGGCGCATCCACGGCCCGCGCCCCCTTGCCCGTCAAGGCCGCCGCGCGGCTTTGCACTATCTGCGGGCTGACAGTGCTGGTATCGATGATCTGCCGCCCCTCTAGCGGCAGCTCCAGCAAGGTATCAAGCACCGCGCCCACCGCCGCATCGTCATAAAGGCTCAAGATCACCACATCGCTTTGCGCGACAAGCCCGGCCAAGCTGTCCGCCCCAGACACCCCCGGCACAGTGCGCCCCGAACGGGTCCACCCCCGCACCGGCGCGCCCGCCATGCCAAAACGCTGTGCAATGGCCGCCCCCATACGGCCCAGCCCGATCACCCCAATCCGCTCCATCCTGCCCTCCATGCTGCCCTCCATGCTGCCATACTCGCGCCGGGGCGAAGTGTGGCGCAAGTGCCGCGCCGCGCAAAGGGCGCGCCGGCCCCTGCGACACCACTGCGCCTGTTTGCCTTCGACTTTGTCCAAATATCCCCGGGGGTGAATTGGCCACAGGCCAAGAGGCGGGCAGCGCCCCCCTGCGGGTCGCCTCGGCCAAGCCGAGGCGAAATACCGCCTGCGACACAAAGCGGCCGGGCAGATCTGCGCCGCGATGGTTGAGCTTATCCCCGATCCGCCTATAGTCGTGTCTGGACGATCCGCCCCATTTGCGCCCGGGGCGGGGCTGCGCGCCAATCTCATTGCACATCGCCCGGCACCGTTTTTTCAACGTGTCCATGGCTGGGAGCTTTCAGATGCTCGAGGATACTCCACAACGCTGGCACCCCAAGGCCACGAGTGTGCCCAGCGCCTCTGGCCCCTTGGCCGATGATCTGGTGTGCGAAATCTATCATACCGCGCTCAATCCCGATCAATACGAACGGCTGGTCGATGCCGGGCTGGACGCCCTCGCCCGGATCGAAACGATCGGGCTCGCCCCCGATCCGCTCAGTTCGGCGCGCCATGTGGCGCAAGCGGGCAGCATCCTTGGCACCTCGGCGCCATACCCGGAAATTGAGCGCCTCTTTACGCTTTACCGCCATTTGCCCGCGCTTTTGACCTCGGCCACGGGGCAGGTGCTGCACGCCAATCCCGGCGCCATGGCGCTTTTGGACGGGGCCAGCAGCTTGCCCAGCGGGCCGGGCGATCTTTCTGGCAAGCTCTCGGGCACGGTGATGCGGCGCATCCCCGTATCTTATGAAGGCGCGCAAGATTGCCTTTTCACCGTGCTCTTTGACCGCGCCAGCCAAGCCCGGCTGGCCGCACAACTGGCGGGCACCTTCGATCTGACCGCAGCCGAACGCGACGTGCTGGCCCTGTCGCTGCAATGCCTTGGCCGCAAGGAAATCGCCAATCGGCGCGGCGTGTCGCCGGAAACGGTCAAAAAGCAGATCGAACGGATTTTGGCCAAAACGGGCGCAGCCTCGCAGCAAGAGCTGTCTTTGATGAGCGCGGCGCTGTGGCGCGACACCGCCGCCCCCGCGCCGCCGTGGCCCCAGCCCGAGGCCCCTGCGATGCCGCCAGAGGCCAACACTGTGCAGGCGCAAGCCGGCCCGCTGCCCTATTTTCCGGATGAGCGGCAGATTTTCGCGGCGGGGCGCTGCATCAGCTATCGCATCTTCGGCGATCCGCAAGGCCAGCCGGTGCTGGCCTTTCATGGCACCTATGGCTTTTGCTGCTGGCCCCACGCCGCCGAGCAAGAAGCGCTGCGGCGCGGCTGGCGGGTGATCGTGCCGATCCGGCCGGGCTATGGCAACACCACCGGCGCCGAAGAGGCCCTGAACCCCCAGCGTATCTTTGACGATATCATTGCGATTTTTGCCCAAGAAGGCGTGGGATGCGCGCCGCTGGTCACGCTGGAAAACGACAGTTTTCTGGGCTTTGCCTTTGCGCGCGCCCATCCCGACCGCGTCAGCGCGCTGATCGCCTTTGCCGGGGTGTTGCCGGTCACGCGCAAGGCACAATACGGGCGGATGGACAAATGGCATCGCTTCGTCGTGGGCACCGCGCATTATACCCCCGCGCTGATCCCGTTGGTGGCGCAGGGCGGGTTTCATTTTGCCGCGCGGATCGGGCGCGAGGAATTCGTGCGTCAGGTTTATGCCGACTCGCCGCCCGATGTGGCGGTTCTGCAAGACCCCGCTGCGCGCGCCGCGATCTTGGATGGCACGCGGATTGCGCTGTCGCCGCGCCATCTGGCGCATCGCGCCTATGCCCAAGAAATGCGCGCCTTCGCAAGCGGGGATTGGAGCGATAGCGTCGCCGCCGCACGCGGACGGTTCCCCGTGACCTTCATCAATGGCGCGACCGACCCGATTGCCCCGCCCGAAACGATTGCAGAATTTCGCGAAGACTACCCCTGGATCAACTTCGAACTGCATGAAAACGCCGGGCAATTCGTGTTTTTTAGCCATTGGCCCCGGCTGTTTGCGCATTTGTCGGCCCAAGCCGCGCCGCCGCGCCCAGTCCGCGCCGCATCGCAGCACAGTGTCAATTCCCCAACGGGGGTATAGCGCATCTTTCCCGCGGGCCTAATCTGGCCCTGTCCGCCCCCATGTCGGGGCTTTCGCAAGCCATACGGAGCTTTTTCATGACCCTGCCTTTGCACGCCTCGAAAGTTGTTGCCGGTGCCCTGTTTGCCTTTTGCCTAGCCAGCCCGCTGCATGCGGAAATGACCCTCACCTCGCCCGATATCGCCCCCGACAGCACGATCGGCGATGCCTTTGTCTTCAACGGTTTCGGCTGCACCGGGCCGAACACCTCGCCCGCGCTGGCGTGGGAGGGGGCCCCCGAAGGCACCAACAGCTATATCGTGAACGTCTATGACCCCGATGCGCCGACGGGTTCGGGCTTTTGGCATTGGGCGGTGTTTGACCTGCCCGCCTCGGTGACCGAACTGCCGCAAGGCGCCGCCATCGACCTGCCCGAAGGTGCGATGCAGGCCCGCAACGATTATTCGGCCAACAACTGGGGGGGGCCGTGCCCGCCGCAAGGTGATACGCCGCACCGCTATATCTTCACCGTCTATGCGATGCCGCAAGAAAAGCTGGGCATTGATGAAACCGCCTCCGGCGCCGTGGTCGGCTTTTTTGCCAATACCTCCGCGCTTGACAGCGCCTCGTTTACGGCGACCTACGGGCGCTGATAGCCCCGCGCTCTGATCGCCGAGGCCCCGCAGACCTTGACCCTCTGCGGGGCCGTTGCAGTTGTTGGGTGCTTGACGCGGTCACCCGCTTTCGGGCAGACCACACCAAACGCAGCGGGGCGCCCATGATCTATGTCGATGCCGATGCCTGTCCGGTGAAAGCCGAGGTCGAACGTGTTGGCACCCGGCTGGGCGTGCCCATGGTTCTGGTGTCGAATGGCGGCATTCGCCCCTCGCAAAACCCGCTTGTGCAAAGCGTGATCGTGGCACAAGGCCCCGACGAAGCCGATAAATGGATTGCGGAGCGGGCGGGCCCGGGCGATGTGGTGATCACCGCCGATATTCCGCTGGCCGCCAAATGCGTCGAAGCGGGCGCGCAGGTGCTCAAACCCGATGGCGAGGCGCTTGGCCCCGACAATATCGGCAATATCCTCGCCACGCGCGATTTGATGGCCGATCTGCGTGCGGCCAACCCGTTTTTGCAAGGAAACGGGCGGGGGTTCACCAAGGCAGACCGGTCGCGTTTCCTGGACGCGCTGGACCGCGCGCTGCGGCGCGCCAAGGCGTGACCCACCTTTCCACCGCCGCCCCTTGCAGCCCACCGCCGCACACCCTAAGTTAGGCCTGTTCGGGGCAACCCGGACTATGGGCATAAACGCGCACGTAATAAGCGGATCGGACCCGGGGGCGGTACCCGGCGGCTCCACCAAAATCCCTCGTTGGGGGCACATGGGGCCGAAATAGGATCGACGAACGTGTAAAGGTGATAGCTTTGTCCCGGTGAGCGACCACCGTTATCGGTGCAAATTGTACAGTTGCCAACGACAACCGTGCTCCGGTGGCTCTGGCTGCGTAAGCAGCTCGGGTAACCGAAACTTAAGTCCTAACGCTTAGCCGCCTTAGGCGGGGCTCGCAGGTGCCTGGCAACAGAAACCTGCACTTCCCATACCTTAGCGCCCACGCGGCCGATGTTGTGACCAGTGCCCCGGATGTGATCACGAAAGATCATCCGGACTGAAGCTTGTTTGCTGTTAACCGTGTTGAAAGCCTTGTTTGGCACCTTAACCACAACCTCCCAGCCAAGAGACCAGGAATGAGCCACCTCGACATCTTGAAAAACTGGTATGATCGCGTCTGGATCGGCGGCGATATCGCCGCGATTCCTGAGTTTTTCCCCGAAGACAGTGCCGCAAATGGCCTTTTGCCGGATCTGTCGCTAACCCCGCGCGACTTCGCCGAATTCATCCCCGCAATGCAGGCCGTGGTGCAAGACATGCACTATGAAATCTTGCGCCATATCGAAACCGAGGATTGGCTTTGGGCGCTTGTGCGGTTTCACGGCTATGCCCGGCGCAACGCCGCGCCCGTCGACATGACCAGCCAAGTCGCGGTGCGCATTGCAAACGGCCAATTCGTCGAAGCGCATAACACCACCGACATGCTGCAGTTCTTCGAACAAATCCGCGCCTTGCCGCAAAATGCGATGGCGCTGCTGCTCAGTGGCGAGCAATTGAACTGAGCCTTCTGCGCGGGCATGGCGCGACCTTTGTGCCCTGCCTTCCCCCTTTCCTTGCCCGGCAAATTCCCTATGCTGGGCGCCAAAGGAAAGGTCCCCCATGACGCGTACGATCGATTACGGCACTCTCATGCACAGCGCGATGCGCGGCCTCATCCAGACCGTTCTGGGCGAGGTGGCCGAGCATGGCCTGCCCGGCGCGCATCACTTCTTTATCACCTTCGACACCCGCGCCGAAAAGGTGGAAATGGCCGATTGGCTGAAGTCGCGCTATCCGGAAGAAATGACCATCGTCATCCAGCATTGGTTCGACAATCTGCATGTGACCGAAGAAGGCTTCGGCATCACGCTCAATTTCGGCAACCAGCCCGAGCCGCTGTGGATCCCATTTGATGCGGTGCATACTTTCGTCGACCCGTCGGTTGAATTCGGCCTGCGCTTCGAATCGCAAGACAGCGACGACGACGAGGAAGAGGACGACGAAACCGAGGAGGAAGGCTTCGAAATCACCGAGCCCGTCGAAGAAAAACCCCGGACCGAGGCCGAAGTGGTCAGCCTCGACAAGTTCCGCAAATAAGATTTTTCCTTCAACTTTCCGCAAGCAACGGCCCCCCAGATGTTCAGCTTTCTCAAGCCGCAAAAGACCGTCACCGTTACCGCCCACCTGCCCACTTGCCTGACAGACGCCCAGCGCGCCGCGCGCTATGATGGCCCGGTGCAAGAAGCGCTCACCGCATGGGGCGTGGGCGCGGTGACCGGTGGCAGTTCCGCAGGCGAAGCCGCGGGCCGCGTGACCGGCTGCACCGTGACGATGCAGATCAAAGGGCTTGATAAAAAGCTGATGGATCGGCTTGTGCCGCATTTTGAATCTTTGGGCGCGCCGCGCGGCTCGGTTTTCACCGATGAAGAGGGCAAAGAACTGCGCAGCTTCGGCTCCACCCATGTTCTGGTGCTCGAACTCGACATGGCCGGGCTGCCCGAGGCGGTAAAAGCCGAACACAAGACCGAAGAATTGTTGGAACGGATCAATCACAAGATCAGCTCGGGCGGGCGTTTCATGGGCCAGCGCGACTTTGACAAAACGACCGATCTTTATTTCCACTGCCGCGCCGTGCGCCATGTCGAGGCCGCGCTGGCCGAGCTTTTGGTCGACCATCCGCTGTGCGCCAATGCGCGGGTCTTTTCCCCGGCGGGCTAGGCCCGCGTCCGTATACGCTCGCATACCAATTGCCAAACCGCTCCCGCCGTCCTAGAACGCGCGGGAGTTTTCGCATCATGGAGGCCCAGGATGACTGCGACCAGAACCGAGACCGACAGCTTCGGCCCGCTTGAAGTTCCCGCCGACAAATATTGGGGCGCGCAAACCCAGCGCTCGATCATGAATTTCCCGATTGGCTGGGAGCGGCAGCCGGTGCCGATCATTCGCGCCCTTGGCGTGATCAAGAAAGCCTGCGCGCTGGTGAACAAAGCCCAAGGCGATATGGATGCGCAGATCGCCGATGCGATTGCCGCCGCCGCCACCGAGGTGATCGAGGGCAAGTTTGACGACAACTTCCCGCTGGTTGTCTGGCAAACCGGCTCGGGCACGCAGTCGAACATGAACGCGAACGAGGTGATTTCGAACCGCGCGATCGAAATGCTGGGCGGCGAAAAAGGCTCGAAAACGCCCGTGCACCCGAACGATCATTGCAACATGGGCCAATCGTCGAACGACACTTTCCCGACTGCGATGCATGTGGCGATTGCCATGCAGGCGCGCGATGTGCTGCTGCCGGGGCTCGAAAAACTCCATGCCGCGCTGGTCGCCAAATCCGAAGAATTCAAGGATATCATCAAGATCGGCCGCACCCACACCCAAGATGCAACGCCGCTGACCTTGGGGCAGGAATTCTCGGGCTATGCCAAGCAAGTGGAACGCGGCATCGAGCGCGTGAAGCTTGCCCTGCCGCATATCTATGAACTCGCCCAAGGCGGCACCGCCGTGGGCACCGGGCTGAACACCAAAGTCGGTTGGGATACCCGCGTCGCGGCGCAAATCGCGGACATCACCGGCCTACCCTTTGTCACCGCGCCGAACAAATTCGAAGCCCTCGCCGCGCATGATGCGATGGTGTTCTTCTCGGGCGCGCTGAAAACCGTGGCGGCTTCGCTCTTTAAAATTGCCAACGACCTGCGGCTTCTGGGCTCCGGCCCGCGCTCGGGCCTGGGCGAATTGATCTTGCCGGAAAACGAGCCGGGCTCGTCGATCATGCCGGGCAAGGTGAACCCGACCCAAGCCGAAGCGCTGACGATGGTCTGCGCCCATGTCATGGGCAATGACGCGGCGATCGGCTTTGCGGGCAGCCAAGGGCATTTTGAGCTGAACGTCTACAACCCGATGATGAGCTATAACGTGCTGCAATCCATGCAACTTTTGGGCGACTCGGCCTCGGCCTTCACCGACAATATGGTGGTCGGCACCAAGGCCAATACCGCGCGCATAGACAAGCTGATGAAAGAAAGCCTGATGCTGGTGACCGCGCTTGCGCCGACCATCGGCTATGATGCGGCCACCAAAGTCGCCAAAACCGCGCATAAAAACGGCACCACGCTGCGTGAAGAAGCCATCGCGCTTGGCTATGTCGATGGCGAGACCTTCGACAAGATCGTGCGCCCCGAAGATATGATCGGCCCGAAAGGCTGATCTTTCTGGCATCGGACTATGGGGCGGCCTTCGGGCCGCCCTTTTTCATCCCCAGAAGGGGCGCTGCCCGGCCCGGATTGCGCAAGCCCGCGCGCCATGCGATGCTGCCGCTATGGCCGAGATCGTCAACCTCAACCGTTTCCGCAAAACCGCCGCCCGCCAAGAGGCGCGCGCCAAAGCCGATGCCAATGCGGCCAAGTTCGGCCGCACCAAGGCGCAAAAGCAGCTTGAGCAAACGCAGGCGCAAAAGGCGCGCGATCTGCTGGATGGCGCGAAACGCGATGACGACGGGCGATGAGCCGCCCGCGCAAACATTCGCTGACCTTGGGCGGGCACCGCACCTCGGTCTCGCTCGAAGATGCGTTTTGGGCAGGCTTCAAGGCGCTTGCCGCCGCGCGCGGGCTGGGCATCAATGAACTCGCCCGCGAGATCGACACCGCAAGGGGGCAAGAAACCGGCCTTGCCACCGCGATCCGGCTTGAAGTGCTGGCCTTTTACCGCGACAGGGCTTGTGTGACCCCCGCGCGCACCGACGCCTCGCAAGCCGCCGCAAGCTCCTTGCGCGAGGGATAGGCCGCCACATCCAGCGGATCGTGGAACATGACCTCGATCCAGCCCTGGCGGGGCGCGGCCAGCACCTTGGCCAGATGGCCGCCAAAGGACATATCGCGCCACCAGCCGTAAAAGCGCCGATCTTGGCCTTCGGGGGCGTGATAGATCACACTGACCGGCTGAATTTGCATCACCCGATCAAGCCCATGGGTGTAAAATGCCTGAAACAGCGTGGTCTTGAACGGCAGCACCTGCAAACCATCGGTCGAGGTGCCCTCAGGGAAGAACAACAGATGATGCCCGGCGCGGATACGCGCCTCGAACACCGCTTGCTGCGCCTTCGCCTCACGCGGGTCCCGGCGAATGAAAACAGTGCCCGTGGCCTGCGCCAGCCAGCCCACGAACGGCCAGCGCGCCACCTCGGCTTTGGAGACGAAATAGACCCGCTGGCAGGCATTGAGTGCAAAAATATCAAGCCACGAGGAATGGTTCGCAACCACCGCGCCGATATGATGCATCGGCGTGCCGCGCACCTGATAGCCAATCCCCATGATCGCGATGCTGATCCGGCACACGGCCCGGGTCAGCGCAGGTGTCCATGGCCGCGCCGCGCCATAAAACGGGCGCTCCAGCAGCCGCAGCGCCAAAAGCAGCACCAGCCCAAAGCTCAGCAAGAGCGCAAAGCCAGTGCCACGCAGCACAAGCCGCAGCACGCCGCCCAGCCCGGCGGACGGCACCTCGGGCGGCTCTCCCCCCATCCACAGCGGTTTCGAGGCTTGGTCGTTGGGCCGGGTCATCCACGCCCCTCCGCGCGCCGCGTGTAGAACTCGCGGTGCTTTTCCGACATCGCCTGCGTGTCCATCAACAGCAATACATCGGTGGTGTTGAATGGATGATCGACATAGGCCCCCTCGCCCACAAAGCCGCCCAGCCGCAGATAGGCTTTGATGAGATTGGGCATCTGTTCCATCGCCACGCGCCGGTCCAGTGCGGCTTCGGGCACCAGATCCATGCGCTGAAAATGATCGCCCCGCGCGCGCGGGCGCAGGGCTTCAGGGGCCAGATGGTGGTGATGCAGCCAAGCCAGCGGCGCGCGCAAGGCATCGATATCGGTGCCATGGAAAGAAGCGACACCGAACAGAATATCGATCTCGTGTTCCAGCACGTAATCGGCCAGCGCATTCCACAGCATCAGCATTGCCGCCCCGCCGCGATGATCGGGGTGCACACAGGACCGGCCAAGTTCCAACAGCCGCCGCCCCGATGCGCGCAAGGGCGTCAGGTCATATTCCGCATCGCAATAAAACCGCCCGATCTCGGCGGCACGGTCCGAGCGCAGCAGCCGATAGGCCCCCACGACCCGGTCCAGATCCGCAGGGTCTTTGTGCGGATCGATCAGCAGCAAGTGATCGTAAAGCGGGTCAAGCTCATCGGCTTCCAGCCGGTTGTCATGGTCGACAAGCGGCCCGGAGCCGCCCAATTCCTCTACGAAAACCCGATAGCGCAGCCGTTGCGAGGCACGAATGTCCCGCGCATCGTTCGTAATTCGTGTTTCATAGACCAGCGGCGTTCCCGCCATCGTCCCTGCCTTTCACTTTGCCCCGATGTAGGGGCGCAATCGTGCCGATCAATGCCTGCAACACCCAGTTGGGCTGTTCACGCCACGCGCGACACCACGATGCCGGTCCGGGCTGTTAACCAAGCAGAATAATGTTAACCTTTTGTCAACCTTGCCCCTCGATAACGAGGGAAAGTTGCACCCGTCGCCCGTCGATCACCCGCTTGCCTGCATGTTCGAAGTTGACCGTCACCTTATCGCCAATGCGCGATTGTACCTGGCCCCGGCCCCATTCAGGGGCTTGCGGGTTTGTCACCAGCATCCCCGGTTCAAGAAATTCGTTCATCCCGCCCCCAGTTGGAACACCTGAAAATGCCGCACGACACGACCACGATCCCCGCCCCCACCGTTGACGATACGCTGCTGGATGCCGATCTTGTGGCACTGGTGGGGTCACGACTCTGTCACGACCTTATCAGCCCTTTGGGCGCAATCGGCAACGGGGTCGAGCTTCTGGGCATGTCGGGGCTGGGCTCCAGCCCCGAGGTCCAGCTTATCTCTGAAAGCGTCGCCGCCGCCAATGCCCGGATCAAATTCTTCCGTGTGGCCTTTGGTCAGGCCAATGCCGACCAACAGCTTGGCACACAAGAAATCCTTACCGTGCTTGAAGAAATTTCGCGCGGCGGGCGGCTGCAATACCATTGGCTGGGCGCGGGCGACCAGCCGCGCCGTTTGGTCAAACTGATCTTCTTGGGGCTTTTGTGTCTGGAACCCGCGCTGCCTTGGGGTGGCGAAGTTGTGATCCGCGAAGAGGGCGGGGAATGGCGGCTTAGCGCGCAAACCAAGCGCACCAAGCCCGATCCGGAGCTGTGGTCGCGGCTCACCGGCAGCCTTGTGCCCGTCAGCCCCGCGCAGGTGCAATTCGCGCTTTTGCCGCGCGAAGCGGGCCATCAGGGCCGCCGCGTCAGCTGGGAGTTGACCGAAACCAGCGCCGAAATCGTGTTCTAAACCGCCAAAACCGGCGTCAGATCGCAAAAGGGCGGGATTTCCCGCCCTTTCTTTTGATCTGTCAGTCAGCACTTATTTCGCCTCAAAGGCGCAGCCAGTTTTGAACCCGAGCTTGCCCAGCACCATCGCGGCGGGGCAAAAGCCGGTGAAGGCCGACTGGATCAGGTTCACGCCGATGAAGACGGTGAACCACAAAAAGTAGACGGATACGGTCCAGGTCAGGATCACGCTGACAAGAACCATGATCCCGGCGAAAACGAGAACGGCACGATCAAGGGTCATGGGAAGGCTCCGATTGGGGAAATGCTAAAGCGTGAGCTAGCATTCATTATGATCAAATTCAAGTTATAGAATGTATTCAGGATTTCGCCGACGTAGCGCGCGGATCGGCAAAGCCTTGCCCATGCGCCAAGCGGGCGCGACATTTTCGCTCGCCCCAAGGATGAGGCCCGCGTATCAAAGAGGACGATCCCATTTTCGCCGTCACGATTGCCGGAGGCCCGATGCTGTCTCGTCGTTCCCTGCTGCTGGGGGCCTGTGCCCTTGCAACCCTGTCTGCCTGTGGTGGCGGGCGCGAATCCACCAAGACGCCGCGCGAACTTTATCCCGGCGAAACGCCGCAATTGCGCGCCAAGATCAATCGCTGGGCCGATCATTATCAGGTGCCGCGTTCGCTGGTGCATCGGGTGGTGCAGCGCGAAAGCGATTATAACCCCGCCGCGCGCAACGGCCCCTATTACGGGTTGATGCAGATTTTGCCGCAAACCGCCCGCACAATGGGGTTTCGGGGGGCGCCCGCGGACCTGCTTGATGCCGATACGAACCTGAAATACGCGGTCAAATACCTGCGCGGCGCTTGGATGTGCGCCGATGGCGACGAACAGACCGCTGTGATGTGGTATGCGCGCGGCTATTATTACGAGGCAAAACGGCGCGGAATTTTGCGCGAAACCGGGCTGCGGACGTAAGACCGGGGGCGCATGCGCCCCGACCAAAGTTACCGACACGCTTAGTCTTGCGCCCGCAAGATCCGCGCGGGGCGCGCGCCAAGCGGGCGCAGCGCAAAGACCGTCCCCGCCAAAAGCACCGCCCCCATGCCACCCGCAATCACCAAAAGCGCGGCCAGCAGATCAAAGCGGAAGCTGGCTTCCATCACCAACACCAGCACCGCCCAACCGGCCAAGGCGCCAACACCCACGGCAATCAGCCCCGCCGCCGCCCCCATCAGCGCCGCGCGCAAGGCGAACGAGCGCAAGATAAGCCCGCGCGTGGCCCCCAGCGTTTTCAGCAAAGCCGCTTCGCGCGCCCGCGCCTCTTCGCCCGAAGCCGCCGCCCCCAAAAGCACGGCAAAGCCCGTCACCAGCGTGACCGAGGCGGCCAAACCCACAGCCGTGGCAATCGAGCCCAAAGCCTCGCTGACCCGGTTCAGCGCCTCGCGCACCGGCACGGCGGTCACGGTGGGAAATTCCTGCGCCATCAGCCGCAACAAGCCCGCCTCCGCCTCGGCGGGCGCATAGACAGTCGCCAGATCGGTGTGCGGCGCGCCCGATAGTGTCGCGGCATCAAAGGTCAGCACGAAACCGATCCCCATGGTGGAAAAATCCACATTTCGGAACGAGGTGATCTCGGCCACGATATCGCGACCCAAAATGTTCACCGTAAGCTTATCGCCCAGTTTCAGGCCCAGCTCCGTCGCCTCCTCTTGGGAAACGGACACAAGCGGCGCGCCGGTATAGTCCTCGGGCCACCATTCCCCTGCGGTCAGGTCTTCGCGCGGTGTTTCCGCAAAGGTCACGCCCCTGTCACCGCGCAAAACCCAATGTTCGCCCGCGACCTCGCGCGCATTTTGACCGTTGATCTCAGTCACGATGCCACGCAGCATCGGCACGGTGTCAACGCGGCTGACGCCCTCTTGCGCCATCAGTCGATCCACCAGCGCAGCCCGTTCGGGCGGCGGAATATCGAGCAAAAAGAAGGCGGGCGCCTGTTGCGGCAGTTCCTGCGCAATCGCGCCGCGCAACCCGCTTTGCACCTGCGCCACGGCAGAAAGCACGGTAAGCCCCAGCCCCAAAGCCAAGATCACCGCCGTCGCCTCGGACCGCGGGGCCCCAATCGCGGCGAGCGCGGCATGCAACGCCGGGCGGCGCGCGGCGCGCGGCGCGAACCGGCGCGCCAGCGCCCGAATGCCCATCGCCGCCAGCGCCAGCAGCACCAGCGCCCCGGCCACCCCGCCCAGCGTGACCAGTGTCAGCGTGGGCAGGCCCGAAAACAGCACCGCCGCCAGAACCAAGGCCCCTGTCAACCCGGCAATAATGGCAAGGAACGTCAGCGGCGGCAGGCCCCGGCGCGGTTTCTCCGCCTCGCGGTAAAGCGTGGCGGCGCGCAGTTCGGACAGCCGCGCCAAAGGCCACAGCGCAAAGATCGCCGCCGTCAGCGCGCCATAGATCGCCGCCTCGTAAAGCGGGCGGGCCGAAAGCGCCACCTCCACCGGCACCGGCATCGCATCGACAATCAGACCGCGCGCGGCCCAAACCGCCCCCGCGCCCAGCGCCAGCCCCGCGCCAACGCCCACGGTCGTCAAAACCGCCAATTGGATCAGGAACGCGCCCCGGATCGTGGTGCCAGAGGCCCCAAGCGCACGCAGGGTGGCAATGGTGGCGGCCTTGCGCGCAATCCACGCCTGCACCGTCGCGGAAATGCCCACGCCGCCGACCGCCAGCCCCGCCAACCCCACCAAGACAAGGAAGGAACTAAGCCGATCCGTGAACCGCTCAATCGAGGGGGCAGCGCGGGTTTCATCGGCCCATTTCATCCCCGCGCCGTCAAACCGCTTTTCGGCCGCCGCGCGCAGCGCGGGCAGGCTGGTGCCGTCAGGCAGCATCACCCGGTATTTCGTTTCATAAAGCGAGCCGGGCGCCAAAAGCGGCGTGCCCTCCAGCGCCGACAGCGCCACGACCGAGCGCGCGCCAAAGGCCATGCCCGCGCTGGCGGCATCGGGTTCGCGCACCAGCCGCGCCATCAACACGAAGGGCTCGCCCCCCAGTTTGAATTTGTCGCCGGGTTGCAGCCCAAGCCGGTCGGCCAAGACCGGGTCCAAAAACGCACCGGGCACACCGCCCTGCCCCGCCAAAGCCTCCACGCTCACCGGCGGGTCAAGCTCGGCCTGCCCCAAAAGCGGCCAAGCGCCATCCACCGCCTTGATCTGCGTCAGCGCGGTTTCAGAGCCATCTGCCAGCGCCGCCATCGAACGCATCTCGACCACTTCGGAAAAGGCCGCCGCATTGGCCATGATCCAGTCGCGCTCTGCGGGCGTGGCGCGGCGATAGGTGAATTCCATCTCGGCCTGACCGCCCAGCATGGTCGCGCCCTCGGCAGCCAAACCTGCCTTGATCGCCTCGCGCACCTGCCCCACGGCGGTGATCGCGGCAACGCCCAGCATCAGGCACAAAAGAAAAATGCGAAACCCGCGCAGCCCGCCGCGCAATTCGGCGCGCGCAATCCGAACCGCCAAACTCATTCAAGCACCCCATCGGCCAGACGCACCAGCCGCCCGCAGCGCTCGGCCAGATCGGGGGCATGGGTGACAAGCACCAGCGTTGCGCCGGTCTGGGTTTGCAGATCAAACAAAAGCTCGATGATCGCGGCGCCGTTCTTGGCATCCAGATTGCCCGTCGGCTCATCGGCCAGCAAAATCGCCGGGCGCGGCGCGACCGCGCGGGCCAAGGCCACGCGCTGCTGTTCGCCGCCCGACATTTCAGACGGGTAATGGTGGTGACGATGGCCCAGCCCCACACGGTTCAATTCTTCCATTGCACGGGCCTGCGCATCGGGCTGCCCGGCAATTTCCAAAGGCAGGGCCACATTTTCCAGCGCGGTCATGGTGGGCACAAGGTGGAAAGATTGGAACACAATGCCCATATTCCCCCTGCGAAAGCGGGCCAGATCATCTTCGCCCATCGCGGTCAGATCCTGCCCCAAAGCGGTGACCTTGCCCCCGGTGGCGCGTTCCAGCCCGCCCATCAACATCAGGAGCGACGACTTGCCAGAGCCCGACGGCCCGACCAACCCCACGCTTTCCCCTTTGCCGACCGAAAGCGTAATCCCGCGCAAAATCTCGACCGGGCCAGCATTTCCGGCCAAGGTCAGCCGCGCTTCATCAAGGGAAAGAACCGTATCCGTCATGCAAACCTGCCTGTCATTGTGTTCAAGGGGATATGGGGTTGCACGCGGCGCGGGCAAGGTTTTGGCGGCCGGATTGGTCAGCCTTTCCTTGGCATCCGCCGCAAGCGCAGATCCGGTCACTTTGCTGGCCGTGGGCGATAGCCTGACCCAAGGCTATGGTTTGGCCCCGGAACAGGGGCTGGTGCCGCAATTGCAAAGCTGGCTGGAAGATCATGGCGCTGACGTGAACGTGATCAATGCGGGCGTGTCGGGGGATACCACAGCGGGCGGGCGCGCTCGGCTGGGCTGGTCGCTCACGCCCGAGGTGGATGCGGTGATGATCGCGCTTGGCGGCAATGATATGCTGCGCGGTCAGCCGCCTGCGAAGGCACGCGCAAATCTGGATGCGATGCTGGCCGAGGTCACGGCCAAGGGGCTGCCCGCCGCGCTGGTGGGGCTGCAAGCGCCGGGCAATTACGGCACTGCCTATCAGGCCGATTTCAACGCGATCTGGCCAGAGCTTGGCGCGAAATACGATGCGGTGGTGGTCGATCATCTTCTGGGCCCGATTGCCGCGCAAAGCCCCGAGGCGCGCGCCGAACAAGGGCTGATGCAGGCCGATGGCATTCACCCTTCGGCCAAGGGGGTGACCTTGGTGGTCGAGGCGTTGGGGCCAAAGGTGCTGGAGCTTTTGGAGCGCGTCGCGCCGCAAAGCTGACCCTATCGGCCCCGATCCAGCACGATCAGCAGCGTCGCGCCGCAAAGTGCCAGCCCCGCACCGATAAAGGCCGCAAGCCCATAGCCCGCCGAGAGCGCGGTTCCCAAAGCGAAAGAGGCGGCGGAAAACCCGTCGCCCGCCAGCTTTTGCAACGCCATGAGCGAGGCCCCCGCGCCGGGGCGTTCCGCCATAAGGTCTTGCAGATAGGCCATCGGCTGGGTCAGTACGATTGCCCCGCCAATCGCCCCCGAAAGCGTCAACGCCCAAACGGCGGGGCTTTCGGCCAAAAGCGGGATGCCCGCAAGGTGGAGCGCATAAAGCACCGTGCCGATGAAAATGAACCATGTCTGGCGGATGCGGCCAATCACAAAGGGCAGCGCCAGCATGAAGGGCACCTCTAGCCCCGCCATGATCCCGGCATAAAGCGCGGTATCGGACGCGCCGCGATAGGGGATGGCGGCAAAAACCAGCCCCACCACGACCATATAAAGCATCACCGCGCCATTGATCGTGCCCAGCGCCAGCACCCGGATCAGCACGCGCGGATGGCCGATTTCGCGCAAGGCAGCGCGGAAACTAAGCCCCGAAGGCGCATCGGCCCAAGCCGTGGCCCCATCGCGCGGCCAAAAGGCCAGCGTCAGCCCCAGCATCACCCCCGAAAAGCCCAGACAGACCGGATAGACCACGGTCAGCGGCGTCTCGGTCTGAAACACCACCGACCAGATCGGCAAGACGATGACCCAGGGCAGCGCAAACAGCGCGCGCAGGGTCGACAGCACCGCCGGGCGTTCCTCCGCCGGGCAGGTAGAGGCCGCAAGCCGGGCCAGCGCGAAGACCTGCCCAAAGATTGCCCCCGAAATCGGCAGCATCAGCGCATGTGCCAGCACAAAGGTTGGCGCCGTGGGCGCAAAGGTCATCAGCGCGGTGCCCAAGGTCAGCGCGCCAATCGCGATCAGCGCAATCTTGCGGCGGTTCGCGCGTTGATCGGCGCGAATACCAAAGATAACCGAGGCGGCCACCGCCACCACCGCCGCCGCCACCAAAAGCACCGAAAAGGCGCTGTCGCTGAGCCCAAAGCGTTTCACCGCCAGCGTCGAGACATAGGGCGCAAGCGTCGCCGCATGGGCGCCAAATAGCACCAAAAGCACGGCGGCAAGGCGCAGCGCAGGCACACGGAAAATCGGGCGGAATGGGGTGGACAGGCTCATGTCGCGCGATCCATGCGCCGAAGCGGCGCGAAGTTCAAGCGCTTAGGGCAGAACCTTGCCGGGGTTCAAAAGGCCCTTGGGATCAAGCGCGCCCTTGATCGCCGCCATCATCTGCACCGCCACCGGGTCTTTATGCGCAGCCATGGTGGCGCGTTTGGACAGCCCCACCCCATGTTCGGCCGAGAAACTGCCCCCCAAGGCCATCGCCTCTTCATTCACCGCCGCGCGGATCGCTTGGCCCAGCGCGGCCTCTGACCGGCTGGGATAGGCGGTATAATGCAGATTGCCATCGCCCAGATGGCCGATCACCAGTTCCTCGGCCTGCGGATCAAGCGCGGCCAAGCGCGGAGTCATGCGGTCCAGAAACGGCTGCAACCGGTCGAGCGGCAGCGCGATGTCACAATCGACGATATCGGGCGTGGTGAAGGTGATTTCGGCGGCTGATTCGCGCATTTCCCACAGCTTGCGGCGTTGCGCCGTCGAATGGGCCACCACCGCCTCGGTCACCTGACCCTGCTCCATCGCCTCGAACAGCGCCGCTTCCAGTTGCGCCACCGGATCGGCCCCGGGCACGGTGGTGGCGGTTTCGATCAGCACATTGACGGGTTGCGGCGCAAACGGGCAGGCCAGCGCGGGTTTCGCCCGGCCTAGCCGCTCCATATAGCTGTCGGGCATATATTCGAACGCTTCGACCGCGCCACCGCTGCCCATCTGCACCGCATTGAGCACACCAAGCGCCGCGCCAAGGCTGGGCAGGCCGATCAGCGCCGTGGCATAGGCTTTGGGCGCGGGCGTCAACTTCAGCACCGCAGCGGTGATGATGCCCAATGTGCCCTCGGCCCCGATCATCAGATCGCGCAGGTCATAGCCGGTGTTATCCTTGTGCAGATCGCTTAGCCCGTTCCAGATGCGGCCATCGGCCAGCACCACCTCTAGCCCCAGACACAGGGCCCGCGCCGAGCCATAGCGCACCACGTTCGAACCGCCCGCATTGGTCGATAAAAAGCCCCCGACCATAGCCGAGCCTTTGGCCCCGAAAGACAGCGGAAAGGCCAGATCATGCGCGGCTGCCAGATCGTGCAGGGATTCGAGCACCACCCCCGCCTCGGCCACAACGGTGCGGGCCGCCGGGTTGAGCGCGCGCACCCGGTTAAGCCGCGACAGCGAAACCATCACCGCCCCCTCGGCAAAGGTGCCGCCATTGAGCCCGGTATTGCCCCCAACGGGCACAACCTTGGTGTCGGTTTCATCCGCCCATTGCATCAGCGCCGAAACCTCTGCCGTGCAGCCGGGGCGCACCACGGCCAAGGGCGTCCATCGGTAATGCCCCGTCCATTCGCGTCCGAACCCCGCCGCAATCGCCGCCGCCCCGGTCATCACATGGGCGGGGCCGACAATCTCGGTCAGGCGGGCGAGCATATCCATCGAACGCGGTCCTTGCGCAGGGGGCCATCAAAAGCAACGGGCCGGAAGCTGCGCGGTGCAAGCTTCCGGCCCGAAAGGGTTTATCTGGGCAGCCTTAGCAGCGCCAGCTAAAGAAATCCGCCGGGGCCGCGCCCAGCATCCGCCGGGCGAGTTCCGCACCAAGCGCCGCGCCCTCGGTCGCGGGGCCGCGAATCTCGTCATTGATCGCTTCCGACCCATCGGGGCGCAAAATCTCGCCGCGCAGCCAGATTTCATCGCCTTCGATGATCGACAGACCGGCAATCGGCGTTTCGCAAGACCCGTCAAGCGTGTGCAAGAAGCTGCGCTCGCAGGCCATGCGCAGCCCGGCGGGGCCATCCATCAGCGGCATCAACAGCGCTTCGCAGCGTTCGTCAGCGATGCGGCGTTCGATCCCGATGCAGCCTTGCGCCACGGCGGGCAGCATATCTTCGGGCGCAATCGTCGATTTCGCCACATCCGACATGCCAAGACGGTTCAGACCGGCCATCGCAAGGAAGGTCGCATCGGCCACGCCATCGCCCAGTTTCTTCATCCGGGTCTGCACATTGCCCCGGAATTCCACCATTTTCAGATCCGGGCGCCGGTAGGCCAATTGCGCGCGGCGGCGCAAGGACGAGGTGCCGACCACCGCGCCCTCGGGCAGATCGGCGATCGAATTGTATTTCATCGAGACAAAGGCATCGGCGGTATTTTCACGCGGCAAAAAGCAGTTGAGGATCAACCCTTCCGGCTGCACCGTCGGCATGTCTTTCATCGAATGCACGGCAATATCGATGCCGCCATCGACCATCGCCTCTTCGATTTCTTTGGTGAAAAGGCCTTTGCCCCCCACCTCTTTGAGCGGCTTATCCGCCGCAATCAGCGAAGCATTATCGCCCGAGGTCTTGATGACCACGATCTCAAAGGCCTCTTCGGGCAAATCATGCGCGGCCATGAGCCGCGAACGGGTCTCGTAGGCTTGCGCGAGCGCCAGAGGGCTGCCGCGGGTGCCGATCTTCAGCGGGGCGTTGGGCGAGGGCATCTGTTCCATATGCTTGGCATATCCGCGTCAGATTGCCCGCGCAAGCTTTACAACTGTCAACAAGACTTGACATTCAGCCGCAGGGGGCGATGAAAGGGGACAAGTGAAGGAGGCCCCCATGACCGAAAAGACGATCCTGCGCGCCCTGAAGGGCGAAGTTCTTCCCACGCCGCCGGTGTGGCTGATGCGGCAGGCGGGCCGCTATCTGCCCGAATACCGCGCGACGCGCGCGCAGGCGGGCGATTTCCTGAGCCTGTGCTACACGCCCGATCTGGCCGCAGAAGTGACGCTGCAACCGATCCGCCGCTTTGGCTTTGACGCCGCGATCCTGTTTGCCGATATCTTGCTTTTGCCGCAGGCTTTGGGTGCCGATCTGTGGTTTGAAACCGGCGAAGGCCCGCGCATGTCCACCACGACGGACATGGCCGGGGTGAATGCGCTTAAAGGCAAAGACGACATCCACGACAAGCTGGCCCCGGTCTACGAGACCTGCAAAATCTTGTCGCGTGAGCTGCCCAAAGAAACCACCTTCATCGGCTTTGCGGGCATGCCTTGGACTGTGGCGACCTATATGATCGCGGGCCGTGGCTCGAAAGACCAAGCCGCCGCGCATAAACTCAAAGACACCGACCGCGCCGCCTTTGTTGCGCTGCTTGACAAGGTGACCGATGCGACGATCGAATATCTGTCGAAACAGGTCGAAGCGGGCTGTGAAGTCGTCAAGCTGTTCGACAGCTGGGCGGGCAGCCTGAAGGGCCAAGATTTCGAAGATTTCGCGGTCGAACCGGCGAAACGCATCACCGCCGAACTCAAAGCCCGCTTCCCGGGCCTGCCGGTCATCGCCTTCCCGCGTGAAGCGGGCGACGGCTACATTGGCTTTGCGCAGAAAACCGGCGCGGACTGTGTGGCGATTGACAATTCGGTCTCGCCCGAATGGGCCGCGGCCAATGTGCAAAAAGATGGCTGTGTGCAGGGCAACCTGAACCCGGCGCATATGATCACCGGCGGCGAAGGTCTGGTGAAGGCCACGAAAGAGGTTGTCGCGGCCTTCAAAAACGGCCCGCATATCTTCAACCTTGGCCATGGCATCACGCCCGAAGCCGATCCGGAGAACGTAACCTTGCTGATGGAAACCATCCGCAACGGCTAAGCTGCGGTCGGGGAGACCAAAGCGAAAGGGGGCCAAGCGGCCCCCTTTTTTTGCTTTTACGCTTTGCGCGGTTTCTTGGGGCCGGGTTTACCGCCCGGCTTGCCTGCGGGCTTTGCGCCGTATTTGGCCTTCGGCTTGCCCTCTTTCGTGGCAGCGCCATGCCCGCCTTCGCGCGCCCAAGGGGCGGCTTTGCGGCCTTTGGCGGGCGCGCCTTCGCTAAATTTGCGGGCCGGGCGTTCACTGCGCTCTTGGCGCTCGCCGCCCTCGCTGCGGTCTTCACGCGGCGGGCCCTTGCGATGCGGCTTCGGGCTGCGCGGCTTGTCACCATAGCTTTTGCCGCCAAAGCCCTTGCCAGCGCCCGGTTTCTTATTGCCCCAACGCGCCGGTTTCGGCGCCGGACGCTCCAGCCCTGCGGGCGCCTCGGCCAACGGTTCGACGGTGCATTTGTCTTCCATCACCATCGAGGGGGCGAGCCCGGCTTCAAACTTTGCCGCCGCCGATTCATGGATTTGCACGAAAGTATGATCTTCCATCACCCGGATCATACCAATATCGCGCCGCGTCAGATCGCCCGCGCGGCACAGCATCGGCAAAAGCCATTTCGGATCGACCCATTGGTCATGGCCCATCGACAAACGATAGAACCGCGCGGCGCCAAATTCTTCGCGCGCGCGGGGTTTCGGCCCCTCGCCCACCACCATCGGCACGATGTCTTCGGGCGCGGTGCGCGCCGCCCGGAAATGGCGCAGCACCGCCGCCGCCAATTGCTTGGGCGGAAAGGCCGAGACCAGGCGTTCGACCGCATCGAATTCTTCGGCCGTGACCGGCTCCACCAGCCCCGGCTCTTGCAAAATGCGTTCTTCATCGCGCGCCAAGATCGCCTCGGGCGTGGGCGCGGTATCCCATGTCACGCTGACGCCGGCCTCGCGGATCAGACGTTCCGCCTTGTTGCGGATATTGGCGGGCACGACGATGGCCGACAGCCCCTTGCGCCCGGCGCGGCCCGTGCGGCCAGAGCGGTGCAAAAGACCCTCGCGGTTCATCGGCAGATCGGCGTGAATCACCAGTTCCAGCCCAGGCAGGTCGATCCCGCGCGCGGCCACATCGGTGGCAATACACACCCGCGCCCGGCCATCGCGCATCATTTGCAGCGCGCGCGAGCGTTCGTCTTGCGTCAACTCCCCCGACAGCGCCACGACCGAAAAGCCCCGGTTCAAAAGCCGCCCCGTCAAATGCGCCACGGCAACGCGGGTCGAGCAAAAGACAATCGCGCGTTCGGCTTCATGAAAGCGCAGCAGGTTGACGATGGCATTTTCCCGATCCGAGCGATCCACCAAGAAGGCGCGATAATCAATATCGGCATGGCTTTCGCGCGCGGCAATGGTGGAAATCCGTTCTGCCTCGCGCTGGAAGGTACCCGCCATCCGCTCAATCTCGCGCGGGACAGTGGCCGAAAACATCAGCGTGCGGCGGTTTTCGGGCGCCGATTGGAGGATGAATTCCAGATCTTCGCGGAACCCAAGGTCCAGCATTTCATCGGCTTCATCCAGCACCACGACCGACAGCGCCGCCAGATCCAGCGCACCGCGCCGAATGTGGTCGCAAATCCGCCCCGGCGTGCCAACGACGATATGCGCGCCGCGTTCCAGCGCGCGCCGTTCGGAACGGGCATCCATCCCGCCGACGGCCCCCGCGATCACGGCCCCCGCACCGGCGTAAAGCCAGTTCAACTCCCGGCTGACCTGCATCGCCAATTCGCGCGTCGGCGCCACGACCAGCGCGCGCGGCAGATCGGGGTACGGGGAAATCCCCGCCTCGCCCATCAATTCGCCAGCCATCGCCAGACCGAAAGCCACCGTCTTGCCCGAGCCCGTCTGTGCCGAGACCAGCAAATCGCGCCCCGCCACCTCGGGCTTCGTCACCGCCTCCTGCACCGGGGTGAGGGAAGCGTAACCCTTCGCAGCCAGCGCCTGTGACAGCGCGGCGGGAAGATGGGGGAACTCGGTCATATGGGGAAGGCTTTCGATAAGACGGAAAGCGCAGTCCCTACGCCTCTTTTGCTCAAAAAGAAAGCCCCGTTGTGGCGCAAGCGTCGATTCCTTGTCACCGTGGTGAAAATTCCGGGGGCAAAGGCGCAGCCGAGCGGCAAACCGCCCGGCCATCTTGGCGCGCCTGCCCGATTGCGCCTGCCCCATTGCGCTTGCACGCCACTCGGGCAACACTGCGCCCAACCAGACCGGAGATTTCGATGCGCAAGCTTTCTTTGATCGCCTTGGGGGTGCTGGCAGCCTGCGGCACGCCGCAAGAACGCTGCATCAACCGCGAAACGCGCGAATTGCGCAGCGTGCAAAACCTGTTGGCCACGGTGGAAGGCAATCTGGCGCGCGGCTACGCTTATGAAGACTATGACGTGCCGATGACGCGCTGGGAAGTCTGCGGCACCACAAGGATTACCCGCCCCGATGGCACGGTGATCGAAAAGCCCGAAATGTGTCTTGAGGATTATACCGTCACCCGCACCCGCAAAGTGGCGATTGACCCCAAAGCCGAGGCGCGCAAGCGCGATGGATTGCGCAAAAGAGTGCGCGCGTTAACCCCGGCCGCCAATGCGGCTGTGGCGGCCTGCCGCGTCGCCTATCCAGAGGAATGATCAGTAGGCGGGCACGCAGACCGGGTCCAAAAGCCCCCGCCCGCCATCCACGGTGACGATTTGCCCGGTGACAAAACCCGCCCCCGGCGAGGCAAGATATTGCACCGTATCAACCAGTTCCGAGGCAGGCGCGATCCGGCCCATCGGCGTGCCCTCGGAGATCGCGCCGCGCCAAGGCGTGTTTTCCTTCAGCGCCGATTGCAAAGAGGCACTCATCACCGAGGCAAAGGCCACCCCGTTGACACGGATGCGCTGCGGCGCCAACGCCACGGCCAGCGCCCGTGTCGCTTGATCCAACGCCGCGCAAGCAATGGAATAGTTTAGCAGTTGCGGCTGGTTACGGCACCCCGCCAAGGTCGAGACATTGATGATCGAGCCGATCTCGCCCTCGGTGCGCTCTTCCTTTTCGGCCAGCGCGATCATCCGCTTGGCCGTCATCTGCGACAGCCGCAAGCTCGATTTCATATTCTGCGCCAGCATCTCTTCGAGCCCGGAATCGGACGGGTCGAGCGGATCGGGCGTGGGGGCGAAACTGCGCGCGGCATTGACCAGAACATCGATCCGCTCGAACGCATCCACCGCCGCCGACAAAAGGTTCGCCGCGGTCAGCTTTTCACACAGATCGCCCGCGAAAAGCCGCACCGGCCCGTTTTCGTCGCGCGCGGCATCGCCCCATTCGGCCTGAAGCCGCACCTCGTCAATATCGGCGCAGATCACATGCGCGCCCCGGTCAAGGAAATGGCGCGCGATGGCCAAGCCGATACCATTGGCGGCCCCGGTGACGATGGCGGTCTTGCCAGAAATTGCGAGCGTCATGGCAAATCCTTTGTGACGGTCCCGAAGAAAGGCGCCGGCTTAGCGGCGGGTGCGCGCCACGCGGCGCGGCTTTGCCCCGGTGGGCGCGGGCGTTTGAGCGCCCTTGCCCGGCTTGGCGGCATGGGCAATCGGACGTTCGGCCCGAAAGATACGAAAGGCCCCGTCGCGCCCCGTGGGCGGGGTCAATTCGGTCACCTCGTGAAACATTTCGCGCAAGACGGCCTCATAGGGCAGGTGCCGGTTCGCCACCATCCAAAGCGTGCCCGACAGCGACAAAAGCCCCGCCGCCGCGCGAATGAAGGCCGCGCCCAGTGCCGGATCGGCATTGCGCGACGTGTGAAACGGCGGGTTCATCACCGCGCCGGTGGGGCGCGGATCGCGCGTCACCTTACCCACATCAGCCCAGGTGAACTGCACGCGTGGATCGGTGATATTTTGCTTGGCACACTCCAGCGCGGCATGTTCGGCCTCGATCAGCTCTAGGCTTTCGACGCCGTCACGCGCCAAAACCTGCGCCGAAAGCCAGCCCCAGCCCGCGCCCAGATCAACCATCTTGGCGGGCAGGTGGTCGGGCAGACAGGCGGCCAAAAGCGCCGAGCCACGATCCACCGCATCGGCGGAAAACACGCCCGGCTGGGTGGTAAAGCCCTCCGCCGGGGTCATCGGCTGCGCCGCCCAGCCCGCCAAACCGCCCGGCGTGGCCGCAAAAGAGAAAATCTTGCCATGCGCCTTGGCGATCGGGTCAGAGATCGGCAAACGCGCGCGCACATCACGGATGATCGAGTCAATGCCATCGGTTTTCATCCCGTCGACCCAAATCGGGCCACCGGGGGCAACCCCGTCGCAGGCCGCCGCCAAAAGCGCGCGCGCCTCGGCCTTGGCGCGGGGTAAAAACACCACTGCCGCGGCATAATCCCCCTCGGGCATCGGAGAAACGGTGTAGCCACGCGCCGAAAGGGCATCGTAATCCGGGCGGAACCCCTGCACCAGATGCGCCCGATCCTTGGGCAAGAGCGACAGATCGGTGTCGGCGGTCGGACGGAACACCGCGATCCGTCCCTCGGTCGGCAAAGCTTCGGGCGCATCGAGCGCCAGCGACAGACGGGTATGGCTCATGTCGGTGTCAGCAGAGGGCGTGTGCCCTCACTCCTTTTCCATCGTGCATTGCAGCGGATGCTGGTGGCGGCGGGCGAAATCCATCACCTGCCCCACCTTGGTCTCGGCCACTTCAAAGGAATAAACGCCCACCACGGCAAGCCCCTTTTTGTGCACCGTCAACATGATTTCAAAGGCTTGCGCATGGGTCATGCCAAAGAACCGCTCAAGAATATGCACGACGAATTCCATCGGCGTGTAATCATCGTTGAGCAGCATCACCTTATACATCGGCGGGCGCTTGGTGCGCGCGCGCGTCTTGGTGGCAAGGCCGGCGTCGCCATCGCCCTCGCGGTCGCCATCGTCATCGGCGCTGGCAAGGAAAGGCTGAAGCACGGGGTCCTCCAAAGGCAGGGAATCGCTGGGCATGCGCGTCAATATAGGAAGATGGTGGCAGAAAAAAAGCCCAAGCGGAACAGTTGCCAAACGAGAGGGTTCACGTCAGCTTGACGACGCAAGGAGGCGCCCATGACGCTGACGACCATTGGCTTTGATGCCGACGACACGCTTTGGCACAACGAGCGGTTCTTCCGGCTGACACAGGCGCGGTTTCACGACCTGCTGGCCGATCATGCCCCGCCCGAACGGCTGGAAGAGCGGCTCTTGGCGGCGGAACGGCGCAACATCGGCCATTATGGGTTTGGCGTGAAGGGGTTCACGCTGTCGATGATCGAAACCGCCATCGAGGTCAGCGAAAGCCGGGTGCCCGCTGCGGTGATCGGCGAGATCATGGCCGCCGGGCGCGAAATGCTGGCGCATCCGATCGAACTGCTGCCCAGCGCCCGCGCGGCGGTCGAGGCACTTTCGGGGCGCTACAAGCTGGTTTTGGTCACCAAAGGCGATTTGCTCGATCAAGAACGCAAGCTGGCGCAATCGGGGTTGGGCGATCTGTTCGACGCGGTCGAAATCGTCTCGGACAAGCGGCCCGAGACTTACACGACCGTTTTCGCCCGCCACGGCAGCGGCGCTGATGAGGGCATGATGATCGGCAATTCGTTGAAATCGGACGTTTTGCCGATGATCGCGGCCGGGGGATGGGGGGTTTATGTGCCCCATGATCTGACATGGGCGCTTGAACATGCCCTGCCCCCCGAAGGCCATCCCCGCTTTGCCGAACTGCCCGATCTTGGCGGGCTGAGCGATCTTGTCGCAAGGATAGGATGAACGCGCAAAAGCGCAACCCGGGCGCGCAGCCCCGACCGAAACCAGCCCGCCCCAGCCTTTCCACGGACCAAAGCCACTAGATTTTGATTGAGCAAAAGCCCAACGCACGAAATATAGCGCTAACGGGCCTTTTCGTTGCATCAAGGCCGCACCCAAAGCCTTTGAATCTTCTTGGTTTTCACCGCTGACATCCCATGCTAGGCTAATCGAAAGCCCCGAATAAACAGGGGTATCCGAGGCAGTGTAAGGGCAGTACCGTGACCAGGCTTTCGTGCTGGGTCCGTTCAGGGCTTGTGGCAATTCTTCTTATTTTGGCACCGGTGGCACTTTGGGCCGCCCCCTATGCGGCATATGTGATCGATGCCCGCACGGGCGAGGTGCTCTATTCCAAGAACGCTGAAACCCGGCTGCATCCGGCGTCGCTGACCAAGATGATGACGCTTTACATCGCGTTTCAGGAAATCGAGGCGGGGCGGCTGAGCCTTGACACGATGGTGACCGTTTCCGCCAATGCCGCCGCGCAGCCGCCGTCGCGCGTGGGGCTCAAGACCGGGCAAAAGATCGCGCTGCGCTATCTGATCCGCGCGGCTGCGGTGAAATCCGCCAATGACGCGGCTGCTGCGATTGGTGATTTCATCGGCGGCGACGAGGCAACATTTGCCGTCCGTATGACCCGCACCGCACGCGCGCTTGGCATGACCAAGACCACCTTCAAAAACGCCAACGGGCTCACCCGCGAAGGGCATTTGTCCACAGCGCATGATATGACGATCATGGGGCGGCACATCCTTTACGACTTCCCGCAATATTATAACCTGTTTTCGCGCCGCAGTGCCGATGCCGGGATCAAGCGCGTCTATAATACCAACCGCCGTTTTCTGGACGCCTATGAAGGCGCCGATGGCATCAAGACGGGCTATACCGTCGCGGCAGGTTTCAACCTTGTGGGCTCGGCCAAACGTGGCAACAAGCGTATCATTGCGACCGTTTTCGGCGGCACATCGACCGCAAGCCGCAATGCGAAAATGGCCGAACTTCTGGATCTTGGCTTTGCCCGCGCGCCCAACCGCGCCCGCACCGTGAAGCCCGAGCCGCCGATGCTTCTGGCCGCCGCCCCCGCCGGGTTGCCCGGCCCGCTGCTCAAAACCAGCCCGCGCCCGGTGCCGCGCCCGGTCACACCCGCCATCGCGCTGGCGATGGCCGAAGAGGTGCCTGCGGTGGATACCGATGCGATTGCCGCAGCGGTCGCATTGGCGGCCGCCGTGCCCGCGCCTGCCGCGGCACCGATCATTTCCGTTTCTCCGGCGCAAGCCAGCACCGCGCGCCCCCTCGCCAAGCCCGATACGGGGGCGGCGGTGCAACTTGCCTTGGCAGAAGACCCTGACACCCCTGCCCCGCTGGTCGAGGTCGCCGCACCGGAGCTTGAAACGCTGGCGATGCTGGACGAAGACGACGGCGTGCAGGCGCAGGGCGACACCGATGCAAGCGCGCCGATCTTTATTCAGACGGCAACGGCCCAGCCCGAAACCTTGGCGATGAGCCGCAGGCAAGCCCCCCGCAACGATACGGTGATCTTGGCCGCGCTGACCCCGCCGCCGCCCGCGCCGCAAGCGCGCCGCGAGGTGGTGGCACGGGCCTCCAGCTCGGGCGGGCGGCAATGGGGTGTGAGCCTTGGCAAATACCGCTCGCAATATGCTGCCGAACAAGCGCTTTTGAAAACCGCGCTGATGGAAAGCACCGCCTTGGGCGATGGGCTGCGCAAGGTCGCCAGCCGCCCGGCAGGGCATGAGGCACTGTTTGTCGGCCTGACCCAAGGCAATGCCGATCTGGCCTGCGCCCGCCTGCGCGCGCGCGCCGTCGATTGCACGGTGATCGGCCCGTAACGCGCGGCAAGCGACCCGCTATAAACAAAGCCCGGGGCCGATATGGCGCCCGGGCTTTTGTTTGGCCTGTTACTGGGGGCAGCGCGTCAGGGCTCAGGGCTTGGGATGGTCGTCATATTGGCCCGACAAGATCCGTTCGGCATCGCCCTTAGGATCATCATATTGGCGGTTCTTGAGCGACCAGATAAAGGCCACCAGCCCAAAACCACCCAAGAAAAGCGAGATCGGAATGAGATAGGTCAGAACCGACATGGCATTCCCCTTAGCGCAACCGCAACGAATTCAACGAAACCGTAATCGAGGATGACGACATCGCCAAGGCCGCCCAAAGCGGGGTGGCCAGACCGATCAGCGCCAGCGGCACAGCGACGGTGTTATACACCGCCGAAATCGCGAAATTCTGCTTGATCCGGGCCCGCGCCTGTTTGGCGATCCGCAAAGCATCGCCCACCGGCGCAAGGTCTTGGCCCAACAGCACGATGTCAGAGGCCGTGCGCGCCGCATCCAAGGCGGTGGCGGGCGAGATCGAGACATGGGCGGCTGCCAGCGCGGCGGTATCATTGAGCCCGTCGCCCACCATCAAGACGCGCCGCCCCTGCCCCATCAGATCAGCGACAAGCGCGGCCTTTTCCGCAGGCAGCGCGCCCGAACGCCACTCGGAAATAGAAAGCTTTTGCGCCAGCTTGGCCACGGCGGCTTCGACATCGCCGGAAACCAGCAACACCTGTTTGCCCTTTGCGCGCAACAGTGCCACGCCTTCCGCCGCGCCGGGGCGCAGATGATCAGAAAAGCGGAAGGTGACGGGCGGCGCCTCGCCAAGGCGCAGATGGGTCGCGGTGGTTTCCACCGGATCGGCGCCGACCCAATCGGACCGGCCCAACCGCAGCTTGCGCTTGCCCAGACGCCCCTCCACCCCGAAGCCGGGCACTTCGCGCAGGTCATCCAGCCGCGCGGGCGCAACGCCCATCTCCAAAGCGCCCGCATGGATCGCCTTGGCCAAAGGATGCGCAGAGGCCGCCGCAAGGGCCGCCGCAATCGAAAGCGTTTCGGTATCGAAATCGCCCAAGTTTTCCGGCACGGGCGCGCCCAATGTCAGCGTTCCGGTTTTGTCGAAAACGACGGTATCCACCTCGGCCAACCGCTCCAGCGCGGTGCCATCCTTGATCAAAAGCCCCTTGCGGAACAACTTGCCCGAAGCGGCGGTCACCACCGCAGGCACGGCCAACCCCAAAGCACAGGGGCAGGTGATGATCAAAACAGAAGCCGCGATATTGATGGCCAGACGCAAATCCCCCGCGCTCCACCACAGCCAAAAGCCAAAGGCCGAGAAAGACAGCAAATGCACCAGCGGCGAATAGGCCCGCGCCGCGCGTTCGGCCAGCGTGGTGTAGCGGGTCTTGGCGCTTTCGGCCATGGCGACCAGATCGGCCATCCGGTGCAAAGAGCTGTCCTTGCCCGCCGCCGTGACCTGAAGCGTCAGCGGGCCTGTCAGGTTCACCTCGCCTGCGCTCAGCACCGTGCCGGGGCCCACATAGACCGGAAGCGTCTCCCCGGTCAGCAGCGAGCGGTCGGTTTCCGATGTGCCATCGGTCACCGTGCCATCGGCGGGAATACGGCCGCCCGGTCGCACCCGGATCAGATCGCCCGGTTGCAAATCCGACACGGCCACGATGCTTTCCAGCCCGTCGCGCAAAAGCGTGGCGCGCGGCACCTCCAGCGCGGCCAATTCTTCGGCGGCAGAGCGCGCCACGGCGCGGGTGCGATAATCGAGATAGCGCCCCACCAAAAGGAAAAAGGCCAGCATCACCGCCGCATCGAAATAGGCATGATGGCCGTGCTGCATCGTCTCAAAGATAGAAATCCCCGAGGCCAGCACCAGCGCCAGCGAGATCGGCACATCCATGTTGAGCCGCGCATGGCGCAGCGCCCCAAAGGCGGACACAAAGAACGGCTTGCCCGCAAAGACCACAGTGGGCAGGGCAATCGCCGCCGATATCCAATGGAACAAATCGCGCGTGGCGCTTTCGGCCCCCGACCAGACCGCGATGGACAAGAGCATGATGTTCATCATCGCAAACCCGGCCACACCGATCCGCATCAGCAGATCGCGCCCGCGCTTGTCGGTTTCGGTCGCGCTGAGCATCCCCGGATCAAGCTCATGCGCCTCATAGCCGATACGGCCAAGCCGCGCGATCAGATCCCCCGCCTCGACCCCCGACTCGGCATCGACCGAGACACGCTTGAGTGTCAAGTTCACGCGGGCCGAACGCACACCGGGCGTGGCTTCCATTTCGCGTTCGACATCGGTGATACAGACCGCACAATGCGCTGTGGGCAGCGACAACATGATCCGTGCGCCCTTGATATCGCCCGATTTCGCCATTTGTTCTGCCGAAGGGGCCGCAAGGCAGGCCGGGCAGGCCGAGGCCGAAACATGGTCTTCTTCGTCACGCGCTTCGACACGGTCGGCCCGTTCGGGCGCAAGGGGGGCAACGGTCATGGCAGATCAGCCGTCGACAGAGAAATCGAGCCTTTGGCGGAACAAGGTGCCGTCGGACGACTTCGCGGTGATATGGAGCAGCCACTCGCCGGGGGCGAGCGCCACGGGGGCGGAAAAGACGCCCCGCGCGGGCGTCATTTCGGGGCGTTGGTCATCGGCCGACATGGTTTTACGGCCGACAAGCACATCCAGATCCGCAACCCGGGCGGGCTTGCCCTCCGGATCGCGGATATCAAGGATCAGCGATGTGCCATCGTAGGAAGGCGCGATGGTCCAGCCCAGCCGCTCCTGCGCTTCCCGGTCGGCGTCAAAGGTTTGCGACGCGACATAGGAATTGTCGACCTCAAGCCCCGGAAAGGTGCGAATGGCGTTATAGGCCATCGTCATATTGACCACGATGATCAGCCCGAAGAAGGCCAAGAACATCATCAGCACCTTACGTCCGGTCAGAGGTTTGGCCATCTTGTCACTCCTTGCCGTTGAACACGGTGCCGACGGAATCCCGCACCGGCACCTCGCCGCCCACCTGCTCGACCCAGATGTCGATATCGGTGCGCTTGGTGGTCGCCAGATCGGACTGCGGCGCCGCCTCAAGGTAAAGCCGCTGGTTGTAAAGCTGGTCGGCCGGCACGGTCACCGTATCACCCTCTTGCCCCTCGAGCGAGAGGGTCAAACTGGGATCGGCTTCACCATCGGGTGTGGTTGCGCTGATCCGATAGGTCACCTCTTCACCATGCTTGTTGCGAATCCGCATCGTGTAGATGTTGCGGATCGTGCCATCGCCCTGCATCACGTAAAGCGGATCGCGGTTCGGGGTGACATTGAAATCGAGCGGCGAGCGCAGGAACAGCGCGACCACAAGCGCAATGCCAAAGCCGGCCCACAGCGTGAAATAAACAAGCGTGCGCGGACGCAGCACGTGTTTCCAGATATTCACAACCTTGTTGCCCGCGCGTTCGCTGGCCTCGTCCTTAAGCGCCATATAGCCCACAAGGCCGCGCGGTTTGCCGATCCGGTCCATGATCTCGTCACAGGCGTCGATGCACAGACCGCAGGTGATGCATTCCAGCTGCTGGCCGTTGCGGATATCGATCCCCATCGGGCAAACGTTGAAACAGGCCTGACAATCGATGCAATCGCCCTGCCCTTCGGGCACCTGCCCCTTGTGCAGCTTGCCGCGCGGTTCGCCGCGCCATTCGCGGTAAGCGATGGTGATCGTGTCTTCATCCATCATCGCCGCCTGAATGCGCGGCCACGGGCAGGCATAGATGCACATCTGCTCGCGCGCGAAGCCGCCAAAGGCGAAGGTCGTCGCGGTCGCCACGGCAATGGTTGTATAGGCGATGGGAGAGGCGTCACCGGTGAAAAGATCGCCCAGAAGCGTCGGCGCATCGGTGAAATAGAACACCCAGGCCCCGCCGGTGGCGAGCCCGATCAGCAGCCAAAGGGTCCATTTCGTAAGGTTTTTGCGGATCTTCTCAGCGTTCCATTTCTGCCGGTGCAGACGGATACGATTGTTGCGGTCCCCCTCGACCCAGCGTTCCACCAAAATGAAAAGGTCGGTCCAGACGGTTTGCGGGCAGGCATAGCCGCACCACACGCGCCCCAGCGCCGAGGTGAACAAGAATAGCCCCAGCCCCGCCATGATCAACAGGCCCGCCACGAAGTAGAATTCATGCGGCCAAATTTCGAGCCCAAAGAAAAAGAAGCGACGATTCGCAAGATCAAGCAAAACCGCCTGATCGGGCAGCGCCGGGCCGCGGTCCCAACGGATCCAGGGCGTGATGTAATAGATGCCCAGCATCAGCGCCATCAGGATCCATTTCAGATTGCGAAACTTACCGGAAATACGTTTGGGAAAAATGGGTTCGCGCGCCTCGTAAAGCGGCGCGTCGTCGGTGGGTTCGGTGGAGCTCACGGGTTCATCTCCGTTGGCATGTGGCTTGCGTCCGGGCCGCCTTGCCCCGCGGTCCGAACGGGGATGCCTCGATGCGCAGATCGCCATATGTGCATGCAAAGACAGATTTGCGATACACGATATAATCGAGACTGTCATTGTTAAGCGCGTGATGCCCGATGGGACTTAGTGTCGCAAGGACAAAATGGCGCATTCTTTAATGCAAAAAGACACCGGCACCCCAGGAAACGCGCGAACAGGACGGGGCACCGGTGCTCTTCGGGGCGGTAAAGACCGCCCCGAATGTCAATGCAGGCTTATTCGCCGCCGCCGAGGCTGTGCACATAGGCCGAAACGGCCCGGATCTGCACTTCGCTCAGACGCGACGTGCCTTCGGTGGTGCCGTAGCTCCACGAGGGCATCACGCCAGCGCGACCATGCCGGATCGTGGTGGTCAGCGTTTCAACATCGCCACCATAAAGCCAGATCGCATCCGTCAGGTTGGGCGCGCCCAAATCCTGCATGCCCTTGGCATCCTCGCCGTGGCACGCCACGCACCATTCGGCAAAGATTTCCGAACCAGCCGCCGCCATTTCGGCATCGGCGTCCTGACCCGAGATCTGGCGCACATATTGCACGACCTCGTCGATCTGCGCCGATTCCAGCAAGCCGTCATCCAGATGCGCAGGCATGCCAGCGGCATAGTTGGTATCCGGGTCCAGCGGATCGCGAATGCCGTGCTGCACATCGAGATAAATTTGCTCGATCGTGCCGCCGAACAGCCAATCATCGTCGATCAGACTCGGGAAGCCCTTGTTGCCGCCTGCGCCCGAACCGTGGCATTGCGCACACCAGGTGCGGAACACCGCGCCCCCGGCATTGGTGGTATAGGCCACCAGTTCGGGATCATTGCCGATTTCGGTCAGCTCCGTGGCCACCAGCTTGTCTTCCACCGCCTTGTTCATTGCGGAAAAGCGTTCGATCTCTTTTTCGACATTGGCGCGGGTCGAAGACCCGAGCAGGCCCGGGGTCGCCCCAGAAGCAAAGATCGGCCACGCCGGCATGGCGATCGAATAGGCGATGCCCCACACGATACAGGCGTAGAAGGTCCACAGCCACCAGCGCGGCAGTGGGGTGTTCAGTTCCTCGATGCCGTCCCACGAATGGCCCGTGGTTTGCACCTCTTTCTTGGTCGTCGGTTTTTTGCTCATTTCCACGCCTCCTTACCGCGTGGCGCCGTCGTCCGGACGCAGGCTGTCGCCTGCATCGGGATCGGCGGGTTTGTCTTCATGCCGGAAAGGGATGTTTGCCGTATCGGCATGCGTGCTGCGCGAACCGGGACGAAACGCCCAGAACACGGCACCGAGAAACATGAGCAGCATCGCAAGAGCGGCCCAGCTATCGGCGAATTCACGCAGGATATGATAGTCCATCCCCACTCTCCTTAGCGACTGGCCACGGGCTGGAAGGTCGAGAAATCGACCATCGTCCCCAACACCTGCAGATAAGCGATCAGCGCATCCATCTCTGTCAGGCCGGGCTGGCCATCAAAGTTACGGATGTTGACGTTGTCGCCGTAATGCTCCAGCAGCGAATCGTAGTCTTCGTCAGGGTTCGCCTGAGACACGAAGTCTGCTTTCGCCGTTGCGATCATTTCCGAGGTATAGGGCACACCCACCATCGCATCCGTCGCAAGACGGTCTTCGATGTAGGTGCTGTCCAGCGGCACATGCGACAGGTAGCTGTAGCTCGGCATCACCGACTCGGGCACCACCGATTGCGGATCGGTCAGGTGATCGACATGCCACTTGTCCGAGTAACGGCCACCGACGCGGGCGAGGTCGGGCCCCGTCCGCTTCGAGCCCCACTGGAACGGGTGGTCATACATCGATTCCGCCGCAAGCGAATAGTGACCGTAACGCTCCACCTCGTCGCGCATCGGACGGATCATCTGCGAGTGGCAGACATAGCAGCCCTCGCGGATGTAGATATCGCGCCCGGTGAGTTCGAGCGGGGTGTAGGGACGAATGCCCTCCACCTTCTCGATCGTGTTTTCGAGGTAGAACAGCGGCGCGATCTCGACGATCCCGCCAATGGTCACGACGAGGAACGAGAAGATCAGCAGCAGCGTCGCGTTCTTTTCCAGAACGTGGTGTTTGTCCAGAATTGCCATCTGCGTTTCTCCTTATTCCGCCGGGACCGCGACCGAAGCTTCGGTCGTTTTCGGTTGTTTGGCCACGGTGGCCCAGAGGTTGTAGGCCATGATGATGCCGCCCAGCAGGTAAAGCACCCCGCCGCTGCCGCGCACGACATACATGGGCAGTTTCGCGGCCACGGTGTCGGCAAAGGCGTTCACAAGGAAGCCTTGGCTGTCGACTTCACGCCACATCAGGCCTTCCATGATCCCGGTCACCCACATTGAGGACGCGTAAAGAACGATCCCGATGGTGGCGAGCCAGAAATGCCAGCTGACCAGCTTGAGCGAATAAAGCCCCGAACGGCCCCACAGGCGCGGCGTCAGGAAGTACAGCATGCCGAAGGTGATCATGCCGTTCCAGCCGAGCGCACCAGAGTGCACGTGGCCAATGGTCCAGTCGGTGTAGTGGCTGAGCGAGTTCACGGCCTTGATCGACATCATCGGACCTTCAAAGGTCGACATGCCGTAAAAGCCGATGGACACAACCATCATCCGGATCACCGGATCGGTGCGCAGCTTGTCCCACGCGCCCGAAAGCGTCATCAGGCCGTTGATCATACCGCCCCAAGACGGCATCCACAGGATCACCGACATCACCATGCCCAGCGTCGAGGCCCAGTCAGGCAGCGCGGTATAGTGCAGGTGGTGCGGACCGGCCCAGATGTAGAGGAAGATCAGCGCCCAGAAGTGCACGATCGACAACTTGTAGGAATAGACGGGACGCTCGGCTTGTTTCGGCACGAAGTAATACATCATGCCCAAGAAGCCCGCGGTCAGGAAGAAGCCCACGGCGTTGTGGCCATACCACCATTGCGTCATCGCATCTTGCACACCCGACATCACCGACACCGATTTGGAGCCGAAGATCGACACCGGAATGGCGAGGTTGTTGATCAGGTGCAGCATCGCGATGGTCACGATGAAGGACAGATAGAACCAGTTCGCCACATAGATGTGGGGTTCCTTGCGCTTGAAGATCGTGCCGAGGAAGGCGATCAGATAGGCTACCCAGACCACGGTGATCCACAGGTCGATGTGCCAGTTCATCTCGGCATATTCTTTACCTTGCGAGCCGCCGAGCAGGTAGGAAGACGCCGCCATCACGATGATGAGCTGCCAACCCCAGAACACGAACCAGCCCAGCGAATTGCCGCCGAACAGACGCGCCGCCGAGGTGCGTTGCACAACATAGAAGGCCGAGGCGATCAGCGCGTTGCCCCCAAAGGCGAAAATCACCGCCGAGGTGTGCAGCGGACGCAGACGCCCGAAATTGAGCATGCCATTGCCGAACTCTAGGTTGAGTTGCGGGAAGGCGAGCTGGAAAGCGATGATCACGGCCACAAGGAAGCCGACCACGCCCCAGAAGGTCGTTGCGATGACGCCGGCGCGGATCACGCCGTCGCAATATTCGGTGTTCGAGGGCTTGGGGTCCCCCATTGTGCGCAGTATCCAGATGAACGCGATGACCGCGGCCAGCATGGCCTGGATCATGTTCACCATATACGGCAGGTCCCGCGCCTGACTGGCTGCGTATGCAGCTACAGCCGCCGCGAGACCAAGCGCGATCAGCTTGATGTAATCCCACATATTATGCGTCCCTTCGTCTTTTTGTTCTTCCGTCCCGCGCCGAGTCGGTCGGGGCGTAAGGTTCTCGACTTTTCTCTTGTGATTTTAGGGTATGACACCCGCTTTGATTTCGATCAATTTCTTGACAGGCTGGTGCGTTCTTTCGTCGCACGATGACAGCATGCCCAGCGGCTGTAAAGCGGCGCCTTGATCCTCGTCAATGCGCAAAGCCATTCGAATCGCTACAGATTACCAAAATTACCGCATTCAGGGGGCAGTATATGGCCTATAAAACGGTTTTGACGATTGTGACGGACGTCTCACAGGCGCACGGACAAATTGACTCGGCCGTGGCGGTCGCCCGCGCCGAGGATGCGCACCTTGAGGTGCTGTGTCTGGGCGTCGATCGCACCCAAACTGGCTATTATTATGCCGGAGCAACGGCCTTCGTGCAGCAAGAAGTTCTCGATCGGGCGCAAGAAGAAGCGCGCGAGACGGAAAAAGCCGTCAATGACCGCCTGTGCAAAGAGGATATCCGCTGGAGCACCGAGGCCGTCGTGGCCCAGATCGGCGCGATTGCGACCGTTGTGGGGCTGCGCGCGCGCTTTGCCGATCTGGTGGTGATGGGCCACCCTTATGGCACCGGGCGCGGGCAGGAACTGGAGGCGGCGGTCGAAGCCGCACTGTTCGAAGGGCAAGCGCCCGCGCTGATCGTGCCCGATGGTCAGGTGATCTCGCTGACGCCGCGCCGTGTGGTGGTGGCATGGAATCAGTCGAACGAAGCGATAAACGCGATCCGCAAGGCGCTGCCGCTGCTGCAAACCGCGCAACTGGTCGATATCACCGTGATCGACCCGCCCGCGCATGGGCCTGAACGGTCCGACCCCGGCGGGCAGCTTAGCCAATGGTTGGCCCGGCATGGCGTCAAGGTCGAGGTTTCGGTGCTGGCCAAGACGCTGCCGCGCATTTCCGATGTGATCAACCGCCATGTGCGCGATACCTCTGCGCAGATGGTGGTGATGGGCGCCTACGGCCATTCGCGCTTCCGCGAAGCGATTCTGGGGGGCGCAACGCGCAACATGCTGGAACAGGCCGAAGTGCCGATCCTGATGTCGCATTGATCCGTGCCGTCCAGCACGAAACGCAAAAATGGCAAACGGCGCCCCGCGGGCGCCGTTTTCATTTGGACCTGCGGCAGCGCCAACCCCTTGAAAAGAAAGCCGCGCCGGACGGGGTCGACCATTAACCCTGCCACAGGAAACCGCAAAAAAGTAACATTTGGGTAACCTGGCAGGCGCATCCTTCATGTTGGGGGTTCAGTAATGAGGAGAGTGGGGAATGGACCGCATATCGGGGCTTATGCCTCAAACAGGATGGACGCCGCTGCTTGCCGTGGCGCCACCGAAAAAGGCACCTGCCACGACGGTAGAGCCATCCGCGAATGCCGCGAACACGAATTCGGGGCTTGGCGCAAATGTCGACAGCGGCTCGCAAGCGCAACGGATCGTTGAACTGCAAGCCCGCAGCCGCGACGTTGCGATGGAAACCGCCGTGCTTGCGCAAAGCCGCACCGCGGCTGCGCCCGACCCGGACGCGCCGACTGGCCCTCCGCCGACCTTCGACGTGACACCGCTTGAAGCAAAAGCGGCCGAACTGCACGCGCCGCCGCGCGCCAAATCGGACACCGAAGCGCCAGACGTCACGCCGGAAACGGACGCGGCAGATGCGCCTGCCGAAGCCGAAGCGGCACAGACCGAGGACAGCACCGATGCCCGCCTGCCGGACGAGTCCGCCGCGCCGGAAGCGCCGGCGACGCCGGACACCGCGAAAGGCTGGCAAGCCAGTGCGCAGACCACCGAGCCGCATCTTGATGTGACCCGATAGCGCGGCGCCAGCCGCCGCGCCCCTCACCCCACCACCGCCCACCCGTGGCGCGGTGCCTGCCGTGCACCTCCGGGCCCAACCGCCCGGCCCCAGCCGTTTGTGCCGCCGATCGCCTGATCGTGCGGCCGGTGGCGTTTGTCTGGTCGTATCTGTGCCCGTCGCGTCCCGCTAGGGCATCGGGCCGCGCCCGATCAGCTCAGTTCCCCTGCGTCATCCGTTCGCGCTTTCCTCCCTCGCATGGCTCGCGTATAAGCAGCCAGTGAAGATGCGCCGCTGGCCCGATCCGCGGCATACCGAGAGACCTCGAGGACCGCATGACCAAACAATCGCACGAGAACGACGTCGCCTTCATTCAGGCGCTGGCGGAGCTTCTGAACCAGAACGAACTCACCGAAATCTCGGTGGTGCGGGAATATGGCGAAGACGACAGCCTTGAGGTGCGCGTGATGAAGCAGGCCACCGTCGTTGCGGCGCCGGCCCCCGCCTATGCGCCCGCACCGGCCGCCGCCGCCCCCGCGTCGGCCCCGACGGCTGCGCCCGCAGCGGCCGCCCCCGCAAGCGATGATCCGGCCAGCCATCCCGGCGCCGTCACCTCGCCCATGGTCGGCACCGCTTATCTGGCCCCAGAACCGGGCGCCTCGGCCTTTGTGAAGGTGGGCGATGCGGTCAAAGAAGGCCAAACCCTGCTGATCGTCGAAGCCATGAAGACGATGAACCACATCCCCGCCCCGAAATCGGGCACGGTGAAACGCATTCTCGTCGACGATGGCGCGCCCGTCGAATTCGGCGCGCCCCTGATGATCGTCGAGTGAGGCCCAGATGTTCGACAAGATCCTGATCGCCAACCGGGGCGAGATTGCGCTGCGCGTGATCCGGGCCGCCCGTGAGATGGGGATCGCCTCGGTCGCGGTGCATTCGGTCGCCGATGCCGATGCGATGCATGTCCGCATGGCCGATGAAAGCGTCTGCATCGGGCCCAACCCCTCGTCGGAAAGCTATCTGTCGATCCCGGCAATCGTCGCCGCCTGTGAAATCACCGGCGCGCAAGCGATTCACCCCGGCTATGGCTTCCTGTCGGAGAACGCCACCTTTGTGCAGGTGCTCGAAGATCACGGGATCGCCTTCATCGGCCCCAAAGCGGAACATATCCGCATCATGGGCGATAAGATCACCGCCAAGGAAACGGCCAAGAAGCTGGGCATCCCGGTGGTGCCCGGCTCGGATGGCGGCGTGCCCGATGTGGAAGCGGCCAAGAAAATCGCCGCCGAGATTGGCTATCCGGTGATCATCAAGGCCACCGCGGGCGGCGGTGGGCGCGGCATGAAAGTCGCGCTGAATGCCGATGAAATCGAAATGGCATTCCGCACCGCGCGGTCTGAAGCCAAGGCCGCTTTCGGCAATGACGAAGTCTATATGGAGAAATATCTCCAAAAGCCGCGTCACATCGAAGTGCAGGTGTTTGGCGATGGCCGGGGCCGCGCCGTCCATTTGGGCGAACGCGATTGCTCGCTCCAACGCCGCCACCAAAAAGTCTTCGAAGAAGCCCCCGGCCCCTGCATCACCCCCGAGCAACGCGACCGGATCGGCATGATCTGCGCCAATGCAATGGGCGAACTGGGCTATTCGGGCGCGGGCACGATCGAATTCCTGTTCGAAGATGGCGAATTCTACTTCATCGAGATGAACACCCGCCTGCAGGTGGAACACCCGGTGACCGAAGGGATTTTCGGCGTCGATCTGGTGCGTGAACAAATCCGCGTCGCCGCCGGCGAGGAAATGGAATTCCGTCAAGAAGACCTGCAATTGCGCGGTCATGCGATCGAAGTGCGCATCAATGCCGAGCGGCTGCCGAATTTCGCGCCCTGCCCCGGCAAGATCACGCAATACCATGCCCCCGGCGGGCTTGGCGTGCGGATCGATTCCGCGCTTTATGACGGCTATCGCATCCCGCCTTATTACGACAGCTTGATTGGTAAGCTGATCGTGCATGGCCAAAACCGGCAAGAGGCGCTGGCGCGGCTCAACCGGGCGCTGGGGGAATTGATCGTCGATGGCGTGGACACCACGATCCCGCTGTTTCGGCAATTGCTCGAAGAGCCCGATATTCTGGGCGGCGATTACTCGATCCACTGGCTCGAGAAATGGCTCGACCGCACCTACGGATAACGAAAACGCCCCCGCAAGGGGGCGTTTTTCTGAGCGTTTCATCTTAAGCTTTCGGGCGCAAATAGGCGGTATCGCGGCGTTTCGTTTCGGGTCGGAAATAATCGAACACCGGCCCGCGCTTGCCTTGGGGCACCTTTTGCCAATCCGCCCAGTTCAGACTGTAGCCCAACACATCGGCCATCGCCTCCAGCGCCGTGGCGCTTGGAATGCCGATCAGCGCCTTTTCCTGCCCTTCGGCCTGCGGCAGCGCATTGAGATCCTTGGCCGGATCTTCGCGCACCAGCATGATCACCTGACCGGGGCGCAACGCGAATTCGCTATCGATGACAATCAGCTTGGGCCGAAACCGCGTCGCCAATTGCAGCAGCCGAAAATGATCCATGATGTGATAGAAGATGCCCAGCACCCCGATCACGTCATACTGCTCGCCGGCTTTCAGATCGGCTTCCATCCCGTCGAAAATATCGCCGACGCGCAGCTTGACCCGATCTTTCGCCAGCCCCTCGGGGAATTGCTGAAACCGCTCCACCAGATGCGGGCGCCCCTCGATCCCCACCACTTCGCGCGCGCCCGCCGCGGCAAAGGCATAGGACCAACGCCCATCATGCGCCGCAAGGTCCAAAACCCGCGCGCCCTGCAAGTCCTTCCGGATCGGCTCGATCAAATACTCATGGCGCAAATTGAGCCGCTTGATGCCCGATTTATCCTCGGCATAACGGTCGAGACCTTGCAGAAAATCGAAAAATCCCATGGCATTGCCGCTTTTTCCTGTCTATTCCGGGAAGACTAGGGGCAACGGTGACAATTGGCAACAAATGGCGGTGAAGCTCAGCCCGGACCTTTTGATCTCGGCCTATGCGCAGGGCATCTTTCCGATGGCCAGTGCGCGCGATTCCGAAGAGCTGCACTGGTTCGAACCACGCCTGCGCGGCATCATCCCCTTGCACAATCTCCACATTTCACGCTCGCTTGCGCGCGAAATGCGCCGCATGCCTTATACAATTCGCACAAATACCGCGTTTCGCGCCGTGGTCGAGGGCTGCGCAGACCGCGACGAGACATGGATCAATGACACCCTGTTTGAGCTCTACGACGCGCTGCACGCGCTGGGGGTCGCGCATGCGCTAGAGGTCTGGGAAGGCGAGACGCTGGTGGGCGGAATCTTTGGGCTGACACTGGGCGGGGCCTTCTTTGGCGAAAGCATGTTTTCGCGCCGCCGCAATGCCTCCAAGATCGCGCTTGCCTACACGGTGGACCGGCTGCTGCGGGCTGGCTTTGTGCTGTTTGACACGCAATATCTGACACCGCATCTCAAAAGCATGGGGGGCGTGGAAATTCCCCGTGCGATCTACCGGCAGCGGCTGGCCGAGGCGCTACAGCTTCGCGCCGATTTCACCGTGCCCGAAATTCCAACCGTTCAGTCGGTGTTGCAGCGCAAAACCCAGACATCGTAGCGCTGATGGTCCAGCGCCGAAAGCGCGGGGTTCTGGGCGATCATCCAGCCTTCAAACACGACCTCGCCAATCATCGTGTCGGTGATATGCAAAAAGGCATAGGCGTTGGAAGCCGGGTCTTCGGCCGGGTAGCGGCACGCCTCCAGCCGCACCGCAAGCGAGCCATATGGCGCCACCTGCCCCACCGAAAGCGTAATGTCAGAGGCGGCACCCGCCACCTTGTCCAGCCCCCGCAGAAACGCCCCCGGCGCATCGGCCAACCCGTCTGGCGCCTCTTGCGCGCAGACAGCCGAGGCCGAAAGCAGCACTGCCGTCAGGGCCTTGCGGATCATTCACCGCCCTCCGACCCGCCGCCTGCGAATTTCATCAACAGACCCAGCGTCGAAACCGCGCCTTGCGTGTCGATGATCTCTTCGCCGGGGCCAAGGTTCACAAGGCTTCCCCCGGGCAAAATCTCGACAAAGGCCCCGCCCAGCAGCCCCTCAGAGGCGACAAGGATTTGCGAATCCTCGGGGATCTCGACACCGTCTTTCACGGTAAAGGTCGTATCGGCGAAAAAGGTCTGCGTGTTCAGCGCGATATCGGTGACCGAGCCGATCTTGACCCCGGCCATCCGCACATCAGTGCCAAGGCTGATCCCCTCGACCGAACGGAATGAGGCGGTCAGCGGATAGCTGCCCCCCCCGGTGCTCAGCCCGTGGCCCTGCCCGGCCCAAACAAAAAAGCCGACCGCCACGGCCAAAACAGCCGCCCCGGTCAGTACTTCGACGCGATTTTCGCTCATGTTACAGATCCTGTCGCCGGATCATTCCGGCTGCCATGCCTCATAGTCACGCCGCTCGACCGGCGCAGCACGGCGCAGCGACCCCGGCGGGATATAGGCCGAGGCCAACCCGGTCTGGTTTTCCTGATGCGGCAATTCCCAATCCTTGTGCACCAGCGGCTTGTCGGTCGGCGGTTCGTCCCAAGTGTGGTGCATCCAGCCATGCCAATCGGGCGGAATACGGCTGGCTTGGCATTCGCCATTGTAAATCACCCAGCGGCGCTTGCCGTCTTTGCTTTGATAATAGCGGTTGCCCTCGGCATCTTCACCGACCTTCACGCCATTGCGGGCGGTGTAGATCTGGGTGCCAAGCGTCTGGTCGTTCCACCAGGTCAGCAGGCGCAGCAGGAATTTCATGATCTCTCTCCCAGCAGTTGCCCCCCTTATAGCGGGTGCGACATTTACGTCCAGCCCTTCGCGCGGGTGGCAAAAACAAAGGGCGGGTTTCCCCGCCCCTTAGCCCATCTTGCGCGGATCAACCGGCCGATTTCGGCTCTTTTTGCGCCTCATCGGCATAGATCAGAAGCGGTTTGGCCGCGGCCCCTGCTTCCACCGCCTCTTCGTTGACCACCACCTCTTGGACGTTTTCCATGCCCGGCAGTTCAAACATCGTATCAAGCAAGATGTCTTCTAGAATCGAGCGCAGACCCCGCGCCCCGGTCTTGCGCTGGATCGCGCGGGTGGCGATCGCATGCAGCGCATCGGGGGTGAAGGTCAGCTTCACGTCTTCAATCTCGAAGAGACGCTGATATTGCTTCACCAGCGCGTTTTTCGGCTCGGTCAAAATGGTGACCAGCGCCGCCTCATCGAGATCCTCGAGCGTGGCGATGACCGGCAGACGGCCCACGAATTCCGGGATCAGACCGAATTTCAGCAGATCTTCCGGCTCAAGCTCTTTGAACAGATCGCCTGCACCGCGTGCATCGGGGTCTTTCACATCGGCGCCAAAGCCCATCGCGGAGCCTTTGCCGCGTTGTGCGATGATTCGATCCAAGCCCGCAAACGCGCCGCCACAGATGAACAGGATGTTGGTCGTATCCACTTGCAGGAATTCCTGCTGCGGATGCTTACGCCCGCCTTGCGGCGGCACCGAAGCGACCGTGCCCTCCATGATCTTGAGCAGCGCCTGCTGCACGCCCTCGCCCGACACATCGCGGGTGATCGAAGGATTGTCCGACTTGCGGGTGATCTTGTCGACCTCGTCGATATAGACGATGCCGCGCTGCGCGCGTTCGACGTTATATTCCGAGGCCTGCAACAGCTTGAGAATGATATTCTCGACATCCTCGCCCACATAGCCCGCCTCGGTCAACGTGGTCGCATCGGCCATGGTGAAAGGCACATCCAGAATCCGCGCCAGCGTCTGCGCCAGCAGCGTTTTCCCGCAACCGGTCGGACCGATCAGCAAGATGTTCGACTTCGCCAGTTCCACATCCTGTTTCGAGGCGTGGTTGAGCCGCTTATAGTGGTTGTGCACCGCAACGGCGAGCACGCGCTTGGCATGCATCTGCCCGATCACATAGTCATCAAGCACTTTGGCAATATCGCGCGGGGTGGGCACACCATCGGTGGATTTCAGACCGGTGGTCTTGGTTTCCTCGCGGATGATGTCCATGCACAGCTCGACACATTCGTCGCAGATGAACACCGTCGGGCCGGCGATGAGTTTGCGCACCTCATGCTGGCTCTTGCCGCAGAACGAACAGTAGAGCGTGTTCTTGCTGTCGGAGCCTTGATTGTTCGCCATCGTCATCCTCAAAATGCCCCAAACGGGCTGTGGTGGACTGTCCTTTCGCAAAGTCTAGGACAGCCCCGCGCTGTTCTCAATCGCAAATTCCCCGGCCCGGTTAAGGCCATACCGTCACGGACCGGGGGTCGCGTCTCACTTTTCACCTTCAAGGCCCGGGCGCGCGGCCAAGATTTCATCGATATGGCCCCATTCCAGCGCCTCTTCGGGCGACATGAAACGGTCGCGCTCCAGCGCCTCGCCGACTTCTTCCATCGTGCGGCCAGTATGCTTCACATAGATTTCATAAAGGCGTTTGCGAATCTTTTCGGTTTCGCGCGCGTGGATTATGATATCGGTCGCCTGACCTTGGAACCCGCCCGAGGGCTGGTGCACCATGATCCGCGAATTGGGCAGCGAAAAGCGCATCCCCTTCTCGCCCGCGCAAGAAATCACCGACCCCATCGAGGCGGCTTGGCCAATGACCAAGGTCGAGACCTTCGGGCGAATGTATTGCATCGTGTCATAGATCGCCAGCCCCGAGGTCACGACACCGCCGGGGCTGTTGATATACATCGAAATCTCTTTCGACGGGTTTTCCGCTTCAAGGAACAGAAGCTGCGCGCAGATCAGGCTCGACATGCCGTCGTGAAACGGGCCCGCCAAGAAGATGATCCGCTCCTTAAGCAGGCGCGAGAAGATGTCATAGGCCCGCTCGCCGCGCGAGGTTTGCTCGACCACCATTGGCACGAGCGTGTTCATATAAAGGTCGACCGGATCTTTCATCTGCTGCCTCTCCTCGTGTTACCCGCACAGCCTTAGCGCGAGATGCTTACTTGAGTCTTAGTGTTGCCACGCACCCCCTGCAAGGGCGGCACAGCCAAAACCGCATGCCCGGCGCGATTTGGAATGATTCTTGATGATTCACGCGGCGTAAAGGGTTGGCCCGTAAATTGTGCGGCAAATCTACATGGGGAGTGCGCTCCCCCTAGCGGAGCAACTGCATGAAGACCCGTCTCTTCTCCCTTGCGCTGATCCTCGTGGCGGCGCCCGCACTGGCCGAAGATTTTTCGGCGCAGGTGACGGCCACAGTCGAAAAAGAACTGCGTGCTTGGGGCGATGACCCCGCGCTGATCGATGCGGTGCAGTCCGCCAATGCCGAACGCGGCATGCTTCCCCAAGAAGAGATCGACGCGCTGGACCAAACCTGGCGGGCAGAGATCGACAATGCAGAGCAACCGATGGTTGATGCGATTCTGGCGCTGCCGGTATCGCTTTGGCTACGCGACAAGGTCGATAGCTCGCGCGGGCGGTTCTCCGAGATTTTTGTCACCGACCACCAAGGCCTGAACGTTGCGCAAGCCCGTCCCACCTCGGACTTCTGGCAGGGCGACGAGGCGAAATTCCAAGAAACCTATCTCGTGGGCGCCGATGCCGTGCATGTCAGCGCGGTCGAATTCGACGAATCCTCGCAAACCTATCAGGTGCAGGCCTCTTTCACCGTCACCGACCCCGAAACCGGCGCGCCGATTGGCGCCATGACCGTCGGCCTCAACGCCGAAATGATCGAATAACCAGTATATGAGGCCCGCGATGAGCGCCAAATCGACCGGATCCGTCCCGTTCTTGAACTCCAGTTTCTTCCGCGCCGCCCTTGTGGTGCTGTTATCGGCTTCGACCATCGTGGTTGCGATGACGCTTTTCAACCTGCGCGCCACCACCGATATCGCAATGGAACAATTGCGCGATCAGGCGCATGGCTCCAGCGAGATCATCGGCAAGCAACTCGTGGCGCCGATCCGCTTTGGCGATGGCGAACGGATCGGGCAAATCTTCACCTCGGTGATCGATGATCCCTCGAACCCGTCGAATGGCATGATCGCCACCGATGCCGCAGGCAACGAATTGGCCAGCTATGTGATCAATGAGTCCGATCTGGCACCGATGCATGCGCTGATCCAAGAATCGATCGCCTCGGGCGCGGAAGCCTATTCCGACGACATGCTGACGCTGATCCATCCGGTGAAACTGCCCAATGGCAGCGTGGTTGGCTATTTTGCCTCGACCTGGTCCGATGACCCGACGGTGGCGGCAATTTCGGCCTCGACGCGCCACAGCCTGATCGTGGCGATTTCGATTCTGGTCGTGGCGCTTGTGGCCACCTCTTTGGTGTTCCGCGCGATGATCGCCACCCGGCTGGCGCGAATCACTTCGGCCATGGCCTCGATTGCCAATGGTGCGCTGCAAACGCAGGTGCCCGAAACCAAGGGCAAGGATGAAATCGGCAAAATCGCGCAATCGCTCGAATCCTTCCGCAATAAGCTGGCCCGCTCCGAGGAAGAAAGCCGCGAAGGTCTGTTCCGTGGCGCCGCCTACAACTATTCTTCGGCGGCGATGATGCTGCTGGATGGCGACGGCAAGGTGAAAGCTACGAACCCGGCGCTTTTGCAGATGTTCGAAGAAAACATTACCGATTTCCGCGCGGTCAAACCGGATTTCGCCCCCGAAACGCTGGTTGGGCGCCCCTTCACCTATTTCCACCGCGAAGGCTCGAAGCAACATATGGCGCTCACCCCCGACAACATGCCGATGTCGGGCGAGTTTCAGATCGGTCGGGGGTTCTATGCGCTGTCGATGGCAGTGATCCCGGATGCCGATGGCACGATCCTCGGCTATGCGGTGGAATGGAAAAACGTCACCGAAGAAAAACGCAACGCCGCCACGACCGAGGCGATCGACGCGACCCAATTGCGCGTGGAATTCACCCCCAATGGTGAATTGACCGCCGCCAATGTCGCCATGTGCATGATGACGCAGATGGAAGAATCCGAGTTGATCGGGCAGGATTTCGCGCAGGCGATCTGGGTTGCCTCGACCGGGGAGCCGGCGTTTGAGGTGCTCGCGCGCGGCGAAAACGTGATCGGCCGGATCAAGGTCGCGATGCCGACGGGCGAGGTGATGCTGAACGGCGCGATGACCCCGGTGCGCGACCGCAATGGTAAAATTCAGCGCGTGATCGGTATCGGCGCCGATGTCACCGAAATCGAAGCGCGCGAAGCCCGCAACCAAGCCGAACGCGAACGCATCGTGGCCGAACAGCGCCAAGTGGTCGAAAAGCTGCGCGCCGCGCTCAGCGCGCTGTCGGACGGCGATCTGACGCACAAAATCACCGAGGCCTTCCCGGGCGATTACGAAACCCTGCGGCTCGATTTCAACGAAGCCACCGGCAAGCTGCGCGATGCGATGCAGATGGTGCTGGAAAATTCCGAAACGATCCACACCGAAACGGGCGGGATTTCGCGCGCCGCAGAGGATTTGTCGCGCCGTACCGAACAACAGGCCGCGACGCTGGAAGAAACGGCCGCCGCACTGAACGAACTGACCGCCTCGGTCAAATCGGCGGCGGAACGCACGCTCAAAGCCAATGACATGGTCGATAATGCGCGCCGCAACACCGAAGAAAGCGGCCAAGTGGTGCGCGAAGCGGTGCAGGCGATGGGCGAAATCGCCGAAAGCTCCAACAAGATTTCGAAAATCACCTCGGTGATCGAAGAAATCTCGTTCCAGACCAACCTTCTGGCGCTGAACGCCGGGGTCGAGGCCGCCCGCGCGGGCGAGGCCGGGCGCGGTTTTGCCGTGGTTGCCTCGGAAGTGCGCGCGCTGGCGCAGCGTTCGTCGGAAGCCGCGCGCGAGATCGCTGCGCTCATCTCCGATAGCTCGGCGCAGGTCAAACGCGGCGTGGATCTGGTGGGGCAAGCGGGCAATGCGCTTGAGGGCATCCAAGGCTCGGTCGGCAAGATCGTTACCTTCATGTCCGACATCACTGCCTCGACCACCGAACAATCGACCGGCCTGAGCGAGGTCAACACCGCGATCACCCAGCTGGATCAGGTGACCCAGCACAATGCCGCGATGTTCGAGGAAACCTCGGCCGCAAGCCAATCGCTTGTGCGCGAGGCCGATGGGCTGTCAACGACGATGGGCCGGTTCAAGCTGGGCACGCATCTGAGCACGCCCAAAACCATATCTGCGGCCCCTGTTGCCGCCAAAGCCCCAGCGCCTGCGGCTTCGAAGGCAGAGCCCGCCAAAGCCGCCGCACCGGCAAACAAAGCCCCGGCGAACAAAGCCCCCGCTCCGCCGCCGCCTGCGCCGGCACGGCGTGCCGGAGGCGGTGGCCTGACCGCTGTGGCGGTGAAATCCACGCCCGCCGAAGACAACTGGGAAGATTTCTAAGCCGCGTCAGCTGCCGCGATAGGTCGAATAGCCGTAAGGCGACAAAAGCAGGGGCACATGATAATGTGCCCCTGCGTCATTGATCCCAAAGCGAATGGGCACCACGTCTAAAAACATCGGCTCCGCCCCGCCTTGCCAGCTTTCGCGCAGATAATCGCCCGCGTGAAACATCAACTCATACGTGCCGCAGGCAAATTGCCCCTCGGGCAGGATCGGTGCATCTGTGCGCCCATCGGCATTGGTTACCGCTTCGGCCAGAACCTCCGCCCCCGCCTCGGTGATCCGGCGCAGCACGATCCGCAGCCCTGCCGCCGGGCAGCCCCGTGCGGTATCAAGCGCATGCGTTGTCAGATATCCCGCCATTGTCGTCTCCCTCTTGTTGCGCCGCCCGCGCAACTGCCGATTTCCTTTCCGAGAAAAACCTGAAATTCTTGCCACGGCAAGCGGTTGCCGTGGAGATAAGAATGACCCGATATGACAGAGACATGCGCGGCTACGGCGCCAATCCCCCCAATGCGCAATGGCCGGGGGGCGCAAAAGTCGCGATTTCACTGGTTCTGAACTATGAAGAGGGCGGCGAAAACTGCGTGGCGCATGGCGATGCGGCCTCTGAAGCGTTTCTGAGCGATATCGCAGGCGCCGCGCAATGGCCCGACCAGCGCCATTGGAATATGGAATCGATTTACGAATACGGCGCGCGCGCGGGCTTTTGGCGGCTGCATCGCCTGTTCACCGCGATGGGCCTGCCGATCACCATTTACGGTGTGGCGACCGCGCTTGCCCGCAGCCCCGAACAGGTGGCCGCGATGAAAGCCGCAGGCTGGGAGATTGCCAGCCATGGGCTGAAATGGGTCGAGCACCGCGACATGCCCGAAGACGAAGAGCGCCGCCAGATTGCCGAGGCGATCCGGCTGCATACCGAAGTGGTGGGCGAGCGCCCGCGCGGCTGGTATACGGGGCGCTGTTCCTTCAACACCGTGCGGCTCACCGCCGAAGAAGGCGGGTTTGACTGGATTTCAGACACGTATGACGATGATCTTCCCTATTGGAAGCGCGTCGGTGACCGCGATCAACTGATCATCCCCTATACGCTGGAAGCCAATGATATGCGCTTTGCCACGGCGCCGGGCTATATTGAGGGTGAGCAGTTCTTCACCTATCTGCGCGACGCCTTTGATACGCTTTATGCCGAGGGCGAAGCGGGCGCGGCGAAGATGTTCTCGATCGGGCTGCATTGTCGGCTGATTGGCCGCCCCGGCAAAGTGGCTGGCCTGAAGCGGTTCTTGGACTATGCGCGCAGCCATGAAGGCGTTTGGTTTGCCACGCGCGGCGAGATTGCCGCCCATTGGGCCGCAACCCATCCGCCCAAAGCGCTCAACCGCCCCAGCGAAATGAGCCAAGCGGATTTTGTCCAAGCCTTTGGCGGCATTTACGAACATTCCCCTTGGGTGGCCGAGGTCGCGCATGGGTTGGAGCTTGGCCCCGCGCACGATTGCCACGAAGGTGTGGCGAGCGCGCTGGCCCGGGCCTTTCGCGCCGCGCCCGAAGACAAGCGCTTGGCCGTGTTGCAAGCCCACCCGGACCTTGCGGGCAAGCTTGCCCAAGCCAAACGGCTGACCGCAGAAAGCACCGCCGAGCAAGCCTCTGCCGGGCTGGATGCGCTGACGGATGACGAACGCACGACCTTTGAGGAGTTGAATGCCGCGTATACCGCGAAATTCGGCTTTCCCTTCATCATCGCTGTGAAAGACAACACCAAGGCCACAATCCTCGCCGCCTTCCAACGCCGGATCGAAAACGACCGCGCCACCGAATTTGCCGAGGCCTGCGCGCAAGTGGAGCGCATCGCCTGGCATCGCCTGAAAGAGGTTTTCGCATGAGCGATTATTACACCCCCCCCGGCGGGCTGCCGCCGCAAACCGCGCTGATGACGGGCCGCGCGGTCTTTACCGAGGCCTATGCGGTGATCCCGAAGGGCTGCTTTTCGGACATTGTGACCAGCTTCCTACCCGGTTGGAGCGAAACGAAAATGTGGCTCATCGCCCGCCCGATGACCGGTTTTTCGGAAACCTTCAGCCAATATGTGATGGAAGTGGGCGCCGATGGCGGTTCGGACAGCCCCGAAACCGAAGCGGGCGTGGAGCATGTGCTGTTCATCACCGGCGGGGAAATGTGGCTGTCACTGGATGGGCAGGAACATGAACTCTCGGCAGGCGGCTATGCCTATATTCCGCCGGGCTGTGACTGGGCGGTGAAAAATGGGGCCGATCATCCCTTGCGTTTTCACTGGATTCGCAAGCGTTATGAACCGGTTGCGGGGATGGATGCGCCCGAGGCTTTCGTGACGAATGAACGCGAAATCACCCCGGTGGCGATGCCCGACACCCAAGGCCGCTGGGCCACCACGCGCTTTGTCGACCCGACCGATCTGCGCCACGACATGCATGTGAATATCGTCACTTTCCAACCCGGTGGGCTCATTCCGTTTGAAGAAACCCATGTGATGGAGCACGGGCTTTACGTGCTTGAAGGCAAGGCGGTCTACAAACTCAACCGCGATTGGGTCGAGGTGGAGGCAGGCGATTTCATGTGGCTCCGCGCCTATTGCCCGCAGGCGTGTTACGCCGCCGGGCCCGGCCCGTTCCGCTACCTGCTTTACAAAGACGTCAACCGCCACGCCCGTTTGGGCGGGGTTTTGGGGCGGTAAACCTATTGGCCCGGGCGACCAGCCCGGGCCGACCGCACTTTACCCCAACCAAGCCTCGTAATCCGACACCAGCAAGTAAAGCGGGTCTTCATCTTCCTCGATCTCGGCAAAGCGCCCGATCTGCTCTTGGAAGATATTGTCGGTGCGGTCGTCATTGACGGTCGAGACCTCGCCAATCAGCACATCGCCGCCCTCGCCCCAAAACTTGTGCCAATTGCCGGGCATCAAGGTCACACTTTCGCCGGGCGATAGATACAGCACCTCGCCCGGGCCCAACCGTTTGGTAAGCCCATCGCAGGCCACCACAACCTCGGCCTCCGGATCAATCCGCCCCGCGGCATCCGATGAAAACATCTCAATCGCCAGTGTAGCCCCGCCGCGGTTGATAATATCTTCCGCCTTCACCACATGCCGATGCATGGGCGAAATCTGATTGTGCCGCGAAATCATGATCTTTTCGGCGTAACACATGCCCGAGCCACGCGCCAAATCTTCCGCCCGCCCGTTGCGGGTGGTGAATAGGAACAGCCCCAGATTGGCAAAATCCCCCTGCCCGTAATCGGTGATATCCCAGCCCAGCCGAGCCGAAACGATCCCCTCAATCTCATCGCGCCGGGCCTGCATTTCCGCCGGGGACCAATAGGCAAAGGGCGGCAAAATATAGCCAAAGGATTGGATGAAGCGATCCGCGTCGCGGATGATCTCGTTAATCTCGGAACGTTTCATGGGGGCCTCCTTGGCACCAGCCTTGACGAAAGCGCCCCGCCCCGCAACAAAAAACGGGGGCCGAGGCCCCCGCGCTTCAAGCCTTTGGCAAAGCTCATTTCTGGGTGATGCGCCCATCGGTATAGGGCGTATAGGGCGCATGGGCGGCCAAATAGTCGGCGGTGACATCGGCCAAATCCGGGCCAAAGTCATAGGCGTTCATCCCCTCGGTCGCGAACATTTTGTAGCCGTCGCCACCGCCGCGCAGGAAGTTGTTGGTCACCACGCCATAGGTGGCCGCGGGGTCAAGCGGCGCCCAAGCCTCGCCCGCGCCCACCCTCACATCGCTGACGCGGCTGCCTGCGGGGGCGGCGGGGTCAAAGCTGTATTTCAGCCCGGCCACTTGCGGGAAACGCCCGCCTCCCTCTTCAATCTCGCTCACGCCGTTTTCCAGCGCGGCCAAAATCACCGATCCCTTCGCCTCAAAGGTCGAAAGCGTGTTTTGGAACGGCAAAACGCTATAAACCTCGCCCATCGTCACCGGCCCCGCGTCGATCGAGGCGCGCAGCCCGCCGCCATTTTGCACCGCAATCGAAATGCCTTGATCCTTCACCCGGTCAAGCATCGCATCGGCCGCAAGATTGCCCATCGCGCATTCGCCCGCACGGCAGACCTCGCGCGCGCCCTCAATCGCGGCGGCAGCCTCGGCCACCACTTCCTCGCGCACCTCGGCAATCGGCACGGCCAGTTCGGCCACCCGCGCCGCCAAAACCGGGTCCGGCGTCACCGACGCATCAAGCAAAATCGGTGCGCCCGTGGCCGATTTCAGATGGCCTGCATCGTCAAAGGTCAGCACCAAATGGCCAAGGTATTTCGAATAGGCATAGGCCGACACCACCGGCACATCGCCCACCATCGTCGGGTAGGCTTCGCCGCCCTCGCCAAACAGCGTATGGCTATGCCCGCCGATCACCGCATCAAGCCCCGGCACGGCGGCGGCAATCTCTTGGTCTTTCACAAAGCCCGTATGCGGGATGGCGATGATTTTCGTCACCCCCTCGGCCTCAAGCGCAGCCACATCGGCGCGCAGGCTTTCGATCTCATCTTGAAAAAGCACATTCGGCCCCGGCGAAGAGGTTTCCACCGTATCGGTCGCGAGCGCCGAGATGATGCCGATCTTCTCGCCGCCGACCTCCAGCACCACCGTGCCGTGGATGCGCTCTTTCAACAGATCCGATTGGCTCAGATCCAGATTGCCCGAGACCAGCGGGAACGGGACCGCATCGACAAAGGCCGCCAAAACCTCTGGCCCATCGTCAAATTCGTGGTTGCCCACCGCCATCGCATCATAGCCGATTGCGCTCATGAACTCGGCCGTGTCCTTGCCCTTATAGGTCGTGTAGAACATCGAGCCTTGGAACTGATCGCCCGCATCCAGCACGATCACATTCTCACCCGCAAGGTCTGCCCGCATCTCGGCCACCTTCGCCGCGACCCGCGCAATACCGCCAAAGCATTTGCCCGCGGTCTCATCTTCCGCCGAACAGGTGCTGTCATATTTGTTGATCGACTCAATACGGCTGTGCAGGTCATTGGTGTGCAACACATGCAGCGTGTAATCGGCCTGCGCAGTGCCAGCCAGCAGCGCCAGCGCGGCCGCGCTCATCAACAGTCGGGCGGTCATGCAATCCTCCGGGGTTTGAACGGCTCAACTGTGGCGCGAAGCCGCACGCCTGTCAAAAACCGATTGCGGCGGACATCTTTGGCCGTCGATGCGCGGGCGGGATTGACGATTTTCAAGGCAGGGTCCATGAAATGCGCATGCTGATCTATAAGATCTTCCGCCGCCCCGAATGGGATGCGCTGTGCCGCACCGGAGAGACCGCCGGCGCGCCGATTGATTTGGCCGATGGGTTCATCCATTTTTCGACCGCCGCGCAGGTGGTGGAAACCGCCGCCAAACATTTCGCCGAGGAAAGCGATCTGGTGTTGGTCGCGGCGGCGGCCGAACCTTTGGGCGCGGCGCTGAAATGGGAAGTGTCGCGCGGCGGTGCGCTTTTCCCCCATCTTTACAGGACCTTGCGCCGGGATGACGTGGTGTGGGACACCGCGCTTCCGCTGGGTGTCTCGGGCCATATCTTCCCCGAGGCACTGGTATGAACATCACCGAAACGCTGGGGCTGAAGCTTCTGCACCGCATTGACCCCGAAACCGCGCATGGGCTGGCGCTGGGGGCGTTGCGCCTGGGGGTGGTGCCCCTGCCCGGCCCGGTCAGCAGCGCGCGCCTTGCCACCAATCTTGCGGGACTGGATCTGCCCAACCCGGTGGGGCTGGCCGCTGGCTTTGACAAGAATGCCGTCGCGCTGCCCGCGCTGATGCGCGCGGGCTTTGGTTTTTTAGAAGTGGGTGCCGCCACCCCGCGCCCGCAAGAGGGCAACCCGCGTCCGCGCCTGTGGCGCTTGCCCGAAGATCGCGGCGTCATCAACCGCTTTGGCTTCAACAATGAAGGCATGCACCCGATCACCGCGCGGCTGGCCAAACGGCCCGCCGGTATTCCCGTTGGGCTGAACCTTGGCGCGAACAAAGACAGCGCCGACCGGGCCGCCGATTTCGCCACCGTGCTCAGCCAAGCCGGGCCGCAGATCGATTTTGCCACGGTCAATGTCAGCTCCCCCAACACCGAAAAGCTGCGCGACCTTCAGGGCAAGGCGGCGCTGGCGGCGCTTTTGTCAGGCGTTTTGGACGCCCGCGCGGGGCTGGCCAAACCGATCCCGGTGTTTTTGAAAATCGCCCCCGATCTGAGCCCGGCAGAGTTGGAAGACGTGGCCGAGGTGGCCTTGTCCACCGGGATCGACGGGATCATTGCCACAAACACCACGCTGTCGCGCGAAGGTTTGAAAAGTGCAAATTCCGGCCAGCAAGGCGGGCTTTCGGGCGCACCGTTGTTCGAAAAGTCTACCCGCGTGTTGGCGCAGCTGTCCCGGTTGACCGCCGGAAAACTGCCGCTGGTGGGCGTGGGCGGGATTTCCTCTGCCGCAGACGCCTATGAAAAGATCCGCGCGGGCGCCTGTGCTGTGCAGATCTATTCCGCGATGGTCTATCAGGGGCTCAGCCTTGCCGCCGAAATTGCGCGCGGGCTGGATCAGCTTTTGGCGCAAGACGGTTTTGCGACCCTGTCAGAGGCCGTGGGCACGGGCCGCGGCCGCTGGCTGTAAGCCAAACGCCCCAGCCGTTCAGATCTTAGCCGTTCAGATCCTTGAGCAGGCGGCCGTGTTTGCGCACCTCGGCCACCACATCGCCAAAGGTGACAAGCCCCCGCGATTTCAGCGCGGGCAGCAGCTTCAAAAACGCATCCGCCGTGGCGACGGTATCGCCAATCGCGGTATGGCGCGCCTCTTCGGGGATGGTGATGCCCAGCCGATGCGTTAACGCATCCAGACTATGCACCTCGGATTGTCCAAAAACGACGGCGGACAGCAAGACCGTATCCAACACCGGATTGTCAAAACGCAGCCCAATCGCGGCTTCCTTGCGGCGCAGAAATTCCATGTCGAAGGGCGCGTTATGCGCGATCAGCACCGCGCCTTCGGCGAATTTGTGAAACCGCCGCCCCACTTCGATAATGTCGGGCGCCTCGGCCACCATTGCATCCGAAATCCCATGCACGGCGGTCGACATTTCGGGGATACGCCGGCCCGGATTGACCAGCGTATCAAATACCTCGGTCTCGACCCGGCGGCCGTTGACGATCCGCACCGCCGCGATTTGCACGATCTCATCGCCTTCGCTTGGCAAAAGCCCGGTGGTTTCGGTGTCGAAGACCACGAAATTGATGTTTTCCAACGGGGTCTGGGCTATTTCGCCGTCGCGCGCGCGGCCGAGCAGGTCGAAATCATAAACCACCGCGCGCGGCACCGGCGGCGGGCGCTTGGACACGCGCCGCGCCTCGCGCAGCGGCAGACAGATGCGCCCGCGCCCCTCGCCCAGATTTTCTGGCCAGATTTCAGAGGCATGGGCGGCAATCACCCGCCGCCCGGTCACGTCATCCATGCCCACTTCCAGCGGATCATCCAGCCAGCTTTCCAGATCGGAAATCGGCACCTGCGCCCCGCGCCATTCAAGCGCGATCAGCGCGCCCGCGCCTTCTTCGATGATCTCAAGGCGTTTGTCGCGCCGCTCCGGCCCCAAACGCGCCACCAGCATCGCCCAAAGCGAGACCATCTCGAACCCTTCAAGCCGCAGCATCAAGGGCGCGGTCACCGCCATCACATCTTCCCCGCCCTGCGCCGCGACGCGCGCACGCACCGCCTCGCCCAGATCAGAAGCGCGGATCATCGCCAGCGGCCACCAATCGGCGCGCATCGTCTCGTGGCGTTCAAACAACGTGTGGATCGCCGCGCCAAGGTTCGCCGCCTCGGCCCGTGCCGCGTTGCGCAATTGCGCCCGCGCTTCGGGTTCAGCCGGCCCATCATCGGCGATCAACACCCCGGTCAGCGATTGCAGCGCCGCCGCCGGGCGCCGAATACGGTCGAAAAGCTCGTCCATCAGTGCTTCACGGCTGGCATGGGCGCGCATATCGGCCGAGACATCGCGCAAGGTCAGCACATAGCCCGCGCGGCGCGTGACATGGTGATCTTCGCCTTCGGAAATCAGCCGCATCCGCGCGGCCAGCGTTTTGCCATCGGCCACGGTGGCGCACAAAAGATCCGAGGCCGCATCCGGGTCATCGGTTTCCAAAAGCCGTTCATAGGCATGGCGGATCGGCGCACGATGCAAATAGTCGAACACCCGCCGGTCCAGCCCCGGGGCATGCGCGCCGCCCAAAAGATCGGTCGCCTGCCCGTTATAGAACACAAGCTGATGGTCCGCTGTGCACAAAAGCACCCCCACCGGCACATCGCTAAGCAAAGTTTCCAGCCGTTCTTTTTCCTGCGCCAGCCGGGTGGTTTCGCGCTGCACGGATTCGGTCAGCGCGGAACGCGTTGCATTCAGATGCTGGGTGATCGCCGCCGCCGCCGGGGCCAGATCGCCCAAGTAGCGCCCCGCGAACAAATCCAGATCGGTGTCCACCTGCGCATGGGTGCGCGCCCGAATGCCGCCCGCCAACCGCTCGATCGGTTTGGCCACGTTTTCATCGAACAAAAACCACACGCCAGTGATCAATCCGGTGATGGCGAACCCGGCCACCACACCACCGATCACGAAACCATCCAATGCCTCGGGCGCGCCCAGCTTTTCAAAGCCAAATACCAGCCCCGCCACCAACGCCGCGATATTGCCCAGCGCCAGTGCCGCGAAGAACAGGAAAATGCGCAAACGCAGGCTAAGGCGGGCAAGGTTCATCTAGGCCCCCTCGGCGTCCAAAAGCCTGTGCACCTCGTCGCGCAATTCCTTGAGTTCAAAAGGTTTGGCAATGAAGCCATCGGCGCCCAGGGCAAGCCCCTTGCGCCGCTCCATCGCTGAGCCGCGCGCCGTCATCATCAGGATTTTCACATCCGACAGGCCGGTATCGGCGCGCACCTCTTGGCAGATTTCATAGCCCGACACCTCGGGCAGCATCACATCCAAAAGCACCAGATCGGGCTGTTCGGTGCGAATGCGTTCCAGCGCGCCCCGACCCGATGCGATCCGGTCGTGCTCAAACCCTTCGCGGCTCATCAGATAGTCCAGCGCGATCGCGATATTGTCTTCATCCTCGACAATCAAAACGCGCCGTTTTCTCCCCCCGTCTGCCATCTCATCCTCCCGTGCAGGCGGCATTCAACCCCGCGTCGGGCATCGGCGCGGGCAGCCATTTGCCCGCCGTCAAAGACCCATCCGCGTTCACCGCCGCCTCTCCTCCCAGAATGGCTTGGCGATGGCCGGTGCAATCATACGCAACGGTGACAGGCTGGACCGGCTGCCAGCGCGCCACCAAATACAGGTTCGCCACCACCACGCCTTCGGCGGGCTGGGCGCGATTGGCAGTATCAAGCGCCACAAAGCGGTTCGTCACCGGCCAGAGATAGCTCCACGGGCGCCAAGGCGTGGCTTCGGCATTGCTTTGCAACACCACCGCCCCCGCCGGCAGACCGCCGCGTGCCTGTGTGAACCAGTGGTATTCGCCCCAGATCGTGACGCCGAGCATGGCAAGACCCGCCGCCGCAGGCATCAGCCATTTCGGCAGATCAAGCCGCAAAAGCTTGCGGGCCGAGTGGCGCAGCAAAAAGGCCACGAGCCCCGCAAACGCGCCCGCGGCGATCATGATGATGAAATCGTTGGTCATCTTAGCTTACCACCGCCTTGTTGTGGCCCGCCGCCGATTGCATCGTGCGCACCACGACAAAGGCATCGCGCAAATGCGCGCGCTCGAAATCGCTCAGATCCGACGGGGCAAGGAAATTGTCGGGCGCGCGGCCCGATTTGATCAGCGTGGCTTGGTTTTCCAGCCGCATCGTCGCAATCAGATCATAGGCCTCGATCAGATCGCGCGCCCCCGAGGCCGAAATCACCCCCCGCTCTTCCGCCGCTTTCAGCCGGGCGCGGGTGTTCGCCTCGGGCAACTTGCCTTGCAGCGCATAGATCCGCGCCAGATCGGCCACCGGCACAACGCCATTCATCTTCAGATCGATGTGGTTGCGATGCTCGCCCGAGCGGATCGTGGCAAAGCCGCGAATAAGCCCCAAGGGCGGCGTATGCTTGAGCGAGTTGGAAATCATATGCGCCACGAAGATCGAATTCTTCGCAGCCATATTGAGCGTTTCGGCGTGAATCGCTTCGAACATGGCAATGCCGCCGCCGCCGATGGGGCGCAGGTCAAACATCACCGAGGCCAGCATTTGCGCTTCGGGGTTGGGGGTGTTGACCCAGCCCGCGAAATAGTCGCGCCAGACGCGCGCGGGCTGGCACCAGCGCGGGTTCGTCGCCATCATATCGCCCGGGCAATAAACATAGCCGCAGGCGTTCAACCCATCGCAGACGATCTTCGCCAGCGCACGGAAATATTCCATATCCTCTTCTGTGGCGGCATCATCGACGATCAGGCAATTGTCTTGGTCCGACACGCCGGTTTGTTCCTGCCGCCCTTGGCTGCCGCAGGCAAGCCACAGATAGGGCACCGGCGGTGCGCCCAATTCGCGTTCAGCCATCACCAAAAGGCGGCGGGTGACCGCATCGGCAATATCTGTAATCAGCCGGGTAACGACCTCATGGCTGTGATGGCCGCCGACCAATTGGGTCAGCAATTGCGGAATGCGCGCGGTGACGGCGGCCATTTCCGCCACAGTATCTGCGCTGACCACATCGCGGATCAGCACCGCCGACGACACCGCTTGGAACCGCGTCAGATCGGTTTGCGTGATCATGCCGACAAAGCGCCCGTCTTCGGTGATCGGCAAATGGCCGATCCGGCGTTCCAGCATGATATGCAGGATGTCAGAGCCCAAAGCCGTGGGCGGCAGACTGACCGGATCGGGCGTCATCACCTGATCGACCGGGGTCGTCCCCGGCATTTCCTCGGCCAGAACCTTGTTGGCAAGGTCCCGCACGGTGATGATCCCGTGCAGCTTGTCGCCCGCGCCCACAACACCAAGCGAAGAGACATGCGCATCACGCATCATCTGTGCCGCGCTCACAACCGTTGTGTCGGGCGGGCAAGACAAAGGCTTGCGGGCAATCAGATCGGCCACCTTTTGCGTGGCAATGTCATTAGAGACCTTTTCGCCGCGCTTGCGGTTGAAGAACCGCTCGAACGAGGGATAGGTCTCGATCAGCCGCAAGAAGGTCGGGGTGGGGAGCACAAGGCACACCGTCGGCTCGGTCGCCTTGGCCTGCGTCGCGGCCAGACCGTCGCGCATGATGCCGCGCTCGCCAAAGGAATTGCGCGGACCAAGCAGCGAAACCAGCCCGCCATTGCCATCGGTGATTTCGACCGCGCCTTGCTTGATCAGGTAAAGCCCGCCAATCGGCGTTTGGTAGACGTAGATCAGCGCCTCGGGGCGGAATTCCATGCGGCGGAAGGAACTGGCCACGTCAACCAGCTCGTCACGCGGCAGGGTGTCATAGGGATGGACCGTTTCAAGAAAGGCGATGATGGCCTGACGATCGGTTTCCATGACAGCTCCTCTTGTGAGAATGATCGTGCCGCACCGCGTCGCGGGCGGGGATGCGGGCGGGGAAGCCCCCGCCCGCCTTGGGTGTTAGTGACCGGTGGCCGCGCCCGCACCTTTCGGCACGCGGATCGATTCCACCAGTTCGACCACATTGGCCGGAACCGGCTTGGTGATCGACGAGACCATGAAGGCCACCGCGAAGTTGATCGCCGCGCCAATCGCGCCGAACGAGGTCGATTTGATCGACAGGATCATCGGGTCCGCATCGGTGAAGGTGTTGGTGCCCGCGATGAAGAACCAGCCTTTGTGCAAGAAGATGTAGAGCACGGTCGTGATCAGACCGGCGAGCATCCCCGCCACGGCCCCGGTGTTGTTCACCGTCTTCGAGAAGATGCCCATCATCAGCGCCGGGAAGATCGAGGCAGCGGCAAGGCCGAAGGCCAAAGCCACGGTCTGCGCCGCGAAGCCCGGAGGGTTGAGGCCAAGATAGGTGGCCACAGCGATCGCCACCGCCATCGCGATCCGGGCGGCCATGAGTTCGCCCTTTTCGGAGATGTTCGGGTTGATCTGCCCTTTGATGAGGTCGTGCGACACGGCCGAGGAAATGGCCATCAACAGACCCGCAGCGGTCGACAGAGCGGCGGCAAGACCACCGGCGGCCACCAGCGCGATCACCCAGCCCGGCAGACGGGCGATTTCCGGGTTGGCCAGCACGATGATGTCGCGGTTCACGGTCAACTCGTTGGCTTCGGCATCGCCGACATAGGTGATCAAGCCGTCGCCGTTTTTGTCGTCAAACGCCAGCAGGCCGGTTTTCGCCCAGTTGTTGACCCATTCAAGATCCGCACCCGAGGCATCTTCGCCCGCTTCGATTTCCGCCATCGACAGCGCCTGACCTTCGATCCCGTTCGGGTAGAAGGTGTTGATCAGGTTCATGCGCGCCATCGCGCCCACAGCCGGAGCCGTCAGGTAAAGCAGCGCGATGAAGACCAGCGCCCAACCCGCCGAGGTGCGCGCATCGGCCACTTTCGGCACGGTGAAGAAGCGCACGATCACGTGGGGCAGACCCGCGGTCCCGATCATCAGCGAGACGGTGAACAGGAACATGTTCAACGTGGTATCGGACTGTTCAAGATAGGATTTGAAGCCCAGATCGGTGACAAGGCCCTCAAGCGTCGACAGGATCGGCGCACCGGTCGAAACGTCGTTCGAGAACAGACCCAGCGCCGGGATCGGATTGCCGGTGAGGTTGAGCGAGATGAACACCGCCGGGATCGTATAGGCGATGATCAGCACGACATATTGCGCCACCTGCGTGTAGGTGATGCCCTTCATGCCGCCCAAAACGGCATACATGAAGACGATCGCCGCACCGATGAACAGACCCGCCGTGTTCGACACTTCCAAGAAGCGCGAAAAGGCCACGCCCACACCGGTCATCTGACCGATCACATAGGTCAGCGACGCGGTGATCAGGCAGATCACGGCCACGGTCCGCGCGACGTTGCTATAGAAGCGGTCGCCGATGAATTCCGGAACGGTGAACTTGCCGAATTTGCGCAGATAAGGCGCAAGCAGCATCGCCAGCAGCACATAGCCGCCGGTCCAGCCCATCAGATAGACCGAGGTGTCATAGCCGCCAAAGGCGATCAGACCGGCCATCGAGATGAAAGAGGCGGCCGACATCCAGTCCGCGCCGGTGGCCATACCGTTCAGCACCGGGTGAACCCCTTGGCCGGCGGCATAAAATTCCGCGGTCGAGCCCGCGCGGGCCCAAATCGCGATCCCGATGTAAAGCGCGAAGGTCGCGCCCACAACGATGATGTTGAGAACGAATTGATCCATTATTGACTGCCTCCCTTACTCATCGACGCCGTGTTCACGGTCGAGTTTGTTCATGCGGAACGCGTAAGCGAAGATCAGCACGAGAAACACGATGATCGAGCCTTGCTGGGCGAACCAGAAACCAAGGTCTGTGCCACCGACGCCGATGCCAGCCAGCATCGGGCGCAGCAAGATGCCAAAGCCGAACGAGCAGACGAACCAGATCACCAGAAAGACCAGGATCGTCTGGATGTTCGCTTTCCAATAGGCATTGGACGAAGAATTGTCCGCCATGAGCGTTACTCCCTGTTTTTATCTCCAGACGGGCCCCCTCCCGGAGCCCGTCCCTCCCCATCAGGCCGAGACGCGTGTCACGATCGACCCAAGCTCGGAGGCAACCGCCGCGATACTGTCCATCGCATCGACCGTCTCCAAAACGCCAAGCCCCCGATAATGGGCGATCAGCGGCGCCGTCTGCGCGTGGTAGGCCTCCAACCTGGCACGCGCCGTCTCGGCAGTATCGTCAGCGCGGCGTTTGAACGCCGTGCCGCCGCATTTGTCACAAGTGCCCGCCTCCACAGGCAGCTTGAATTCATCATGATAGCCTTCGCCGCAATCGGCGCAGGTGAAGCGGCCCGCGACGCGCGCGATCATAGCCGCGTCATCGACCTCTAGGCTGATGGCGGCAGTGACGCCTTGCCCGGCCTCGGCCAAAAGACCGTCCAGCGCGGCAGCCTGCCCCGCGGTGCGGGGAAAGCCATCCAAGATCACACCCGCCTTCACATCGGGCTGGGCCATGCGGTCCTTCAGGATCGCCAGCACAATCTCATCAGAGACCAAACCGCCCGCTTCCATCACCGCTTTCGCGGCAAGGCCCGCAGGCGTGCCCGCAGCCACTGCTGCGCGCAACAGATCCCCGGTGGACAGCTGGATCAGGCCAAAGCGCTGTTCCAGCATCCGCGCCTGCGTGCCCTTGCCCGCGCCCGGAGGCCCGAGCAAGATCAGCACGGCGGGCTTGGTGGTCGCTTGCGCGTCCACCGGCTCAGCCCCGGTTCATGCGGTTGTCGATCAGCTCTTGCACCACGCCCGGCTCGGCCAAGGTGGAAATATCGCCAAGCGAGCCATAGTCGTTCTCGGCGATCTTGCGCAGGATGCGGCGCATGATCTTGCCCGAACGGGTCTTCGGCAGGCCCGGGGCCCATTGGATCAGGTCGGGGCTGGCAATCGGGCCGATTTCGGTGCGGACCCATTTCACCAGATCTTTGCGCAGCTCATCGCTCGGCTCGACGCCGTTCATCAGCGTGACATAGGCATAGATGCCCTGCCCCTTGATGTCATGCGGATAGCCCACCACGGCGGCCTCGGCCACTTTCTGGTGCGCCACCAGCGCGCTTTCGACCTCGGCAGTGCCCATCCGGTGGCCCGAAACGTTGATCACGTCATCGACGCGGCCAGTGATCCAGTAGTAGCCGTCTTTGTCGCGGCGGCAGCCGTCGCCGGTGAAGTAATAGCCGCGATATTGCCCGAAGTAGGTTTCTTGGAACCGGTCATGGTCGCCCCAAACGGTGCGCATCTGCCCCGGCCAGCTGTCCGAGATGCACAGCACGCCTTCGCATTCCACTTCGCCAATGCGAACGGCGGTTTGCGGGTCCAAAACCACCGGCTTCACACCGAAGAACGGGTTCGAGGCAGAGCCCGGCTTGGTCGGCGTCGCGCCCGGCAGCGGGGTGATCATATGGCCGCCGGTTTCGGTCTGCCAGAACGTGTCAACGATCGGGCATTTGCCCTTGCCGACATAGGTATCATACCACGCCCAAGCCTCGGGGTTGATCGGTTCGCCCACCGAGCCCAGCACCTTGATGCTGGAAAGGTCATATTTCTCAACCCATTCCGGGCCTTGGCCCATCAGCGCGCGGATCGCGGTCGGCGCGGTGTAGAACTGGTTGACCTTGTGCTTTTCACACACGGCCCAGAACCGGCCCGGGTCAGGATAGGTCGGCACGCCTTCGAACATCACCGTGGTCGCGCCGTTGGCCAGCGGGCCGTAGATGATATAGCTGTGCCCGGTCACCCAGCCCACATCGGCGGTGCACCAGAACACGTCCCCATCATGATAATCGAAGGTGTATTGGTGGGTCATCGCGGCATAGACAAGGTAACCGCCGGTCGTGTGCACCACGCCCTTCGGCTTGCCGGTCGAGCCCGAGGTATAAAGGATGAACAGCGGGTCTTCGGCGTTCATCGGGCGCGGCGGGCATTCGGGCGAAACGTGATCCATCAGATAAAGCAGATCCACATCGCGGCCATGCACCCACGAAATTTGGTCATTGGTGCGTTTCACCACCAAGCAGCGCACTTTATCCGAGCAGTGCAGAAGCGCGGCATCGGTATTGGCCTTCAGCGGCGTGCGGCGCCCGCCACGCGGGGCGGTGTCGGCGGTAATCACCAGTTTGGCGTTACAATCGTTGATCCGGTTCGCCAGCGCATCGGGCGAGAAGCCCGCGAAAACGATCGAATGGATCGCGCCGATCCGCGCACAGGCCAGCATTGCGTAAGCCGCTTCGGGGATCATCGGCAGGTAGATCACCACCCGGTCGCCGCGCATGATGCCTTGCGACAACAGCACGTTGGCCATCCGGTTCACCTTCTCGGACAGCTCTTTATAGGTGATGTGCTGGGCGGGCTCATTCGGATCGTCGGGTTCAAAGATGATCGCGGTTTGCAGCGAGCGATCTTTCAAGTGGCGGTCGACACAGTTCACCGAGGCGTTCAGCACACCATCTTCGAACCACTTGATCGACACTTTGCCAAAGGTGAAATCGGTGTTCTTGACCGTGGTATAAGGCGTCATCCAATCCAGACGCTTACCTTCGCGGCCCCAGAAGGCATCCGGGTTCTCGATCGATTCCCGATACATCTCCAGATATTTTTGCTGGTCCGCATGGGCGTTTTCGAAGCCCGCCGGAACTTCGCGCATTTCGGGCGCGGCAACGGGCTGCGTCTGAGTGTTCATGGCCTATCCTCCCAAGAAGTCTGCGGCCTGCGGCCGCCGTCTGCCGCAAGACGTTGCCTGCGGCGTTCTACCCCAAAGACACTGTAAACCAATTGTCAGCATCGAAGTAACCCCATATTTGCATTGAACTTTTCTGTAAATTAATTGACTGTCGCTGCGCTAATTTTGTAAATTTCCTGAAAACGCGCCGGGATTTGGCATTGTCTTTCAACCCTTTGCCATAGGGCCCGGCGCCGAGGCCCCAACCCGATAGCGCAACCGCTGCATTGCGGCATTCCGGGCCTGCCAGACAGCACGTCACAGCCCCCGCCGCGCCAAAGCCGACAGGGGGCCAAGTTTTTCAAAGATTCGGGGGTGATTCGGGCCTAATCGCCTAGGGTGGCCAAGGCCGCAGCGGCATCGGCACAATAGCCTAAAGCGGGCTCTTCCAGCCCTTGCGCGCGCATCGTCTCTTCCAGCCCCGGCGCCGCGCCGACAACGATCAGCCGCCCGCCCTTGCGCGTCATCTTCTGCGCCAGTTGCAAGATCATCCGCGCCCCGGTGCTGTCGACAAAGCCAACCTCGGACATGTCCAACAAGATCGCGCGCGGGTGATTGACGATGTGATCAAGCACCGAGCCAAGCCGCGCGACCGAGCCAAAGAACACCGCCCCGCGCAGGTGATAGGTGACCACGTCGGGGCGCTGGCTGTCGGGGTCTCGGGCATGGGTCGCCCCCTCGGCCAGACGGGTCTGTTCGGCCATGCGGCGGATAAACACCAGCCCGCCCAGCGCGAACCCGATCACGATGCCCTCGGCCAGATCACGGAAGGTCACCACCAGAAAAGTCACGATCAAGACAAGCGCATCCCCGCGCGAAGCTCGCATCAAGGCGGCCATCTCATGGCGCTCGATCATGTTCCACGCGACAATCCCCAACAGCCCCGCCAAGGCCGCCAGCGGAATATACCCCGCCAAGGGCGCGGCAATCAGCATGAAGACCAGAATGAACAGCGCATGAAAAATCCCCGCTGCCGGCCCGTGCGCGCCCGCGCGCACATTGGTGGCGGTGCGCGCAATCGTGCCGGTCACACAAAAACCGCCAAACAGCGCCGCGCCCATATTGGCGACACCCTGCGCCACCAATTCGGTGTTGGACCGATGCTGCGTGCCCGACATGCCATCGGCCACAATCGCCGACAGCAAAGATTCAATCGCACCCAAAAGCGTGAAGCTTAGCGCCCAAGGCAAAGCGGCCTGCACTGCGGAAAGATCGAACGCGGGCAAGCTGGGCGCGGGCAAAAACCGGGGCAAGGCGCCAAAGCGCGAACCGATGGTCTCCACCGGCAAATGCAGCAGCGCGGCCACTGTGGTCACCAGCGCGATGCCCAACAGCAGGCTGGGCAGGCGCGGCGCGAAACGCTTCAGTGCCTCAATCACCACCACGGTGGCCAAAGCCACGCCAATCGCCGCCGGGGTCACCGTGTCACGCGCCGCCCACAGCGCAGCCAGTTTCTCCAAGATCGGGCCGGGTTCGCCGCCTGCCAGCGTCAAACCCATCATGTCTTTGATCTGGCTGGCAAAGATGATCACCCCAATGCCCGCGGTAAAGCCCACGGTCACCGGATAAGGCATGTAACGGATCGTTTGCCCCAGCCGCAAAAGCCCAAGCACGGCCAGCATGATCCCAGAAAGGAAGGTGGCCAGCACCAGCCCCGCCACACCGGTTTGTGTCACGCAGGCCAACACCAAAACGATAAACGCCCCCGCCGGACCGCCGATCTGAAACCGCGACCCACCCAGCGCCGAGATCAGCGCGCCGCCAACAATCGCCGTGAACAGCCCCCGCTCGGGCCCCACGCCCGAGGCGATGGCAATTGCCATTGAAAGCGGCAGCGCCACAATCGCCACAGTCAACCCCGCGACGATATCCTTGCGCAGCGCGTCCGGCCCGTAGCCCTCTGCGAAGGCGGTGATCGACATCGGCAACAGGGGTTCGACCCCGGCCTTTTCAGGCAGACGGGTGAGCGGCATGGCACTGGCTTTCGTTCAGGATGGCGCGACGAAACGCCCTGCCCCGGCCCTTGTCAAGCGCGGTGTGGCTCACGCTTGCGCGAGCCACGCTTCGCCTAGTTCGGCGTATCCATGCGGATCACCGTATTGATCCGCCCCTTGGCGGCTTCGGGCCAGTGCACGGTGACCCGATCGCGGTTCGCCCCCTGTTCAATATGCACATAGGGCATCGCCGTCACCCGCGCGCCCGATGCATTGGTCACCGGCCCCACCGCCACCAAGCTTTCCACATTGCGCGCCCAGCCGCCAAAGGGCAAAAACGCCGCCGCATTCACCGTCCAGACCGCTTGCGCACTGGCCGCTGTGGTCTGCACGAAAACCGGATTCACCGTGATCTGGTTCACCGCATTGAACATGTTGTTTTCAAAGACGATGTTGCGCATCCGCCCGTAGTTGAGCGTGGCAAAGGTCGTATCGACCTTTTCGATCCGATCAATCGCCCCATTCAGCGATTTGAACACATTGCCCGTCACACTCATCCCATGCACGAAATGCCCCGCCCCATAGGGTTTGACCGAAAACCACGTCACCCAATTGGCGCAGTTGATATGCACGAAGGTGTTGCCCGTCACCGTCAGCCCGCCAAAAGAATAACCGGTGCCAAAATCCGGGGTCGGGTCGTATTCATTGGTCCATTCGATGATATTGTCGTCGATGTAATTGCCCGTCACCGCCGATTGCACATTGGTCTGCGCAAAAACGAGCCCCGGCAGCCGCGTGGCATGGCTTTCGTCATCGCCCTGAAACCAGTGATTGCCCACGATCAGATGGCCCGAGCCATTGAAGATCATCGTCAGACCAAAGCGCACGCAAACCGTTTCGCGGATTTTCGCATCATTCGCGTTGACGTTCAGGCATACGCTGCTGCGGTCCTGCGCCGGGGTCGTCATTTCATTCGACAGGAAGTTGCACCGATCCACCGTCAGGTTCTGACACCCCCGCCCGGTCGAGGTGATGACCCGGTCCTTGGGCCGCATCACCCAGCAATCATGCATGTGAAAATTTTCGCCGCTCGGCGCAAGGTTGACCACGCTCGCCGCGCCGTTGCACAAAAACTCGATGTTATCGAGCGTAAAGCGCGACAGTGACGCCAGCCCCGAAAAATCGAAAATATAGCGAAACCGCCGGAAGGTCAGCATCCGCGTGCCCGAACCCCCGTAAAGCGGCTGCGACAGGGTGATCGTGCCCGCCCCCACATTCTTGGCGCGCACATAGACCTCGCGCCCCACCCCGCTGCCGGAGATCAGCGCCCCCACCGGCACATTGGCGATATTGCCGACCCCGCTCAGCACATAGGGTTGCCCGGCATTATAGCTGGCCTGCGCGGTCACGACCGTGTCGTTCCACGCGGGGCCATCAATCACATTGATCTGACCATTGGTCAGCACGCGGCGGTTGGCAAAACTGCTGACATCGGGGCAAATCGCCGCCACATCAATCGGCGCGCTCAACTCGATGCGCCGCCCGCACAAGTCGAAACTGTTGTGATCGGTATAGCCCAAAAGCGCCTGAAGGCCCTTTTTCAAAGCCAGCTCTTCATCCCCAAAGGCCTGCGCATAGGTAGGAAAATCGAAACTGCCCGCCAGCGCCAGCCGCGCCGCCACCGGCATTACAAGCGTGCCCGTAAAGCGCACCGGGGCGTTGATCAGGATCGAAGAGCCGATGTAATAGCGCCCCTCCGGCACCAAGATCGCGCGCCCCTGCGCCGCCGCATCCGCCGCGGCAAAGGCCGCCCGGTCATTGGTGAGCCCATCGCCCACGGCGCCGAAATCGCGCACATCGACCCAATCCATCATCTCTCGCAAGAAAGCATCGGTGACATCCTCGATCACCAGATCCTCGATCCGCACCACGCCGCCATTCTGCCCGGTCAGGTCCAGTCCGAAATGTCCATAAGCGGGCGCAGTGCCCCAGCCCATATCCACCCCGCCGCGCGCGCCGGAACCGATGATCGCGCGCACTGTCTCGATCCGCCCATATTCGGTCAGATCGACGCTCGGCCCCACCTCAACCAGCCCGCTGACATGGGTATCGGCCCCACTCATCGCATGGCCTGCAATCCGTACGGAACACAGGTTCCCCGACACCGCCTTCACCCGCGCCGTGACCCGCAAATAGACCCCGGGCAGGATCGGTGTCTGCCCCATGTAGCGCAGCTTTTGCGTGCTTTGGGTCTTGGTCATCTCAAGGCAGGCGCCAAAATCGGCATCCGCAGGCACCAGCGCCGCATTGGCCGCGCCATCATAGGTGGCCGATCCGGCCGTGCCATCCTCGCGCGACCATTGGTCAAGCCCGTCTTCAAAAGGGGCCGGGGTAAGCGCCACCCCATCGGTAATCGCGATATTCATCCGCCTGTCCTCTCATTCGACCGCCCAAACCGACGCAGACGCCCCCCCGGCGCGTGCCGCACAACGCCACGCGCTGACCCCGAGGCCAGATCTGTTTCGGGATTTTGCCGCGACCGCATGCCCCGGCCCGAACAGGATTAGCGCGCCGGGTTGAACAAGGCCTAAGCCCAGCGTGCGCCGCCCAATCTGCCCGCGCCCCACCGCCTGCGGCGATTGCGCCCGGCCCGCCCCCTGTCACCCATGCGTCACAAAACCATGATGGTTTCGCGCCAAACACATCAGGACTGGTTCATGGCCTTCGTTTTCAAACCCGCGCCCCGCCCCGTGTCAGAAACGATCCGACACATCGCTTGCACCGAACTGACGATGGCGGCCAAGCGCGCGCGCACCACCAACCCTGCCGCTTCGCCGCTGCATCGGCTGCGCAAACACGTCAAGAAAACCCGGGGCCTTTTGCGGCTGACGGCCCCGGCCTTTGACGATTTTGATCTTGAAAACAAAGCCCTGCGCGATGCGGCGGCGGGCATCTCTGGCCTGCGCGATGCCGAGGTGCTGCATGTGACGCTGGCCTTTTTTCTGGGGGAAGGCCCAGCCGGTCAGGCCGCGCGCAAATTGGGCGCGGCGCTGCCGGCCCCGATCACCCAGCCCGACCCGCAGGCCGTCGCCCACTTTGGCGCACAGATCGAAGCGGTGCATGCCCGCGTCCCGCAGTGGCAATTCGCAGCTGAAGACTGGGATCTTTTGGGGCCGGGGCTGGCATGCAGCCTGCATCAGGCGCAAAAACGTATGAAAGCCGCACGCAAAAAGCCCACCGCGGAAAACCTGCATGCTTGGCGGTCGCGGGTGAAGCTCCATTGGTATCACGCACGGCTTTTGCGCGAGATTTGGCCCGAAATGATGCTTGCCCGCGCCAGTGCCGCCGACGCGCTTGGCGAAGCGCTCGGCCAACATCACGACCTATGCGCGCTGGAGGCCACCCTGCCCGGCCCGCTCTCTCAGAAAGAGGCTGCCGCCTTGGGCGCGGCCATCACCGCGCGCAAGCAAATGCTGGAAACGCAGGCGTTCGCCTTGGGCGCGCGGCTCTTTGCCGAACCGCCCGAGGCCGTGGCCGCGCGTTGGGGCAAGTGGTTTGATTTGTGGCGCGCCGAAACCGCCGCGCCGGGGGCCTAGGGCTGATCAGCCCTTGGTCGCAAGCTCTCCGGCCAAGGCACGGCGCATCAGCGCGATGGTTTCGCTTACCCCGTAAAGCGCGATGAAACCGCCAAAACGCGGCCCTTGCGATTGGCCCAACAACACCTCGTAAAGCGCGGTGAACCAATTGCGCAGCGGCTCAAACGCATGGTCTTTGCCCACGGCAAAAACCATGGTCTGCAGCGCATCGGCCGGGTCTTCGAACTGCTCATGCAGATCGGTCGCGGGCAGCGCCTCAAGCCGTGCAAGCAGGTCTTCCATCGCGGCGCGTTCTTGGTCATTGGGCAGCCGGAAGGTCAGCGTCGGCGCGACAAAATCTTGGAAATAGCGCACCGCATAGCCTGCGGCGGCATCCAGATCGGGGTGGGTTTCGGGGCTGGCTTCGGGCGCATAGCGCTTGATAAAGCCCCACAGCCCCGCCTTATCCGTCGCCCCCGCCACCGAGGCAAGGTTAAGCAGCATCGCAAAGGGCACCACCATATTCGACTCCGGCGGCTGGCCGTTGTGAATGTGCCAAACCGGGTTGTCGATTTGCTTGGCCACCTCTTGCGTCGGGAAGGCGCGGAGTTGCTGGTGGTATTCATCCACCGCTTTCGGGATCACATCCCACCACAGCCGCTTCGCCGTTTTCGGCTTTTGATACATGAAATAGCCAAGGCTTTCCGTCGCCGCATAGGTCAGCCATTCGTCGATCGTCAGCCCATTGCCTTTCGACTTGGAAATCTTCTGGCCTTGGTCGTCAAGGAACAGCTCATAGGTGAAATGCTCCGGCGCACGGCCCCCAAGCACGCGGCAAATGCCATCGTAAATCGGCGTGTTGGTCGAGTGATCTTTGCCATACATCTCAAAATCGACATCAAGCGCGGCCCAGCGCATGCCGAAATCGGGCTTCCATTGCAGCTTCACATTGCCGCCGGTGACGGGCAGCGTCCATTCGCGCCCCTCTTCATCGTCAAAGGTGATCTCGCCGTTTTTCGCATCGACGTTCTTCATCGGCACGTACAGAACGCGCCCCGTTTCCGGGTGGATCGGCAAGAAGCACGAATAAGTCTGCTGGCGTTCTTCGCGCAAGCTTTTAAGCATGATCGCCATGATCTGCTCATAACGCTCCGCGCACAGCATCAGCATCTCATCGAACTTGCCCGATTTGTAGTAATCGGTCGCGCTTGCGAATTCATAGTCGAACCCGAAGGTATCCAAAAACCGGCGCAGCATCGCATTGTTGTGGTTGCCAAAGCTGTCAAACTCGCCAAACGGGTCCGGCACAGCCGTCAGCGGCTTTTGGATATTGGCTTTCAGCAAATCCTGCTGCGGCACGTTTTCCGGCACTTTGCGCATCCCGTCCATATCGTCGGAAAAGCACAAAAGTTTGGTCGGAATATCCGAGATCATCTCAAACGCGCGGCGGATCATCGTGGTGCGCTGCACCTCGCCAAAGGTGCCAATATGCGGCAGCCCCGACGGGCCATAACCCGTTTCAAACAGAACAAAGCCCTTCTTGGGCGGTTCCTTTTCATAGCGTTTAAGCACCCGGCGCGCTTCCTCAAAAGGCCAGGCTTTGGAGTTCATCGCAGCATCGCGCAGGGTGGTCATGGTCAATCCTCACACAGGCGCCCCATGCGCCTCGCGCTTGCACTATTGAACGGGCGCGCGAAGGTCAATAATCCTTGGGGACACAGCATAAGGATCAACACCCGTGACCGACACTCTTCCCTCGCTTTCACCCCAAGATGCGCTCGTCGCCGTGATGGTGGCGGTTTCGGTCTCCGACTCCGCGATCCGCACCTCGGAACTGGTCGCCATCGAGCGGATGGTGAACCACATGCCGATCTTTGCCGATTACGACATTGATCGTATCCGCATCGTGGCGCAAACGGTCTATGCGCTGTTTGAAGAAGAAGAAGGACTAGAGGCGCTCTTTGGCCTCGTGCGCGATGGCTTGCCCGAAAAGTATTTTGAAACCGCCTATGCGCTGGCCTGTGACGTGGCGGCGGCGGACGGGATTTTGCACCAGCCCGAGTTGCGCATGCTCGAAGAAATCCGTGCCGAGCTTGCGCTCGACCGGTTGCATGCCGTGGCAATCGAATGGGGCGCGCGGGTGCGCCATATGACGCTCTAGGCGGTCCGGTCGCATTCAAACCGGGGGTCCGGGGGTGCAGCCCCCGGCGGGTCGCCCCGCGCCAGCGGGGCGAAACAGGCTCAAGCCTCGGCGGGCGCGAAGATCATTTCGCGGTGCTTTTCGATATAAATCCGCAGCCAGGGCGTATAGCGCTCCGGGTTTGCTGCAATCCGCGCTGCGATCTCGTCAATCGGCACCCATTCGGTGGTTTCCACCTCATCGGGGTTCGGCAGCGGCTCCACCCCTTCGGGCGCTTCGGCGGTGAAAATCTCCACCACCTCATGCTCGATCATGTCATTGGCCACATCGGCGCGATATTCCACCTGCCCGACATGGCGCAGATCGAGCCCGCGCAGCCCCAGCTCTTGATCGAGCCGCCGCGCGGTGCAGGTGGCGGCATCTTCGCCCCAATAGGGATGGGTGCAGCAAGTGTTCGCCCAAAGACCCGGCGTGTGATATTTGCTCAGCGCGCGTTGCTGCAACAGCACCTTGTCGCCGCGCGTGACAAAGGCGGAAATCGCCAAGTGCCGCAGCCCCTTGCGATGCGCCTCCATCTTTTCCACCGGGGTCAGAACACCATCGACCCAGGTCGGGATCATGGTCTCATCCATGGTTACACCCATTTCGGCGACACCAGCCCCGACAGGTGGGCCAGGTTCTTGAAGCCGATCTTGATATGCGCCAGCGGACGGAACGAGGTGAGCTTCTTGTTCATGTAGCTTTCAAAGGTCATGCGCTGCACGTCGACATCATGGCACAGCGACACGAACCGCTCGCGCCGCTCGTCCGAATGATAATAGGCATCTTGCATCGAACGCAGCACTTTAAAGACGGTGCCATGTTCTTTCATGAACTTCGCCCGCGCCTGTTGCAGCTCTTTCGCCTTGCCGGTTTTCAAAAACGCCATCGCGGCCTCGGCCGCAACGCGCCCACCTGCATGGGCGTAATAGATCCCCTCGCCCGAAGACGGGGCCACAACGCCCGCCGCATCGCCCGCCAGCACAACGTCTTTGCCGTTGTCCCAGCAATCAAGCGGTTGCAGCGGGATCGGCGCGCCCTCTTTGCGGATCGTCTCTTCCTTATCAAGGCCGGACATCTCGCGCAAAAGCGCGGTGCATTTCTTCAGATCGACGTCATCCAGTTCGGTGCCCATCCCGATTGAGGCGGTTTTCCCATGCGGGAACACCCAGCCATAAAAATCGGGGCTGATGCGGCCATCATAATAAACGTCGCAACGCGTCGGGTCATAATTCGCCACATTCGTCGGTGCCGCGATGATCTCGTGATAAGCAAAAACCAGCGGGATTTTGGTCGCGGGCACTTCGTTGCGCACCTGCGAATTCGCGCCATCGGCGCCGATCACGATGCGGGCCGTGACCTTTTTCTCTTCGCCGCTTTCCTTGTCGCGGTAAACCACAACGGTCTTGCCGGTTTCGCGTTCAATGCGCAGCCAAGTCCCGGTCAGCCGATCAGCGCCCGCTTGCCGCGCGCGTTCGCGCAGCCATTCGTCATAATCCTCGCGGTCGACCATGCCGACAAAGCCGTTCTCAATCGGAATATCGACAAAACGGGCCGAGGGGGCGACCATCCGCGCCGAGGTGATTTTCGCTACCAGCAGGTGATCGGGAATATCAAAATCACGGATCAGACGCGGCGGGATCGCACCGCCACAGGGTTTGATCCGACCAGCCCGGTCAAGCAGCGCCACCTTATGACCCGCGCGGGCCAAATCCCAAGCCGCCGTCGATCCCGAAGGGCCGCCACCGACCACGAAAGCATCGTATTCCATTTTATTCTCCCGCAATCACAGTGGGCACATGCGCCGCGCCCCGCGCAGCGACCACACCGGTCGCCATCACGGCCGCGACAAGGAAGAGGAGCGCTTCGGCCCCGAAAACGATCCCGAACGCCGAGGCATCGGGCAGAAAAAGGCGCATCACATCGGCGGCACCGGCGCCCAAAAGACCGCCAAAGCCCGCCGCAATCGCCTGCGCCGCGCCCCAAAGGCCCATCCGCGTGCCTTCACGCGCCTCGCGCCCCTCGCCCGCCAGCGACATCATCGCGCCAATCGCGGCGACAGCAAAAATTCCGTTGAAAAAGCCAAGCCCGACCACGGCGGGGGCAATTGGTGCGCCGGGCACCTGCCCCACGCCCGCCACCGCGACCAGCGCCGCGGCAGAGCCCACACAGCCCCCCACGACCCAGCCGCGCAAGGTGCCGATCTTCAGCCCCGAAAGCGCGATCCCCACCGTCAACATGCCCACGAAAACGCCGCCGTTTTGCAGCCCCGACAGTTTCGTGGTTTGCCCGGCGGTGTAATCGAAGACGAGCCCCGCATAGGGTTCCAAGATCAGTTCCTGCAAGAAATAGGCGGTCATCGACAGGAACAGGAAAAAGGTGAAGTAGCGCGCCTGCGGTTCGGACCAGACCTCGCGTAGGCCTTCGCGCAGCGCGGTCGGGCGGTCCTCGGGTGCGGGATGTTTCACCCGCGCCTCAACGCCCCAAACCGCCAGCATCGTCACCACAACCGCGCCCGTGGTCACCGCGCCGACAATCCACAACAGCCGCTCGACCGAGTAGGGGTCCAGCATATGGCCAACCGTGCCCGCCGTGGCAGCGATGCCAAAGATCATCATCAGCCATGTGATCGTGGCGGCGGCGGCGCGGCGGCGCGGCTCGGTCGCCGAGGCCAGAAGCGCCAAAAGCGAGGTGCCCGAGGCGCCAACGCCAAAACCGATCAAGGTATAGGCAAAGATCGCCAACGCCAGACCGGCCCAGAAGCTTGCGGCCAAAACGGCAATCGCCAATGCACCCAGAAATGCGCCCAGCCCCAAAACGGCCATTCCGCCGATGATGAAAAAGGTCCGGTTGCCCTTGGTATCGGAGCGCAGCCCCCAAGCGGGGCGGGTGATTTGCAAAGCGTAATGCAGCCCCACCAAAAGGCCCGGCAAAATCGCGGGCAGCGCCAGCTCCACCACCATCAACCGGTTGAAGGTCGAGGTCGTCAGCACCACCACCGCGCCGATGCACAGCTGCACCAGCCCCAGCCGGAAGATCTGGAGCCAGCCAAGGGTCATATCACCATGCCCCGGATCGCAAAGGCGGTGATCATCATGCCCGAAACATACATCACCACGCCGGTGCCGTTATACCACGGCGCCTTGCCCTCGGGGTCGCGCATCCACACGCCCATCGCCCAAAACTGGCCAAACAGCAGCAACAGCACGGCGCCCGCGTGATAGGGTTTGCCAAACAAGAACAGCATCGAGATCACCAGCGCCTGCGCAAGGCCCATCACGGTGCAGGCGATCTTGGCCGCGACTTCGGGGCCATAAACAGCAGGCAACGATTTGATGCCCAGCTTGCGGTCACCCTCGATCGCCTTGAAATCATTGATCGTCATGATGCCATGCGCGCCCAGTGCGTAAAGCGTGGCCATCACCACGATGGGGAAGGTCGGCGCGGCGCCCGTTGTCGCCAAAAGCACGGCAGCCCCGGTGATCCACGGCAGGCCCTCATAGGCGATGCCCACAAGGCCCGGCCCCCACCAGCCCGAACGCTTCAGCCGCACGGGTTCAACCGAATAGGCCCAAGCCGCCAGCACGCCCAGCACGGTGGCACCAAAGCCCCAAGTGCCCAACTGCCAGCCCACCACCAAAGACAGCGCCGACATCGCCAGCGCGATGTAAAGCCCCCAATAGCCCGGAATACGCCCCGAGGGGATCGGACGATCAGGTTCATTGATCGCATCCACATGCCGGTCACACCAATCATTTGCGGCTTGCGACATGCCGCAAACAATCGGCCCGGCAAGGATGATCCCCAAGATCACCATGCCGAGATTGGCCCACATCGACACCCCCGACGAAACCGCGCCGCACAGATAGGCCCACATCGGCGGGAACCATGTCACGGGTTTGATCAGCCGCAGCATCGCGCGCGGCTCGGGAAGGGTGCGTTGGGTCGTCAGACTGTCTGGGGCGCTCATGGTCGATCGAACCGGTTTGGCGGGCGGGCGCGAGGCTCAGCCCGAGTGGACAGGCGCAGAGTGCGGCGCTTGGCCGCCCTGCGGGTGCAAAACGAAGCGGCAGGGCCCGGAGCCGACCGAGGCGCAAGAGATTTCCTCGACCTTGCAATCGGGCCAGACCAGCGTGGAAAACAGCCGCTGGAACACCGCCGCATGCCAATGGCAAGCGGGGCGCTCGGCGCGCTCGGCGCGCAGCGGGTTTCCATCGATCCGGAAAGTCAGCGGCTTGAACCCCTCGACCTGAAACTGCCCGGACCCCACGAAGGTCCAGGCGTGTTTCGTGATCGCCTTGGCCAAAACCCGCGCGCCAAGCGCGGCGGGCAATGCCTTGATGATGGTCTGGGCAAAGCCGGGAATACGATTGGCGAGGATGTAATCGCCCGTGGCAAGCCCCGAGAGCCACAACAGGCCCTCGGATTTCTCGCCTTGATCCACCCGCAAAGCCTGATGCACGGCATGGCATTGGCTTTCGGGCAGCATCCCGCTGTCGGCCGGGGGGACGGGCACCCCGGCCAAAGCCATCACCCGGTCGCGCGCGGCACGACCAAGGTGGCGGTCGAGCACGGCGATGGTCTGCAAGATCGCATTCGGCCCGATACGGGGCTCGTCTTGCGCGTCAAGCGGCGCCGCGCTCATGGTCTTACCCCCTTATTCCGCGGCGTCGACCATCTGGGCCTTGCCACCGCCACACGCCATCGGCGCGGTGGTTTCCCCGGCATGCTCGGCCGAACGGGCCTCGTGCGTTTCGGGCGACAGATCGAACTCGTCCTCGGCATCCGAGGCCAAGACGAAGTTGGCGTTATTGCGCTCGCCCGCACGCTCTTTCATCTGGGCGCGCACCGCTTCCTGACGTTCCTTGTGCTTGCGCGAACGCTCGGCAGCGGCTTCCCAGTCGGCGACCTGCGCATCGGCAATCTTGCGCGTTTCGTCGAATTTCCAGTCCACCTTGTCTTTCGACTGCGGGCCCCAATAGCCAGCTTTGCCAAGGTCATAGAAGGTGCGACCCACACCGGCCTTGAGGAATGCCTTGAGGCAGCCCAGCAAGTAGCGGCGGCGGAAGCCGGTGCCGCGCCACGGATAGTGGAACAGCGCCTTCTTGATGTAGAAGCGGCGGTAGTTGTTCATCACACCGTCCAGAAGCTCGCCGCGCGTCAGCGCCTTGGGTTTCATGATCGGCGTCACGAAGTTGTATTTCGAGAAGTCGAAGACCTCGACCTGATCGCGCAGTTCTTGGAACAGCGGCGTGAACGGCCACGGCGTATACATCGACCAGTTCGCAAGGTCCGGCTGCCAGTCCCACACCATCTGGTAGGTTTCTTCCAGCGTTTCCTTGGTCTCGTTGTCCATGCCAACGATGAACTGCGCCTCGGTGAAGATATCGGCTTCGCGCAGCAACCGGATCGCCTCTTTGTTTTCGGCGACGGTGGTTTCTTTGTTGAAGATATCAAGGCTGAGCTGCGCCGCAGCCTCGGTGCCCAGCGAGATGTGCACCAGACCGGCTTCGCGGTAGAACTTCAGCAGATCGCGGTCGCGATAGATATCGGTCACGCGGGTGTTGATGCCCCATTTGATCTTGTGGTTCAGACCACGGTCGATCATCTCTTGGCAGAATTCGACGAATTTCTTCTTGTTGATCGTCGGTTCTTCGTCGGCAAGGATGAAGAAGCCCACGCCATGGTTTTCGACCAGATCTTCGATCTCATCGACCACCGCTTTGGGCGAGCGGACGCGATAATCGCGCCAGAATTTCCATTGCGAGCAGAACGAGCACGTGAACGGGCAGCCGCGCGCCATGTTCGGGATCGCGACTTTCACGTTCAGCGGGATATAGATGTAATGTTCCCACTCAATCAGCGACCAGTCGGGTTTCAGGCTGTCGATATCCTTCACCGTCGGCGCGGCTTGGGTCGAGACGATCTCTTCGCCTTCATGGAAGGCCAGACCCTTGATCGCTTTGCGATCTTCCGGCCAGCGGCCCTCGGCCACGCATTGCGCGACTTCGACCAGAATTTCTTCGCCTTCCCCACGCACGATCGCATCGATCCACGGCGCTTCCGACAGCACCTGACGGAACATGAAGGTCGCATGGACGCCGCCCAGCAGGCCAACCGCATGCGGCGCGGCTTCCTTGGCGATCTTCAGCGTTTCTTCCGCTTGATAGATGGAGGGAGTAATCGCCGTCACACCCACCAGATCGGGTTGCAACTCGGCGATCCGGCGCCGCAATTCGTCATCCGACACATCCATCGTCATCGCATCGATGAAATGAATGTCGTCGAAGCCATTCTTCTTCAGGTGACCGGCAAGATAGGCGACCCAAGCCGGGGGCCAGTTCCCCGCGATCTCGGCCCCGCCGGAGTGGTAATTGGGGTGGACGAAAAGGATACGCATGGCTGACCCTCCAGGGCGTAGGTGTAAACCTCAGTTGACAACAATCCCAACCACATTAATTGGCACAGGTCAAATGCAGAAAATTGCCGCACCCGTGAATTGCGGCCCTGCGCGAGCCCCCAACCCATTGTTATAACAAAGCTTTCAAAATACCCTGCGCGGCGGAACGCCCGCCTGCGACGGGGTGGCGCAGCCTTTGTGCCAGCCGCTAGACAGCTTGCCCGTCATGGCGCGCGCGCTTTCAAGGGGGGCAAACTGCGGCATTCCGTCTACCGCAATTGGCAAATGATGAATCACGCAAACGCGATTTCGCACCCCTGCCCCGCCACATCGCGCAGACAAGGCGAGTCGCATCGCGCAGCGGCCGCGCAAGACTCAGTCGACTTCCTTGCTCAACAGACCGAACTTGCGCAGCTTCACATAAAGCGACTGGCGCGACAGGCTCAAAAGCTCCGCCGCGGCCACGCGGTTGTTGCCGGTCAATTCCAGCGCCGTTTCGATACACATCTTTTCGATGATCTCGGTCGTCTCGGCCACGATGTCGCGCAAGGTCGCATAGCCGACCATCTGCATCACATTGCGCAGCCCCTCGTTGCTGGTCACCCCCGGCAAGATCCGGGTCGCATCGGCAAGGTTGGAATCGCGGATCACCAGCGCAATTGTCGGCGTGGCGCGTTCGGAAAATAGCGTGGCGGACAATTCGACCGACACCTGCCCAGAGAAATCGGTATTCAGCCGCGTCACGTAATGGCGCAAATGACCAATGCGTTTGACGTTATCCAGCATCACATTGAGGTCGATCGTGCCGCGCGACAGGAAATCGGCAAAAGACCGCCCCTGCACCATCGAGGTGGAGCCCGCATCGGTCAGGTAAAGAAAGGCGTCATTGGCGGCGCGGATCGTGCCATCGGCCTCCAGGAACACCATTGCATCGATGCCCTTGTGAAACAGCCGTTCGGCCAATTCGCCCACATCGTCATTGCGCGGACGCGCGGCCTCGCTTTGGCCAAGGCGGCACAACAGCAACCGGTCGCCCGCAGCCCGAAACAGCGTGGCCGAAACCGCGACCTTGCGCTTTGAACGCCGGATCGTCAGATCAAGCGACGCCAGCGGATCATCCGCCGCCACCTTTGCCAGCGCCTCAAGGAATTCGCCTTTGCGGCGCCCCTCCAGCTCATTTGCGACCGGCGCATCGATCAATTCCGCCCGCGTCGCCCCGATCAAGGTCGCGGCAGAGGCATTCAGATCGACAATCCGCGCGGTGGACATGGACACCATCACCAAAGGCGCGGGATTGGCTTCCATCAGCACGCGATAGCGGGTTTCCAGCTCGCGCTGCGCTTCGTAATCGCGTTCCAGCGCCAATTGCGCCTTCACAAGCTGCTGCTGCACCTCGGCAATCGGACGCATATCGCGCCCAATCATCAGCACCCGACCATCATCATCGGTGCGCGTTAGCGTGTAGCGGATGGGGAATTGGATCGTCTCGCACAGATGCGTCAGTTCCAGCACCATCGGCCGGTGCGGGTCCAGCTCTGTCTCAAGCCGGGTTTGCAGTTTTTGATAGCTTTCGGGGCTGAACAAGGCCGAAAGCGCCCGGCCTTGCCATTGGGCGAAACGGTCCGACGGGCCAAGCTGCGGATTGGTCAGGACAAGATCGACAACGCCATCTTGCGTGACGACAAGCGCAATATCGCAAGCCGAGGTCACGATGTCGGCCAGCAAGGCGGGTGGGACCCTCAGCAAGGCCTCCCGCCGGATCAAGAAGCTTCCATCGGATGTCACGGCGAAACCTTTCCTAACCCGTGCCTCGTCTTTCAGCCTTCCTCCGTCGTTCTCGACCCAGAACCGTTCTCAGTTACGCCAGAGCAAATTCCGATATGACGACCGACAAGTCATTCGTCACAAGGTCTGCACCGGTCTTGGCGAGTGCCTCCGCGCGCTGCGCGACGATAGCGCCACCAATTGCAACCCGCATCCGCCCCTTAGTCAGGCTAGAAAGGGTTTTCACCAGTTTGGCGGAGATTTCAACCCTCTCCATGCTGCCAACTGTGATCAACGCCGCATCGAAGCGGTTTGTGGCCATCAGCCGGGACAGATCGCTTAAGCCCGGGGCGAAAAGCATCCGCACCGATATGCCTCTGCGGCGAAGCCCCATCGCGACAATCAGCGAGCCAAGCGTATGTTGCTCACCGGGCGGCACGATCAGGAGCACCGTCGAGGTATTCGTCGGGTCCGACGAATCCGCTGTGTAATCTGCCTGCACCGCATGCAAAAGTTCCTGCAAACGGGCAATGCCGACCGTGACCTGCGCGAAGCTGATCTGGTCGGCTTCCCACGCCACCCCGATATTCCGGGCCGCCGCGGGAACATATTGGGAGGCAATGTCTTCAGGGGCCACGAAGGCCGCCCGGAAATCATCGAGACACAGATCCATCGCACCAAGCTCTGGACCCGTAGCAAGCTCGACCAACCTGTTTACAAGCGCGGTCCGCAGCTCTCCCACTCCATTTCGGCGACGCGCGGCAAGCCGCCCCATCGCCTCGATCGCAAGACCAACAAACCCGTCAAGGCTGTTGCCCTGCTCAACTTCAAACCGGATATCCCGCATCAGAGTCCCCGAAACCCAACGTTCGCGGAAGGTCTTCCCCACCCCCGCGAGCGGAACATAATTTAGGGGGCTTCCCCCCATTCCATCTATTCGACACCACCAAGCCACGCATGTCCACCCAAATTGACAAGGTGCGACAACGGGCACAGTGGCAAGAACTACGGCCAGACAGGCCTCAGAAAACGCCACATCACCCCCCCCCCGCGAAAACCCCTTTTACATAAGCGATTGCGACACTTGGCCGCACACCCCGCGACAGACGGAATGGCCCCGTCACCCAGGCGTCACAGACCCCCGCTAGGCTGCCCGCCCCGGCGCGGCAGCGGCGTTTCGGCGCGGCGCAAGAGTGTAAGTTTTCGTTGACACTTCGACGCCACTGCCTAACCTGACAGCCACTGCGCGCCCACGAAGAAAGGCTGGCTGCCACTATGCCACACGCCCCCCGACAATCGTCGTCGAAGTCTTTGTATACGCCCGAAGAACGTGCACGAAGAGACGCTTCGCCCTGGACCATCGTGCAAGGAATCCTTGCGCCGCTGCAATTCTTTGCCTTCGCGGTTTCGCTGGTTTTGGTGGTGCGATTCTTGCTGACCGGGGACGGATACGAGGCAGCGACGATCTCGATCCTCGTCAAAACTCTGTTGCTTTACACGATCATGGTGACCGGCGCGATTTGGGAAAAGGTCGTCTTCGGCCAATACCTCTTCGCCCCCGCGTTCTTTTGGGAAGATGTCTTTTCCTTTGGCGTGATCGCGTTGCACACCGCCTATTTGTGGGCGCTGTTTACGAACCAAAGCGATGCCTTGCAGATGTATATCGCGCTGGCCGCTTACGGCACCTATGTCATCAACGCCGGACAGTTCCTGTGGAAACTGCGTCAGGCGCGTCTTCAATCGGCAAGTGAGTCGGCCTCTGGCTCTGCTTCCGACCTCGCAATGGAACGGGGGACGCCATGAGCCTCGATTCGCCGACGATGGGCTGCACCGACGCCCCGGTGCTGCATGAACGTGGCCAAAAGGCCGTTTTCTGTGGCTTGACCGGGATCGTCTGGCTGCACCGCAAAATGCAAGACGCGTTCTTCTTGGTGGTGGGCTCGCGCACCTGCGCGCACTTATTGCAAGCGGCTGCGGGCGTGATGATCTTTGCCGAACCGCGCTTTGGCACCGCCATCTTGGAAGAACAGGATCTGGCGGGCCTTGCCGATGCCAATGCCGAGCTGGACCGTGAAGTGGCGCGTCTTTTGGAACGCCGCCCGGATATTCGCCAATTGTTCCTTGTGGGCTCTTGCCCTTCGGAAGTGATCAAGCTCGACCTTGAACGCGCGGCAGAGCGGCTGAACACCCGCCACGCGCCGCATGTGCGGGTTTACTCCTATTCCGGCTCGGGCCTTGATACGACCTTCACCCAGGGCGAAGACACCTGCCTTGCCGCGATGGTGCCGACGCTTGCCGCTTCGGATGAAGAAGAGCTGATCGTCGTCGGCGCGCTGCCCGATGTGGTCGAGGATCAATGCGCCTCGCTTCTGTCTCAACTGGGCGTCGGCCCGGTGCGCATGCTGCCCGCGCGGCGCAAAGATGCGGCGCCCACCGTGGGGCCGAACACGCGCTTTATTCTCGCCCAGCCGTTCTTGGGCGACACGGCAGCGGCACTGGAACGCCGCGGCGCCAAACGCATCGTCGCCCCCTTCCCCTTTGGCGAAGAAGGCACGACCGCGTGGCTGAAGGCCGTGGCCGATACTTACGGTGTAAGCGCCGAGAAGTTTGAGGACGTGACCGCTGCGCCGCGTGCCCGTGCCAAGAAAGCACTTGCTGCGCATCAAGGCACGCTGGAGGGAAAATCGCTTTTCCTGTTTCCGGATAGCCAGTTGGAAATTCCGCTCGCGCGCTTCTTGGCGCGTGAATGCGGCATGGTCCCGACCGAGGTGGGCACGCCCTTCTTGCACCGTGCGATCATGGCGCCCGAGCTTGAGATGCTGCCGTCTTCAGCGCAGTTGAGCGAAGGCCAAGACCTCGAAGCCCAGCTTGACCGGCACGCGGCGATCAACCCCGACATCACCGTTTGCGGGCTGGGCCTTGCCAACCCGCTGGAGGCGAAGGGCCACACCACCAAGTGGGCGATCGAACTCGTCTTCACGCCGATCCATTTCTACGAACAGGCCGGCGATCTGGCCGGACTGTTCTCGCGCCCGCTGCGCCGTCGCGCGCTGCTGGCCGGGGAGACCACCGCATGAAACTGACGCTGTGGACATATGAAGGCCCGCCGCATGTCGGCGCGATGCGCGTTGCCACCTCGATGAAGGACATGCATCTTGTCCTGCACGGGCCGCAGGGCGACACCTATGCCGATCTGCTTTTCACCATGATCGAACGGCGCAATGCCCGCCCGCCGGTGGCCTTTTCCACCTTCCAAGCGGCGGATATGGGCGCCGATACAGGGCTGTTGCTCAAGGAAACGATCCAGAAAACGCATGAGCGGTTCCAGCCACAGGCGATGGCCGTTGCGCTGACCTGCACGGCAGAGTTGCTGCAAGACGACCCCGAAGGGATTTCGCGCGCGCTTAACCTACCCATCCCGGTGGTGCCACTGGAACTGCCCTCCTATTCGCGCAAAGAAAACTTCGGCGCGGATGAGACGTTCCGGGCGCTGGTGCGCGCGCTTGCCAAACCGATGGAGCGCACGCCTGAGATTAGCTGCAACATCCTTGGCGCCACTGCGCTTGGCTTCCGCCACCGCGATGACGTGGTCGAGGTGACAAAGCTTCTGGAAGGCATGGGCGTGAAGGTCAATGTGATCGCGCCGCTGAACGCAACGCCCGATGATCTGCGCAAGCTGGGCCAAGCCCATTTCAACGTGCTGCTTTATCCCGAAACCGGGGAAAGCGCCGCGCGGCATCTCGAACGCACCTGCAAACAGCCCTACACCAAGGTTGTGCCGATGGGTGTGGGCGCGACCCGCGATTTTCTGGCCGAGGTCAGCAAGATCACCGGGCTTCCGGTCAAAGCCGATGAAAGCACCCTGCGCCAACCGTGGTGGAGCGCCTCGGTCGACTCTACTTACCTCACCGGCAAGCGGGTTTTCCTGTTTGGCGACGGCACCCATGTGATCGCCGCCGCACGGATCGCCGCAAAGGAAGTGGGTTTCGAGGTTGTCGGCATGGGCTGCTATAACCGCGAACAAGCCCGCGCGCTGCGCGCCGCTGCCGCGGAATTTGGCGTCGAGCCGCTGATCACCGATGACTATCTGGAAGTCGAAAAAGCGATCGAAGCGGCAGCGCCGGAACTGATCCTTGGCACCCAGATGGAACGCAATATCGGCAAGAAGCTGGGCATCCCCTGCGCGGTGATCTCGGCCCCGGTCCACGTCCAAGACTTCCCGGCTCGCTATGCCCCCGTGATGGGCTTTGAGGGCGCGAACGTGCTCTTTGATAGCTGGATCCATCCGCTGGTGATGGGGCTTGAAGAGCACCTGCTGACGATGTTCCGCGAAGACTTTGAATTCCACGACGCTGCCGGGGCCAGCCATCATGGCGGCCAGCACGTCGAGCGGGCAGAAACGCCCGAACCGGCCGCCGCTGCGGCCCCTCAAACGCAAGTCGACACCCCGGCCGTGCCGGTGGTCGAACCCTCGGGCGAAATCCGCTGGATGCCCGAGGCCGAGCGCGAGCTGAAAAAGATCCCGTTCTTCGTGCGGGGCAAAGCGAAGCGCAACACAGAACTTTTTGCCGCGCATAAAGGTGTGCGCGACATCACCGTCGAAACTCTCTACGAGGCCAAGGCCCACTATGCACGATGAGTCGATGAGCGGAACCATGCCGCTGCCGCCGCACCGTCCGGGCGGCTATAATGTCGTTATCGTCACGCTGGATGCGCATGCTGCGGGTCCCGCCGCGCGCGCGCTGCCGCGTCTGCGCCACGATTTCCCCGATCTTCACATCACCGTCCACGCCGCTGCCGAATGGGCGGAAAACCCGGCCAAGCTGGCGGCCGCCAAGGCGGCGGTGCTGGAAGCCAATATCGTCGTGGCGAACCTGCTTTTCATCGACGAGCATCTGCAGTCGATCCTGCCCGAGATGACCGCTGTGCGCGATCGTCTGGATGCCTTTGTCGGCATGGTTGCCGATCCGCAGATCGTGCGCCTGACGAAGATGGGCGATCTGGATATGACCAAGCCCACCTCGGGGCCGATGGCGCTTTTGAAAAAGCTGCGCGGCAAATCCGAGGCGAATGGCGGCTCTGCCGAAAAGCAGATGTCGATGCTGCGCCGCATCCCGAAGATGCTGAAGTTCATCCCAGGCAAGGCGCAAGACCTGCGCGCCTGGTTCTTGTGCATGCAGTATTGGCTGGGCGGTTCGGAAGACAACATCGAATCCATGGTGCGCTACCTTGTCAGCCGCTATTCTGACAATGTGGATTGGCGCGGTGTGAAGGCCCCGGCCCCGGTCGATTACCCAGAGGTCGGTCTTTATCACCCCGATATGGAAGGGCGCATCACCACCGATCCCGCCAAGCTGCCGCAGCCGGAAAACCCGGTCGCCACCGTTGGCGTGCTGATGCTGCGCAGCTACATTCTGGCTAAGGACACCGCGCATTACGATGCCGTCATTCGCGGCCTGCAAGCCAAGGGGCTGGCGGTGCTGCCTGCCTTTGCCGGCGGCCTTGACGGGCGCCCGGCGATTGACGAATTCCTCAAGGGCAAGGTCGATACGCTTCTGTCGCTGTCGGGCTTCTCGCTTGTGGGCGGCCCGGCCTATAATGACAGCGATGCCGCCGTCGAAACGCTCAGCGCGCTTGATGTGCCCTATGTCACGGCGCAACCGCTCGAATTCCAGACATTGGGCCAATGGCGGGCCTCGGGTGGCGGGCTTGGCCCGGTGGAAACCACCATGCTGATCGCCCTGCCCGAAATCGACGGGGCCACCAACCCGACCGTGTTCGGCGGTCGCCATGACCCGGCAGGCTGCGTGACCTGCCCGCGTGCGTGCAAACCCGATCCGGAGGCCGAAAGCCATGCCATGGCCGCCTGCCCCGAACGGGTGGAAACGCTGGTCGACAAGATCCTGCGTCTGGCGAAACTGCGCCGGTCCGAAGTGGCCAAGCGCAAGGTTGGCATCGTGCTTTACGGCTTCCCGCCGAATGCAGGGGCCGCCGGGACAGCCGCTTACCTGAGCGTGTTTGAAAGCCTTTTCAACATGCTGCATGCGATGAAGGCCGAAGGCTATGAGATGGGCGAACTGCCCGCCTCGGTCGATGATCTGCGTGCCGCCGTTCTGTGCGGCCCCGAGGCCACGCATGGCCAACCCGCGCAAATCGCTGCGCGTCTGCCCGCTGCCGAAGTGGTCGCACGCACCAAATGGCTAAAGGATATCGAAGCCGTTTGGGGCGCCGCGCCGGGCAAACACCAAACCGATGGGCGCGATCTGTTCGTTTTGGGGCGCCAGTTCGGCAATGTCTTTGTCGGGCTTCAGCCGGTCTTCGGCTATGAAGGCGACCCGATGCGGCTGCTCTTTGAAAAGGGCTTTGCGCCGACCCATGCCTTTGCCGCCTTCTACCGCTGGCTGCGCGAAGATTTCGAAGCCGATACGCTGTTGCATTTCGGCATGCATGGCGCGCTTGAATTCATGCCGGGCAAACAAGCCGGTATGTGTGAGGAATGCTGGCCCGACCGGATGATCGGCAACCTGCCGAACGTCTACCTTTACGCAGCCAACAACCCCTCGGAAGCGACCTTGGCGAAGCGCCGTTCCAATGCGGTGATCGTGTCCCACCTGACGCCGCCGTTGGCACAATCGGGCCTTTACAAGGGTCTGAGCGAACTTAAGGAAAGCCTTGGCCGTCTGCGCGCCCTGCCGCCCGACTCGCCCGATGCGGAAGATCTGGCCGAATTGGTGCGCGAACAGGCCAAGGGCGTCGATATGGATGCCTCGGACCTGTCCACGCTTTGGGAAAAGCTGCTTGAGACCGAAGGCGCGCTGATCACCGAAGGTTTGCACGTTCTGGGCAAACCGATGACAGCCGAAGCCCGTGCCGATATGCTGGAGCTGATGCCCGAAACCGCTGACCGCGACCGGGCCGACAAGCTTTTGCAAGAAGAGCATGAGATCAAGGCGCTTTTGCGCGCGCTTGGCGGGCGTTACATCGCACCTGTGCCGGGCGGCGATCTTGTGCGCGCGCCCGAAATCCTGCCGACGGGGCGCAACATCCATGCCTTTGACCCGTTCCGCATGCCCACGGCCTTTGCCCTGCGCGATGGGGCGGCGCAAGCGGCGCGGCTTCTGGCCACCCACCCCACCCTGCCGCGTTCGATTGCGCTGGTGCTGTGGGGCTCGGACAATATCAAATCCGATGGGGGCCCGATCTCGCAAGCGCTCGCGCTGATGGGGGCACGGCCCCGGTTCGACACCTATGGCCGTCTGGCCGGTGCCGAGCTTATTCCGCTGTCGGAACTGGGGCGGCCGCGCATCGACGTGGTGATGACCCTTTCGGGCATCTTCCGCGACCTGCTGCCGTTGCAAACCAAGCTTCTGGCCGAAGCCGCCTATCTGTGCGCCAGCGCCGAAGACGAACCGCTCGCGCAGAACTTCATCCGCGCACATGTGTTGGCCACGATGGAAGACACGGGGATGGATTTCGAAACGGCGGCGCTGCGCGTCTTTTCGAATGCCGAAGGCGCCTATGGGTCGAACGTCAACACGATGGTCGGCTCGGCGGGCTTTGGCGACGAGGACGAGCTGGCCGATGCCTACGAGTCGCGCAAATCCTTTGCCTATGGCCGCGATGGCAAGTCCACCAAACAGGTGAACCTGTTGCAAAACGTGCTGGGCAAGGTCGATCTGGCCTATCAGAACCTCGAATCCGTGGAACTGGGGGTGACCACCGTCGACCACTATTTCGACACGTTGGGCGGCATTGCCCGCGCCACCAAACGCGCGCAGGGCGGCAAGGATACGGCGGTTTACATCGGCGACCAAACCCGCGGTGCGGGCACGGTGCGCACGCTGCAAGACCAAGTGGCCTTGGAAACCCGCGCCCGCTCCCTGAACCCGAAGTTCTACGAAGGCCTGCTCAAGCACGGGGCCGAGGGCGTGCGCCAGATCGAGGCGCAGGTGACCAACACGCTTGGCTGGTCGGCCACCACCGGTCAGGTCGATCCGTGGGTCTATCAACGGCTTTCGGAAACCTTTGTTCTGGACGAGGAAATGCGCAAGCGCCTCGCCGATCTGAACTCTGCCGCCTCAAGCCGGATGGCGCAGCGGCTCTTGGAGGCCTCGGACCGCAACTACTGGCAACCCGATCCCGAAACCCTCGCCGCGCTGCAAGCTGCCGCCGACGAGTTGGAAGACCGGATGGAAGGCGTGGCGGCCGAGTGACATGGAAGACTACGAAAAGGAGGGCCGCATGAGCCCGCGCGACGACATTCCCGACCTGCAAGGCCTTGATGGCGAAGGCTCCGTGCAGGTGCATGAAAACGAAAACCTCGATGTTGGCGGCGCGAAGGTCTTTTCGGTCTATGGCAAGGGGGGGATCGGCAAATCGACGACCTCTTCGAACCTTTCCGCCGCCTTCTCGCTTTTGGGCAAGCGGGTGCTGCAAATCGGCTGCGACCCGAAGCATGACAGCACCTTCACCCTGACCGGCCGGTTGCAAGAAACGGTGATCGACATCCTCAAATCGGTGAACTTCCACCCCGAGGAATTGCGCCCCGAAGACTTCGTGACCGAGGGCTTCAACGGCGTGATGTGCGTCGAGGCGGGCGGCCCGCCCGCAGGCACCGGCTGTGGCGGCTATGTTGTTGGCCAGACAGTGAAATTGCTGCGCCAACACCACATGCTGGAAGACACTGACGTGGTCGTGTTCGACGTGTTGGGCGATGTGGTGTGCGGCGGCTTTGCCGCGCCTTTGCAACACGCCGACCGCGCGCTGATCGTGACCGCCAACGACTTTGACAGCATCTATGCGATGAACCGCATCATCGCCGCCGTGCAGGCGAAATCGGTCAACTACAAGGTGCGGCTTGCGGGCTGTGTGGCCAACCGCTCGCGCGAAACGAACGAGGTGGACCGCTACTGCGAGGCGGCGAACTTCAAACGCATCGCGCATATGCCCGATCTCGACAGCATCCGCCGCTCGCGTCTGAAAAAGCGCACGCTTTTCGAGATGGATGACGCCGAAGACGTGGTGCAGGCCCGCGCCGAATATATCCGCCTTGCGGAAACGCTTTTGCGCTCGGTCGATGAGCCGGGCCTGACGCCCGAGCCGCTTTCGGATCGGCACATCTTCGAACTGCTGGGGTTTGATTGATATGGCCAATGACTATGTAGCCATTCGCGACCGCGTCGAACACTATTTCGACCGCACCGCGACCCGCGCCTGGGAACGGCTGACCCAATCGGATGCGAAAATCTCTAAGGTCCGCCAAACGGTTCGCGAGGGCCGCGACCAGATGCGCGCGATCATGCTGTCGCGTCTGCCTGAAGACCTGACGGGGTGCCGTGTGCTGGATGCGGGCTGCGGCACCGGGCTGATGACGGCAGAGCTTGCCAAACGCGGGGCCGAGGTTCTGGCGGTGGATATCTCGCCGCAGCTCATTTCGGTCGCGCAAGATCGGCTTGATCCGGCGCTACGCGAAAAGGTCACCTTCATGGCGGGCGACATGACCGATCCGGCGCTTGGCCAGTTCGATTATGTCATCGCGATGGACAGCCTGATCTATTACCGCGCCGATGACATCGGCAAGATCCTGACCAATCTGGGCGCGCGCACCCATAGCGCGATCGTTTTTACCGTGGCCCCGAAAACGCCGTTCCTGATGGCGTTCTGGGGGGTGGGCAAGCTGTTCCCGCGGTCCAACCGTTCGCCGGTGATGATCCCGCATGCACTTGAAAAGCTGCAAAAACATGTGGGGGGCTGGCTGCTGCGCATCGATCGCGTGGCGGTGGGCTTTTACATCTCCGAATGTCTGGAGTATCGGCCATGATCCTGTCTCGCCGCATGTTGGCGTCGCTGGCGCATACTTGGATGCCCTTTGCCGAGGCCGCATCTAAGGAATTGCCGCTGCGCCAACTCATGCGGCTGTCGCTGTTTCAGATTTCGGTCGGGATGGCGCAGGTTCTGCTTTTGGGCACGCTGAACCGGGTGATGATCGTCGAGATGAGCGTTCCGGCGCTTGTCGTTGCGGCGATGATCTCGATCCCGGTTCTGGTGGCCCCTTTCCGGGCGGTGCTGGGGCACCGATCGGACACCTACCGCTCCGCCATCGGCTGGAAACGGATCCCCTACCTGTGGTTTGGCTCGCTGTGGCAGATGGGCGGCTTGGCGCTGATGCCATTTGCGCTGATTCTTTTGTCGGGCGATCAGATCATGGGCCCCGATTGGGCCGGTGAAGTGTTTGCCGGGATCGCCTTCTTGATGGCCGGTCTGGGCATGCATATGACCCAAACGGCGGGGCTTGCCTTGGCCGCCGACCGCGCGACCGAGGAAACCCGGCCCCGCGTCGTGGCGCTGCTTTACGTCATGTTCCTTGTCGGCATGGGAATCTCTGCGCTCGTCGTGGGGTTCTTTTTGCGCGATTTCGACCAGATCACGCTTATTCGTGTGGTGCAGGCCTGCGGCGCAATGACGCTGGTGCTGAACGTGGTCGCACTTTGGAAACAAGAGGTCATACGCCCTATGACAAAGGCCGAAAGGGAGGCGCCGCGCCAAACTTTCCGCGAAGCATGGGGCCTTTTGGCCGCCGAACCGGGGGCGATGCGGCTTCTTGCCGTGGTGATGATCGGGACACTTGGGTTCAATATGCAAGATGTGCTGCTCGAACCCTATGGTGGACAGGTGTTGAAACTGCCCGTGAGCATGACGACTTTGCTCACCGCAAGCTGGAGCTTCGGTGCGCTCGTCGGCTTTATCTGGGCCGCGCGGCGGCTCGCGCAGGGCGCTACGGCGCACCGGCTGGCCGCGCGTGGCATTTTGATCGGCATCGTGGCCTTTACCGCGGTGCTGCTTTCGGCGTTGTTTGACAGCAAAATCCTGTTCTTCGTCGCCGCCCTTGGCATCGGCCTTGGCAGCGGCACATTTGGCATTGCCACGTTGACCGTGGCGATGATGGTGATCGTGCGGGGTGCTTCGGGCATCGCGCTCGGCGCCTGGGGCGCAGCGCAGGCCACGGCGGCGGGGCTTGCGGTGTTTTTTGGCGGGGCGCTGCGCGACCTCGTGGCGCACGCCGTCGAAACGGGCAGCCTCGGGGCCCTGTCGGACCCCGCGCTCGGCTATTCGGTGGTCTATGTCACCGAAATCGGACTTCTCTTCACTACTCTTGCCGTGCTCGGGCCGTTGGCCCGCCCCGGCAGCCTGTTCCCCAAGAAACCGGAGACCGGCAAGGCACGGATCGGCCTTTCCGAATTTCCAACCTGACAAAGGAGGACCATCATGGTCGGTCACAATTTCTTCGGAGATTTCGATCTCGCCAGTCTCGCGATCTGGTCGTTCTGGGCGTTCCTCGCCTATCTGATCTACTACCTCCAGACCGAAAACATGCGCGAAGGCTACCCGCTTGAAAATGACGACGGCGGTGTGTCTGTGAACCAAGGGCCGTTCCCGGTTCCGTCGCCGAAAACCTTCCTGCTCGCGGATGGCACCAGCGTGACCGTGCCGTCGGTGGAGAACGAAGAATTCCACCGTCGCACCGATCTGGCGCTGGAACGCACCTCGGCCAACGAAGGCTATCCGTTCCGCCCGACCGGCGACCCGATGAAAGACGGCGTTGGCCCGGCTTCGTGGGTTCCGCGTCGTGACGAGCCGGAAATGGACGCGCATGGCGAGCCGAAAATCAAGCCGATGCGCAATGTCGAGGCCATGGTCGTTTCGGCCGGTCGCGACCCGCGCGGCATGCCGGTGCAAGCGGGCGATACCGAGGTGGTCGGCAAGGTGGTCGACATGTGGGTGGACGTGCCGGAACAACTGGGTCGTTACCTGGAGATCGAACTGAACTCGGGCAAGAAAAAGCTGATCCCGATGACGCTGCTGCGCATCTGGTCGGACCGTGTCCGCGTCAATGCGATCACTTCGGACCTCTTCGACGACATCCCGGACGTGAAATCGTTCGATCAGGTGACCAAGCTCGAAGAAGAGAAGATCTGCGCCTATGTGGCCGGTGGCTACATGTATGCGACGGGCCGCAAACCCTTCGCGATCTAAAAGGCGTGACTACGGGAACGGCGCGCGCCCGCGCCGTTCCGCCAGACTACTGAGACGGAGGGTCTGAGATGTCAGACCATGATTTCGACTTTGAACCCCAGCCGGGGATCCCTGCCCCTCTGCCCGAGGGCGAGGAAATCCTGTGGCAGGGCAGCCCAGATATGTGGGCGCTGGCCCGGGAGGCGTTCAAGATTCGCTGGCTCACCGGCTATATGGTGTTGCTCGCCTTTTGGCGGGGCTATGTGATCTGGTCGGAAAGCGGGCTGGCGATGGCGCTGCCCACGCTGGTGCTTTACCTCATCTTCGCGCTCGGAACCTATTTGCTGCTGCTTTTGCTGGCCTATGTGCAAAGCCGCGCGACGATTTACACGCTCACCTCCGCACGCGCGATCTTGCGCGTCGGCGCTGCGTTGCAGGTGACGTTTACTGTGCCCTACAAGGTCATCGAAGTGGCCGCGCTGGGGCTGAACAAACGCTCGAAAAAGGGCATCGGCACGCTGGCACTGCAAGTGCCCGAAGATATGCGTCTGTCCTATACCGTGCTGTGGCCCTCGGCCCGGCCGTGGCATATTCGCAAGCCCCAGCCCGCCTTCCGCTGCATTCCCGAGGCCGAAAAGGTCGCCCGCATTCTGGCCGAGGCCGCGCAGGCGAAACTGAACGAGCCGGAATTTTCCGCCAAGCCCGAGGCCGGTGCCTCTGGTCTTGTGCCCGCGCAATAAGGGGGACCGAGCATGCCGCAACATCCCGCTGCCGCCCCGCGTGCGCCCAAGAAAGCGCCGGAGAAGGAACTGATCCCGCTTGCCATGGTGCGCGCGATGATCGGTGTCGCGCTTCTGTCGCTGGCGATCGTGGCCTATTCGGTGCTGACGGACCGGCCCCATGTGGGCGTGCCCGAAACGGGCACCGTCTTAGCCGAACGCGCGGTGATCTTGGAAAATGTCGACGCCCAGCATGTGATCGTGCGCAATGCCGATGGGTCGGTGTTGGTTGACCTGCCCGATGGCGGCTTTGTCAACGTGGTGGGCGCCGCCTTGGCGCGGACCCGCGAAGTGCATCGGATCGCCGGCAATCCGCCGGTGAATATCGTGCGCTATGACAATGGCCGCCTCACCCTTGAAGACCCGACAACCGATTGGTCGGCGGAGCTTTATGCCTTTGGCGTAGACAGCAAGGCCGCGTTCGAGCGCTTGCTTGACATGAAATGAAGGGGGCCGAGATGGCCAATGCAGGTTCCTCTCGGCTTTCCGCCTGCCGCGCCGCCGCCTTGGCCGCGCGCGGGCAAAAGGGTACCGCCCCCGAGGCGGTTTGGATCGGGGTGATGGGCGCGTCCCCCGGTCCCGCGCGGCGCCCCCTTCACGGGGGTGCCGCGCATGACTAATCCGTGGCTTGTGACGCTTTCGACGGTGTTCATCTGGTGGTTTTCCACCGGCGCGATTCTGTGGCGCGTGCGCCGGGCCGATCTGGCCGGGCGCGGCGCGCATCAGGTATCCGTCGTGCTGGGGCTGCCGCTTTTGGCGCTTGGCTTTGTTTATCTGCACCGCTCTGCGGGCGATACCACGGTGCAAGGCGCGCATATCGCCTTTCTTTCGGCGCTGTCGATCTGGGGCTGGTTTGAACTGGCCTTCCTGTCGGGCGTGGTCGCGGGCCCCAACCGCACGCATTGCCCGCCCACCGCCACGATGTATGAGCGGTTCTTGCGCGCCACCGGCACGATCTTGTGGCACGAGCTGGCCTTGCTGGCGGCGATGATCGCTTGCACCCTGATCGTGGCCGACAGCGCCAATCGCATCGGTTTGATGACCTTTGCCATCCTGTATGTGGCGCGGATTTCGGCCAAGCTGAACCTGTTTTTGGGCGTGCCGCGGATCAATGTGCAGTTCCTGCCCTCGCCGCTGGCCCATCTGGCCAGCCATTTCAAGATCGCGCGGATGAACTTTCTGTTTCCCGCATCGGTCACGGTGCTGACCTTTGCGTCGGGCTGCTTCATGGAACGTGCGATCACGGCGGAAAGTGATGGCGCTTTCATTGGCCATGTGCTGATGGCGGTGCTGACACTGCTGGCGCTTTTGGAGCATTGGTTCATGGTGCTGCCGCTGCCCGATCAAAAGCTGTGGACTTGGATGCTGCCCACCGCCGTGACCGAGCGGAATCGCGCCCGCGCCCGGGCAGCACGCCGGGCCGAACGGTCGAAATCGGACCCGCTGCCGAGCACCATTGCCAGCGCGACGACGGTGCCGATGCTGCCGCGCGGACGCGGCGCGAAGTAAGCCTTTCTCTGCCGTCTAGGGGCTTGTCTGACGGGCACGGGAACGTGAACGGATCGGTCCGAAACGTCGCATCTGTTACGTGATAAGATCACAGACGCTTGGCGCCCCCACGGGGCATGGTCGCAGCGTCTGACCGGCTGGCTTCCCCCGAATGAGTCGTCCGAAATCAGACTCCCCCAACTCGGTCCCGGGCCCGCACCGCAGGCGGTGCCCGGACCGATCCTTTTTACAACCCTGTCTTGAGGAACCGATGATGCACGCGAAAAACCTGCTCCTTGCGCTCCTGATTGTGGTGCCTGCCGCCACCGCCACCCCGGCCCTGGCCGAACGCCGCGATCTGACCGCGACCTGCTATGCCGAGGCCACCACCGAGGCCGAAAAGCTGGCCTGCATCGGGCTGACCTCGACCGATTGCCGCAAACGCAAGCGCAACCCGCAAGTCACCGATCTGGCGATGTGCATGAACAAGGAAATCAGCTGGTGGCGCGCCAAGCTCGCCGATGCCGAAGAGGCGATGCGCATTCGCGCAGAGGAACGCGACAAACCCTATGCCCGGCAAATTGCCGAAGGCGCGGCCAAGATGACCGATGATCTGGATCTGATGATGGCGTCTTGGAACAAATGGGAACAGATGCGCTGCAACTTTGAATCGATGTTCTACCGGTCTTCCCCGCGCCGGATGCTGCATGCGCAGGAATGCCACCTGACCGAAACCGCCAAACAGGCGATCTTGCTTGAAACCTCTGCGGCGCGCTGAGCCGCTTTCCAAGGACCTTCCCCATGCGTATTGCCGTTGCTTCGCAAAACTTCCGCACCATCACCGGCCACGCCGGAAAAACCCGCCGCTTTCTTGTTTATGAGGCCGCGCCGGGGCAGGATATCAAAGAGGTGGAGCGCTTCGACCTGCCCAAGGATATGTCGATGCATGAATTCCATGGCGAGGGGCCGCATCCGCTGTTCACCGTTAAGGCGGTGATTGCGGGCTCGGCCGGTGCGGGGTTCCAACGGCGGCTTGCGTCGCATGGGGTGCTTGCGGTGACGACCGAGGAAACCGATCCCGTCACCGCGGTGGCTGCGCTGATCGATGGGCTGGCACAGGCGCGCGCCAATCCGCCGATGCCCGATCTGCATGCGCAGGCGCCCGGCCATCATCACGGGCACGGCCATGCGCATGGGCACGATCATGGCGCGGGGGGATGTGGCTGCGGTCACGACCATGACGACGACCATCACCACGACCATGGGCATGGTCACGGCCATGGCGGGTGCTCTTGCAGTGAGTGAACCCCAAACCTATCTGAGCCAAGCAGCAATCTCCGAAGGAACCCCGATGACCGAGCGCAAGTTCGAAACCAAGGCTCTTGCCGTGCCCTCTTCGCGCTTGTCGCGTTTTGCCAAGCTAAGCGGTCTTGGGGCCACTTTGGCCGGCAGCGTCGCCACCGAAGGCGCCAAGCATCTGGCGCGCGGGCAACGCCCGAATATGGGCGAATTGCTGATGACGCCAGCCAATGCGCGCAAGGTCGCCGATAAGCTGGCGCAGATGCGCGGCGCGGCGATGAAGGTCGGCCAGTTGATGTCGATGGATGCGGGCGACATGCTGCCGCCCGAATTGGCCGACATCATGGCGCGGCTGCGCGCCGAGGCGCATCACATGCCCGGCCCGCAATTGAAAAAGGTGCTGACCAGCGCTTGGGGGCCCGATTGGCTCAAACGCTTCAAGAAATTCGAGGTGCGCCCGCTGGCCGCCGCGTCAATCGGGCAGGTGCACCGCGCGCAAACCCGCGACGGGCGCGATCTGGCGATCAAGGTGCAATATCCCGGCGTGCGCCGCTCGATCGACAGCGATGTGGACAATGTGGCCGGGCTGATGCGGTTTGCCGGGCTGGTGCCCAAAGGGCTTGATATCACACCGATGATGCTTGAGGCGAAACGTCAGCTTCACGAAGAAGCCGATTACGAGCGCGAGGGCGAATATCTTGACCTTTTCGGCAAGCTTTTGGCGGATCGGCCCGAGTTTCAGGTGCCCGAACTGCATGCCGATTTCACCACCCGCGAAGTGCTGGCGATGAGCTTCATCGACGGCAAGCCGATCGAGGTGCTGGAAGACGCCCCGCAAGAGGAACGCGACCGGGTCATGCAGCTCATCATCGAGTTGATCTTTGACGAATTGTTCGTGTTCCGGCTGATGCAAACCGATCCGAACTTTGCCAATTTCCGCTACACCCCGGAAACGGGCCGGATCATCTTGCTTGATTTCGGGGCGACGCGCGCCTTCGGCGAAGACTTTGCGGAACGCTACCGCACGCTGTTGCGCGCGGGTCTGGCCGATGACCATGATGGCATCCGCGCCGCCGCGCGCGAGATCGGCTTCTTGTCGGAAGACATGCCCGCCGAGATGGAAGATCAGATGCTATCGATGTTCCTGATGTCGCTCGAACCGCTGCGCTATGAAGGTAAGTTCGACTTTGGCGCCAATGATCTGGCGCTGCGGATGCGCGATGCGGGCATGGCAATGTCGGAACAACGCGAACATATGCGCATTCCGCCGATGGATACGCTGTTTTTGCAGCGCAAATTCGGCGGGGTCTACCTGTTGGCGACCAAGATGCGCGCCCGGATCGATCTGCGCGCGCTGATCGAAAAACACATCTGAAGCTAGAGGGGCGCGATCAACTCGGGCCCCTCGTTCGTGACCGCGCCCACCGCCGGGCCGACCTTGTGCCAGGCCAGCTTTTGCATCGGCAGGCGTGGCAAATCCTCGGGCGCGCGGCCATCCAGCCAATCCGTGGCGGCCTCAGGGTCCAAAAGCACTGGCATGCGGTGATGGATCGCGTCAAAGGGGGCGCGCGCCGGTTCGGTGATGACCGCACAGGTCGGGCCGGTGAAATCGGGCAGCCGCACCGTGGTGTAAAGCCCCGCCATCAATAAGGCGGGCGCATTGCCCGCTGGATGGATATAATAGGGCTGCTTTGGGCCCCTGCCCCCGGTCGCGGCCCCGGTCTTTGCCAAGCCCTCCGCCCCCGACCATTCGTAATAGCCCGCAAAGGGCACAACGCAGCGCCCGTTTGTCACCGCCTCCCGAAAGCTGGGCGCGCGGGCCATGGTTTCGATCCGGGCGTTGAAGGTGGCAGCCTTCCAATCGGCCAGCGGGCCTTGATGCCAACGCGGCACCAGCCCCCAGCGCGCAAACGCGCCGCCCAAAGGCGCGCGCCCGCGCCCGATGATCGGCACCTGCGCGGTGGGGGGCACGTTGTAATATTGCCCGATCTCAACCTGGGCGGGGGTCAGCCCGCGCATCCAGCCGACCAGTTCGGCCCAAGTCAGCCCCGCGTGATTGCCCCGCCCGCACATGCTCAGCCGTAAAGCGCGGCCCAGCGCTCCAACAAGCGGCTTTGCAGCACTTTGGAGCGGCGCACCCAAGCCGCCGATCCATCGCTGCCCGCGCGCTGGCGCCGGGCCAGATCGCCGGTGAAAATGGCAAAGGTCAGTTCGGTGCCATCGGGCGCGGTCATATAGCCCGCCAGCGTGGACACGAAATTGAGCGTGCCGGTCTTGGCATCCACGGCAAAAGCCTGACTTTGTCGTTTGCGGCCATTATCATCGCGCAGGGCGAAGGGTTTCATCAGCCCGCGCAAGCCCACGCGCGGCCCCAAAAGCGTGACCGCGCGCACCATCTCCAGCGTCGAGATGCGGTCACTCGCGCCCAGCCCCGAATGATCGACAAAGCGCGATCGCCCGCCGCCCAAGCGCTGTGACAGCCATTGGCTCATCGCCGCGCCCGAGGCCCCGCGCGCCGCATTTGCCCCCCGCGCGACCGTGGCAGTCATCCCCACCGCCTCGGCGGTGATATTGGTCGAATAGCGCATCATATCGCGCAAGATACGCGGCAGTTCCGCCGATTGATGCGCAGCCAGCACCTGCGCGCCATTGGGCAAGCGGCGCAACGGCTCTGGGCTGGGCAGCGGGCAGCCCTGCGCACGCGCCAAGGTCTGAAACACATCGCCCGCATAGGCATCGGGTTGGCGCACCGGAAGCCACAAGCTGCCCCGGCTGTTCAGCGCCCCGGTCGCGACCGACCAATGTTCCTTGCCCCCAGACTGGCTGTAGCGAAAAGCGGGCGATTTGCGCGGTGCCAAGGACGCGTCAATCGTATAGGCCTTGGGGCGATGTGTGGCGGCGCGCGCATCAAAGGCCAGACTGTAGCCGCCCGAGCCGCGCCGCCACTCGAAATGCACCCGGTTGTAATTCAGGATCAGCCCGGAAATGGCGGGGTTATAGCCCACATGCACCGGCTGATCGTCCGAGATTTCGGCGGCATAGGGCAGTGCGCCGCCCCATGTGTAGAATTTTCCGGTGATGCCTTGCACCCCAGCGCGCACCAATGCCGCCGCCAGATCGGCCAAGCCATCGGTATCCAGCGTCGGATCACCGCCCCCGGCCAAGATCAGATCACCTTGCAGCGCGCCGCCCGCCACCGGCCCGGTGCCCAGCAGCCGGGTGGTAAAGCGATACGCGGACCCCAACGTTTCCAGTGCATAAAGCGTGGTGATCGTTTTCGCCGTGGAAGCCGGGGCCATCGCCGTATTAGCATTATGGGCTTCCAGCACCAGCCCGCTGCGCGCATCGGCCACCACATAGGCGACATCGCCGCCCAGTTGCGCCGCAGCGATCAATTCCTTGCCCGAAAGCGGACGCAGCGCCAAGGCCTCGCCCCGCACCAGCCCCGGAACCGCAAGGCCCGCGCCAAGCCCCAAAGCACCGCCCAGAATGCTCCGCCGCGTCAGCTTCATGCCCGGCGCCCCTTCCCTTGCCCAGTCTCAGCCTTGTCTCAGCCTTGCTGATGCCGCGCGCGCCAGCCGCCCCCCGCCCGGATCGCCGAGGAAGACAGGTCCGACATTGGCATCTGCACGAAACACCATGCCGGACGTGGCGCGAAAGGCAAGAGCCGCGCCTGTTCGGCATCCAGCCGGGCGCTGGCATAGATCCGCGCCGCGCGCGCCTGCCCCGCCACCATCCGGTGCCCGGGCCGGGCCAATACGCCCACCGGCACCCGCGCGAGGATGCTGCGCCAGTCCTCCCACCGGTCGAATTGCGCCAGATTGTCGGCCCCCATCAGCCAGACAAAGCGCACACCGGGGTAAAGCGCGGTCAGTTTTGCCAGCGTCTGCGCGGTGTAACGGGTGCCCAGTTGCGCTTCGAGCCCGGTGACCACCACCTTGGGATCGGTCATCACCCGGCGCGCGCGCTCAATCCGGTTTGCCAGCGGCGCGGGGCCGCGCGGTTTGAGCGGGTTGCCCGGGCTCACCAGCCACCAGACCCGGTCCAGCCCGAAACGGCGCAAGGCCTCGCGGGTGATATGGGCATGGCCTTCATGGGCCGGATCGAAAGACCCGCCCAAAAGGCCGATCCGCTGGCCCGGCATTGCAACTGGAAACCCCTGTTTCATGCCTTTGCCCTATCCGATCGCGGCGCGGCGCGCCACTGGCATGTAACATGGGGGTGACGCGCCCCAAAACAGGCGCGCGTATTGGCCGAGGTTGCGCAAGGGCCGCGCGGCGCCCCAACGCTCAAACGGTGGAGGCTAGGGGCTGGCGATGGTGCAGCGCCCGCGCCCCGCATGTTTGGAGGCATAAAGCGCCGAATCGGCGACGGCACGCAGCCGGTTGGCATCCAGCCCGCCGGTTTCCGCCGCAAAACCGTCATTGGCGATCACCGCACCGATGGAGGCCGAGACATGACATTCCGCGCCCTCGAACGGGATCGGTGCTTGCAGCCGGTCGATCAACCTTTCGCACAACCCTCTGACCCGCTCGACCGAGACCGGACCGCGCAAGATAATCATGAATTCATCGCCGCCGACCCGGGCCACCAGATCGCTGCGCCGCGTTTCCTCTGACAGCCGTTGGGCGGCGGCGGCCAAAACCGCATCCCCCGCCGCATGGCCACGGGTGTCATTGACCTGTTTGAAGAAATCAAGATCAAGATGCAGCAGCGCAAAACTGCGCCCGCCGCGCGACCAAACCTTTAGCGCGCGATCAAGCGCCGCATCAAAGGCGCGCCGGTTGGCAAGCCCGGTCAGCGGATCGCTCAGCGCTTCGCTTTCGGCTTCGCGCCGCGCCTCTTCGAGCCGCCGGGTTAGCGCCTGCAATTCCCCCAAAACGGCCGATTTCGCTTCGGCCAGAAAAAGCAGTTCAATCGCAAGATCGGTGGCGGCAAAATCCGCCTCGGTCAGGCCAAAGAACCGCACCGCTTCGGACAGATGAATCCCGAAAGACAGGTTCACCAGCATATCGCTGCCCGGGTCCCCCTCGGCGCCGGGCAATTCAATCGCCGTGCCGCGCAGGTTGAAAGCAGGATGGTCCGCCAGCCCCAGCCCCAAGCGGCGCCCGCTGCAGCCCAAGGCTTCGGGGTATCCCCCCTGACCGCGCGCGCGGCGCAAGGTGAAATGCTGCACGAATGCGGCGCCAATCGCGTCGGCCCCGATGATTTTCGCCAGCGTCGGCCCCATCGCGCGAATCCGGCCGCGGCAATCCAGCCACAGAAACATCGGCATCAGCCGACCAAGCAGATCGGGCGTCAAGCTCAAGGACATCGGGGCCGCCCCGGGACCAATACCGCGATCCACCATGGTCATACGGCGACCCTCCCCGCTTCGGGCAAGGCAAGGTCGAACCGGCGCCCCTCGGCATGGGCCATATCCAGCAACGTGACGGTCAAGCGTTCCTCTCCGGCGGGCAAATCGCGGTCGGTGACCGGCTCGATCAAGACCAGCGCGCCGTAATCATCGGCCATCGCGCGCATCAACCCCGCCATCACCGCGCCCCAGCCGCGTATGCCCCCGGTCACGATCAAGGTGAAATGGCCCTGCGCCTCGGATTGCAAGGTGAGTTCGGGCAAGCCCAGATCGGGCAGCGCCATCATGCCACGGCCCTGCAGGTCATCCAGAGAAAGCAAGAATTCCCAATAATCGGCCCCGCCGAAACGCAACAGCCGCCGCATCGGCTCGGTCATCGCCAGCCAAGCGCCGATATCTTCCAGCAATGCTTCGCGCGAAACATCCAGCACGGCCTCTGCCGCGCCCAAAAGCGTGTCAGTCATGCGCTCTTCATAGGGCAGCATCGCTTCGAACCCTTCGGGGCCGATTCCGATACGCTCCGCCACCTCACGCCAGACGTGCTGGCCGTGATGGTTGCTGAGAAAAGCCTGGACTGATTTGTTGACAACGCCGAGCATAGATCCTCCACGCGCTCAAATTAGAGCGGTGGACCTTAAAAAAGCCCGAACGATTTGGAATGTTTCTCATTTGCGGGGCGCAACCTTGGCCGTTTTTTTGCATGCGCCTAGGGCAGGACGGTGATCTGCCAATCGCCCGCCTGCAAAGCCTGCAAATCAACCGGCACCGGCGCCATCGAGCCCGCCAGCAAACCGGCGATCAAATCGGCCCCCTGCGGCACCCGATCAGCGCCCAGAATCAGCGGGCGCAGGCCGGTTTCCCATTCGTTCGGGCCACGCAAGAAAATGCGCGGCTCGCCCCATTCGCGCGCGCGCAAAAACACCGCCTCGGGCCCCGGGCGCGCCGGTGTCAAATCTGCCAGAACCAAGGCGCAGGGCGGCGCGCCCGGCTCGGGTGGGCCTGCCTCGGCGCGGCCTGCCTCGGGAGGGCTCGCCTCGGGGGGCACATCACATTCGGCACGCTCTCGCGCGGTGAGCGCCGACAAGAAGGCCGCTTCTAATCCTTGCGGCAGTTCTGCGCCGTCGGGCCAAATGGCAAGCCCAGCGGGCAGCGCCAGCCCCTCTGGCTCAAGCGGCGGCAGGGTGCGCCCAAAGCTCCAGCGATTGGGGGCGGCATCCAACTGCGCCAACCGCCGCGCCAAAAGCGGGGCCGTTTCCGCCCGAAGACGCAATTCGGCCAGCGCCGCCGCCCCCGGACGCCCCCAATCATGCGCCATTTCCCAAACCGGCAGTTGCGCCACCGTCGCGCGATCCTTGTCAAACCGGGCCAATTGCGCGCGCGCCGCCAGCGCCTCGGGCGAGATCAGCGGCGTTAGCCACAGACCCGCAAGCCCGATCATCACAAAGGCCATCGCCACATTGGCTTGGCGCAGTTTCTCCATCCAGCGCCGCCCGGATAGCAGCGCCCCCAGATAGCCCAGCCCATAGCCCGCCACGATCCCGGCCAGCGCGAAGGCCGCCACCCGGTCGGGCGTCCAGCCGTATTGGCGCACCCGCAAGGCAAGCGCCCAGATCGCCAGCCCGGCCAGCACCGGCAAGGCCAGCGCAAGCCCGCGCGCCGACCACGCCAAAATGGGCGCATGGGTTTCCTCGATCTCGTCTTGATCGACCACGACCGACACCAGCCCGATCGCCGCCAAGGCCGTGGCCAGCAAGGCCGAAGCCGCCGAAAGGTCCCCGAAAAGATGCCCCAAGCCGCGCAGCGGCAACGCCACGACAAAAATCACCACGACCACCAGAACCAGCGGTGTCAGCAGCCGCAACAGGCGCAACAGCAGATAGGGCGAGACCATATCGGGCATTTCCGCCACCACCGAAAAGCCAAGCCCCAGCGTCGCGCCCACAATCAGCCAAAGCGCAAGATCCGCGCGCAGCAAATCGCTCAGCAGATGCACGCCAACAAGGTCAAGAAGCGCCCCCATCAGCCACAGCACGACGCAGACCACCCCAACGAACACCCAAGCCGCAAGGTAGCGCACGACGATATTCCAGCTTTCGATGAAAAGGACGCGGTAATCGGTCAGACCTTTGCGCCCCTCCAGCCCCACAGCCATGGCAAAAGGCACGGGCAAGCTTGCCACAACGGTCAGCGCCACCAAGGCATGACCGCTGCTAAACATCTGATCGGCATCTGTGAACGAAAGCCCCTCCAAAAGCGCCAGCCCGCCCACCGGCACGGCGATCGCCGCCGCGAAGGCCAGCGCCCGGCGCGTGCCCAGATCGGCCAGCATCGCGAAGGCACCAAAAAAGAAGCTTGCCGCAACAACGACCGTGGGCAAAAAGGCCCATGAGCCCTGAAACGCCAAGGGCGCATCGAACAGGCCCCAAAAGGCAAGCCCGCCCAGAAGACCGATCAAGATGAAGGTGAGGCGCTGCGTCATCGGCTGTGTCCTTGTTTTGGCGCAGGCTAGCGCCCGCGCATAGGTTTGACCAGCACGCGCGCGGCTTAGCCCCGCGCGCCGCGCTGCCCCGCCGCGATCCACGGGGCAAGCCCGTCGATCGTGTCCAAAACGATATCGGCCGCCTCTTGCAGCACCGCACGCGGGGCTGGGCCGGTCAGCACCCCGACCGCCTGCATCCCCGCCGCCCGCGCCGCCGTAAGGTCATGCAGACTGTCGCCCACCATCGCGACTTGCGCCGGCGCCACGCCCACATGCGCGGCAAAGGCCAAAAGCGGGCCGGGCTCTGGCTTGGCGCCGAAACCGCTGTCATAGCCCGCGATAAACTCAAAGAAACCCTCGGCCTTTTCACGAGAAAGTTGCAGCCGGGCCGACGCCTCGCTGTCATTGGTGCACACGCCCAGCCGCAACCCCGCCGCGCGCAGCCCGCCCAAACAGCGCGCCAGATCGACTGCGGGCACCTGTGGCGCCAGCGCCGCCTCGGCTTCCAGTTCCGCAACCAGATCCGCCGCCTCACGCCCCGGCAGATGCGGCAACATCAGCGCCGCCGCCTCTGCGACCGTGCCAGCAATCACCTTGGAATGGCGGTGGAAGCGGCGCGCCTCAAGATCATAGCCCAGCGCCTCGGCCAAGGGCACGGTGCGCGCAGCCTCCCCCTTGGCCAGCCGCATCAAAAGCCCCTGCGCCCAAGCCCCCCAAGTTGCATCGAAATCGAAAAGCGTGCCATCTTTGTCAAAAAGCACCGCAGCAATCGGGGGGTTTGGCCCGGTTCTGCTCATGTCCAATGCGCCCCCCCGTGCCCTTCCAGAACCGCCGCGGCGGTCACCAGATCCTCGGGCGGCACGGCCAGCGCCTGCGCGCAGGCCCGCACCCAATCATCGTCGCGCATCACATGGGCAAGGGCGGCGCGCTGCATCGCGGGCTGCTGCGCCTCGGCGCGCACCTGTGCCGCATCGGCCCCGCTGATCGCCAAAAAGGCCTGCCAGACCGTATCTTCGCCGGCCATCCAGCCCAAAGCGCGAATCGCTAAAATTTGTGCCGAATTTTGTTCCAATGCCACTCGCCCCCACGTTGTGAAAGAATTTGTTAACCCTTCTCAATGCATGATAAGGTTCTGGTAGGGAAGGTGAAAGGAGCAGTAAGGTTCATGGCAGGAAAAGTCCTGATCGTGGACGATGTCGCAACGAACCGAATCGTGCTGAAAGTGAAGCTTTCAGGGGCGCGATATGAAACGGTTCAGGCCGGCACCGGGGCACAGGCCCTGCGCTTGGTGGCGCAGGAATGCCCGGACCTTGTTTTGCTCGATGTGCAACTCCCCGACATGAGCGGGATCGAGGTTTGTCGCCGCCTGAAGGCCGATCCGGCCACCGCGCATCTGCCCGTGATCGTCGTCACCGCGTTTCCCTCGCCGGAAACCCGGCTCGAAGCGCTGCGCTGCGGGGCCGATGATTTCATCCTCAAACCGTTTGAGGAATTGACGCTTTTGGCGCGGCTGCGCTCGTTGATGCGGATGCGCGAAACCGATGAAGAGTTGCGCCTGCGCGAAAACACCTGCCACGAGCTTGGCTTTGCCGAACCCGCCGCGCCGCCGGTTGCACCGCCTGCGCGGATCGGGCTTGTCGCGCCTGATCGCGAAACCTGCGTTGCGTGGAAAAACGCGATGTTGCGGTTTTTGCCCAATGATTTCCTACGCGTGCTGGATTACCAGACCGCGCTTTCGGCGGCAGCGGAAGACCCGCCGCCCGATGCCTATGTGATCGCTGCCGATTTGGCCCGCCCCGGCGAGGGGTTGCGGCTGATGTCGGAACTGCGCTCGCGCGCGGGCTCGCGTCATGCGGTGATCTGCATCGGCGTGCGCGAAGCGGCACGCGAAACCTCGGCGGTGGCGCTGGATCTGGGGGCCTCTGATCTGACCCCGGTGCGGCTGGCCGACCCCGCCTTTGCCGAAGAGGCCGCGCTGCGTCTGACCGCGCATATCGCGCGCAAACGCCGCCACGACCGGCAGCGCGAGCGTGTGGCCGACGGGCTGAGGCTGGCGCTCGTCGATCCGCTGACCGGGCTTTATAACCGCCGCTATGCAATGCCCCATGTCGCGCGGCTGGCGGAACGCTCGCGGCTGTCGGGGCGCAATTTCGCGGTGATGGTGCTTGATCTCGACCGGTTCAAGATGGTCAACGACACGTATGGCCATGGCGCGGGCGATGCCGTCTTGGTCGAAGTGGCGCGCAGGCTCAGCGCGAACCTGCGCCAAGTCGATCTGGTCGCGCGCGTGGGCGGCGAAGAATTTCTGGTCGCCATGCCCGAATGCACGCTGGAAGGCGCGCGTATCGTGGCCGAGCGTTTGTGCCGCGTGATGGAAGAACGCCCGTTTGAACTGCCCGATGGCACAACGATTGCGCTCACGGTTTCAATCGGGCTGGCTTTGGGCGGAGGTCCGGCGGCCACCACCACGATCGATCAAGTCATTCATCAGGCCGATCACGCGCTTATGGGTTCCAAGGCCGAAGGGCGCAACCAAGTGAAAATCTATCAGCTTGGCGCCGCCTGACCCGCCTGGCGCCGCATGCCCCCGCACCCTAACGTAAAAAACCCGGCCATGGCCGGGTTTTGTTTTTTGCGGGGACCGGGCGCCGAACCGGGGAGCGCGCTTATTCGCCGCGCCGCCGGTCCCGATGCTCATCCAGCCGGCGCTGGAATCGTTCCACCCCGCGCCGCATCCGATCCGCAAATGCCGCGCGTTCGGCATCGCTCATCGCTGCGATCCGCGCCAGCATCACCTGTTCGCCCATCTCGATGCGCTCCAACGTGCGGGTGCGCATTTCCGTCAGCACCGCATGCAGCGCGGCCTCATCATAGGGCTGGGCGCGCAAAGCCGCATCGAGCCGGGCAAAATCGGATTGCATCTGCGCGCGCAAGGCGCCCAGATCACGCCCCTGCCCCTCGGCCGCGCTGCGCATCTCGATCCGATCTTCGCGGGTGAATGCCCCCCCAAGGGGGCCAAAGCTCAACGCATCGGGCCGGTCACGGTCCCGGTCCAACACGCGCGGCGGCGGCTCGCCCCGCAAATGGCCAATCGTGCCGCCCACCACGACCCCGATCACAAGGAAATTCAGCACCAAAGACAGGATGAAAACCAGCTTCACCCAGCCCCGCAGCCGCCCCGGTGCCTCGGCCCCGCCGGGGGCGGGCGTCTTCGTCGTCTCGTTGCTCATGCCAGCCCCTTATTGCGTCATGGCGAGCGCCAGAATATCGGCGTCGTTGAGGTAAGTTCCATCTTCAGCGCTGGCGGTGCTGACCACCGTGGCAAGCCCCACCGATTGCATCAGCGTCGGCGCTTGGGCGAGCCCGATCCACAGACCGGCCACCGTGGCCGTCGCCATGCCACCAGCCATCCCGCCCAGCGCGCCCCAGCCCCCCAAGGCGGCTGCCAGCGTGCCCCCCAGACTGCGCTTTTGCGCAGCCTGTCGGCGCGCGGCAAGGGCGGCCAGCGCGGCGGCCTCGGCCTCTTGGCGTTCGGTCACGATCACCTCGGCCTGCAGCGCCATCTGGGTCAAAAGGGCGGGCGTGGGCTCGGGCGCAGCGTCGCGCGCCGCCGTAAAAAAGGCCTCTAGCCCTTCGAAATCCCGCTCGTTGTCGTTGTGCATCTTATCCATGCCCATAGCCCAATTCCTCCCGCCGTCCCGCCAAAAGCGCGGCCAGCGTCCGCTTGCCCCGTGCCGTCAGGCTTTCCACCGCCTCGACCCCGACCTCCATCGCCTCGGCGATTTCGGGGTTCGACAGCCCTTCCAGATGGCGTAACACCACCGCCTGCCGCTGCCGGGCAGGCAATTGCGCCAGCGCCATTTCCAGCGCCGCTGCCCGGTCATTCTCGATCAGCCCCTCTAGCGCCGAGGCCGCGCCATCGGCGATTTCGGGCGCTTCATCCAGCCCCACACCGCGCCGCCGCCGCAAACGATCGGTCGCCAGATTGGTGGTGACGCGATAGATCCAGGTCGAAACCTTGGCCTCGCCGGTGCGCCATTCGGGCGCAATCTTCCACAGCCGCAGCATCGCCTCTTGCGCCAGATCCTCGGCCTCGGTCCGATCACCCAGCATCCGAAAGGCCACGCGATAGGCCACCGGCCCCAGCCGCGCCACCAGCGCACGCGCCGCCGCCCCGTCGCCATTGCCGTAAAGCACCAGCAGGGCCTCGTCGGTCAGCTCGTTTTGCGCGTCGAATGCCATATCCATCGTCCTATTGGCCTAGCGCGGATCGTGCCGTGTCGCAATGCGCGGGCGCAGCCCTGCGGAGGAAGCCGCGCCCGCATCGGGCTTATTGCCCGAAATTGAACCAGCGGCGGTCATCGTGGTCGCGATCCCCGCGCCAGTCACGCCGGTCATCGCCACGCCGATCGAAGCGATCTTTCATCCGCGCTTCGGCCATGCGCAGTTCCTCGGTGCTGATGGCCCCGTCGTCATCGCGGTCAAGCCGGTCAAAGATGCGGGTCGGCAAGGGCGGGCTGGCCATTTCCGCCGCCGACAACTTGCCATCGCCATCGCTGTCTTGCGCGGCGATCCGGTCTTTCACCCGGGCGGCAAGGCGGTCTTCGATCTGCACCATCTCGGCGGCCACCAGTTCCTCGGCGCTTAAAAGCCCGTCGCCATCGGTGTCCATCGATTTGGCGGTGGCGGCACGTTTCGCCTCGATCTCGGCCATCGTCACCTTGCCATCGCCATCACTGTCAAAGCTTTTTAGATCAAAGCGCGGGAACGGCCCGGCCACCATATCCATCGGGCCGGGGCCCGGCTTGGGGGGCGCGGGCGGCGCCGCTTGCGCGACATCGGCCCCCGGGGCCGGCGGCGGGGCATCTTGCGCCATCACCGGCAACGCGCCCATCGCCACGCTGGTCGCCAGCACCGCGATCATCGTTTTCTTCAGCGCCATTTTCATCATTCGTCTCCTGTTCGCGCACGGCTCTTTTGCCGTCTGATGCAGGTCAAACGGCCCTGCCGCGCGCTTCCGTCGCGGCTCACGCAGCCGTGACGCGGTGTTTTGCTTTGTGCGCGCCCCGCCCGCGGCTAGGCTGGGCCACCCAACCGATGCGAGGCCCCATGATCCTTGACAAATCCGCCCTGCGCGATGCCGCCACTTTGGTGGTTTTGCGCCGTGATCTGCCCAGCGGCCCGGCTGTCTTGATGGGGATGCGCGGCGCGCAGGCTGCGTTCATGCCCTCGAAATACGTGTTTCCGGGCGGCGCGGTGGATGCGGGCGATGCCAAAATCGCGCTGGCCGCGCCGCTGCCTGCGCCTTGCGCGCAAAGGCTTGCGCAAGAGGCCCCGCCCGGGCTTGGCCCCGCCCTTGCCGTGGCCGCGATCCGCGAATTGTGGGAAGAAACCGGGCAAATCCTTGGCACGCCGGGCGCGTGGACGGGGCCCGTGCCCGAAGATTGGGCCGGTTTTGCCGCGACCGGGCACCGCCCCTGCGCAGCGGGGCTGCGGTTTTGCTTTCGCGCGATCACGCCGCCGGGGCGGCCAAGGCGCTTTGATGCGCGGTTCTTTTTGGTCGAGGCGGAAAAACTCGCCTCTGACCCCGATGATTTCAGCGGCGCCTGCGACGAGCTAAGCCATTTGCACTGGGTGCCGCTTCCCGAGGCGCGCGCGCTCAACCTGCCCTTCATCACCGAGGTGGTTCTGGCCGAGGTGCAGGCGCAATTGACCAGCGGTCCGCCCGACACGATCCCGTTTTTCGACAATCGCGGGCCGGGCGCGACTTTTGCCCGTTTGGGCTAAGGGCTCATGGGCCGATGCGGCGAAGATCATAGCCGTTGAAATCCAGCACTTCGCGCGCCGCCGCGATCAGATCGTCCCGGCCCATGCCGGGGCGCGCCAAAATCACCCCCCACGCCCCCGAAGGCGTGCCGAGCGCCGCGACGCGATAATCTTGATCGACCCAAAGCACGAAGATCGGCGCGCGCCCATAACCCTGCGTGGGCTCCAGACGCCCGCCCGGGCCGGTCAGCGTCGCGCGGCCCGCCAGCACTGCGGGCACCGCCCCCGTGCAATCGATCCCCGAAAGGGAGAAACCACCCTTCGGCTGGGCTTGCCAGTGTTGCTTTGCGCCCGCGCAGCCCGGCGTGGCCGATTGTGCCACCACCCAATCGCCCGCGAAACGCGCCGGATCAAACAGCGCGGCAGAGGAAATCATCGCCCCCGGCGCCCGCAGGCTTTGCTCCGGCGCCTTTGGCGCGGCACAACCCGCAAGCGTTGCAACCAGCGCCAGCGCGCCCGCTACTCGATACATTCGGTGACCCTAATGCCGGTTTCCGAGAAAACCTCGTTGCAGCCCAAAAGCGGCTTGGCGGGCGCGCAGGTCATCGACCGCGCCAGACAGGCCCCCTCGCAATCGCCACTGGCGCGGCAAGATTGGCCGCCATCCTTGGTGCGCCGAACACAAAATTGCGCCGCGCCAAGGCTGGCCCATTGGCCGCCATCGGCTTCACACAGCGCCTTGTCGCGCGCGACCGCCGCCGCGCCCACGGGCGGCAGCTCGGGCGGCGCATCGCCGCCCGGCTTGCAGGCGGCGACCAGCACCGCCACCGCAATAAGGGCCAGTTTAAAACGGCATCGGATGGGCATGATGCACCCGGTCAATCTCGGCCAGCAGCGTCTTGTCGAGCGCCATCCCCGCCGCATCCAGCGACTTTTCAAGCTGCGCCAGCGAGGTCGCCCCGATGATCGGCACGATCGGGAAGGGGCGGCCCAGCGTCCAAGCAACCGCCATCGTCACCGGATCAAGCCCCGCGTCGCGGGCCAGCCCCACATAAAGATCGGCCACCTCAAAGGCGCGCGGGTTGGACCGCCCGCCCAGATCGCGCACAATCGACCGGCGCGAGCCTTCGGGCACCGCGCCGCCGGAATATTTACCGCTCAGCATCCCCACGGCGAGCGGCGAATACGCCAGAAGCGTCACCCCTTCATGCACGCCCAATTCGGCCAGATCGGTGTCGTAAAGCCGATACATCAGCGAATATTCGTTTTGAATCGTGGCGACGCGCGGCCCATGCCCGGCTTCGGCCAAACGGATAAATTCCATCGTGCCCCAAGCGCTGTCATTCGACAGCCCGAAATGGCCGATCTTGCCCTCGCCGCGCAGGCTGGCCAGCGTTTCCAGACAGGCGATCATATTGTCTTCGATCTCGGCCTTGCCGGGCTGTTTGGAGGGATCGAACTTCCAGTTTTGGCGGAAGTGATAACCGCCCCGGTTCGGCCAGTGGAATTGATAAAGATCGATATGTTCTGTTTGCAGCCGCTTGAGCGAACCTTCCACCGCCACCCGGATCGAGGCGGGGGTGATCGGCCCGCCATCGCGCACCGCCTTCATGCCGTTGCCCGCGATCTTGGAGGCCAGCACCACATCCTTGCGCCGCCCGGTCTTGGCAAACCATGTGCCGATGATTTCCTCGGTCCGGCCCACGGTTTCGGCACTGATCGGGTTGACCGGATATACCTCGGCGGTGTCGATAAAATTCACGCCGCGATCCAAGGCGCAATCGATCTGCGCATGGCCCTCGGCCTCGGTGTTCTGGGTGCCCCAGGTCATCGAGCCAAGGCAAATCTCGCTCACCATCACGCCGGTCCGGCCCAGTTCCACTTTCCGCATGTTCTTCCTTTCCGTTAGCGCGCAAACCGTGCCACAGTCGGGCGCGGTTTGAAATGCCCCTCAGACGACCAAGGCGGGCAGCAGGCCGCGCAAGGCATTGCCCATGTAAATGCGCCCATCCATGATGTCATCCCATGTCAGCCGCGCTTCACGCGCGCGGCCCGTGCGCAGCAAATCCGCCCGCAGCACACCGGGCAACGCGCCCGCAGAAACCGGCGGTGTTAAGAGCGCATTGTCTTGCCACAAAAACAGGTTGGTGATCGTGCCCTCGACGATGTCATCCCGTTCATTGAGAAACACCAATTCATCCAGCCCCTTTGGCAGATCGGCGCGGGCGCGGTCATAGAGCCCGCGTTCGCTGGATTTGATGCGCCGGAACGGATCATCTGAGGCCACACGTTCGCGCGCCAGCCCCACGCGCCACATCGGCTTGGGCGCGGGCAAGGGCGCTTGCGTCAGATCGGCCGATCCATCCAGCCCGACGGTAAGCCGCAACCGCAGCGGCTCCGCCCCCGTCACCGCATCGATCATTTGCTCGACCCGCCACATGTCACAGTTGATCCCCAGCGCCGCGCAGCCTTCGGCCAGCCGCGCCATATGCCCCAAAAGCAGCGCCACGCCCTGCCCCGGCTCCCACCGCATGGTTTCGATCAGGTGCAATCCGGCAGGGGCGCGCGCACGAAGGCTGCCTTGCTCAATGCTTCCGCCCATTCTGCCGCCCCTTCGCTATCATGCACCACGCCGCCCCCCACATTGAGCGTGGCCACCCCATCGCGCAAGCACAGCGTGCGAATGGCGACGTTGAATTCCATCGCCCCATCGGGGGCGATCCAGCCGATCCCGCCGCAATAGGCGCCGCGCGGCGCGGTTTCCAATTCGTGGATGATCTGCATCGCACGGATTTTCGGGGCCCCGGTGACCGAGCCGCAAGGGAAAAGGGCCGCACAGATGGCCCGGAAATCCACCCCGTCGCGCAGGCGTGCGATGACGGTCGAGGTCATCTGATGCACGGTCCGATAGCTTTCAATGTCATAAAGCGCGGGCACCCTGACCGACCCGATTTCGGAAATCCGGCTCAGATCGTTGCGCAAAAGATCGACGATCATCAGGTTTTCCGCCCGGTTCTTTTCCGACCCGTGCAACCATGCGGCGGCGGCTTCGTCGGCCAATGGGTCGGCGCCGCGCGGCACCGTGCCCTTCATCGGGCGCACCGTGGCTTGGCGCGCCGCATCGATGGCAAAGAACAACTCGGGCGAGCGCGACAGCAGCGCGAAATCCCCCGCCTCGACCAGCACGCCATGCCCCACCGGCTGCACCGCTTTCAGCCGCGCGTAAAGCGCGCGCGGATCGGCGCTGCAGGGCGCGGTTTGCGGGAAGGTCAGGTTGATCTGATAGGTGTCGCCCGCCGCGATATAGGCCTGCACCCGATCAAAAGCGGCCAAATACTCCGCTTGCGAAATCGCCGGGGTAAACTGCGGCGCCGCGACACTGGGCGAAACCGGGGCTTTGGGGGGCGCGGGCGCGTCATAGACGCCAAACAGCATCAGGGGCAGATCGCGCGTTTCGGGCACCAGCGGGGCAAGTTTGGGCGAGAACAGATAGCCCAATTCGTAGCTAAGCATCCCGGCCAGCCATTTGCCCGCCGCCTGCGCGGCGGCGATTTCGGCAAAGGCACGGTCTACATCGGCGGGGCTATCGGCGCGGATCACCGAAACCGGCCGCGTCAGGTGCAGCCCCGTGCCCTCTGGGCCCCGGTCAAACTCGAATGTCAGGCTGTTGTCCACATGATCCCCGCGCGTCTCGCGCCGTGATATGCGGCGCGGGGGCGCGATGGCAACGCCTCAACCGACGGAAAAATGCCATTCCCCGTCACCCAGCGCGGGGCTTGCCTTATCGAGTGCCAGATCAGACCGGGAAAAGGCAATCGGCGTGCGCAGACCCGCGATCCCTTCGGGCGCGATGCGCAGCCCGCGGGCCACCACCTGCGGCTCGGCCAAAGCTTCGGCCACGTTATTGATGGGCCCGCCGGGCACGCCCGCAGCTTCCAGCGCGGCGATCAGATCGGCTTTCGGGCGGTTGGCGGTGGCTTCGGCGATGCGGGCGCACAGGGGCGCGCGCTGCGCCACCCGGCCCGCATTGGACACATAATCGGGGCTTAGCGCCAGATCGGGCAGGTTCAGCACATCGCACAGCGCCAAAAATTGCCGATCATTGCCGCAAGCGATGATCAGATGCCCATCCGCCGCCGGGAAAACCTGATAGGGCACGATATTGGGATGGGCATTGCCCAAGCGATGCGGCACCTGCCCGCCCAGCAGATGGTTCATCGCCTGATTGGCCAGCACCCCCACCCCGCAATCGAGCAAGCTCATGTCGACCTGCTGTCCCAGGCCCGAGCGCGCGCGCTCGGCCAAAGCGGCCTGCACCCCGATCACGCCATACAGCCCGGTAAAGACATCGATCCAGGCGACGGCGACCTTTTGCGGCTCGCCGCCGGGGTCGCCGGTCAAATCCATAATCCCGCACATGCCTTGGATCAGGAAATCATAGCCCGGCTGCGCGGCGCGCGGCCCGGTTTGCCCAAAGCCGGTGACCGAAACATAGATCAGCCCCGGGTTGCTGGCCGACAGGCTTTCGTAATCGAGACCGAACTTTTTCAACCCACCGTGTTTGAAATTCTCGATCACCACATCGGCCTCGGCGATCAGCTTTTTCAGCCGAGTCAAATCATCGATGTTGGAAAAGTCACAGGTGACCGAGGTTTTCCCCCGGTTTGCCGCATGAAAATAGGCAGCCACGGTTTCATAAGTGCCATCGGGGCGAAGGCGTTCGATGAAGGGCGGGCCCCAGCGGCGGGTGTCGTCGCCCTCGGGCGATTCCACTTTTACAACTTCGGCCCCCAGATCAGCGAGGGTCTGGCCGATCCATGGCCCGGCCAGAATCCGGGCCAGTTCGACCACTTTCACCCCCTTCAGCGGTGCCTCTGTCATGCCTCTTCCTCCCACGCGCGGCCTGAGGCTTTGCTACCGCGACCGGGGACCAAAATCGACCGAGGATTGCACCGCGACCCATGTGTTTTGGGCATTGATGCGCAGCGATAGGCCGGGATCGGTGGGGATCAGCTGGCCAAAAGCGCGGCATTGCCCCCCGCGGCAGTGGTATCGACGCAAAGATGCCGTTCATGCAGCACATGGGCGGCATCGGGCTGCGCGGTGATCAGCGGCACAAGCGGCCCCTCGCGCCGGGCAAGGGCTTGCGCCAAGGCCCGCCCCTGCGCCGCATCGCCCCACCACAGCACCGCCGAAATCTGCGGCATCTGGGCCAACGTGGCCGCACTGGGCAGGGTATCGGGCTGCACGGCCTGACCGCCCAAGCGCGCCACGGCGGCCGCTTGCGCGGCCATCGCCGCCTTCCCGGGGCCAAGGCACAAAACCGGGGCGCGCGGATGCAGGCTAAGCCGGTTCAATTCCCCCGTCGGGCCGGGCATCACCTGCACATCTGGCGGCGCAGTCGGCCCCTTGCCCCTCGCCTGCGGGTCGAGGGGCGCAAAGAACCGGCCCAGATAAAGCGGCCCGCCCGCTTTTGGCCCGGTGCCAGAAAGCCCTTCACCGCCAAAGGGTTGGCTGCCCACCACCGCGCCGATCTGGTTGCGGTTGACATAGATATTGCCCGCCTGCACCTGCGCGGCGATCTTTTCGACCCGGCCATCAATGCGCGAATGCAGCCCGAAGGTCAGCCCGTAACCGCGCGCATTGATATCGGCAATCACCTGCGGCAGGTCTTCGGCGGCATAGGTTGCCAAATGCAGCACGGGGCCGAAAATCTCGCGCTCCAGATCGTTGATCCCGGTCACTTTGATCAGGGTCGGGGCGATGAAATGGCCGCCCGACGGGGCCGCCACCTGATGCAGCACCGCCCCTTTATGCGCGGCGATCCAATCTGCAATTTCCGCCTGTGCGGCGGTGTCGATCACCGGGCCGATATCGGTCGAAATCGTCCAAGGGTCCCCCAAGGTCAGTTGATCCATTGCGCCTTTGAGCATGTCTGTCAGGCGCGGGGTGATATCTTCTTGCACATAAAGGCAACGCAGCGCCGAACAGCGCTGCCCCGCCGAGCGGAAGGCCGACAGAACGATATCGCGCACCGCCTGTTCGGGCAGCGCCGTGCTGTCCACCACCATCGCATTCAGCCCGCCTGTTTCGGCAATCAGCGGCGTGCCGGGGGCCATGTGATCGGCCATGGTGCGCGCAATCACCCGCGCGGTTTCGGTCGAGCCGGTGAACACCACCCCTGCCACGCGCGGATCGCGGGTCAGCGCGGCGCCGACCGTCGCGCCCTCACCGGGCAACAGTTGCAGCGCGGCGCGCGGCACCCCCGCGCGGTGCAACAGCCGCACCGCCATTGCCGCGACCAGCGGGGTTTGCTCGGCGGGTTTGGCCAGCACCGCATTGCCCGCCATCAGCGCCGCCGCGATTTGCCCGGTGAAGATCGCCAGCGGAAAGTTCCACGGGCTGATCGCCACGACACGGCCGCGCGGGGCGCGGGTTTCGCCTTCGCCCGCGCTGGCATAATAGCGCAGAAAATCCACCGCTTCGCGCAATTCGGCCACCGCATCGGGCAGAGCCTTGCCCGCCTCGCGCGCCAAGGCCGCGAAAAGCGGACCGTGGTTTTCTTCATAAAGATCGGCGGCGCGGCGCAGTACCGCGGCACGCGTCGCGGCGGGCGCATCCCACACCTGCGCAGCGTCCAGCGCGGCAGAAACGGTGTGTGTATCGGCCTCTGTCACCTGCGCCACCGCTGCGCCGGTGGCCGGGTTGGTCACCACACGCTGCGGGCCGCTGGCGGGCCCCGCGATCAGCGGCGCGGCATCGGGCACCGTGCCTGCGCGGGCCGCATCCAGCGCCGCCAACACGGCGGGATCGCTGAGGTCAAAGCCTTGCGAATTGGCGCGTGCGCCGAACAGATCTTGTGGCGCGACAAGCCCGCGCGGCGGTTCTGCCTTGGGCAACCGTGCAAAGGGGCAGGCCGCAATCACCGCAGGCGGCACCGCCGGATCGGTGATTTGATGCACGAAAGAGGCATTGGCCCCGTTTTCCAAAAGGCGGCGCACCAGATAGGCCAGCAGGTCGCGATGCGCGCCCACGGGCGCATAAATCCGGCACCGCCCGCCCGTCTCGGCCAGCACCATATCATGCAATTGCGCGCCCATCCCATGCAGGCGCTGAAACTCGAAGGGCCGCCCCTGTGCCAATTCCAGCACCGCCGCGACGCTATGCGCATTATGCGTTGCAAATTGCGGGAACAACCGATCTGACAGGGCAAAAAGCTTCGATGCCAAGCAGATATAGGCCACATCCGTTCCCACTTTGGTGGTGAACAGCGGAAAGCCCGGATGGCCTTCGACTTGGGCGCGTTTCATTTCCGCATCCCAATAAGCGCCCTTCACCAGCCGGATATTGAGCTGCCGATCATGGCGGCGCGCGGCTTCATAAAGCGCATCGATGGCCGCGCCCGCACGCTTGCCATAGGCCTGCACCACCGCGCCAAAACCCGCCCAGCCGGCGGTGGCGGGATCGGCCATCACCGCCTCCATCACCTTAAGCGACAGCGCGAGCCGGTCTTGTTCCTCGGCATCGATATGCAGCGCGATCCCGGCCGCGGCTGCTTGCCGCGCCAGCCCCTGCACCACCGGCACAAGTTCGGCCATCACACGCGCCTCTTGCGCCACCTCATAGCGTGGATGCAGCGCCGACAGCTTGATCGAAATGCCCGGTTTGTCGTGGACCGAGCCCCCCTTGGCCGCCTTGCCAATCGCCGTGATCGCCTGCGCGTAAGAGGCCCGGTAGCGCGCGGCATCAGCGGCGGTCAGCGCCGCCTCGCCCAACATGTCATAGCTGAGCGTATAGCCCTGCGCCTCGCGCGTGCGGGCGCGATCAAGCGCCTTTTCAATGGTTTCGCCCAAAACAAACTGGCGGCCCATTTCGCGCATCGCTTGGCCGACAGCGACACGGATCACCGGCTCGCCGAGCCGCCGCACCAGCCCGCGCAAAGTGCCCGCCACACCTTCGGAGGGTTCCAGCACCCGCCCCGTCAGCATCAGCGCCCAAGTGGAGGCATTGACCAAAGGCGAGGCCGCCGTGCCCAAATGGTGCGACCAATCCGAGGCCGCGATCTTGTCTTCGATCAGCGCATCAATCGTATCGGCATCGGGCACGCGCAAAAGCGCCTCGGCCAGGCACATCAGCGCCACGCCTTCGTCACTGGACAGCGAATACTGCGCAAGCACCTGTTCCATCAACCCCGGTCGCCCCGCCGCACGCAAGCGGGTGACCAGATCAGTGGCCCGCGCCACGGTCGCGGCGCGCTGCCCCGCGTCGGGGCCCCAATCCGCGATCAACCGCGCCAACACCTGATCTTCGGGGGCGAATTTGGCTTCGGGGCCAAGCGGGGACAGGACGGGGTGGATCATCGGGCGCGCACTCCTTGGGTGATTTGGCCTTGGGTGTTTGGGCAGTTCTCCAAGTTTAGACAATATTCTCTGGACGATGCGCCCATTCATGGACAGTATCGAAGGCGATTAGACCATTTATCGCCTTGGATTCAGATATGACCGACCAGATCGATTCGACCGACCGTAAGATCCTGAACGCGCTGGTGGACAATGCACGCATCGCCATTACCGAATTAGGCCGCAAGGTCGGGCTGTCAAAAACCCCGGTCGCGGCCCGGATCAAGGCGATGGAAGACATGGGGCTGATCACCGGATATCGCGCGATCCTGTCGCCGCTCAAAATGGGGCTGAGCCATGTCACCTTTGTCGAAGTGCGCCTGACCGACACGCGCGAAAAGGCCTTGGCGCAATTTAACGCGGCGGTGCGCGCGATCCCGGAAGTGGAAGAATGTTACATGATCGCGGGGGGCTTCGATTATCTGCTAAAAGTCCGCGCGCGCGACATGGCCGAATACCGCCGCATCATGGGCGAGGCGCTGTCCACCCTGCCGCATGTGGCTGCGACATCGAGTTACGTTGCGATGGAAGCCGTGGTCGAACAAAACGCGCCCATTCTCTGACACGGCCAAGCTCAACCTGCCCATGACCTAACCAATTGGTCAGGGGCGGTCAAAAAATTAACATCAGGTTCACGTTAGCGACCAACTTAGCATTTGACGCCCCTCTCAGGATCGTGAAGTCTCGCCCCGTTCCCGCCGCAAAGGTGGGCCGAGGCGACTCTGGGAGGAGAACTCATGAAAAAGAAACTGTTTGGAGCCGTTTCCGCTGCGGCGTTGGTCTTTGCCGGCGCGGCTATGGCCGAATATCCGGAAAAAGAAATCCAAGGCATCATCCAATGGGGCGCCGGTGGCTCGACCGATGCGGTGATGCGCGCTGTGACCCCCCATGCCGAAGAGGTGCTGGGCGGCAAGGTCGTGATGCAAAACATGACCGGTGGCGTTGGTGCGATTGCCGCGAAATTCACCATGACGCAGCCCGCCGATGGCTACACGCTGCTGATGGGTGCGGAAAACCCGATGCTTTACAAGGTCATGGGCCTTGGCGACTTTGACTATAACAGCGCCTTTGAGCCGGTGGCCCTGCTCGCGCGTGGCGTGCCGATTCTCGTCGCGAACCCCGATGCGCCCTATAACACCTTTGCCGAGCTGGTCGATTATATGGCCGCCCACCCCGAAGAGGTGAAATTCGGCTCGACCGGGCCGGGTGGCCTGCCCTCGGTTGTGACCGCGATGCTGGATGCCGAGGTCGATGTTTCGGCCACTTTCGTGCCCTATGACGGCGATGGCCCGGCGCTGACCGCGCTGCAAGGCGGCGCCATCGACGTGATGCCCGCCGTTTTGGGCGCCGCGCTCGAAGCGATCAAGGCCGAGCGGATCAAGGTCATCGCGCTGGTTGACAACACGCCCAACGAGGCCCTGCCGGGCGTGGCGCCGATCACCGAAGATTTTCCGGGCTATGGCAAATACCTGCCGTGGGGGCCGTTCTTCGGCGTCTTCGTGAAAGCGGGCACGCCCGAGGATGTGGTGGCGAAATTGTCCACCGCCTATCTGGAAGGCGCGCAGGCCACCGATTTCGTCGAACTGCTGGAAAACCGCGCCTACCTGCCGATCAACCTGAGCGGCCAAGACGCCAAGGATTACATGGCCAAATGGCAGTCGGTCACCTCTTGGTTGGTGCAAGATGCCGGCATCGCCAAGCGCTCGCCCGAAGAATTCGGTATTCCGCGCCCCTGATAGTTAGCTAGACCAAAGACACCGCCCTCCGCTAAAGGGGGCGGTGTTCTCTTTCGAGGAGGCCCTCATGCACGACCCCAGCCGCAGGCTCCCGGGGGAACGGCTCTTTTCCGTCCTGATGGTGGCGGTCAGCCTGTTCCTGTTCCACACCGCGACAAAGATTTCCGGCTTTAGCGGCCTGGCCGAACCGGGCAGTTTCCCGATGTTCGCGACCGGCATGATGGTGATCACCTCGGTGATCATCACGCTCAAGACCTTCCGGCTGCCACATAGCGATGCGCATGGCTGGAAGGCGGTCTTTCCCGGATTCGTAATCTTTACCGCGATCTTGATGGGCTTTTATGCGCTGGCGCTGAAACCCGTGGGGTTCCTGCCGACCTCTTTCGTGTTTTTGACGATCTCTACATGGGTGATGTCGCGCGGAAGCTTGTTGCATGCGCTGGCGGTCTCGGCGCTGTCGCTGGTGCTGGTCTATGTGGTGTTCCGGATCGTCTTTTCGGTGCTGATGCCAGAGGGCGTGGTGCCCGAGCGTGAGATCATCGCCTATATTTCGTCGATTTTCGCCGCGGGGGAATGATGGATTTCCAGAGCTTCTTCATGACCTTCTTGGACCTGCGCCTGATGGCGCTGGTGGGCGCGGGCACGGCGGCGGGCATTTATATCGGCGCGATCCCGGGGCTGTCGGTCACCATGGCGGTGTCGATCCTGATTTCCTTCACCTTCTCGTGGGAGATGTATGACGCGCTGGCGCTGATGATCGGCATCTATATGGGCGGCGTTTACGGCGGCTCGCGCACGGCGATCTTGCTGAATATCCCCGGCGCGCCTTCGGCGATTGCGACGGCGCTGGACGGGTATCCCTTGGCGAAAAAGGGCCAAGCGGGCGAGGCAATCGGCCTGTCAACCACGATGTCGGCGCTGGGCGGGCTGATCGGCATTGCCGTTTTGGGCTTTGCGGCCCCCGCGGTTTCGGAATTTGCGATCCGGTTTCAGCCGCGCGATTACATGCTGCTCGCAATCTTGGGCATTTTGCTTGTTGGCTCGCTGTCGGGCGAGAGCCTGATCAAGGGGGTTTTCGCGGGCGCGTTGGGGCTGACCATCGGCTGTGTGGGGCTGGACCCGCTGACCGCGCAGGAACGCTTCACCTTCGGCCATATCGAATTGTGGGGCGGGATTTCCTTTGTGGCGGTGATGATTGGGCTCTTTGGCGTGTCTGAGGCGCTGATGCAGCTTCAACACATCAACACCCCGGCCGTGAAACAGAAAATCTCGCGGGTGATCCCGTCATGGAAATCGGTGGTGAAATTTCTGCCGCTGTCGATACAAAGCTCTTCGATCGGGGTGATCATCGGCGCGTTGCCGGGCACCGGCGGCGATATTGCGGCGCTGATGGCCTATGACCATGCCAAACGCGTCACCAAAGACCCCGAGGTGCCCTTTGGCAAAGGCGCGCGCGCGGGGCTTGTGGCGCCTGAGACCGCCAATAACGCGGCGGTGGGCGGGGCCTTCATCCCGATGCTGACCTTGGGCATTCCGGGCGATTCCGTCACCGCGATCATCATTGGTGCGATGTTCATCCACGGGCTGAACCCCGGCCCGATGCTGATGATCGAACGGCCCGAGATGTTCTGGTTCATCTTGGGCGCGCTGGTGCTGGCCACCGGCTTCATGCTGTTTTTCGGGCTGACCGGCATTCGGCTGTTTGTGAAGGTGGTCGAGCTGCCACGGGCGATGCTGTTCCCGCTGATCTTGCTTTTGTCGATCATCGGGGCCTTTGCCGTGAACAATTCGCTGACCGATGTCTATTGGATGTTAGGCTTTGGCGTGCTGGGCTATTTCATGAAGCTTTATGGCTACCAGCTTGGCCCGGTGATTTTGGGGGTGATCTTGTCGCGGTTGATCGATGACAACTGGCGCCGCGCGATCATTTCGGAACGCGAAGACCTTGGGCGGCTGTTCCATGGGATCTTCACTTCGCCGCTGTCGCTGGTGCTGTTCATGGCGGTGGTGATGATCTTCTTCACCTCGACCCCGCTTTGGCCGATGCTGAAGAAACGCTTGCGGCGCAAGGCCGATCCCGCGCCGAAAGCCTGATCTTTTCCGAAAAACGCCCGCCTCTGGCGGGCGTTTTGCTTTGCCCCACCGGCTTTCCATTTGCCTGTCCCATCTGCGTGCAATTTCGCCTCGGCAGGGCCGAGGCGACCCGGCGGGGGGCGCTGCCCCCCGCGCGCCCCGGGGTATTTTTCAAAGTCGAAGACAAGGGGCAGGGCCATTTGGCATGCCTGCCCCCAACGGTTGCCCCGCAGTCACGGACGCGCGCGCAGCGCGTTCGGGGCACGCCCCATCAGAGTGGCCCGGTCTCGCGCCACAACCGTGTCAGAGGCCCCCCATAGGCCTCTGTGCGGTCTGCACCGCACAGATAAAAAAAGCCCCGCCGGATCGGCGGGGCTTTAGGGTGTTTCTGATCGGGCTTAGTGCCGGATGAGATGCAGCAGTTCTTCGAGCGACTTTTTCGCATCGCCGTAGAACATGCGGGTGTTTTCCTTGTAGAAGAGCGGGTTTTCGATGCCCGAATAGCCGGTGCCTTGGCCCCGTTTCGAGACAAACACCTGTTTGGCCTTCCACACTTCCAGAACCGGCATCCCGGCAATCGGCGAATTCGGATCGTCTTGCGCCGCCGGGTTCACGATATCGTTCGAGCCGATCACGATCACAACGTCGGTTTCGGGGAAGTCCTCGTTGATCTCGTCCATCTCCAGAACGATGTCATAGGGCACTTTCGCCTCAGCCAAGAGCACGTTCATATGCCCCGGCAGACGGCCCGCCACCGGGTGGATGGCGAAACGCACGTTCTTGCCCTTGCCACGCAGAAGCGAGGTCAGTTCCGAAACCGCCATCTGTGCTTGCGCCACCGCCATGCCATAGCCCGGCACGATGATGATGCTTTCGGCATCCGAAATCGCATCCGCCACGCCTTGCGCATCAATCGCGATCATCTCGCCTTCGACTTCCTGCGCCGGGCCCGCGGTGTTGCCAAAGCCGCCCAAGATCACGGAAATGAACGAGCGGTTCATCGCCTTGCACATGATGTAGGACAGGATCGCCCCCGAAGAGCCGACCAGCGCGCCGGTCACGATCAGAAGGTCGTTGCCAAGCGAGAAACCAATCGCCGCCGCAGCCCAGCCCGAATAGGAGTTCAGCATCGACACCACCACCGGCATATCGGCGCCGCCGATGCCCATGATCAGGTGATAGCCGATGAAGAAGGCCAAAAGCGTCATGACGATCAGCGGCAGCGTGCCATAGCCCATCATGAACAGCACCAGCATAACCAGCGAGGCCAAAGCCGCCGCCGCATTCAGGATGTGACCGCCCGGCAGTTTCTTCGCCTTGCTGTCGACTTTGCCCGCCAGCTTGCCAAAGGCGATGATCGAACCGGTAAAGGTCACCGCCCCGATGAACACGCCCAAGAACAGCTCGACGCGCAAGATCGTCAGTTCGGTCGCGGTCTTGTGCGCCACAATCGCCGCAAAGCCGCGCAGAGATTCAAGATCGACCGAATCCATCGCCGGGACGCGGACCGACTCGATATAGGCGTTGTAGCCCACCAAAACGGCAGCCAGACCAACAAGCGAGTGCATCGCCGCCACAAGCTGCGGCATCTCGGTCATCTGCACCTTCTTGGCGACTTTCATGCCATAGAAACCGCCCCAAGCGAGCAAGATGATCGACAAGAGCCAGTAGCCTTGGCCCGGGCCAAAGAGCGTGGCGACCACCGCCAGCGCCATGCCGACAATGCCATACCACACGGCACGTTTCGCGCTTTCCTGCCCCGAAAGGCCCCCCAGCGAGAGGATGAACAAAACCGCTGCAACGACGTAAGCGGCCGTAGTGAAACCGAAATCCATTGTGTTTCCCTCCGCTTACGATTTCTGGAACATCGCCAGCATGCGCCGGGTGACCATGAAGCCGCCGAAGATGTTGATGCCCGCCATAAAGACCGACACCGCCGAAAGCAGCACGACCAGATACGAGGTGGAGCCCACCTGCATCAGCGCGCCCAGAATGATGATCGACGAGATCGCGTTGGTGACCGCCATCAAGGGCGTGTGCAGCGAATGCGACACGTTCCAGATCACTTGGAAGCCGACAAAGCAGCTTAGCGCGAAGACGATGAAGTGCGACATGAAGCTGGCCGGGGCAACAAGCCCCACCGCCAGCAAAATCGCGCCCCCGATGCCCAGCATCAGGATCTGATCGCGGGTCTGCTTGCGGAACGCGGCGGCCTCGGCGGCCTTGCGTTCTTCGGGCGTCGGTTCCTTGACCTTTTCCTTGGGCTTTTGCGCCGCAATCGCGGCCACTTTCGGCGGCGGCGGCGGGAAGGTGATCTCGCCCTGATGCGCCACGGTCGCGCCGCGGATCACGTCATCTTCCATATTGTGGACAACCACACCGTCTTTGCCCGGCGTGAGGTCGGCCATCATATGGCGGATGTTGGTCGAATAAAGCTGGCTCGACTGCTGCGCCATCCGGCTCGGGAAGTCGGTATAGCCGACGATCGTCACACCGTTTTCGGTGACAACCTTCTCGTCTTTCTTGGTCAGTTCGCAGTTGCCGCCACGTTCCGCGGCCAAGTCCACGATCACCGAGCCGCGCTTCATCGCCTCGACCATGTCTTTGGTCCACAGGACCGGCGCATCGCGGCCCGGGATCAGCGCGGTGGTGATGACGATATCGACATCGGGCGCCAATTCGCGGAATTTCTTCAGCTGCGCTTCACGGAATTCGGGGCTCGACGGGGCGGCATAGCCCCCCGTGGCCGCGCCATCCTGCGCTTGTTCTTCGAAATCGAGATAGACGAATTCCGCGCCCATCGATTCGATCTGTTCGGCCACTTCGGGACGCACGTCGAAGGCATAGGTGATCGCCCCAAGCGAGGTGGAGGCGCCAATCGCCGCCAGACCGGCCACACCCGCGCCCACAACCAGCACTTTCGCCGGGGGCACTTTGCCGGCGGCGGTCACCTGACCGGTGAAGAACCGGCCAAAGTTGTTGCCCGCCTCGATCACCGCGCGATAGCCCGCGATATTGGCCATGGACGACAAAGCATCCATTTTCTGCGCGCGCGAAATCCGCGGAACCATATCCATCGCGATGACATTTGCGCCGGTGTCTTTCGCGGCTTCCAGCAGCGCTTCGTTTTGCGCCGGATAGAAGAAGGAAATCAGGGTTTTGCCCGGTTTAAGCATCGCCACTTCGGCATCCACCGGCGGACGCACCTTGGCGATGAAATCGACCGCGTCATAAAGCGCGGCCGCGCCTTGAACAACGGTCACGCCAACCGCCTCATAGGCGCTGTCGGCAAAGCCCGCCGCGTGGCCGGCCCCGGCCTCGACATAGCATTCATGGCCGAGCTTTTGCAGCTGGACCGCAGAGTCGGGGGTCAGGGCGACACGCGCTTCCCCCTCGAAAATCTCCTTCGGAGCGCCGATTTTCACTTCTATCTCTCCCATTGCTGCCCACGGACGATTTCAGCCGTGGGACATAACGTGGCGACAGCCCTTTAACACCGCGTAAGAAAGTTTCACAAGCCAATGATCATTGGAAAGAGTTGGAAATCGGACCGAAGGTCGCGGGTATACATCCGCATACCGTCACCAGCGATGTTAGCGATCCCATTTGCCGCGGGGTTTCAAGGGTTTGGCTTTCGTTTTCAATACTTGGCCCGGTTTGCTTGAACAGCCGGTCCAAACCGGGGTGCGACGATTTTTCTGCACCGCAGCAAGTGCGTTACAGCCAGCGGCGGGTGCGGGCGCGATAGGCGGCATATTCCTCGGCATGTGCACTGGCGATCCATGCCTCTTCGCCGCGAATGTAGCGCCGCGTGATCCAGACCATGAAGGCCGGCACCAGGGGCGCGGCCAGAATCGCGTTCCAGATCAGCAGCAAACCCGACAGGATCAGCGCATCGGCCAGATAGATCGGGTTCCGGCTCAGCGCAAAAACGCCCGAGGTCACCAACCGCTGCGGCTGACGGCGCGGAATAAAGGTGGTGCGCGCCAGCACCATCTGTGCCGCCGCCAGCCCCGAAATGACCAGCCCAAGCGCCACAAGCCCGTAGCCGACCCAATGTGCATAGGGGATCGGCAGCGGGACCACCTGCCCCACGCCCCAGCCCACAGCGGCAAACAGCGCCAGCCACATCGGCGGCAGTTCAATTTCCTTGAGGGCCAGCCTCAGTTTCGTGCCCAGATTCATCCACCCCTCACCCGCAACCAATTGACCTTGTCTCAATTTTGGGTCTGCGGCGTGAGGTGGCAACCCCCCGGTGCCGGGGCACTTGCGCGCAGCCGATGATCGGCGCAGTCTCCGCGCGACTGGAGGCCCCGATGCAAACCGATTTCACCGCTACCCGCGCCCTGTTCGATCTGCCCGAAGGCGTGATCTACCTTGATGGCAATTCGCTCGGCCCGCTGCCGCGCGCCGTGCCCGCGCGCGTCGCCCAAGCGATGACCGACGAATGGGGGCAGATGCTCATCACCGCGTGGAATAAGGCGGGTTGGATGGGCCTGCCCGAACGGCTGGGCGACCGGGTGGGGCAGTTGATCGGGGCCGAACCGGGCACGGTGACCTTGGGTGATACGCTGTCCATCAAGGTGTTTCAGGCGCTTTCCGCCGCCTTGCAGGCCCGCCCCGCGCGCAAGGTGATCTTGTCCGACAGCGGCAATTTCCCGACCGATCTTTACATCGCCCAAGGGCTCGCCGATCTGCTGGCCGCCGGGCATGAACTGCGCGTGCTCGCCCCTGAAGAGGTCGAGGCCGCAATCGATGACACCGTGGCCGTCACCCTGCTGACCGAGGTGGATTATCGCACGGGCCGCAAGCATGACATGAAACGGCTGACCGCCAAGGCGCATGCGGCAGGCGCGTTGGCCTTTTGGGATCTGGCGCATTCGGCGGGCGCGGTGCCGGTCGATCTGGCCGGATGCGGCGCCGATTTCGCGGCGGGCTGCACCTATAAATACCTCAATGCCGGGCCGGGCGCGCCCGCCTTTATTTATGTGGCGCCACGCCATGCCGACACCGTGCGGCCCGCGCTGGCGGGCTGGCTGGGCCACGAGGCGCCCTTTGCCTTTGACCCCGACTATCGCCCCGCGCCGGGCACCGCGCGGATGCGGGTGGGCACGCCGCCGGTTTTGCAACTGGCTGCGCTTGAGGCCGCGCTTGATGTCTGGCAGGGCGTCGATATGGCCGATCTGCGCGCACAATCCCTGGCGCTGACAGATCGCTTTATCGCGGCGGTCGAGGCGGCCTGCCCCGATCTGCGCCTTGTCACCCCGCGCGACCACGCCAGCCGGGGCAGTCAGGCAAGCTTCGCCCATCCCGAAGGCTATGCGATCATGCAAGCGCTGATCGCGCGCGGCGTCATTGGCGACTTCCGCGCCCCCGATATTTTGCGCTTTGGCCTGACGCCGCTTTACATCGGCCCGGCCGAGGTGGACCAAGCCGCCGCAATCTTGGCCGAGATCATGGCCACCCGCGCTTGGGACCGCCCCGAATATCACGCGCGGGCCCGGGTCACTTAGGCGGGTCACTTAGGCGGCGCTTGGGGTGCCGCAACCGGCGCGCACCCCGGCGCGATCCCCCTTGCCGTTGCCGGGGCCGCGCTCTAGCCTTTCGTTATGACAGGCCCGCCCCTCACAGATGCTTTTGCGCGCAAGATCACCTACCTGCGGGTTTCGGTGACAGATCGGTGCGATTTCCGCTGCACCTATTGCATGGCGGAAGACACACAATTTCTGCCGCGCCGCGATGTGCTGAGTCTGGAAGAGTTGGACCGTCTTGCCAGCGCCTTCATCGGGCTTGGGGTGACGAAGCTGCGCCTCACCGGGGGCGAGCCTTTGGTGCGGCGCGATGTGATGACCCTGTTTCGGTCCTTGGCGCGCCACCGCATCTCGGGCGCGTTGCACGATTTGACGCTGACCACCAATGGCGCGCAACTGGCGCGTTTTGCCACCGAACTGGCCGATTGCGGGGTGGCGCGGGTCAATGTTTCGCTCGATAGTCTGCGCGCGGATCGGTTTGCCGCGATCACCCGGCGCGGCGATCTGGGGCAGGTTCTGGCCGGGATCAAGGCGGCCAAAGCCGCCGGGCTGCAGGTCAAGATCAACACCGTCGCGCTGAAGGGCGGGAATGAGGATGAGCTTTTCGACCTTATCGGCTGGGCGGGCGATGAGGGCCATGACCTGAGCTTTATCGAGGTGATGCCGTTGGGCGAAGCGCTTGGCCCTGACCGGCTGGGCCAATTTTGGGCGTTGTCCGATCTGCGCGCCCGGCTTGCCGCACGGTTCACGCTTGAAGACCTGGCCGAGACAACGGGCGGGCCCGCGCGCTATACGCGGCTGCGCGAGACCGGCCAGAAAATTGGCTTCATCACACCGCTGAGCCATAACTTCTGTGCAAGCTGTAACCGGGTGCGGGTCAGCGCGACGGGCACGCTTTACCCCTGCCTTGGCCAAGCCGGAAAGATCGATCTGCGCCAACCGCTGCGCGCCAGCGAAACCGATGCCCCACTGATCGCCGCGATCCGTCACGGGCTTGCCCACAAACCGCAAGCGCATGATTTCCTTTATAGCGAAACCGGCGTTTCGGGGCAGGTGGCGCGGCAAATGAACCGCACAGGGGGCTAAGCGATGCAAGCACATGGACGTGATTTGCATCAAGGCGCGCGCCCCCCGAACAAGAGAAATTAATCCTGAAACCGGTCTCCAGAGGGAGGAGTTCGTCATGTATTCCAATATCATCGTTCCCGTGGCTTTCGATGAAAGCCACAACCCCGATGCCGCCATCGACATTGCCCGCGCGCTGGCCGCGCCCGGGGCCCGCGTCACGCTGGTGCATGTGATGGCCGATGTGCCCGGCTATGCCATTTCCTACATGCCCGACGGCTATGACACCGAATTGCGCAACACGCTGCAAAACCAGCTCGACCAACTGGGCAACAGTTTTGAGAACGGCGCAGGCGTGATCCGCCAAGGCCATGCCGCGAACGAAATTCTGGATCTGGCCGACGAGATCGGGGCGGATTGCATCGTGATCGCGGGCCACCGCCCCGGCTTTGGCGATTACCTGATCGGCTCCACCGCCGCGCGGGTGGTGCGCCATGCGCCCTGCTCGGTGATGGTGCTGCGCTAAGATCTGAAAAAGGGGGCCGCAAGGCCCCCTTTTCCCAAGGCGGTTGGTGCGGGCCGGCTTAGGCCGCCGGCATCCTGCTTTCGATCATGCCTGCATACCAGCTTGACCCGAACGGGATCGCGTTATCGTCGAAATTATAGGCCGGGTGGTGCAGCGCGGCCGTGTCGCCATTGCCCAAGAAGATATAGGCCCCCGGGCGCGCGTTGAGCATGTAGGAAAAATCCTCGCCGCCCATCAGCGGCGCCACGGTCGTATCGACCGAACCCGAAACTGCTTCGGCCACCGCCACCGCGTAATCGGTATTTTCCGGCGCGTTCATCGTCACCGGATAGCCGCGTTCATATTTGATCTGGGCGCTGGCGCCATGCGCGGCGGCGATGCCATCCACCACCGCCTTGAAGCGGCCCTCGACATAATCGCGCACCTCGGGTTCCAGCGTGCGCACGGTGCCGCGCAACAGCACCGTTTGCGGGATCACGTTATGGGCCTCGCTTTCGGTGCGGAAAGTGCAGACCGAGACCACCACCTGTTTGAGCGGATCGACATTGCGCGACGAAATCTGCTGCAAGGCCACCACAATATGCGACGCAACCAGCGTGGTATCGATGCCCTCATGCGGTTTGGCCGCATGGCCCCCCTGCCCAGTCACAACCACTTCGAACTGATCGGCGGCGGCCATGATCGGCCCCGGACGAATGGCAAAGGTGCCCAGCGGAACACCGGGCGTATTGTGCATGCCATAGACTTCTTGGATGCCGAACCGTTCCATTACCCCTTCATCGACCATCACCCGGCCACCGCCGCCGCCCTCTTCGGCGGGCTGGAACAGCACCACGGCAGTGCCGTCGAAATTGCGGGTCTCCGCCAGATATTTTGCTGCCCCCAACAGCATCGCGGTATGCCCGTCATGCCCGCAAGCATGCATTTTGCCCGGCGTTTTAGAGGCATAGTCAAGCCCCGTGGCCTCATAGATCGGCAGCGCATCCATATCGGCACGCAGGCCGATCACCCGGCCAGACGTGTCGGTCTTGCCCCTTATCACGCCCACAACACCGGTTTTGGCGATGCCCTCCACCACCTCGTCACAGCCGAAATCGCGCAACAGCGCCGCCACCTTGGCCGAGGTGCGCGGCAGATCGAACAGCAGTTCGGGGTTTTCGTGGAAATCGCGTCGCCATTCGGTGATCTCGGGCAGCAGTTCGGCAAAGCGGTTCTTAACGGGCATGGGGTCTCTTCTTTCTGGTGAGGAACGTCAAAGATACGTTTCAGGAACAGGTTTCCTCATTCCCCTGTTCCTCGCAAGCTTAGAAGGTGGGGCCGACGATAATTTTTGATCCATCGGTAAAACGCGACCAGCGAAACCGCGTCAAATCATGGCCCGGCGCGTCACCACAGATCAGCGCGGCCATCACCCGGCCCACCCCGGGGCCAATGCCAAAGCCATGGCCCGAAAGCCCCGTGGCCACATAAAGCCCCGCGATCGGAGCGGCATCCAGCACCGGCACGGTATCGGGCATGACATCGATCATCCCCGCCCAAGCGCGCAGGATACGCGTCGCCCCAAGGTCTGGGAAGGCCCGCTCAAAGGCCATTTGCACCCGGCGCAGCAGCACACGGTTCGGCGCGGGGTCAAGGATGCGCATCCGCTCGAACGGGGTTTCTTGATCCGCCGCCCAACGGCGCTGGGTCATCCAACCATCGGGAAAACCGGGCGTGGGCGCACGCGCATGAATATTCGTTTGCGACAAGTCGCGGCGCATCTGCGGGATGTATTTGGCAAAATGGCGCAACGCATCGGGGCCGCAAAAGAAATCATGCGTGGCACCGGGGGCAAGGGTAAAGCCGCCATCCGCCCGACGCCGCCATGCAAAGACATCATCGACGCCCGAGGTTTGCGGCATATCGGGCATGGGCAAGGTCTGCGCGACCGAGGCCCGCACCGCAAGTTGCGGCAGCCCCAGTCCGTGATGACGCAAGAAAAGCGATGACCACGCGCCCGCCGCAACCAGCACCTGCGCCGCGCGCACCCGCCCTTGTTCGGTGATCACGCCCGCCACCTGCCCCGCCGCCAGATCAAGGCTGCGCACGGCACAATTTTCCAAGATCGTCACCCCGGCCTGCGCGGCGAGCCCCGCCAGCATCGACACGGCAACAAACGGCTCGGCCCGCGCATCTGAGGGCGTGACGACCCCACCGATCCAACGCGCGCGATGCGGCACCAAGGCGGCAAGCTGCGCTCGGTCCAAAAGGTGGCTGTCCACCCCGTGCGCGCGGGCCAGATCAACCCATTGGGCGTAATTCTCCATCGCGGCGGGCTTGTCGCTGACATAGGCGATGCCGCAGCGTTTGAAGCCCAGTTCGGGGCCAAGGCGCCCGGCCAGCCCTTCCCACAGGCGCATCGATTCGACCATGATCGGCAGTTCATCAGGGTCGCGCCCCTGTTGGCGAATCCAGCCCCAGTTGCGGCTTGATTGTTCGCCGCCCACACGCCCCTTTTCAAGCAACACGACCTGTCGCCCCGCTTTCGCAAGGTAATAGGCGGCCATCACCCCGGCGATGCCCGCCCCGATGACCACGACATCGCAAGCCTTTGGCAATGGGCCAGAAAAGCGGATGGGATCATCGGCCTGGATCGGGAAGCGCATCGGGCTATCTTTCGGAAGGGGTGCAGAGTGCTGCGCGAATGGCCACAGGCTTGCGCCCGCGAAAGGCGCGGTCAACCCAAGAACGGTGGGCAGGCGCCATGCAGCCAATGCAAAGCTGCCCCGCCGTTAGCGCTTGCACGATGCCGAAAAATCTCTAACAATCGGTCAAATATACTCACCTTTCGGTGATGACACGCTAGAAAAATCTCCGAAAAACGGTGTAAAAACAAAAGACTGGGGGATCGCGATGCGCGAAGGGGCGCAGCCTGTTCTAGAGGTGAATAACCTCAAGACGATCTTTCGCACCCGCGGCGGCGAGGTGCATGCCGTCAATGCGGTTTCCTTTGATCTCAAGCCCGGAGAGTTGCTGGGCGTGGTCGGCGAATCGGGGTCGGGAAAATCGGTCACCATGATGTCGCTGATTGGCCTTTTGCCCAGCCCGCCCGCCGAGGTGCGTGACGGCTCGGTGATGTTTGATGGGCTTGATCTGCTCAAATGCACGCCCGATCAATTGCGCGCCGTGCGCGGGCCCGGCGTGGGGTTCATCTTTCAAGACCCGATGACCTCTCTCAACCCGGTGTTCACCGTGGGCTATCAATTGCGCGAGCCGCTTTTGAAACATATGGGCATGACCAAGGCGCAAGCGAATGTGCGTGCCAAGGAACTGCTGGAACTGGTGGGCATTCCCGATGCCGCGCGGCGGTTAAAGGACTATCCGCACCAGTTTTCGGGCGGGATGCGGCAGCGCGTGATGATTGCTATTGCGCTTGCCTGCGATCCGAAAGTGCTGATCGCGGATGAGCCGACCACCGCCTTGGATGTGACAATTCAGGCGCAAATCCTCGAACTTGTCAAAGACCTGCGCCAGAAGCTGGGCATGGCGATCATCTGGATCACCCATGACCTTGGCGTGATTGCGGGCATCGCAGATCGGGTGATGGTGATGTATGGCGGCCAGATCGCCGAACAGGGTCCGGTGAAAGAGGTCTTCGCCCATCCGCGCCATCCCTACACCCGCGCGCTGTTGCAAACCGTGCCTTCGGTGCGCGGCGAACGGGCCGAAAAGCTCAATGTGATCGAAGGCCAGCCGCCGATCCTGCGCGCCGCCCCCAGCGCCTGTTCTTTCCGTGATCGTTGCCCGCATCGGTTTGGCCCCTGCGATGCGGCCAACCCCGCCCGCCATGCGGTGGGCCCCGGCCATGATGCGGCCTGTTTTTGGGATTTCGACACCAATGCCGCGCGTGCGGATGCAGCGGAGACACCAGTGAAGGAGGCCGCGCATGGCTGACGGCCCCCAGACCCGCCTGCCACTGCTCGAGGTGGATGGGCTCAAAATGTATTTCCCGATCACTGCGGGGCTGTTTCGCAAGAAAGTCGGCGATGTGAAGGCGGTCGATGACGTGTCTTTCACGATCTACGAGGGTGAGACGCTGGGCCTTGTGGGGGAATCGGGCTGCGGGAAATCCACCTGTGGCCGCGCGATCTTGCGCCTTTACGAACCCACCGCGGGGCGCGTGGTGCTGGCGGGCGAAGATGTTCTGGCCGCACCGCCAAGCGAATTGCGCGCCATGCGCCCGCGCATGCAGATGGTGTTTCAAGACCCGCAAGCCAGCCTGAACCCGCGCATGACGGTGGCGGGGATCATTGGCGAGCCCTTGGACGAACATACCACGCTCACCCGTGCGCAAAAACTGGCCCGCATTTACGAGTTGATGGACAAGGTCGGGCTGAACCGCGACTTTGCCAACCGCTACCCGCATGAATTTTCGGGCGGGCAGCGCCAGCGGATCGGCATTGCCCGCGCGCTGGCGCTGAACCCGAAATTCATCGTCTGTGACGAGCCGATTGCCGCGCTGGATGTTTCGATTCAGGCGCAGGTCGTGAACCTGCTTGAAGAATTGCAAGACAGCCTCGGGCTGACCTATCTGTTCATCAGCCACGATTTGTCCATGGTGCGCCATATCGCGGACCGGGTGGCGGTGATGTATCTGGGCCGGATCGTCGAACTGGCCAGCCGCGACGCGCTTTATGACGCGCCGATGCACCCCTATACGCAAGCGCTTTTGTCGGCGGTGCCCGAACCCGATCCGAATGCCGAAATCGATCGCAACCGGATCATTTTGAAGGGCGATGTGCCCTCGCCCGCGAACCCGCCGCAAGGCTGCAACTTTTGCACCCGCTGCCCGAAAGTGATGGATATCTGCCGCAAGGTGGAACCGCGTTTCGAAGAGGTCACGCCCGGACATTTTCTGGCCTGCCACCTGTATCAAGAAGCCGCCGTCGGCGCGGCACCCTCCGGGGCCAACCCGGAGCAATCTGCGAGCCCGCAAGATCCCAACTTCCAACAAGGAGAAACTTGACATGAAGTTGAAAACCGCCCTTCTCGGCGCCGCCGCCTGTCTGATGGTCGCGCCCGCCGCCTTTGCCGAACGCGGCAGCGATGGCGAAGTGCGCATTCTCTATTCGCAAGCCGTTTCGACGATGAACGCCTATCTGTCGTCGGGCACGAAAGACGTTGAAGTGGGCAGCCTTGTGCTGGAACCGCTGGCGGGCTTCAACGAGAAGGGCGAGGTCATCCCGCGCCTAGTGACCGAGATCCCGAGCCTTGAAAACGGCGGGCTCACCGAAGACATGACCTCCATCACCTGGAAGATCAAACCGGGGCTGAAATGGTCCGATGGCACCGATTTCACCGCGCATGACGCGGTGTTCACCGCACAATATTGCATGGACCCGGCTGGCGGCTGCGCGCAGCTTGCCCGTTACGAAGGCATCGACAAGGTCGAGGCTTTGGATGATCTGACGGTGAAGATCACCTTCCATGAGCCCAAGCCCAACCCGTTCATGGCCTTTGTCGGATCGCAATCGCCGATCTTGCAAGCCGCGCAATTCGCCGGTTGCTTGGGCGCCAATGCCTCCAGCTGCACCGATCAGAACTTCAAGCCGATCGGCACCGGCCCGTTCCGCGTCACCGAATTCCGCACCAATGACACGGTGATGCTGGAAGCCAACCCTTATTATCGCGACCCGGCGAAACCGGCCTTTGCCACTGCGCTGGTCAAAGGCGGCGGCGATGCCACGGCGGCGGCGCGCGCGGTGATGGAAACCGGCGAATTCGACTATGCTTGGAACACGCAAATCTCGCCCGAGTTGCAAGCCGAACTGGCCAGCGCGGGCAAGGGCCAATTCGTCAACGCTTTCGGCACGCTGGTCGAGCGGATCGAGATGAATATGACCGATCCCTCGCCGAGCCTGCCCGAGGGCGAGCGTTCCACCCCCAAACACCCGCACCCGATCCTGTCGGATATGCGCGTGCGCAAGGCGCTGTCGATGGCGATCGACCGGCAGATCCTTGTCGATATTGGCTATGGTGAAGCGGGCCGCCCGACCTGCAACCTCGTGCCCGCGCCCGAGATGTATGCCTCTGACAACACCGATTGTCTGGTGCAAGATATGGAAGGCGCGAAAGCGCTTTTGGAAGAGGCCGGCTGGACCGACACCGATGGCGACGGCATCCGCGACAAGGATGGTGAAAAGCTGAGCCTGCTTTACCAAACCTCGGTCAATGCGATCCGGCAGGATTTCCAAGCCATCATCAAGCAATGGTGGAACGAAATCGGCGTCGAGGTTGAGCTGAAAACGGTCGATCCGTCGGTGTTCTTTGGCGGCGATGCGGGCTCGCCCGACACGTTCCAGAAATTCTATGCCGATGTCGAAATGTATGCCAACAACTTCGATGGCACCGATCCGGAGCCCTATCTGGCGCAATATACCTGCGACAAAGCCCCGACCCCGGAAAGCCAATGGCAGGGCGAAAACATCAACCGCTTCTGCGATCCGGAATATGACGCGCTGATCAAGGAACTGAGCGCGACGGGCGATATGGAGGCGCGCGCGGCGCTCGCCAAACGGCTCAACGACATGCTGACCAAAGACAGCTATGTGATCGTGCCGATCGTCGACCGTGGCCGTCTGTCGGCGCATTCCAACACGCTGGGCGGGGTGATCCTGAACACGTGGGACAGCGAGCTTTGGAACGCCTCTGACTGGTATCGCATCAAGTAAGAGCCACCGCTGAAAGCGGCGTCGGACCGGCAAGGCCGGTCCGACCCGGGCGGGGGCGCCGGGCCGTTGGCCCGGCGCCCCCGCCACCCCCCGATCAAGAGAGAAGCCCCGAGGCGCCGATGTTCCAGTATACCCTGCGACGATTGCTGATCGCGATCCCGACGCTTCTGATCATCTCTTTGGTGATCTTTTTGCTGCTGGAGGCCGCGCCCGGCGACCCGCTGGGCCAAGTGCCGCTGACCGTGCCCCCCGAGGTAAAAGCCAAGATGCGCACCGCGCTTGGGCTCGATGCGGCGTGGTATGTGCGCTATTTCCTATGGCTCAAACAGATGTTCGTGGTCGAGCCCATGCATCTGATCGACACGCTGTTTGGCACGCACATGGCCGAGGGCGCGCAGCGGGTGATTTCCTTCCAATCGCGTCAGCCGGTGATGGATATCATCGCCGAACGTCTGCCGCAGACGCTGACCGTTGTGGGCTCGGCCTATGTGGTCGGCGTGCTGATCGCGGTGCCAATCGGCATTATATCGGCCTATCGGCAATATTCGTGGTTCGACAATCTGGGCACCTTTATCTCGATGGTGGGGTTCTCGGTGCCGACGTTTTTCACCGGGGTCGCGCTGATCATCATCTTTGCCGTGCAATTGAAATGGTTCCCCTCGGTCTATGACACCACGCTTCAGGTGACCGATTGGGCCAGCTTCAAGGAACAAATCCGCCAGATGGTGATGCCGGTCACGGTGCTTGCACTTTACAATGCCGCGCAAATCTCGCGGTTCATGCGCTCGTCTATGCTCGATAACCTTGGGCAAGATTACGTGCGCACCGCCCGCGCCAAGGGGCTGACCGAAAAGGTCGTGGTGCTGGTGCATGTGCTGCGCAACTCGCTGATCCCCGTCATCACGGTCATCGCGCTGGGTGTGCCGCAAATCTTTGGCGGGGCGATCATTACCGAACAGGTGTTCAAGGTGAACGGGCTCGGCCAACAGCTGATCTTGTCGATCCATGCCAATGACCTGCCGATGGTGATGACGCTGACCTTCATCTTTGCCACGCTGATCGTGACCTTCAACCTGATTGCCGATCTGCTTTACGGCATCCTTGACCCGCGGATCCGCTATGACTGAGACCACAACCGCCATCCGCCCGCCCCGCAACCAATGGTGGGATGTCTGGGACCAGTTCAAAACCCACAAGGGCGCGCTGGTCGGGCTGACGATCTTCCTAACCATCTTGCTGGGCATCACCATTGGCCCGTTCCTGTGGGATCTGGCGCCGACCTATGTGGATTTGCGCGCGCGCAATCAGGGGTTCTCGCTTGCCCATCCACTGGGCACAGACCAATTGGGCCGCGATCTGTTGGCGCGGATGATGGCAGGGGGCAAGGTGTCGTTGTCGGTGGGGCTGACGGCGATGGCTCTGGCCGTGTCATTGGGCACCACGATCGGGGTTCTGGCAGGCTATTTCAAACGGCTGGAAGGGCCGTTGATGCGGCTGACCGACCTGTTTCTGGCACTGCCGCTGTTGCCGCTGCTTTTGCTGATGGTGACGCTGTTTCGCGAGCCGCTGTCGCAGCGGTTTGGCCCCGAGGGCGGGATTTTCTTGCTGATCGTCACCGCGATTGGCGCAACCTCATGGATGCAAACCGCCCGGATCGTGCGCGGCGAGGTGCTGGCGCTGAAAGAACGGGAATTCGTTCTGGCGGCGCGCTCCATCGGCACGCCCGCGCGGCGCATGGTGCTGCGCCACATCCTGCCCAATGTGATGTCGCCCATCATGGTGTCAGCGACGCTTGGCATCGCCACGGCAATCATCACGGAATCGGCGCTGTCGTTCCTTGGTCTTGGCTTCCCGCCGGATTTCCCAACCTGGGGGCGGCTGTTGTTTGATGCGGTGGACCAGATCCAGCTTTACCCGATGCGGGTGGTGCTGCCGGGCATCGCGATCTCGCTCACGGTGCTGTCGGTCAATTATATTGGCGATGGTCTGCGCGACGCGCTCGACCCGCGGATCCGGGGCCGCTAAGGCCTACCAATCGCCCAAAGACATCTGCGCCGGAGGCACGCCCTCCGGCGTGTGCATTTTGGCAAGGAAGTCTTCGGCAGCGGCGCGGATCGCGGCTTGCTCGGCCTTATCGAACCGGTCGAGCGCCTTATAGGGCAGCGCCATGCGCGGGTTTGCCCCGAAAGTGTCGCGGTGCGCGATAAGGAAATTCCAATAAAGATAGTTGAACGGGCAGGCATTGGCGCCCGTGCGGGCCTTGGCATCATAGCGGCAGCCCCGGCAATAATCCGACATGCGCCCGATATAGGCGGCCGAGGCCGCATAGGGTTTGGAGCCAAGCCGACCGCCATCGGCATGGGCGACCATGCCATGCGTGTTGGGCAATTCGACCCAGTCAAAGGCATCGGCATAAACCGCCAGATACCAAGCCTCGATCTCGGCGGGCGCAATACCTGCCAAAAGCGCGAAATTGCCCGTCACCATCAGCCGCTGAATATGGTGGGCATAGGCGTTTTGGCGCGTGCCCCGCACCACCTCGGCGATGCAGTGCATCTTGGTTTGGCCGCTCCAGTAAAACTCCGGCAAGGGCCGCGTGGCCTTCAGCGCATTGGTTTGCCCATAGGCGGGCATTTCGGTCCAATAAAGCCCGCGCACGAATTCGCGCCAACCAAGGATTTGACGAATGAACCCTTCGGCCGCGTTGAGCGGGACATGGCCTGCCTCATAGGCCGCCTCTGCCGCCTCGCAAACCTCGGCGGCCGTTAAAAGCCCCACGTTCAAGGCGGGCGACAACAGCGCGTGGTAAAGAAAATTTTCGCCGGTTTTCATCGCATCTTGCCAATCGCCAAACTGCGGCAGGGCATGGGTGATGAAATCGTCAAGCGCTTGCAGCGCCTCGGCCCGGGTGACGGGCCAGCCGAAACGGGCCAGATCGCCAAAATGATCGGGAAATTGCGCCTCGACCAAGGCCATCACGTCGCGCGTGATGGCATCGGGGGCAAACCGCTTGCGCTTGGGCAATTTATGCCCTTTGGGCAGCGCCTTGCGGTTCTCTGCATCGTAATTCCATTTGCCGCCGATGGGCTTGCCCGCCGCCATCAAAAAGCCCGTGCGCCTGCGCATTTCGCGGTAGAAATTTTCCATCCGCTTGGTTTTGCCGCGCGCGGTCAGCGCCGCGAAATCCTCCACCGAACAGAAGAAACGGGTGTCTTCGCGCATCGCGACCGACACGCCCAACAGCTCTGACCAGGTTGCAACCATCACACCCACGCGCCATTCGCCCGGTCTGGTCACAATAACCGATTGCGGCTTATGGCGGGCCACAGCGCGCGCCAGTTCCCCGGTAAAGCTATGGGTGTTATCGGGGTCATCCAGGCGCACATAATCGACCCGCAGCCCCTCGGCGCGCAGATCATCGGCAAAGTGGCGCATCGCGGACAGGAGGAACGCGATCTTTTGCTTGTGATGGGGGACATAAGTGCCCTCTTCGCGCACCTCCACCATCAGCACCACATCTTGGCTGGGGTCGATATCGGCCAGCGCCGACAGACCGCGCGAAAGCTGATCGCCCAGCACAAAGATCAAACGCCCGGTCATGCGCGCTTCGTCCCGCCCCGGCACCGCTCAGAGCAAAAGCGCACCGCGTCCCAATCCCGCGCCCATTTCTTGCGCCACGCGAAAGGGCGCCCGCAAGCGGCACAGATCTTTTGCGGCAGATCCCCCTTGCGGCGCATCTTCGCCACCGATCACGCGCCCGGCAAAAGCGGCTCGAACGCGCGGCGGATCGCCCCGGACCCGGGTTTGGTGAAGCTGCCCCAAGTCTCGACCACATTGCCCGCGCCGTCGATCAGCACCTTGTTGAAGTTCCAGCGCGGGGCAAAGCCCGTCTGCTCCTTCACCCATTTGTAAAACGGATGCGCGTTCTCGCCCGTCACCGGGGTGATATCGGTCATCGGCAGGGTGATCCCATAGGTCAGGGTGCAGAACTCAGAGACTTCCTTGGCGCTGTCGAGTTCCTGCGCGAAATCATCAGAGGGCACCGCGAGCACCACCAGCCCTTTGGGGCCATAGTCTTCATGCAGCTTTTGCAGCCCCTCTAACTGCGGGGCAAAGCCGCAAAGCGAGGCGGTGTTGACCACCAAGACCGGCTGCCCCCGAAAGGCGGCGGTGTCAATTGTATCGCCTTCGATCGAGGCAAAGGTGAAGCTGGGCGCCTCGGCCTGGGCGGTCGCATTGCCCGCCGCGCCCAAGGTGCCAAACCCGGTGAAAAGCGCCAAAGCCATGGTTTTCAGTTTCATCTTATCTCCCTTATCCGTAGTCGCCACAGGCCCGCCAGCGCGGCAAGCCCCGCCGCGCACAGCGCCACCACGGGCATATTCTCTGCTTTAAGATTGGCGACGATGACGCCCATCAGCGCCCAGCCCACCGCAAAGGCGTAGCTTGGCACATCGGGGCGGCGCCACACGACGCCAAGCCCCACCGCCAACAGCCCCGCCAGCGCCAGCAAAGACGCGGTCTGCGCAGCCAACACCCCCTGCCCCGCCAAGACGATGCCAAAGGCCACCGCCGTCGCCGCACAAAGCCAGCCCGCATAAAGCCCCACGGGACCCGCCGACCATGGCCCGCGCGGCGCCCGCAAAAGCGCGGCCAAAGCCGTGGCGGCCATGAAGACCAGCATCACGGCGGCCGCAGCGGGTTGCCAGTTCGCCACCCAGATCCAGGGCACGCCAATGGCAAGGCTCAGCGCGAGCGGGCCGCGCATCGCCTGCCAGGCGGGGGCGGTGCGGGCGCACACCAACCCCCAGGTGGCCCCGGCCACCAACCAAAGATAGATCACCCCCCAGATCGAAAAGGCCCAGCCCACCGGCGCCACCGGCCAGCGGTCCGCAGGCACCGGAAATTGCCCCGGCGTGAACCCACGAAAGCCTTCGGTCAGGATCGGCGCGGCGGCAAAGGCCAGCGCCAGAACCAGCGTCATGGGGGCGAGAAGAAAGGTCATGCCGCCAACCCCTCGGCTCGCGGGTGCGCCCAATCGGGGCGCTCTGCGGCCCATGGGTCTTCCCCTAGGGGCCAATCGCGGCCCAAGGCCTGCGCCACACGCAAAGCCGACAAAAGCCCATCTTCATGAAAGCCGTAGCGCGTCCAAGCGCCTGCATACCAGATGCCGCCGCGCCCCTGAATTTCGCCCAGACGATCAAGCGCTGCCAGCGCCGCCGTGTCAAATTGCGGATGCGAGAAGGTCACCTCGTGATGCGCGGAATGCGGCTCCCATTCCGGGTTCAGCGTCATGATCAAGGGCTGATCGCTTCGCACGCCTTGCAGCCGGTTGATCCAATAGCTCATCGAAATCGGGCGGTTGCGCAACCCGCCGGGCGGGGCCGCCGTGACATGGTTCCACGACGCCCAAAGGTTGCGCCTGCGCGGCATGAAGCTTTCATCCGAATGCAGCACCATCCGGTTCGGCTCCACTTGGAACGCGCCCAGAATATCGGCTTCATCCGCGTCGGGCGCGGCCAGCATATCCAGCGTTTGCGGCGCATGGGCGGCCATGATCACCTGATCGAAACGTTCTTCGCCCGCGCTGCTGGTGACCATCACGCCGCCCGGCACACGGCGCACGGACTTGACCGGGCAGGATTTGCGCAATTCGGCCATGGTCGCGCGCGCCAAAGCCGCGACATAGATCGAGGCGCCGCCCTTCACCGTCAGCCATTCGGGGCGCGGGCCTGCCCCCATCAGCCCGTGGCTTTCGAAAAACCGCAAGAACCGATCCGCCGGAAAATCCAGCATGAAGCGGGGCGGGGTCGACCAGATCGCACCAGACATCGGCATCAAGAACCGGTCGCGGAATTCGCGCCCAAGGCCAAGCTCGGCAATCACTTCCCCGATCACGCCGCCTTGGCCCATCATCGCCGGCGCCTCGGTCATGAAGCGGCGGATGTCGCGGATCATCCGCCAATGCGAACGATCCCAAAGCCGCTGCCGCTGGCCAAAAAGATCGGTCAGGCGCCCGGTGCCATATTCATAAGCCCCCTTGCCGAAACTGGCCGAAAAGCTCATCGGCGCGGGTTGCAGCGCCACGCCCAGCGTATCCATCAGCCCGGTAAAAAGGGGGTAGGTCTTGCGGTTGCACACCAAAAAGCCGGTATCGACCCGCGTGCCTTGCACCTCGATCGTGCGGGCATGGCCGCCGATGCGCTTGCCCGCCTCAAAGATCACCACCTCATGGCCGCGCAAAAGCCAAGCCGCACCCAGCCCCGAAATGCCCGCACCGATGACCGCAATCCGCATGTTTCGCCCTTTTCGTCACAACCTGACCACGCCGGTCTAGACCTGTCCATACTTGCAATACGCGCGAGGGAGCCTAAAGGTTGCATCGTTTGATGGAAATTTTCCCGCAAAGGGGCCGGAGGGCATGTCGGCACAGGGCGAAGATCTGGGCGCATTGCTTGCGCGCGTCGCGCTGAAAGAGCGCGCGGCGTTTTCTGCGCTTTATTCTGCGCATGGGGCGAAACTTTTCGGCATCTGTCTGCGTCTCTTGCAAGACCGCACCGAGGCGGAAGACGCTTTGCAGGATGTTTTCGTGAAGATCTGGATGAATGCCGACCGTTATGTGCCCGAAGTGGCGAGCCCCGCCGCTTGGCTGAATACCGTGGCGCGCAATCTGTGCATCGACCGGCTGCGCGCGCGCAAAGGCGGCGGGGTGGAGGCCGAGGTGCTGGAGGCGCTGCCCAGCCTTGAGCCCACCCCCGAGGCCGAGGCGATCCGGGCCTCGGAAGGGCGACGGATCGACGATTGCATGGGCAAGCTTGAGGGCGTGCGCGCCGAGGCGGTGCGGCGCGCCTATGTCGAGGGCGAAAGCTATCTGGAACTGGCCGAACGGTTCGAGGTGCCACTGAATACGATGCGGTCTTGGCTGCGCCGGTCGCTGATCTCGCTGCGGGAGTGTTTGGGCGATGCGTGATCTTCCCCCTGATGATATCGCGCTGGCGGGCGAATATGTGCTGGGCACGCTGCCACTGAACGAACGACAAGCGGCGGCGCGGCGCATCGCCATCGATGCCGATTTCGCGCGCGAGGTGGCGCGTTGGGAAGCGCATCTCGACCCGCTTGCGGCAGAGGTGACGCCGGTCTCGCCGCCGCGCCGGGTCTGGGAGGGGATCGAAACCCGCGCTTACGGCGCCCCCCCCGCGCGCGCGGCGTCTGGGCTGTGGCGTTGGCTCGCCGGTGCCTCGGCGGTGTCGGCGGTGTTTTTGGGCGCGATCTTGTGGCTGGGCGAGCCCTTGATGCCTGCACAGGGGCAGATGTGGGTCTCTGACATGGTGTCCGATGATGGCGCGGTGCGGCTGGCCGCGCTTTACAACGAAAAGACCGGAGAAATGCGCGTCTCGATGGGCGGCAAGGCCCCCGCGCAGGGCCGCGATTTCGAATTGTGGCTGATTGCCGGGGAAGACCCGCCCGTGTCGCTGGGCGTGATGCCCCGGCGTGGTCAGGCGGCGATGCCGATCCCGGCGGATCTGCGCGACGTGATCGCCAATGCGACCCTTGCCATCACCGAAGAACCGCGCGGCGGCGCGCCCGAAGGCGTGGCCACCGGCCCGCTGGTGGCAAAGGCCGAATTGCGCCGGATTTAACGCCCAAGACCTGCCCCTCAAAGACGAGGGCCGCCCGGATGCCCCCGGACGGCCCTTGACCCGACGATGCGAAGGGACGCAACCCTCGGGGCCCGGCGGCGCGCAATCACGCCGCCGGAACTGGTTGTCAGTCGTCGCCTTCAGGGTTTAACCGGCGCCGATCTTCCTGCATTTCGAACCACATCGCGTTGATGACGCCGAACATCACCGCCACCGGCAGCCCCAGAAGCCAGGCAAAATACCACATGTTTCAGACCTCTTAGTAAGCGTTGGGGTTGGAGCTGACATCTTCTTGGGTGACCTTGCCCCACAGCACCTTGTAGACCCAGGCGGTGTAGGCAAGGATCATCGGCAAGAAGATGATCGTGCAGACCAGCATGATGAACAGCGTCATATGCGACGACGAGCTATCCCACACGGTCAGCGACGCGGTGGGGTTCAGCGACGAGGGCAGGATGAAGGGGAACATCGTCAGCCCCACCGTCGAGATGATGCCGAAAATGCCCACTTTGCCCGCGACGACCGACCAGCCGCTCCAGGCGCGCATCAAAAGCACCTGCGCCGCCATGCCCACCACACCCATGATCGGGGCAATGGCGATCCACGGACGCGTCGCATAGGCATCCAGCCACGAGCCGCCACGCACCACTTCGGACAAAAGCGGGTTCGACGGGCCTGCCGGATCAGGCGCGGTCACGAAGCGATAGCCCTCGACCCCAAAGGCAAGCCAAGCCCCCGCCAGCGCGAAGGTGAGGATCGCCACCAGACCGGCATAGGTGCCGAACCGGCGCGCGCGCGCCTGCACCGCGCCCTCGGTCTTGAGCACCAGCCAAGACGCACCATGCGACAGGTGCATGCTGAGCGACACCACGCCCACAAACAGCGCGAACGGGTTGAGAAGGCCCAAAAGCTTCATCACGAAGTTGCCCGGGTAGATCGGCAAGAGGCTGTCTTCAAGCGAGAAGGGCACGCCTTGCAGCACATTGCCGACCGCCACGCCAAAGATCAGCGCGGGCACAGCGCCCCCGATCATCAGCGCCCAATCCCACCGGGTGCGCCAGACATGGCTTTCCCGCTTGTTGCGGTATTTGAACCCGACAGGCCGCAGGATCAGCGCCGCAAGCACCAAGAACATGGCCAGATAAAAGCCCGAGAAACTGACCGCATAAAGCGGTGGCCAAGCGGCAAAGATCGCGCCGCCCCCCAAAATCAGCCAGACTTGGTTGCCTTCCCAGACAGGCCCCACCGTGTTGATGACCACGCGCCGTTCGGCATCGGATTTGCCCACAAAGGGCAGAAGCGCGGCCACGCCCATGTCAAACCCATCGGTGGCAGCAAGGCCGATGAGCAAAACGCCCAGAAGCACCCACCAGATCACACGAAGGATTTCGTAGTTTAGAAGTTCATGCAAGATCATGGTCTTACTCCGCAGGTTGAGCTGCAACAGGGGCGTGCTTGGCGTTCCAGGCGGCGACCGCCTCGACGTCTTGCACCGGGCCCTTGCGGATCGCAGCCAGCATCAGCTTCATCTCGATGATCAAAAGCGTGGTATAAAGCGCCACGAAACCGCCGAGCGTGACCGCCAGATCCCACACCGACAGATGCGAGGCCGAAAGCGCGGTGGGCAAAAGCCCGTCCACGGTCCACGGCTGACGCCCGAATTCGGCCACGAACCAGCCCATTTCGGCCGCGAGCCACGGCATCGGAATGATGAAGACCGCCGTTTTCAGCGCAAGTTTCGGATAATTGCCCCCCCGGAAGTTGGTCACCCAGAACATATAGGTCAGCATCCCCAGCATGAAGAAGCCAAAGCCCACCATCAGACGGAAGGTCCAAAACATCGGCGCCACGCCGGGCACCGTTTTCCACGCGGCCGCCTCGATCTGTTCATCGGTGGCGGTCATCGGGTCTTCGACCATCGACGACAGCAGCATCGCATAGCCCAGATCATCGGAATGATCTTCAAAGGCGGCGGTCACTTCGGGCGTCACATCGCCCTTGTTGGCGCGAATGTCCATCAGCGCGTCATAGGCGATCAGACCATTCCGAATGCGCTGTTCAGAGCCTTCGACCAATTCCTTGATGCCCGGCATTTCTTCGGTCAGCGAGCGCGTGCCGATCATGCCCATAGCCCACGGGATCTTGATCGCATATTTGGTTTCGCGCGCTTCTTGATCGGGGATGCCGAACAGGTTGAACGAGGCCGGGGCCTCTTCGGTTTCCCACATGCCCTCGATCGCGGCGAGCTTCATTTTTTGGTTGTGGGTCGCTTCATAGCCCGACTCGTCGCCCAGCACGATCACCGAAAGCGAAGCCGCCAGACCAAAGGCCGAAGCCACCGCGACGGAGCGCCGCGCCAGATCGATATGGCGACCGCGCAGCAAATACCACGACGACACGCCGACGACGAAGATCGCCGCCGTCACATAGCCCGCCGAAACCGTGTGCACGAATTTCGCCTGCGCCACCGGATTAAAGAGAACAGCATAAAAATCAACAAGTTCCATGCGCATGGTCATCGGATTGAACTCGGCCCCCACCGGGTTCTGCATCCAACCATTCGCAATCAAAATCCACAAAGCCGAAAAGTTCGAGCCGATGGCCACGCACCACCCCACAAACATGTGCGCGCGCGGGCGGAGTTTTTCCCACCCAAAGAACCAAAGCCCCACGAAGGTCGCCTCAAGGAAGAAGGCCATCAGCCCTTCGATCGCGAGCGGCGCCCCGAAAATGTCGCCCACGTAGTTGCTGTAATAGCTCCAGTTCATGCCGAACTGGAATTCCATGGTGATGCCCGTCGACACGCCGAGCACAAAGTTGATCCCAAAGAGTGTGCCCCAGAACTTCGTCATCTGCCGCCAGATCGGACGACGGGTCATGACATAGACCGTCTCCATCGTGGCGAGCATGATTGAAAGCCCAAGTGTCAGGGGCACGAATAGGAAGTGATACATCGCTGTCGCTGCGAATTGCAGCCGAGACAGCTCCACAAGTCCGAACTCCATTGTCGTCCTCTCCAACTGGTTCGTCCGCCTTGTCCCGTACAGGCGGTCTTTCGAGCTATGAACCCTGCGGCGCGCTGTCGCGCCTGCGCGGGCTGTCGCAGGTGGGCAAAATGTCCCACATAAAAAATTGACTTAGATCAATTGCTTACTGAGCGCGCAAAGAATGTGACTGTGTCACTTTTGGGATCGAAGTGCTTGAAAGATAGATATTTTATGCAGCTTTCGGAATGTATTTCACGCCCAAAAGGACATAAAATCGCAAAAAATATTTTTGCGCGGGAGATTTTGTCGCAGGCGCGCGCCTTCATTTTGGTGCATCAAATAGCAACGCCGCAGCGCAGGGCCACGGCGTCAGACGAGGTGAGTCTTTCGTTTTCGGCGCCAGATTAATGCGCTTCGGCCCAGCTTGCGCCCTGCCCCGCATCGACAACCAGTGGCAGCGACAGCTTCACCGCAGGCTCTGCCGCGCCTTCCATCACCTTGCGGGCGGCATCTATCAGCGCATCCACCGCCCCGTCTTCGACCTCGAAGATCAATTCGTCATGCACCTGCAGCAGCATCCGCGCGGGCAGATCCGCAATCGCTTGCGGCATGCGGATCATTGCGCGCCGAATGATATCGGCCGCCGCGCCTTGGATCGGGGCGTTGATCGCCGCACGTTTGGCAAAGCCCGCGCCGGGGCCCTTGGCGTTGATCTCGGGCGTGTGGATTTTCCGACCAAAGAGCGTTTGCACAAAGCCATGCTCTTTGGCGAAGGCAACCGTCTCATCCATATAGGTGCGAATGCCGGGGAAGCGCTCAAAATAGCGATCGATGAAGCCCTGCGCCTCGGATCGCGGAATGCGCAGATTGCGCGCAAGCCCAAAGCCCGAAATACCGTAGATGACGCCAAAGTTGATCGCCTTGGCTTGGCGGCGGATCATCGGGTCCATCCCCTCCACCGGCACACCGAACATTTCCGACGCCGTCATCGCGTGAATATCGATGCCTTGGCGGAAGGCGTCCTTCATCTCGGGCAGGTCGGCGACATGGGCCAAGATGCGCAGCTCGATCTGGCTATAATCAAGCGCGACGATCTTTTGCCCCTCGGGCGCGATGAACGCCTCGCGGATGCGGCGGCCCTCGTCAGACCGCACCGGGATATTTTGCAAATTCGGATCGGTGGAGGCCAGCCGCCCGGTGTTGGCCCCCGCAATGCTATAGGAGGTGTGCACGCGTCCCGTATCGGGGTTTACATGCGTTTGCAACGCATCCGTGTAGGTGGATTTCAGCTTTGAGATTTGCCGCCAATCCAGCACCTTCGCGGCGAGTTCCGCCGCATGTTTGTGATCCGCCATCGTGGTGATGTCTTCCAGCACATCGGCCCCGGTCGCATAGGCGCCGGTCTTGCCCTTTTTGCCACCGGGCACGCCCAGAACGTCAAACAGCACTTCACCCAATTGCTTGGGGGAGCCCACGTTGAAGGGCTGGCCCGCAAGGGACTGGATTTCCTCTTCCAGCCCCGCCATGCGCTGCGCGAACACGTTCGACATGCGCGACAGCACCGAGGTATCGACCTTCACGCCCGCCATTTCCATCTCGGCCAGCACCGGCACCAACGGGCGTTCGAGCGTTTCGTAGACCGTGGTCACCTGCGCGCGCGACAGTTGCGGCTTGAAGGCACGCCAAAGCCGCAAGGTGATATCGGCATCTTCGGCCGCATAGGGGGCGGCCTTGTCGATCGCCACCTTGTCGAAGGTGATCTGCGATTTGCCTGCGCCGATCAACTCTTTGATCGGGATCGGGCGGTGGCCCAGATATTCTTCCGACAGCGCGTCCATCCCGTGGCCATGCAGCCCCGAGAACATCGCGTAAGACATCAGCATCGTGTCATCAAAGGGCGCAACGCGGATGCCGTAACGGGCGAAAATCTTCCAGTCATATTTCATGTTCTGGCCGATCTTCAGGATCGCCGCATCTTCCAAAATGGGCTTGAGCAGCCTCAGCGCTGCGTCAAAATCCATCTGCCCCGCCACCTTTTCGGCCCCACCGAACAAATCATCGCCGCCAGAGCTGTGGGCCAGCGGAATATAGCACGCCTTGCCCGGCGCGGTGGCCAGCGACACGCCCACCAGTTCGGCCTGCATCTCGTCAAGCGACGTGGTTTCGGTATCCACTGCCAGAACCCCGGTGGCGCGCGCCTCGGCCAGCCAAGTCTCAAGCGTTTCGGCATCCGTGACCACGGTATAGGCCGCCGGATCGATGGGCGCATCGGGCACCGCTTGGGGGTCCAGCCGCGGCTGCGGCGCGGCCCCATCGCCCCAAGCGGAGGCCGCCTTGTCGCCAGAAGCCGTGCTGGCGACCGGCGCCTCCCGCCCGAATTTATCGGCCACCCGCTTTGTCAGCGTGCGGAATTCCATCTGATTGAGGAACTCCATCAACGTGTCGGGATCTGGGTCTTTGACCTCCAGCGATTCAAGCGTGAAATCAAGCGGGACCGTTTCGCAAAGCGTCACCAGTTGTTTCGACACCCGGATCTGATCGGCAAAGTTCAGCAGTGTTTCGCGCCGCTTAGGCTGTTTGATCTCGCTGGCGCGTTCCAAAAGCGTTTCCAGATCGCCGTAATCGGCAATCAGTTGCGCGGCGGTTTTGATGCCAATGCCGGGCGCGCCGGGCACGTTATCGACCGAATCCCCAGCCAAAGCCTGCACATCCACCACCTTGTCCGGACGGACACCGAATTTCGCCTCGACCTCTTCGGGGCCGATGTCGCGGTTTTTCATCGCATCCAGCATGCCGACGCCATTGCCGACCAATTGCATCAGGTCTTTGTCCGATGAGATGATCGTGACGCGCCCGCCCGCCTCGCGCGCTTGCCGGGCCAAAGTGGCGATGATGTCATCGGCCTCGTAGCCCTCGATCTCAAGGCAGGCGAGGTTGAACGCCTTGGTCGCCTCCCGCGTCAGCGGGAATTGCGGGCGCAAATCCTCGGGCGGCGGGGGGCGGTTTTCTTTGTAGGCGGGGTAAATCTCGTTGCGGAACGTCTTGGAGCTATAATCAAAGATCACCGCCGCATGGGTGGGCGCGTCATCGCCCTTGGCCTCTTCGATATAGCGGTAAATCATATTGGCAAAGCCAGCGACGGCCCCCACGGGCAGCCCGTCTGACTTGCGGGTGAGCGGGGGCAGCGCATGATAGGCGCGGAAGATAAAGGCCGAGCCGTCGATCAGATGCAGATGGCATCCCTTGCCGAAACCGCTGCTCATATGCTTGTCTCCCGTCAGTGCATTTTAAAAGGTTATTGCCATGTTACGCTCTCTCACGCCAGCGCTCGCCAGTCTTTGCTTGTTGACAAACGCAACCGCTGCACAAGAGTTGCGCCTCGCACGCCCCGATCCCGTAGAAAAACGCACTGCAGAAACGGAACTGCGTGCACCGTGCGAAATGACCGAAACGGTCGAGAATTGCGCCCGCATTCTGGCCTGTGTCGGGGATAGCGGGCTGTGGTTTGCCGGCCGGGCCATCGGGCGCGGCGCAGGTGTGTTAAAGGGCGCTTTGTCCGATGGGGAGACCTGCGGCGGCACCTGGACCGAGCGCAACTGGTTTGGCGCCGGACAAGCCGATGTGACCTGTTCAAACGGCGCAAGCGGGCGCGTTTATTTCACCTATCAAGATCGCTGGACCGGCACCGCCACCGGCAATGGCACGCTGAGCGACGGCAATCGCATCGAAATGTGGTCGGGCAACCGGGTCCCCGAATTCCTAGAAAACACGACCGGCAAGCCCGCACTCCCCTGCGGAGAAGCCGCAATCCCAATCAGCTAGGCATGATCCGCAAAGGCAGGCCGGGATTTTGGCCTTGCCTCAGTGACCGTCGTGGGCGTGTTCGCGGTCGATCACGAAGGTCTTGCCGCAATAGGGGCAGACCACCTGGCCTTCATCATGCGGGATCGTCAGCCAGACGCGCGGATGCCCGCCTTCGCCCCCGTCACAGGCCACTTTCCAACTGGTTACGGTCTGGGTCTCGGGGGTTTTGGTCATGGCAAGCTCCCTGCATGCTGCGCCGGATGGGTTGCACCGATCTATGCGAAAAACCCGCCGCCGGGCAAGCGCCTCCTGCGGCGGGAGGTCTCAGTCGTGGGTCAAGATCATCGGGCCGATGTTGCGCCCGGCCAGAATATGCAGGTGGAAATGCGGCACTTCCTGCACACCGTTTTCCCCCGCATTGGTGATCGCACGGAAGCCTTTGCCGCCGGAATGCGCCTCGGCTCCCACCAGCTTCACCACATGCGCGACCGCGCGCGAAAAATCGACGATCTCATCCGCGCTCGCCTCGGCGCAGAAGTGGTCATAGGTGACATAGGGCCCTTTGGGGATCACCAGCACATGGGTGGGTGCCTTGGGCGCAATATCGGCGAAAGCCAGCGTGTGATCGGTTTCATAGACCGTTTTGTTGGGGATTTCGCCGCGCAGGATGCGGGCAAAGATATTCGTATCGTCATAGACATAGGCCAAGGTGTCTCTCCTCAATCGACGAACAGATAATCGGTTGCCGCGATCTGATGCGCAAGCTCCAGATCGATGCCCAGAAACTGCGCCAAGGGATGCGCGTTTTCCTCGGGGCTGGCGTTCTGGCGCATGTGCAAAAACACCGGGAATTGCGCATCGCGCATCTGATCGCTTTCATGTTGCAGGTCATAGCGGATCGTCGGCAAGAGCCGGTCAAGCACCTCGCGCGCGGTGCGCTCTGCGGCCAGCCCCACCCGGCGGGCGTGGCCAATCAGGTAATCATCCGAAAAGTCGCATTCCACCTCCAGCACCCGCGTGGTGCATTTGTCAGAGGTGAAATCCTGCATCAAATCCAGCGCTGCCGGATCAAGGCAGATCACCAGACGGTCGTTTTGATAATAGTCAAACAGCATCCGCAGCAACGCCCGGCGGTGGCGGTTACGCTTATCGACGGTGCGTTCGATCCCGCCCAGATCGGGCAGGCCGCCCTCTTCGTTGAACAGATATTCCACCGCCGCCAAGTCGGTATGGGCGCGGATTTGTTCCACCAGACGCTTGGCGACATGCCATTTCTTGCACACGATCATCAAAAGCGTGCGCTCGCGCCCAAGGCTCGCTTCGCGTTCCCAAAAGCGTGGCGCGAACCGCCGCCCAATCCGGCCCCGCCCGGTCAAAAAGGCAAACAGCGCCCGCCCCTCGTTCGAGATATCGAAGCTGACCCCGGTTTGTTGCCACAAATCGCCCAGCCGGTCTTTCAACTCCGTCGCATCGGGGCTGATCTTGCGGGCAAACAGGTAATCCTGCCCCACAAGCAGATCGTAATGATCATTATAGAAGGTCAGCGGCATGCCGTAATCGCTAAACATCAAGAAGGTCAGCGTGCGACTGCGGATTTCGGTTTCGGGCACGACATGGCGCACGATGGTCTGAAAAAAGGTCTCATCCGGAATCCATGTGGTGCGAAAAAACCGCATCACATCGGGGCGTTTTCGGGTGAAATCGAGCACCCATTCAATGGTGCGCCGCCGCAGGCACCACCATTGGGACCCAATCATCATCTCGATGTCATCGGGGATCTTGCGCGTGAGGTTGAATTTCTTTTGCACTTCGAAGGCGGTGTAGAACCGCTTGGGCTGGGTGCGTTCATTGAACCAATGGCGGTAGATCAGCCGTTCTTCCTTAAAGCCGGTCTTGATCCAGTCTGACGCGAAGAAATCGAAGCTTTCGATATAATCCGCATCTTCCGCATCAAGGAATTGATGCGCGAATTCGGCGCTTTTGATCGGCATGCAATCGCCCGACAACATGTAAAAATGCGTCGCTTGCGGAAAGGCATCAAGAGCGGCTTTCAGCGCCTCCAAGGTGGCGGCCACAAGGCTCCATTCGCCCCAGCCGCATTTGCGCCGCTTGCGCGCAAAGGTCACCGAAGGGTTTGGGGCCAACGCGGCGCGGATCTTCTCAAAATCGGCAGAATTGGCGCGTGCGTCGAAATGGATCGACACGAAATCCCCCGCAGAGGTCAGCCGCTCGGCCTGCGCAATGACCCCGTCCGGATCTTTGTGGGTCAACAGGATGAAGGCGATTTTTGCCATTTTTAAAACAGCTCGTCCGCGGTTTTGTCGTTATCTGCCGTAATAGCGCCAAAGGGCATTGAAAAAACAGAGCTTCTTTGCTTCATGGGAAGGAATTCTCAAAAGATCGGTGCGTAAGGTCATTGCATCGAAGTTGGAGGCTGTTCTCATGGGGTTTCCCGGGACTTGGATGACCGAAAGCGAAAGCGTCGTCTATCGCGTCGTTCCGAAATGTGCCTGCTCGTCGATCGGGCAGATCATGTTCTACACCGATCATGGCCGGTTTTTCGACGGTGACATCCATGACAGCACATCGGGGCTGCACAAATGGAGCCAGCCCGAAAGCCAAGACGTGATCGAGCAAAACGTCAAAGCGCATAAAAGCTACGCCTTCACCTGCGTGCGCAACCCCTATGCGCGGATCCTCAGTTCGTTCTTTGACAAGATCGCGGGCATTCAAAGGAACGGCAAGCGCTACCGGGGCAACCTTGTGCCGCAATTGATCCAGAAATACGGGATCGAAGTCGGCAGCCCCGAGGATAATTTCGATTTCGATCAGGTAAAATCGTTCCGCCGCTTCTTGCTGTTCGCGCGTGACACGATCCGCTGGCGCCGCCCGATGGAACCAGACATCCACTGGTCGGCCATGTCGGGGCATATCTCAACCTTCATCGTCAATGGCGGGCGATACGACCACATCTTCTTCACCGAGAAATTCAACGAGGGGATGCAGGTCGTGCTCGACAATATCGAGACCGCGCATCCGGTCGACCTTGCCACGATCCCGCGCTTCAACGAAAGCGAAGGCCATGGGCCGAAACGCGCCCACAAGGTGAGCGACTATTTCGACGATCTGTCGCGCCATCTGGTGTGGGAAATCTACAAGAAGGATTTCCAACTCTTCAAATACGACTTCGATGATCCGGACAACAAAATGCCGGTGGGCGAGGTCGATCTGGCCGAGGTTCATGCCAAGCTTGGCGATTAAGGAAAGGGCGCCAAGACGGCGCCCTTTGTCATTGTCGCACGGTGGACGGTGGCGCGGTTACACCAGCCCGTCGGCGCGGAACATATCCAGAATATCCGCCTCAGGCCGCGCGCCGTAGTGGCTGATGACTTCCGCCGCCGCGACGCAGCCCATCCGGCCCGCCACTTCAAGCGGTTTGCCCATGGCATAGCCATAAAGGAAGCCTGCCGCGAATTGATCGCCCGCGCCCGTGGCATCGACCGGCACCACGCGGTGCACCGGCACCTCCACCCGTTCTTCGCCACGGATCAGCACCACATCGGCGCCCGAGCGGGTGCAAACCACCAAACCGCATTCGCTGGCGGCCTGTTTCAGCGCGCTGTCCAGATCGGTCTGGTAGAGCGAGGCCCATTCATGTTCATTGCCCAGCGCGAAATCCATTTCCTCTTTCACCAAACGGCGGAAGCTGTCGCGGTGCCGGTCCACGCAAAACGGGTCCGACAGTGAAATCCCCGCGCGCCCGCCGCCCCGGTGGCAGCCCTGCGCGGCCTTCAGGAAACCGGCTTTGCCGTGATCCTTGTCGAACAAATAGCCCTCAAGGAACAAGATTTCGGTGTCTTCGACCACCTCAAGCGGCACGTCTTCGGTCGACAGATCAGCCGAAATGCCCAGATAGGTGTTCATCGAGCGTTCCCCGTCCGGGGTGACGAAGATCATCGAGCGCGAGGTGGGCAGATCGGCGCCCTTGACCGGCGGGTTCGGGAAAGCCGTGCCCTCGCCATTCAGCGCCGCCTCGTAGAAATGGCCCAGCGCATCATCGGCCACACGCCCGATGAAGGCGGTTTTCAGCCCCAGATTGCCCAGCCCCGCGATCGTATTGCCGACCGAGCCGCCGGGCGCCTCGGTCCGGTTGCTCATCGCGTCATAAAGCAGTTCGGCGCGGTCGCGCTCGATCAGTTGCATCACGCCCTTATCGATGCCGTTCACCTCCAAAAAGGCGTCATCACATTGTGCAATCACATCAACGATGGCGTTGCCGATGCCGACAACTTGGTGCTTTTTCATTCGGTTTTCTCCTCGAAACGGCACAGATCGCGGATCAGGCAATCGGCGCAGCGGGGTTTGCGGGCGGTGCAAATATACCGCCCGTGCAAGATCAGCCAGTGATGGGCATGGCGTTGCCATTCCACCGGCACATTGTCTTCGATGGCACGTTCGACCGCCTCGACATCCTTGCCCGGGCAAATGCCCGTACGGTTGCCGACACGAAAGATATGGGTATCGACTGCCTGCGCCGGATGCCCCCACCACATGTTGAGAACGACATTGGCGGTTTTGCGGCCCACGCCGGGCAAGCGGGTCAGGGCGGCGCGGGAACTGGGCACCTGCCCGTCATAGTCTTCCACCAAGATCCGGCTCAGCTTGATCACGTTCTTGGCCTTATTGCGGTAAAGCCCGATCGTGCGGATATGCGCGATCAGCCCCTCTTCGCCCAGCGCAAGCATCTTTTCGGGCGTATCGGCCACCGGCCACAGCGCACGCGTGGCCTTGTTTACCCCCACATCGGTCGCCTGCGCCGAAAGCGCCACCGCCACCAAAAGCGTGAAGGCATTGGTATGTTCAAGCTCGCCCTTTGGATGCGGCTCAGCCGCCGAAAACCGGCGGAAGACCTCCTGCATCCGGGCGTAATCCAGTTGTGCCACCATGCCCCCCTTCTGCCCGCCCCTTGGCGTTCCGGCAAGGGCCTGCACGCCGGGTTAACCGATTTCCGAGAAATGGGGGCGATTTGCCGCCCTTGTTAACGCTTCGTTTGCCGTGATCGGAAACACTGAAGATCGAGTCGGCGCGAATTGCGGCAGGAGGTATTATGGAAGACGGTTATCCGGTTTCGGTTCTAAGTTTCGATGCCGAGCGCAAGACGTGGTCGCTGGCCCATGATTTCGATGCCGAAACGATGATGTGGAAAATCACCCATGACGAAAGCGGTGCCGCGCTGAAAGACCCGCTGGGCAGCACGCTGCGGCAAGGCACGATGACCGCCGATGTGCCGCTGCTGTTGGAAAAGCCCGAAGGGGGCACCTTGCGGCTCGACCGGATCGAGATCGACGGGGTCTTGTGCCTGTTCATGCCCTCGGACCTGCTGGAACCGGGCGCCGAATACCCCGAGGCAGAGCCCTTTGCCCTGCCCGCCCGCGCCGCCAGCCCAGAAGAAATTGCCGCGATTCCCGCGCTTGGCACCGGCACGATGATCGCCACCGCCGACGGCCCCACGCCGATCGACTGGCTGCGCCCGGGCGACCGCGTGCTGACGCGCGACAACGGGTATCAATCGCTGCTTTGGGTCGGGCTGCACACCATGCCGCGCCGCGCGCCCGAAGAAACGCGTCCGCTGGTTCTGGCCACCGAATGTTTCGGCGCCGCCCTGCCCGAACGCGATGTGCTGCTGTCGCCCGGCACAGGTGTCTTGCTGGCCGGGCACGAACTGGAATTGTGGTTTGGCGAAAGCGAAATGTTCGCCAAGGCCAAACATGCCCTGCCCAAGGCCGAGGCCGGGCCGGGCCGCCAACAACTTTATTCCATGCTGTTCCCTACCCCCGAAGTGGTGCTGGCCGAAGGGATGTGGGTGTCGACCGTGCATGCCGATGCGGCCTATCTTTCTCTGCTGCCCGACCGGATGCGCGGCGCGCTGACTGCCCGCGTGGCGGCTGGCCATGCCAATCCGGCCCGCGCTTGGCTGGAAGATTGGGAAGTGGCGATGTTCCGCCGCGAACGGATCGCGCGCGCGCGCCGCTTGGCCGCCTAAGCACGGACAGGTGACGCGATTGCGCAGCTTTCGGGTCGCGCATCGGTCTTCCGCCGGGCTAATCTGGGCGAAGGAGACCAGACATGCCCGATTGCCCGCCCCTTTCCGCGTCCGCTGCGGCCCCGCTCACGGCCCCCACGCAAACCGCGCTGGAAGACCGCTACCATTATCGTGTGATCGCGCGCGCCATCGCCGAGATCGACGCGGCCCAAGCCGAGGCTTTGGCCGCAGGGCGGCCTGCGCATATCTCCTTGGCAGAGCTTTCGGCGCGGCTGGGCCTATCGCCCGCACATTTTCAACGCCTTTTCACCGCATGGGCCGGGGTCTCGCCGAAGCGCTACACGCAATATCTGTCGCTGTCGCTTGCGCGGGATCTTTTGGCACAGAACCTGCCGCTCGGCACCGTGGCGGCGGCGGCGGGTCTTTCGACCGCCTCGCGGCTGCATGATCTGGTGCTGCGCTGGGAGGCGATGACACCGGGCCGCTTTGCCAATGGCGCGGCGGGGCTGGTCATCCGCTGGGGCCGGTTTGACTCGCCTTTTGGCGAGGCGCTGGTGTTCACCACAGATCGGGGCATTTGCGGATTGGCCTTTACCGCCGAAATCGGCTTTGACGCGGCGTTCGCGGATATGGCGCGCCGCTGGCCCGGCGCACGGCTACAAGAAGATCCGCAATCGGTCGCCCCGCTTGCCGATGTCGCGCTGGAAGGGCGCGGCAGCGCAACGCTTGCGCTGACCGGCGCGCCTTTCCAGCTGAAGGTCTGGGAGGCGCTTCTGGCCCTGCCGCCGGGCGCGGTGACCAGCTATGCCCAGATCGCCCGGCAGATCGGTGCGCCCAAAGCCGCGCGCGCCGTGGGCACTGCGGTGGGGCGCAACCCGGTTGCGTTGTTGATCCCCTGCCACCGGGTTTTGCGGCAATCGGGCGGCCTTGGCGGCTATCATTGGGGGCTGGGCATCAAGCGCGCGATTTTGGCCCGCGAGGCCGCGCGCCGCGACGCCGCCAGCACCGACGCGGCACCGCTCGCCCAGAAGTGATGCGCGAAAACTTGCCCGCACGCAGCACGAGCATGGAACCCGCGCCGTTTTCCGGGGTATGATAGGTGGAATGGCCGCAAGGCCGCGTAACGACAGGGCAGACCATGACCAAAACCCCGCTTCTTCTGGCCGCCAGTGCGTCCCTTTTCGCGCTGGGCGCCTGCACCGACCCTTATAGCCAAGGCTATAACGGCAATCCCGATCCCAATGCCAACACCCGGTCCGGTGCGATCACCGGCGCGCTGATCGGCGGCGCCATCGGCGCCACCAGCAATGGCGACGACCGGCTGGCCAAAACCGCTGCGGGCGCGATGATCGGCGGCCTGATCGGCGGCGCGATCGGCAACCAGTTGGACCGTCAGGCACAGGAATTGCGCCGCGATCTGGACACCAATGGCACCTCGGTCGTCAACACCGGCAGCGAATTGGTCGTGACCATGCCGCAAGACGTGCTGTTTGCAACCGACAGCGCCAGCGTGCGCCCCGATTTGCAGCGCGACCTTTATACACTGGCGGGCAGCCTGAACCGCTATCCCGATACAACGGTGGAGGTGATCGGCCATACCGACGCCGATGGCGAGGCCGCCTATAACCAACGCCTGTCGGAAGCGCGCGCACGCGCTGTGGCCGATATTCTGGTGGGCGCCGGTGTGCCGCACGGACGCGTCGTGGCCTATGGCCGGGGCGAAGATCAACCGGTTGCCTCGAACTACACGGCCGAGGGTAAGGCGCGCAATCGCCGCGTCGAATTCATCATTCGCCCGAACCGCTAAGCCAGTCTGGCGCGGCCCAACGCGCCCTGAAATCCACCACCGCAAAAGCCGGGCCATCCCACGGGCCCGGCTTTCTATCTTGCCCGCCCTTGGCATTGGTCATAGTTTCTGACCGCGAGGGGGAGACATGCCGTTTCAAAAGATTGAATCCGAAAAGCTGGCCTCGGCCGTCGTGCGCCAGATCGAGAACCTGATCTTGCAAGGCGTGCTGCGCCCCGGCGAACGGCTGCCCTCTGAACGCGAATTGTCGGAGCGGCTGGCGGTGTCGCGCCCGTCGCTGCGCGAAGCGGTGGCCGAGCTGCAAGACGCCGGTCTTTTGACCACCCGGGCGGGCTCTGGCATCTTTGTTGCCGAAGTGCTGGGGCATGCCTTTTCGCCTGCGCTGATCGAGCTTTTCGCCCGCAATGACCAAGCCGTTTTCGATTATCTGGCCTTTCGCCGCGATCTGGAAGGGATGGCGGCCGAGCGCGCCGCGCGGCTGGGCTCGGACACCGATCTTAAGGTGATCGACACGCTTTTTGCCCGTATGGAAGCGGTGCACTCCAAGCGCAATCCCGCCGATGAAGCGCGGCTCGATGCGCAATTTCACATGGCCATCGTCGAAGCCGGGCACAACATCATCATGCTGCATATGATGCGCTCGATGTTCGATCTTTTGGCCGAGGGCGTGTTCTATAACCGCCAGATCATGTTCCGCAATCGCTCCACCCGCGATGCGCTTTTGGAACAGCATCGCGGTATCAATGCCGCGATTCAGGCGCGTGACGGGGCGGCGGCCCGGGCCGCGGTGGCCGCGCATATGGATTTTGTCGAAGTGGCCTTGGCCGAGCAGCGCAAGGCCGAACGCCATGAGGCTTTGGCGCGGCTGCGCCTGCAACATCAAAGCGAAAAAGCCGCAAAACCGGAGGCCTAAGCGCCCCGCGCCGCGTGAAGCCAGAAAATTCCGTTACGTCGCGCCCCGCCCTTCGCGGTTGTCTCGCGCCCCGGCCCCGGTAGATTTGACCCTAGGGCAAGGGAGAGGCCCAAGGGAGGATAACATGCAGATCGAAGGCAAGACCTTCGCCGTGACCGGCGGCGGATCGGGTCTGGGCGCGGCTGTCGCGCAGATGGTTGTGCGCGCGGGCGGTTCGGTGGTGTTGGTCGATGTGAATGCCGAGGCGGGCATGGCCACCGCCGAAACCCTCGGCCCACAGGCCCGATTTTGCCGCGCCGATGTCACGCAAGAGGCGGATGGGAAAGCCGCCATCGCCTTGGCGCAAGACACATTCGGGCGGCTTGACGGGCTGGTGAATTGCGCGGGCGTCGCCCCCGGCGAAAAGATCTTGGGCCGCGAAGGGGCGCATAAGCTTGACAGCTTCGCCCGGGCGATTTCCATCAACCTTGTGGGCAGCTTCAACATGCTGCGGCTTGCCGCCGAGGCGATGGCGGCAAACACCCCCGGCCCGGGCGGGGAGCGGGGCGTGATCGTCAACACCGCCTCGATCGCGGCCTTCGACGGGCAGATCGGACAAGCGGCCTATGCGGCCTCAAAGGGGGGCGTTGCCGCGCTGACCCTGCCCGCCGCGCGCGAACTTGCGCGCCATGGCATTCGCGTCGTCACCGTGGCGCCGGGCATTTTCCACACCCCGATGATGGCGGGCCTGCCGCAAGAGGTGCAAGACAGTCTTGGCGCCTCTGTCCCCTTTCCGCCGCGTCTGGGCGATCCGGGCGAATATGCCGCCTTGGTGCGTCATATTTGCGAAAACCAGATGCTCAATGGCGAGGTGATCCGGCTGGATGGCGCTTTGCGCATGGCCGCGAAATAAGGGGCGCAGACATGGCAGAGACGAAAACGGACCCGATTGTCATTGTTGGCATGGCGCGCACACCGATGGGGGGATTTCAAGGCGCTCTAAGCACGGCGTCCGCCGCCGATCTGGGCCGGGTGGCGATTGCGGCGGCGGTGGCCCGCGCCGGGCTGCCCTCCGCGGCGGTGGAAGAGGTGATCATGGGCTGCGTTTTACCCGCAGGCCAAGGCCAAGCCCCTGCCCGGCAGGCCAGCCTTGGCGCAGGGCTGCCCCTTGCCACGGGCGCCACCACCATCAACAAGATGTGCGGCTCGGGCATGAAAGCGGCGATGTTCGGCCATGATCTGCTTGCGGCAGGCACGGCCCAAGTGGTGCTGGCGGGCGGTATGGAGAGCATGACCAATGCGCCTTACCTTTTGCCCAAGGCGCGCGACGGCTACCGGATCGGCCATGGACAGGTGCTCGATCACATGTTCCTTGACGGGCTAGAAGACGCTTATGACAAGGGCCGCCTGATGGGCACCTTTGCCGAGGATTGCGCCGAAAGCTTCGGTTTGAGCCGCGCGGCGCAAGACCAATATGCGATCACCTCGCTCACCCGCGCGCAAGCCGCGATTGAGGCGGGGTATTTTGCGGGAGAAATTGCCCCTGTGACCTTGCAAGGCCGCAAGGGCGACACGGTGGTGGCCATCGACGAACAACCCGGCAAGGCGCGGCTGGACAAAATTCCCACCCTCAAACCCGCTTTTCGCAAAGATGGCACGGTGACGGCGGCGAATTCCTCGTCGATTTCGGACGGGGCGGCGGCGTTGGTGCTGATGCGCGCCTCCGAGGCGGAAAGGCGCGGCCTCACCCCACTTGCGCGCGTGCTGGGCCATGCCACCCATGCCGATAAGCCAAACCTTTTCCCCACCGCGCCCATCGGCGCGCTAAAAACGCTGGCCGGGAAATGCGATCTTGATCTGGCCAAGGTGGACCTTTTCGAGGTGAACGAGGCTTTTGCCGTGGTCGCCATGGCGGCGATGCAGGCGCTTGATCTGCCGCATGAGCGGGTCAACATCCACGGCGGGGCCTGCGCGCTTGGCCACCCCATCGGCGCCTCTGGCGCGCGGGTGCTGGTCACGCTTTTGGCCGCGCTCAAAACCCATGGGCTGGAAACCGGCGTGGCAACACTTTGCATCGGCGGCGGCGAAGCCACGGCGATGGCGGTAGAGCTGATGGCGTAACGCCGCAAGGCTTCGTCATTGGCATTCCCCTCCGGGCTGCGCTAGAAGGTGCGCAACCTATGCCGCCCGGAGGACCCCATGCCGCATTATCGTTCCCGCAAATCCACCCATGGCCGCAATATGGCCGGCGCCCGTGGCCTGTGGCGCGCCACCGGCATGCAAGATGGCGATTTCGGCAAGCCGATCATCGCGGTGGTCAACTCTTTCACGCAATTCGTGCCCGGCCACGTCCATCTGAAGGACCTTGGCCAGATGGTCGCGCGCGAAATCGAGGCGGCGGGCGGCGTTGCGAAAGAGTTCAACACCATCGCCGTCGATGACGGGATCGCGATGGGCCATGATGGGATGCTTTATTCGCTCCCCTCTCGCGAGGTGATCGCCGACAGCGTCGAATATATGGTCAATGCCCATTGCGCCGATGCGATGGTGTGCATTTCCAACTGCGATAAGATCACCCCCGGCATGTTGATGGCGGCGATGCGGCTCAACATCCCGGTGATCTTCGTTTCGGGCGGGCCGATGGAAGCGGGCAAGATCAACCCCGATGTGATCGCCCATGACATCGACCTGATCGACGCGATGGTGGCCGCCGCCGATGACAAATATACCGATGACCAAGTGGCCGAGATTGAACGCGCCGCCTGCCCCACTTGCGGGTCTTGCTCGGGCATGTTCACGGCCAATTCGATGAACTGTCTGGCCGAGGCGCTGGGTCTGGCGCTGCCGGGCAACGGCTCGATGCTGGCCACCCATGCCGACCGCAAAGAGCTGTTCTTAGAAGCGGGCCGCAAGATCGTCGAAATCACCAAGCGCCATTACGAGGGCGAAGAAGCGGGCCTTCTGCCGCGCGACATTGCCACGTTCGAGGCGTTTGAAAACGCCATGAGCCTTGATATCGCCATGGGCGGCTCGACCAACACCGTGCTGCACCTGCTTGCCATCGCCTATGAGGGCGAGGTGAATTTCACCATGGACGATATCGACCGTCTGTCGCGCAAAGTGCCGGTGCTGTGCAAGGTCGCGCCCGCCGTGTCGCATGTGCATATGGAAGATGTGCACCGCGCCGGTGGCATCATGGGGATCTTGGGCGAGATGAACCGCGCGGGCCTGTTGCATGCCGATTGCCGCACCGTGCACAGCAGCTCGATGGGCGAAGCCATCGCCAAATGGGATGTGATGACCGCCAATGACCCGGCGGTGGACAGCTTTTATCGCGCCGCGCCGGGTGGCGTGCGCACGACAGAGGCGTTTTCGACGCAAAACCGCTATAAAGAGGTGGATCGCAACCGCGAAACCGGCGTGATCCGCTCGGCCGAGCATGCCTATTCGAAAGACGGCGGTTTGGCGGTGCTATTTGGCAATATCGCCGAAAACGGCTGCATCGTGAAAACCGCGGGCGTGGACGACTCGATCCTGAAATTCACCGGCAAGGCCAAGGTGTTCGAAAGCCAAGACGATGCCGTGTCCGGCATTTTGACCGGCAAGGTGACCGAGGGCGAAGTGGTCGTGATCCGCTTTGAAGGACCGCGCGGCGGGCCGGGCATGCAAGAAATGCTCTACCCGACGAGCTACCTGAAATCCAAAGGCTTGGGCAAAAAATGCGCCCTGTTGACCGATGGGCGTTTTTCGGGCGGCACCTCGGGCCTGTCGATTGGGCACGTCTCGCCGGAAGCCGAAGAAGGTGGGCTGATTGGTCTTGTTGAAACCGGCGACACGATCGAAATCGACATTCCGAACCGCACCATCCAACTGGCCGTGGCTGATGATGTGCTGGAAGCGCGCCGTGCCGCCAAAGGCCCGCTGCCGTGGAAACCCGCCGCGCCGCGCACTCGTGCTGTGTCGACCGCGCTCAAAGCTTACGCGCTTCTGGCCTCTTCGGCGGCCAAGGGCGGCGTGCGGATCTTGCCGAAGTAAGCGCCCGCCCCGAACAATAGAAAAAGGCCCCGTCCAAAGCGGGGCCTTTGCTTTTTAGGGCTGGGGCTTGGCGGGCTTACTCGGATTTGCCCTGCGCCGCATCTTCCATTTGTTGTTCGTGCTCGCGCCGCAGCGCCTTGCGCAATTCGGCTGCTTTCCAGCGCAGTTTTTCGGTCTCCGTGCCGGGGTTGAGCGGAGGCACTGGCACGGTTTTGCCCGTTTCATCGACCGCCACCATGGTGAAATAGCAGCTATTGGTGTGGCGCCGCGTGCCTTCGCGGATATTTTCCGCCTCGACTCGGATGCCGATTTCCATGGACGAACGCCCGGTATGGTTCACACTGGCGCGAAACCGCACCAATTCGCCCACATGGATCGGTTCTTTGAAAATCACCTGGTCGACTGAAATCGTCACCGCATACCGGCCCGAATAGCGCGAGGCGAGCGAGAAGGCGACGCGGTCCAGCCAGTTCAAAAGCGCCCCGCCATGCACCTTGCCCGAGAAATTGGCAAGATCGGGCGTCATCAGCACCGTCATCTCCAGCGTCTTGCGTTCTGAATCGGTGATCGTGTTCGTCATGGCGGCCTCGTAAATTTTGTTGCCCCTGACTAGCCCTTTGTCGCCAGTGTTTCCACCGCCCTGGCTGCGACGAAGCGCGCTCTAGCCCGTCAGATGGCGCAAGCCTTGCGTCACATCGGTGCGGATCGCAAGCCGCAGCCCCGGCTCATCGCCCGCGCGCAGCGCCGCCAAAATCAGCCGGTGATGGCGGGGGGGCTCATTGCGGGGCACCTTTTCGTAAAGCGCGCGCATCGTCGGCCCCAATTGCAGCCAGACCGTTTCCAAAACGGCCAACATCGCGGGCGCCTGCGCGCGCAAATAAAGCGTGCGGTGAAATTCCAAATTGGTGCGGATATAGGCCACGGCATCGCGCTTGGCCACGGCTTCAGCATTGACCGTATTGATCGCCGAGAGCCGGTCGATCAGCGCAAGGTGGGCACGCGGCAAAGCGCGCGAGGCCAGTTCGGGCTCAATCAAAGCCCGCAAAGCTGCCAATTCCTCGATCCGCTCATTGGTCAATTCCGGCGTCGCCACCCGCCCCGAAGAGGACAAGGTCAGCGCCCCTTCGGCCACCAGCCGCCGCAACGCCTCGCGCACCGGGGTCATCGACAGGCCGAATTGCTTGCCAAGCCCGCGCAGCGTCAACGCCTGCCCCGGCAGCAATTCCCCGACAAGGATTTGCTGGCGCAAAACCCGGTAAAGCCGGTCATGCGCCGCAGCTTCCGCCGGGGGCGATTTGGCGGGTGTTGCAAGGGGGGGACGGGGACTCGTTTCAGCCATGCGCGTTTGTGATCACAAATGCCGCGCCCGTCAATGAGGCGCAATGTCCCGCGCCCTAGTCGCGCAGCCGGATCGCCTGCAACGCCGCCCCGTGCCGCTTCAGCCACGCCCGATGCGGCGCGTAATCGGGCATCAGCCGCGCCACCTCGGCCCAAAAGGCCGGGGAGTGGTTCATCTGTGCCAGATGCGCCACCTCATGCGCGGCGACGTAATCCAACACCTCGGGCGGGGCCATGATCAGCCGCCATGAATAGCTGAGCGATCCATCCGCCGCGCAAGACCCCCAGCGCGAGCGAGTATCGCGCAAGATGATGCGCTTGAAGGGCCGCCCCAGCGCGGCGGCGTGACGGGTGCTGGCCTCTTGAAGCCGCGCGCGTGCGCAATGTTTCAGGAATGTCTCAAGCCGCGCGCCCAGCCGGTCTTCCCCCGGGGGCACCAAAAGGCAGTCCCCCTCCACCTTGGGCGCGCGCAGCCGCGCCGCCTCGATGCGCAGGTCGCGCCCCTCGAAAGGCAGCAGATCCCCGAACCCCGGTCGGCGCAGCGCGGGCAGCTTGGCCAGCGCGCCGCGCAGCCAATCGGTTTGCGCCTGGGCAAAGGCCACCGCCTCGGACAGCCGTGCCCGGGCGGGCAAGGTCAGCGTCACCCCCCCGTCAATGCGGCTGACCCGCAAAGAAAACCGCCGTGCCCGCGCCGAACGGCGCAGCACCACCGGCACGCCGGGCAGGTCGGGCAGAACAAGCGGGCTCTCGGTCATCGGGCCATAGTTTGGAACAAAAGGGCGCGAAAAGGCTTTGACACCCCGCGGCGGTTGTGGCAATCGGCTGCGACTCTGTGCGAAAGAGCCTGCCAGGAGACTTCCATGCCGAAAGAGGAATGGGGCGTCAAGCGCCTCTGCCCGCATTGCGCGAGCCGGTTCTACGATCTGACCAAAGACCCGATGACCTGCCCGGTCTGCGGCAACAGCTTCACGCTTGAAAGCCTGACCGCTGCGGGCCGTGGTCGTGTGATGGTGCCCGATAAGGCAGCACCGCGCGAGACCGAGGTGGATGTCGAGGATCTGACCGAAGAAGATCTGGACGAAGACAGCGGCGACGTCGATCTTGACGACGACCTGCTGGAAGATGACGAGGATGACAACGTCTCGCTGGACGACATCGCGGATGTCGCCAGCAACGAGGACGAAAGCTGAGCCTCAGGGATCAGCACCGTCAAACGGGACCGGGCGCGGGGGCAACCTCGCGCCTTTTCCTTTGCCCACACGGGTTTGGCGCAAGCCCGCAGGCCAGCGCAAATTTTTTCGCCACGGGGGTCGAAATTCCTCTTGCGCCCGCCGTGGCCTGCCCGTATAGACCCCCCACGCAAGACGCGCAGCGGATTGCAGACCTCAGGTGGGGCCATAGCTCAGTTGGGAGAGCGCTTGAATGGCATTCAAGAGGTCAGGGGTTCGACTCCCCTTGGCTCCACCAAATCTCCTCATAAATCAACAAGAACAATAACTTGCTGAAAATGAAGAGCTATTTTCCAAGGGTGTTACGCTGAGGTGTTACAGTGGAGCGCCTTACGAAGATGCCAGGACACACCCGACTGTACCGTCGCGGAGCCGTCTACTACCACCGCGCAGCCGTCCCCACAGACATCGCCGCAACCTATGGCAAGCGAGAAGAAACCTTCTCCCTGAAAACCCGCGACTACGCAGAAGCCGTGCGTCGGGTCATCCCTTCAGCCTGCGCCCATCGCTCATTTCCTTTGCAGCACATTAGGACGGCAAGCCGCGACAGATCCAGATCGACGCGCTGCATGCGGCGCGCCGCAGGTCGCCTAACGATATAGGCCTCCTGCGGCTTGACCGGTTTCGCATCACGCCAAGAGGTCGTAGCTCTGCCCATTGATCAAGATATTGATGCTGTCCTGCGCCGCGCCATCGACCAAGGCCCAAAGGATCTGACCCGTCGGGCGGTAAATGACAAAGGCTTCGTCGGCCTCGGTCCCTGCGGGGGTCTCGGCGAAGTTGACCTGGAACTGGTTCCGGGTTGCGCCGGCGCCGCCATATTGCAACAGATCGCCCTCAGCCGAGGAGAAGTCCTGAATCCAGTCGCTCCCGTGGCCTGCAATCCCGGTGTGGTAGAACCGGTCGGCATCTGCGCCGCCGTTCACCCGGTCATTGCCGAAGCCCCCGTTGATGAAGTCGAGCCCGTCGCCGCCAAAGATCAGATCCGAATAGACCGAACCGGTGAGGAAATCGTCCCCGTCGTTGCCGATCAAGGTGTCGGCGCCGTAATTGCCTTCCATCGTGTCATTGCCGGTGCCGCCGTTCAGCTCATCATTGCCGTAGCCGCCGTCGACGCTGTCATGGCCCGCACCGCCGTAGATCACGTCGCCACGGTCGGCTGCGGTGGCGCCCCCGAAGATGAAGTCATCGCCGTCGCCGCCCGACAGCGTGTCGCGCCCGTCCCCGCCATCCAGCGTGTCGGCGCCTGCATTGCCGATCAGGCGATCGTTCCCAGAGCCGCCCTCCAGCAGGTCATTGCCGTGATCGCCGGTCAGCGTGTCATCGCCATCTGTGCCCATCAGTTCCAGATCGCGCAGCGCCCGCAGCGCCGCAAGATCCAAGACGGTATCGGTGAACTGGACGTTTTCAATGCCCGTGATCGTGTCGCTGCCCTCGGCCGAAATCAGGACCAGCGTATCGTCGGGGCCCTGCACCGTCACCTCGGTGCTGACCGCATCGATGATCAGCAGGTCATCGCCTGCCCCGCCATCGACATGGTCATCCCCCGCACCGGGGGCAAGCGTGTCATCCCCCGCACCGCCCAGCAGCGTGTCTGCACCAGTGCCACCATCCAAGCTGTCATTGCCAGCCGCCCCATCAAGCCAATCATGGCCCGCCGCGCCGAACAGGGCATCATCCGCGCCCGATCCGGTGGCCCGATCATTGCCGTCGCCCGCAAAGATCGCCGTTGCCCCCTCTGCGGCGGTCAGATCGTCATTCCCGGCCGTTCCGAGACGTTCGGCCATGTAATGGCGCAGCAGGGCATCCGATCCGCCCCCGGTCCAAGAATCATGACCAGCCCAAATGCCCAGCAATGTGCCGTCGCCCAAAGTCACGAAATCTGGGGCCCCGGTGAAATAGGTCTGCCCCGCATCGCCGCTGGCGGCCACAACAAGAACATCGCCCACCGCCGCGCCATCGGCATCGTAGCGTTGCGCGTAAAGACGATAAGAAGGGTTATAGCCCGAAACTGACCGGAAAGTGAGCAAGAAGCCGCCATCGTCCAGCGCTACGACATTGGGCGTCTCGCCCCGTTGTCCGACACTGACATCCCCGGTCAGCGCGGTGCCATCGGCCGCGAAGCGCCGCCAGATCGTATCATCGTCACTGACCCAAGCGACAACAAAGCTGCCATCGGCCAGTGTCGCGATAGAGGGCGTCGACAGCCGTTCATCGGCATCGGCACTGGCCAAGAACAGACCGGTCGCCGCCGCCCCCTGCGCGGTAAAGATCTGTAGGCCGATCGAGGCCTCACCGCTGTCATTGCCTTCGGTGCCACTACCGACACGGGTCAGCACGACGAAATTACCGTCGGCCAACGCCGTTGCGCCATAGGTGAAATTCACCGGATCCGTAGTGTAGGAAGGATTGCCGATCCAGGGCGTGACCTGAAAGGGCGCGGCCAGTATCTGACCATCGGCCCCAAAGGTCGCAGCATGGATCGCGCTCGCTCCGCCATAAACCGCCAAAGCCCCGGCGTAATTCGTGTCCCACACGAGGGCGAAACCGCCCCCCTCAAGCGCCGTGAGCCCGTTGCGCCCATACCCCGGATCAGAAGCCCGGACGTCGGCCGTGGTGCCATCCTCAAGCACCTGATGATCGGGCAGGTCGAGCGCCACCTCAGCTTGCAGCACCCCCGCGGCATCGAAGGTCGCGGCATGCATGTCCAAGTTGGCATCATCGCGCCAAGCAATCGCGTAACCGCCCCCTTCGAGCCCGGTCACCATCGGGGTGGAATCGAAGGCATCATCCCCACCGCTGTGGATCAGTTGCGCCGCACCGACCGCATTGCCTTGGTCATCGTATCTCTGGGCAAGAATGTCATAGCCGTAGGCCATATCTGGATCGCGCCGTTCGGACCAGACCAAGATTGCGCCCCCATCCGCTAGCGACGCAATCACCGGGTCACGCTGTTCGCTGACACCATCGGACGGGACCCGCACCGTCTCGGTCAAGGGAAAGAGCTGATACGTCATGGGAATCGCCTTTCAATGCACAGTGAAAACATCCGAAATTAGCGAATTATATACCATATTCCGATTTTAGCTATGATTTGCGTCAATATAAGTTTCTTCAGCTTATTATGCTGCAATCATTCCAATATTTTCGCACACCCAAATAAGTATTTCAGCCGCATAATTTTTTAACGGCAAACGGATCTGTTCGGAATTGGCGGCAGGGTTCAGCGCAAAAGTCTCGCGCCCCGCCTATGCGGGGCGATTGATATTGAGGGCCCGCTACTCAGGCGCCGTCACGCTGCGCGATGGCGGTCCTGGTCGCTCGGCGGCCTTCCCGGCGCGCGTCAAATCATCAAGCCCATGCGGCGCACGGAAGGGCAGCGCAGAATTGATGAGCCCTGCTCATGAGCGATTGCCAATGCCCCGCTCTAATCCTGCCGCCCTTGCCAGAATATCTATCGGAGACGCCAAGCGCTCCGATATCTGAACAGAAAGCCCAAAAATGACCGCGCAAGCTAGCTTCCCTGCCACGATCACCGACCAGTATTTTGAAGGGGAGCGCCCGCTTTATGCGCTTCATGACACGGTGTTGGAAGCGCTGCGCATCGGCATTGGGGAATCCGCGCTCAAGCACGGGCAAAACCTTTTGGTCCGCAATGGCGAATTTGCGGGCAAATATCCGTTTTGGCATTGCGATGGGGTGACGGTAGAACACAGCCTGTTCCGCCCCGGCGCCCGCGCCGCGATTTGGTATTCCGAAAATATACGGATGCGCGGCTGCACGATTGAAGCGCCCAAGATGTTTCGCCGGATGCGGGGCCTGACGGTGGAAAACTGCCGCTTCCCCGATGCAGCGGAAACGCTTTGGAACTGCGAGCAGGTAAAGCTGCGCAATGTCGTTCTGGATGGGGCCGACTATGTGCTGATGAATGGCATCGACCTTGAGGTTGAGGGGATGACGCTTCAGGGCAATTATTCTTTCCAAGATGCGCGCAATGTCACCGTGCGCAATTCGCATCTGGCCTCGAAAGACGCATTTTGGGGGGCGGAAAATGTCACCGTTACCGATTGTGTGCTCGATGGCGAATTCCTTGGCTGGCATTCAAAAAACCTGCGGCTGGTGAATTGCACGATCCGGGGCACGCAGCCGCTTTGCTACGCGACCGATCTTGTAATGGAAAACTGCCGGATGGATGAAAACGCCGATTTGGCCTTTGAATATTCGACGCTGCAGGCAGAGATCACCACGTCCGTCACCTCGGTCAAAAACCCGGCGGGCGGCCATATCCGCGCGCCGCGTATTGGCGAAGTGATCTTGGATGAAAACTGCCGCAACCCCGGTGCGTGCAAAATCGAAACCGCAGCGCGCTAAGCCATGCCCTTCGATTTTGACGAACTGGTCGAGCGGCGCGGCTCGGGGGCCGCCAAATGGGATGATACTCCCGCTGATGTGCTGCCGATGTGGGTGGCGGATATGGATTTCCGCACCGCGCCTGTGGTTGTGGAGGCGCTGCACGCCCGCGTTGCGCATGGGGTCTTTGGCTATGCGCATCTGCCTGCGGCTTATTATGACGCGGTTGCGGGCTGGCAAGCGCGCCGCCACGGTCACCAGTTTGCGCGCGAAGACATGCTTGTGACCTCGGGGGTGGTGCCTGCGGTGACGGCGATTTTGCGCGCCCTGACCCGCCCCGGCGACCGGGTCATTTTGCAGCCGCCCGTCTATAACTGCTTCTTTTCGTCGATCCGAAATATGGGCTGCGGGGTCGAGGAAAACGCGCTGATCCTGCGCGATGGCCGCTATGAGATGGATTTCGTCGATCTGGAGCGCCGCGCCGCCCACCCCGATTGCCGCGCGCTTTTGCTGTGCAACCCGCACAACCCGGTTGGTCGGGTGTGGAGTGCGGAGGAACTGCGCCGCCTGCATGAGATTTGCGCGCATCACGGCATCACTGTGGTCAGCGATGAGATCCACGCCGATCTGACGATGCCGGGGCACCGCCATCAGTGCTACGCGGCGCTAGGGCCGGAGGTGGCGGCCAATTCCGTTACCTGTTTGGCGGCGAGCAAGGCGTTCAACTTGGCCGGGCTGCAAATAGCCTCCATCGTCGCGCCCGATCCCGATTTGCGCGGGCGTATCGACAAGGCGCTGAATGTGCATGAGGTTTGCGATGTGAACCCCTTTGGTATTGCCGCGACCATTGCGGCCTATACCGAGGGGGCCGCGTGGCATGCGGCGCTTGTGGACTATTTGGCCGAGAACAGCCGCTTTGTGGCGGAGTATCTGGCCGCCCACCTGCCCAAGCTGCACTTCACCCCGCCGCAGGCGACCTATCTGGCTTGGCTCGATGCCCGCGCCTATGGCCAAAGCGCCGAGACGCTGGCCGCGCAGGTGCAAGACAAAGGACTGCTTCGGCTCACCGCTGGCACCGCCTATGGCGCGGCGGGCGAAGGTTTCTTGCGGCTCAACATGGCTTGCCCACGGGCGTGCTTGGAAGACGGGCTGACCCGGCTTGCCAAGGCGCTGGGCTAAAGATCCCCTCAACGGAAAGGACATATCATGACGGACACGCCCGTTTGGTTCATCACCGGCTGTTCGACCGGCTTCGGGCGCGAAATCGCGAAATTGGTGCTGGCAAAAGGCCGGCCCGTTGTGATGACGGCCCGGCGCATAAAGTGGCGAGAGCCTTTATCCCAGACATAAAGAAAGGGCGCAGAGTGATCTCTGCGCCCCCTTTGCTTTGCCTTGTGGCCCGATCAGAGGAATTGACCGTTATCCACTTGGATCACTTGGCCGGTGACTGCGCGGCCCATTTCCGAGGCCAGATAGAGCGCGGCATAGGCCTGATCGCGCGGCTCGGTCGAGGGCACGGTGGTGTTTGTGTATTTGTCCGAAAACTCAAGCATCTCGCCGCCGCCCTCTTGCTCGCCCGCCGCCCAAGCGCGTGCGGCATCGGTTTCGGTCACGCCCGGCGCAATCGCATTGACGCGGATTTTCGTGCCCGAAAGACGAATTGCGATGTTCTTCGTCATCGTATTGATGGCCCCTTTGGTCGAGGTATAGGCCACGCCGCAAATCGGCAAAATACCGTTCACCGAAGAGACATTGATGATCCGCCCCTCACCGCGCGGCAGCATATGGTTCACCGCTTCGCGGCAATAGCGGAATGGGCCGACAAGGTTGATCCCCATGATCTTTTCAAAATGGTCATCGGTGGTTTTTTCCACCGCATACATCTCGCCCACACCGGCATTGTTGACCATGATATCGACCTGACCAAAGGCCTCAATCGCGGCATTAAAGACGCGGGCCGGGGCCTCCGGGTCGGCGGAATCTGCCACAAGGCCAATCGCCGTGCCGCCTGCGGCCTTGATGGCCTCGACAGCCTCGTTCACACCTTTTTCGTGGCGTGCGGTGATCACGACATTCGCGCCTTCTTCGGCAAAAAGCGTGGCGATGGCATTGCCGATCCCCCGGCTGGCCCCGGTGACGATAGCGGTTTTTCCTTCAAGCATCTTTTGCATGATCTGTCCTTTCTTGGATATGCGCAGCCAGCCGCGCCAAAGGGCGCGCCGGTGCTGTTTGAATGGGGAAGGAGGTCTGGCCCGTTTAGGCGCGGGGCAGCACTTCTAACGTAGCCGCTTGGGCGCGCGCCGAAATCATCGGCGCAAGGTAGCGGCTGGTGGTGTATTTCGCGCGATAGGCGGCGTCGATTGGGTCGGTGAGCGTGGGGTCCACCGGGGCAAAGGTCACATCGACCGCCTTGCCATCCAGCACCATCTGCCCAGCGCGTTGTGCCAGCCCGGCTTGAAACCAGCTTGAGCTTTGGCCCGAATAGGCGCGCACAAAGAGCCGCCCCTGCACTTGCACAAACCAAATATAGGTCGGCGTGCCGGGGGTCTTTCCATCCGCGCGATAGGGCGCGATGCGGAAGGATTCTGTCCCCGCGATCTGCGCCTGTTCCTCTGCGCTCCAGAGCTTGCTCATGATATCCTCTTACCTGTCAAAGGGCTGGGGCGTGTGCCCGCCGCGTCTGAAACAGAGTTAGGGCGATCGACGGCGCGGATTAGCGCGCTGTTCTTAACGGCGGCTATGAATGTGGCTCATGAAACCGGATGCGCTTTGCCGCGTAGGGCGGCAAGTGCGAGCACACCCAAAAGGCTCAGCCCGGCGCTGGCCAAAACCGCGACATGCCAACCGGCAAAGAAAGCCGCCCCGTCGCGCCCCGCGATCAGCACCGAAATAAGCGCGATCCCGAGCGCCGAGCCCAAATAGCGCGCGGTATTATTCGCGGCAGAGCCCATCGCGGCACGTTCGGGCGGCACGGTGGCCACCGCCGCATGGCCAAGCGCGGTGTTCAAAAGCCCGTTTGACACCCCGGCCACAAAAAGCCCCGGCAGCACAGCGGCCCAACTGGCCCCGGGCGCCGCGCGCAGCATCAAAAGCTGGCCCAAGGTGCAGCCCAAAATCGCGCCAATCGCCCTTTGGCGGGCGGTAAGCCCTTTGGGCAAATAGCCCGTTCCAAGGGCGGCAAAAACCGTCACCGCCGACCAAGCAAGCAAGATCAAGGCCGCTTCAAAGGGCGTTTCGCCAAAGCCGCGCACCAGCACCGTGGGGACAAGCGACATCAGCGCCAGCACGCCCGCACCAGAGGCAAAGGCGGCAAGCGTCGCGCCCAGAAAATCCACACGTCCAAACAGATCGACCCGCAAGATCGGGTTCGGCACCCGCCGTTCGATGACCACGAAAATCGTCATCAGCACCACACCCGCAGTGGCGATGGCCCCCACCATCGGGGTCGCGCCCAGCCGCGCCTCGGTCAGCGCGTAAAGCAACGCACCAAGCCCCAGCATCAAAACAAGGCTTCCCGCCAGATCGACCTTGGCACCCGTGCGCGCGCTTTCTGGCAGTCGCGCGGCGGCGGTCAGCGCCAAACTGGCGGACACCAAAGCAATGAGCCAATGCATCGCGGGCCAGCCGCCAAGGCGCAGCAACAGCGCGGCAAGGATCGGCCCCAGCGCCACGCCAGCGCCCAGACCCGCCGCCCAAATCGCGGCAGCGCGTTGCCGCGCGGCCCCGTGATAGACTTGCCCCAAAAGACCCAGTCCGCAGGCCATGATGCCCGCACTGCCCAAGCCTTGCAAAATGCGCATCGCAATCAGCATCGGCCCATTGAGCGAAACCGCCGCCAAGACCGAGGCGATGGCGGTAAGCCAGAGCCCGCCCAAAAAGGTGCGACGGCGCCCGGTCGTATCACCCAAAGCGCCCGCGGTCAGCAGCCCACAGGCCGCACCCAAGGGCATGGCGCTCATCACCCAAGCCTGTTCGGCCGCGCCAAGGGAAAGCGCCTGCGTCATCGCCTCGAGCGTGGTGAGCGGTTGGGTGAAGACGATGAGCGAAAGACAGGTGGCTGCCGCCACAATCACAAGCGGCAAAATGGGCGTCAAAACGGGTGGGGCTTCGGCGTGAGGGGTCATCGGCTTAGCCCCGCTTCACACGGTGGCGCAGCCACACCACGCCATCGGGCAGCGTTTCGACCGAGAGCAACTCCAAAGCCTGCGCGGGCAAGGGGCCGCGATGGTCATAAATTGCCGCTTCGCCCGCCAGCCCATCAATGATCGGGTAAAGAAGCGTGCTTGTTTCCTCAATCACACCCGCCGCCAAAAAGGCGCCGTTGATCTCTCCCCCGCCTTCAAGCAAGAGCCGCGTCACCCCAAAGGCGGTGCCAATCCGCGTCAGCGCTCCGGCGATATCCTCGCCATCGGGGCCTGAGAAAATGACCGAGACGCCGCGCGCCGCCAGATCATCCACATGTGCTTGGCGCACCCGGTCTGAGACCACCAGCACCAGATGCTCGCCATCCAGATCCCCGCTTTCGGGGCGTAACCGCCCGCTGCGGTCAAAGGCGATCCCAAGTCGGCGGCCTGCGTGGTCCGCGATGTGGTCCGCACGCGACTGCGGCGCGGCTTGCACCTGCGGGTCCCCATGCGGCAGGTAATGCTCCATCGTGCGGCGCCCCGCGATCCAGCCCTCGGCCTCCAGCTTGGCGGCAATCGGGTCATAAACGGCCAGCAGTGCTTCGACGGTATAGGGCCAGCGCTCGGGTTTTAGCCGTCCGTCCAAAGTGGTCAGCATGTGACAGATGATTTCGGGGCGGGACATTCGGGCCTTCCTATGCCACCGCTTGGGGTGGCTTTGTTGATGCGTCATCTCTTCGCGCTAGAGCTAGGCCGCAAGCCGGGTCGGGGGAATGCATGAAAGCGACAAGCTTCTATGAGCCCTGCTCATCAATAAACCCGGCCCGTGCCGTTGCTGCGCTTAGCCCGTCGGCCTATCTGACAAGCAGCAACGAACAGGACGCCCATGCCCAGCACCCCTTACCATTCCGGCCCGATCACCGATCATTTTGATGGCCTTCGGTTCCACTCGCCGGGGCAGCCCTCACCGGATCGGTCGCTTTTGGATATTTGGCGCTGGCACCGGGCGGGCGAGCGGGCGCAGTGGCCCAAATCGGTCCCGATCACCCCTGCCCGACCGCCCGCGCGCAGCGACGCGCCGCGGATCACCATGGTGGGCCATGCCACGGTGCTGATCCAAGTGGCGGGGCTGAACATACTGACCGATCCGGTCTGGTCGCGCCGGGCGGGGCCTTTTGGGATCACCGGGCCCAAACGCACCACCGTTCCGGGCATTGCCTTTGACGATCTGCCCAAGATTGACGCGGTGCTTTTAAGCCACAATCACTATGACCACCTTGATTTAGCGACTTTGCGCAAGCTGCATCGCCGCGATGCGCCGCATATGGTGATGCCACTGGGCACCGATGCCACGGCGCGCAAGGCGGGCAAGACGCTGCGCCTCACCACCGCCGATTGGCACGAAACCGTTGCGCTTTCGGGCGGCGTTTCGGTCACGCTGACGCGGGCCAACCATTGGTCCTCGCGTGGGCTGCGGGACCGGCGCATGGCGCTTTGGGCCGGGTTTTGGATGAAGACACCTGCCGGGCAGATTTGGTTCGCGGGCGATACCGGCTATGGCGATGGCGCGATTTTCCGCGAGATCCGCGCGCGCCACGGCAGCCCCGATATCGCGCTTATTCCGATTGGCGCCTATGCGCCGCGTTGGTTCATGGAGCCCCAACATGTTGGCCCCGATGAGGCGGTGAAGATCTTCGAGGATGTCGGCGCGCGCCAAGCCTATGGCATACATTGGGGCACGTTTCAGCTTACCGATGAGCCGCGCGAAGAACCGCGCGATTTGCTGTTGGAACATGTCAAGGCGGCCGGAATCGACCCTGCCCGCTTCATCGCGCTCGATCCCGGGGCAAGCTACGGCTAACTGCGCGCCCCCGGGCTGGCGTTGCGCTCAGTTTAGCCCGGCGCAGGCCCATTCACGCAGCTTTGATGCACAAACTGCGAAGCCAAACTTCACAGTTTAACTGTTTGCGTATATGCGCGGTCTATGACCACGACACCAGCCCCCCAATCAGGCCACGGCGACACCGACACATTGGCCCGCGAGTTGCGCAGCCTTTTTGGGGCCTATCGGCGGCGCTTGTGGGAACATTCGGACACCGCCGATCTGACGCCGTCGCAAATCTCGGCCATCTTACGGCTGGAAGAAAAAGGGCAGGCCACCGTGTCGGACCTTGCCCGGGCCGAAGGGATGCGCCCGCAATCGATGGGCGCGATCATCGCCGCGTTGGAGACGGTGGGAATGATCACCCACCAGCCCGACCCGCAAGACGGGCGCAAAATGCTCTTATCTCTGACCCCAAAATGCCAAGACTGGCTGACTTTGGGGCGCGCGCAGCGGATGGATTGGCTTTTGCGGCGGATCGAGGACCGGCTGCGGCCCGAAGAGCAAAAGAAGGTCTTGGCGGCTTTGCCGCTTTTGCATCGGCTGATGGAGACTTGACCTAAGCTTCACCCGAAAGGACCGCGCAATGCCGCGTTTGTCGCAAAGCTTTTTGATTGCCGCGATCACCTTGGCCGGGGGGATTGGGGCGGGGCTTGTGTTTCCCATCATGCCCGCGCTGGGGCTCGAGCTTGGCATCCCCGGGTTCATGATTGGGGTGATTTTGTCGGCCAATCGGGTTTCGCGGCTGTTGTTCAACTTCGTGGCGGGTGGGCTTTACGCCCGCCTTGGGCCACGGCTGACGATGGCCGGGGCGCTTGCGATCGAGGCTGTGGGGATGGTGATGTTTTCTGTCGCGCTGGTCTCTGCATGGCCCACAGCTTGGTTGCTGGCGGGGCGGTTTGTGAACGGCATCGGGATGGCATTTTTGGTGATTGGCGCGCAGGCAGCGGTGCTTGCGGGCTCTGACCACACCAACCGGGGCAAACGCACGGCGGCGTTTCGAACCGCCTTCAACGCCTCCATCCCCGGCGGGCTGATCTTAGGCGGGGTGCTCGCAGATACCTATTCAAACAATGCCGCCTTTTTGGTGGGGGCGGCAGTCAGCGCGTTTGGCATGGGGCTGGCGTTTTTGCTCGACGGGCGCAGTCGTCCGCCCGAACCACCGGGGGCGCGCAAGACATTGGCGCAGGATAGCTACCGCTCGCTTTTCACCTCGCCCCATCGCGTGGCGTTGATCGCAAGCTGGATCTACAGCTTCTTCGTTTTCCTGACTGTGCAGGGGGCGCTTCTGTCGACGCTGGTGCTTTTGGTGCAAGAGCGCGGCATGTCCGTCTTTGGGCTCGATGCCCAAGGCACCTCAAGCATTGCCATGACCTTCATGGTGGGGGCGGCGGCGCTGTTCACCTTTGCCTTTGGCTCGGTGCTAGACCGTTTGCGGCTACGCTCAACCCTGCTTTTCCCTTGCCTCATTGGGCTCGCGCTTGGGTTTTTCTGCCTTGCACAGGCGCAAAGCGTGGGGCTTTTGTTCTTTGGCTCGGTGCTGACGGGGCTATCTTACAACTTCATCACCGTGGCGATGATGGCGCTTTTGGGGGATACCACGACCGAGGCCCAGCACGCCCCCGCCGTGGCGGTTTTTCAATCGGCAGGCGATGTGGGCGGGATCATTGGCCCGATGCTTGGCATTGAACTGGCGCTGCATTGGGGGATTGCACCGCTTTACCTCAGCCTTGGTGGGCTGACGCTTTTGTGCCTTTTGGTCGCGCTGTGGCTTTGGCGGCATGAAAGAGCCATCGCCTTTGCCAACAGCTAGCGCCCGGCCCGTGCCATGCGCCTGCGGGCCAAGGTCAGGCTGTCTTTCAACCGCTGCGCATCGGCCGAGGGCGGCAGGCCGAAAAGCCGCGCATATTCGCGGCTGAATTGCGACGCGCTTTGATAGCCGACCGCAAAGCCCGCCCGCGCCACCTCTGACCCCGCCAAGATCGCGCGCCGTGCCGCCTGCAACCGCAGCGTCTTTTGATATTGTAGCGGGCTCATGCCCGTTGCGGCCCGGAAATGGCGGTTGAACGCGGCATCGCTCATCCCCGCACAGCGCGCCATATCTTGCACCCGCACCGACTGGGTCAGGTTCTCATGGATCCAATTCAGCGCGCGGCGAAGAAAAAGAACTCGCCCCACTTACGCCCGAACCGTCGCAGATCGCGGGCCTGCCCGAATTCCCCGGCGCGCGCAACGTGGCAGGCATTTACGCACGGCTTGCCCAAGACATCCGCACCGGCGCGCGCACCGCGCCGCGTTTTGCCGATGCGGTTGCCCTGCATGAACTTCTTGACCGGATCGAGGCATCGGCCGTGGCGCAAGGCTGAAACACAAGCCGATCCGCGACAAGAAACGTCGCGCACCTAGCGCTTTTGCGAGCGCGGCTGCGGAGAAAGGGCGCGATAAGGTAAGACCTCATCGCGCCCAAGTCTGCGCGCCTTTTTGATGGGCCTACTGCACGTTCAGCGGCACGCGTGCCAGAACCGGGCCGTATTTGCCGCCCAAAGCATAGACAAGCTCATAGCTGCCCGGCGTTTTTGGCGCTTTGAGCTTGGCGGGGTTGCCCCGGTTGGCGCGGGTGTTTTCCACCTCGGCTTTCGCCTCGGCACCGGCGGGCACAATCGCGATGCGGTCATTGGCAAAGGCCGGGCCGGTGAACGCCACCTCAAAGGCGCTTCCCGGCGCGACCGGGCCTGCGGGCGCACTCAGCGTTGCCGTCGGCAAGGTCAGCGTGATCGGCGCGGTGGCGATCACTTCGCCATGCCGCCCGCCCAGCATGTAACGGATTTCATAATCCCCCGGGGCCAGCGGCATGGTCAGCTCTACGGGGCTGCCCTTGCGCGGATAGCCCGTTTCTTCCTCTTTCGGATTTGGCGTATCGGCGCGCACAACGATGATCAGATCGCGATCTTCCATCGGCCCGGTGAAGCCAACGGTGATCTTTTCGCCCGGGGCGGCGGTGCTGGGCGCGGTGAAGCTTGCCCCCACGTTTTCCAAATGGATCGGGCGGCGCACCAATTCGCGCGCGCCATTGGCGTTGAGCACATAAACAAGATCATAGGCGCCAGCCGCGGCGGGCGCGCGCAAACGGGCGGGGTTGCCATTGCCGGTGTAGGCATAGGTGAGCCGCGCGCGATAATCTTCCCCGGCGGGGACCAAGGCAATGTAATCACGATCGGCATCCGGGCCGGTCCAGCCAATCTCAAGATCGCTGCCCGCAGGCGCGGTGTCGGGGGCCTCCAGCGTGGCTTCGACGGCGGTCACGGTGATCGGCTGGCGCGCCAGAACCTTGTTCGTCGCATTCATCACATAGCGCAGCTCATATTGGCCCGGCGTGGTGGCCACGCGCAATTCAACCGGGGTGCCCTCTGACGTAAAGGCGTGATCGTGATGCGGGTCATCCGTTGTGCCCGTGGCAATGATCATCACCTTGTCATGCACACCATCCGGCCCGGTCCAATCGACCTTGATGCGGCTGCCAGCCGGTGCGGTTGCCGGGCCCGAAACACTCGCAGGCGGCAGGAATTCAGGCAAGACAAGCGTGATGGTTTGCGGCCCGCCGGCAACGGGCACGGAAAAGCTGGCTTCGGCCACCGCTTCATCCGCCATACGGACCACCGTGGCTTTGCCGGTGGTTTCGGTCAGGGTCAATTCCGGTTCGGGCATCGGATACCCCGACAAAAGCGTGCCCTCGGTATCGGAGACGATGGTCCAAGCGATCCCTTCGCGGATCACCGGGCCCTGCGGCCCCTCGATCGCGCGGAAGCTCAGCTTGGCTTCCACCGCTTTGGGCGGCTCTGCCACCACAACCTCTTCCAGCGCTTGGCCCAATTCGGCTGCATTGCCCGCATCGCGGTAAAGCCCGCCGGTTTCCGCCGCCAAGCACCGCAACTGCGCCTGCGCCGCCGGATCAGCGGCCACGTCAAAGCCAATCACATGGGCGGTGAAATCGACGCCTGCCGCTTCAAGCGCGCGGCCCACGGCGCAAGGGTCGCGGTCACAGGTTTCGATCCCATCCGACACAAGGATCACAGAGGCGGTTTCTTCGGTATAGCGCAGCGCCTCGGCTGCGGCGACCACGGCATCCGACAGCGGGGTTTTGCCCTTTGGCGTGATCGCATTCACCGAGGATAAAATCGCGCCGCGATCCGTGCCGGGCGGCAAGATCAGTTCAATATCCGAACAATCGCCCTTGCGCCGGTGACCATAAGACATCAGTCCCAGCGCCTGATCGGCGGGCAGGCCGGTGACAAGGCCCGCCATCACCTCGCGCGCGATGGCGATTTTGCTGACCCCATCGATCTGCCCCCACATCGAGCCAGAACCATCCAAAACAAGGATCGTTGCGGGCGGTGCCGCGCTTTGTGACGGGGGGGCCTGCGCGAACAGGGCGGACGGACAAAGGCAAAGCAAAAGGGCCAAAAAACGCAGCATGAATTCTCCAAAGGCAAAGGCGCTGCAAAATGCACGGCAGCGGGCAGGCCGCACCCTTGCCCGGTTCCCTGCCCTGATCAAGTCCGGAATTCCCCCAATGCCGCCAAGGCGCGCGCGAAATGACCGGGCGTTTTCCGCCTGCCCGGGCCGCAAGCCTTCCCCGAATCGGAAAAATCCGAAATCAAGGGGGCACGATTTGAAAAGGAGCGTTGATGCCGCGTCATTTGCCGCACCGCCTTGCCCGGTTGGGCCTTGCGCTTTGGCTTGCCGCGGCGCTTCCGGGCCATGCCGAAAGCCCGCTTGCGGTCAAGGTCGTGACCGCACACACCGGACCCGCACTGATACATATAGAGCTTTCGGGCACGATTGCGGCGGCAGAGGCGGTGCCCGTGGGCTTTCGCGCGGGCGGGCGGATTTTGTCGATCACCGCCGAAGTGGGGCAGCGCGTCACCAAAGGCACGGTATTGGCCCAGATCGATGCGACTCAGGCCGCCGCCGCGTTGCGCGCGGCACAGGCCCAAGATGCCGCAGCCGAAGCGATGCTGACACAGGCTGAACAGGCCCGCGCGCGCGCCGCCGCACTCACGCTGCGCGGCGCGGCCACGCAAGCCGCGCTTGATGCGGCAACAGAAGCCGCGCTTTCCGCACGTTCCGCACGCGATCAGGCGCGCGCCGCACTCGCCAAGGCACGCCAAACGCTTGAAGATTGCACGCTCCATGCCCCTGCCGATGGCATTGTCACCAACCGCGATGCCGAACCCGGCCAGATCGTCGGCGCGGCGCAGACGGTGCTGACGATTGCCCGCGATGGCGCGCGCGAGGCGGTGTTCTACGTGCCTGATTTTGCTGCACTTGACCGCTTTGACGGGCGCAGGGTGACGCTGCGCCCGGTCGAAGGGCCGGGGCCCGCGCGCGAGGCGGTGGTCACCGAAATCGCGCCGCTGGTCGCAGGCGCAACCGGCACGGTGCGGGTCAAGGCGCGGCTGAGCGGCGCGCCCGGCCTTGTCCCGCCGGGGCTGGGCACCGCGGTGGTCAGTGTGGTCGATCTTCCCTTCGGCTCGGCCATCGCGCTGCCATGGTCGGCGCTGGTCAGCCATGAGGGAAAGCCCGCGGTCTGGACCGTGGACCCGCAAACCCAGCGCGCCGAAATCGCCCCGGTACGGGTGCTGCGCTACACCGACAACCGGATCGAAATATCGGAGGGGCTGTCGGAAGGGGCGCTGGTGGTGACGCAGGGCGCGCATCTGCTTTATCCCGGCCGGGTCGTGCACATGTCGGAGGCCCCATGAAAGCGCTGCTTGTGTTTTTGCTTTTGGCCCTGCCCTGCGCAGCGCGGGCGGAAACCGCCCCGCCGCCGCGCCCGGTGGTCTCTGAAATCGTGACCGGCGCGGCGATGACCGCGCGCGAGTTTCCCGGCGTCATTGCCGCCGAGGTGGAAACCACGCTGGGCTTTCAAACCTCGGGCCGGATCGCGACGCGCCCGGTGAACCTTGGCGATATGGTCAAGGCGGGCGATGTGCTGGCGACGCTGGATCAAATCACCTTGGCCGAAGATGTCGCCGCAGCCGAGGCCGCCTTGGCCGCCGCCGAAGCACAGGCCGCCTTTGCCGCGCAAAGTCTGGAGCGCGCGCAGGAATTGCATCGCCGCGGTGTGGCCCCGAAAGCCAGCCTTGAAGCCGCACAGGCCAAAGATACTGCCGCGCGTGCCACCGTCGAGGCCGCGAGCGCCGATCTGGCCCGCGCCCGCGACGCCGCCGCCTTTGGCACTTTGCGCGCCCCGGCGGCCGGGGTGGTCAGCCTTGTTTTGGCCGAACCGGGCACCGTGGTCACGCCGGGCACCCCGGTCTTGCGGCTGGCCACCGCCGCCGGGCGCGAAGCGGTGATCGATGTGCCTGATGAGGTTTTGGCGATCTTGCCAGATGCGGCGCGGTTCACGATTTCGACCCGATATGAGGATGCGCTGGTGACACAGGGCCATTTGCGGCTGGTGGAGCCGGTCGCCGATGCATCGACCCGTGCGCATCGGTTGCGGATTTCGCTTGCGGACGCGGGGCAAGGCTTTCGGCTGGGGGCGCTGATTACCGCACGGCTTGATCTGCCCTCTGCCGAGGTGCTGACACTGCCACGCGCCGCCCTATGGGAACGCGACGGGCAAAAAATGGTCTGGCGCGTGGGCCAAGGGCGCAAAGCCGAGCCGGTGGCCATCACCTTGGGGCGTGAGATCGGGGCGCGCGTGGTGATCGCACAGGGTCTGCAAGAAGGCGATGAAGTGGTGATCCGGGGCATCCATTCGGTCGCGCCAGATCAGCCGCTGGGCGAAAGGGTCACCCCATGAGCTTCAACCTGTCAGACTGGGCTTTGCGCCATCGCTCGATGGTTTGGTATATGATCATCGTCTCGCTGGTCGCAGGGGTGCTGTCTTATACCAACCTTGGGCGCGAAGAAGACCCGTCTTTCACGATCAAGGTGATGTTCATCACCGCCGTTTTGCCCGGCGCCACGGCGGAAGAAACGCGCGAACAGGTCACCGACCGGATCGAAAAGAAGATGCAAGAGCTGGAGAACCTGAAGTTCACCCGCTCAGAAACCTTTCCGGGCCGCGCCGTCGTCTATGTGGAACTGACACCCGAAACACGCGGGGCCGCCGTTACCCAGACATGGCTGAAGATCCGCAATATGATGTCGGATCTGACACCGCAATTTCCCGCAGAATTCGCGGGCTATGCAATCAGCGACGATTTCGGTGATGTTTATGGCTCGATCTACGCCTTCACCGCCGATGGCTTTACCCCGCAAGAGGTCAAAGACCGGGTGGAAGAGGTCCGTTCGGCGGTTTTGACACTGCCTGCGGCGGGCAAGGTGGAATTGATTGGCACCCAAGACCCGGTGGTGCATGTCGAATTTTCCGCACGCAAGCTAGCCGCGCTTGGCCTTGATCAAGCCGAGGTTTTGGCCACGCTCGGCGCGCAAAATGCCATCGTGCCCTCGGGCGTGATCCGCACCGAGGATGAATTGATCGCAGTGCGCATGTCGGGGCGCTTTGCCAATGCCGAGGCTCTGGCCGCCGCACCGCTGCGGGTAGGGGAAATCTTTTTCACCCTGGCCGATGTGGCCACGGTGCGCGCGGGCTTTGCCGATCCGCCCTCATCGCTGTTTCGCTATAAGGGCGCGCCCGCCGTGGGGCTGATCATCGGCATGAAGCAAGGCGCCAATATCCTTGATTTCGGGGCCGATCTGAACGCCTTGATGGCCCGTGTCGAAGCGGAATTGCCGGTTGGGATCAACCTGCACAAAGTGGCCGATCAGCCCAAGGTGGTGGAGGATTCGGTAAACCACTTCCTGCGCGCGCTGGCCGAGGCGGTGGCGATCGTGTTGATCGTTTCTTTTGTGTCGCTGGGCTGGCGGGCGGGTCTGGTGGTGACGCTGTCGATCCCGCTGGTGCTGGCGCTGACCTTTGTGATTTTAGACGCGATGGGGGTCACGCTACAGCGTATTTCGCTGGGCGCGCTGATTATCGCGCTGGGGCTCTTGGTCGATGATGCGATGATCGCGATTGAAACGATGATCGCGCGGCTTGAGGCGGGCGACAAGATCGCCAAGGCCGCCTCTTACGCCTGGACCTCGATTGCCTTTCCGATGCTGTCGGGCACCTTGGTCACCGTGGCCGGGTTCATCCCGATCGGACTGAATTCGTCGCAGGCGGGCGAATATACGCTGTCGCTGTTTTACGTGATTGCGATTTCGCTGATGCTGAGCTGGGTCGTCGCCGTGCTGTTCGCGCCGCTGATCGGCGCCACTGTGCTGCCCCGGCATCTGCCGCATCACGACGCCCGCCCCGGCCCGCTGCGCCGGGCATTTCGCGCGCTTTTGCGCGCCGCCATGCGGGCGAAATGGATCACCATTCTGGCCACGGTCGCCCTGTTTGCCACCGCGCTTTACGGCATGCGCCATATTGAACAGCAATTCTTCCCCGCCTCGGACCGGCCCGAGTTGCTGGTCGATGTCACCTTGCGCCAAAACTCGGCCATTGCCGCCACCGATGCCGCAATGGCCGAACTGGATGATTGGCTCGCCACCCGGCCCGAAGCGCAATATTGGACCACCTATGTCGGCCGGTCTGCGCCGCGGTTCCTATTGTCACTCGACACGCCGACGCCCGCGCCCTTCATGGGGCAGATCGTGGTGATGACCGAGGGGCTAGAGGATCGCAACGCCTTACGCGCAGCCTTGATCGCCAAAGGCCAACAGATGCCGGGCGTCGATGTGTTCACCAAGCTGATCGAGCTGGGCCCGCCGGTGGGCAAGCCGGTACAATACCGGATCATGGGGCCCGATCGCGCCCGCCTTTTGGCAGAGGCACGAAGCCTTGCGCGGCTGCTCGCGCAGGACGGGCGGCTGGGCAATATCACCATCGATGAAGGCGAGCCGGTGCGCGTCGCCCGCGTCGTGCTGGATCAAGAACGCCTGCGCCAATTGGGGCTGACGCAAAAGGATGTCGCCCAAGCGCTGCAAACGCTGTTTGAAGGCGTAACCGTGACCGAATTGCGCGAAGGCCAGACCCTGGTGGATGTGGTGGCGCGGGGCACGGCGGCGGATCGGTCCTCGCTCGCATCGCTGTCGTCTTTGCAATTGCCCTCACCGGCCGGGGTGCCGGTGCCACTCCTGAGTTTTGCGCATCTTGACTGGCAGATGGAGGCGCCAGTGCTGCATGCGCGCAACCGGGTGCCGACGATCACCGTGAAAGCCTCGGTCACCGCGCAGGCGCAACCGGCCACGATCACCGCCGAACTGGCCCCGAAAATAGCCGCCCAAGTCGCAACCCTGCCCGCCGCCTATCGCATCGAGGCGGGCGGCGTGGCAGAAAGCAGCAGCGAAAGCCAAGCCCCCATCGTGGCCGTGGTGCCCCTGATGGTCTTGGTCATCCTGACCTTGGTCATGGTGCAGATGCAAAGCTTCCGGCTGATGTTCATCGTGCTGGCCGTCGCGCCCTTGGGGCTGATCGGCGTGGTGGCGGCGATGCTGCCCTCGGGTCAGCCTTTGGGCTTTGTCGCCATTTTGGGGGTGCTGGCGTTGGCGGGCATCTTGATCCGCAATTCGTTGATCTTGATGGCCGAGGTGCAAGACCTTCTGGCCGCCGGGCATAGCCATTGGCAGGCGGTGTTCGAGGCCTCTGACAGCCGCGCCCGGCCCATTTTGCTGACGGCGGCGGCGGCCTCGCTCGCGCTTATCCCGATCTCACGCGAGGTCTTCTGGGCGCCGATGGCCTTTGCGATGATGGGGGGCATCATCGCGGGCACGCTGGTGACGCTGGTCTTTGCGCCTGCGCTTTATTGCGTGATTTTCGGGGTAAAACCGCCCGAGAAAACGGCCAGGCCCGCCCCGTCAGAGCCGATTTAACCTCTCGTTCACCCTTTTCTGCAAGCCTAAGACATTCACTGTCTGAGTGCGTGTGTTATGCTAAAGCCTGTGCCAACGACGACTGCCCCGGCCACCACCCTGCCCCTGCCGCATGGGGCGGAAGCGCAGCAGGGCGCGCGCGCGACGCAGCCCACCGGCACAACGCTGCCCACGGCGCAGAGCGCCCCCCGCGCCAGTTCGGGCGCGCCGCCGCCGACCACACCCGCCAGCAGTGCCACGGGGGCAAGCCCCCCATCACAGGCCCAAACCCGCGCGGGCACCGCGACCTTGCCGCTGCCTGAAACCACGCTGGCCAGCGCCACCACCGCCGCCCAACCCGGCGCAGGTTCCGCTGCCCCCGGCTCGCTGATCGCGGCGCAGATGCTCGGGGTGGAAACCGCGCCACTTCAGGCGCTTTTGGCGCAACAGGCCGCCACCCGCGCCCTGCCCCATCCGACACGCGGGCGCGAGCCGCGCCCCGATGCGCCCGCCGCCGCGATCGATCATACCCCCGACGACAGCTTTGATCCGCATAGCCCGCATCTGCCGCAAACGCTGGGCGGGCACCACGGCCACAAGGGCACCGCGCAAGACGGCGACGATCCCGCCGCAGATGACGATAGCCCAAGCGGCGACGCCGAGGCCAAGCGCAAGCCCGACACCCGCCGCGATATGGCGCTGCATCCGCCGCCACATGATCCGCCGCCGCCGCCCCCCACGCCTTGGGTGCTGGCCGGTGCGGTTTTCGTGGGCACTTTTTCGCTGACCGTCTTGCTTTTGGCCTGAGCCAAAATACCGGGGACAAAACGGCAAAAAGCCGCCCCTAAGGACGGCCCTTGCATCAGGAATGCGGCAGATCTTACTTGATCTTGCCTTCCTTGTATTCGACATGCTTACGCACGACCGGATCGTATTTGTTCACGGTCATCTTTTCGGTCATGGTGCGGGCATTCTTCTTGGTCACATAGAAGTGCCCGGTGCCCGCCGTCGAGTTCAGACGGATCTTGATCGTCGTCGGCTTCGCCATTTTCAGTCTCCCAGCGTCGGGCACCCATGCACCCGCAAATCCTTGAAGCCCGCCTTTTAGCCAGACACGCCCCGGAGTCAACCGCAAAGGCGTGGCGCGTGGTGTTTTTTCGCAAAGCTTTTGCCCTGCATGCACGGTTTGGCTCAGACCAGCGGTTTGCCCATGGCGCGATGCACCTGCAAGACGGTTTCGGCATCCACGCCAAGCGCCGCCGCCAAATTGGCCAGATAGCGCTTTTCGGCCTCTGTATCGACCGAAATGGCCATCACCGCCGCCGTATAGACCTGCACCTTGGCCGCGTCGCCCACATCGGCCACCAGACCGTCAACGTCGATGGGCGCATCCAGCTCCGCTTGCACGAAGGCGATCTCTTCTTCGGTGGCCTCACCAAGTTGCGCCAAAATCGCGGCCTTTTCGGCATCGTCAATCACGCCATCGGCTTTGGCGGCCTGAATCATCGCCCGGATCATCAACTTGGCTTGCGATTCGGCCGAAGCCTCCACCATCGGGTCCGTCATCGCTGCGCCCAGCATGTCCGAGACACTCTTGGCCCCGGTGGTCGCGGCGCCGGTCATCGTGCCCATCATCTTGCCAAAATTCGCCTCGGCCGCCTCGGTCATCGCGGCGGCTTGGGGCGCCCATTTGGCAAACATATCGCGCACGGTTTCCTGCCCGCCCGGCACGCCCATGCGCTGCGCAAAAGCGCCCATCTGCTCGGCCATGCCGCCGGGCTGATCGGCTTGACGCAGAGCCTCTTTCATCCCGTCCATGCCGCCCATTTGCTGAAACTTCTGCACGCCCTTGGCGGCGGCAAAGCCCACCGCGAGCGTGGCGAGTGTTTTTACAAAGCTCATCTCTCCCCCCAATATGAACTGAAACGCAGGCGAATACTGCGCGCATTCTGGCCAAAGGCCAATGGTTTCCGTGCGCGTTACAGGTTGGCGATCAGGTCCACATAAATCTCGCGCACCTCAGCGGCGACGGCCCGCGCGCCTTCGGCCTCGACCTGCGCGAAAGAGGCAACCGGATCAACGGCAGAGACCTCGACGCCCCTTTCAACCGCGCGCACGATCACATTGCACGGCAGCATCGCCCCGATACGCGGATCGGCCTGAAGCGCTTCGAAGGCGCGCGGCGGATTGCAAGCGCCCAGAATTTTATAAGGCGTCATTTCGCGATCCAGCTTTGCCTTCATCGTCGCGGCAACATCGATTTCGGTGATTACCCCAAAGCCGCGCGCAGTTAGCGCGGCGCGGGTGCGGGCCTCGGCCTCTTCAAAAGCGGTGTTTTCCAAAATACGGTTGAGTGTGTAGCGCATCGCAGCCTCCGTTTTTGCTGCCCCTCAGGTGGCCCGAAACAGCAAGGCTTCAAGGGCGTGGCGGAACCACCTTCGATCACGAAGCGAATATGCGCGGAGGACCTGTAAGCCGGATTCTGTCCCGGGGTTGCCCCCGTGGATGACCATTCCTCTGGGCCTGCGGTCACCCGCAGCCTCAAGCCGCCAACCCGGACCGCTCGGGGCGAAGCTCCCCTACCAAGCTTGCGCTGGCGCGCGGTCCCTATTCGGCGTTGCTCCCGGTGGGGCTTGCCGTGCCGGTCCTGTTGCCAGTCCCGCGGTGGGCTCTTACCCCACCGTTTCACCCTTACCCCCGCAAGCGAAGGCGGTCTGTTCTCTGTGGCGCTTTCCCTAGGGTTGCCCCCGCCGGGCGTTACCCGGCACCGTTGCTTCATGGAGTCCGGACTTTCCTCGACCGCCCAGCTATCCGCAAAACGGAGCTATGGGCCGCCGCGGTCATCCGGTCCTCCGCGCGTGCCTGCCTTACGCTGCGCGGGGGGCGCAGGTCAATGGGGCGCTGCCTCCTCTTTGGCTTCGCCAAATTCACCCCCGGGATATTTGGACAAAGTCGAGGGCAGGCGTTTTTACCGTCGACTTTGCGAAACTATCCCGGGGGCGTCAGCAGGACTGGGCAGTGCCCCGCCTAGCTTGACCGCCACGCCCCCCCATCAGCCCCAAAGCGCAGGCCCAGATCGGTGATCAGTGCCATATCCGTGGCATCAAGCGGGCCCACATGCCGTGGCCGAAACCGCAGCCGAAACGCGTCGAGCAACACCTCAAAGGGGGCTTCAGGGTAGCCGAATGTTTCGGCCATCGCCAGAAAGCCCGCCTCGGCCACCGGCGGGGCCATCCCGCCGGCCTCGGGCATCACCGCCAGCCCTTGGCGGGCAAGCCGCGCCCAATCGAAACGCGGGCCGGGGTCGCATTTGCGTCCCGGCGCCATATCCGAATGGGCAATCACCGCCTCGGGCACAATCGCCCAGCGCGCCATGATTTCTGCGAGCAAGCGTTCCAAAGCCGCCATTTGCGGCTCGGGAAAGGGGGCATCGCCCGTATTGGCCAGTTCGATGCCGATGGAGCGGGAATTCACATCCTCGCGCCCTGCCCAAGCGCCTGCGCCCGCATGCCATGCACGCATCTCTTCGGGCACCAAAGCCTCGATCGTGCCATCCTCGGCAATCAGCCAATGGGCAGACACTTCGGCGGCCGGATCACATAGCCGCGCGCGCGCAGCCGCGGCACTTTCCATGCCAGTATAATGCAAAACGATCAGTTCGGGCTGCGCGCCCCCGCGCCGCGCGGTGAAATTGGGCGAGGCGGGGGCGTCTGTCACTGTCGCGCCGCCTGAAACGGGCGCGGATCCCAGCCACAGGCGAACCCATCGCCATCAGGGTCCAGATTGCCCGGATCGCGCTGCGGCCCGCCACGTTCCAAGAACGCCATCTGCGCCAGATCGGGCGAGAAGTATTTCGCGCAGGCACGCTCGGTCTTGGTCAACTTCAAGCGACTACGCTTGTAGACCGGCTGACCCGAGGCATTGCGCACCGAAAGCGCATAGGCCGCCAAATTCGGTCCCGCCGCGCCTTGGGTCACCGCAGCCCCCCCCGGGGCCATTGCATCAAGCGGCGCGCCCGGATCGGTGGAAGCCGGGGCGGCCGAAGCGGTTTCGCCCGCGGGCGATGTGGCGCGCAAGGTGGCCAGCGTCTGCGCCCCGATCGAGCCGTCCGAAGCGTCTGGCGCCGCGGCCGCCTGCGCCTGACCAGCGGCAGAGGTCACCGGCGTCGCGCCATAGCCTGTGCGGCCATAGGCCCCGCCCGGGGCCGCAGGGGCCGAGGTGGTGGGAGCCGGTGCGGCAGCGGGGGCCGGTTCGCCGCGTAATTCCGCCTCGCGCATGCGCAAGTAGGTCTGGTAATCGCCAAAGCCGACACCCGCGCCGGAATTGGGCACCACCGGATCGCAGGCGATCAACGCCAGCGCAGACAGACCAAACACCACCGATTTGCGCATCGGCACACTCCTTACCACCACTTTTCGGGCTTCGCCGTGAAGCCCGCCGCTTGTTCAAGCACCATCGCCTGATTGAGCAGATCGCCCTCGCCCCACGGGCGCCCGATGAGTTGCAGCCCCATCGGCAGGCCCTTGGCATCCAGGCGCACCGGCACAGAAATGCCCGGCAGACCGGCCAAGTTCACCGTCACGGTGAACACGTCGTTGAGATACATTTCCACCGGATCGGCGTCTTTCATCTCGCCCAGCCCAAAGGCCGACGAGGGCGTGGCGGGCGTCAAGATCGCGTCGATCCCGGCCTCGAAGGCCAGATCGAAGTCGCGCTTGATCAGCGCGCGCACGCGGCGCGCACGGTTGTAGTAAGCATCGTAGAACCCGGCGCTGAGCACATAGGTGCCGATCATCACCCGGCGCTGCACCTCGGGGCCAAAGCCCTCGGCGCGGGTCTTTTCATACATATCGACGATGCCCTCGCCCGCCGACAGAGTCGCGCGGTGGCCATAGCGCACCCCGTCATAGCGCGCGAGGTTGGACGAGGCCTCTGCCGGCGCAATCACATAATAAGCGGGCAGCGCGTATTTGGTGTGCGGCAGCGAAATATCGACGATCTCGGCGCCCGCGTCGCGCAGCATTGCCGCGCCATCGTTCCAAAGCTTTTCGATCTCGGCGGGCATGCCGTCCATGCGGTATTCTTTCGGAATACCGATTTTTTTGCCGCGAATATCGCCGGTCAGCGCCGCTTCGAAATCGGGCACCGGGAAATCGACACAGGTCGAATCTTTCACGTCGTTCGAGGCCATCGTGCCCAGCATGATCGCCGCATCGCGCACCGATTTGGTCATCGGCCCGGCTTGATCAAGCGAAGAGGCAAAGGCCACCACGCCCCAGCGCGACACCCGGCCATAGGTCGGCTTGATGCCCACAATGCCGGTGAAGGCCGCCGGTTGGCGGATCGAACCGCCGGTATCGGTGCCGGTCGCGCCAAGGCACAGGTCCGCCGCAACAGCCGCCGCCGACCCGCCCGACGAGCCGCCGGGCGTCAGCTTGCGGTCATCAACCTTCCACGGGTTCACAACCGGGCCATAGCAGGCGGTTTCGTTGCTGGACCCCATGGCGAATTCGTCCATGGAAAGCTTGCCCAGCATCACCGCGCCCGAATCCCACAGGTTTTGCGTCACGGTGGATTCGTATTCCGGCTTGAAGCCTTCAAGAATACGCGACGCGGCCTGAGAGGCCACACCTTTGGTGCAGAACAGGTCCTTGATGCCCAGCGGAATGCCGCACAGCGCAGGCGCATCGCCCGCCTTGAGCCGTGCATCGGCGGCTTTGGCCTGCTCCAGCGCAATCTCGGGCGTTTTGGCGCAATAGGCGTTTAGCGCATCCGCGCCCTCAATCGCCGACAGACAGCTTTCGGTCAGTTCGACCGAAGTAAACTCGCCCGCCTTCAACCCATCACGGGCGGCGGCAATGGTCAGTTTGTTCAGGCTCATTCCACCACCTTCGGCACGGCAAAGAAGCCCTCGCGGGCATCGGGGGCATTGGCGAGAATTTTCTCGGGGTAATCACCGTCGGTCACCTCATCAACACGGCGTTTAAGCCGCATCGGCGTGACAGAGGTCATCGGCTCGATGCCCTCCACGTCGACTTCGTTGAGCTGTTCCATGAAGGTCAAGATGCCCGAGAGTTGCTCGGCCAGTTTCGGCAGGTCGTCTTCGGCCACGCGGATGCGCGCCAGATGCGCCACCTTGCGGGCGGTATCAATGTCGATGGACATGGGTGGGTGTCTCCGCTTGTCTTGATGCGGGTTTAGCGTCCGGGGCGGGCGCTTTCAAGCGCGGCTTCCCACCAGCCCCTGTGACGCCTGCGCCCCTTCCCTTGTCACATAAGCGCGCTAGCTTGCCTGCCGTAGATTCGTTGAAGTGACAGAAAGAGGATGACATGAAACTGACCTGGCTTGGCCATTCCGGCTTTCGGCTCGAAATCGAGCAGGCTGTTATTTTGATCGACCCGTGGCTGACCGGGAACCCGGTCTTTCCCGAGGACAAACGCGCCGAGGCTTTGGCCGGGGCGACGCATATCCTGCTGACCCATGGCCATGGCGACCATTCCGCCGACACGCTGGCCTTGGCAAAAGAGCTTCAGGTGCCCGTCGTCGGCATCTATGACATCGTTAGCCACTGGGAAGCGCATGACGGCATTGACGGCGTCGGCTTCAACAAGGGCGGCACGGTCGATCTGGGCGGCGCCAAGGTGACGATGGTGCCGGCGGTGCATTCCTCGTCGATCAGCGGGCCGACCGGGCCGATTTATGCCGGGGCCGAGTCGGGCTATATGATCGCAGGCGAAGGTCATACGATTTATCTGTCGGGCGACACTTGCATCAGCGCGGAAATGCAGTGGATGGGCGAATATTTCAAACCCGATATCGGCATCTTGTCGGCGGGGGGGCATTTCACCATGGATATGCGCGCCGCCGCTTGGGCCGCGCAGAAATACTTTGATTTCAAAACCGTGATCCCGTGCCATTACCGCACCTTCCCGCTGCTGGAACAATCGGCCGCGGCGCTTGTCGAAGCGCTGCCCAATGTGCAGGTGATCGAACCCGAAGTGATGGCGCCGATCACGCTGTGATCGAAGGGTTGCAAGGGAAAGCGGCGGGCACTATATGACGCCGTGAGAGGTTGGCGCGGGCGAGCGCCTCGCCAACCCGGTCAGGTCCGGAAGGAAGCAGCCGCAACGAGCCCCGCTTGGGTCGCTGTCCAACCTCTCACCCTTTCCCTTTCCTGTAGAACCGGCGCCGGCATCGGTTTGACTTGGCCAACGGCCTCGCTAGACTGCGCGGGCAATTCAGGAGCGCCCATGTCCGACGCCGAAAGCCCCGCAGAAAACACCTCGGGCTATCAGGTTCTTGCCCGCAAGTACCGCCCCGCCACTTTTGCCGATCTGATCGGGCAAGAGGCGATGGTGCGCACGCTGAAAAACGCCTTTGCGGCCAGCCGGATCGCCCAAGCCTTCATCATGACGGGGATTCGCGGCACCGGCAAAACCACCACCGCGCGGATCATTGCCAAGGGGCTCAATTGTATCGGCCCCGATGGGACCGGCGGGCCAACAACCGAGCCCTGCCTTGAATGCGAACATTGCCGTGCGATTGCCGAAGGTCGGCATGTGGATGTGCTGGAAATGGACGCCGCCTCGCGCACCGGGGTGGGCGACATTCGCGAAATCATTGAAAGCGTGAACTACCGGGCAGCGTCCGCACGCTACAAGGTCTATATCATCGACGAAGTGCATATGCTGTCGACCTCGGCCTTCAACGCCTTGTTGAAAACGCTCGAAGAGCCGCCAGCGCATGTGAAATTCATCTTCGCCACGACCGAGATTCGTAAAGTGCCGGTAACGGTGCTGAGCCGCTGCCAGCGGTTTGATTTACGCCGGATCGAGCCAGAGGTGATGATCGCCCATCTGCAAAAGATCGCGGGGCTGGAAAATGCCGCGATTGCCGAAGACGCGCTGGCGCTGATCACCCGCGCGGCCGAAGGCTCGGTTCGCGACGCGATGTCTTTGCTCGATCAGGCCATTTCCCATGGTGCGGGCGAAACCACCGCCGAACAGGTGCGCGCGATGCTGGGGCTGGCGGATCGGGCCCGTGTGCTTGACCTGTTCGACTATATCCTGAAAGGCGATGCCGCCGCCGCGCTAACGGAACTGGGCGCGCAATATAGCGATGGCGCGGACCCGATGGCGGTGCTGCGCGATCTCGCGGAAATCACGCATTGGGTTTCGGTGATCAAAATCACCCCCGAAGCGGCCGATGATCCGACCGTGCCGCCCGAAGAACGCACGCGCGGACAAGCGATTGCCGAAGCGATCCCAATGCGGGTGCTGTCGCGGTTATGGCAATTGCTGCTCAAGGCGATTGAAGAGGTGGCCGGCGCGCCCCATACGATGATGGCCGCGGAAATGGCGCTTATTCGGCTGACCCATGTGGCCGATCTGCCCGACCCCGAAACGCTGATGCGCAAGGTGATGGGGGGGGCTGGCGGTGCGGGCGGTGCAGGCCCCGCACAGGGCGGCAGCAATGGCGGCGGCGGACCCCGCGCCGAAGCCACGACCCGGCACATGCTGGGCGGGCGGCCCTTGCATCTGTCCGGCGCCACGGCTTTGGCCGCGCAGCCCGCCACCTCGGCGCTGGCGCGTTACGCGACCTTTGAAGATGTGGTCGAATTGATCGGGCGTATGCGCGATGGCCTTTTGAAACACCAAGTCGAACGCGGCGTGCGGCTGGTCAGTTACACCCCGGGCCGGATCGAATTTGAACCCGCCCCCGATGCCCCGCGCGATCTGGCGCAGACCTTGGCGCAACGTCTGCAAGGCTGGACCGGGGCGCGCTGGGGCGTTTCGGTCGTGGCCGAGGGGGGGCAGCCCACGATATTTGAGCGGGAAAACGCCGCGAAACTGGCCGCCGAAGCCGAGGCGCGGGCCGAAAATGCGGTGGTGCAGGCAATCTTTGCCGCCTTTCCGCAGGCCAGCTTCGAACAGATCACCCTTGCCGCAGAGTTGGAGGCCGAACAGGCCGCCGAAGCCCTGCCCGAGGTGGAAGACGAATGGGATCCTTTCGAGGACAACTGACAATCGAGGAGAGACAGAATGCTGAAAGGTTTGGGCCAGTTGGGTGACATGGCCAAGATGATGAAGGCCGCCAAGGAAATGCAGGAGCGGATGCTTGAACTGCAAGAAGAGCTTGGCCGGATGATCGTCGAGGGCGAGGCTGGCGGCGGCTTGGTCAAGGCGCGTGTCACCGCCAAAGGCGAATTGACCGGTCTGGATATCGACCCGTCGATCTTCGTGCCCTCGGAAAAGGAAGTGGTCGAAGATCTGATCATCGCCGCCGTGAAAGACGCGCAAGCGCGCGCGCAAGACAAGGCGGGCGAAGAACAGCGCAAGCTGATGGGCGATCTGGGTCTGCCCGCCGACATGAATTTCCCCGGCTAAGATGACCGGCAGCCGCGACGAGATCGAGGCGTTGATCGCGCTGATGGCGCGGTTGCCGGGGCTTGGCCCTCGCTCGGCGCGACGTGCCGTGTTGCATTTGCTGCGCCGCCGTGAAGGGCAGATGGCCCCTTTGGCGGCGGCGCTGGCGCGCGTGGCGGAAACCGCGCGCGATTGCCCCGTTTGCGGCAATATCGCCGTGGGCGGGGCCTGCGAGATCTGCGAAAACCCCGCCCGCGCCATCGGCGAGATTTGCGTGGTCGAAGATGTGGCCGATCTTTGGGCGATGGAACGCGGCGGCGCCTTCAAGGGGCGCTATCACGTTTTGGGCGGCACGCTCTCGGCCCTTGATGCGATCGGGCCCGAGGAATTGGGCATTCCCCGGCTGGTTGCCCGCGTCGCCGAGGAAGGTGTGGCCGAAGTGATCTTGGCGCTGAATGCCACGGTCGAGGGGCAAACCACCGCACATTATATCGCCGAAGCGCTGGAACCGACACAGGCCCGCGTCACCTCGCTTGCCCAAGGCGTGCCGATCGGCGGGGAGTTGGATTACCTTGACGATGGCACCATCTCGGCGGCCTTGCGCGCACGGCGGGCGGTGTGATGGCGACAAGCCCGGACACGATCGCCTTCTTTTTGGAACAGCTTGAAGGGCGCGGCGTCACCGCGCGCAAGATGTTTGGCGAATATGGCATCTATGCGGGCGGCAAAATCGTCGCGCTCATTTGCGATGACACGCTTTTCGTCAAACAATTGCCCGAGGCGCGCAGCTATCTGGGCACGCCCGATGAGGCCCCGCCCTACAAGGGCGCAAAGCCGCACTACGCAATTTCCGCTGATCAATGGGAAGACGCGGATTGGCTTTGGGGCTTGATTTCCTTGATGGAAACACACCTTCACCTGCCCAAGCCGAAAGCGCGCAAACGAAAGGGATAAGGTTAACCCCGCCCCAAGAAGCATTGATCCGCCCCGCCCCCGCCGGTATCAGGTGCAAAACACCTGTTTGGATGTTGCCGATGAACCGCCTTTATCACGTTGCCCTTTCGCCCTTTTGTCGCAAGGTCCGCCTGACGCTTGCCGAAAAGAAGATCGAAGTGGAGCTGGTCGAAGAGCGCTACTGGGAACAAAACAGCGACTTCTTGCGCCGCAACCCGGCGGGCAAGGTGCCGGTGCTGCGCTACGAAAACCGGCTGTTTGCCGAAAGTCAGGCGATTTGCGAATATCTGGATGAAATGATCCCCGAACCGGCCTTGATGCCGCGCGAGCCCGAGGCGCGCTATGAGGTGCGCCGCCTGTGCGCGTGGTTCGATGACAAGTTCAACGCGGAAGTCACCACCAAAGTGATGGGAGAGCGGGTCTGGAAGAAAGTCCAAAAGAAGGGCTATCCCGACAGCAAGACCGTCAAAGAGGGGCTCGCCGCCACCAAATATCACATCGATTATATGGCTTGGCTGCTTGATCAGCGGCGGTGGCTGGCGGGCGATGTGATGACCTTGGCCGATTTCGCGGCCGCCGCGCATCTGAGCTGCCTTGACTACATTTCCGATGTGGATTGGCACCGCTCGGATGTCGTGAAGCAATGGTATGCGAAAATCAAGTCGCGCCCGGCCTTCCGCTCGCTTTTGGCCGATCAATTGCCGGGCATGCCCCCCTCGCCGCAATATGCCGAGCTTGATTTCTGATACCAGCCGGGCCCATCCTAGCCCTCAGCCCTTCGACTTTGTCGAAATATCCCCGGGGTGAAGGGCCGCAGGCCCGAGGGGGCAGCGCCCCCTGCCCCGCCCGATGGAGGCACAACTGACGGATCTGAAAACACGGCTGGAAAAGCGCGCCCTTTTTGAAGGGTTTGCGAAGATGCGCATCACCCGCCCCGATGCGGTGCCGCATCTGCCAGAGGCGCTTTCGGCCTTTGTGGGGGCGGGCTATCATGGCCAGATGCAATGGATGGCCGAGCGGATGCATTGGCGCGCCAATCCGGCCGCGCTGTGGCCCGAGGCGCGCTCGATCATCCTGCTGGCCGAGAATTACACCCCGAAAACAGATCCCCGCGCTGCAACGCAGGTGAAAGAGGGGGGCGTGATCTCTGTCTATGCGCAGGGCAAGGATTACCACGACCTTGTCAAACGCCGGCTCAAACGGCTGGGTCGCTGGCTGATTGAACAAGAGCCCTGCGAGATCAAGGTTTTCGTCGACACCGCCCCGGTGATGGAAAAGCCGCTCGCGCAAGCGGCAGGCTTGGGCTGGCAGGGCAAGCACACCAATCTTTTGGCGCGCGATTTGGGCAATTGGCTGTTTTTGGGGGTGATCTTCACCACCGCCGACTTGCCCCCCGATACGGCCGAAATCAGCCATTGCGGCTCTTGCCGGGCCTGTCTGGAGGCTTGCCCCACAGGGGCATTTCCGGAACCTTACAAAATGGATGCGCGGCGCTGCATTTCCTATCTGACGATCGAACATCGCGGGCCGGTCGATCAAGATTTACGCCCGTTGCTGGGCAATCGCATCTATGGCTGCGATGAATGCTTGGCCGCCTGCCCTTGGAACAAATTCGCCCAAGAGGCGCGCGAAATCGGCTATGCCAACCGCCAAGGCACGCCGCCCCTGGCCGATTTGCTGGCGCTCGATGATGCCGCGTTTCGCGCGCAGTTCGCGGGCAGCCCGATCAAGCGCATCGGGCGCGATCGGATGGTGCGCAATGCGCTTTATGCGGCGGGCAATTCCGGCCTGCCCGCTCTGATCCCCCCGGTGCGCGCGCTTTTTGACGATCCGGACCCGACAGTGGCCGAGGCCGCGCGCTGGGCGCATGGCCGCCTTGCAGCCGACGCGGCGCAATAGCCCTTTCCTTTGCGGCGCGAGCCTGTAGCTTCGCGCCATGCGCCCCGATCCCGTGCCCCCCGGCCCCCTGCCC
>NZ_NRRD01000001.1 GCF_020023995.1 Rhodobacter sp. TJ_12 | reverse complement strand
CGATTGCACCACGACCGAAATCGGCAGGCTGCCGCCCACCCTGCCCGGCGCGGGCGGCAGCCTGCCGATTTCGGTCGTGGTGCAATCGATCCACGGCATCGACCGCGTGGCGGAAATTTCCGAAGAAATCCGCCAGCGCGCGATGGGCACGCACAAGTTCATCTTCGTGCAGAACTCTTTGTCGGTGGATGCGCCCGAGGTGGTCGTGACCATCGACCGCGACCGGGCGGCGGCGCTGAATGTCTCGGTCTCGGATATTGCCACGACGCTGGGGCTGATGGTGGGCGGCGCCTCGGTCGCGCAGTTCGACCGCGATTCCAACAGCTATGACATCATCTTGCAGGTGCCGCAGGATTACCGCGCCAACCCCGAAGATCTTGGCCGCTATTTCGTGCGCTCTGTCACCGGGGAAATGGTGCCGCTGTCGGCGGTGATCTCGACCAGTTCCAGCTCGATGGCCTCGACCGTGGAACAGTTCAACCAGCTCAATTCGGCCACAATCTCGGCGCTGCCGATCCCGGGCCAGTCCTCGGGAGATGGGTTGGCGGCAATTGTCGAGATTGCCCAAGAGGTGATGCCCGAAGGCTTCTTCTTGGATTACGCGGGGCAATCGCGTCTGGAACAGACACAGGGCAACACGCTGCTCTTGGCCTTTGGCGCGGCGGTTTTGGTGATCTATTTGGTGCTGGCCGCGCAGTTCGAAAGCTTCCGCGACCCGTTCATCATCTTGATGGCGGTGCCGCTAACGATCTTTGGGGCGATCTTGCCGCTGAACCTTGGGCTTGGCACGCTCAACATCTACAGCCAAGTCGGGCTGATCACGCTGATCGGGCTGATCACGAAGCATGGCATCTTGATGGTGGAATTCGCCAATCAGCAACGCGAGCAAAAGGGGCTAACCCGGCGCGAGGCGATTGTCGCCGCCGCCAAGACCCGGCTGCGCCCAATCCTGATGACCACCGCCGCGATGGCTTTGGCCGTGGTGCCTTTGGTGCTGGCGCAAGGCGCGGGCGCGGCCGCGCGCGAAGCTATGGGGATGGTGATGTTCTCGGGCCTGATCATCGGAACCATGTTCACGCTGTTCGTGGTGCCGATGTTCTACACCTTCATTGCGCCCTCGGATGAGGCGTTCAAGGCCGCCAACGAAAAACGCCTCGCCGCAGGCTAAGCGCAGGCGAAAGCGAAACCAAGGGGCGTGGGGCGCTTGCAAGCCCCGCGCCCCTTTGCCATTCTGGGGATGAGCCGTGGCGATGGCGTCGCCACAGGGCAGACTTGCCCGATGCTTGTGGCTGGGCCACAACCGTCCTGAACGCCGGGATCTTTCACGGTCCCCAGCGGACCAAAGGACACAAGATGCAAAGACCCGAATTCTACACCTGCGAAAACGGCCTCAAAGCCCCCCTGCCCTTTAGTGCCGAGGAATATGAGACCCGGCTTGCGGGCCTGCGCGATGTGATGGAGCTGCATAGCCTTGATGCGGTTCTGCTGACCTCGATGCACAATATCGCTTACTACTCGGGCTTTCTCTATTGCAGCTTTGGGCGGCCCTATGGGCTGGTGGTCACCAAAGACCGCTCGGTCGTGATCTCGGCAGGGATCGATGCGGGCCAGCCGTGGCGGCGCTGCCATGGCGAGGCTTTGACCTATACCGATTGGGCGCGCGACAATTTCTGGCGTGCGGTTGCCCATATCATCGGCACCGGCAAGGCGGTGGGCTGCGAGGCCGATCATCTGACGATGGTCAATGCCGACAAGTTCAGCCATTTCCTGAAGCCCAAGCGCGGGCTCGATGTCGCCCCCGCCACGATGGCGCAAAGGATGGTGAAATCCGAAGCCGAGATTGATCTGATCAAACAGGGCGCCGCGGCGGCCGATGTGGGCGGCTATGCGATCCATGATGCAATCAAGGAAGGCCTGCGCGAGATTGACGTGGCAATGGCGGGCCGCGATGCGATGGAGGCGGAAATCGCCAAGCGCTTCCCCGATGCCGAATACCGCGACACCTGGGTGTGGTTCCAGTCGGGGCTGAACACCGATGGCGCGCACAACCCGGTGACCGGGCGCAAGCTCAAGCGCGGCGATATTTTAAGCCTCAACTGCTTTCCGATGATTTCGGGCTATTACACCGCACTCGAACGCACGATGTTCCTGGGCGAGGTCGATGACGCGAGCCGCAAGATTTGGGAGGCCAATGTCGCCGCGCATGAATATGGCATGAGCCTTCTGACCCCCGGCGCGCGGTGCGATGAGATCACGCAAAAGATCAACGCCTTCTTTGCCGAACGCGACCTGCTGCAATATCGCACCTTCGGCTATGGCCATTCTTTCGGCGTGCTGAGCCATTACTATGGCCGCGAAGCGGGGCTGGAACTGCGCGAAGATATCGACACTGTTTTGGAACCCGGCATGGTGATCTCGATGGAGCCGATGCTGACCCTGCCCGCGGGCATGGCAGGCGCGGGCGGCTACCGCGAGCACGATATTTTGGTGATCGGCACAGAGGGGGCCGAAAATATCACCCAATATCCCTATGGCCCCGGCTTCAACCTGGTGGGTTAGCACTGACACCCCCCCGGCAGCTGCCAAGCTTGGCAGCCTGCCGGGAAGGCAAATGCCGGTTTTTCGGGTGTTTTTCACGTTTCTGCGCGCGCAGGGCTTGACCTCCCCCGCGTGTCAAGGCGTCCTAGGCGCTTCGGCCCCATCCGCCGTGGGGGGCGTTTCTTTCGACAGGTGCTGCCCAGTGTCCCTTCTTAAATGCCATTTCCACTTGCCCCTAGCGGGCCTTATTGCTGCTGCCTTGCTGGCCGGTTGTGCCGCCGATCCGCTGACCCCCGCAGGGCGTTCTTCCTCTTCGGCGGTGCCGCGCGAATATCAGGCCCGCCCAGATGGCGAGCGGGTGGTACCGGCGGTCAACCCCTCTTACCTGACGGATCGCAACCGCCGCCGCTGGGTGGAATACCAAGGCCCAGAGGGCAAGGATACGATCGTGATCGACCCCTATGCGCGGGTGCTCTATCACGTTGTCGAAGAAGGCCGTGCGATGCGCTTTGGCATTGCTGTCGGCAAGGCTGGGCGCGGCTTTTCGGGCAATGCCGTGGTCGGGCGCAAAGAGGAATACCCCTATTGGCAGCCGACCGCGAATATGGTCCGCTCTGACCCCGCGCTTTACGGTCCCTTGGCCGATGGCCTGCCCGGCGGGCTTGATAACCCGCTGGGGGCACGGGCGCTGTATCTCTATCGCAACGGACGCGACACCTATTACCGCATTCACGGCACGATGGACCCGTCGTCGATTGGCAAGGCCACCTCGGCGGGCTGTATCCGGCTCTTCAACCAAGACATCATCGACATGTTCGACGAAACGACACTGGGCACCAAGGTCAAGGTCCGCACCCGCGCCGAAAGCCTAGAGCTGGAAGGCCCAATGCACCAGTTGCACACGGGTTATGTCGTTCCCGAAGCCGAAGTGGAATTGATTGAGGCCGATCAAGCCGCTTGGGAAGCCGGTCAGACCCCCGACCCCGAGGTGCTGGAAGCGGAACAGCATGCCGCCGCCGTAGCCTCGGCCGAGGCGCGCGGGGCGAACTGATCCACGCCTGACAAGACATAAATCGCGGGCGGGGCTGGGGCTTTCCCCACCCCGCCTTTCTGCGCCGCAGCGTTCCACTTTGCAAAAGCTGGGCAGAGGGGCTATGCCTGCGCGCAAGGAAAGGGAGGCTTTCATGAGCGCAACCGCAAGCCAGAAACGGCTGATGCCCACCGATATTCGTGCCCTCAAAGGGCAAAGCCCGGTGGTGGTGTTGACCGCCTATACGACCCCGGTGGCAAAACTTGCCGATGCCGATTGCGATGTGATTTTGGTTGGCGATTCGCTGGGCATGGTGCTGCATGGCCTGCCCTCGACCTTGGGCGTGACCATGGAGATGATGATCTTGCATGGACAAGCGGTGATGCGCGGCTCGGATCGTGCGCTTGTGGTGATCGACATGCCCTTTGGCAGCTACGAAGAAAGCCCCGCGCAAGCGTTTCGCAATGCTGCACGGATCATGGCCGAAACCGGCGCCAGCGCGGTGAAGCTGGAAGGCGGGGTGCATATGGCCGAAACCATCGCCTTCTTGGTGGCGCGCGGCATCCCGGTGATGGCGCATATCGGGCTGACACCGCAATCGGTCAACACGCTGGGCGGCTACAAGGTGCAAGGCAAGGGCGATGACGCCGCGCGGCTGCGCGCCGATGCCAAGGCCGTGGCGGACGCGGGCGCATTCTCGGTGGTGCTGGAAAAGGTGCCCGCGGGCCTTGCGGGCGAGATTTCGCGCGGAATCGACATTCCCACAATCGGCATCGGGGCCGGGGTCGATTGCGACGGGCAGGTGCTGGTGATTGACGACATGCTGGGGCTGTTTGCAGATTTCAAACCGAAATTCGTCAAACGCTATGCTGAATTGGGCAAGACCGCCGCCGAGGCCGTTGCCGCCTATGCCGCCGATGTGCGCGCGCGCGCCTTCCCCGCGCCTGAACATTCGTTCTTTGACGAGGCCGGCAAATGACGCAAGTGATCCGCGCCTCGGCCGAATTGCGCGAGAAAGTGGCAACGTGGAAACGCTCGGGCATGTTGGTCGGTGTCGTGCCAACGATGGGCGCGCTGCATGACGGGCATATGAGCCTTGTGCGCGCCGCCCGCAAACAATCGGACCGGGTGATCGTGACGATCTTTGTGAACCCGATGCAGTTCAACAACGCCGATGACCTTAGCAAATACCCCCGCGACGAAGCCCATGATCTGGCGCTTTTGGAGGCCGAAGGCGTCGATGTTCTGTTCGCGCCCGGCGTCGATGAGGTTTACCCCGACGGCTTTGCCACAAAGGTCTCGGTCTCTGGCATCTCGGAACCGCTCGAGGGCGCGTTCCGCCCCGGCCATTTCGATGGAGTCGCCACCGTGGTCAGCAAGCTTTTTGGCATGACGCAGGCGGGCCGCGCCTTCTTTGGCGAAAAGGACTGGCAGCAGTTACAGGTGGTCAAACGGCTGGTCGCGGATCTCAATATCCCGGTGCGCATCATCGGCTGCCCAACGATCCGCGAGGAAGATGGGCTGGCCATGTCCTCGCGCAATGTCCGGCTCAGCCCCGAAGACCGCGCCCGTGCACCGCAATTGCACGCGCAGATGCAGGCGGCGGCAGAGGCGATTCGCACCGGCACTCCGGTTGACACCGCGCTGGAAGCCGCGAAGGCGGCGCTTCAGACGGCGGGCTTTGGCGCGTGGGATTATCTAGAGTTGCGCAGCGCCGAAGGCTTGCGCCCACTGACCAGCCTTTCAGAGCCCGCGCGCATGCTGGCGGCGGTGATGCTGGGCGATGTGCGGATGATCGACAACATCGCCGTTTAGGCGACGCCACAGACCACACCGCAAGCCTACGCCTTGGGCTTGCGGGTTTGCAGCCGATACACCCCTTCGGGCAGGTCCAGCGCGGCCGCCAATTCGCGCAATTGCGCATGCGAGAACACAACTCGCATGACGATTTCGGTATTGTCGTCCAATTGCTCAAGCACCACGCAATCCTCAAAGGATTGGATCGTGATGTCTTCTTGCAGGTAGTCGCGCGGGTCTTCCCCCTCGTCGACAAGGGTGATCACGGTGGCGTCGAATTCATGCTCGATGGTAAACATGTCTTAATGCTAGCGCGCCGCCTTGGGGCCGGAAAGGGCAAAGATTCGCCACTGCACGCGTTTGCACGTTGCACCCCGCGCGCGCGCAGATACACTCGGCCCATCCCCGAAAGGCCTTCGATGATCCGCAAAACCCTGATTGCCTGCCTGTGCCTGCCCGCCCTGCTGGCGGCCTGCGATGCGCCGCCCGGCACGATGGTGCGCACGCCCTTGCCGCACTCGGGCCCACCAGTGGTGCGCACCGAACCCAGCCCCACCGCAAAACAGGCGGCCGAGAATTTCATTGCCGTGGCCGCCGATATGGAACCGCGGATCGAGGCCGAGTGCCGCGCGCGCCTGCATGGCAAGCGCAATTGCGATTATCAGGTGATGGTCGACGACCGCACCGACCCCGCACCCAATGCGCTGCAAACGATGGATGCGCGCGGTCGGCCGATCGTCGCCTTTAACCTTGCCCTGATCGCCGAGGCGAAGAACCGTGACGAACTCGCCTTTGTTATGGGCCATGAAGCGGCGCATTACATTTTGGGTCATCTGGAGGCGAAAAGCTCTGATGCCAACCGGGGCGCGATCATCATGGGGATGCTGGCCGCCGCAACCGGGGCCAATGAAAATGGCATCGCGCAAGCCCAAGATTTCGGCGCCGCAGTCGGCGCGCGCAGCTTTTCCAAGGACTATGAGCTTCAGGCCGACCGCCTCGGGGCAATCATCGCCTGGAACGCGGGCTATGATCCTGAGCGGGGCGCGCTGTTCTTTACCCGGCTGGCCGATCCCGGCCACAGTTTTCTGGGCACCCATCCGGCCAATGCAGAACGCATCGCCTTGGTGCGGCGCACCGTGGCGCAGTTGCGCGCCGGGGCCGCAGGCGGCAGCGGCATCTGACCTCTTCCGCCTCACGGCGCCGTGATATAGGCTTTGCAAGGCCCCGCCTCCGGGGCCTTTGATCTGAATCATGGCAAAAAAGGCCCTGCGAAACCAGCATGGCGCAACTCTGCCCGCAAAGGATGGACCATGTACGGACGGAAAACCCTCAATCGCCACGCATCGCTGATGAACCGCATGGCGCAGGTTCTGGGGATCAATCTCACCGAGATGATGATCCGCGGCAAGATCAGCGGTGACGAATGGCGTGAAGCGGTGGTCCGCTGCGCAAGCTGTAGCGAACCCGGAGAGTGCCTGCACTGGCTGGCCGAACATGCCGAAGCCGGTGTTGACCGCAATGCCGCGCCGATGAGCGAGGCGCCCGGCTATTGTACCAACCGCATGATGATGGCGCGGTTGCGGCACCAACGCGCCGATGAGGATGCACTGGCGGCGGAGGTCGCAGAAGGAGGATAAAATGGGCGTTCAGGGCAACGTGGATTTGCATTTTTGGATCACCCGCGGCATGGCGCGGCGGATGGGCGTAAATCTGACCGCGGCAATGCAGGAAGGCTTTCTGACGCAAGCCGATTTCGCCGCGATGATCCTGCGCTGCCGCGAATGCCCCGGGGTGGATGGCTGCATGGCCTATCTGTCCAGCAGTTCCCCGGCACAGGGGGAAACCCCAGACTGGTGCCAAAACCGCGCGATCTTGCACGATCTGAGCGAATTGACCGTGCACTAAGCCCTGCAGTCACGCGGCACAGACAAGACCGCCTGCGCCCAGTGACTTTACTGACTGGCAAGCCATGCCGTCACGGCATGGCGCACGGATTGTTCGCCGCGTGCCCGCGTTGCGTCGATCACCTTTTTCAATCCCTCAAGATCGACGCGCCGGATCAGATGCTTGACCGGCCCGATCGAGGCCGGGCGCATCGAAAGCGTCCGCAGGCCCAAGGCCGCGAAGGTCAGCGCCTCGATCGGGCGCCCGGCATCCTCGCCGCAAAAGCTTAGCGCCGTGTCATTGGCCGCACAGCGCGCCACGATGGTTTCAATGAAGCTTAAGAAGCTGACATCGAGCGTATCATAGCGCCGCCGCACACGTTCATTTTCGCGGTCTGCCGCGAAGAAGAACTGCTTCAGGTCATTGCCCCCGATCGAAATGAAATCGCATGCCGCAAAGAAGCTATCGGGCGCAAAGGCAAGCGAAGGGGTTTCCAGCATCGCGCCCACGCGCAGCTTTTCGGGCACCGGGCGGCCCAGCGCGCGTTCGCGCTCCACTTCGCGCTCCAACATCGCCTTGGCGGCGTGGAACTCGTCCGGGGCGGCGACAAAGGGGAACATCACCGACAAGGGCCGCCCCTCAGAGGCGCGGATCAGTGCCTGCAACTGCATCCGCAGCACGCCGGGCTTATCGAGCCCAACGCGGATCGCGCGCCAGCCCATGGCCGGGTTCGGCTCTTCTTGCGGCTTCATATAGGGCAGAACCTTGTCCGACCCGATATCAAGCGTGCGAAACTGCACCGGCGCGCCCTGCGCGGCATCGATCACCCGCTTGTAAAGCGCCGCCAATTCGCCCCGCCGGGGCACCCGAGTGCGGATCAGGAATTGCAATTCTGTGCGAAACAGCCCGACCCCATCGGCCCCCGAGCTTTTGAGCGAGGGCAGATCGGCCATCAGACCCGCATTCATCATCAGGCTGACAGATTGGCCCGCCCGGTCCTGTGCCGGCAGGCTCCGCAAATCGGCATAACGCTTTTGCGCCTCTGCCTGCATCGCGATCTTGTCACGAAAGGCCCCGGCCACGCTTTCCTCGGGGCGCAAATGCACGATCCCCTGATCGCCATCGACCAAAATCTGATCGCCGTTCAGCGCTTCGTTGGTGATACGCGTCGCATGAATCACCAGCGGAATCGCCAAGGCCCGCGCCACAATCGCGGCATGGCTGCCGACAGAGCCCTCTTCCAGCACCACGCCCTTAAGCTGGCGGCCATAATCCAAAAGCTCAGCCGGGCCGATATTGCGCGCCACCAGCACCGGGTTTTCGGGCAGTTCGGCCCCGGTATCCTTGCCCTGCCCCGTCAACAGCCGCAGCAAGCGATTGGACAGGTCATCCAGATCATGCAGCCGCTCGCGCAGATAGGCATCGGTCGATTGTTCCAGCCGGGCGCGGGCCGTGGATTGTTCCTTTTCCACCGCTGCTTCGGCTGACAGGCCCAAATCGATGTCTTCGCACATCCGACGCACCCAGCCGCGCGAATGGGCCAGCATCTTGTAGGCTTCCAGAACCTGACGCTGTTCCTTGTCCATCGCGGCAGAGCCGATCAGCATTTCGTCGATCTGCGCTTGCAGCGTGGCAACGGCCTGTTCCAGCCGGGTCTTTTCCACATCCGGGTCATCGCCAACCGGGTTTGCCACAACAACGCGCGGTTCATGCAGCCAGACCCGACCCTCGGCCGCGCCTTCCTGCCCCGTGGTGCCGCGAAACATCACCGGGAACCGATGCGCGGCCCCGATGCCGCCCTGATCGCCGGTAAAGGCCCCAAGTTCGGTCATTTCGGCGATCACCATCGCCACGACTTCAAGGCCATAAAGCTCGTCTTCCGAGAATTCCCGCGCTTCGCGCGATTGCACGACCAGCACGCCAAGCTTTTCGCCGACCCGCTGGATCGGCACGCCAAGGAAGCTGGAGTAAATTTCTTCGCCTGTTTCGGGCATGTAGCGAAACCCGGGCGCGGCGGGCGCATCGCCGGTATTGACCGGCTGGCCCGTGCGGGCAACGCGCCCCACAAGCCCCTCGCCCAGCCGCATCCGCACTTGGTGCACGGCATCCGGGTTCAACCCTTCGGTCGCGCACAGTTCCAGCGTTTCGGGGTCACGGAACAGATAGATCGAGCACACTTGGGTATGCATCGAATCCGCGATCAGATGGGTGATATGATCGAGACGATCCTGCCCGCCACCCGGAGTGGCGAGCGTATCGCGCAACCGGCGCAAGAGCGTCCGGCTGTCAGTCTCGCGCCGCTCTACCATGCGTCGCCGCCCCCGTCTTCTGCCAAGGGCCTGACCTTTTCCGGCTCAGGCCGATTTCTCCAGCTCGAACGCATCATGGAGCGCTTGCACCGCCAGTTCCATATATTTCCGGTCGATCAGCACCGAAATCTTGATCTCTGACGTGGAAATGACCTTGATGTTAATACCTTCGGCCGCCAGCGCGGCAAAGCTGCGCGCCGCGACACCGACTTGCGAGCGCATGCCGATACCCACAACCGACACCTTGGCCACATCGGTATCGATGATCAAATCGTCATATTTGATCTTGCCCGCCGCCATCGCCTCTTCCAGCGCCTTTTGTGCGCGCGCGACCTGATTGATCGGGCAGGAGAAGGTCATATCGGTCACGGCACCCGGATGATCGTCGTCGTAATCTTTTTCCGAGATGTTCTGCACGATCATATCGACATTGACGCCCGCCTCGGACAGCGGCCCAAAGATCGCCTGCGCCACACCGGGCCGGTCTTCGATGGTGAAGAGGGTGATCTTGGCTTCATCGCGCGAGTAAGCGACGCCCGAGACGACTTTCGATTCCATGATTTCATCCTCACCGCAGACAAGGGTTCCAGAAGTTTCGTCGGTGTCCTCGAAGGACGATAGCACCCGCAGGCGCACATTGTAACGCATCGCCAGTTCCACGGAACGGGTCTGCAAGACTTTGGCGCCCAGCGAGGCGAGTTCGAGCATTTCCTCGAACGCGATCCGATCAAGCTTGCGCGCCTTGGAAGAAATCCGCGGGTCGGTGGTGTAGACGCCATCGACATCGGTGTAGATATCGCACCGCTCGGCGCCAAAAGCGGCCGCAAAGGCCACCGCAGTGGTGTCCGAGCCGCCCCGGCCCAGGGTGGTGATCCGCCCCTCGGCCGAGATACCTTGGAAGCCCGCGACCACCGCGACCCGGAAGCCTTCGGCAAATTTCGCATCGATATTGTCGCGCGGGATCGACATGAACCGCGCCGAACCATGCGCGGAGGTGGTGTGGATCGGCACTTGCCAGCCCTGCCAGCTGCGCGCTGACACGCCCATTTCCTGTAGCCGCAGCGCCATCAGCCCGGCGGTGACATTTTCGCCGCTGGCGACGACAGCATCATATTCGCGCGCGTCGTAAAGCGGGGAAGTTCCTTCGACCCAGCCGACAAGCTCGTTGGTCTTGCCCGACATGGCCGAAACGATCACGATCACGTCGTAGCCACGTTCGACCTCGCGTTTGACCTTTTCGGCCGCATTAGCGATGCGGTCGAGGTCGGCCACCGAGGTGCCGCCGAATTTCATTACGAGAAGCGGCATCTTCCCCTCCGATCCTGTGCCGGACCCCGCGCCCGACATCGCGCTTTCTGCTAGCGGAAGGGGCGGGCGCTTGCAAGCGTTTCACCGGATGACAAGGCGCACAATCGCGGCGCGATGTCGCGGTTTTGTCACCCGCCCGTTACGGCGGGGCGGTAGGCCCGATCCAAAGGCGCGAGGAGGGTCGATTATGAGTCTTTTGGAGGTTGAAATTCGCGAGCGGCGTGCGCAGGCGCGCGGTCTGCAACGCGCGCTAGAGGCGCTGCGCGCCGACCTTGTGCGCCGGTCAGAAGCCACGCTTGAAGGCTGGGACGGCCTGATCCGGCGCCCCGAATTTCTGCCCTCTGCCCGCAACTTGGCCGATTATCTCGCGCTGCGGCGCGGCGATCTTGTGCCGTTTCAGGCGCCCTTGGCCTCGCTTGGGCTCAGTTCGCTTGGCCGGGCGGAAAGCCATGTCCGGCCCTCGCTGGATGCGGTGCTGGCCTCTTTGGCGATGATCGGCGGCGAAGGCATGGCAGATTACCCCACGGTCGAGATGTTTGCCGCGGGTCCGGCGCGGCTCGCCGCAAGGCGCGATGTGCTGTTTGGCGCACGCCGCGATGCGCCGCGTTCGCGGGTGATGGTCACCCTGCCCTCGGAAGCCGCAACCGACCCGACGCTGGTGGGGCATTTGCTGGCCGCCGGCGCCGATTGCATCCGCATCAACTGCGCGCATGACACCCCCGATGCGTGGGCGGCGATGATCGGCCATGTGCGCCATGCCGCGGTGCGGATGGGGCGGCGGGTGCCGGTGCAGATGGACCTAGAGGGGCCGAAACTGCGGGTCGAGGAGCTTTCAACCGGCAAAGCGGAATCGCACAAGCTGTTTGAAGGCGACCGGTTTGAAGTGGTGGAGCGGTTTTCCCAGAACATCGGTCATTTGCAGATCAAACTCAGCCATCCCGCGCTGATGGCAGCGATGGTCGAAGGCGGCGCGCTTTGGATCAATGATGGCAAGCTGCGCGCCAAGATCATCAGCGTCGCCAAGGGCCGGGTGCTGGCCGAAGTGGTCTCCACCCCGTCGAAAGGCGCCAAGATCAAACGCGAAAAGGGGGTGAATCTGCCCGGCGTCGATCTGCGCGTGCCCGCGCTGACCGAGTCCGATGTGGCCAATCTCGACTTCATCATGAGCCACGCCGATATTCTGGCTTTGTCTTTTGCGCAAACCGGTGCCGATCTGCGTGCGCTGTTTGCCGAGTTGGACAAACGCTCGGACGGCGGCACAAGCCGTGACTGGCCCGCGCTGATGCTCAAGATCGAAACGCCGCTTGGTCTGCGCAACCTGCCCGCGCTGATCGTCGAGGCGGGCGGGCGCGTGCCCACCGGGGTGATGCTGGCGCGCGGCGATCTGGCGGTGGAGATTGGCTTTGAACGGCTGAGCGAAATCCAAGAAGAGGTGCTGTGGCTGTGCGAGGCCGCCGAAGTGCCCGTGGTCTGGGCCACGCAAGTGCTTGAAAGCATGGTCAAGGACGGTCAGGCAAGCCGCGCCGAAATGACCGATGCCGCAATGAGCCAGCGCGCCGAATGCGTGATGCTGAACAAGGGGCCGCATTTGATCCCGGCAGTGATGTTTTTGCGCGATGTGCTGATGCGGATGGACCGGCACACGAACAAGAAATCACCGCGGCTGGGCGCGCTGGGGCTGTGGCACGACCTGTAAGGTCACTGCACCCCGCCCAGGCTTCACAATACGCCCACTCTGACAGCAAAAGCGGCGCAATATCGGGCGAATGCCGGGTTTCCGGGCCGCGACGCCGCGAAACTGCGCAGCGCGGCCCGGCTCTTCTTGACCCAAACGGGCACCGGCGCGACCCTTAATCTATTGGAGCAGGATGGCTCCATGAAGGCCCGCGCACCCTGCGGGAGACTTGACTGAATAAGCCGCTCGACCCCGCAGCCTCCTCCTCCCGCTGCGCAGATCGGGCGGCTTTTTCTTCTTTCCTGCAGGCCTCAGAACGGCATGGTCGTTCCATCATAGCTTTCAAAACATCCTGTCGTTTCGAGCGACAGCGCGGCAAAGCGGTCTGTCAGCCCGGCAACCGATTGCGCGGCGGAAATTTCCGCCTGCGGGCCGCCCATATCGGTTTTCACCCAGCCGGGATGATAAATCCCCACGGCCACGCCCTCGGGCTTCAGGTCCACCGCCAGGTTGCGCCCAAGGTTGAGCGCTGCGGCTTTGGAGGCGCGATAGATATAGCTGCCGCCCGGTGCGCGGGCATCCGAACCCATCGAGGAAGAGATAATCGCAACCTTGCCCTTTGCTGCGCGCAGGTTTGGCAACAGCGCTTGCACGGTCAAAAACACGCCGGTCACATTCACCGCGAAACTTTGCGCCCATAGATGCGGCGCGTAGCCTGCCTCAAGCCCTTGCCCCTTGTCGGCATAAACCCCGGCATTGCACACCAGCAAATCCAGCGGCAGCCCATTCAGCCGCCGCGCCAGCTCCTTAACGCTATCTGGCTGCGTCACATCCAGCGGCAGCAGGTCGCCCTCGGGCCGCCGCGTTGTGCCAAAGGCGGCCGTGCCTTTATGGCGGTAATGGCTCAACAAAGCCCCGCCGATGCCCCGACTTGCCCCGGTGATGAGAATGGTCATGCGATCCTCCTTTTTGCCCCATCATGCCGCGCTGCGCGGCAGGGGCAAGCACAACCCGCAAGGGGCGCGCGGAAGTCGCGTCAGTTGCGCTTGCGCTTGGGCAGGATCGGCAAGGCGGTGACGGGAATCCCCTCTTCCAAAAGCGCCTTTGCCTCTTCAAGCGGGGCTTCGCCATGGATCGAGCGTTCAGGCTTTTCGCCCGCATGCATCGCCCGCGCCTCTGCGGCGAAATTGCCGCCCACATAGTCGGAATTTTCTTCGACGACCCGCCGCATCGCCTCAAGCACTTCCTCTGCGGCATTTTGCGGCTGGCTGAGCGGACGACCGGTTTCGCCGCCCTTGGACTTGGCGCCGGTGGCCGCACCGTTGCTGGCGGCCGCCTGTGCCGATGGCAGCTCTTGGCTTTCCGACTCGGCGCGCGGCGGCCCAGCCTTGCGCGCAGGCCGAACCGACGGCGTCATCAACGCCTTTTCGACCTTGGAAGAACCGCAGACGGCACAAACAAGCATCCCGGCAGCATGCAGTTTTTCAAAGGCTTCAACCGAACCGAACCAGCTTTCGAAACTGTGGTCTTGGTCGCATCTCAACGTATAGCGGATCATAGGGCGCGCACTCTCACTTGCCCCCATCTGACAGGGGCTGCGACAAAAAAGCAAGGGCACTTTGCATGCCGCCCCGCGCGGCGGCCTTCTCCGGCAGCCTTGCGCCAAAGGCCCGTCGCTGAAAAGATCGCATCGGGAGAGGGAGGACCATGGACAGTTACGATTATATCATCGTTGGTGCGGGCAGCGCAGGGTGCGTTCTGGCCAATCGGCTAAGCGCGGACCCAAAGAACCGGGTGCTGCTTTTAGAGGCTGGCGGACGCGACAATTACCATTGGGTGCATATCCCGGTGGGCTATCTTTATTGCATCGGCAATCCCCGCACCGATTGGGGGTTTTCCACCCAGCCCGAAGCGGGGCTGAACGGGCGCAGCCTTTTGTATCCGCGCGGGCGGATTTTGGGGGGCTGTTCGGCGATCAACGGCATGATCTACATGCGCGGGCAGGCCCGCGACTATGATCTGTGGGCGCAGGCGGGCTGCACCGGCTGGGGCTGGGACGATCTGCTGCCGCTTTTTCGCGACCAAGAAGATTTTTATCGCGGCGCCTCTGAACTGCATGGGCAAGGCGGCCCGCTGCGGGTGGAAGAGGCGCGTGTGCGTTGGAAGGTGCTGGACGCCTTTCTGGAAGCCGCCGAACAGGCTGGCATTCCCCGCACCGACGACTTCAACCAAGGCACCAATGAAGGCGCAGGCTATTTCCACGTCACGCAGAAAAACGGTTGGCGCTGGTCGGCGGCCTCGGCCTTTCTCAAACCTGCAATGGCGCGGCCAAATCTGCGGGTGCTGACCGGCGCACAGGTGGAAAAGCTGACGATTTACGAGGGCCGCGTGACCGGGCTGATCTATCACCGCGCTGGCACGCGGCAGAGGGTGCAGGCGGGCGAAGTGGTGATGGCCGCGGGTGCCATTGGCACGCCGCAGATTTTGGAACTGTCGGGCATTGGTGATCCGGCGGTGCTGTCAGCCAATGGGATCTCCCCGCAAGTCGCGGTGGATCAGGTGGGCAAGAACCTGCAAGACCATTTGCAATTGCGGCTGATTTTCAAAGTTTCGGGGGTGCGCACGCTCAACACTATGTCGTCTTCGCTTTTCGGCAAAGCCAAGATCGCGGCAGAATATGCGCTGTTCCGGCGGGGCCCAATGTCGATGTCGCCCAGCCAAGCGGGGATCTTCGCGCGGTCCTTCCCGGAAAAAGAAATGCCCGATCTGGAATGGCACCTGCAGCCGGTCAGCTTGGATAAATTCGGCGACCCGGTGCATCCGTTTGAGGCAATGACGGCAAGCGTGTGCAACCTGCGCCCCGAAAGCCGGGGCACCACGCATCTGGCTAGCCCCGATTTTCGCGCCGCCCCGGACATTCGCCCCAATTATCTAACGACCGAGGGGGACAAGCGCGTGGCAGCCCAGGGCATTCGGCTCACGCGCGACATTGCCACCCAGCCCGCCTTCGCCCGCTTTGCGCCGCAAGAATATAAACCCGGCGCACACATCACGAGCGAAGAGGCTTTGCAACAAGCCGCAGGCGATATTGGCACCACCATCTTCCACCCCGTCGGCACCTGCCGCATGGGCGTGGATGGTGCCGCCGTGGTGGACCCACGGCTGCGGCTGAAGGCACTCAAGGGGCTACGCATCGCCGATGCCTCTGTCATGCCCACGATCACCTCGGGCAACACCAATGCCCCGGTGATGGTGATTGCCGAAAAGGCTGCGCGGATGATCTTGGAAGATGCGCGCGGCTAAAGGGGATGGGTGGGGGCAAAGCCCCTACCCGATCACCGCCTGCAAAAGCGGGCTTTCGTCTTCCAACCCCTCAATCACATCAAAATGGTGCTTGCCCGGCTCCACCACCAAATCGCAGCCCCAAGCCTCGGCCAACCACCGCGCCTGATCGCGGAAGGCCGGGCGCTCGTCCTCGCCCACCCAGACCGTCACCGGCATTGGGGGCGCGGGGGCATGGACCGGGCTTTCGGCCCGCGCCTCCGCCGCATCAAGCCCGAAAGTGTCATTCATCGCGGTGCGCAAAAGCGGCGCAAGGTCTGAGACCGGCGAGATTGGCACGACCTTTTCCACCCGAGTCAGCACTGGCTCGGTCAGCAGGTTGGAACTGGCCAGCCGCGCCACCAGATGCCCCCCCGCCGAATGCCCCACCAGCCGGATCGGGCCGGAAAAGCGACGCGCCACCTCGGCCACGGCCAGCGCGACCAGCCCGGAGATCTGCGAGATTTTCACATCGGGCGCCAAATCATAGCCCGGCATCGCCACGGCCCAACCGGCCTCTGTCGCGCCCTTCGCCAAATGCGAGAAATCTTGGCGCGAAAACTTCATCCAATACCCGCCATGCACGAAGACGATCACCCCCTTCGGCGTGCCCATCGGCAAGAAGATATCGACCTGCCGCCGTTCCCCCGTGCCATAGCCGATTTCCAGCATCATCGCCGTGTCGCGGAACGCTTCGGCCTTTTGCGCCCAACGTGCCGGATAGCTTTCGCCCTCGGGAATATACGGCATATTGGCATAGTCATCGTCCAGATCGGTCACTTCCTCGCCCTTTCTTTCCACGGCGCGCAATTTACATCTGCGCGGCCACATGCTTCCCTTCCATATCCCGCAAACGACGAGAGATACCATGCCCGACACCGTCACCGATCTGAAATCCCTTCTTAAGGACCCGAGCCTTTTGTGCACCAAGGCCCTCGTCGCCGGGGACTGGGTCGATGCCGATGACGGCGCGACCTTCGCCGTCACCAACCCCGCACGCGGCGATGTGATTTGCACCGTGCCCGACCTTGGCCGGGCGGAAACCGCCCGCGCAATCGCCGCCGCGCAAGCTGCCATGAAAGACTGGGCCGCGCGCACCGGCAAGGAACGCGCCAGCGTGATGCGCAAATGGTTCGATCTGATGATGGCGAACCAAGACGATCTTGGCCTGATCCTCACCGCCGAAATGGGCAAGCCGCTGGCCGAGGCCAAGGGCGAAATCGCCTATGGGGCCAGCTTCATCGAATGGTTCGGCGAAGAGGCGAAGCGGATCTACGGCGAAACGATCCCCGGCCATATGCGCGACAAGCGTATCACCGTGCTGAAACAGCCCATTGGCGTTGTGGGCTCGATCACCCCATGGAACTTCCCCAATGCGATGATCGCGCGCAAGGCGGGCCCGGCCATCGCCGTGGGCTGTGGTTTTGTGTGCCGCCCTGCCTCGGAAACGCCGCTCTCTGCGCTGGCGATGGGGCTTTTGGGCGAACGCGCGGGCCTGCCCAAGGGCATCTTGTCGGTCATCACTTCAAGCCGCGCCTCCGACATTGGCAAAGAGTTCTGTGAAAACCATGCGGTGCGCAAGCTGACCTTCACCGGCTCGACCGAGGTGGGGCGCATCCTTTTGCGCCAATCCGCCGATCAGGTGATGAAATGCTCGATGGAGCTGGGCGGCAATGCACCGTTTATCGTCTTTGACGATGCCGATCTCGATGCCGCCGTCGAAGGCGCGATGATGTCGAAATTCCGCAACAACGGGCAAACCTGCGTCTGCGCGAACCGGCTTTATGTGCAGGCGGGCGTTTATGATGCCTTTGCCGAGAAACTGGCTACCGCTGTGAAGAAACTCAATGTGGGCGATGGTCTGACAGAAGGCGTCACCACGGGCCCGTTGATCTCGCAAAGCGCGGTCGAAAAGGTCGAGGAACATATCGCCGATGTGGTTGCGGGCGGCGGTCAGGTGGTGACCGGCGGCGCGCGCCATGAATTGGGCGGCACCTTCTTCCAGCCCACCGTCGTCACCGGCGTCACGCAAGAGATGAAGGTCGCCACCGAAGAGACTTTCGGCCCGGTCGCGCCGCTCTTTAAATTCGAGACCGAAGAAGAGGTGATTGAAAAGGCCAATGCCACGATCTTCGGCTTGGCCTCCTATTTCTACGCCCGTGACATTGGCCGCATCACCCGCGTGCAAGAAGGGCTGGAATACGGCATCGTCGGCGTGAACACTGGGATCATTTCGACCGAGGTCGCGCCCTTTGGTGGGGTCAAACAATCCGGCCTTGGCCGCGAGGGCAGCCATCACGGCGTCGAGGATTACCTTGAGATGAAATACATCTGCCTCTCGATCTGAGCCCGCAACACCGCGCGGCGCGGCGCCGCCGCGCCGCACCCATGGGCCTTTGCGCTTCGACTTTGTCCAAATATCCTGGGGGTCCGGGGGCAACGCCCCCGGCGGGTCGCTTCGGCGCAGCCGAAGCGAAACCAGCTTAATCGAAGGTGCCGGTCACACGGCCCAACAACATGAAGGCGCGGGCGGTGCGGGTTTCGGCCAGTTCTGCCACCTCTTGATCGGTCGCATTCTGCTCGAACTCCACAAAGGTCCGGTCGAACTGGCGCAGGAAATGATGCGCCGCGTCGCGAAAGATCGTATCGGTGCGCATCCGCCCCGCCGTCAGCGCCAAAGAGGACCGGTCGCGCACCCCGCCCAGCGCGGCGATTTCGCGCCCCCGCTCGCCTTGGGCAAAGCGGCGCCACAATTCGGGCCGCGCCCGGTCGGGCTTAAGGTCATCCATATATATCCCGTCTTGGGCCAACAGGTTCAGCACATCTTGCGCCGCCCGCAACAGCTTTGCCATGGTGCGGTCTTCCAGCGCCCGGCGCAAAGCACGAAACCCCTCTTTATCCTCGGCGGAATCGGGGAATTGCATCGCGCGGATGAAATCGCTCATCGACACCGGCGGGGCCAGATCCTCGGCCGGAGTGCCCAGCGCCAGCGCCGGCTGGTCATCCACCGCGGGGGCAGGCTTGGGCATCACCAAGGCCGCCTTGCGATCTGCCGACGCTTGCACCGTGCTGTGATCGCGGCGCGAGGAAAACGTCGCCAGCGCGGTTTCGGCCTGACGCGCGGCGATCGCCACCTCATCGAGCTTCTTTTCCAGCGCCTCGCCTGCGCCCGAACGGACCTGTGTCTGACTCAGCCATGCCGCGCGCATCGCCTCGACCGAAGCTTTGAGTGCCTGCGCCTCGGCGCGCATCTCGCGCGCAGCGCGCATGGTCACCGCCGCTACCCAAATCATCACAACAGGCAAGACGATGCCCACGAGGGTCATCACCGCAAAGGCCGCCTCCATCTGCGCCCCTGCGCCGTCGCCGGGCCCAAAGACCCAAAACGCGCCCACCATGGCAAGCCACAGCACCGAAAGCGCCAAGGCGATCCATTCGGTACGCGAGGCGCGCGCCGCTGGCACCGGCGCGGTTGCGCCGGGGTCGGTCTGGCTACGATCCGCTCCGGGCTCGCCCAAGATGTCCACCCTCGCCTTTGTTGCGCTCAGATGAACTGCACCGACAGAATCTCGTAGCTGCGCAGGCCGCCGGGGGTGCGCACATCGACGCTGTCGCCCTCTTCCTTGCCAATCAGCGCGCGCGCAATCGGCGATTTCAGGTTCAACAGCCCGCGCTCCAGATCGGCTTCATGCTCGCCGACGATCTGATAGGTGCGTTCTTCATCTGTGTCTTCATCGACCAGCGTGACCGTGGCACCGAATTTGATCGAGCCCGACAGCTTGCTCGGATCGATCACCTCGGCCAGACCGAGGATCGCCTCGATCTCCTTGATCCGCCCCTCGACAAAGCTCTGCTTTTCACGCGCGGCATGGTATTCGGCATTTTCCGACAAATCGCCATGCTCGCGCGCCTCGGCGATCGCCTTGATGACGGAGGGGCGCTCCACCGTTTTCAACGTCTTGAGTTCTTCGTCGAGCACTGTGTACCCGGCGCGAGTCATCGGTATCTTTTCCATGGAGGCCCTTGACCTGTTGTGGCTGACGCTTGCTTTGCGCTTCACGAAGGTAAATCCGGCAAGCGGGTGCGGTGTCAAGGGCCGGGGCCGTTTTTCGGCATTGGGGCGCCGCTTGCGGACGCGCAAATTCTGGCCTTCTGTTGCTGCATCTGCGAAAGAATCTTGCTTTGCAGCGCGGCGTTACAATTGCTTCAAGCCCGCAGGTAAGCTACCACGTTGCGCGGAACACGCGAATTTGAAGGCGAAGGGGAACCGAGATGGCCGAGATCGAACGCGAGTCGATGGAATACGATGTTGTGATCGTGGGGGCCGGTCCCTCGGGTCTGTCGGCGGCGATCCGGCTCAAGCAAATCGACCCCGATCTGAATGTCGTCGTTTTGGAAAAAGGCTCCGAGGTTGGCGCACATATCCTGTCGGGTGCCGTGCTTGACCCCTGCGGCCTTGATGCGCTGATCCCCGACTGGCGCGAAAAGGGCGCCCCGCTCAAGACCCCGGTGAACGAGGATAAGTTCTACCTGCTAAGCGCCGACGGCCACATGACGATTCCGCATTGGCCGATGCCGAAGCTGATGTCGAATCACGGCAATTACATCGTCTCGATGGCGAATGTCTGCCGCTGGATGGCCGAACAGGCCGAGGAATTGGGCGTTGAAATCTTCCCGGGCATGGCTTGTTCCGAAATCGTCTGGGACGGCAATCGCGTCGCGGGCGTTGTGGCGGGCGAAATGGGGCTTTCGGCGGATGGCACCCCGGGCCCGAACTATGAGCCGGGCATGGAGTTGCGCGGCAAATATGTCTTCCTGTCCGAAGGCGTGCGCGGCTCGCTCAGCAAGGAAGTGATCGCCAAGTTCAACCTGTCTGAGGGCAAATGCCCGCAGAAATTCGGCCTTGGCATGAAGGAAATCTGGGAAATCGACCCTGCCAAGCACAAGGAAGGCTCGGTCACCCATACGATGGGCTGGCCGCTGGACCACAATGCCGGCGGCGGGTCGTTCATCTACCATATCGAGAACAATCAGGTTTACATCGGCTTCGTGGTCCACCTGAACTACGAAAACCCCTATCTGTATCCCTATATGGAGTTCCAGCGCTTCAAGCATCACCCGATGGTGGCCGAGCTTTTGAAGGGCGGCAAACGCGTGGCCTATGGTGCGCGGGCCATTTCGGAAGGTGGCTGGCAGGCGATCCCGAAACTGACGGCGCCGGGGGCTGTGCTTTTGGGCTGTTCGGCGGGTCTGGTGAACGTGCCGCGCATCAAGGGCAACCACAATGCGATGCTGTCGGGCATCGCGGCGGCCAATGCGGCGGCGGCGGCGATCAAGGCCGGGCGCGAGGGCGATGAGCTGGTCGAATATGAAACCGATCTGCGCTCGGGCCCGATTGCGAAAGACCTCAAACCGGTGCGCAACGTCAAACCGATCTGGTCGTGGTGGGGCATCTGGGCCTCGATGGCGTTGGGTGGTCTTGATATGTGGACCAATTCGCTGTTTGGCTTTTCGTTCTTCGGCACGCTCAAGCACAAGAAAACCGATGCCGCCCATACCGGGCTGGCCAAGGATTTCCAGCCGATCGACTATCCCAAACCCGATGGCAAGCTGAGCTTTGACCGGCTGACCAATGTGAGCTTTTCCTTCACCAATCACGAGGAAAGCCAGCCCTGCCACCTGAAGCTGAAAGACGCGGGCGTGCCGATTTCGGTCAACCTTGCCAAATACGCCGAACCGGCGCAGCGCTACTGCCCCGCCGGGGTCTATGAGGTGTTGGGCGAAGGCGCCGACGCGAAGTTCCAGATCAACTTCCAAAACTGCGTCCATTGCAAAACCTGCGATATCAAAGACCCGTCGCAAAACATCAACTGGACCACGCCGCAGGGCGGCGACGGGCCGAACTACCCGAATATGTAAGCACAAAGCGTCACATCGACGTGTTGCCGGGGGGAGCATCGACTCCCCCCGATTGCACTGGGGGACGCGGCCCGCTACCTTCGGGCCACCTGACGACAAGGACCCTTTCCGTGCCCTTTGCCCAACGCTTTACCCATGCCCTTTGCCTGATCCCGGCGCTTGCCTGCCTTGCCGGTGCGCCCGCGCCCGCCTTTGCGCGTGAAGATGGCGGGGCCTATCTTGCGGGCCGTGCCGCGCTGCTTGACAATAATTTCGCGCAGGCGGCCCCCTATTACGACCGGCTGCTGCAAACCCTGCCCAACGATTCCGAGGTGCAAGAAGGCGCGATCTTTGCCCATGTGGCGCAAGGCGATCTGGCAAGCGCGCGCGATATTGCCGCTTGGGTTGCCGCCGCCAACCCGACCCCCACGCAGGTCGCGGTTTTGGTGTTGCTGGCCGATGCCGCGCGCGAAGACGACTTTGCCCGTGGGCTAACGCTGCTCGAAAACGGCGCGGATGCGGGCCAGCTTGTCGGCGGGCTGTTCCGCGCTTGGGCGCAAGTCGGCCAAGGGCAAATGTCCGAAGCGATGCAAGCCTTTGATGCGATTGCCAGCGTAGACGGGCTGCAAGGGTTTGCGGGCTATCACCGCGCGCTGGCTTTGGCGCTGGTGGGCGATTACGAAGGCGCCGAAGAGATTTTCTCGGGCGTGCATGCGGCCATTTACAACGGCACGCGGCGCGGGGTTTTGGCGCATTTGCAAATCCTTTCGCGGCTGGAGCGCAACGAAGACGCGCTGGCGCTGCTGGATGACAGTTTCGGTCCCAACCTTGACGGCGAGCTGACCGCGATCCGCGCCCAGCTTGCCGCCGGGGAAACGCTGCCATTCACCTCGGTCAGGTCTGCGCAAGACGGGGTGGCGGAGCTGTATTTTTCGGTCGCGCAGGCGCTGAGCGCGGATTCGATCCCGGGCTTTGCGCTGCTGCATGCACGGCTCGCCTCGTGGCTACGGCCCGATCATACCGATGCCGCGCTTCTGAGCGCCGCGATCTTGGAACAAGTGCAGCAATACGATCTGGCGATTTCGGCCTTTGCGCAGATCGGCCCCGATAGCCCCGCCTTCCCCGCCGCCGAGATGGGCCGCGCCGAGGCAATGGTCGAGGCCGGGCGTTCAGATGCTGCGATCGAAGTGCTGGAACAACTGACCCGCACCCATGCTGATTTGCCCGCCGTCTGGTTGGCTTTGGGCGACAACCTGCGCCGCGAAGATCGGTTCGAGGCGGCCGCGCGCGCCTATGACGAGGCGATCGCGCTGTCCGGCACGCCAAAACCAAATGATTGGGCGCTGTGGTATGCGCGCGCAATCGCGCACGAACGCTCTGGTCAGTGGGACAAGGCCGAGGAGGGCTTTCGCCAAGCGCTGGCGCTGAACCCCGGCCATCCTGCGGTGCTGAATTACCTTGGCTATTCCTATGTCGAAAAACGCCAGAACCTGGATGAAGCGCTCGACATGATCCAAAAGGCCGTCGCCGGGCGCCCCGATGATGGCTACATCACCGACAGCCTTGGCTGGGCCTATTACCGGCTGGGTCGCTATGAAGAGGCGGTCGAGCAGATGGAGCGCGCGGTCGAATTGATGCCGCAAGATGCGCTGCTCAATGACCATCTGGGCGATGTCTATTGGGCCGTGGGGCGCGAACGCGAAGCGGCTTTCCAATGGCGCCGCGCGCTGAACTTTGGCCCTTCGCCCGATCTCGACATGGACCGGGTGCGGCGCAAGCTGGAAGTGGGCCTGGACGTGGTGTTGCAAGAAGAGGGTGCCGCACCGCTGCACACAGACCATGCCGGAAATTGAAGTCTTTGCCCCCGCCAAGGTGAATTTGGCGTTGCATGTCACCGGGCAACGCGCCGATGGCTACCACCTGCTGGACAGCCTTGTGGCGTTTGCGCCGGTGGGCGATGTGCTGCATCTGCGGCCTGCCGAGGGGCTGTCGCTTAAGGTGACAGGCCCGGAATCGGGTGGCGTGCCCGAGGGGCCCGAGAACCTCGTGCTCAAAGCGGCGGCACTTTACGGCGCGGGGCCCGGCGCGGCGCTGCATCTGGACAAATGTCTGCCCGCCGCCTCGGGCATCGGCGGCGGATCTTCCGATGCGGCGGCGGCGCTGCGCGGCATGGCAGCGTTGCGTGATGTGGCACTGGCTGGCGGCGCGGCCGTGGTAAAACTTGGGGCCGATGTGCCGATGTGCCTTGATCCGCGCCCTGCGCGCACCGAAGGCATTGGCGAGGAATTGACCCCGGTCGCCCTGCCCCCCCTGCCCGCCGTGCTGGTCAACCCACGCGTCGAGGTATCGACCCCGGCGGTGTTCAAAGCGCTGGCCGCGAAAGACAACCCAGCGATGGAGCCGATCCCGGCTTTTGCCGATGCGGCGGCCTGTATCGATTGGCTGGCCCGCCAGCGCAATGACCTGCAAGCCCCCGCCGAAGCCCTAGCTCCGGTGATTGCCACGGTTCTGGCTGCGCTCTCGGCGCTGCCCGGCTGTAAGCTGGCGCGGATGTCGGGTTCGGGTGCGACCTGTTTTGGCCTGTTTGAAAGCGATGCAGCCGCGCAAGCGGCACAGGCGCATCTGGCCGCCATGCAGCCCGGATGGTGGAGCGCGCATGGCGCCTTGGGCGATCAATCGGCCCGCGCCGCCGCGCAAATCAGGTGACGCTGGCCACCACGCCCAGATAACCGACCAGCGTGCCGACAAGCACCAACCCAAAGGGGAATTTTCGGTGCCCCCAACTGACCCAGTCAGGCGTGGCCGCGCGCACCGCTGGGATCGCGCGCGCCCCGCGATGGGTGAGGAACGCCGCGATCAGACAAGCCTGCATCAAGATGATCATCAGCCACAGATGGCTTGGCTCTGTTGAAAAGAACGGGGCGGCGGCGGCGGCGAATTTCACATCGCCCATGCCGACACCCGCCGCGAAATTGAGCAACAGCCCCACCCCGAGCACCACGGCCAAATGCGTCCAACGCCACAGCCAAATGTCAAAGGGCAGCACAAACATGCCCACCACGGCGAAGACGGCGATCAGCGCCAGCACCGCGACATTGCGGATCTTCATATATTTCAGATCGGTATAGATGACCCAAGCGCAGATCGGCAGCACGGCGATCAAAAACACCAGCGCGGCGGTTGGAACGCTAAGACCCAGCATGACCGCCCCCCTTAGCCGCGCCGGGCGCCTGCATCCAGCGCCTCTAGCGCGCGGGCAGCCTCGTCGAAATAGACCGGCGAGGTATCGACGGCATCTTGCAAAAGCCCTCGCCCAATCGTCACATCGCCCTGCTTGATCGCCGAAAGCGCGGCGGTATACAGCAGCTTGGCGCGCTCTGTCTGGGTCATCTGGACCACCGGCAGATCGTATTTTTTCTGCGCGGCGCGGGCCATGACAAGGTTGTTTTTCGTGGTGAAGTTTTGCGGGTCAAAGGTCAGCGCCTCGCCAAACAGCTTCTCGGCCCCTTTGGCATCCCCCCGCGTCAGCTTGGAAAAGCCCCAGTTGTTCAAAACACCGCCCGGGCGCGTCGTCAGCCCCACAGCGGTTTCATAGAAGCTATCGGCCTTTTTCCAGTTTTGCTCGCTGTCAGCCACCATCGCCTCCAGCTTGTAGCGCTGGAAGGTTTCATGGGTGGGCGGAATGGCATTCAGCGTCGTCTTGGCCCCGGACCAGTCATTGGCGCGAATTTGTGCATCGGCCAGCGCCACCTTGTCATCGGCGGTCGCGCCATCCATCGTCGTGACCTTTTTCCACACCGTCACGGCCCGGTCCGGATGGCCCGCGCGCACCAAGGATTTGGCCAAACCACGTTGCAGATCGATCCGGTCGGGGCTTTCATTGGTGGAGCGGGTGAAATAGGCCACCGCTTCGTTCGGGTCGCCCACCGTCAGCATGATATCGGAAAGGTTCGTGGCATCGACCGCGTTGACCGTGTCGAGCGCGCGGTCCACATCGGTCTTGTCGCTGCCCATGCAGCCCGCAAGGGCAAGGGTGCCGCCACACAGGGCCGCATAAAAGATCGGGTGGCGCATTTTGCTGCGTCCTTTTGCTCGTGCCTCATTGCTCGGTCAGCAAGAGGTATTCCCCCACCCCACGCCGCACGAGCTTGAACGGTCTGTCCTGCGGCGGATCATAATCGGGTTTTTGTGATTTTGCGAGCGCATGGCGCAGGTTTTCGCGGATCGCGTCGGAATGGCCACTGTCGAGCCCATAGGCGATACGGAACACCCGGGCAGCTTCGGCGGCCTTGCCCTGTTCCATCAGCACCACGCCCAGATTGTTCCATGCGGGCACGAACCGGCCATCCTTTTCCGTGGCGCGACGCAGCATCTGTTCGGCCTGCCCCAACCGCCCCAGCTTCAGATCGGCCGAACCAATCGCCGACAGCACATCGGCGGTTGCCCCCTGATCGGCGGCGGCGCGATAATAGGCTTTCAACGCCAGTTCATATTCCCCCGCCGCCATCAGGCGGTGCCCCACCAGCAGCCCGTCGACACCTTCGCCTTGGGCGGCACCGGGGGCATAGGGGCTGCCCTCAGACGGGCCAAAGCCGCCCGGAGAACAGGCGGCCAAGGTGCAGATCAGGGCGGCAAGCAGGGCGCTTTTGCGCAATGGCATCGGTCACATCTGGCTGATGGAGTTGAAGTTTTCCATCATATCATGGACCGAGGGGCCGACAAGGATGATCAGAAGCGGCGGCACGGTGAACATCATCGTGCCCAGCGTCATTTTGGTCGGGATTTTGTTGGCGGCTTCTTCAGCGCGCATGATCCGCTTGTCGCGCATATCGGCAGCGTAAAGGCGCAAGGCCTCGGCGATCGAGGTGCCGAATTGTTGGCTTTGGATCATCACGGTCACGAAAGAGGCCACATCGGGCACGCCCGAGCGATCCGCAAAGGCACGCAGCACGGAGGGTTTGTCGAGACCTGCCTTGATCTCATGCGCGACGGTCTCGAATTCTTCGGCCAGCGCCGGGTAAGAGCTGACCAACTCCTTCGACACGCGGATGATCCCTTGATCGAGCGAAAGCCCCGCTTCGACGCAGACCAGCAGCATATCCAGCGCATCGGGAAAGCCATTGGCGATTTCATCGGTGCGCGCCGCGATACGCTTATTCACCCAATAGGTCGGCGCGTAATAGCCCAAAACGCCAGGGCCCAAGATCGCCATGATCGCCACGGTGGATTCAAGCGGCACGGGCTTGGTGGCATTGTAAAGCAGCACATATCCGACCCCGAGCCCCAGCAGCCCCAGCGCGAGCGCGAATTGTATCGCATGATAGGTCCGCACCGCATTGGCGCCACGATAACCGCCTTTTTGCAGCCATTTGCGGCTTTCGGACATTTCTTCCTTGTTCTTCGGTTCAAGGAAGCCCGCGAATTTTTCCAGCTTGTCGTTGCCGCCAGAGTTGCGCAACGGCTGCACCTTGCGCGGGGCCTGAGCGCCCGCACTGGCCGCAGACGCCGCCACCGAAGCGCGCAGCTTATCCAGCGGGTCTTCGCGCTTCTTCAGCATCATCGGCAGCGCCGCCAGAATCAGCAGCCCCCCCAAAGCGGCGAGCGCGATCACCGGGCCCATAGGGCCAAACATCCCGGTCAGCAGGTTGGTGATGGAGTCGATGGACATCGCGGCCTCCTCAGACCTTGATCGTGGTCATGACCTTCATGAACAGCATGTTGCAGCCCAGCAGCGCGAAAGCGATGATCGCGGCGGGCACGAAGGCGGGGCTATCCTTGACCGTGTCATAATAGTTGGGCGAGACGACGGTGATCGTCAGCAACACCGCAATCGGGAAGCCCGACAGAAACACGCCCGACCATTTCGGCTCGGCGGTGATGGCGCGCACCCGGCGGAACAGGCGGAAGCGCGACCGGATCACTTTGGCAAGCCCCTCCAGCACCTCGGCCAAGTTGCCGCCCGATGTTTGCTGGATCGAGACCGCCACGGCGAGGAAGCGCAAATCCTGCATATCGAGCCGCTCGGCCAAATCGCGCAGGCTGTCCACCACGTTGCGGCCATACGCGGCCTCGTCCGCGATGATGCCAAATTCCGTGCCCAGCGGATCGGCGATTTCCTTCGCCACGGTCTGGATCGCCGAGGAGAACGGATGCCCCACCCGCAGCGAGCGCACCATCAGTTCGACCGCATCGGGCAATTGCTCTTCGGCCATTTTCATCCGCTTGCTGGCCTTGCCGTGAATCCAGAAATAGACCCCGCCGACGCCCATTGCCACGGCCAGCGCCGCGCGCACCGGGGTAGAGGCCTGCGTGCCAAGGCTCAGCCCCAAAAAGGCGACAAAGCTGACCAGCGCCATGACCCCCATCAGCATCGGCGGCGAAAAGGCGATATTGGCCTTTTGCGCCTTGGAGGCGAGCAGGGAATAAAGCGGAATGCCTTGGGCATTCATGTGCTGCGTCGCTTCCTTGCGAAGCTGTTCCAGCACCTGTTCGCGCCGCTGCCCCTTGTCGAGCATATCCAGACGACGGTTGACCTTGTTGTTGAGAGAGATCGATTTGCCGAAAACCAGCAGATAGATCCCCTCGACCAACAGCAGGACAGCGACGAAAATCAGCCCGTAAATGATGGGGGTGGGGGAAATGATCATGGCAGTGATCGCTCCAATCAGTCTTGCACGGGTTCGTAGATCGAGGCGGGCAGGTCATAGCCCCATTGGCGGAACCGCTCCGAATAGTGGCTGCGCACGCCGGTGGCGGTGAAACGCCCGATGATCTTGCCATCGGGCGCAAGGCCCAGCCGTTCGTAGCGGAAAATCTCTTGCATCGAGATCACATCGCCTTCCATCCCGGTCAGTTCGGTGATCGAGACCATGCGCCGCGAGCCATCTTGCAGACGCGAGGCCTGCACGATCAGGTTGACCGCCGAGGCGATCTGCGAGCGCACTGCCTTCAGCGGCATCTCGATCCCCGCCATCGCAACCATGTTTTCCAAACGGCTGATGCCATCGCGGGCATTGTTGGCGTGGATCGTGGTCATGGACCCGTCGTGGCCGGTGTTCATCGCCTGCAACATGTCGATGACCTCTTCGCCGCGCGTCTCGCCAACAATGATCCGGTCGGGGCGCATCCGCAGCGCGTTGCGCAAACAATCGCGCTGTGTCACCGCGCCCTTGCCTTCGACGTTGGGCGGACGGCTTTCCATCCGGCCCACATGTGTCTGCTGCAATTGCAATTCGGCGGTGTCTTCGATCGTCAGGATGCGTTCCGAGTTGTCGATGAAGCTTGAAAGCGCATTCAGGGTGGTGGTTTTACCGGACCCGGTCCCGCCCGAGACGATCACATTCAACCGGGTGGCGACGGCGGCCTGTAGATAGGCGGCCATTTCCTCGGTAAAGGCCCCAAACTTCACAAGATCATCGATACCGAGCTTGTCTTTTTTGAATTTCCGGATCGAAACGAGCGAGCCATCCACCGCAATCGGCGGCACCATCGCGTTGAAACGCGAGCCATCAGCCAAGCGCGCATCGACATAGGGGTTCGATTCATCGACCCGGCGCCCCACCGCAGACACGATCTTGTCGATGATCCGCAAAAGGTGGCGTTCATCCTTGAAGGTGACATCGCTTAGTTGCAGCTTGCCGAAGCGTTCGACAAAGATCTGGTTCGGCCCGTTGACCAGAATATCGGAAACCGTGTCATCTTTCAAAAGCGGCTCAAGCGGGCCCAGCCCCATCACCTCATCATAAAGTTCCTGATGCAGGTTGGCGCGTTCGGTGCCGTTCAGCGCCACCGACATTTCCGTCATCGCCTCGGCGGAAATCGCCGCGATCTCGGCTTTCAGCTCGTTTTCCGACGCATGTTCCAGCGCGGCGAGGTTGAGGTTTTCCAAAAGCCGCTTGTGCAGCTCCACCTTCAATTCGCTCATCCGCTCTTTGCGTTTGCGGTCTTTGTCGGCAGCGACCGCCTGCGCGCCCCCGCCCGCCATCGGCATCGCACGGCGCTGCACCACGGGCTTCGCCGGGGCCTCGGTTTCAGCCGCCAGCGCAACCGGCGGCGGGGCGGCTGGCGCTGCCGGATTGGCGACGGGCCGGGCCCCTTTGGCACCGGCGGCAGGCTTTTTGTAACGCGAGAACATGCAACACTCTCCGGGTCTGTCGTCAGGCGGTCGCGGCCTCGGCGGCGCGGTTCAATTCGGTGATGGATTGCGCAAGCTTCTGAATTTCCTTGCGCAGCGGCGCCTTGGCTGCCGAAAGCGCCAGCGGCAAGCCATGGTCATTGGCCTGCGTCACCACGCGACCACAATCGCTCAGCAGCACCTCAAGCGAGATATCAAGGCTTTCGGCCAGCCGCTTCACCCGCGCCTTGCCATTCAGATCGGTGAATTTCGGCGCGCGGTTCAGCACATAGCGCAGCTTTTCTGCCGGCAGGTTTTCCGCCTTGAGCGCGCGGATCATCCGCAGCGTGTTTTGCGCCGAGCGCATATCCAGTTCAATCAGCGCGAAATAGAGATGCGCCGCGCTCAGCACGGTTTCGGTCCAACTGACCACCGTCGAGGGCATGTCGATCACGACGAAATCGAATTGCGTGCGCGCCATGTCGACAATGCGGGCAATGTCTTCCCCCGCCACAATATCAAGCGGCAGCATTTCGGGCGGCGCGGTCAGCACCTGCAACCGGTCATTGAAGCTTAGCAGCGCCTGGTTGAAGCTTTCGGCATCCATATGCGCGGTGTCTTGCAACATCTCAAAGACGATGTCGCGGCGCGGCAGGTCAAGGTAGGTCGAGGCGGAGCCAAACTGAAAGTCGAAATCCAACAAACACACGCGCGGCGGCGTCACCGGGTTCTTTTTCGATTGTTCAGGATTGGCCAATTCCCATGCAAGGTTGACGGCAAAGGTGGTGGCCCCTGCGCCGCCAGACAAACCATGCACCGGCAAGACAACGCCATCGCGCCCCCCGGCGGATTTGACCGAGGGGCGCGCGGCAGGCTCGTCCGGCAGATCGGTCTCAATATCGGATTGACCCAGCCGCTCAATCGCCTCGTGCAGCGCGCCTTCCGGCAGCGGATAGGGCACGAAATCATCCGCCCCCAACCGCAAAAGCTGATGCAGGGCAATCGGGCTGACCTCCTCGGCGATCAGGATCACGCGGATCCCCTTTTCCTTGGCCGAGGTGATGATGCCGGAAATCCGGCCAAGGTCGCCTTCATCATCGCTGTCAACCGCGATGGCAATGAATTCAAGCGTTTCCGAGTCAGGCTGGTTCAGGAATACCACCGCGTCTTCGAACGTCAGGTCGCCCCAACTTTCGCCCAGTTCGGTTTCCATATCCTCGATGAGCAGATCAAAATTCGATACATCCCGCGAAACCGTGCAGGCCACGATGGGCGCGGGTTCCGGAGAGAGAATAGCTGCTGCACTCATTGCCTCGGTCCTTTGTTACACGCTGACAGCCGTTGGAAGCGGGTCAATCCTCGGCTGCGCAGCGGGCACGACTCGACGGACGTGCCTTTCCCTGCTGCATCGAAAGTCGCGACCAATCTGGGCGACATTTGGGCCGGATTGTTCCAATTGTGGGGTAATCGGAGACGATCAACGCAGCAGGCGGACCTTGTCGCCAAGGCCCGCCCGAATTAAGCGAAAAAGTGCTAATAGGTTACCAACGCTGTTGCCGTTGGCGCGACGGAGCCGCTTACTGGCCCTGACCGTTCGCGTTGCCGACCGTCGAGATGTCGTTGACCGAAATGGCAGTGGCCGAGTCGACATATTCGCGGAAGATCAGCTCGGCATACTTGCCGTTAAGATATTGCGGATCGCGTTTCACCAGCCCGGTCACCTCGGTCACCGTGCGCCGGTTCTGGGCATTGGGTTCTGGGGTATACACAAGCGGCTGCGTTTCGCCATAGGACACGACCGCCTCTAGCCGTTCGCGCGAAATCCCTTGCCCGATCAGATAGTTGACAACCGCACGCGCGCGCCGCATGCCCAACGACTTGTTATAGGCGTCAGAGCCGACAAGATCGGTGTGCCCATAGACACGGAACTTCACCTCTGGGAATTGCTTGATCCAGTTCGCCTGTTGGCGCAGCGCGGCCTGGGCCGCGCCATCCAGCACCGCCGAGTTGAAGGCGAAATTGACCGTATTGGGCACATCGGCAGCGAATTTGCGCGTTAGCCCCACCACGAATTCGCGGTTTCCGGTCATCGCCAGCGAATTGTTCATCGTGGCATTGCCAAAGCCGCCCGAGTCATATTCGCCGCCCACTTCCGAACGGAACTTGTCACCGCTGCACGCCGCCAGCGCCAGCGCTGCCGCAACCATCACCCCATAGCGCATGAATTGGCCCCCAAGCTGCATTGGTTCACTCCATCACATAGCCATAGGAGCCGGAGAAATCCTGCCGGGCCACCTCGCCGGCGGCACCGGACACCGGCTTGGCAGAGGTCTTGCCCAGCAAAAACAGCTCAGATTCCGTGGGCAGGCGCACCCGGTCGGTCGGCAAGGCCAGCGCCTCGCCGCGCGTCGGCGTGACCAGATGCGGGGTGACGATGATGACCAGTTCGGATTGACGCCGCTCGAATTCCGTCGAACGGAACAACGCCCCCAGCACCGGCACATCGCCCAGCCACGGGATCTGGCTGTTGAGATCGTTGAAATCGTCTTGCAAAAGCCCCGCGATGGCAAAGCTTTCGCCGTCACGCATCTCGACCGTGGTCGAGGTTTCGCGCCGCTTAAAGGCGTTTACAGTGAAACTGCCATTCGTCATCGTCACCGAGGTATCGATGGCCGAGACCGCCGCGGCGATTTCAAGATTGATCAGCTTGCCGTCGATCACGCGGGGCGTGAAGGACATCTCAACCCCGAACGGCTTGTATTTGATCGTCACGGTGTTGTCGTCGACCACCGGGATCGGATATTCGCCACCGGCCAAAAATTTGGCCTGCTGGCCCGACAAGGCGGTCAGGTTCGGCTCGGCCAGCGTGCGCACCATGCCCTTGCTTTCGAGCGCTTCAAGCAGGACCGCGAATTCCATATTGCCAACGGTGAAGCCAAGATTGACCGCACCGGATTCGCCCGAAATCGGCACCGTGCCATCATCGAACACACCGGTGACCGCCCCCGAGCTTTGCGTGAAATTCCCGGTGCCCGAGACAAGCCCCGTCGCCGCAGAACCGCCCCCCACAGTGCCGCGCATCGCCAAAGACGAGGACAGGTTCTTCGACACCGAGCGCTGCATCTCGGCAAAGCGCACCTTCAGCATCACCTGCTGCGTGCCGCCCACCGTCATCAGATTGGACACACGTTCCGGCGCGTAGCGGTTCGCCAGATCCAGCGCGCGATCAAGTTTGGCCGCCGAAGAGACCGTGCCCGACAACACGATGCCATCATTGGCGGTGCGCACCTCGATATTCTCGCCGGGCAGGATTTGGCGCAGCCGTTCCTTAAACTCGCCGATATCGGGGGTGACCTGCACCTCGACATTGGACAAAAGCGTGCCATCCGCCCCAAGGATCGTCATCGTCGTGCGCCCGGGCAATTTGCCCAGCACATAGATCGTGCGATCCGACAAAGTCGTGACATCCGCGATACCGGGGTTCGCAATCGACAATTCCGAGAAGGGCTGGTCACTTTCCACAACCACCGCGCGGTTCATCGGAACATTCAGCGGGGTGCTGGAGGTGCCCGAAACGACCCGCAGGGTCTCTGCGCTCGCCGGCACAAAAGCCGCCGAACCGAGCGCGACGCCCAGCACGCAAGCCCGAAGAAAACTCTTCATTTTCATTGTGATCCTGCCTCTCCGATCACGTTCTGCCACCCGGATCTTGCGCCCGGTCGAAAGGGTTTTGAACACCCTACTTCGGCCCAATCTGCCTGAAACTGCAAATTTATGCAAGAATCAACCGCTTGCGGGGTGTTTTCATGCCAAGGCCGTGCGGGCATGCCACACGGCCTTGGGTCAGCGCCCCGGGCATGGGCGCATTGGGCAGATGGGCCCACTAGTCTTTACAGGGGATCTCTGTCTCGATCACATCGGTGCCGCGGCGGGTCTTGATCGTGCACACCCGCGCCGCTTCGATTTGCACCGCTTCTTGCACCTGAATACCCAAAAGCCGGTTGCGATCAATCTCGATCGAGCCGACCTCGGCGGTGTTTTGCATCCCCACAAGCGACAGCGTCAGCCGCCCGGTGGATTGCGCCAGCGTCAATGCCGCAACCTGTTGCGGGGTCACCTCGGCGGTGACGGTGCGCGCAACCTGCGTTTCCTCGGTGCGGTCGGCATCGGCGCTTTGATCAATCGCGATCAGCTTCAGATTGGTGTCAATGAGCTTGGTCACCGGCTGTTCGTTCACCGACCCCGACCAATAGACATCCACCCGATCCCCCGGGCGCAAAAAGCCCGACACCCCCGAGGAGACATCCACCTCGATGGTGAACGCGCGCATATTGGGCGCCAGATTGGCCATGATCCCGGCATCGACCCCCGGGGCGGTGATCTTTTGCGCCAAGATCGGCTCATACATTTCATAAGACCGCAGTGCGGCACGCGGCCGGGTCTCCCCCTCCAAGAAGGCCGCCACCTGCGCTTCGGGCGTGCCTTGCGGGGCGGTGACGGCATGGAACACGCCTTGGGGCAAACGATCCGCCTGCATCTTGACCACGCCAAGATCTTCCATGGTGAAACGTTCGCCGTATTTCAAAGGTCGGCGCAGGACCACCACATCGGCCAGTTGCGGGGCATTGGCCTGTGCCGCCACAAGGTAATCACGTTCCGCCTGAAACCGCGCCATCTGTTGCTGCGCCATGTAGATGGCCACGCCACCAAGCGCGACACCCAGCGCCAGAAACAGGGCAAAAACCATCCGCATCGGGTTACCTGATCCTTTCTCGGCCTGAAAGACGACCGCCTTTTACGTGATACTCGACTCGAAATCGGGCAATTTCGTGGCCGACGGCTAAGCGCGACCCCAACACCGCATTCCTTCAAGAGACGTTCGAAGGGCTTAGAACGCGGTCTGCACCTCTTGCGAGCTAAGGTAGGAGGCCACCGATTGCGCCAAAGACCCCGAATTGTTCCAGATCACCAAGCCCACGATCATCCCCAGCGCCACGATCGCAGCCGTCAAGACGACCCAATCCACGGTCACGGCCCCGTCTTCGCGTGAAAGGCGCGGCCAAATGCCTTTCTTCGTCACGATCATTTTCACGGCTTTGTCCTTGTGATGACTGCTGCTTTTTTCGGTATGGCCACGCATCACGGCGCAAATTGGGCAGTTGTAGGCAAATTTAACGACCTGACCTTTTGCGCTTAAGCACTGCCACACAGGGGAAAGCAGCATATATGCGAAAGGCCGCCCCTGAGGCGGCCTTTGCAATCTGGGGCGCGCGGCCCGCAGATCAGAAGCTGGTCTTGACCGAAGCGGTCGAGAGGTAGCTGCCGATGGCCGAGCTCAGCGTGCCGGTTTGCGTGCGCACCAGCGTCAGCGCGGCAGCGCCAAGGCCCACAACGGCGGCGGTCAGCACAACCCAGTCAACGGTCACGGCGCCGTCTTCTTCGGTGCGGATCTTGCGGGCGAGTTTGAAGAATTTCATCGGATATCTCCTGGTTGGCTCTCATTTGGCCGCGGTGCCGCATGGGCACCTCTGCTCGGCCCTGCATCGCGGAATGATCTTTTTTTGTCCCGCAATCGTGACGCCAATGGGGCGGCTTCGGTATTTCTTCGCGGCGGTTCCGCGCAAAGGATATGGCGACCCCATTGGGCCAAAAACCCAGCCCAAACGCGAAGGGCCGCCCTAAGGGGCGGCCCTTGCAACCAGCTTTTGCAGCCAGCTTAGAACGAGGTCTTGACCGAGGCGGTCGAAAGGTAGCTGCCGATGGCCGAGGACAGCGTGCCGGTTTGCGTGCGCACCAGCGTCAGCGCAGCCGCGCCAAGGCCCACAACGGCGGCGGTCAGCACGACCCAGTCAACGGTCACGGCGCCATCTTCTTCGGTGCGGATCTTGCGGGCGAGTTTGAAGAATTTCATCGGATATCTCCTGATCTTTGGCTCGGGTTGGCCGCGGTGCCACATGGGCACCCTTGCGGCCCTGCATCGCGGTATGAAGCATGTGTGCCGGGCAATCGTGACGCGAATTGGGCAGCTTCGGTATTTCTTCGCGGCAGGGGAAAAGCCAAAACACCTAAATGACCGCGCAAACGCGAAGGGCCGCCCCCGGAGGGGCGGCCCTTGCAACCAGCCTTTGAGGCCGACTTAGAACGAGGTCTTGACCGAAGCGGTCGAGAGGTAGCTGCCGATGGCCGAGGACAGCGTACCGGTTTGCGTGCGCACCAGCGTCAGCGCGGCGGCGCCAAGGCCCACAACGGCGGCGGTCAGCACGACCCAGTCAACGGTCACAGCGCCGTCTTCTTCGGTGCGGATCTTGCGGGCGAGTTTAAAGAATTTCATCAGGGTCTCTCCTTAGGGTCTGGTTGCTCCGCACTGCTGCCACCTCTGACCTTGGCCTTGTGCCGCGCGGGATGCCCTTGTTTTCCGGGTCAAACGTGGCGCGATTGGGGCGCGAAGGCGGAAAAATCAGGAATTGTTAACCGCGTGCCGGATGCGCACTGGCCTTTGAAAAGATTTCCCAATTCGCCAGATCTGGCGCGCATCGCCGCAACAGGTCGGGGTCTTTTTCCGCTGTCAGGGCACAGCATGCGCGTTTTTCTTTGGCATCGGGCCCATTTTCCCCGATAACAGGGAAAACGGGCAAAGACCCGACGAGCAGAAACCACACAGACGAAAAAGAGAGCCAGATGCGCCCGCAATGGTCCATCAGTCTCGCGGCTTGCGTGGCCCTCGCGGTGACGCTTCCCCCTGCCCCGGCCCTGTCCGAGGCCGGGCCGACAGTGCATCATTTCACGCCAAAGCGGGTGTTGCCGCCGAAAAAGGGGCAAACGCGCTTTTTGACGATCCAGATTGACCCTGAAGAACAGCGCCGCGAATTGGCCGCACAGGCCGCGCGCCCGTTCAAGCCGCTCACGGCCACGCCGCCTCCAGACCCCAGCACAGGCGGCACCGCCGCTTTACCCTCTGGCGGCGGTCGGGCTAAGGATGGCGCCGCGGCGCGCTATGCGTGGTATTGGGATCAGGTCTCCCCCGAAATCGGCGCCCGCGCGGGCCGATTTGCGAAGGCGCTGGCCGCGCTGTCGATGGGGCCGGGCGGCAAGCACGTCGGCGCCCCCCGGTTGGAGCATCTGCGCGGCATCGCGCTAACCCATGGGCGAGAGATTCTGGCCGCGACGATTGGCACCGAGGTCTCCCCCGCATTGGTGCTGGCGGTGATCTCCACGGAATCGGGCGGGCGCGCCGATGCGATCTCTCATTCCGGGGCGATCGGGCTCATGCAGCTTATCCCCGCCACGGCGGATCGCTTTTCGGTCGCCGACAGCACCGACCCGGCGCAAAACATCAAGGGCGGCGTCGCCTATTTGAACTGGTTGATGAAGGAATTCGACCGCGACCCGCTGATGGTGATCGCGGCCTATAATTCGGGCGAAAACGCGGTCAAAGGCGCGGGGGGCGTGCCACCCTATGCCGAGACCCGCGATTACGTGCCCAAAGTGCTGGCCGCGTGGCAGGTGGCGCGCGGGCTCTGCCTGAGCCCGCCCGAGCTGGTCACCGATGGCTGCGTTTTCGCGGTAAAGGGATAAAGATGACGGACAAGAAACCGCTGGTGCTGGATGTCGATGGGACCTTCTTGAACACCGATCTTCTGTACGAAGGATTCTGGGCCGGGCTGGGGCGCGCGCCCTTGACGACGTTGCGCATTGCCGCGACGAACCTTGCCAATCCGGCCCGGCTAAAGGCGGAGCTGGCCGCCGCCGTGCCCCTGCGCACCGATCTGATGCCCGTCAACCCCACCGTGCAAAACATTGCGAAGGCCGCACAGGCCGAGGGACGCGAGGTTTGCTTGGCCTCCGCCTCGCACCAAAGCTTGGTCGCCCCCTTGGCGGCGCAGCACGGGCTGTCGGAGCGTGTCTTTGCCACCGAAGGCCGCGTAAACCTGAAAGGCGCGGCCAAGGCGGGCGCGCTGGTCGATGCCTTTGGCGAAAAGGGCTTTGCCTATGCAGGCAACGAGGCGGCCGATATGGCCGTTTGGTCCCATGCAGACACGGCCATCGTCGTGGGCAAGGTGGCCGAGACACAAAGCCTTTCCGTGCCCGTGCAAACGCTGCCCGGCGGCTGGGCCCCCAAGGCGCTTTGGAAAGCGATCCGCCCGCATCAATGGGTCAAAAACGTGCTGCTTTTGCTCCCGCTGATTGCCGCGCATCAGTTCGAATGGGCGATTTTGGTGCCGATTCTCTTCGGGATTTTGGCCTTTTCCTTTGCGGCTTCGTCGATCTACATCGTCAACGATCTTCTCGACCTAGAGGCCGACCGGCTGCACCCCACCAAATGCCGCCGCCCCTTTGCCAGCGGGGCCGTGCCGATCAAGGTGGGGATGCTGGCCTGTGTCGGGCTTACCCTTGGCGCGCAGGGTATTGCCGCCGTGTTGAACATGGCCTTCTTGGGCATCGTAGCGCTTTATATGCTGACCTCGCTTGCCTATTCGCTCAAGCTCAAGCGCATGCGCTGGGTCGACATTGCGACGCTGGCCAGCCTTTACACGATCCGCGTGGTGGCGGGCGCGGCGGCAGGGCAAGTGGATGTCTCGGTCTATATGCTGATCTTCATCTTCCCGGTTTTCATCGCCTTGGGCTGTGTGAAGCGGCTGACGGAACTCACCTTGGCCAAGAATGACGAACGCCTGCCCGGGCGTGGCTATGGGCGGCCCGACCGGGGCGATTTGCTGAATGTGGCGGGGCTGGGCGTCTTTGGCGCGCTCTTGATCTTTTTCCTCTATTCGATCTCAGACCAAGGGCAGATGCTCTATCCCGATACATGGCTGATGTGGGTCGCCATGCTACCGATGGGCTGGTGGCTGATCCGCATGGTGGCGCTTGGCTGGTTTGGCAAACAAGATTACGACCCGATCGTCTTCGCGCTGAAAGATAAATTCGGATTGGGCATATTGATGATCACGCTGAGCCTGATGTTCTGGGCAGCGGGCCTTTGGGCCGAATGGTTCGGCGTGTAGACCGCCATGAAAAGGGCGCGCCTCCCTCAAACTGGAAACGCGCCCCTTCGACTTTGTCTCAATATCCCGGGGGGTGAATTGCCGCAGGCAAAAGGGGGGCAGCGCCCCCCTCCCCTTTAGCCAAGTTCATCCAGCCGGGCGATGGCGGCGTTGATCTTGGCCGCCTCTTCCTCGCGCGCAGCCAGATTGGCGCGGGCTTCCTCGATCACCTCTTCCGCCGCATTGGCCAAGAATTTCGGGTTCGCAAAACGGCCTTTCAGCCCCGCGGCCTCTTTTTCCACATTGGCGAGCGATTTTTGCAGCCGCGCCTTTTCCGCCGCCACATCAATCACGCCTTCGAGCGGCAGGCCAAACAAAGCCCCCGGTGCCGGGATCGAGATCGAGCCTTTCGCCACCACGCCCTCGGTGATGCTTTCAAGCCGCGCAAGGCGCAGCACCAGCGCCTCGTTGCGTTCCAGTGCTTCGCGCGCGGCCATATCGGCCTCGGCCAAAGTCATCGGCAGTTTCATCGCCACCGGCACACCCAGTTGTGCGCGCGAAGACCGGATTTCTTCGATCAGGCCGATGACCCAGTTCATCTCCCGGTCGGCGGCCTCATCGACCAGTTCCGCGCCATAGCTCGGCCAATCTGCGTGGACGAGCATTTTTGCCCGCTCGCCGGTCAGGCCCCACAGCTCTTCGGTGATGAAGGGCATGATCGGGTGCAGCAAGATATAGCACTGATCGAGCACCCAGCGCATGGTGGCGCGGGTTTCCTCGGCCTCGTCTGTGTCAAACAGCGGCTTGGCAAATTCCACATACCAGTCGCAGACCTTGCCCCAGACAAAGCCGTAAAGCGCGTTTGCCGCATCGTTGAAGCGATAGCTTTCAAAGGCGGCATCGACGGTTTCGCGCACTTTCGCGGTTTCGCCGATGATCCATTTGTTCACCGTATGGCTGGGCTGGGGCACACCGGCCACCGCCGGGCCTTCAAACACGCCATTCATTTCCGCAAAGCGGGTCGCGTTCCACAGCTTGGTGCCAAAGTTGCGATAGCCCGCGATACGGTCTTTCGACAATTTCAGCACGCCCCCGATGGCGGCCATCGAGGCATTGGTGAAGCGCAACGCATCGGCGCCGTATTCATCAATAATTTCGAGCGGGTCGATCACATTGCCCGCCGTTTTCGACATTTTCTTGCCCTTCTCGTCACGGACAAGCTGGTGCAGGTAAACGGTGTGGAACGGGATTTCCCCCGTCACCGCAAGCTGCATCATCATCATCCGCGCGACCCAGAAGAACAGGATGTCAAAGCCCGTGACCAGCACATCGGTCGGGAAGTATTTCGCCATTTCCGGCGTGTCTTCCGGCCAGCCGAGCGTGCCGATCGGCCAGAGCCCCGACGAGAACCAAGTGTCGAGCACGTCGGGGTCGCGGGTCAGCACCTTGCCGGGGGCCATCGCCTGCGCTTCGGCCTCAGACGGCGCACAATAGTGGTTGCCCTCTTCGTCATACCACACCGGGATTTGGTGCCCCCACCAAAGCTGCCGCGAGATGCACCAGGGCTCGATGTTCTCAAGCCAGTGGTAATAGGTCTTCTCGCCCGCCTCGGGCATGATTTTGGTGGTGCCGTTGCGCACGGCATCCAGCGCCGGGCCCACGACCTTTTCGGCATCGACATACCATTGGTCGGTCAGCATCGGCTCGATCACCACCTTGGAGCGGTCCCCGAAGGGCTGCATGATCGGCTTGTTCTCGACATAGGGAACCAGCGTCTCGACCTCATTGCCTTCGTCATCCTTGACCGTGGCTTTGGTCATCACCGCCAGACCTTCGGCGTTTATCTGTTCGACCACGCGCTTGCGCGCCTCGAACCGATCCAGCCCGCGCAGTTCCTCGGGGATCAGGTTGAGCGTATCAATCTCGGCCTCGGTGAACGTCGCCCCTTTCGAGATTTCCATCGCGCGCTTGGCGCAATCTTCATAGCTTGCCCCATCGGCGCGCATCGCGCCCTTGGTATCCATCAGCCGATACATCGGCAGGCCCGCGCGTTTGGCGACCTGATAGTCGTTGAAATCATGCGCGCCGGTGATTTTCACCGCGCCCGAGCCAAAGGTCGGATCGGGGTATTCATCGGTGATGATCGGGATCAGGCGGCGGTGTTCCTTCGGGCCGACCGGAATTTCGCACAGCATGCCGACAATCGGTGCATAGCGTTCATCGGACGGATGCACCGCCACCGCGCCATCGCCCAGCATGGTTTCAGGCCGCGTCGTGGCAATGGAAATATAGTCCCGCGTCTCGCGCAGGGTCACATTCCCGTCTTCGTCCTTTTCGACATATTCATAGGTCGCGCCATTTGCGAGCGGGTATTTGAAGTGCCACATATGGCCCGCAACTTCGATATTCTCGACCTCAAGATCGGAAATCGCGGTTTCAAAATGGGGGTCCCAGTTCACCAGCCGCTTGCCGCGGTAGATCAGGCCCTTGTTATACATATCGACAAAGACCTTGATCACCGCATCGTGGAAGTTGCCTTCCTCGCCCGCCGGGGCGTTTTCGGCGCCCGACATGGTGAAAGCGTTGCGCGACCAGTCACACGACGACCCCAGCCGCTTAAGCTGGTTGATGATGGTAGAGCCGTATTGCCCCTTCCATTCCCAGACCTTTTCCAAGAACGCCTCGCGGCCCAGTTCGGCACGGCTTGGCTGCTGGGTTTTGGCCAGTTCCTTTTCCACCATCAACTGGGTGGCAATGCCCGCATGGTCTTGGCCCGGCTGCCACAGCGTATCGAAACCGCGCATCCGGTGCCAGCGGATCAGGATGTCTTGCACCGTGTTGTTGAAGGCGTGACCGACATGAAGCGCCCCCGTTACGTTCGGCGGCGGGATCATGATGCAGAAGGTTTCCGGGCGCGAGGCATTGGCGCCCGCTTTGAAAGCGCCCGCCTCTTCCCATTTCGCATAAAGCCGCGGCTCGGCGGCGCGCGCGTCAAAGGTCTTTTCCATCGTCATCGGTCTGTCCTTTCAGGGCTTGACGCTCTTTAGCGCGCGCACCTTCTAAGGAAAAGCCTCCGAGACGGTTTGCCCCAAGGATTAGGTGCTTTACCGATTGCGGGCGACCAGCGCGAAATGCGCGCCTTGCGGATCTTGCAGCGTGGCGATGAAGGCAGCGCCCGGCACTTCGACGGGGCCTTGCAAAACCGTGCCGCCGGTGGTGCTGGCTTGGCCAAGGGCAGCACGAAGGCTTGGCACGCTGAAATACGGCAGCCAATGCGGCGGAGTTCCACAAGGAACCGCAGCCATCCCAAGCGCGCCGCCGATGCGGCTGCCCTCATGCGCAAAGGTGAAATAGGTGCCCGCGCGCCCGGTCGGAAATTGGCCGTTACGCCGCCAGCCAAAAAGCTTGCGGTAGAATTCGAGCCCGGCAAGCGGGTCGGGCGTTGTCAGGCTTAGCCATGTGCCATAGCCCGGTGCCTGCTGGTTCCATGCGCCACCGGGGCTTGGCGGGTCCATCGGCTCCAGTTGCATGATCCCGATCACCGCGCCTTGCGGATCGCCCAAAATCGCAAAGCGTCCGGTGCCGGGAATATCGGCTGGCTCTTTCCAGACCTTGCCGCCCAAGGCGGTGCAAAGCTGTGCGGTCGCGTCGCAATCCTCGACCGAAATATAGATCATCCAGTTTGGCGGCGTGCCGGGCGGGCAGGCATCAAGCGGAAAGCCCCCGGCGACCATATCCGCGCCCCGGCAGGCGAGGCGGTAATCGAGCCCCTCCATCTCGGCGCGGGACCACGCCCAACCGATCAGCGGGCCATAAAAGCGTTGCGCAGCCTCCAGATCGGCAACCGAAAGTTCAAACCAGCAAGGCAGACCGTGAAAAGGCATTTATCGCTCCTGCAAAACAGACGATCAGGCTAGCACGATTCGCCCCACGGCTTTGCGACAGCTTTGCGCCTAAACTGCGCGGTCGAGCTTTGTGCTCAGATGGATCAGGCTTTCGGAGTTCTTCACCCCCTGCATTTCCCCGATCTGGTCCAGCACCCCGTCAAGCTGCGTGGTAGAGTTGGAAGCGACCTGCAGCAACAGATCGATCCGCCCCGAGGTGGTGGAAATCCGCTCCACCTCGGGAATCGCGCGCAAACGGCTAAGGATCGCGGCTTGGGCGCGCGGCTCGATCATCAGCAAAACCGTGGCGCGCAACCGACCCGCACGGGCCGCCTCGCCCAGCTTGACGGTGTAGCCCGCGATCACCCCGGTGACCTCCAGCCGTTCAATCCGGGCCTGAATCGTGGAGCGTGCAACCCGCAGCTTGCGCGCCAATGTGGCCACGGAAATCCGCGCATCGCCGGACAGAAGCCCCAGAATCGCCTTGTCGAGATCGTCCATTTTGCAACACCAGCATATTGACCGGATTTTTCGTCATTATAACGACGATACGCGGCAATTCTACTATTTTGATCGGTGAAAATGTGCATCATATCGCGCAACATAGGAAGACAGGTGAAAGGGCGGCTCATACGCACCTGGCCTGGGTATGGTCGAAACGCGTCGTAAGCGTCTCCCCACCCGTATAGCCGGGGCAAGAGGTGGCTGCGTTCTATTGGCGAGGAGAAGCCGATGGGACTTTCCAAGACTATTTGGGCGAACCCGTCCGAAATCATCCGCACGAAACAGCCCGATCATCCGGTGCTGGTTTTCTCTCCGGAAATCTTGCAGTCGACCGCGCATCGGTTCCTGCGTGGTTTTCCGGGGTTGGTCACCTATGCGGTGAAATCGAACCCCGATGAGATGGTGATCGAGAACCTCGTGGCAGCGGGCATTCGCGGCTTCGATGTTGCCTCGCCCGCCGAGATCGACATGATCCGCCGGATCGCGCCGGGGGCCGCACTGCATTACCACAACCCGGTGCGGGGCCGGGACGAGATCGCCCATGCGGTCCGTGCCGAGGTGAAAACCTGGTCGGTCGATTCGCGCTCGGAGTTGGAAAAGCTGATCGAGATGGTGCCGACCGAAGGCTGCGAAATCTCGGTGCGCTTCAAACTGCCGGTGCAGGGCGCGGCCTATAACTTTGGCGCGAAATTCGGTGCCACGGCGGAATTGGCGGCGGACCTGCTGGCGCGGGCCGCAGAAGCGGGTTTCATTCCGTCGCTCACCTTCCATCCGGGCACGCAATGCACCGATCCGATGGCGTGGGATGCCTATATCCGCACCGCTGCCGAGATCTGCCACAAGGCGGGCGTGCAAGCGCGTCGTCTGAACGTGGGTGGCGGCTTCCCGAACCACCGCACCCCGGGTCCGGCGCCGAAGCTGGAAGATATTTTCGCGCTGATCGACCGTGTGGCGGGCGAAGCCTTTGGTGATGCACGTCCGGCGCTGGTGTGCGAACCGGGCCGCGGGCTGGTGGGCGATGCCTTCACCCACATCACCCGCATCAAGGCGCTGCGCGACGACACGCATGTGTTCCTCAATGACGGGGTTTATGGCGGGCTGGCCGAGCTGCCGCTGGTGGGCAATATCGAGCGGGTCGAGGTCTATTCGCCGCTGGGCTATGCCCGTTCGGGCGACACGGTGGAGCGGATCGTTTTTGGCCCGACCTGCGACTCGGTCGACCGTCTGCCCGGCGAATTGCCGCTGCCGGTGACGCTGGAAGAGGGGGATTTCCTCGTGTTCCACGGCATGGGCGCCTATTCCTCGGCCACCAACACCCGGTTCAACGGCTTTGGCCAGATGGAAATCGTGACCGCGCTCTCGTTGCACGGCTGACGAAAAAGCAACAATCTCGCACAAGCTGCGCCAATTTGTCGCGCTCGTAATTGAGAGTTAACGGCCTTGCCCTAAGCTGAAAAGAGGCGAGGCCGTTTCCTTTTGCGAGTTGTGCGATGTTTGCCCTGTTCCAACGCCTTGTCGGACGCACGCGGCATGAAGACTTTGCCGCGTGCGCGCCGACTGCCAGCCCCCGACGCCCAGCGCGGGGACCCGTTGACCATGTGGTGCTGCTTGATGGCACGATGGGGTCGCTCAACCCGGCGCGACGCACCTCGATCGGGCTGCTATTTCTTTACCTGCGCCGCACCCTGCCGCGTGCTTCGGTCTATTACGGCAAGGGGCTGCAATATCGCGAATGGCGCGACCTCAAGGATATCTGGCTCGGCTGGGGGGTGGAAACGCAGATCATGCGGGCCTATGGCTGGCTGGCCATGCGCTATCGGCCCGGTGATCGGATTTTTTTGCTGGGCTATTCGCGCGGGGCCTTTGCCGTGCGCTCGCTGGCCGGATTGATCGACCGGGTTGGGCTGCTGCGCGCCGCCACCGCGACCGAGCGCAACGTATTGCAGGCGTGGCGGTATTATGAACGCGGCACTGCGACCGACAACTTTCGCACCCAACAGTGCCACGCCCGCACCCCAATCGAAATGGTGGGGGTGTTTGATACTGTCGCGGCATTGGGGCCGCGCTTTCCCTTCCGCACCGCCCAAAGCGCGGCGCGGGTCGATTTTCACGACCACGATCTTGGCGCTTCGGTCCGGCACGGGTTCCAAGCACTCGCGCTGCATGAAACGCGGCAGGTGTTGAGCCCGCTTTTATGGAACCGGGCCCAAACCGGCGCACATCGGATCGAACAGGTCTGGTTTCGTGGCAGCCATGGCGACATTGGCGGGCAATTGTCCGGGCAAGAGCAAGCGCGCCCCTTGGCCAATATTCCGCTGGTGTGGATGCTGGGACGGGCCGAAAGCCTTGGGCTGGAGCTTCCCTTCAACTGGCGTGCCGATTTTCCCTGCGATCCCACCGCGCCCTCCACCGGAAGCTGGACAGGTTGGGGCAAGACCTCGCTTTTGCGCAGCCCGCGCGTGGTGCACCGCTGCACCTCGGAACGGCTGCATGAAACGGCTTTGATCGGGGGCCGCGCGTGGTGGCTGAAAATCCGCCCGGCGCCCCTGCGAAAACCCGCTCAGCCGGGGGCTGCCATGACCAGACAGGTGGCCGTGCCAAGGGCATAAGTCTTGCCATTCTTTGCGCCGCGAATTTCGCCCCGCGCCACACCGGTAGACCGCCCGATATGGTCAAGCCGCCCAACGGCAACCACCTCGGTATCCAAGGGGATCGCGCGCAGCATGTTCACCTTGAACTCCAATGTCGTTTGCACCTGACCGGGCTGCAAACCGGTGATCACGGCGCAGGTCAGGCAGGTATCCAGCAAAACCCCATACCAACCGCCGTGCACACCCCCAAAGGAATTCGTGTGCTCGTGGTGCGGCGTGGCGGTTAATTCGACCAGACCCGGTTCAACCTTGCTGATCCAGTAATTGCAGCCACGCGCGAAGGTTGTGGTGGGCACTTCCCCCGCCATCATCTTGCGCATGTAATCGAGCCCGGACATCTGCCCCACTTCGGACAAGGGCAAAAAGTCTGCGGCGGTCTTGGCGAATGTCTGATGCGTCATGGCGGCCTCCCTTGGTGCCAGCCTGACGCGGAGCGGAGCCACAAAAAAGGGGGCCGAAGCCCCCTTTGAAAGTTCCGTTACGTTCGGTGCTTTCAAGCGACGTTTTCAAGCACCACATCCGGGGTAATCCCGAGCGCATGACAGACCTCGCGGGTCATGTCGGGGCGGTTCAGGGTGTAGAAATGCAGATCTTCCACGCCGCCCGCGATCAGGCTGTCGCACAACTCGGTGCACATCGCGGTGGCCAGAAGCTGTTCGCGCCCATCGCGAGTGGCAGCTTCGAACGCCTCTTCCACCCAAGCCGGGATCGAGGTGCCGCAGCGATTGGCAAAGGCCTTGGCGCCCTTCCACGACTGGATCGGCAAAATGCCCGGAATGATCGGCGCGGTGATCCCTTCCTTCACGCAAGCATCGCGGAAGCGGAAAAAGGTCTCGGCCTCAAAGAAGAACTGGGTGATCGCCGAGGTCGCGCCCGCATCGATCTTGCGCTTGAGCCAGCGCACATCCGCCATCGGATCGGCCGCTTCGGGATGCGGTTCCGGATAGGCACCGCAACGGATTTTGAACCGGCCATCCTCGGCCAGCCAGTCGATCAATTCGACCGAAGAGGCAAATCCTTCGGGATGCGCCGTGAAGCGGTCCGCGCCTTTGGGCGGATCGCCGCGCAGCGCGACAATTTCCGTCACGCCGACATCGGCATAGGAATCGATGATTTCTTTCGTTTCAGCCTTCGTCGCATCGACACAGGTCAAATGGGCGGCAACATTTAGCCCGTAATGCTTGTGGATCGTTTCCACCGCATCATGGGTCAATTTACGCGTCGTGCCGCCAGCCCCGTAAGTGACGGAGGTGAAGCCGGGTTTCAGCGGTGCGAGAACCTGAACCGTCTCCCACAGCCGGAAAGACGCATCGAGCGTTTGCGGCGGGAAAAATTCAAAGCTGACCTTGGGCGTGGGCATGTGACTGTCCTTTCGTTTCCCCCTTGTCTCATATTTCGACATGTGAAACAAACTCATAATGTTCAAGAAGGTGTTGAGGCGGCCTCATAATGCACTTGGAATTTCGGCATCTGCGCACGATCAAAGCGATCCATGACGCGGGCGGATTGGCCAAAGCGGCAGATATTTTGCACATCACGCAAAGCGCGCTGTCACATCAGGTCAAAGGTCTTGAAGATCAGGCCGGGGTCGAGCTTTTTGCCCGCCGTTCCAAACCGTTGCGGCTTTCGGCGGCGGGGCTGAAACTGTTGCGTCTGGCCGAACGCATCCTGCCTGAAATTGAGGCAACCGAGGCCGAATTCGCCGCGATCCGGCAAGGGCGCATGGGGCGGCTGCATATCGCGATCGAATGCCATGCCTGTTTCGACTGGCTGTTCCCCGTTCTTGAGGCGTTTCGTCGCGCCTGGCCCGATATCGACATCGATATTCGGCCGGGTCTCGCCTTCAACGCCTTGCCCGCGCTGGCACGCGAAGAGGTGGATTTGGTGATTTCGTCGGACCCCGAAAAGATCGAGGGAATCACCTTCAACCCGCTGTTTGATTATTCGCCGACCTTCATCGCAGCCTCCAATTCACCGCTGGCGCAAAAGCCATTTGTGGTGGCGGAAGACTTTCTTGATCAGACCTTGATCACCTATCCCATCGACCGGGCGCGGTCCGATGTGTTTTCGCTGTTGCTGACCCCCGCGCGGGTCACGCCCAAAGCCCATCGACAGGTGGAACTGACCGCCGTGATCTTGATGCTTGTGGCCTCGGGGCGGGGGGTCGCGGTGCTGCCCGATTGGGTGCTGCGCGAGGTCAGATATCAGCCCGATTACATCACCAAACCGGTGACCGAAAAGGGGCTGACCAAACGCCTTTATGCCGCCACCCGCGCCGAAGATGTGACCGAACCCTATATGGCGCATTTCCTGCGCCTTGCGCGCACCGAGCCGGTCAAGCTGCAACGCGCCTGACCTGCGGGCGGATGTAACGGGCACAATCTTGCGCGTGACGCGGGGCCAAGGGCGCGGTTAAATCGCGCCTTCACATCCCGCAGGGTTCCCATGACCGCCATTCCCCAGCCACGCGCCGCCAGCGCGACCGTTTTCCCGATTCTTTTCGCCATTTCCCTCTGTCACATGCTCAATGATGTGATGCAGTCGATGCTGTCGTCGATCTATCCCATCCTAAAGGCGGATTTCGCGCTGGATTACTGGCAGATCGGACTTTTGACGCTGGCCTTTCAGGGCACCGCATCATTGTTGCAGCCCGCGATCGGCATTTATACCGATGCGCGCCCGCAGCCTTGGTCGTTGCCGATTGCATCGGTGTCGACCTTTGTGGGGGTGATGGGGCTGGCCTTCGCGCCCTCTTATGCGGCGCTGATCTTGGGCGCGATGTTCGTGGGCTTTGGCTCGGCGATCTTCCACCCTGAATCGAGCCGGGTCGCGCGGATCGCCTCGGGCGGGCGATTCGGGCTGGCGCAATCGGTCTTTCAGGTGGGGGGAAATTTCGGCACCGCCATCGGCCCGCTTTTGGCGGCCTTCATCGTGCTGCCTTTCGGGCGCCCATCGGTGGCGCTTTTCGGGGGGCTGGCAGTGCTGGCGGGGATGATCCTGTTTCGGGTCAGCCGCTGGTATGGTGCACATCTGAACGACCGCAAGCGCAAACCCGTGGACAAGACCCTGCCCTTGTCACGCAACCGCACGGTGCTGGCGATTGCCGTGCTGGTGGCCCTGACATTTTCAAAAAACGTCTACATGGCCTCGCTTGGCTCCTATTACACCTTCTACTTGATTGAAAGCTTTGGCGTCGACACGCGCACCGCGCAGTTGATGCTGTTTTTATTCCTTGGCTCGGTCGCGGCGGGCACGGTTTTGGGCGGGCCGGTCGCCGACCGTTGGGGGCCGATGACGGTGATCTGGATTTCGATCTTGGGCGTGTTGCCCTTCACACTCGCCCTGCCGCATGTGGGGTTGACGGGTTCGGCCATTTTAAGCGTGGTGATCGGGCTTATTCTGGCCTCAGCCTTTTCGGCCATCGTCGTCTTTGCCCAAGAATTGCTGCCGGGCCGCGTGGGCATGGTGGCGGGCATCTTCTTTGGGCTCAGCTTCGGGCTGGGCGGCATTGCCGCGGCCGCGCTTGGCCTGATGGCGGACCATACCGGTATCCGCACCGTCTATCTTGTCTGTTCGGCGCTGCCAGCTTTGGGAATACTCACGATCTTCCTGCCCCGCCGCGCCGAATTCATGGCCCGCTGACCCTCTTGGATTCTTTACCTCTGCCGTGTAAGGCAGGCGTTTGAACGCAAGGAGCCCCCCGATGCAAGGCAGTGCCAACCTCAACCTGATGATCAAGGCCGCGCGCAAGGCGGGCCGCTCGCTGGTGAAAGACTTCCGCGAGGTGGAAAACCTGCAAGTCTCGGCCAAGGGGCCCGGCGATTTCGTGTCGAAAGCCGACCGCGAAGCGGAACGGATCATCAAAGAAGAGCTGCGCGGGGCGCGCCCGTCCTATGGCTGGCTGGGCGAAGAAACCGGCGAGGCCGATGGCGAAGACCCGACCCGCCGCTGGATCGTCGACCCGCTGGATGGCACCACCAACTTTCTGCACGGCCTGCCGCATTGGGCCGTGTCCATCGCGTTGGAACACAAGGGCGAGATCGTCGCCGGCGTGGTGTTCGATGCCGCGAAGGACGAACTTTACTACGCCGAAAAAGGCCTTGGCGCGTTCATGAACGAAAGCCGTCTGCGGGTTTCGGGGCGGCGCCACATGATCGAGGCGATCTTTGCCACCGGCGTGCCCTTCGGCGGGCGCTCCACCCTGCCCGCCACGCTGCAAGACCTTGCCCGGCTAATGCCGGTTTGTGCCGGCGTGCGGCGCTGGGGCTCGGCGGCGCTTGACCTCGCCTATGTCGCCTCGGGCCGCTATGATGGGTATTGGGAACGCGGCATCAACGCTTGGGACATGGCGGCGGGCCTGATTCTGGTGAAAGAGGCAGGCGGTTTCGTCGGCCCCGTGCGCGAAGGCCGCGACATTTTCGAATCCGGCGCGGTGATCGCGGGCAATGGCGAGCTTTACGAACCGCTGTGCAAGATCCTGCGCGAAGCGCACTGATCAAAACGGGATCAAAGCGAAAACAGGAAGGGAACATTCCCCTTTACGGTTCACCACTTGTTCACCACATTATGACAGGTTGAAGCCATCACCAGAAGGGGATGCACCATGTTCAACGATGCTGCCTGGACACCTGCGGGAACGGTTTTCGCATCGGCTCACCCGCAAGACAGGCTTTTCCCGCTTGAAGCGGCGCTGGAAGAGATTGGCCGGGCCGCCCGCGACATCGCTTTTGCTGAAACGGCCGATGTGATCGCCTTGGGGCGAATCAAGGTTCTGCGCGACATGATCGCCGCGTGTCATGACGAGGTCGAAAACGAACCGGATCGCACCGTCGCGCTGGAACTGGCCGCCGCGATCGACGGGCTGAGCGCAGAACTCGCCTCGTTCGAAGAAACCTTGCCGATCGAGCGCGCCTTTCGCGCCGATCAGCGCGATCAGGCCATCGCGCAAATCACGGCAGCGCAAGACCGGCTGCAAGGGTTCGTGGCAAACGAGGGGCAGCAAGCCGAAGTGTTCGATCCAGCCCTGACCCGCGAAGAGGCGGTTGAACTGGCGCAGGCTGCGATTGCCCGCACCCCCGCCGAAATCGTGGCCGCCGCCCGGCTTGAGGCCGAGGCGCGCTTTGCTGGCGCCCCGATCCCGCTGCCCGAGAGCAACAATTTCCACTTCACCCAACCCGAAGGCTGGACCGCTTGGCTGGCCAGCCGCATTGCAGAACGGGTCGGCCGGGAAATGGCGGTCGATTAATCCCGCTTCGGGCTGACCAGCCCCCGCTGCACGGCGGGGCGGGCCAAGAACCGCTCCAGATAGGCGGGCACGTTTTCCAATGCCCCCCAGCCGACCGCGTCGGTGACCTTGTAATGCACATCAAGCGCACGCAGCCATGGCGCGATTGCCATATCGGCGATCGAATAGTCGCCGCAAATCCAGTCTTTGCCCGCCAGCGCCCCGTCAAGCACCCCAAGCAAACGCTCGGCCTCGGCGCGGTAGCGTTCTTTTGGACGTGGGTCTTCAATTTCTTTGCCCGCATAGGCGTGGAAGAACCCAAGCTGGCCGAACATCGGCCCCAAGCCCCCCATTTGCCACATCAGCCATTGCAGCACCTGATAGCGCTGCGCCTCGGGCAAGAATTTCCCCGTTTTCTCTGCCAGATAAATCAAGATCGCGCCGCTTTCAAAGAGCGGCATCGGCGCCCCTCCCGGCCCATCCGGGTCGATGATCGCAGGGATCTTGTTATTGGGGTTGAGCGATAGAAATTCGGGGGTCATCTGGTCGTTGGTGTCAAATTTCACCAGATGCGGTTCATAGGCCAGCCCGCATTCTTCCAGCATAATCGACACCTTCACCCCATTGGGCGTTGGCAGGGAATAAAGCTGGATCGCCGCCGGATTGGTTGCGGGCCAGCGCTGGGTGATCGGGAAATGCGTCAGATCGGTCATGGTGCCTCCATTTTGCGCAAGCCTGCCCGAATTCCCCTGTCAGAGAAAGGGACCCCGCGCACAGCCCCTGTCCGGGGCTGCACGGAACCGGGTCACAGCGTCAGCGCCTCTGCCGCCGCCAGATAGGGCAGCCCCTGCGCGGCGGCAACCGGGGCACAGGTGACCTGACCCGCATGCACGTTGAGCCCAGCCAGAAGATGAACATCCTCTCTGCAGGCCTGCCGCCAGCCCTTATCCGCCAGCGCCAGCACAAAGGGCAGCGTGGCATGGCCAAGCGCTTGCGTGGCGGTGCGCGCAACCGCGCCGGGCATATTGGCCACGCAATAATGCACGATCCCCTCCACCTCGAAGATCGGGTCTTGGTGCGTGGTGGGATGCGAGGTTTCGAAACAGCCCCCCTGATCGATGGCAACATCCACCAGCACCGCCCCGGGCTGCATCGTGGCCAGCATCGCACGGGTCACCAGCTTGGGGGCCGCCGCGCCGGGCACCAACACCGCGCCAATCACCAAATCGGCCTTGGCCACCAATTCTGCTGTCAGCGCCGCAGAGGCGTAGCCGGTGCGGAAATCGCGCCCGAAAACCTCGTCAAGATGGCGCAACCGCGGCAAAGAGCGATCCAACACCGTCACCGCCGCGCCCATGCCCGCGGCCACCCGCGCCGCCTGCGTGCCCACCACACCGCCGCCGATCACCAAGACCTGTGCGGGCAAGACACCGGGCACGCCCCCCATCAAAACGCCGCGCCCGCCATTGGCCTTTTGGAGCGCCCAAGCGCCCACCTGTGGCGCAAGCTTCCCTGCCACCTCGGACATCGGCGCCAAAAGCGGCAATCCGCCCGCCGCATCGGTGACCGTTTCATAGGCAATGCAGGTGGCGCCGGACGTGACCAGATCAGCGGTCTGTGCCGGATCGGGCGCAAGGTGAAGATAGGTGAACAGCACCTGCCCCGGCGACAGACGCGCGCGTTCTTCGGCAAGCGGCTCTTTCACCTTCACCACCATCTCAGCCGCGCCCCAGACACTGGCGGCATCGGCGGCGATCACCCCACCGGCCGCGGTATAATCGGCATCGGTGAAGCCAGCGCCCAGCCCCGCTCCGGTCTCGACCAGAACCGAATGGCCATGCGCCACCGCTTCCTGCACCGCATGCGGGGTCAGCCCAACGCGAAATTCCTGCGGTTTGATTTCTTTGACGCATCCGATCTTCATGGCCGTTCCTCCCTGCCTGATCGCCCTAGCTTGCGCCGATTTGCGCGAAAGTTGCATTCAAATCCGCTTGCGCAACCGGCCCTTTCGCGCGCATATCTTCGATCTATTCGCCAAACTTTCGAAGAAGATTGCGCCCCAATGAACCTTGACGCCACAGATCGCCGCATCCTGACTGTTTTGCAAAAGCAGGGCCGCATTTCCAATGCCGAACTCAGCGAACGGGTGAACCTGTCGGCCTCGGCCTGCCACCGCCGGGTGCAGCGGCTGGAAGAAGAGGGCTATATCAAGGATTACGTCGCCCTGCTCGATAACCGGCGCCTAGGCTGCCCGACCACGGTTTTTGTCGAAATCACCCTGACCTGTCAGGCCGACGAGGTGCTGGACGCCTTTGAGCGGGAAGTGAAGAAAATCCCCGGCGTGCTGGAATGCCATCTGATGGCGGGGGCGGCGGATTACCTGCTGAAGGTCGTGGCCGAGGATACCGAAGATTTTGCCCGGGTGCATCGTTCCAAACTGGCGCGGCTACCCGGCGTGCAGGGGATGCAAAGCTCTTTCGCGCTGCGCACCGTGTTCAAAACGACCGCCCTGCCGATTTGAACTGCCGATTTGAGCCGGGCCAGTCGCGCCAAAGTCAGTCGCGCCAAAAGCGCGGCAAGACCAGCACCAAGATCGCCAAAAGACCCAACCGCCCCAAAAGCATCGACAGGCTCATAAGCCAAGTTGCGAGGTCGTTATAATCAACCATCGTGCCGGTGGCCGCCACGGTCGGGCCCACGCCAAAGCCGATATTGCCAATCGCCCCCCAGCTGGCAAAGAGCGCAGACGAGAAATCCACCCCCGTCATCGAGATCAACACCGCGATGATCCCTTGGGTCAGGATATAGCCGGTGACATGCAAGATCAGCGGGCCCATCGTCGCCTCGTCCAGCGGCTTGCCGTCATAGCGCGGCAAGACCACCCGGTTGGGCGAATGAAGCTGCCGGATGGCAGCCTTGATCGCCTCAAGCACAACCTGCACCCGGAACACCGACAGCGACCCCGAGGTGGAGCCGGTGCAGCCGCCCGACATGCCGACAAGAAACACCAGCACGACGACAAAGGCCCCCCAGTCCTCGACCGAGGCAACGCCAAAGCCGGTGCCCGTCAGGATCGACACGAAGTTGAAGCCGGTTTCGCGCAGGATTTGTTCAAATGGCAGATCTTCATGCGCATAGCGCCACAAAACCGCCGCTGCGGTGTAGTAAAGAAACCAACGCAAAAAGGCGCGCACCTGCGCATCGCGCCATAGCGGCGTCACCTGCCCCTGCATCAGTTGCACGTAGCGGATCAGGGGCATGCCCGCCAATAGCATGAACACAATCGACACATAATGCGTGGCGGGCGGGAAATGCGCAAAGCTCTGGTCAGAGGTCGCAAAGCCCCCCGTGGCCATAGTCGACATCGAATTGGCGATCGCATCGAAAGTGGGCATGCCCGCCGCGATATAGGACATCGCACAGGCAATCGTCAGCGCGGTGTAGACCTGCAAAAGCGCCACGGCGATATCGGTGGCGCGCGGCAGCACCTTGCCGAAAGTGTCAAACCCCTCGGTCTGGAAAAAGCGCATGCCGCCGATGCGCATCACCGGCAAGAAGATCATCGCCACGAAGGCGATGCCCAGCCCCCCCGCCCATTGCAGCATGGCGCGCCAGATCAGCACCGAATGGGGCAGATCATCCAACCCCTGAAACACCGTGTAACCGGTTGTGGTCAGGCCAGAAACCGCCTCGAAATAGGCATCGGTCAGGCTGACATCGGGCGCGCCGTGAATGAAGGGCAACGCGGCAAAGGCCGGGGCCAGCACCCAGATCGCGGCGGTCAGCATATAGGCTTGGCGCAAAGACAGCGCCTGTGGCGTATCGGTGCGACTGGCAATCGACAACAGCGCCCCGAACAAAAGCGTTTCCAGCGCGCCTTGCAACATGGCGATCCAATTCGGGTCGCCCAGCAGGTAATCATAGCCAGCGGGCATCAGCATCGCCGCGCCCAGAGCCAGCAGAATGTGGCCGAAAATATAGAAGACGGGTCCGAAATCGGTCATCGGAACGAGCGATGCGCGGGGCCGCGCAAGGACGCAACTCACGAAATCGTGAGTATCGCAATCTGCGCAGACGAAAACGGCTTGTTAAACCCTTGGCGCTAGCGTCGCGGCAGGAGAATGCGATGCGACTCGAACTTGCGGTGATAGCGCTATCCGTTGTGGTTGGCCCGGTCGCGGCGCTGTTGGGTGCCGAGGCGACAGGCAGCGGCCCTTGGGTGATCGTTGTGCCGCCATGGACCGATGCCGAAGCCTTGGCAGAACGTGCTCAGGCGCGGTTGATCGGCCCCGTCGATGCCCCCCTTGGCCATCTTGTTGCCGCCGGTGCCAGCGGCACCGCCGATGACGGCGCGATTCAGCGGCTGGCCGCAGCGGGGGCTTGGGCCGTCGTCGATGCCGAAACGATCCTCGAATTATGCGGAGTAGAATAGATGACGGGAACAAGCACCGAACAGGGCGGGTCGTCGAGAAGGCTGAGATGGTATCTGATGGCGATCGTCGCCAGCGCGGTTCTGGTCACCGGGGTGGCGATCTGGGTTGGCACGGCGACCCTGACCGCCTCGATCATCGCCTGGGTGTTCGTCGGGGTGACCTTGCTGGGCTATTTGCGCGGCGACACGACCAGCGGGCGCACATTGGTGGCACAGGGGTTGGTCGGGCAGGCCATCGCCTTTACTGCCGCGCTGGCCGGGCATCCATGGCAGATTGATAGCCACATGGTCTATTTCGCGGTCATGGCGGCGCTGATCGCGATGGTGGATATTCGCCCGCTGATCTTTGCCGCCGCCACCATCGCGCTGCATCACTTGTCGCTGTCGGTCTTTGTGCCGCGTCTGGTCTACCCCAGCGTCGAACTTTTGGCGAATATCGAACGGACGGCCCTTCATGGCGCGATCGTGGTGGTGGAAACCGCTGTTCTGATCGCAACGGTGCTGCATCGCCAGAAGATGGAAGCCTCGATCTCCGCGCAGCTTGTCGACTTGCAAGCCATGTCCGAACAGGCGGAAGCGGCACAGCGCGTGGCCGAAGAAGCCGCGCAGAATGCCGAATTGCGCCAGCATGAAGCCGAAGAAGCGCTTGAAGAAGCCGAAGCGATGCGCCGTCAGTCTGAAGAGACCGCGCAACGCGCAGCCGATGCAAATGCGCGCGCGCTGGAAGCCTCTGACAAGCTGGCCTCCGAACGCAGCGAACATGCGCAGCATTCCGAGGAAGTGGTGAGCCAATTGCGCACTGCGCTGCGGATGCTATCGGATGGCGATCTGACGGTGCGCCTCGCGCGGATCGACACCTCCGAATACGGCACGCTGAGCGCGGATTTCAATGAAGCTGTGGAACAGCTTTCCTCGGCCATTAGCGTCGCGCTCAATTGCGCCGAAGAGATCAATACCCAGATTGGCGAAATCAACGGCGCCTCGGAAGATCTGTCGGCCCGGACCGAGAAACAGGCTCATGCGCTGGCAAATACCGCAGCCGCGATGAATGAACTGTCCAGCGCGGTCGGCTCTGCCGCGCAAATGGCAGGCTCTGCCGCCGAGGCCGCGCAAGGCGCCGAAAAGCTGGCGCGCGAAAGCACCGAAGTGGGCAGCGCCTCGATCCATGCGATGGGCGAGATCGAGCAAAGCTCGCATCAGATCGCCTCGATCACCTCGGTCATCGACGACATTGCCTTCCAGACCAACCTTTTGGCGCTGAACGCCGGGGTAGAAGCCGCCCGCGCCGGTGAAGCCGGGCGTGGTTTCGCCGTTGTCGCCTCGGAGGTGCGTGACCTTGCGCAACGCTCCTCGGCCTCGGCGCGCGAAATCTCGACGCTGATCCAATCCTCGGAACGGCAGGTGAAAACCGGGGTGGAACTGGTCAACCAGATGGTCACGACGCTGGATGACATCACCAAAGCGGTGGAAAATATTGCGAGCCGCGTGGGCGAGATTGCCCGGTCTGCCGAAGAACAGTCCCGCGCCCTGTCCGATATCAACGGTTCGGTCGAACAGCTTGATTCGGTGACCCAGCAAAATGTCGCGATGTTTGAAGAAACCACGGCGGCGAGCCGTGCGCTCAATGGCATGGCAACACAATTGCGCGAGGCGATGGTCCATTTCCGCACCGAAGCCCAAGGCGCCCCGCAACAGCGCGTGGCTTGAAAAGCGCCCGCAACGGGCACCCGAAAAAGCAAAACCCCCGACGGCGATGCCTCGGGGGTTTTTCGTTGCGGGCGAACCCGCCAGCGTGTTCAAACGCCTGTGCTTAGAGCGCGCCTTCGCGCTGGGCCTTCTTGCGCGCCAGTTTACGGGCACGGCGGATGGCCTCGGCCTTCTCGCGCGCTTTTTTCACGGACGGCTTTTCGAAATGCTGCTTAAGCTTCATTTCACGGAAAACCCCCTCGCGCTGAAGTTTTTTCTTCAGGGCACGAAGCGCTTGTTCGACGTTGTTGTCGCGAACGCTGACCTGCATGTGGTGTCACCACCTTCCTAAGTTTGAGTTGCATCGCTTTGCAGGAAGCGGCGATATAGCAAAGGGAAAGGCATTTGTCTACTGTGCCTCACAAGGGAAAAGCGATGAAAAACGACCATCTGGAAGTGTCGCGCCTGCGCGCCGACCTGCTTGACGCGATTGAACCGCATGTGCCCTTCGACGGCTGGTCGGAACCGGCTTTCAAGGCCGCGATTGCGGATCTGGAAATTGACCCGGCGCTGGCGCGGCTCGCCTGCCCGCGCGGTGCGGTCGATCTGGCGGTAGAGTATCACCGCGCCGCGGACCGGCAATTGGCCGAAGCTTTGGCCGCAGCCGATTTCGAGGGGATGCGGTTTCGCGACAAGGTCGCCGCCGCCGTGCGCATGCGGTTCGATCTGGTCGACCGCGATCTGGTCAGCCGCGGCGCCTCGATCTTTGCGCTGCCGCAAAACGCTGCCACCGGCGCCAAGCTGGTCTGGGATACCGCCGATCTGATCTGGCGCGCGCTGGGCGACACGAGCGAAGATTACAACTGGTATACCAAGCGGCTGACGCTGTCGGGGGTGATTTCATCCACCACGCTTTTTTGGATCGGCGATGACAGCGAAGACCATGCGGAAAGCTGGGCCTTTCTGGATCACCGGATCGAGAATGTGCTGGCCTTCGACAAGGTGAAGTCGGGGCTGATGAAGGTGCCCGGCCTTAAGGGCGTGCTGGAAAACCTGCGCCCGCCATGCCGGATGGCGGCGCCGGGCCACATGCCCCAGAAGGAGGCCGTATGAGCCTGCCGCAACAGATGCGCTGCGTCGAGATTTCGGCCCCCGGCGGGCCGGAAATGCTCAAACCCGCCAGCCGCGCGGTGCCGGTGCCCGGCCCGGGCGAAGTGCTGATCGAGGTGGCCTGGGCGGGTGTGAACCGCCCCGATGCGCTGCAACGCGCAGGCGCCTATAAGGCCCCGCCCGGGGCCTCGGACCTGCCGGGGCTGGAATGTTCGGGCATCATCGCCGCCGTCGGCCCAGAGGTTTCGGGCTGGCAAGTGGGCGATGCGGTCTGTGCGCTTTTGCCGGGCGGCGGCTATGCCGAATATGTCACCTGCCCTGCCGTCCATGTGCTGCCGATCCCGCAAGGCGTCAGCCTGCGCGACGCGGCCTGCCTGCCCGAAACCTGTTTCACCGTCTGGTCCACTGTGGTGATGCGCGGCGGGCTTAAGGCGGGCGAGCGGTTCTTGGTGCATGGCGGCTCGTCTGGCATTGGCACCACCGCCATTCAAATCGCCACGGCGCTGGGTGCGCGGGTTTGGGCCACGGCGGGCAGCGATAGCAAATGCGCCGCCTGCGATGCGCTGGGTGCCACCGCGATCAACTATCGCGAGACCGATTTCGTTGAAGTCCTGCGCGCCGAGGGGGGCGCGAACCTTGTGCTCGATATGGTCGGCGGCAGTTATATCACGCGCAACATCAAGGCGATGGCGGATGACGCGCGGATGGTTTTCATTGCCTTCCTTGAAAGCCCCAAAGCCGAGATCAACTTTGCCCAAGTGATGCTGCGCCGCCTCACGATCACCGGGGCCACGCTGCGCCCACAATCCGATGCCGCCAAAGCCGAGATCGCGCGGCAATTGCGCGCCGAGGTTTGGCCTATGGTCGCGGCCGGAAAGCTCAAGGTCGTGCACGACAGCAGCTTTGCGCTAGAAGCGGCCGCCGAGGCCCATGCGCGCATGGAAACCAATGCCCATATCGGAAAGATCGTTTTGAAAGTTCGCGACAGCTAAGAGGAGGAGGCGATGCCGGACGGACATTTCACCCAGCTCGAGGGCTTTCCCGCCGATGTTCTGGCGGTCGAGGCGCATGGGCGGATCGATCATGATGCCTATGTCAAGGATCTGATCCCCGCCGTCGAGGCGGGGCTTGCCGCCAGCGGCAAGCTGAAACTGCTTTACGCGCTGGGCGAGGATTTCGAGGGTTTCACCGCCGGGGCGATGTTCGAAGATGGCAAGGTCGGCCTGCTGCATCTGGCCGATTTCGCACGCATCGCCGTGGTCAGCGACGTGTCGTGGATCAATGGCGGTGTGCGGCTTTTTGCACCGCTGATCCGCTGCCCGGTGCGCACCTTCCCACGCGCAGAGCTAGCGGCCGCCAAAGCGTGGATTTGCGAAAACGAAGCCCCCGAGGGCGGCCCCGAAATCGCCGCCGATCACAAGCTGGCGATGCTGGAAGACCGCGAGCCCCCGGCCAGTTAAGCCCATCGGCTTAATTCGGGCACCAGCCACACAGGGCCTAGCGCACCTTTTCCATCAGCGCATCGCTCATCTGGCAATCGCGGATCACATCCGGGCCACAACGCCGGGGTGTCAGATCCCGCGTCAGGCAGATGCGTGCCTCCTGTATCCGGCCTTGGCGACATGTGATGGTGATCATCTCGGGCAAGAGGTCCGGATTTTCTTCGAGGAAAGCCGCTTCCACCTCTGCGGCAGGCAGGCGGATGTCTTTGCGCAGCGCGGTAAATACCTGCGGGATGGTGATGCTGTCATAGGCGCGCCGCGCCGTTGCGAAATAATCCACCGCCGAAAGCCCCGCGCAGCGCCCGTGCTTTTTCCATTGATACCACGCCGCGCCATCCGACCCCATGATATCGGCCATCGCAGCGGTTTGCGCGCGGCTTGGGTTGCGGGCGGTCGTTCGGCAATAGCTGGGCCAGCCGGTTTCATTTTGCGGCCAAAGCCCGTGCAGCACGAAATGCGCGTCATTGGCTGGGTCGCATTGCGCCGCCTCACGGCCCGCGCCATCGGTCGCGCACCACCCCGGTGCCCAGCTGAGCGAAAGAACGTAATAGTCGAAAGCGCCCGCCTGCTCGCCCTCGGCCCATGCAGGCAGGGCCAAAAGCGCGGCGCATGCAATCGCAAAAACGCGCATTTTCTCTTTCCTCCGCGCAGTTTCGAGCCTATATAGGCCGACAATTCCCCACCAGAAATGGACCGCGGCCGGGGGGAAGCCCAGGCCGCAGCCGGTTTCACGGCCCGGGTAAGATTTGTAAAGGATGGCCCCGATGACGAACAAGCCCCTGATGGCAAAGGCCACGGCCGTTTGGCTGGTGGACAATACCACGCTCAGCTTCAAGCAAATCGCTGATTTTTGCGGTATGCATGAGCTTGAGGTGCAAGGGATCGCCGATGGTGATGTGGCGGCGGGCGTGAAGGGCCAAGACCCGGTGGCCGGCAACCAGCTCGACCCGAAAGAGATCGAAAAGGGCGAAAAAGATCCGCTTTATAAACTGCGGCTGAAATTCAACGCCGCTGCGGTGGGCGAAGACAAGCGCCGTGGCCCGCGCTACACGCCGCTGTCGAAACGCCAAGACCGCCCGAATGCAATTCTGTGGCTGGTGAAATTCCACCCCGAACTGGCCGATGCGCAAATCGCGCGTCTGGTGGGCACGACCAAGCCGACCATCGCCTCGATCCGGGAACGCACGCACTGGAACATCGCCAATATGACCGCGATCGACCCGGTGGCCTTGGGCCTGTGCCGCCAGTCGGAACTTGACAGCGAAGTGCAAAAAGCCGCCAAGAAACGCGCCGCCGAAGGCGTGATGAGCGATGACGAGCGGCGCAAACTCGTGTCGACCGAGCAAAGCCTTGGCATGGACACCGAGCCGCGCCTGCCCGGCGCGATTGCCGAGCTTGAAGGCTTCACCTTGGGCACCACGCCCGAGCCCGAAAAGGCCGAGGACAAAGACGCCGATCCGAAAGACTTCTCGGATGCTGACAGCTTCTTTAACCTGCCGCATGGCGATGAAGAAGACGAGGATGACGAGGACAGCGGCCCGATACGCTAAGCGTGTCTTGCGCCGTTTGATCTACAAGGCCCTCCCGCTTGGGAGGGCCTTTTGTTTGCGGGGAACGGCAAGTCTGGGCTAAAGCTGCCGCTCCATTGCGACCACGGTGCGATAGCCAAAGATCGCCGCCGTAAGCCAACGGTCGGCGCGCCCGATCACCTTGAACCCCAGCCGGTCGTAAAGCGCGCGGGCACGCAGGTTTTCGCCCACCACCTCCAGTCGCACCCGCGAAAATCCCTGCGCCTGCACCTCTTGGCACAGGGTGGTGACCAGCATCCCGCCAAGCCCAAGCCCACGTGCCCCTGCCGCAACCGCCAGCCCGTCGATCGACACCCCGCCAAGGGGCAGATCCTGCCCCAAGACGGCCAGCGCCAGCATGCGCCAGAACGCCCCGAACAGGCCATAAACAGCCACAAGATCGGATTTCGTGCCCGCGACAAAGGCCCCTTGCCGGGTGCGAAAGCCGATCACGCCCAGAACCCGCCCGGTTTCATCGGTGGCGGCAATAACGTGATGCGGGTCGATCACCCGTTCAATATAGCACAGCGCCTTTGGGGTCGGGCCGATCACCCGGCCCAGCTTGCCACCGAAGGCGTCCCAATAAAGTTGCGCCGCCTGCGCGCGCTGATCCCGCTCCAGCCCATGGCGCAAGGTCACTTTCATTCGGCCTGCCCCCGCAGCGCCGCCTCTAGCGCGGGCAGATCGGCAGGGCTGTTAAGATTGGCAAAAGGGTCAGGCGTGCCCGTGAAAGCCACCTGTGCGGCGCCTTCCAGATAGGGCAGCATTCGGCGTTCCCCGGCGGCGAACAGCGCATCATGACGCGCCAGATCGGCCACGCGCCACAGCGCCGCCGTATAATGGCCGCGCCCGGCGCTGCTGGCATAGGCCGGTGCCCCGGCAGCGGCAAGCCGCACCACAAGGTTGCGCGGCACAAGGGGTGTATCCACCGCGACCGTGGCCAGAAGATCGGCCCCTTCGGCCTCGGCCCAGCGCAGGCCCATGCGCACCCCCGCCATCGGCCCCGCGCCAAGCTCGCTGTCGGCATCGGCCAGAACCGGCAGGCCCAGATCGCCAAACCGGCTGCGCTCGCCATTGGCCGACAGCGCCAGCATTTCGACCTGCGGGGCGAACCGCGCCGCCACCTGCGCCACCAAAGGCTGCCCTGCCAGCACCACAAACGCCTTGTCTGCGCCCATCCGGCGCCCCTGCCCGCCCGCAAGGATCAGACCTGCAATCCGCATATTGCCCCCGATACAATCGCACCCTTGGCGCGCGCGCCCATGCCCCCTAGAACTCGCCTATCGCCCCGAGACGAGCAAGCCCCCGCAATGACACATGCAACGCCGCAGCACACCGGCCCCACCGGCCCCGAAACCACCACCGCCTTTTGGCGCGGGGTGCGGCAGGGGCTGCCCTTCGTTTTGGTGATCGCCCCCTTCGGGTTGTTGTTCGGCGTCGCGGGCAATGAGGCGGGCTTTGACCTGCTGGAGGTGATGGGCTTTTCGGTTCTGGTGATTGCGGGCGCATCGCAATTCACCGCAGTGCAGCTGATGAACGACCATGCCAGCACGGTGATGGTGATCTTGGCCTCGCTCGCGGTGAATCTGCGCATGGCGATGTATTCCGCCTCGCTTGCGCCGCATGTCGGCCCGGCGCCCGCCTGGCAACGCGCGCTGGTCGCCTATTCCATGGTCGATCAGGTCTTTGCGCTGGCCGATAGCGATTACCGGCTGGCCCCCAAACAAAGCCTGCGTGCGAAACTGGCCTATTACACCGGCGCCTGTGTGCCGATCGTGCCCTTGTGGTATGGCTCCACCCTTGCGGGCGCGCTTTTGGGCAAGGCGATACCGCCCGCCTTTGCGCTTGATTTCGCGGTGCCAGTCACCTTTTTGGCGATGATTGCGCCGCTGTTGCGCTCGATCCCGCATCTGGTGGCGGCGGCGGTTTCGGTCATCATGGCGCTGGTGCTGGCCTTCTTGCCTGCGGGCACAGGGTTGATTGTGGCGGCAGTGCTCGCAATGGCGGCGGGTGCACAGACCGAGCTTTGGCTTGCCCGGCGGAGGGCACAGCAATGACCACGGCAGAAACGTACGGCGCCCCCGCCATCTGGCTGATCATCCTTGCGCTGGGGGTGGGCACTTTTTTCCTGCGCTATTCCTTCTTGGGGCTGATCGGGGATCGTCCGCTGCCCGAATGGGCGCTGCGCTATCTGCGCTACACTGCCGTCGCGGTGCTGCCGGGGCTGGTCGCGCCCTTGGTGCTTTGGCCCGATGCCACCGGCGGGCAGCCCGATCCGGCGCGCCTTGCCGCTGCGGCGGCCACGGTTGGCGTGGGGCTGGCCACCCGCAACACGCTGGCCGCGATCATTGGCGGGTTGGCGACGCTTTATGGGGTGCTGTGGCTTTTGGGCTAAGCCACCTTAGTAAGGCAAATTGGTGCCGTGGCGCGCGGGTTCGGCCTGAATCATCAACACGCCCGAATTGTCATCGGGGTCATTGTCATAATGATCCTTGGTCACCACGCCCGGCAATTGCCCAAACGCCTTGGACAGCCGCAGCGGCGAGGTCGTGCGTGGCAGATCTTCGAACCCCGGCATGCTGCGCAACACTTGCGAGGTTTCATTGGCGCACATCATTTTGGGCACAGCGCCATTGGCCTCGACCCGGTCGATAAACGCCTCCGCCAAGGCGGGCGAAACCGGCAGGATTTGCTCACGCACATACCATGTCTCGCGCGCGTGGTAATCAATGTAGAACTTATACATCCGGTCGGTGATGCCGTAATCGACATCGTTACGCTCGGGCACGGTGGGGTGTTTCCATGTGCCCGCCGGGTCAAAGATCACCCGCTCTGACCCATCGATCATCAGCGCCGAATGGCCGCCTGCGCCGGTCGTGGTGCCAATCACCGTAAAGAGCGTGATCGAAGGAGCATTGCCCGTGGAATAGCGTGCGGCATTCACTGCCTCGTCCGGGGCCCAGACGGGTTCGGCACCGCAGGCGGCAAGGGCAAGGGGGAAAACCGTACAGATGATAAGTCGGCGCATCTGCCGGACCTCCTTGGTTAGACAGGCAAGATGGGACACCCTGCCGCAGGCTCGGTCAAACTATGAGCCGCCGCAAAGAACAACCCAAGCGCCGCCCAACAGTGCCAGATTTTGCCAAGGTGTTCCGTCTGCGCCACGCCTGACGCGGGGCCCTAAGAGGCCAGCCCTAAACCGGCGCCCAGTACCAGACCCCCTCACGGTTTTCGCGCCCGATCTCGCCGCGCAGATAAAGGTGGTTCAGATGGGCCACCGCCTCGACCAGCGCCAGACCGTATTCGGCCATGCCGATTTCACGCTTGAACAGCACCGGAAAGCATTCGGTCGCCGTATGGGGCCGTTCGGCCAGACGCGCGCGCAGCCGCTCCAGTGCGCCTTCATGGTTTTCGATCATCTGGCGCAACCGCAAGGGCAGGCCGTAAAACGGCGACTTATGGCCAGGCAGAACAAGCTGATCCTCGGTCGCATAGGGCTGGAAGGCGCGGCAACTTTCCAGCCACTCGGCCACCGGATCAGCCATCGGTTCGGTGGCATAGACCCCCAGATTGGCCGAGATGGAGGGCAAAAGCTGATCGCCGCCCAAAATCAGCCCGTCATCCTCGCTCCATAGCGTGGCATGATCGGGCGCATGGCCATGGCCGATCCGCACCCGCCAGTTGCGCCCGCCCGCGCGGATCACATCCCCTTCGGCCATATTGCGAAACCCAAGCGGCAAAGGGTGCACGCAATCGGCAAAATTGAAGGGGCGTTCCGTCGCGCGAAACTCAAGCAACACCGGATCCATGCCCGCGGCGCGCCAGAAATCGACCGTCTCGGGGACCGGCAGGGCTTGCTCATCAAGGCACAACATCCGCGCGAACAGCCAGCTTGTGCGGGTGGTCCAAAGCTCGGCCCCGCGCGTCTGCAACCACCCCGCCAACCCGATATGATCGGGGTGATAATGGGTCACGATCACACGGGTGACCGGCTTGCCGGACAAGGGGCCATCCAGCGCCTGTTGCAACGCCGCGCGGCAGGCTTTGCTGTCGATACCGGGATCGACCAGCGTCCAGCCATCGCCATCATCCAAGGCATAGGCATTGACGTGATCAAGCGCCATCGGCAGCGGCAGGCGCAGCCAAAGCAGGCCGGGGGCAATTTCTTGGGTGGTGCCGAAAGCGGGCGGGGTTTCGAACGGGTAGCGCAGGCCGTGGCGTGTTTTCATACCCCGAGGTCATCGGGCGAAAGCGCGAAAAGGTCAACTGCCCCCGCGCGCGCCGCCGCCAGATCGGCCTCTGCTTGCGGCAGAATGCGGCGAATATAGACCGCCGCCAGTTTCGCGCGCCCTGCATCGGCCAAGGCCGCCTGCAAATGGTAATGTGCGCCCAACACCCGCGCAAAGGCCCGCAGATAGGGCACCGCCCCGGCAAAGCGGTCTTGCGCGTCGCGCGCGATCAGCCCCTCGGTGTGCTCGCGCATCGTCTCGGCGGCCTGCCAGACCGCCTCGGCCAGATCGGGTAAGGTTTCGCGCGCGGCCTTGGCAGCATCTTCGACCTCTTGCAAAAGCCGAAACGCCGCGCGGCCCTCATCCATCATTTTGCGGCCCACAAGGTCCATCGCCTGAATGCCGTTTGTGCCCTCGTAAATCGCGGTCACACGCACGTCGCGCAAATATTGCGCGGCGCCCGTTTCCTCGACAAAGCCCATGCCGCCATGCACCTGAATGCCCTGATCCGCAACCCAGATCCCCACATCAGTGCCGTAGGCCTTGGCAATCGGGGTGAGCAGCGCGGCCCGCGCCGTCCAATCCGCCTCGCCCGTCGCGCGGCCCATATCCAGCGCCACCGCACAGGCCAGCGCGATGGCGCGCGCGGCAAAAATCTCGGCACGCATTTCGGCCAGCATCCGGCGCACATCGGCATGTTCGATAATGGGCGCGAATTGCACCCGTTCCTGCGCATAGGCGAGCGCCTTTTGATACGCGCCTTCCGCCACGCCGATCCCCTGCACGCCAACGGCCAGCCGCGCGTTGTTCATCATCGTGAACATCGCCGCCATCCCCTTGCCGGGGTCACCGACCAACCAGCCCGTCGCGCCTTCAAAGGCCATCACGCAGGTGGGCGAGCCGTGCAGGCCCATTTTATGTTCCAAAGATACAACTTTCAGGCTGTTTGCCGCGCCCGGATTGCCCGCCGCATCTGGAAGGAATTTCGGCACCATGAAAAGGCTGATCCCCTTGGTGCCCGGTGCCGCATCGGGTAGCCGCGCCAGCACAAGGTGGCAGACATTGTCCACCATGTCGGAATCGCCCCAAGAGATGAAAATCTTCTGGCCCGAGATCGCATAGGTGCCATCGCCCTTCGGCTCGGCCTTGCTGCGCAACGCCCCCACATCGGACCCGGCCTGCGCCTCGGTCAGGTTCATCGTCCCCGACCATGCGCCCGAAATCAGCTTGGGAATATATAGGGCTTTGATCTCTTCGCTGGCGTGATGTTCCAGCGCCTCGATCTGGCCTTGGGTCAAAAGCGGCTTAAGTTGCAGCGCAAGGTTCGCCCCCGACATCATGTCATTCAGCGCAACGCACAGGGTTTGCGGCAACCCCATCCCGCCATAATCGGCGGGCGCGGCAATCGCGACCCACTGGCCCTCGGCAATCTGGGCATAGGCTTCTTTGAAACCCGGACTGGTGCGCACCACCCCATTTTCCAGCCGCGCCGGATGCAAATCGCCCGCACGCAGCAAGGGGGCCATGACCTCATCGCACAGCCGCCCGGCCTCGGTCAGCACCGCTTCGACGGTTTCACCCGTCGCCTCGGCGAAACGCGCGGTTTGTGCAACCGGAGCCAGCGGCACCACCTTGTCGAGAATGAAGCGAATATCGGCAACGGGGGAGCGATAGGCCATGGCGGTCTCCTTGGGCTTCGGCGGGCGCGCTTGGCAATTTTGGCGCAGGCGCGTATGTCCTGAAATTCAGGGCAGGTTACCGCAAGGGAAAGCCCCGTCTACCGCAACGCAGCGTCACGAAAGGAAAGGGCCGCGAATGACTGAACGTCTGGGCGCCGATGCCGCCGGGCTGGCCCGTGCCGCAGCACTTTTGCGGGCGGGCGACTTGGTCGCCTTTCCGACCGAAACCGTCTATGGGCTGGGCGGCGATGCGCGCAACGGCGCAGCGGTGGCGGGTATTTTCGCCGCGAAGGGCCGCCCACGTTTCAACCCGCTGATCGTGCATGTGGCCGATCTGGAGATGGCCGCGCAGATTGCCGCGGTTTCGCCGCAAGCCTACGATCTGGTGCAAGCATTCTGGCCCGGCCCGCTGACCCTCGTTTTGCCCTTGCGCAAGGAAGCGGGCCTTTCTGATCTGGTCACCGCCGGGCTGGACACGGTGGCCTTACGGATGCCCGCGCATCCTTTGTCCCGTGCGCTGTTGCAGGCATTCGGCGGGCCGCTCGCCGCGCCCTCGGCCAACCCCTCGGGCAAGGTCAGCCCCACCACCGCCGATCATGTGCTAGAGGGGCTTTCGGGCAAGATCGCCGCCGTTTTGGACGGCGGGGCCTGCGCGGTGGGGGTGGAATCGACCATCCTTAGCCTTGAGCCGCCGCGCCTTTTGCGCCCCGGCGGGCTGCCGGTCGAAGCCCTAGAGACGGCGCTGGGCGCCCCGCTTGCCATGGGGGGCGATGCGGCCAAACCCAATGCGCCGGGTCAGCTTAGCTCGCATTATGCGCCCGGCGCGGCGGTGCGGCTGATGGCAACCGAAACGCATGAAAATGAGGTCTTCATCGGCTTTGGCCCCGGCCCGGAAGCCGATCTGTCGCTGTCTGAAAGCGGCGATCTGGTCGAGGCGGCGGCGCTGTTGTTTGCGACCTTGCGCAAGGCCGATGTGCTGGCAAGCCAGCGTGGCGCCGAAACCATTGCCGTGGCCCCGGTGCCCGAAACGGGGCTGGGCCGAGCAATCAACGACCGGCTGCGCCGCGCCGCCGCGCCGCGCGGCTAGGCAAGGGGCCGATCAGGCATGCCCTGCCGCCGCCGATAGCGTGCGCGGATCAATCCCCATCAGGCCCAAGGCCCGGGTCCATTTCGTGGCATGATCGGAGTCCAGCGCCAGCTCCGGGTTGGCATCGGTCGTCAGCCAGCCATTGGCCAGAATTTCCTGCTCTAGCTGCCCCGGCCCCCAGCCCGCGTAGCCCAGCATCAGCGTCGCGTGCGCCGGACCACGGCCTGCGCCCATTTCTTCCAAAATATCGCGCGTCGCGGTCATCGCCAGCCCCTCGCCAACCGTCATCGTGGCGGCGAACCAATCGGCGGTATGCAGCACAAAGCCCCGCCCGGTTTCGACCGGCCCGCCAAACAAGATCGGATCGCCCCGGCGCACGCCTTCCGCCAGTGGAATCCCGATCTGGTCAAACAACCCGCCAAGGTCGGGCTCGGGCACCGGTTTGTTGACAATCAACCCCATCGCGCCGTCCTCGGAATGGGCGCACATCACCACCACCGAATGTTCGAATCGCGGATCCTCCATCCCCGGCATGGCAATCAGTAGTTTCCCGGTGAGATCCATCACACCCCCTTTGCGCGCGACATGCGCCCCTCAAAAGTGGCGCGGCTGCGTCCGGCATTCAACCCCCGGGGCGCGACGCACAAGGTTAAGCCGCCCCGTTTGCGCGCTTGGCGTTTTTGTGACTTGGAACCGGGCCCTACCTGCGGCTATCGGAAGATATGCGTTCGATCTTGCCCCTGTCCCCGCTTTGCCTTGCCGCCAGCCTGTGCGCCACCGTGCCCGCTGCGTTGGCGCAACACGCCCCCCTGCCTGAGGGGCTGGTGGGCGCAGACATTCGCCGTGGCTGGGCGACCGAGACCGGCACTCATATGGCGGCGCTTGATCTGCGGCTGGCGCCCGGCTGGAAAACCTATTGGCGCATGCCCGGCGAGGCCGGCGTGCCACCGGTGTTGAACTTTGCCGGGTCGCATAACCTCAAGGACGTGCGCGTGATCTGGCCTGCGCCCGAAGTGTTTGACCAAAACGGCATGCGCACGGTGGGCTATCACGATGCGCTGCTGTTGCCGCTTGAGATCACCCCGGTTGAGCCGGGCGTGCCGGTGGACCTTGAGGCGCAACTCGATTTCGGCATTTGCCACGAGATTTGCGTGCCGGTTCAGTTGGATCTGTCGGCTTGGCTGGCCGGGCCCGGGGCCCCAGATGGGGACATCTCGGCAGCGCTGGCGGCGGAACCCAAGCCGCGGTCCGGGCTTGCGCGTTGCACCGTGGCGCCGATCCGTGACGGGATGCGGGTCGAGGCACAGATCGACCTGCCCCCCGCCCCCGGCGAAGTGGCGCTTTTGGAATTGCGCTCGCGCCCGATCTGGGTGTCCGATCCGATGATTTCTCGCGACGGCGGCACGCTTCTGGCCAGTGCCGAGTTTGTGCCCGAAACCGGCGCGCCTTTTGCGCTTGACCCGCAGGATTTGCGCATCACAGTGGTGAGCGCGGCGGGGGCGATCGAAATCGACGGCTGCCCCAGCCCGTAAAGCCTATTGCGCGGGCTGCGCCGGCGCGTGCCGTCGGGCAAGCCATGCGGCGCAAAGGCCAGCCAAAACCGTGACCACAAGCGCAAGACCGATGAACTGGCCAAGCGCCATGCCGACGCCCGCGCCCGACCAGATCGCCCGGCCCAGCGTCGCCGCAAAGCCCAGAACCAGCGCCGCGATGGCACCGCCCAGCGCGATCTGCAATCCGCGCCCGGCGCCATGGCCGCCGCGCAAACCGCGCTTGAGCGCCCGGATTGCCCGGCCAAAATCTTGCCCCACGGCCAGCGCTGCCGGCACCACGACCAGCACGATCACCATGCCAAAGGCGAGCCCATAAACCAGCGTGATAACGGTCGGTTTGAGAAACAGCGCCGAAGAGGACCGCTCGTAAAGCAGCGGTCCCAGCCCCAAAACCGTGGTCAACGTCGTCAGCAGCACCGGGCGCAACCGGTCAGCGACCGCGTCGATGATCGCCGGGCGCAAACCGCGTTTGGCGGCATATTCATCGACCGTTGAAATCAGCACGATGGCATCGTTGATGATGATCCCCGTCATCCCGATCAGCCCCACAACCGAGAACATCGACAAGGGCACCCCCCAATGCCAATGGCCCCAGAAGGCACCGATGATCCCAAAGGGAATGACCGACATCACCACCGCCGGGCGCGACCAGGATGAGAAAATCCATGACAGGCACAGATAGATCCCGGTCAGCACCAGCACGAGCCCCAGCAGCGCATCGCCCATGAACTCGCGTTCGCGTTCCGCCGCACCGCCAAGGCTCCAAGTCACACCGCGTTCTTCGGAAATGCGTGGCAGGATGTCCTCGGTCATTTGCCGTTCAATCTCATTGGCGCGCTCGGCATTGTCTTCGGAAATATTGCCCGTGACCTCGATCGAGCGCACGCCATCCTCGCGCCGGATCGTCGAGAAACCGATCTGCGTGCGCGCGCTGACAATATCGGACAAGGGCACCCAATTGCCCGCCGGGGTGCGCATCTGCATGCGGTCCAGAAAATCGGCGGTCAGTTCCGTCTCCGGCATTTCCACCCGGATCGAGGCTTCACGCGTGCCATCGGGGAAGGTCGCCGCCTCGATCCCGTTGAGCCGGGCGCGCAATTCGCGGCTCAGCATGTCGATATCAAAGCCCAGCGCCGCGCCTTGCGGCGTCAGATCAAGGATCAATTCCTGCTTGTCATAGGCCAGATTGTCTTCCAGCGCCGACACTTCGGGGAAGGTGGCCAGCGCCGCTTTCAAATCTTCCGCCGCCTCTTTCAGCACCCGGCTTTCCGCGCCTGCGAATTTGACCGAAATCCCATCGGACGAGGGCCCCGCATGGAACGAGCGGAAGCTAAGTTCCTCGATCAACGGATGGCGCGCGGCGACGGCTTGATAGCGCTGCAAGAAATCCGCCGAGGAATAGCTGCGATAATCCTGATCGATCAATTCGATGGTGATCGCGCCCAGAAGATCGGTATCTTTGCTGTCGGCCGAGGCAAGCGAGCGTCCGACCGCGCCCCCCACTTGGGCCACCACATAGGTCACCGGATTGGTGCCATATTCGTCTTCGTATTGAGCGCCAACCTCATGCGCGGCCTCTTGCAACGCGCGCATCTGCGCCAAGGTGTCCTCGCGGCTTGCGCCCGCCAGCATCGAATAGGCCGCCGACACCATGGAGCGTTCAGGCGGGCTGAAAAAGCGCCATTGCACCGCGCCGCCCACCACCAGCGCGACCGAGGCCACCATCAGCGACAGCGTGCCCGCCAGCACCGCATAGCGTGCCGTCAGCACCATGCGCACGAAGGGGCGCATCACGCGCAGCCGGAACCAGTCGAGCCCCGCATTCACCTGGCGCGAGGGCCAGTCATACCAGCGTTCCTTCGCAGTATGCACCAGCGCATGCGCCATGTGATTGGGCAAAATCAGGAAGCACTCGATCAAAGAGGCCGCCAGAACCGCAATCACCGTCCACGGGATATCGGCCACCATCCGCCCCATCGGCCCGCTCATCATCGTCAGCCCGCCAAAGGCGATAATCGAGGTGATGGACGAGGCCAAAACCGGCGACAGCATCCGCCGCGCACCCTGTTCAGCGGCCAGCACCGGATGCTCGCCCAATTCGCGGGACCGGAAATCGGCATGTTCGCCCACGACGATGGCATCGTCGACCACAATGCCCAGCGTCAAGATCAGCGCGAAAAGCGAGATCATGTTCAACGTCATGCCGCCCATATACATCGCAAAGAGCGCCGCAGCGATGGCGGTGGGAATGCCCATCGCCACCCAAAAGGCTGTGCGCGCGTTCAGGAACAAAAACAAAAGCACCAACACCAAGGCAAGCCCCTGCGTGCCGTTATGGATCAGCAGATCGAGCCGGGCCTGAATCGCCTCGGAGCGCGAGCGGATCAGATCGATCGAGGTGCCCGCGGGCACCGTGGGCTGCATCTGCGCCACCACCGCCTCGACAGTGCGTTGCAGCGCAATCGCATCCCCCTCGGCCGAGCGCGCGACATTGATCGAGATGGCCGGGTTTTCCCCCACGAAATAAGCGCGTTCGCGGTTGCCGCCCTCGACCCGGATCTGCGCCACATCGCCGATGCGCAAAAGTGATCCGTCGCTTTCTTCGCGCAGCACCAATTCGGAGATTGACAGCGCATCGCGCCGTTCCTCGCCGGTGCGCACGCGCTGCGCCCCGCCCGACACATCGCCCGCAGGGGCGGTCGCCGCCTCGGCACCAATCACCGTGGCGATCTCGCTCAGGGTCACATCATGGCGCATCATCTGCACCGTGGGCAGTTCGACCACCGTTTGCGGCGCCAAGAAACCTTGGATCGTGGTGCGCGTCACGCCCTCTGCATATAGCCGGGTGACCAGTTCATCCGCCAGCCGCCCAATCTGTTCGGGCGAGAGCGGACCGTTGATCACCACATCGGTGACCGTGTCGCGCCACGCGCCGCGGGTAATTTCCGGGTCTTCGGCGGCATCGGGCAAGGCCCCCGCCGTGGAAACCGCCTGTTCCACATCGGACACCGCCCGGCTCATATCCCAACTGTCTTCGAACGTCAGCGAGATGCGCGCCGATCCCTCGGTCGAGCGGCTTTCGGATTCGCTGACCCCCTCGACCGCGATCAGCGAAGGTTCCAACACCTGCACGATGGCCCGGTCGATTTCCTCGGCCCCCGCGCCCTCCCAGACCACCGAAACAGTGACCGATTCCTCGATGGAATCGGGAAAGAACTGCGCGCGCATTTTGGGCAGCGTCACCGCCCCCGCCAGCAGCAAAACCACCAAAAGCAGGTTCGCCAGCGTTTTGTGGCGAGTGAATAGCGCAATGATCCCATGCGCCTTGGGCAGCGCCTCGCCCGGGCGGGCAAATTCGCCTTCGGCCATCACAACAGCAGCGGCGGCGGCATTCAACTGGTCGCGTTCGGCGGGGTTGGCCATAGATCAGCCCCCCATCCGCGATTCGATCCGCGCGACCAAATCGGCGGGCACTTGGTCTTGTTGCAACGTGGCCAGCATCCGCGCCTTGGCTTCTGCCGGCATGCGAGGATTGCCCTCGACCGCCGCGATCAGCCGGGCGCGACGGTCGGCATCCAGCGTCACCTGTTCGGGCTTTTGCGGCACAAGCGCCGCACCATCGGTGGCCGCGCGCAGCGGGCGCAGCTTCAGCCCCTCGCCCAACAGCGGTGTGCGTTCGGCCACCACCTCTTGGCCGGATTGCAGACCGGCGGCGCGGATCAGCACATCATCGCCTTGGCGATGCACCACGTCGACCGGCTCGGCCTGCAGGCGCTCTTCGGGCCCCAACACCAACACCTTGCCATCGGGGCCTACGGCGGCCGCGGGCAAAAGCGCGACATTCTCGATCATCGGCATCGCAAGCGTAACGGTCACGAAATCGCCCGCCTTAAGCCCGCGCGTTTCCATCAACCGCGCAAACAGAAGCCGCCCGGCCTGCCCCTCTTCGACTGCCGCACCCGCACGTTCCAGCGTCGCGGGCACGGTGATATGATCTTGCCCCAGATCCAGCGTCACCCGCGCCGTCAACTTGCGCAACGCGCCGGTTTCATCGGTCAGCCGGGCAAATTGCGCGGTCGGCACCCGGAACGACACCTCAAGCGCGCTGGGATCAATCAGCGTGCCCAGAATTTCGTTGTTCGACACAAGCCGGCCCGCGACCGTTTCAACCCCGGAAAGCTGGCCAGTGAATTCGGCGCGAATTTCGGTTTCGTCCAGCTTGCGCTGCGCTTCCGACAGCGCGATCTCCGCGCGCCGCAGGGCATTGCGCGCCTGATCCAGCGCCGCTTCGGCCGAAGACAGCGCCGAGCGGCGGCTGACCACCGCCTGTTCGGCGGCAGAGACGGCCAATTCTGCCGTTTCGATATTGGCGGTGGTGCCAAAACCTTTTTCATCGATGGCGCGCTGACGCTCCAGCGCGGCGCGGCGCAGCTCCGCCTGCCGCTCGGCCGCGGTCAGATCATCGCGCGCCAATGTCAGGCCGCGTTCGGCCAGTGCCAGTTGCGCCTCGGCCTCGGCCTTAGAGGCGGCCGCGGAATCGCGGTTAGCCAAAGCCTCTACCGGATCAAGCCGGGCCAGCACTTCCCCCGCCGCGACCTGCCCGCCTTCCACGAAATTCGGCGACAGATCCATCAGCGTGCCTGCCGCAGGGGCGCGCAATTCCAATTCGCGCAAAGTGCGCACCGCGCCATACGCCGTCAGTTCTGGCTGGCGCGCGGCAAACTCAAGCGCAATCACATTGGCCGCAAACACCCGTTCTTGCGCCGCCCGCATCCGGGCTGGCCCTTGCTTGCGTGCATCGAGCGCCGATTTCATCGTGAAACCGCCCGCCGCCAAAAGCGCGATGGTCAGGGCCGCGAGGAAAAGCCCCGTCAGGGAACGAAAGAGAAAACGCATATCAGGGTCCTGCAGTCGATGGCCGAGGCCGGGCGTGGATCATCCGAAAGTTAGAAAACGGGCGGGTTTGGAAGCATGTGCAACACAGATACGTGCTTGCCACGTGATCCTGTCGCATATCACGAAGAATTCATGGAACTGTTATCGTCCTTGCCCCTACGCCGGGGCATTCAGTCGCGCCCGCAACGCCAACAGGTCTTCCCACACCAACCGTTTGTTGGCCGGGGCACGAAACAGGTTCGCCGGGTGCAAGGTCGGAAGCGTGGGGCGACCAAAAGCTTCGGTCCAAGTGCCGCGCAGCCGGGTGATGCCGCGCTTGCCCAAAGCTGCAGCGCAAGCGGTATTGCCCATCAGAACGATCATATCGGGGTCGATCAGCTCCACATGCCGCGCCAGAAAGGGCAGCATCTGCGCAATTTCCGCCGGTTCCGGGTCGCGGTTGCCCGGGGGGCGCCACGGCAGAACATTCGCAATATAGACCGAACCATTCGGATCAGGCGCGCTGCGGTCCAGCCCCACTGCCGCCAGCATCTTGTCCAGCAGTTGCCCGGCACGGCCAACGAAAGGCTTGCCCTGCAAATCCTCGTCGCGGCCCGGGGCCTCGCCGATCAGCATCACGCGGGCCTTCGGATTGCCATCGGCAAAAACGGTGTTACGCGCCCCTTGTTTAAGCGGGCAATGTTCGTAACCGATGATCGCCTCGCGCAAATCGTCCAGCGTGGCCGCCTTGGCCGCTGCGGCACGCGCCACGGCCACAACATCGACGCTGTCTTCCATCCGCGCCACTGGCACCGGGCGCGCCGGGCTTGGCGCGGGCGCAGGCGTTGCGGGGCGCTCTGGCATCGCCAGCCGGTCGGGCAGATCATAGGCATTGACCGGATCATCGCCCACCGGCGCACTGACCCCCAATTCGACCATCCATTCCAGCGCGGCCAGCGCGGCATCATAGCTTAGATCGGTGGGCGGGTGAGTCTGCATGATTTCTCTATGACATGGCGGCTTGACCCGGTCAAAGCCGCTGGACGCACGCCCCCCCTTTTGCCATAAGCAGCCCCGACAACATCGGAGGAAGTCATGGCTTTCCGCGCCCGCCATCTTCTGGGGATCGAGCATCTCTCCCCCGAGGATATCCGCACCGTCCTCGACCTTGCCGACCGCTATGTCGATCTGAACCGCCGCACCGTCAAACGCACGGATGCACTGGCGGGGCTGACGCAAATCAACATGTTTTTCGAAAACTCGACCCGCACACAGTCGAGTTTCGAGCTTGCGGGCAAGCGCCTTGGCGCCGATGTGATGAACATGTCGATGCAGACATCGAGTGTGAAAAAGGGCGAAACGCTGATCGATACGGCGATGACACTCAATGCGATGCACCCCGATCTGCTGGTGGTGCGGCATGGGTCATCGGGCGCGGTCGATCTGCTGGCGCAAAAGGTCAATTGCGCGGTGGTCAATGCGGGCGACGGCAAGCATGAACACCCCACCCAAGCGCTTTTGGATGCGCTGACAATCCGGCGCGCCAAGGGACGAATTCAGCGCCTTACGGTGGCGATTTGCGGCGATGTCGCGCACAGCCGGGTGGCACGGTCGAACCTTTTGCTTCTGGGCAAGATGGAAAACCGCGTCCGGCTGGTCGGCCCGCCGACGCTGATGCCCTCGGGCTTTGACAATATCGGCGCCGAAGTGTGCCAAGACATGCGCGAGGGCCTGCGCGACGCCGATGTGGTGATGATGCTGCGGCTGCAACGCGAACGGATGGATGGCGGGTTCATCCCGTCAGAACGCGAATATTTCCACCGCTACGGGCTGGATGCCGAAAAACTCGCCTATGCGAAAGATGATGCCATCGTCATGCACCCCGGCCCGATGAACCGGGGCGTTGAAATTGATGGCACGATTGCCGATGACATCAACCGCTCGGTGATTCAGGAACAGGTGGAAATGGGCGTTGCCGTGCGCATGGCGGTGATGGACCTTCTGGCGCAAAACCTGCGCGCCGAGCGGGGCCGCGCCGCGACGGAGGGCGTGCATGTCTAAGATGCCCCGCGACGAGGTTCTGAACTATCGCCCTGGCACCGAAAGCGAATTGCCGCTGGAGCCGGGCGAGCAGGTCGCGCAAGTCTTTTTGGCCGATGCGCGGCGCTATTACTATGACCATCTTGTTCTGGGCGGCATCGGCGCGGTTTTGGTGTCGGCGGTGCTGGTCTGGCTGGGCAAGACCGATCAGGTTCTGGTTGCGGTGATCGCGATCATCGTGGGCATGGTTTTGCGCGCGCTTTATTTCCGCTCCGAAGCTTTTGCCCGGCGCTGGCAATTGACCGACCGGCGGCTGATCGGCCCGCAAGGGCGGCAGGTGATGCTGCTTGAAATTGAGACCGTGCGCTCGCTGATGGGCGATGTGCAGATCGTCACCAAATCGGGCGGAAAACACCTGATCCGGCATCTGGCCGAGGCCGCGCCCGTGGTGGCCGCGATTGAAGCGGCCAAGGCCCGCCGCGCCAAGGTGGTAACATGAGACCACCGCGCCCCCTGCCCCGCGCCGAGCGGGACAAAGAACCGGTGGTTTTGCATGAACCGCCACCGCCGATTCCGCAAACGGAGCCGGCGCCCGCCCCGGATACCGTGCCCGCGGGTTGGGAAGGGATCATGCAACCCGGTGAGCAGATTTTGTGGCGCGGCAGACCAGTGCGCCGGATCAAATGGCTTAAGCTGCTCCTTGCCTCTGTTTTCGGCTTTTTCTTTGCCGGCTTTGCGCTGTTTTGGATGATTATGGCGGCCCAAGATGGCGGCTTTGCTTGGATGTTCGGGCTGATCCATTTCTCGGTGGGCGTCGGGGTCGTCGCGGTTGCGGTTTTGGATGAACGGATGCGGCTGCGCGAGACCTGGTTCACGCTGTCCGATCGCGCCGCCTATATCGCGCGGCGGCATTGGTGGAAGGGCAAGATCCTTGACACCTATCCGATCACGGCGAACATGCCGATCCGGCTTGGCGGCGGTGACAAGGCGGGCGATGTAATTTTTGCCACCAAGCGGGTAAAAACCAAGAACGGCTATTCCACCCAGAATATCGGCTTTCTTGATATCGCGCAGGCCCCCGAAGTGTTTGCGCTGCTGAAATACGCCCGGGAGGCGCTTCAATGACCCTGTTTTTGCAAAACGCCCGTGTGATCGACCCCGAGGCGCAAACCGAAACCGAGGCAAACCTTGTGATCGATGGCGGCATCATCGCGGCCATCGGGCAGATGCAGGCGCCCGCCGGGGCCGAAGTGATTGACTGCGGCGGCAAATGCTTGGCCCCCGGCATCGTCGATATTGGCGTCAAAATTGGAGAGCCGGGCGAGCGGCACCGCGAAAGCTTCCGCACCGCAGGCCAAGCGGCGGCGCGCGGCGGCATCACAACGGTGATTGCCCGGCCCGACACCGCCCCCGCGATTGATACCCCCGAAGTGCTGGAATTCGTCACCCGTCGCGCGGCAGAGGCGCCGGTGCGCATCCGCCATATGGCCGCGCTGACCAAAGGCCGCGAAGGCCGTGAGATGACCGAGATCGGCTTCTTGATGGATGCAGGCGCGGCAGCCTTTACCGATTATGACCGCGTCACCACCGACACCAAGGTGCTCTCGCGTGCCTTCACCTATGCCAAAAGCTTGGGCGCGCTGGTGATCTGTCACCCGCAAGAACCGGGGCTGTCGAAAGGGGCGGCCGCGACCTCGGGCAAATTTGCCAGCCTGCGCGGCTTGCCCGGCGTGTCGGCCATGGCCGAGCGGATGGGTTTTGACCGTGATATGGCCTTGGTCGAAATGACGGGCGTGCGCTACCACGCCGATCAGATCACCACCGCGCGGGCGTTGCCCGCACTCCAACGCGCCAAAGCGAATGGGCTAAGGGTAACGGCGGGGGTCTCGGTCCATCACCTGACGCTGAATGAATTCGACGTGGGCGACTATCGCACCTTCTTCAAGCTGACCCCCCCCTTGCGATCTGAAGATGACCGGCTTGCCGTGGTGCAGGCGGTCGCGGAAGGGGTGATTGACATCATCTGTTCCATGCACACACCGGCGGATGAAGAAAGCAAGCGGCTGCCGTTCGAAGAAGCCGCTGCGGGGGCCGTCGGGCTTGAAACGCTGCTGCCCGCCGCGCTGCGGCTTTATCACGCGGGCAACCTGAGCCTGCCGCAACTTTTCCGCGCGCTCGCGCTCAACCCCGCCAAGCTGCTGGGGCTGCCGCAAGGCCGTATTTGCGAGGGTGCGCCCGCCGATTTGGTGCTTTTTGATGCCGATGCGCCCTTTGTGCTGGACCGCTTCGGCCTCGCGTCGAAATCGAAGAACACACCCTTTGACGGCGCCCGGCTCAGCGGGAAGGTGCTTGCCACTTTCGTCGGCGGGGTGCAGGTTTTCGGGCAGGCTGGGCAATAAGACTCGGCACCGAGGCACGAGAGAAAAGGGACACAGATGGCGGATCTGCACGCGGGGGCGGCGCTTTTGCTGGCGGTGGCGGGATTGGGCTACCTGATCGGCTCGGTGCCGTTTGGGGTGGTCATCACCAAGCTGATGGGGCTGGGCGATCTGCGCCAGATCGGCTCGGGCAATATTGGTGCGACCAATGTGCTGCGCACCGGCAACAAGGCGGCGGCGGCGACGACGCTGGTGCTGGATGGGGCCAAGGGCGCCATTGCGGTGGTTTTGGCGCGGCTGGTTTTGGGCAGCGAAACGGCGGCCATCGTCGCCGGTGGCGCGGCCTTCTTTGGCCATCTTTACCCGGTCTGGCTGAAATTTCGCGGCGGCAAGGGCGTCGCAACCTTCCTTGGCACGTTGATCGCCTTGCATTGGCTTTTGGGGCTCGCGGCCTGTGGCGTCTGGCTGATCACCGCCGCCGTTTGGCGCATTTCCTCGCTGTCGGCCTTGGTGGCAGCGGCGGCTTCGGTGCCGCTGGCGTGGCTGCTTTCGGATCAAAAGCTGATGCCGATTTGCGCGCTGATGGCGGTGCTGATCTTCTGGCGTCACCGTGCCAATATCGCGCGGATCACCGCCGGGACGGAACCAAAGATCGGCAAGAAGGGTTGATTTTCAGCACTGTCACGCGCCTGATGCGCGTGTGTCCAATAGGGGGCTGAAATGAATTTGATCACTTCTGTCAAAACCTGTTTTCGTAAATATGCCACGTTCCGGGGCCGCGCACCCCGGTCCGAATTCTGGTGGTTCGTTCTGTTCTTCATGCTGGGTTCGATCGTGCTGGCCACGATTGAAACCGCCCTTCTCGGCATTGGCGACGTCAGCCATGTGCGGGGCGGCTATGAATGGCACTCCAACGGCGGGCCGCTGTCGGGGCTTTTTGCCTTGGGGATGCTTTTGCCGATGCTGGCAGTCACCGTGCGCCGCCTGCATGATGTGGGCAAATCGGGCTGGTTCATCTTGATTGGGCTGATCCCGCTGATCGGCTCTTTGGTGCTGCTGTATTTCTACGTGCAACCGTCGCAGCAGGGGTCGAACAGCTTTGGCGCATCGCCCGAGGGTGGCCCCCCGCCGCTGCCCTAACTGCCGCAGCCGTAACTGGATAAGAAAGGGGGCCCAAGCGGCCCCCTTCGTCTTAGTAGCTGTATTCGCCGTAAATCCGGCTCAGATCGCCCTGCCAATGGCCGTGGTATTTCTCCAACAGCTTGTCTGCGGGCACCATGCCGGTGTCGATGCTTTCTTCCAGCGCGTTGAGGAAATAGGTCTCGTCCGGGATCAACCCGCCGGCGCCGGCAATGCCGCGCGCGGCAAGCCCGGATTTGGAAATCGCCACCACTTCGCGGGCAAGGTCATGCATCTTGAGGCCATTCACCTCGCCTTGCAGCGCCTCTTTGGCCGCAACCCGGCGCAAGCCCTCACGGGTGTCTTCATCCCAGCCTTTGACCAGATCCCAGGCTGCATCCAGTGCGCTTTGATCATACATCAGCCCGACCCAAAGCGCGGGCAGCGCACAAAGCCGCCGCCACGGGCCGCCATCGGCGCCGCGCATCTCGATGTATTTCTTCACCCGTGCCTCGGGGAAGACCGTGGTCAGATGGTCCGCCCAGTCCGACAGCGTCGGCTTTTCACCGGGCAGCGCAGGCAATTCGCCCTTCAGAAAATCGCGGAAAGATTGCCCCAAAGCATCGATATATTTGCCATCGCGATAGACGAAATACATCGGCACATCGAGCACGTAATCCACGTAACGCTCATAGCTCATGCCATCTTCAAAGAAGAACGGCAGCATGCCGGTGCGCGACGCATCGAGGTTTTGCCAAATATGGCTGCGCCACGATTTCATTCCGTTGGGCTTGCCATCCAAGAAGGGCGAATTGGCAAAAAGCGCGGTCGCAACGGGCTGCAACGCCAAAGCCACGCGCATCTTTTGCACCATATCGGCCTCGGACGCGAAGTCGAGGTTCACCTGAACCGTGCAGGTCCGATACATCATGGTTTTGCCCATGGTGCCGACCTTATCCATGTAACTGGTCATCAACCGATAGCGGCCCTTGGGCATCATCGGCATCTCGTCCTGCGCCCATTCGGGGGCGGCGCCCAGACCAATGAACCGCGCGCCAATCCGGTCGGCGATCCGGTGCACCTCGGTCAGGTGTTCATTCACCTCTTGGCAGGTCTGGTGCAGGTTTTCGAGCGGCGCGCCGGACAGTTCCAACTGCCCCCCCGGTTCAAGGCTAACATTGGCGCCATTGCGCACCAGCCCGATGATATGGCCGTCTTCGCGCACCGGCTCCCAATCAAAGACCTCTGCCAGCCCTTCCAGCATCGCCCGGATCGAACGCGGGCCGTCATAGGGCAATGGCTTCAGCCCGTCCTTGCAATAGCCGAATTTCTCATGCTCGGTGCCGATACGCCACTCGTCCTTGGGTTTCTCACCCGCCGCAAGATATTCGGCCAGTTGCGCGAAATCCTCGATCGGGCCGCCGCCCTGCTGCGGAATGGACATGGGGAGACCCTTCTTATGGTTGCGCGCACACAGGTGGCGCTTGGCCAAGCGCAAGTCAAGGCGGATCGTCTTGCCAAGTTACCGGCGGCGCCACAGGCTTTGTGCGGTGGTGCGCGATGTCAGCGCCGCGCTGAGCGCGCCCATATCAATGCCCGGCAGCGCGGCAAAGGCATCATATAGCTTTTCCGCCCCAGCGGCAGCCACCGGCACCAAAAGCGCCTGCCCCTGTGCGGATTTCAGCCGCCAGACCGGCTGACCGTGCAACTGTAAAAGCCGGATCTCCACCAAATCCTCAAGCGCGATATAGCCGCCCAGCACCGCGCCGCCGGTGCCGTAATAACCAATCCGTCCCTCATCCAGGTCGACCAGCCCCGGCTCAGAAACCGGGCGAGCAAAGCGGCTGCGCCGCCACGCCAGCAACACCCAGATCGCGCAAATCGCCCCCAACAAAAGCCCAAAGGCGGCCAGAAACCACCCCCCGCGCGTGCCGATCCAAACCGACAGCGCCAAACAGGCCGCCGCGCTATAGGTCTCGCGGTGGTGGGTGATATGGTCGCGCAGCTCGGGGCGGATCACATCCAATCCCCAAGGGCGGATTGCCAAAGCGTGATCGCCGCGCAGGCGGCGGTATCGGCGCGCAAGATGCGCGGCCCAAGCGAAACCGGGGTCACAAACGGCAAGCCGCGCAATTGCGCACGCTCTTTTTCCGAAAAGCCGCCCTCAGGCCCCACCAGAATCGCCCAAGGGCCGGGGTTCAGCCCCGCCAGCGTCTGCGCCGGACCGACCAGACTTTCATCACCCCAAAGAATACGCCGCGCCGGATCCCAGTCTTTCAAAAGCGCCTGCAATGGCTGCAAGTCCCTGACTTCAGGGACATACGTACCAAGACATTGCTCCGCCGCTTCTAAGGCATGGGCTTGCAACCGGTCTTGGCGAATGCGGCTGGCATTGGTGAAATCTGTTTGCACTGGCAAGATTTTGGCACAGCCCAGTTCGGCGGCCTTTTCGACGATGAAATCGGTGCGCTCTTTTTTGATCGGCGCAAAAATCAGCCACAGATCGGGCGGGTTAAGCTGCGGCGCGGCTTGGCCAAGGCAAGACAAGCGTCCGGCCTTTTTCGCGGCTTCGACGACCTCGGCCGTCCACTCGCCATCGCGGCCATTAAAAAGCGCCACCCGCGCGCCCACGTCAAGCCGCATCACCGAAAACAGGTAATGCGCCTGATCGGCATTTAGGGGCACGGCTTGCCCCGGCCCCAAAGGGTGCTCTACACAGAGTCGTATTTTGGCACGTTCCATGGGGCGAGACTATGACCGGCAAAAGCGAAACGCCAGAGGCACAAATCACCGGGCAAGTGGCAGATGCCTATCGCGGCAATTGGGTGGACCATACCGCCCCGGCCTTTTCCCGGCCTTACCTGCGGCTGTCGCGCGCCGACCGGCCCATCGGCACATGGCTTTTGCTGCTGCCGTGCTGGTGGGGCATCGCGCTGGCGGCGGCCACCGATGGGCTGCGGCTTTTCGATCTGTGGTTGGCCTTGGGCTGCGCGATCGGCGCCTTTTTGATGCGCGGGGCAGGCTGCACATGGAACGACATCACCGACCGCGACATCGATGACAAGGTCGCGCGCACCCGGTCGCGCCCGATCCCTTCGGGGCAGGTGACGGTGAAACAGGCGATTGGCTGGATGGTGATCCAGACCGGGATTGCCGCGCTGATCCTGTTTACCTTCAACTGGGCCGCCATCGGCATGGGCATCCTCGCGCTAGGTCCGGTGGCGATCTATCCTTTCGCCAAGCGTTTCACATGGTGGCCGCAAGTGTTCTTGGGCATTGCCTTTAACTGGGGCGCGCTTCTGGGTTGGGTTGCGCATACCGGCAGCCTGTCTTGGGCGGCGGTTGCGCTTTACCTGTCGGGTCTTGTGTGGACGCTGTTTTATGACACGATCTATGCCCATCAAGACAAGGAAGACGACGCGCTGATCGGGGTCAAATCCACCGCGCGGCTGTTTGGCACGCAAACCCCGCGCTGGCTGGCGCTGTTCACCGTTTTGGTCGTGGTGCTGATGACGGCGGCCGTGCTGATCGCACTGTTGCCGCTGGGCAATCCGCTGGTTTTGGTCGTTGGGCTTGCGGCGCCTTGGGCGATGGGCTGGCACATGGTCGGGCAGATGAGGCGGCTTGATATCGACGATGGCGATATCTGCCTCGATCTTTTCCGCAAAAGCCGGAACACCGGCCTTTTGGCTGCGCTGTTTCTTGCCGGTTCGGCAATCCTTTGATTGATCCTGAAAACTCACGCTCTTAAGAGAACTCGACCCCAAGGGCAGGAGATCAAAACGACATGCGCGCCCGCACAACAGCCCTGACCGCCACCGCCTTTGTCTTTGCGCTGGTGCTGTTTGCTTTCGTGGCCGGCGGCGCCGCCACGATCATCGAACAGCGCACCCGCAAAGCGGTGCGGCTTGCGCTTGAGGCCGATGGCCATTCCTGGGTGCAGGTGCATACCGACGGGCTTTTGGTCAGCCTTGTGGGCACCGCCCCGTCAGAGGCGGAAAGGTTTCGCACGCTCACGCTGGTGTCGAGCATCGTCGACAGTTCGCGTATCGTCGACAACACCGATGCCGAGGTGGTCAAGGCAATCACCCCGCCGGAATTTTCCTTGCAGCTTTTGCGCAATGACGAGGGAATTTCGCTGATCGGCCTTGTGCCAACAGCGACAGACCGCGCAGCGCTGCTCGACCGCCTGACCGCGCTTGCGGGCGCTGAAAATGTCACCGACATGCTGGAAAGCGCGGATTACCCGGTGCCCGCAGGCTGGAATGCCGCGTTCGATTTCGGCATCGCTACGCTGGAAGATTTGCCGCGCGCCAAAGTGTCGATTGATCCCGGTCATATCGCGGTGGAAGCGATCACCGACAGCCCAGAGGAAAAGGCCCGGATCGAGGCGGACCTGACCCGTGCCCGCCCCGAGGACGTGCGCCTTGATGCCAAGATTTCCGCCCCGCGCCCGGTGATCACCCCCTTTACGCTGCGCTTCTTGATCGATGACGAAGGGGCGCGCTTCGATGCCTGCTCCGCCGATACCGAGCGCACACGCGCGCGCATTCTGACGGCCGCGCGCCAAGCGGGCGCGATGGGAGATCTGGATTGCACGATCGGCATGGGCACCCCCTCGCCGCAATGGGGCGATGCGGTGGTGATGACCCTTGGCGCGCTGAAGGATCTGGGGGCGGGGACGGTCACCTTTTCCGATGCCGATATCGTTCTCGTTGCAGCCGAAGAGGTCACCCCCGACACCTTTGACAACGTGGTGGGCGCGCTGGAATCGAACCTGCCGGGCGTCTTTTCCCTAAAGGCGGAATTGACCCGCAAGGCAGAGGCTGGCAGCGAAGTGCCGGAATTCTCGGCGCAATTGGGCGACGATGGCAAAGTGGAGCTGCGCGGGCGCGTCAGCTCTGAACGCACCCGCGAAGCGCTGGAAAGCTTTGCGCGGGCGCAATTCGGTGCCACTGCCGTTTATGCCGCAACCCGTGTCGATGACGGGCTGCCGCAAGGCTGGCCGGTGCGCACGATCACTGCGCTTGAAGCCTTGGGCGTGCTGCATGAGGGCAGCGTGACCGTCACCCCGACCCTGGTTCGGCTTGGCGGCATCACCGGCGACCGGCAAGCCTCTGACAAGGTCGCGCGGCTTTTTGCGCAGCGGCTGGGCGAAGAGGCGCGGATCGAATTGGCGGTGAAATACGACAAGCGGCTTGACCCGACGCTGGCGCTGCCCGATGGGCCGGAATGCGTGACCCGGCTCAATGCCATTCTGGACGCCGCCAAGATCACCTTTGAGCCCGCCTCGTCCAATATCCCCGAAGGCGATGGGCCGCAGATCGATGCCTTGGCGCGGGTGATGCAGCAATGTCAGGATTTCCGCATGGAAGTGGCGGGCCATACCGACAGCCAAGGCAGCGAAGAGGGCAATTTACGGCTCAGCCAACAACGCGCGCAGGCGGTCTTGCGGGCGCTGCGCGAGCGGCGCGTATTGACCGGCAACCTTGTCGCACGCGGCTATGGCGAAACTCAGCCGATTGCCGATAATGAGACCGAAGAGGGGCGTGAAGCGAACCGGCGCATCGAATTCGTACTGCTGGATGCGGCGCCGGTGAATGTGCCCGAGCCGGTGGATCTGCCGGTGTCCGAAGGCGCGCTGGCGGCCCCCGAACTGGACGCAGCCCTGCCCGATCTGGAAGACGCCACGCAAGAGGATGGCGCGCCGATGGAAGACGCGCATGGCGAGCCGATGCCCGAGTCGGACGCCGCGACAGACGCGGCCCCGACCGAGGAAGCGCCCGAGGCACAGCCCAGCCCCCCCGAAACCACGACGGCCGCCACACCCGAGGCGGAGCCCGCCTCCACGCCCGAGACTGGAGCTGAGGCGGACACGCCTGCCCCCGCCGAAGCGGCCCCCGACGCGCCAACAGCCGGGGGGACTGCCGCGCCCGAAACCACTGCGCCCGAAACCGAGCCCCCAGAAGCGGATGCGGTAGAAACGGCGCCCGCCGAAACAGACGCCGAAGACACCGCACCGCCCGCGCCTGCCGCCCCGGCCATCGAGATTCCCGTCAGCCCTGCGGCGCAATCGCCCGGGCGCCCGAAACCGCGCCCAGAGGGCCTTGGCCCGTCCGCAAACTGAGGAGAGCCGCGCATGAACAGAACCGAATTCGTCATCGCCACCGCGATCATCCTCTTCGTGGCCTTCTGTCTGGGCTGGTTCGCCTCTTGGCTGATCCATCGCCTGACCCGCGTCACGGCGGCAGACATGGGCGAACTGGAACAAATGGCGCAAGCGCTGCACGAAGCCGAAGAGGTGCGCGATCAAGCGATTGCCTATGTCGAAAGCCGGGAAACGGAACTGGTGAACCAGCTCAACCAGACCGAGGCAGAGTTGCGCGCCGCTATGGACGGGCTGCGCGATGCCCGCCACGAGGCCGAGGAATTGCGCGCCTATATCGAGAAAATGCAGGGCAGCTAACCCCCGGCGCGCAGATCAGACACGCGCGCGCCTGCGAATGCCGCAGTTTGCAACGGCGCGGGGTCTTTTCAGGGCACGGGGCGGATATGCGGGGCCGCCGCGATCACCAGATCATCCAACCCGGCGCCCCCTGCTGCGACATGCGCCAAAAGCGCTGCCCGCATCGGTGCGGCCCAATTGTCTGAAATATGCGCGGCCACCCCCGCCGCCCGGTCGCCCGGCTGCACCGCGAAAAAGGCGGCGATCTGATTGGCCATTCGGATCAGTTTCTCATCGCTCATGCCTGCTCCTTACGAAGGGGTGAATAGGGTCGGCCCGTCGGGCCCGCGCGCCACGAGCGCGAGCCCCGCCGATTGCGCCTGCGCCACCGCCAAGGCGGTCGGGGCCGAGGGCGCAATGAGTGCCCGCGCACCGATCATCGCCGCCTTTTGCACCAGATCCACCGACAGCCGCGAGGTCAGCACCAAGGCTCCCGCACCCGGATTATGGCCGGCGCGCGCCAAGCCCCCCGCCAATTTATCGAGCGCATTATGCCGCCCGACATCTTCGCGCGCACAGATCAGCGCGCCATTCGCCCAAAACCCCACCGCATGCGCCGCCCGCACGGCATCTTGCAAGGGCTGCGCCGCGCGCAACGCCGCCAATGCGGTGTCGGCCACAGCGGTCAGGCTCTGGGGGGCGGAGGCGCCCGCGCCTTGGGGCGCCTGCGGCAGCGGGCGCAAAGCCTCGGCCAGACTTTCGATCCCGCACAAACCGCAGCCGACCGGCCCCGCCATCACCCGCCTGCGCGCCTTGAACCGCGCCGCAGCCGGCCCTGCGAGCCAACCGCGCAGCTCGATCCCGTTGTCCTGCCGCACCACCTCATGGCGCAAAATCTCGCCCGGCGTGCCGATCAGCCCCTCGGTCAGCGCAAAGCCAATCAGAAAATCTTCCAGATCGCAGGGCGTCGCCATCATCACCGCTTGCGTCACCCCGTCAAAGACAAGCGCAAGGGGCACTTCTTCGGCCAAAACCGCTGCCCCGCCCATGGGCAGCGGCACCCGCACCGCCCCGGGCGGCAGGCTCATTGTGCCGCCTCGATCCGCCGCGCGGCCTTTGCCTGCGCGGCATAATCCTGCTGCCACGCCGCGGGGCCGTTCGACAAGGCCACCTGCACCGCTGTCACCTTGTATTCCGGGCAATTTGTGGCCCAATCCGAATTATCGGTGGTCACCACATTGGCCTGCGTATCGGGATGGTGGAAGGTGGTATAGACGACACCGGGGCTTACCCGATCGGTCACCGTGGCGCGCAGGCTGGTTTCCCCCGCGCGCGAGGCAAGACGCACCCAATCCCCGTCGACGATGCCGCGTGTTTCGGCATCGCTTGGGTGAATCTCTAGCCGGTCTTCGCCATGCCACGCCACATTCTCGGTGCGCCGGGTCTGCGCGCCGACGTTATATTGGCTCAGGATCCGCCCAGTGGTCAGCAAAAGCGGAAAGCGCGGTCCGGTTTTTTCATCCGTCGCCAGATAGGCGGTGCGAATGAACCGCCCCTTACCGCGCACAAACCCCTCGACATGCATCACCGGCGAGCCTTCGGGCGCCGCGTCATTGCAGGGCCATTGCACCGAGCCGCGCGCCTCCAGCAGGTCATAGGTCACATTGGCAAAGCCCGGCGTGGTCGCGGCGATCTCATCCATGATCTCGCGCGGGTGGCTATAGGTCCAGCCCGCGCCCAAAGCATTGGCCAAAAGCTGCGTCACCTCCCAATCGGCATAGCCATTCTTGGGCCGCATCACCCGCCGCACGCGGTTGATGCGCCGTTCCGCATTGGTGAAGGTGCCATCCTTTTCCAAGAAGGTGGAGCCGGGCAGGAAGACATGGGCGTAATTGGCGGTCTCGTTCAAAAACAGATCATGCACGATCACGCAATCCATCGCCGCCAAACCCGCCGCGACATGGCGGGTATCGGGGTCCGATTGCAGGATGTCTTCGCCCTGCACGTAAAGCGCCTTGAACTGCCCCGCCACAGCGGCATCGAGCATGTTGGGAATGCGCAGGCCCGGTTCGGACGATAATGCCACCCCCCAAGCCTTTTCAAACAAGCCCCGCGCCGCATCATCCGCAACATGGCGATAGCCCGGCAGTTCATGCGGGAAAGAGCCCATATCGCACGAGCCTTGGACGTTGTTTTGGCCGCGTAGCGGGTTCACCCCCACGCCGGGGCGGCCAATGTTGCCCGTCATCATTGCAAGGTTCGCAATCGCAATCACCGTGGTCGACCCTTGCGAATGCTCGGTCACGCCGAGGCCGTAATAGATCGCGGCCTTGGGCGCGGCTGCATAGGCGCGGGCGGCTTCGCGCAGCGTTTCAGCCGGAACGCCAGTCAGGCTTTCGACGGACTCTGGCCCGTAGTCGGGGTTTGACACGAACTCGGCATAATCGGCCCATTCCTCTGCGTCGCAACGCTCTGCAATGAACGCGGCATCATAAAGCCCCTCGGTCACGATCACATGCGCAAGCGCGACCAGAACCGCCACATTGGTGCCGGGGCGCAAAGGCAAGTGCCAGCTGTCGCCCATATGCGCCGTTTCCAGAAGGTCGATCCGGCGTGGGTCAATGACGATCAGCTTGGCCCCCGCCCGCAACCGCTTGCGCAGCCGCGCAGCAAAGACCGGATGCCCATCGGTCGGGTTTGCGCCAATCACCAGTGCCAGATCGGTCTGTTCGACACTGTCAAAATCTTGCGTGCCCGCCGAAGTGCCAAAGGTCTGTTTCAGCCCATAGCCCGTGGGCGAATGGCACACCCGCGCACAGGTATCGGTGTTGTTGGTGCCGAAAACCGCGCGCGCGAGCTTTTGCACCAGATAGGTTTCTTCGTTGGTGCAGCGCGACGAGGTGATCACGCCAAGCGCATCGGGCCCGTGGGCCGCACGCGCCGCATTCAGCCGCGCGGCGGTGAAATGCAGCGCCTCTTCCCAACTCACTTCCCGCCAAGGATCGGAAACCTTTTCGCGGATCATCGGCTTCAAAATCCGGTCACGGTGCGTGGCATAGCCATAGGCGAAGCGGCCCTTCACGCAGCTATGGCCGCGGTTCGCCGCGCCGCCCTTCCACGGCACCATCCGCACCAGTTCCTCGCCGCGCATATGCGCTTCAAAGCTGCACCCCACCCCGCAATAGGCACAGGTGGTGACCACTTTGCGCTCCGGCGTGCCAATCTCTTCGACCGATTTTTCCACCAAGGTCGCGGTGGGGCAGGCCTGCACGCAAGCCCCGCAAGACACGCAATCCGAGGCCATGAAATTATCGGCCGCGGGCGAAATCCGGGCCTCAAACCCCCGGCCATCCACCGTCAGCGCAAAGGTCCCCTGCACCTCTTCGCAAGCCCGCACGCAGCGCATGCAGACGATGCACTTCGCCGGGTCATAGCTGAAATAGGGGTTCGAGGTGTCTTTGGGGATGTAACGCGGATTCGCCGCGCCCCCCTGACGCACCTCAAAATGGTTCTCGCCCTTGGTATAGCGCACCTCGCGCAGGCCCACGGCCCCGGCCATATCCTGCAATTCGCAATCGCCATTGGCCGCACAGGTCAAACAATCGAGCGGGTGATCCGAGATATAAAGCTCCATCACACCGCGACGGAGTTTTTGCAGCTGCGGTGTTTGCGTTTGCACCTGCATCCCCGGCGCCACGGGCGTGGTGCAAGACGAGGGCGTGCCGCGCCGCCCCTCGATCTCGACCATGCACAACCGGCACGAGCCCACAGGCTCCACACTGTCGGTGGCGCAAAGCTTCGGGATCGAAATGCCAGCCTTTGCCGCCGCGCGCATCACCGAGGTGCCCGCAGGCACCGTGACGGTGATCCCGTCGATATCTAGCGTGACCGGCGCGCCGTGGCGCGCGGGCGTGCCCATATCCTGGGTCCAATCGAGCGGGGGGATGATCAGATCTTTCATTCGGCAGCCTCCCGCGCCACGGGGAAATCTTGCGGAAAATGACGGATCGCGCTTTGCACCGGATAAGGGGTGAAACCGCCCAAGGCACAAAGCGAGCCGTATTTCATCGTGTCACACAAATCGTCTAGCAGCGGGAGCGCGGTTGCATCCCCCGCCGCGATCCGGTCGAGCGTTTCGACCCCGCGCACCGCGCCAATACGGCACGGCGTGCAGGTGCCACAGCTTTCCACAGCGCAAAATTCCATCGCGAAGCGCGCCAGTTGCAGCATATCGGCGCTGTCGTCATGCACCACCAAGCCTGCATGCCCCACGAGCCCGCCCTGCCCCGCAAAAAGTTCATAGCAAAACGGCAGGTCGAAATCGGCTTGCGGGTGATAGGCCCCCAAGGGGCCGCCCACCTGCACCGCTTTCACCGGGCGGCCCGAGGCGGTGCCGCCGCACACCCCCACGACCAATTCCCCCAAGGTGATGCCGAAGCCGGTTTCAAAAAGCCCGCCATATTTGACATTGCCACCCACCTGCAGCGGGATCGTGCCGCGCGACCGGTCGATGCCAAAGCGTTGATAAGCTTGCCCACCATGCGCCATAATCCATGGCACAGCGGCCAGCGACAACAGGTTGTTGACCACCGTGGGATGGCCAAACAGCCCCTCGAGCGCGGGCAAGGGCGGTTTCGGGCGCACCGTGCCGCGTTTGCCCTCGATCGAATTGAGCATCGCGGTTTCTTCGCCGCAAACGTAGGCGCCCGCGCCCACCCGGACCTCCAGCGCGAAGCCCGCCTCGGCCAAGAGGCCCGCTGTTTCCGCCAGCGCAATGGCCTTGCGCATCACGCGGACGCAATCGGGATATTCCGACCGGATATAGATATAGCCTTGGGTCGCGCCGACCGCGTGACCGGCAATCGCCATGCCTTCGATCAGGCAAAACGGGTCGCCCTCGATCAGCATCCGGTCGGCGAAAGAGCCGCTATCGCCTTCATCCACGTTGCAAACAATGTATTTCTGGGGCGCCTCTGCCTCCAGCACGGTGCGCCATTTGATCCCGGTGGGAAAGCCCGCGCCGCCGCGCCCGCGCAGCCCCGAGGCGGTGATTTCTTCGACCACGCTGGCAGGGGCCATGGCCAGCGCCTTGCGTAGCCCCTCCCAACCGCCGGCGGCCTGATATTGATCAAGGCTGAGCGGCTCGATCTGGCCACATCGCGCAAAGGTCAGCCGGGTCTGGCGTTTGAAAAAGGGGATTTCCTCGACCAGCCCCAGCGCTTTGGGATGGCGCTCCGGATCGTCAAAGAGTGCGGGCACATCGGCCACGGTCATAGGGCCGAAACCAACCCGCCCGGCCTCGGTTTCCACCTCGACCAGCGGTTCCAGCCAGACCATCCCGCGCGAGCCGTTGCGGCAAATCTCGATCTGTTGTCCGCGCACAGCCGCCTGCGCCGCGATGGCCGCCACCAAAGGCTCCGCCCCACAGGCCTTGGCCGCCGCATCCGATGGCACCCATAGCTTCATTGGCGCACCTCCGCCGCAATCGCATCCACCGCCGCCGCATCCAGCCGCCCGATCAGACGGTCATTCACCATTGCAGCCGGCGCGCAGGCACAAAGGCCAAGGCAATAGGTCGCCTCTAACGTAATATCTTGCTTGGTTTCGCCCAGCTTCAGGCCCAGCGCGGCCTCTAGCCGCGCCTGAAGGCCGACCCCGCCCATCGCCTGACAGGCTTCGGCGCGGCACAGTTTGATGACATGCTTGCCCGCAGGCGCACGACGGAAATCATGGTAGAACCCCACGACCCCAGCCACCTCGGCCCGGCTTAGCCGCAAAGCGGCGCCGATCGGTTCCAGCGTGTCGTCGGGGATATGTCCATAAGCCTCCTGCACATCATGCAAGATCGGCAAAAGCGCCCCTTCCCGCCCCTGATGGGCCGTCAGGATGGCGCGCAGGCGCGCGAAATCTGTCATGTGGTCCTCCCGGCTCCAGACTGAGACGAAGCGCCGCATCTGGCAAGGCGATTTCCGACACCCCAGCGCCCGGAAACGAAATGCGCCCCAATCGCGGGCCTTGCGTGTTTTCACGGCCTGCCCGCTTGCCCCTGTGCCAGCCAGCGCCTACATCGGGGCCATGGAGATGCCGCGCTTGCCCAAACTGCCCTTTCTGTCCCGTCCGCCCAAAGTGGCGGTGCTTCGGCTGCATGGCGCGATTGGCGCGGTGCGGCCCGGTGCCTCTGGCCTGTCGGATGCGGGACTTGCGCCGCTGATCGAGCGCGCTTTTACCAAGGGCAAACCGGCGGCAGTGGCGCTGATCATCAATTCGCCCGGCGGCTCGCCGGTGCAATCCTCACTTATCGGGCGACGCATCCGCCATTTCGCCGAAGAGACCGGCGTGCCGGTGCATGCTTTTGTCGAGGACGTGGCTGCCTCGGGCGGCTATTGGCTGGCCTGTGCTGCCGATGACATTTGGGCCGATGAGGCCTCGATCGTCGGCTCCATCGGGGTGATTTCGGCGGGCTTTGGCTTTGCCGATCTGATCGAGCGCTATGGGATCGAGCGGCGCGTGCATACGGCAGGCGCCTCGAAAAGCACGCTTGACCCGTTCCGCCCCGAAAAGGCCGAGGATGTGGCCCGGCTTGAGACCCTGCTCGAAGATATTCACCGCGGTTTCAAATCTTGGGTGACAGAGCGACGCGGCGCACGGCTTTCCCAAGACAAGGATCTGTTCACTGGGGAATTCTGGACCGGGTCGCTGGCACTGCGCAGCGGGCTGATTGACGGGATCGCCCATCCTTTGCCGAAACTGCGCGACCTTTACGGCGACAAGGTGAAGCTCGTGACCTATGGCCAGCGGCGTTCGCTTTTGCGCCGGTTCGGCCTGACCCTTTCAGCCGAGACCGCACAGGCGCTGGTCAGCGCGGCCGAAGAACGCGCGCTTTGGGCGCGGTTTGGATTGTAAGCGCATGCTGATCAAGATCATGTCCCTGTTTTTGGTCGCCATGGTCGGCTTGGCGCTGTTTGGACGGTTGCGCCTTCCGGGGCGCAAACGCGCGCGCCTGAACCGCCATTGTCCGCGGTGCGGACGCCCGAAAATCGGACCGGGCCCCTGCCCCTGCACCCAAAACGGAGAGGCCTGAGTGCTGATCGACTTGCTCAAGATTACGCTGGGCCTGCTGCTTTTGCTGGGCGCTGGCGATTTCCTTGTCAAAGGCTCTGTCGCGATGGCGTTGCGGCTGGGCATCCCGTCCTTGATTGTTGGGTTGACGGTGGTGGCCTTTGGCACCTCTGCCCCGGAACTGCTGGTTTCGGTCAATGCCGCCTTGGGCGGGCAAGCGGGCATCGCATTGGGCAATGTCGTCGGCTCCAATATCATCAATATGCTGATGATCCTTGGCCTGCCCGCGTTGATTGCGGTGATCCATTCCAGCCAGATCGACACAAGGCGCAGTTTCACCATGATGCTGGCGGTGTCGGTTCTGGTGATCGCGCTGGCCTTCATGGGCACGATCGGGCGCTGGCAGGGGCTGGTGCTGCTGGCCGCGCTGGCGCTGATCTTGTGGGACAATGTCCGCGAAGCCCGCGCCCATCGCAACGCGCGGCCCGCCGAGACCGAAGAGCTGGGCGATCCGCATATGGCGGTGTGGAAAATCGCAGGTCTGATCGCGGTGGGCTTTGTCGGGCTGGCAGTTGGCGCCGATCTTTTGGTCGATGGCGCGGTTGCGGTGGCCCGCATCGCCGGGATCAGTGAAACCGTCATTGGGCTGACGCTTGTGGCGATCGGCACCTCGCTGCCCGAACTGGTGACCTCGGTCATGGCGGCGCTGCGCAAACAGGCCGATGTCGCCTTGGGCAATGTGATCGGCTCCAACATTTTCAACCTGACGGCGATTTTGGGCACCACGGCGGTGATTGCGCCGATGCCGGTGCCCGTGGAACTGCTGCACTTTGACCTTTGGGTGATGCTGGCCGCAGCGCTGGCGCTGACCCCCTTCGTCTTTTGGCGGCGCGACATTGGCCGGGGGGCGGGCATCGCGCTGATCCTTGGCTATCTGCTTTACACGGTGGTTCTGCTTTGGGTGGGCAGCACAGGGGTGTTTGCATGAGGGTGCAGCTTCAGGACCTGTCCCCGGATCATACCCCCATGGTGACCGAGGCGCTGACCCATCTGGGGGCCAATCTGGTGACTGCGGGCGCAGAGCTGATGCTATTTGAAGCCACGCAGGCTGAGACGGCGCAAAACCGGATCGCAGCCTTTGCTGCAACGGTTTCCCCTGCTGCAAAGGTCGGGGCCGATCTGCACGCGCGGGCTCTGGCGGTCTGGCTGATGCCCGAAGGACACGCCGCTCTTTTGACCGGCGCCTTGCACAATGCCGCGCGCACCCATGCACCGCATCTGCGGGTGAATGCGGTGCATTTTGGGGGGCGTTGGCCTGCCCCCGAACCCTGGCAAGCCGCATGGGGGCCAGCCCAGCCCCATCCGTCCGCGCCCCCGCGCGCAAAGGCGCTGGCCCAAGCGCTTTCCTATCTGTTTGAGACCAGGAGCGTGACCGGCCAACTTCTGCATCTTAGCCCCCTTTAAGGTGCGCGAAAAATGCAAGGTTTCGCAGGATCGGCCGCAAGTTGTCCACCTTTGGGCCGGGTGTAAGCAAAGGGTTACAATTCTCTTAATTTTTTCAGGGACTTGCCCAAGGCTGAAATTTTTATTTAATGTTTTCAATACCATAGAAATGCGCCTAAAATTTGAGCAAGCCAAGGAAATGGGGCAGATTCAAGGGAAAATCGCGGAATGCAAAAGTTTGCCAACAAGCTTATCCACAGTTTCCGTGGACAGCTTTTCTCTTGAACTCATCGCGGTAAGATTGCAGCCGCAGGTAGAATCATGACCGAGCCCGAAACGCCCCAAACCGAGCCGAGCCCGCCGCAAGAGCCGCGGCTCAAAGGCCATGCGCTGATTGCCGATTATGTCACCCGGCTGGATGGCTCGCCGGGCGTTTACCGGATGCTGAATACCGCGCAAGAAGTGCTTTATGTCGGCAAGGCCCGGAACCTGAAAGCACGCGTGTCGAACTATGCGCGCCCCACGGGCCATTCGGCGCGGATCGCGCGGATGATCCACGAAACCGCCTATATGATGTTTCTGACGACGCGCACCGAAACCGAAGCGCTGCTGTTGGAACAAAACCTGATCAAGCAGCTCAAGCCGCGCTACAATGTGCTTTTGCGCGATGACAAAAGCTTTCCCTATATCCTGATCGCGCAAGACCACCCATTCCCAATGATCCGCAAGCATCGCGGCGCGCGCAGTGTGAAGGGCGCCTATTTCGGCCCCTTTGCCAGCGCGGCGGCGGTCAATCGCACGCTCAACCATCTGGAGCGGGCGTTTTTACTGCGCAACTGCTCCGATGCGATGTTTGCCTCGCGCACGCGGCCTTGCCTGCAATATCAGATCAAACGCTGTTCTGGCCCCTGTGTGGGGCGCATCTCTGAAGAGGACTATGGGCGCACCGTCGCCGATGCGCAGCGCTTTCTAGAGGGGAAATCGTCGAGCATTCAAAAAGAACTGGCGGCTGAAATGATGCAAGCCTCCGAGGCGCTGGAATTTGAGCGCGCGGCCGCATTGCGCGACCGGATCGGCGCGCTGACCACAGTACAGCAAAGCCAAGGCATCAACCCGCGCAGCGTGGCCGAGGCGGATGTGATCGCCGTGCACATGGAAGGTGGCCAAGCCTGTGTGCAGGTGTTTTTCATTCGTGCGCATCAAAGCTGGGGCAACCACGATTTCTACCCGCGCACCGGCGCGGGCGCCGAAGAGGCCGAGGTGTTGGAGGCGTTCTTGGCGCAGTTTTATGATGCCAAGGAACCGCCGAAAACGATCTTGCTAAGCCATGCGATTGAAGACGAAGATCTGATGATCGATCTGCTTTCGTCCCGTGCGGGCCGCAAGGTGGAGATGAGCGTGCCCAAACGCGGCGAGAAGGCAGAACTGGTCGAAAACGCCTTGCGCAATGCGCGCGAAAGCCTTGGGCGGAAAATGTCGGAATCCGCCGCGCAGGCGAAGCTGCTGGCGGGCGTGGCGCAAGCCTTTGATCTGCCCAGCCCCCCCAAGCGGATCGAGATTTACGACAACTCACATATCCAAGGGGCGCATGCGGTGGGCGGCATGGTGGTGGCCGGGCCCGAAGGGCTGATGAAATCGGCCTATCGCAAGTTCAACATCAAGAATACGGATCTGACCCCGGGCGACGATTTCGGCATGATGAAAGAGGTACTGACGCGCCGGTTTGAGCGGCTGTTGCGCGAAGATCCGGAACGAAAAAGCGATGCCTGGCCCGATCTTTTGCTCATTGACGGCGGCGCGGGGCAAGTCTCTGCCGTGCATGAGATCATGGTAGAACTGGGCGTCGCAGACGTGCCGATGGTGGGCGTCGCCAAGGGCATCGACCGCGACCTAGGCAAAGAGGAATTCCACCGCATCGGCAAGCGCCCGATGGCGCTGCCACGCCAAGACCCGGTGCTCTATTACATCCAACGCCTGCGCGACGAGGCCCACCGCTGGGCGATTGGGGCGCATCGGGCCAAGCGGGCCAAGGCGACGATGGCCAACCCGCTTGATGAAATCCCCGGTATCGGCGCGACACGCAAACGCGCATTGCTCGCCCATTTCGGCTCGGCCAAAGCGGTCAGTCGCGCCGGGCAAAACGATTTGATGGAGGTGCCCGGCATTTCAGCGGCAATGGCCGAGACGATCTGGAACTTCTTCAATGATCGGGGTTGACCGCTTGCCCCGCCAAAGGTAGCGCCGCGCCATGACCGCCCTACCGCCCAAACCCGCGCTGACCCAGCCCGACGCGCTTTTGCGCGCGGGTCTTGTGCAAAAGGCCGATCTTCCCGCCCTGACCCGCGTGGCGGAAAGCTTTCGGATCCGCATCACCCCAGCGATGCGCGCGGCGATTGCCGCGCCCGGCGATGCAGTTGCCGCGCAATTCGTGCCGACTGCGGCTGAACTGACCACCCGGCCCGAGGAATTGCTGGATCCGATTGGCGACAACGCGCATGCCCCGGTGCCCGGTCTTACACATCGCTACCCCGACCGCGCGATCTTGCACATCACCAAGACCTGCGATGTCTATTGCCGCTTTTGCTTTCGGCGCGAAACGGTGGGTGAAACCGGCCCCCTGCCCGAGGGCGATCTGGCCCAAGCGCTGGCCTATATCGCCGCAACGCCGAAACTGCGCGAAATCATCTTGACCGGCGGCGACCCGTTGACGCTTGCCCCCCGGCGGCTGGAAGTGGTGCTGGCCCGGCTTTCTGAGATTGCGCATATCACCACTGTGCGCCTTCATACCCGCGTGCCTGTCGTCGCGCCCGAACGCATCACCGAACCGCTTGCGCAGATGCTGCGCGCGCAACGCCCCGCGGTTTGGATCGTAGTGCATACCAACCATGCGCAAGAACTGACCCCGCCCGCCCGTGCGGCGCTGGCGCGGCTGGTGGATGCGGGCATACCGCTTTTGTCGCAATCGGTGCTGCTGCGCGGGGTGAATGACACGCGCGACGCGCTTCTGGATCTGTTCCGCGCACTGCAAGATTTGCGGGTGAAGCCCTATTACCTGCACCATTGCGACCTTGCCCCCGGAACCAGCCATTTCCGCACCACGCTCGCCCATGGCCGCGCGCTGATGGCCAGCCTGCGCGGCCCCCTCAGCGGCGCGGCGCTGCCCGCTTATGTGCTCGATATCCCCGGCGGGTTCGGCAAGGTGCCGATCACAGCCGATTATGTCGCCCCCGGCGATGCGCCCGGGCTTTGGCGCGTAACCGATTGGCAAGGCCGGGTGCATGATTACGCAGACCCGCCAAGCTGAGTGAAAGAGTCCTCTTTTCCTTCGTCGCGGCGAGGGATAGTGTGCGCTCATGCAATGGAACCTGCCCAATATCCTGACGGTGCTTCGTCTGCTCGCCGCCCCCGGTGTGGCAGTGATGTTTCTTTATTTTCATCGTCCTTGGGCGGATTGGTTCGCATTGACGCTGTTCATTGGCGCCGCCATCACCGATTGGTTCGATGGCTACCTAGCGCGCGCTTGGGGGCAAGAAAGCAAATTCGGCGCGATGCTGGACCCGATCGCCGACAAAGCGATGGTGGTGATCGCGCTTGTGGTGCTGACGGGCTATTCGGGCATGAACCCATGGCTCATTCTGCCCGCGACGGTGATCTTGTTCCGCGAGGTGTTCGTATCGGGGCTGCGCGAATTCATGGGCGCCGATGCGGGCAAGCTGAAAGTGACGAAGCTTGCGAAATGGAAGACCACGGCGCAGATGGTCGCGATTGCCACACTGTTTTTGGGCACCGGGCTGGATTACCTTGCCAAGGGCCGTGCGCCCCGCGCGGGCGAAGGCGATTTGCCCTCTGGGCTGGGCTTAGCCGATCTGGCCAATCACCTTGGTATCGCGCTGATCTGGGTCGCGGCGATCCTGACCGCGATTACTGGCTGGGATTATTTCCGCAAATCGTTGCCGTTCCTGCGCGAGGATAAGGATGGTTGAGTTGCTGTATTTCGCTTGGTTGCGCGAACGCATCGGCGTGCCGCGCGAACAGGTGGAAAGCACCGCAGCAACCGTGGCTGATCTTGTCGAAGAACTGAAAACCCGCGACCCGCGTTACGCGGCCGCCTTTGCCGACCTGTCGGCCGTGCGCGTTGCATTGGATCAGGATCTATCCGACTTTTCCGCCCCGCTTGCGGGCGTGCGCGAAGTGGCGTTTTTCCCGCCGATGACGGGCGGCTGATGCGGATTGCCGTTCAAGAAGCCGCCTTTGATCCCAGCGCCGAACTGGCGGGCTTTGGCCAAGGGCGCGCGGATGTGGGGGCGGTGGTCAGCTTCACCGGCTTGGTGCGCGATGACACCGGGCAGATGCAAGCGCTAGAGATCGAGCATTATCCCGGCATGACCGAACGCGCGATTGCCGCGTTGGTCGAACAGGCCATAACCCGCTGGGCTTTGGCCGATGCTGTGGTGATCCACCGTTACGGGCGGCTCGAAATCGGCGCACCAATCATGATGGTCGCCACCGCCGCGCGGCACAGGCAAGCGGCTTTTGAGGCGGCGGAGTTCCTGATGGATTATCTGAAATCCCGCGCGCCGTTTTGGAAAAAAGAAATCACCGCCACCGGCGCAGCATGGGTGGAGGCGAAAGAGAGTGACGAGGCCGCGCTTTCCCGCTGGTAGGCGCGCGCCCCTTGCCCTTTAAAGGTTGTCTTCGACGCGGAACCCTTCGGGGATCGTATCAACGCCATCCAGCACCAGATCGGCCATCACCACGGCAATTTTCGGCGCCATGCCAAAACCGATCTTGAAGCCGCCGTTGACGATGAAATGCCCGTCACGCCCCGGCCAAGCGCCCAGCATCGGCGCCCGCGTGACCGAGCGCGGGCGCACATTGGCCCAGCGTTCGACGACTTCTGCGCCTTCCAGCGCAGGCACCAAAGCGCGGGCGCGCGTCAGCACATCTTCCAACTGTTCATCGGTGCTGGTCGGATCGTCATAATAGCGCTCTGCCGTCGAGCCCACACCCACCGTGCCATCAGCATGGGGCACCACCAGCACCCCATCGGCAAAAATTTGCGGCACCGGCCCCGCGTCATGGGCAAGGATCGCGGATTGCCCCTTCACCCCATTGCCCACGCTTTTACCGAAAGCGGCGGTCAATTCCTCCAGCCCGGCAAGGCCCGTCGCATGCAGCACCGGGCCACGGTCTTCGGCCTCGCCAAGGATCACCTCCCCGCCCAAAGCCTCAATCGCGGCTGCAAGCGCAGCGCCCGCGCGGCGCGGCGAGGCGCGGCCAGACAGCGTGTCATGGATCACCAGTCCGGTCGGCGTTACCGGCACAAACTCCCCAAACTCCTCCACCGGGGCCACGCGCCAGGTGAAATCCGCCCCCCAATGTTCGGCCGCACCGGCGGCGCGGGCTTGGGCCAGTTCAACGCCCGCGTCATTCGCGATGGGTTGCAGCCGCCCCACACGGCCAAAGCCGGCATCCTGCCCGCCCACGGCTTTGACATCGTCCCAAAACGCTTGCGCCATCACGAGGCTGTCGAATTGAAACTGTTTTTTCGCGTTCCACTGCTCGGGCACATGCGGCGACAGCATGCCCACCGTGCCGCCCGAAGACCCCGCGCCGATCCGGTCGCGTTCGATCAGCCGCACCTTCACCCCGCGCTTGGCGACTTCATAGGCACAGGCCAGCCCGAAGACCCCGCCACCGCGCACCGTTACCCAGTCTGTGCTTGCCATCGCGCGCCCCTTTCGTCAGTGTTACCGCGAACTTACTTGGCACTACCTCCTATGACATCTTCAGACCAGAGCCCAGCCGCGCTGACTTGGCGCGACGGATCGACGCCCGTTTCCACGCGCTTTGACGACCCCTATTTCAGCTTGGCCGGGGGGCTCGCCGAAACCCGCCATGTGTTTTTGGCGGGCAATGACCTGCCCGCGCGGTTTCGCCCCGGTTTTCACATTGCCGAACTGGGCTTTGGCACCGGGCTGAACCTGATCGCCACCGCACTGGCAACCGATCTACCCATCCGCTTCACCAGCTTTGAGGCGTTTCCGATGTCGGGGGCTGAAATGGCACGCGCGCTGCAAGCCTTCCCCGAAGCGGCATCGCTTGCCGCGCCCTTGGTCGATGCGATAACGCGCGGCGCACCCCGCTTCAATTTGGGCAGTGTTTCGGTCGAACTGATCTTGGGCGATGTGCGCGAAACTCTGCCGCACTGGGGTGAACAGGCCGATGCGTGGTTCTTGGATGGTTTTTCCCCCGCCAAAAACCCCGAGATGTGGGGCGCCGATTTGATGGCCGAGGTGGGCCGCCATACTGCGCCGGGCGGCAGCTTTGCCACCTATACGGCCGCGGGCTTTGTGCGCCGGGGATTGGCGGCGGCGGGCTTTACGGTTGCGCGCGTGCCGGGCCATGCGGGCAAGCGCCATATGAGCCGGGGCCAAAAGCCATGAGCGTGGAACAAAACATCGGCAAGGGCATTTGGCTGATGGTGGTCACCACCTTCATCTTTGCCATGCAAGACGGCATCTCGCGCCACCTCGCGGGCACTTACAATGTCTATATGGTGATCACGATCCGCTATTGGTTCTTTGCACTTTTCACGCTGGGGCTTGCCGCACGCGCCGAGGGCGGGCTGCGCGGCGCGCTTTACAGCCGCCAGCCCCTGTTTCAGGTATTTCGTTCGCTGGTGCTGGTGATCGAGATCGTCATCATGATCCAAGCCTTCGTGATCTTGGGTCTGGTAGAAAGCCATGCGGTCTTTGCCTCTTATCCGCTTCTGGTCGCCGCACTGTCGGGCCCGGTTCTGGGCGAAAAGGTGGGCTGGCGGCGGTGGGCGGCGATTGGCATCGGTTTCGTGGGCATCTTGATCATTCTGGAGCCGGGCTTTGGCGTCTTTAAGCCAGAGGCGGTGATCCCGCTGATCTGTGCGCTGTTGTTTGCGCTTTATTCGCTGCTGACCCGTTTTGCGGCGCGCAAGGATACCGCAGCCGTGTCGTTTTATTGGACCGGGCTGGTCGGTGCGGTGGTAATGACGCCCTTGGGGCTTTGGTTTTGGGAACCGATGATCGGCACCGATTGGCTTTGGATGGGCGCGCTGTGCCTGACCGCCGTCAGCGGGCATTTCTTGCTGATCCGCGCCTATGAGGTGGCCGAGGCCTCGGCGATCCAGCCCTTTGCCTATCTGCAACTGGTCTTTGCCTCGGCGCTTGGTATTTTGGTGTTCGACGACACCTTGCGCCCGAATGTGGCGATTGGGGCGGGGGTGGTGGTCTGCGCGGGATTGTTCACATTGTGGCGCACCCGCGCGCGCGCCAAGGCGAAGCTGGCGGCGCGCAACGCTTAGTGGCCGCGCAATTCCGCACTAAAACGCAGCACCCCGGTATCCGGTCGGCCTAACCGCGCGCGATAGATGGGCAAGCTTTCAGCCACCCGCATCACGTAATTGCGCGTCTCGTCGAAGGGGATCATTTCGACCCAATCGACCACATCGACCGCAGGGTTTCGCGGATCGCCGCGCTCTTCGATCCAGCTGCGCGGGCGGCCCGGCCCGGCGTTATAGCCCGCCGCCACCAAGACCGGAGAGGTGCCGAATTCCTCTTGCAGCACGGCCAGATAGGCCGCGCCCAACTGCACATTATAGCTTGGGTCCGAGGTCAGGCGCGAAAGCTCGTAGGGAACGCCCTCGCGGTCTGCCATCATCTTCGCCGTGCCCGGCATCAATTGCATCAGCCCGCGCGCGCCGACATAGCTGACCACCACCGGATCAAACTCGCTTTCGCGTCGCGCAATCGACAGCGCCAGTTCCTCGGCCACCTCTAGCCCGTCGGGGTGCAGGTCGGGCACCGGATGATAGGCGCTGACCAAGACTACCCCTTCGGAAGCGGCGCGTTTGGCCAAGCTCAGCATCAGATGCGGGTTGCCCCAATCTTGCGCCAGTTTGGCCAAAGGCGCGATTTGCGCCACCGGCAGGCTTTCTTCCAGATGCAGGATGAACCGCTCCGCCAAGGCGCGATCTCCCGCCGCCTGCAACAAAAGCGCAGCCTGAAACACGGGCTCGGCGGTGAAAGGTGCATCCTGCCAATCGGGCAGCGGCGGCGCGGCGGCAAAGCTGGCCTCAAGCGGCACGCCCGCGCGCTCGGCACTGAGCAGACCGTAATAGGCCGTTTGGTCGCGCGCGCCTTCGGCATAGGCCGCTTGTGCCTCGTTCGTGCGGCCCAAAGCGTCAAGCGCACGCCCGCGCCAATAGGCCCCGCGCGTGGTCGAAATCGGGCTTGAGACATGGGCCGAGAAATCGTTGAAATGCTGCAAGGCGGTGGGGGCATCGCCCAATTTCAGCGCGGCATAACCCGCAAGCCATTCCAGCGCGGCCCAATCGGCAGAGCCCGGGTCCATGCGGTGCCGCGCCGCCAATTTATAGGCAAGCCGCGCGTCCCCGGCGCGCAGGAAAAACCGTGCCAGACGCCCGCGCACATCCGCCCAAAGCGCCGGGTCCCCCAAGGTCGCGGCATCGGCGGAAAAGGCCAAAACGAGCTCTGCCGCGCCCTCTTCCAGATCATTGCGCCAGCGCCATGTCGCCCGATCCAGCGCCAGCCCGTAAGACCCCATCATCCGGGGCGGCACCGCTGCGATCAAATCATCGACCCCGCTTTCGCGCGCCTGCAAGGCAATGCGCGCGCGCGCCACCGCCAAGGTGCCGGGGGAGACCAGATCCAGCATTGCGCGCGCCTGCGTCAAACGACCCGTATCCAGCAAGGCCTGCATCCGTCCACCGTGATGCGGGGCCACAAGATCGCGGTGACGTTCCAGAAAAGCCGCCTGCTCTGCCGGGGTCAGGTCCAATCTGCGCCAAGCCTCTGCGGCCACCTTGGCGGCCTGTGCACGCTCTCCTTGCGCCAGATGCGCGGCAATAAGCGCCAAGGCCCCGGTGCCGGTTTGCGGGGCAAAGGTCGAGAAGTACCCGATCACCTGTTCGGGCGGCACGCCCTCAAGCGCGGCCTCGCCCTTTTCCTGCAAAAGCGGCATCCCCGGCCATGCGGCGCGGCGGGTGCTGAAATCGGCATAATCGGCAAAGCGGCCTTCGCCGGCACGCAGCCGCTGCCATTCGATAATGTCAAAGGCCAGCGGCCCCGAGGCGCGCGCCTCCCCCAAAGCCTGCGTCCAATCGCGCGCCTGCGCCGCCGCCAAGGCGCGGGCCAGCGCAGACGGGTCATCGGCGCGCGCGACAAGCGGAAAAATAGCAAGGAAAACGGCGACGAGGGCCGCAACGGAACGTTGAAAGATCATGGCTCTGCTCGCGTGTTTTTTCCTTCCTGCCTGTAGGTTGTAACGAGTGCAATTCACAAGTTGGCAAGCTCGCAAGCCTCGCCTATGTTCCGCGCAATTTTCCACCGGGCGAATCCGCCCCCACCTCAGGAGCGTGTCATGTTCAAAGGGTCTATTCCCGCACTCGTCACGCCGTTCATGAACGGCGAAGTCGATTGGGACACGCTCAAGAAGCTGGTCGAATGGCATATTGCACAGGGCAGCAACGGCATCGTGCCCGTGGGCACCACCGGCGAAAGCCCGACGCTGAGCCATGACGAACATAAGGAAGTCGTGCGCGTCGTCGTGGAAACCGCTGCGGGCCGGGTGCCGGTGCTGGCGGGCGCCGGTTCGAACGCCACCACCGAGGGCGTGGAACTGATCCGTCACGCGGCGGAGGCGGGCGCCGATGGCGCGCTGGTGGTGACGCCCTATTACAACAAGCCGACCCAACGCGGCATGGTGGCGCATTTCAAAGCGATGCATGATGCCAGCGATTTGCCGATCATCATCTACAATATTCCGGGCCGCTCGGTCGTGGATATGGTGCCCGAAACGATGGGCGAGTTGGCGAAGCTACCGCGCATCATTGGCGTGAAGGATGCCACCGGCGATCTGAGCCGGGTGGCCAAACAACGCATGACCTGCGGCGCCGACTTCATCCAGCTTTCGGGCGAGGATGCGACGGCTGTGGGCTTTAACGCGATGGGCGGTGTCGGCTGCATTTCCGTGACCGCCAATGTCGCGCCCAAACTTTGCGCCGAAATGCAGGCCGCAACGCTTGCAGGCGATTATGCCAAGGCGCTGGCCTATCAAGATCAGCTTTTGCCGCTGCATATCGCACTCTTTTTGGAGCCGGGCGTTGCGGGGGCAAAATATGCGATGTCGAAACTGGGCCTGTGCCGGGCCGAGGTGCGGCTGCCGCTCACCGAGCTGAGCGATGCGACCAAAGCCACGATTGATGCGGCGATGGCCCATGCCGGGCTGATCTAAGCCAACCGGCTTTCATTGGAATACGTGGCGGGGGGCTTGGCCCCCCGTTTGCATTTGTGCCGCCTTCACAGCGGCGCGCGCCCGGCGCATGATCCGGGCCATGAGCGAACAGGGCACACAACGCAAACCGGGCTTGGGCCATTCGACCAACCGCGTCGGGCGGTCGTCGCAATGGGTGGCCAGTTGCGGCTTCAACGCCGCCCCCGAGGCACTGCATATCCATGGCGTGCGCGAAATGAACCCAGCGCTTTTTACCATGCTCGCGCAGGCCGAAACCGGCGCCGAAGCCGGGGCGGCCTTTCTCAGCTATATGCAGGCGATGTTCGGCATCGACCCGGAGCAGCAAACGGCACCGGGCGGCACGCGGCCGTTTCGGTCATCTTTCCTGCGGTTGCTGCAAGGCTGGAGCTTTGACAGCAACGGGCCCGAAGGTGCAGTGCTTAAAGGCTGGGTGGAAAGCCGCTTTGGCATCGCGCCATGCTTTCACAAGGAAGTGCTTGCCTGCATGAGCTGTTCGGCATGGCAGGTTTATACCAGTGAAAAGATGCAAAGCGGGTTTCATGCCAATGCGATCTGGGCACAGCTTGATTTGCTGTATGAGGCGGCACAATGGATCGCGGCGCGCTTCGCTTTTGCCGGGCAAACGCATTTGACGCTTTACCGGGGCAGCAATGCGCTGGAAGATCATGCCGTTTTGGAACGGATCGGCAAGCGCGAGGCGGTGATCCGGCTGAACAATCTTGTCTCGTTCTCGTCCGAGCGGGAGGTGGCGGATTGCTTTGGCGACAAGATTCTGACAGTGGCCGTGCCGGTGGCAAAGGTGCTGTCTTACCCCGGACTGCTGCCGACGCGGCTGTTGCAGGGGGAACGCGAATTTCTGGCCATCGGCGGGGCCTATCGGGTGAGGATCGACGATGTCTGACTGTCAAGACAGGGCCTTGGCCGCCTATTTGGGCTTTGCGCTTGGCGATGCTTTGGGCGCGACGACCGAATTCATGACCGCGCGCGAGATCGCCGCACAACTAGGCGTGCATCGCGAGATCACCGGGGGCGGCTGGCTGCGGTTGCCCCCCGGCGCGGTCACCGATGACACGCAAATGTCGCTGGCGCTTGGGCGCTCGCTTATTCGGTGCGGCGGGCTGGATGCGCGCGATCTGTGTGAAGAATTCGCCGCTTGGCTGGCCACCAAACCCGCCGATGTGGGCAATACCTGTCGGCGCGGGATCAAGCGGTTCTTGCGCGATGGATCGGTTGCCGGGCCGGAAATGGAAGACGATGCGGGCAATGGCGCCGCGATGCGGATTTTGCCGGTGGCGCTGGCGACGCTGGGCGTGCCGGACCGGGCGGCGGATTGGGCGCGGGTGCAGGCGCATACCACGCATCATAACCCGCTATCCGATGCCGCCTGTCTGGCCTTGGTGCAAATGGTGCACGGGCTGATCGAAGGCGGGGGCAAACCCGCCATAGAGCGCGCGGGCGCCGCCTTGGTGGAGCAGCACCGGATTTTTCGGTTTGCGCCCTATCGCGGCCAATGCTCGGCCTTCGTGGTCGAGACAATGCAGACAGTTTTGCATTTTGTTCTGGCCGCCGACAGCTTTGAAGAGGCGGTGGTGTCCACCGTCAATCAAGGCGGCGATGCCGATACGACGGGCGCGCTTGCGGGCATGCTGGCGGGCGCGCTTTGGGGGTTGGAATCGCTGCCGATGCGCTGGCTGGAGGTGCTGGACACGCAGGTGCAGGACGAAATCACCGATCAAGTGCCAAAGCTTCTGGCGCTGTAAGGCGACGTGCCATGTCCTGTTGACGCGCGATCAGCTTGGCGGCCAACTTCTCGCTCCGGCCATATTCGGCCACCACGCGCGCGATTGCAGCCTCGGGCAAACGGGTGACCACGTCGATTGCCTGTGCCACCGCCTGCGCCTCCATATCCCCGAAAAGCTTGACCGCATGGGGGTTATCGGCATCGGCGCGAAGCCGGTCGATCTCGCCCACCTCGGGACCAAAGGCCCGGCCCTTCGGATCGCCCGTGGCCCGAAATTCGAGCGCGCCGCCAACATCAAGCGTGGTCACCACCCCCTGCACCACCCCCTGATTGTCGCCCAAGGCGCCTGCGGCATCCCAATTGGCCAGCCATGCATGCACGCCCAGCCAGCGCTGCGCGGCCCGGCGCTCGTCTTGCGTCAATTGCGCAACAGAGGTCTTTTCCAGATCGACGAAAAGCGTTGCGACCTGCGTGGGCTTAGCGGTGGGCAGATAGGTCAGGACAGGTGCCCCCGCCAACCGGTAAAGCGCCGCGGCCAAACGTTCATTGCGGGCATGCGGCGGGCTCTCAAGCTCCTTGACGTAATAGCGCCGCCCTGCCGCATCCGCCCAAACGCCGCCCGGATTGGTGCCCAATTGCCCGCCGATCCGCGTCAGCGCGGCGGTATCCAGCACGGCCGGTTCGTCAATCGCCCGCGTGCCCCGCACCAGCGCCAATTGCGAAGGCGTTTCGATGGCCCCGGGGCGGGCGGTGCGCACCGCACGGATCGCCGCTTTCGGCTCCATCCCCAATTCGGCCAAAAGCCGCGCCGCAATCATGCCCGCACGGCCCAGCCCCCCCTTGCAATGCACCAAGATATCTTGCCCGGCACGCAAGATGTCGCGCAGTCCCCGGCCCGCACTGGCCCAGCGCACCTCGAACAAATCATCGGGCACAGAATAATCGGCAATCGGCAAATGCTGCCAGATCATGCCGCGCGCATGAACCGCCGCGCCGAGCCCCGGCACCTTAAGCGCGGCAAGCTCGGCGGGTTCCACCAGCGTCACCACCACCCGTGCCCCCCAAGCCGCGATGACATCCAGATCCAGGTCCAGATCACGCGCCCAGGCCCCGGAATAGGCGGCGCGATCATATTTTCCGGGGCAAAAGGTTAGCCCGATCCGGCCCAGACCGGGCCCGGCCGACACTTCGGCAATCTGCAAGGGATGGGTTTCACTGGTGCGCATGTCCGCCTCTTGGATCGCGGCATGGGATCACAGCGCCCGGGCCGGGACAACACGTGCGCAGGCGCGCCGCGCGGTTGGCCCCGATCTTGCGCGCTAAAGCGCCGCCACCTGATCCCGCGCCAGCGGCACCAGCAAGTAGCTTTCGATGAATTTCTCGGGCGGGACGGGGCGCCCGAACAAGTAGCCTTGCCCCACGTCACAGCCCTGCGCGCACAACCACGCCGCTTGTTCTTCGGTATCGATCCCCTCGGCCACCGTGCGCAGATCAAGCGCCCGTGCCATCGCCAGTGTGGCCAGCACGATCGCATCCGAGGCATCCTCCCCCAGACCCAGACGCGATACGAAGCTTTGATCGATCTTCAACTCGCCCAGATTGAGCTTTTGCAGATAGCTCAGGGAAGAATAGCCGGTGCCAAAATCATCGGCCGACAATTCGAACCCGGCTTCCAGCAGCAGCGCGATGGCCCCGCGCGCATCGGATTTAAGATCGACCACGGCACCCTCGGTCAGTTCGAATTGAACATCTTCGGACCCAAGCCCTGCCGCCGCCAGATGCGCCAACAGCTCTTCGCCAAAACCAACCTGCCGCAAGCTGTCGGGCGACAGGTTGATCGACAGGCGCAGCCCAAGACCACGCCCGCGCAACTCGGCCATGAACAGCCCTGCAAGATCGACGACCAACAAATCGATCTGCCGGATCAGACCGGTCTTTTCCGCCACGGGCATGAAGTCGGCGGGGCCGATCCCGGCAAGGTCGGGATCGGTGCAACGCACCAAAACCTCGGCCCCGACCAATTCGCGCTCTTGTTTCAGGCTGACCTGCGGCTGCAACACAAGCTCAAAGGCACGATCCCGAATCGCGCGTTGCAGTGATTGGCCGATCTTGGCGGCCCGCGCGACGCGGTCGCGCAATTGCGCGGTGAAGGGCACCGAGCAATTGCCGCCCAGCGCCTTGGCCTCATACATCGCCAGATCGGCATTGAGCCACATCTCCTCGGCGCTTAGCGCATCCATTGGGTAGATCGACACCCCCATCGATGCGCTTAGGTAAACCGTCTGTCCATCCACCTCGAACGGGCTTTCAAAGGCGCGGGCCAGCACGGCGGCAAAGGTCGCGGCCTCTTCGGCGGTTTGCAGCTTGTCGAGGAAGGTGAACTCTTCTCCGCCGACGCGCGCCAGAAGCTGCGCGCCGCTGCGCACCCCATCAAGCCGCTCGGCGATCATGCAGATCAGTCGGTCGCCAAGGATCGGACCGAACCGATCCTTGATCTGCTGAAAATGGTCGATGCTCAAAAAAACCTGCGCCAAAAGCCGGCCTTCGGATTTGGCCTGCCGCACCATCGCGGCCACATGCGCCCCGAACAATTCCCGGTTCGGCAGCCCGGTCAGCATATCGTGGCTTGCGGCGAAGCGGGCCTCTTCCGCCGCCAATGCCAAGCGCCGTTCATCGATCAGACGCTGGGTGATATCCGTGACCGAACAGACGATTTGCACCGGCCCGCCGGGCGTTTCCATCGGCGCGGCATTGACCGAGATTTCCCGATCCGGGCCCTCGGGCAAAGACAGGCTCATGCGCATGTCGCGGATCACGGCGCGGCTGCGGCGCAACCGTTCCAGCGGCACGCCGGTTTCCGGTTCAAGGCTGCCCCGCTGCACCCAGCCGATTTCATCCTGCCGCCGCCCCACCAGCCCGGCGCCGGTCGTATCCAGAATCTGCTGCGCCTCAAGGTTGGCAAAAACCACCGTGCCCTCTTCATCCAACGACAAGATCCCCGAAACCGAGGTCTCGGTCAGCCGTTGCAGGAAGTCGCTTTTCTCAAGCAGTTCCGCTTCCAGCGCCTTGCGCCGGGAAATATCGATGTGAACGCCCGACAAAACCAGCGCCTCGCCGGTTTCAGAGGTTTCAACCGCCTTACCGCGCGACAAAACCCAGACCCAATGCCCATCCTTGTGGCGCATCCGAAATTCATAGGCGAAGAAATAATCGCGCGTCTGGAACTGGTGTTCATGATCGGCTTCAAGCTCGCGCATATCGTCGGGGTGCACCAGCGCGCGCCAATCATCGATCATCTGCGGATCAAGCTCCGCAAGCGTATAGCCCAGCATCTCGGCCCAGCGCGCATTCACATAAAGCCGGTCGGTGCGCAGATCATGCCGCCAAGTGCCCAACTCGCCCCCGGCGATGACATCAGCCAGCGCGCGCGTGGTTTCCTGCAAGGCGGTGATGTCAAGCGTCACCCCGTAAATCGCCCCGGGCGGCCCGTTCTTGCGGCTTTCCGGATCGGGGACGATCTTGACCCAACGCCAATCGTTTTGTGCGGTCAAAAGCCGAAAGATCCCGCCGGGAATGTCTGGCGCGCCAGCCTTGATCGCGTCGATCATAGCCCCATAGGCAGGCCGGTCATCGGGGTGAATTTGGGCGCGCAGAACACTTTCTTCGTAGCTGACCCGGGTATCGATATCGATCCCTTTCATCGGGCTGCCGCGCGTGTGTACCATCAGGGTCTGGTCTTTTTGCAGCTCCGCGCGCCAGCAGTTTCCGCCGGCGGCCAGCAGCGCGCCACGCAACCGACTTTCCGCCAAGCGCGTCTCTGCAAGCGCCTTTTCAAGCCGACCAAGGGCGAACCGCAGGATCAGCCACAGCCCGAAAGCCGTCACGCCGATAGAGGCCCCCCCCTTGAGGGTCTGGAACAGCTGGTATTGTTGAAGCTCGGGCACGAATTTGCCCAAAAGCCAGTCGCTGGTCGTGATGTAGACAACACCAACAACGGCATAAGCGATAGCCAAAACAAGCGCGGTCAAACTCGAACTCTTCTTGTCGGCCATCTATCAAACCCCCGGCGCTTCGGCAAAATTGGTCGAAACGAAGCGTAATCGTATGCGTTGCTTTCACTACGCCACACGCCATGACAAGCGCGATTCGGCGAGGAAATAGTATGCCAGATTTTCACCAATTAGGGTAATCGCAGCGCCAAGAGTATGCTCTGCTCAGCCGTAACGGCCACCGGACGCAAGGTCACAGTTGGCAGAAAATTTCATATTTCGGCTGATTCAGATGAAATGGCGGACCCGGAGCGATTCGAACGCCCGACCCTCAGATTCGTAGTCTGATGCTCTATCCAGCTGAGCTACGGGTCCGCTGTGGGGGGCGATTTAGCCCCGCAGCGGAGCCAATGCAAGGGGGAAATCGATCAAAAAATGAACTTTCTGCTGCGCGCCTTTATTTTCAGGCGCTGGCGCCAGAAACCGGCCCGGGCGAGGCCAGGCCGGGGCCACGCGGGACGGTCAAGCGAAACTCGGTCCCGGTTTCATCACTGCGCACCAACTCCAGACGGCCGCCATGCCCGCGCACCAATTCCGCAGAAATCGCGAGCCCCAGCCCGGTGCCGCCTTTCTTCACCCCGCCCGAGAACGGCTGGAACAACCGCTCACGCGCTTTGGCAGGCAGCCCCGGCCCGGTATCCTGGACCCGGATCCACCAGCTTTCCGCGCCCTGCCCGGCGCCAAATTCGATCGTGCCGGGCTGGTTCGTTGCCTCGATCGCTTGGCGGGCATTGCGTGCAAGGTTCGACAACACGCGATAAAGCTGTTCGTGATCGGCGCGGATCATCAGCCCCTCGGGCACATCGGTGATGAAATCGACCTGCGCGGCGGTTGCGGGGCCTTGTTCGCCCTCGATCACCTCATCGACCAAAGCGGCCAGATCGACGGGCGCCAGTTTCGGCGGCGGCTCTTCGGCCCGACCAAAGGCCAATGTCGTTTCGCACAGGTTCACCGCGCGCCCGATCGAATTCATCAGCTTCGGGGCCGCGCGCTGCACAGCGGGGTCATCGGAACCCTCCATCCGGTCGGCAAACAATTGCGCCGTGGTCAAGATGTTGCGCAGATCGTGACTGATCTTGGCGACCGCCTGCCCAAGCTGCGCAAGACGTTCTTTTTGCCGCAATGACGCCGTGAGTTGATGCTGCATTGAGGCCAAGGCCTCTTCCGCCACGCGCAGTTCCTCGATTCGGGCCTGCGGCGCAATGATCGTGCGCGCATCCTCGGGCGCGTCGGCATAGGCGGCCATATGCGCCACGACGCGCTTGATCGGCACCACCATCAACCGGCGCACCAGCAAGAACAGCAACAGCGCCGTGACAACAGAGACCACCGCCGAAAGCGCCAAAAGCCGCAGCCCGTATTCGATCATCGCCAGCCGCAAGGGCGCGGTGGCCAATGTGACCTCGATCACCAGCCCGCCCTTTTGCACCGGATCGCCGATCACCCGCACGATATGATCTTGCGGATCGGCCAGAACCGCCAATGCATCGCGCACAAGCCGCCAAAACGGCTCTTCGCGCAGGTCGTAGGTGGCGACGATCGGCTGCGGGATCGGCGACGACAAAACAAGCTGGCGTGCCGCGTCCCGGCGCAAAACCACGTTGTAGACGCCCGCATTGTCGAGCAACTCTTGCTCCAACTCGGGTTCGATCATTGTATCGGTGGTCAAAAGCGCCAAAGAGGCGATCTGCGCCCGCTCAAGCCGCGTCAGCAGATAATCCTCACGAAAATTCGCCAATCCCGGCAACAGGATAAGCATTTCTGCCAGCACGACGAAAACCGTCGTGAGCACCAGAAACCGCCCGGAAAGAGTATTGATCTTCATCCTGTCCCGACTTGGCGGGCCGCCCGCCCGGGGGCCCTTTCGATCCCCCACCGATAGTGTTCGGCATTTTCATGGAATACCAAAGCATTCGGGCAATACATAGGGGCGCGATGGCGCCGGCGGAAGGGCGCCGATGCAGGCTTTTATACCAGCGTGGGCCGCAGGCGTCCCGGCACGTATATCCGCCGCAGCCACGGGGCGCAAAAAACCCGCCGGGAAGAATTGACTTGTGCCAGCGTTGCCCCTAAAGGACGGGCTTCGAATAAAAGGGCAGCCGAATCCGGCCGGTTTCAGGGTGCCCCACCGACAGATAACCGGAGTAACCGCGATGAAACGCACTTACCAGCCGTCGAAACTCGTGCGCGCCCGCCGCCACGGCTTCCGCGCCCGCATGGCGACCAAAGGCGGCCGCAAGGTCCTCAACGCTCGCCGCGCCAAGGGCCGTAAGGTTCTGTCGGCGTAAGGCAGACACGGCCTGAACGCATGACACCGCCGGAGGCTCCTGCGACTGACCTCACTGGTCGGAGCGCGGGAAGCGCCCCGGCGGTTTCCGTTTATCCGTCCCGAAGCTCTGCACCACGAATCATCGTGTTGCAGCAACGGGCGGATTTTTTGCGTGCTGCCTCAGCCCAACGGTTGGCCCTGCCCGGTTTCTTGCTTCAGGCGCGCCAGCGTAGCGCCGCCGAAGCCGTGCCCGCAGATCTGATCCGAATCGGCTTCACCTGCTCAAAGAAGCTGGGGAACGCCGTGGCGCGCAACCGTGCCAAACGCCGCCTGCGCGAAGTGGCGCGTCTGGGCTTGCCCGATTTGGGCCTGCCCGGATGGGACTATGTTTTGGTGGGGCGCCCCGGGGCCACGGCCAGCCGCGACTTTGCTGCGCTGCAAGAAGATTTTGCCCGCGCGATCAAGGACATTCACGCCGGGCGCACAATGAAACCGCGCCCGCCCCAGCCAGGCCAGAAAGGCCGTCGGAGGGGGAAATGAGCCCTTTCGCCCATCTTCTTGCCCTGCCGGTGCGGTTTTACCGGTTGGTTCTGTCGCCTTGGCTGGGCAATAGCTGCCGCTATCAGCCCACCTGTTCGGTCTACGCGCTTGAGGCGCTGGAACGCCATGGCGCGTTGAAGGGCGGATGGTTGGCTGCGAAACGCTTGATAAGCTGCAACCCTTGGGGCGGGCATGGCTACGACCCTGTTCCGGGGGCGGACCCCGAACATGATGCACGCTGCCGCGGCAAGGATCACACCCATGTTTGACGAAGACGAGGCTGCGCTGCCGCCGCTGTTAAGTGGTGCCCCCGGCAGCACCGAATTCAAGAAGCTGCGCAAACGGCTCTTGCGCGAAACCCGCGAAGCGCTTGAAACCTATCAAATGGTCGAACCCGGCGCGCGCTGGCTGGTGTGCCTGTCCGGCGGCAAAGACAGCTTCACCCTGCTGGCCGTTTTGACCGAATTGAAATGGCGCGGTCTTTTGCCGGTGGATTTGCTGGCCTGCAATCTGGATCAGGGGCAGCCGGGCTTTCCGGCCACGGTGCTGCCCGAATTTCTGACCCGGATGGGGATCGAACACCGGATCGAATATCAAGACACCTATTCCGTGGTGAAAGAGAAAATCCCCGAAGGGCAGACCTATTGCAGCCTGTGTTCGCGGCTGCGGCGGGGCAATCTGTATCGAATCGCCCGCGAAGAGGGCTGCTCTGCCGTGGTGCTGGGCCACCACCGCGACGATATCTTGGAAACCTTTTTCATGAACCTGTTTCACGGCGGACGGCTGGCCACTATGCCGCCGAAGCTTGTGAATGAGGAAAAAGACCTGTTCGTATATCGTCCGCTGGCCTTCGTGGCCGAGGCCGATTGCGAAAAATACGCGCGCGGGATGCAATATCCGGTCATCCCGTGCAATCTGTGCGGCAGCCAAGACGGGCTGCAACGGGTGCAGGTCAAACAGATCCTGGATGGCTGGGAAGCGCGCAGCCCCGGGCGGCGGCAGGTGATGGCGCGCGCACTGATGAATGTGCGTCCATCGCATCTGTGCGACCCGCGCGTGTTCGATTTCGCCGGGCTTATGCGCGAAATAGACGGGCCAGAAAAATCTTTCTCGGATTTGAGCGAAAACATCCCCAACTTGCGTGATAGTCTTTAACCAGTCGCTGACCAAACCGGCCTAGCTTGGGCGCGAAAGAAGGGGCTCCCTTCACCGCATCACCGAGGGCCGAGATGAAGAAATCCGCGGGGCAGAACGCAGCCAAGCCGTCGAAATCCGTCAAGAAACTGAAACTGCCGAAATCCGAAACCAAGAAACGGGTGAAACTCTCCGGGCCAATCTTGCTGCGCCGCGAGATGGTCGCCTTTTTGCCCGCCGCCGCGCTGGCAGGGCTTTGGTTCGGGCTGGAAGGCATGACGCTGGTGGGCTTCACCGCGATTATCGTGGCCTGGATGAGCCGCCCGATGGCACAGCCGGTGGAGGAAGACGACGCACAAGACGACCGCCCGGTGCCGCAGCGCGCCGAAGCCGAGACGATGCTGGATGACACCTTGGCCGAAGCACTCGATTCGGGGCGCGGCACGGCCTGCCTTGTGGTCGGGCTTGACGATACGGCCAGCTTGATGCGGCAAATGAGCCGCAGCGAATTCGATGAATTCCTTCAGGCCTTCAGTGAACGCACCCGCGACGTGCTGCGCAATTCCGACCGAATCGTGATGATCGAACGCGACCGTTACGCGGTGGTGCTGACCCCGACGCAACGCCCCGATCTGGAAAGCATGATCCAGCTTTCGGCGCGACTGCAAAGCGCCTGTGATGCGCCTTTCTCGATTTCGGGGCGTTCGATCAACACCACAAGCCATGTCGGCTTTTGCCTGATGAGCCGCGCACCGGCCTTGACCGGCGCCGCAATCTTGCAAGCTGCCGAAGCGGCCGCGGATGAAGCTCGCCGCAATGGCCCCGGTGCGATCCGCGCCTTCACCCCCGAAATCAAGCAAGCGGCCCGCGCGAAAAGCGCGCTGGCGGGCGAAATTGGCCCGGCCTTGGAAGAGGGCCGGATCGTCGCCTATTTCCAACCGCAAATCTGCACCGATACCGGCACGATTTCCGGCATGCAGGCGATGCCGCGCTGGCTGTCGCGCGATCATGGCATCCTGCCAGAAGATGACATCTTGCCCGCCATTGCCTCTGCCGGGCTGCAACATCGGCTGGCCGAAGTAATGTTGTTTCAATGTTTCAATGCTTTGCGGGACTGGGAGCGGCTGCCCACCCCGCCCGGCCCGGTCAGCCTGCCGCTTGGTTTGACCCATGTCACCGACCCCAAGATGTTCGACCGGCTGAAATGGGAATTCGACCGCTTCGATATTACCCCCAATCGTGCGCGGCTGGTGTTGCACCAAGAGGTGACCGCGCAACTGGATGACGAGGTGATTCTGCGCAACATCTCGCAATGTGCCAAAATCGGCTGCCGGATCGAATTGGCGGGCTTTGGCACTGGGCCGATTTCGGTCGCTGCGCTGCGCCGCACCGGGGCAGAGCGGATTCGCATCCATCGGTCTTTTGTGACCAATGTCGACCGCGACCCGGAACAACAGCGCCTTGTCGCGGCGATCGTTTCGTTCGCGGAGGGGCTGGGCCTGCAAACCGTGGCCGAGGGCGTCTCGACGATTGGCGAACATGCGATGCTGGCGCAGCTTGGCTGTAACCACGTGCAAGGCAAGGCAATCTCGCAGCCGCTGCCGCTAGAGGAAAGCACGCAATGGGTGACGCGCCATGATGCGCGGCTGTCTTCTTCGCCCAAACCCGGCAAGCGGCGCGGGGCCTGAACGAACTGTTGCACAAGGGCGCGCATCGCCCCTTGTGCCGCCTTTGCGGGCTGTTTCGGGCGCGAAAGCGCTTGACCTTTGGCGGCCCCTTCTGTTGAACCGGGCCGAACCCGGATCGGCAGGGGAAATGCACGCCCATGGACAATCAGAACAAGAACCTCATGCTCGCGACCGTGCTGTCAGCATTGGTCATCGTTGTATGGACGGTCTTCTTCCCGCCGCCTGCCCCGGTTGAACCGGATGGCGAGGCAACCACCGCAGCCACGAGCGCAGAGGGCACGCCCAGCGCACCGGTCGCCAGCGCACCGACCGTGGTGCCCAGCGCGCCCGAAGCCAGCGCGCCCACGCCGGTGGCCGCAACCGCCCCGCGCATCGAGATTGACACCCCGGAACTGACCGGCTCAATCTCTTTGATGGGGGCGCGGTTCGATGATCTTTCGCTCAAAAGCTACCATGTCGAGCTGTCGGACGATTCGCCGATGGTGCGTCTGTTGTCGCCGGTCGGCGGCACCGAGCTGAATTCGAACCCTTATTACGTGCTTTATGGCTGGTCGCCCTTAGCGGGGCTGACCCCTTCGCAGGTGCCGGGGCCGAAAACGCTTTGGACGGCGCCCGAAGGCGCGAAACTGACCCCGGAGACCCCGCTGATCCTGACATGGGATAACGGCGCGGGGCAGGTGTTCACCCGCACCATCGCGGTCGATCCGCAATTCCTGTTCACCGTCACCGATACCGTGGCCAACAATGGCACCGCGCCGGTAAGCCTTGCGCCGTGGGGCATCATCGCCCGCCATGGTATTCCGGAAACCTCGCGGGTTTATGTGCTGCACGAAGGTCTTGTCCGGATGACCGATGGCCAGCTTCAGGAAATCAAATACAAAAAGATCCCGAAGCTGGATGACGTCCCGGGCGAAGGTCAGGCCGAAATTCTGCAAGCTACCGAAAACGGCTGGACCGGCTTTACCGACAAATACTGGATGACGACCCTCATCCCCGAAGCGAGCCGCTTCACCTCGGTGGTGAAATATGTCGCCTCGAACGACCTTTATCAAACCGAGACCCGCCTGCCCGCGACCGAAATCGCGGTTGGGGGCAGCACCTCGGTCACCACGCGTCTGTTTGCCGGGGCCAAGGAATGGGAAGCGATTGCGCATTACCAAAACAACCCCGGTTGGCTTGATAGCCTTTTGGGCGATGAAATCGACCAAGGCCGCCCGCAGATTACGCGTTTTGTCGATTCGATCGACTGGGGCTGGTATTACTTCCTGACCAAGCCGATGTTCCGCCTGCTGCACTGGCTGCATGCCACGCTGGGCAATATGGGCTGGGCGATCATCGCACTGACCGTCATCATCAAGATGGTCGTGTTCCCGCTGGCGCGCACCTCCTACATCTCGATGGCGCGGATGAAAGAAGTCCAGCCGATGATGGAAGAGCTCAAAGCCCGCGTCAAAGACGACAAGCAGGCGATGCAGCGCGAGATGATGGCGCTTTACAAGCGCGAAAAGATCAACCCCGCTGCGGGCTGTTTGCCGATCTTGCTGCAAATTCCGATCTTCTTCTCGCTCTATAAGGTGATCTACGTCACGATCGAGCTTTACCACGCGCCGTGGGTGGGCTGGATCAAGGATCTTTCGGCCCCCGATCCCTCGTCGATCCTGAACCTGTTCGGCCTTCTGCCGATCGCCACGCCGGAGCCGGGCTCGCTGTTCTTCATCTTTAGCCTTGGCATCCTGCCGATCTTGCTCGGCATCTCGATGTGGTTCCAGCAAAAGCTGAACCCGGCGCCCACGGACCCGTCGCAAGCGATGATCTTTGCCTGGATGCCGTGGATCTTCATGTTCATGCTGGGAAGCTTCGCCTCGGGCCTCGTGCTGTACTGGATTGCGAACAACGTCATCACCTTTATCCAGCAATATTCGATCATGACGGTGCACGGGAAACGGCCGGATCTGTTCGGCAATATCCTCGCCAGCTTCCGCAAGAAGGACGCAGATAGCGCGCCGAAGAAATGATCGGGCATCTGGCCCATATCGTCCGCCACCCGATCAAATCGATTGGCTATGAGGACATTCGCAGCGCGCCCCTGACACAGGGGCGCGTTCTGCCTTTCGACCGGACATGGGCGGTCTCGCATCAGGGGGCAAAATTCGACAGCCCGCTGGGAGAATGGGCCAAGAAAATGAACTTCGTGCGCGGTGCCGCCGCGCCGGGGCTGATGGCGGTGCAGGCGCAGATGCACGATGACGGCACAGTGGAACTGACCCACCCAGATCTGTGGCACTTGCGAATCGACCCGGACCGGCCCGCCGATCAAGCGAAGCTGATCGAATGGCTCAAGCCGCTTTGGCCCGCGACCCGCCCTGCCCCGCGCGCGGTGGAACGGGTGGAAAACCAATCCTTGGCCGATATGGCCGCGCCCTATATCTCGCTTCTGTCGATGTCCTCGCTTGCTGCTTTGGGCGATGCGGCGGGGGCCACGCTGTCGCGCCATCGGTTTCGGGGCAATCTTTGGGTCGACGGCTGGGCGCCTTGGGCAGAGCGTGCCCTGATCGGCAAGCGGCTGCGCGTGGGCGAAACCGTGCTTGAGGTCGAAATGCCCATCACCCGCTGCCGCGCGACTTGCGCCAATCCAGCCAATGGGGCGGAGGATTTCGACACGCTGCAATGGCTTGAAAAACTCAACGGCGATTGGCAGTTCGGCCTTTACGCCGTGGTGATCGAAGGTGGCGACATCGCCCTTGGCGATCCTGTGGAGGTTCTTTGATGCAGATGCAATTCACCCTCGCCCCCGCGCCCGATGACGCCAGCCGCGAACGCGGGCGTTTGTTGTTTGCGGCACCGGTGGAGTTTCTGAAAGGCGTCGTGGCGATGTCGGGCCTGCCGCCCGCCGACAGGATCGAGGTTTGTTTTGCCGGGCGCTCAAACGTGGGGAAATCCTCGCTGATTAACGCGCTAACGAACCGCAAGAATTTGGCGCGCGCGTCGAACACGCCGGGCCGCACGCAAGAGATCAACTTCTTCACCACGCAAGACGGCCCCTATTTGGTCGACCTGCCCGGCTACGGCTTTGCCGAAGCGCCGGTGGCCGTGGTGAAAAAGTGGCAAGCGCTTTTGAAAAGCTATCTCTCGGGCCGGGCCACGCTGCGCCGCGCCTTCGTGCTGATTGATGCGCGCCATGGGGTAAAACCAGTCGATGCCGAGATTCTGGGGCTGCTGGATCGTGCGGCGGTCACGTTCCAAGTGGTGCTGACCAAGGTCGATAAAATCTCCAAGACCGAGCGTGACAAGGTGATCGAACAGGTCAAAGGCGCGCTGCAAAAGCACCCTGCGGCCTATCCCGACATCGTCGTCACCTCATCCGAGAAAGGCGAAGGCATCGAAACGCTGCGCGCGATCATCGCCACGCTCGCCTGACAGACGCATTTGGCTTTTCGAACAAATCATTGCGGATAAGGCCAAGAGGGGGCACCGCCCCCTCGGGCGCTTAGACGTGCTGGCCCGCGTTGACCTCGATCTCTGTGCCGGTGACATAGCTCGACGCATCCGAGCACAAAAACCAAATCACATCGGCCACTTCACGCGGCTGGCCCAAGCGGCGCAGCGGCAAGCCCTCGACGATCTTTTCCGTGCCGGGCGACAGGATCGAGGTTTCAATCTCGCCCGGTGCAATCGCATTCACCCGCACCCCCATCGGCCCGAAATCATGCGCCATCTCGCGCGTCAACGCTTTCAGCGCGGCCTTGGAGGTCGCATAGGCCGCCCCCGCGAAAGGGTGCACCCGCGACCCCGCAATCGAGGTCACATTGACCACCGCCCCCTTGGCGGCGGACAGCTCTTCTTGCAGGCCCCGCGCCAAAACGATCGACGAGAAGAAATTGACATGAAACACCTGTCCCCAGGTGCGCAGATCGGTGTCAATCGTGTTGAGCCGCGCGCCCCCCGGCCCCTTGGGCGAAATGCCAGCATTGTTGACCAGCGCATGCAAACGCCCATCAAGGCGCGATTTGATCTCTTCGATTGCTTCCATCGTCGCATTCGGATCGCCCAGATCGACTTGGATATGATCTTCGCGCCCGCCGCCCCAGGGGCATTGCTCGGGGAATGGATGGCGCGAACAGGTAATGATGCGCCAGCCTTCGCGGGCGAACCGCTTCACCGTGGCATGGCCGATCCCCCGGCTTGCCCCCGTCAACAGCATCACCTTGCGTCCGTCCATGGCGCCCTCCTGCGTTTCGCCTACCCTTAAACCCCGGCACGGCAATGGCAATGCCCTTGGCATAAGACGCGAATGGTTCTAACAAAGTTGCGACTTTTCCCGAGGTTTGTGATGAGAAAACAGACGATGGACCGTGACTGGATCGCCACCGCGAAAACGCTCTCTGAAGCGCTTCCCTATCTTCAGCGCTACACCGGGGCCGTTGTGGTGGTGAAATTCGGCGGCAATGCGATGGGCGACGATGACGCCATGGCCGAATTTGCCCGCGACATCGTGCTGATGCGCCAAGTCGGCATGAACCCGGTCGTGGTGCATGGCGGCGGGCCGATGATCAACGAGATGCTGGGCAAGCTTGGCATCAAATCCGAATGGGTGCGCGGCAAGCGGGTGACCGATAAGGCCACGGTGGAAGTGGTTGAAATGATCCTGTCGGGCCTTGTGAACAAGCGCATCGTGCAAGCGATCAACGATCAAGGCGGGCGCGCGGTCGGCATTTCGGGCAAGGATGACGATCTGATGGTCTGCGAAGCCGATGACCCGGAACTGGGCTTCGTCGGCAAACCGGTCGAAATGAACGTGCAGATCCTGCGCGATCTGTACGGCGCGGGGCTTATTCCGGTGATCGCCCCGGTTGCCACCGGCCCGAATGAAAATGAAACCTTCAACGTGAATGGCGATACCGCGGCTGGCGCGATTGCCGGGGCTTTGCAGGCGGATCGTCTGTTGCTGCTGACCGATGTGGCGGGGGTCAAAAACACCTCGGGCGAGGTGATCACCCAGATGACCCCCGACGAAGTCCACGCGCTGATCGAAGATGGCACAATCTCGGGCGGGATGATCCCCAAGGTGGAAACCGCATTGCAAGCGGTGCGCGAAGGTGTGCGGGCGGTGGTGATCTTGGATGGTCGCGTCGCCAATGCCTGTTTGCTGGAGCTGTTCACCGAGCATGGGGCGGGTTCGATGATCCGGTCCACGCAATCGCGTGTGCGCCCGCGCCATCGCTAAGCCGGTTTCGCTGCGATCGGGCCCCAAAGGCCGCGCCGCGCGCCTTCGGGGCGGCACAGCCGAATGCAGGAGAAATTTGTCTTTATGACAGATGCTTTGCGCGGCGGGCTTGCCCATGGAGTAAAAGCTATGGCAGGCTGCACTCATCCCGCATGGCACATGAGGCAATATAAAAAATGACCCCCGCCGGACACCGCCGTCTGATCCTCACCCGCCACGCGAAATCAAGCTGGGACGATCCCACCACCGCAGATAAAGACCGGCCGCTCAATGCGCGCGGGCGCGTTGCGGCGCGCGAATTGGGCGATTTCCTTGCCTCGCGCGGGCTTGAGCCCGAAGAAGTGCTGTGCTCCACCGCGCGCCGCACCCGGGAAACATGGGAGGGCGTCGCCTCGGCGGTGCTTGAAACCCGTCCGCCGGTGCATTTCATCGACGCGCTTTATCAGGCCACCCCTGATACGATTTTGGCCGAATTGCGCAAAGCGACGGCGCCTTCGGTAATGGTGATCGCGCATAACCCCGGGATCGGCGATTTTGCCGCCAGCCTGCCCGCGCGCCCCAATTACGACCCGGATTTCCGCAAATACCCGACCTGTGCGACGCTGATCATCGATTTCCAGATCGAGGATTGGAGCCAACTCGCCCCCGGTCAGGGCTCGATGCTCGATTTCTTCACGCCCGCCACGCGCGGCAAGTGACCCTGAACAAGGTCACGGCAAAACCAAAGGGGCCCCCAAGCGGTGGCCCCTTCGACTTTGTGTAGGTGCGTTGCCCAAGGGGCAGCGCCCCCTGCCCGCTTAGTGCCCGAGAATCTGGCTCAAGAACTGCTGGGTGCGTTCCGATTGCGGGTTGTTGAAGAAGTCATGCGGGTTGTTTTGCTCAACAATTTGCCCATCGGCCATGAAGATCACCCGGTTCGCCACCGCCTGCGCAAAGCCCATTTCGTGGGTCACGCAGAGCATGGTCATGCCTTCTTCGGCCAGTTCGATCATCGTATCGAGCACTTCCTTGATCATCTCGGGGTCGAGTGCGGAGGTGGGTTCGTCGAACAGCATGATCCGCGGCTTCATGCACAGGCTGCGCGCAATCGCCACCCGCTGCTGCTGACCACCCGAAAGCTGGCCGGGGTATTTATTGGCCTGTTCGGGGATCTTCACCTTTTCAAGGAAATACATCGCCGTTTCCTCGGCCTCGCGCTTGGGCACTTTGCGCACCCAGATCGGCGCCAGCGTAAGGTTTTCCAAGATCGTCAGATGCGGGAACAGGTTGAAGTGCTGAAACACCATCCCCACTTCCGAGCGCACCTTGTCGATGTTCTTGAGGTCCGAGGTCAGTTCGATCCCATCAACGATGATCTGCCCGGCTTGGTGTTCCTCCAACCGGTTGATGCAGCGGATCATCGTCGATTTGCCCGAGCCCGAAGGCCCTGCAATCACGATCCGCTCGCCGCGCTGCACCGTCAGGTTGATGTCGCGCAGAACGTGGAACTGACCGTACCACTTGTTCATGTTGGAAATCTGGATCGCGATCTCGTCGCTGACCTGCATTTGCGCACGAGCGGCTTGGGTATTCGGCTCCGACATGGGGCGCTCCTTAACGGTGGTCACGCTTCAGCTTGCGCTCGAGATACATCGAGTAACGCGACATGCTGAAGTTGAAGATGAAGAAGATCACGGCGACAAAGATGTAGGGCTCCCAGTAGATACCCTTCCAAGCAATATCAGCCCGAACGGCGGTGGAGATGCCCTTGAGCGGGTCCATAAGCCCGACAAAGGCCACAAGCGTGGTATCTTTGAAAAGGCCAATGAAGGTGGACACGATCCCTGGGATCGAGATTTTCAGCGCCTGCGGCATGATGATGAGCCGCTGCGCCTGCCAGTAGTCGAGCCCCAGCGCATCCGCCGCCTCATATTGCCCGCGCGGAAGCGCCGCCAAACCACCCCGGATCACCTCGGCGATATAGGCCGCCGAGAAGAAGGTGACCAAGATCACCACCCGCAAGATCAGGTCGAATTTGGTGTCCGAGGGCAGGAAATATTGCAACAAGAGAGAGGCGGTAAAAAGCAGCGTGATCAGCGGCACGCCCCGGATGAACTCGATAAAGCCCACCGACAGCGATTTCACGATCAGCATGTCCGATTGCCGCCCCAGCGCAAGCAAGATGCCCAAAGGCAAAGAGATCACAATGGCGGTCACCCCGATCACCAGTGCCAACAGGAAGCCGCCAAACTGGTCGCTATCCACCTCTGGCAAAGCCAGTGGCAGCACCGATTGCAGCCCCGTTTCAATGGGCTCCACTGCGTAGATCCAGAAGACCGAGGCCGCCACAAGGCCAACGCCTGCCGCCACGACCACGCCCAAGCGCACTTGCAGCGCCAAGAAAACGCCAGCCCAAAGCGCAAAGCCCGCAAGCGTCAGGATCGGGCCCCAGACCGAGCCGCCCCACAGCAGCCAAAACGCGACCAGCGGATACAGCACCGACCCCCAAAGAAGCTTGCGCGGCAGCGATGTGGCCAAGACAGGCAAGATTGCCAGCAAAAGCCCGGCAAAGGTCACGAACAGCCGCCAATATTCATCGATCGGGTAGAAGCCGAATAGGAACTGGTGCCAACGCGCGCGAATGATCGCCCAGCACGCGCCCGTGGCATCCGGCCCCCAGCGTTCTTGCACGATGGCACGGCATTCGTTCTGTGAATCCGCGACCCAGACCGAGTGCAAAAGCCACGGCGTTGCGGCCTGAATGAGCCAGATCGCAAAGCCAAAGCCCAACACCGTCAGCGCCGAGTTCAGCGGCCCCGCAAACAGGTTCTCGCGCAGCCATTTCACGGCCCCGGTTTGCGACACCGGCGGCGGCGCGGGGGGCAGCATGTCCTTGCGCACGAAGGAGGTATTGCTCATCTCAGCGCTCCTTCAGCTTGATCGACTTGTTGTAAAGGTTCATCACGCTTGAGATCACAAGGCTGATTGTCAGGTAAATCAGCATCATCAAAAGCATGCATTCCAGCTCGCGCCCGGTTTGGTTTAGCGTGATGCCCCCCAAGGTGCCGCGCAAATCCATGTAGCTCACCGCAATCGCCAAAGACGAGTTCTTGGTGAGGTTGAGGAATTGCGAAATCAGCGGCGGCACGATCACCCGCAAGGCCTGCGGCAAGATCACAAGGTTCATCGTCCGGCTGGGGCGCAGGCCCAATGCATAGGCGGCCTCTGTCTGGCCTCTGGAGATCGCCATGATCCCGGCGCGCACGATCTCGGCGATGAAGGCCGAGGTATAGACCGTCAGCGCGATCAAAAGCGCGGTGAAGGAATGCAGCATCTGGAACCCGCCTTCGAAGTCGAAGCGGGTGATCGTCGGATATTCCAGATGCAGCCCCAGGGCGACCGAAACAGCGCTCACCGGCCCCAGCAAGATCAGCGTCGATTGCCACCAGGTCGTCGGGCGCACGCCCGTGGCCTCTTGCACCGCTTTCGCGCGGCGCATCAACAGCCGCCAGCCATAGAAAGAGGCTGCCATCACAAAAATCAGCGCCAGCGCATTCAGGCTGACCGGGATATTGCCGGGCAAGACCACACTGCCCAGCGAATTAGAAAAGACCGGCGCCGCGACCGAGGTGCCCCGGTTCGTTACGGCGATGGTGTCAAACAACCACATAGAGGCTTCGGGCGCTTGCCCGGCCTCGCGCATCGCGTCGGTCACCCGAAAGTCGCGCGGGCTTGGCCGGGTTTCCGCCAAGATCGTGCCCATGAGCAAGATCCACAGCAAAAGCGGAATATTGCGGAAGGTTTCGACGTAAATCGTCATCAGCCGCGCCACAAGCCAGTTGTGCGACAGCCGCAACACACCGACGACCGTGCCCACCACGGTGGCCAGCGCACAGCCAAGGATCGAGACAAGCAGCGTATTGAGCAGCCCCTCGACCAGCGCGCGCATATGCGTGTCGTCATTCGTATAGGGGATCAGCGTCTGGGCAATGTCATAGCCCGCCCGCGACCACAGGAAAGAGAAGTTGAAATCCTTCCCCTTCGCCTCAAGGTTCACATAGGCGTTATTAAGCAGCCAGAACAGGCCGGCCAGAAACAGCAGCAGCACAACCACCTGAATGGTGATCGAGCGAAACCGCGTGTCGTAAATGAGCATGGAGAGCCGAAAGCCCTCTTTCGGCGGGTCACTCGCGAGCGTCATGATTTTCCCCTGTCCAGGTCGCCTCTGTGGCTTTGTGCCAACGTTATTAAGGGCTTGCGCCCCGGCGATCCCGTGATCTGAAAAGACAATGCGGCCGGGCACAAAACCCGGCCGCACCGAAACATGTCTTAGCGGAACGGCGGCGCGTACATCAGACCGCCTTGGGTCCATTGCGCGTTCAGGCCGCGGGCCAGACCGATTGAGGTGCTGGTGCCGATGTTGGCCTCGAACACTTCACCGTAGTTGCCCACGGCAAGGATCGCCCGTTTCGCGAATTCGTCGTCAAGGCCGATCTTGGCGCCCATGTCGCCTTCAAGGCCAAGCAGACGACGGATTTCCGGGTTCTTGGTCGTGGCGGCCACTTCTTCAAGGTTCGCCTTGGTCACACCGTATTCCTCGGCGGCGACCAACGCGTAGAAGCTCCAGCGGACCACGTCACCCCAGTTGTCGTCGCCTTGGCGCACGGCCGGGCCAAGCGGCTCTTTAGAGATGATTTCCGGCAAAATGACGATTTCATCGGCATTCGGCATGGTGGCGCGCGAGGCGGCCAGGCCCGAAGCGTCGGTGGTGTAGGCGTCACAAGCCCCGGCAAGGAATTTCTGCTGGCCTTCGGAATCGTCAGCCACGTTGACCGGCGTATATTCCATGTTGTTGGCCTTGAAGTAGTCGGCCAGGTTCAGCTCGGTGGTGGTGCCAGTCTGAATGCAGACGGTGGCGCCATCAAGTTCCTTGGCCGAAGACACGCCGAGGTTCTTGTTCACCATGAAGCCTTGGCCGTCGTAGTAGTTCACGGCCACGAATTCGAGTGCGAGCTCAGTATCGCGCGAGAAGGTCCAGGTGGAGTTGCGCGACAGCATGTCGACTTCGCCCGAGGCCAGACCGGTGAAGCGGGTCTCGCCGGTCAGGGGCACATATTTCACCTTCATCGGGTCACCGAGCACGGCGGCGGCAACGGCCTTGCAGACGGCGACGTCGAAGCCCTGATAATTGCCGTTCGCATCCGGCGCGGCAAAGCCGGTCAGACCCGGGTTCACGCCGCAGATCAGTTCGCCGCGGGCTTTGACGTCGTCAAGGGTCGACGCCCCGGCGACACCGGCCACAAGGCCGGCCATGACCAGCGAACCGAAGAATACGGATTTTTTCATGTTTACCTCTTCCTGAGTTGCCGCCTTGGCGGCGGTGAGAGCGCCCTTAACGGGTCTGGCATATTGCGGAGCACGGGCCCCGGCCTCAGGAGTTTGAGCGAATGCGAACCAAATGGTCAAGCCGTTCCGGCCGTTTTCGCAACGGCAATCGCTCGCAGTTTGGGCAAATGCTCGCATTGCGCGCATCCCGCGCGCCGAAAACGCCCTGCGGGCAGCGTTTTTATGCGGTATGCCGCAGTATCCAGAATCGTTCTGCGTGCAAAAGTGCCTGTTTTTTAAGCGCCGCGAGTTCGGCAGCCTCTTCATCTTCGCCCCATTGGGCGATTTGCCAATCTTCATCGACGCGCGACAGATCCCAAGCCGCATCCGCCGCCAAGGCCCCTTCGGCCACGGCCAACCCCAACACCAACGATCCGGTCAGGCCGACCAGATCATGCAGCGCGGCAAGCTCCCAGATGTCGCAAGCCTCGACCCGCTTGCCAAGCGCCACGAGCGCGGGCGCGGGTTGCAAAACGGGCACGATCCCGGGCGTCACCTTAAGCCGCGCGGCATAGCGCTCTTCCGCCCAGTCAAGCCAGCGATCCCAAGCGGCGCATTGGCGCGCGACCAGCGCCTCGGGCTGCTCGGCGCGGTAGCACAAAAGATCGGTTTCCCCATAAGCCGCGATGAGTTCGGTCACCTCGTCCTTTTGCGCGGCCACCTTATCCAGCGCCGCATTGGCCGAGCGGGTCACGGGCATCGTGGTCGGGTCGACTTTCTCGCCCTGCGCTTGCCATTCTGCGGCAATCGACTCTGCCATCGCACGTGTTGGCACCGTCAACGCGGCTTTGGCGGGCGTTTTCACGCCGCGCCCATCCAGCTTGACCGTAAAGCCCCCCTCGGCCTCTTCGACCGTGGCTTCTTTCCAAAACCGCTTGGCTGTCCAACCGCTCATGGCAACATCTCCGCAATCGCCGCTTCCAGTTCGGCAAAGCTGGTCACAATCCTTTCGGCCCCGGCCGCGACCAGATCTGCCACCGGGTGATAGCCCCAGCTTACGCCAATCGCCGTCACCCCCGCCGCATGGGCCATATTCACATCATAGGTGGTATCGCCGATCATCACCGCATCGCTGGGCTCAACCCCCGCCTCTCGCAAGGCTGCCAGCACCATGGCCGGATGCGGTTTGGAAGGATTGTCATCGGCCACCTGCTGGGTGACGAACAGCCCGCCCAGCCCGTGATGCGCGATCAGGGCATCGACCCCGCGGCGCGATTTGCCGGTGGCCATGCCCAAAAGCATGTCTTCGCGCGCAGCGAGCCGCAGGCAGCAGTCTTTTGCACCGGGGTAAAGCGGCGCGGGCGAGGCGGCGCGGCCGGTGAAATAGCTTTGCTTGTAACCTTCAACCAAAGCCGCCTGCGTGGCAGCATCTTGCGCGGGCGCGAGTTGCGCGATGGCGATGGGCAAAGACAGCCCAACAATCGACAGCACGCGCTCACGGCTGGGCACCGCCAGCCCCTGCCCCGCGAAGGCCTGTGTCATCGCCGCAAGAATATGCGCTTGGCTATCGCTCAGCGTGCCATCCACATCGAACAATGCCAGTTTCATCAAGCGTCCTCGAACGGGTCGAGCGGCGCGTCACCTTCCACCCAGCCCAGCGTCTTCCACGTCCGCACCATATGACCCGGCAGAGGCGCGGTGATGGTGATACGTTTCTTGGTGATCGGGTGATCAAAGGCAATCGTGCGCGCATGCAGGTGCAGCTTGCGGCTGATTTCCCCGCCCAGTTGCGCCCCCCAACCATCGCCAAGGTTTTCTTGGCCCGAGCCCCCATATTTGCCGTCGCCAATGATCGGATGCCCCAGCTCGGCCATATGCGCGCGCAGCTGATGCGTGCGCCCGGTGATCGGCACCAGACCGACCCACGCGGTGCGGCTGCCCAAAGCCTCGATCACCGCGAAATCGGTCGTGGCGCGTTTGGCATCGGGGTGCTGGGCGATCTTGGCGGGATGGATGCAGACCATCTTTTCCCCCTCGCCGCCCCGGCCATGGCCCGGCGCTTTCATCAGCCCATAGCGGATCGTGCCCTTTTTCGGGCTCGGCACACCGGCCACCGCCGCCCAATAGATCTTGCGCGTGGTTTTAAGCCGAAACGCTTCGGACAACGCCCGCGCGATGCGGTCGGTGCGGGCAATCAGCAAAACGCCAGAGGTGTCCTTATCAAGCCGATGCACCATTTTCGGCCGGTCTTTATAGCCGAATTTCAGCGCATCCAGCAGCCCATCGACATGGCGATCCCCCTGCCCCGAGCCGCCTTGGCTTGGCAGGCCCGGTGGCTTGTTCAGCGCGATGATATGTTCATCACGCCACAGAACCGCCTCTTGGATCATCTTTTCATCGGAAGGCGAAATCGTCGTGCGCTCGCGCCGCGCCTCAGACCGGCTTTCGGGGGCCTGCGCGCCCGCCTCTGGCAGCGGCGGCACGCGCACCTCCATGCCCGGACCGATGCGGCTGTTGGCCTTGACCCGCGCGCCATCCACCCGGCATTGCCCGGTGCGGCACATCTTTTCCACCGCGCCTTGCGTCAGCACCGGAAACTTTTTCTTCAACCAGCGGTCCAGACGGCTTTCGCCCTCGTCTTCGGTGACCTTGATCAGTTGCACGCCACTCATACGAAGAACCCTCGCGCAAAGGCCATACCCGCGAACAACGCCGCCAGAGCAATGACTACAGTTCCGATCACATAGCCCGCCGCGCTGAGGATTTCGCCTGATTCGTATAGCTTTGCCGCATCAAGCGAAAAGGCCGAAAAGGTGGTGAAGCCGCCCAGCACCCCGGTCATCAGAAACGGGGCCATCTTGGTGCCGCCCTTGTGGGCCAGCACCACGACCATCACCCCCATCAGGAAGCTGCCCAGCACATTGACCACCATCGTGGCATAAGGGAAGCCATGCCCCAAAAGCCGTGGCACGTTAATATTGACAAGATAGCGGAGCGAGGCGCCAAGCGCGCCCCCCGCCGCCACGGTAAGGAGGGTCTGGATCATGCGGTTTCCTTTGCCCGCTTGGCCCGGATTGTCAACCGCCGCGCTTTTCGCGCAGCTTGGCAAACCAGTCGACGCGCTTTTTCAACTCGCGCTCGAAGCCTCGTTCGACGGGGCTGTAAAAGACCGGGCGTTTCATCGCATCGGGGAAGTAATGCTGCCCCGAGAACCCGTCTTCGGCGTCATGGTCATATTGATAGCCTGCGCCAAAGCCCTGCTCCTCCATCAACCGGGTCGGGGCATTGATGATGTGGCGCGGCGGCGGGGCCGAGCCGGTTTTCCGCGCGGCATCGCGCGCGGCTTTATAGGCCACGTAGCCCGCATTCGATTTCGGCGCGAGCGCAAGGTAAATCACCGCCTGCGCCAAGGCCAATTCCCCCTCGGGTGAACCAAGCCGCTCGTAGGTTTCCCAAGCATGCAGGCAATGCGTTTGCGCCTGCGGATCGGCAAGGCCAATATCTTCCACCGCCATTCGGGTCAGCCGCCGCGCCAAAAAACGCGGATCTTCACCGCCCTCCAGCATCCGGCCAAACCAGTAAAGCGCGGCATCCGGGTCTGATCCGCGCACCGACTTATGCAAAGCCGAGATCAGATTGTAATGCTCATCCCCGGATTTGTCGTATTTCGCGGCGCGGCGCATCAGCCGGGTCGACAGCTCCTTGGTGTCAAGCGGCTGATCGACCTTCCATGCCATCACCTGCTCAATCAGGTTTAGCGCGGCGCGGCCATCGCCATCGGCCATTTCCAAAAGGGCTTCGCGTGCCGGGCCCTTCAGCGGCAAGGGCTTTTGCAAAGCCTGCTCGGCGCGTTGGGCAAGGCGCTCCAGATCGGCAAGGCTGAGCCGTTCGAGAATGATCACCTGCGCGCGCGACAAAAGCGCGGCGTTCAGCTCAAAGCTTGGGTTTTCCGTGGTGGCCCCCACCAGCAAGATGGTGCCATCTTCCATATGCGGAAGGAAACTGTCTTGCTGCGCCTTGTTGAAGCGGTGAATCTCATCGACGAACAACAGCGTGCCTTTGCCCTGGCCAAAGCGGAGTTTTGCCGCCTCGAACACCTTGCGCAATTCGGGCACCCCCGAAAAGATCGCCGAAATCTGCACGAAGGCGCGGTCGGTTTCATGCGCCAAGAGCCGCGCGATCGTGGTTTTGCCCACCCCGGGCGGCCCCCAAAAGACCACCGATCCCAGCCAACCCGCCGCCAACATCGCGCCAAGCGGCCCCTCTTCGCCCAAAACATGGCGCTGCCCGATCACCTCGGACAGATGCTTGGGGCGGATGCGATCAGCAAGGGGGCGCGGCGCTTCCGCATTGGCGGGGGTGGGGGTATCGAACAGGTCGGGCATGATGGCCCCACCCTAGCCGCCGCCGTCCCGAGGCGGAAGGGCAGAAGAGCGGAGCCACCAGCGTCATAGCGGCATCAGTGCATCTTGCCGCTTAGATCGATGGAGACGCACTGGTAATCGCCATCGTCGATGAACATGGTCCGCCCGATCGCCTCGGCATGAAGCCCACAGCGGCCATACCAGCGCGGCCAGCTGGCCGCCGTCAGCGCGATCAACCGTGTCGCCCCAAGTTCGCGCGCCGCGCCCGTCATCGCCTCGACCATCCGGAAATGCACCTTGCGGCGCAGGCTTTGGGGAATGTCATGCGACACGAACACCCGCGAATTTTCCCAAACCTGCGGGTCCACGGGGGCCTCTGCATAAAGCAGATCAGACGGGATCGACCCGCCAAGCGTTCCCTTTTGCGCGTCACGAATCATGTAGCTGTAAATCCCGCACCGCGCCGTGGTCGGGGTCAGCCGGAAACCGGCAAGCACACGCCCCAAATCGTGGATCGCGATCCACCGGCTTTGCGGCGTGTCATACTGGTCGAATTCCATGCCCATTTCTTCGGGCAGGTCCCAGTTCTTTTGCACAATAAAACTTTGCCGCCGTGCGCGAAACAGGTTTGCAAAAAGCTCGCCATGGTTGTGCATGTTGGCAAAGGAAAGAGTGGTGGTCTGCATTGGTCTTCTCCGGGTTGAAAATAGGGCCCGGAAGTGACCGCCGCAGGGACCTACAGCAGCCGATACTCCTTCGCTCGCTGAATAGCTTCGGCAGTCGTGCGCGCCATCAAGCGCTCGCGCGCCGACAGCAGACGTGCCTTGAACGCAGACTGCGTGATGCCAAGCTTCGCAGCAGCAGCAGCATGTCGATCCCCGGCAGCGATGCACCGCAGGGCCTCGAGCTGGGCCTTCGTGAGGCCCTCCGGCGGCTGCGTGATATCATGCAGGCGTCGGACCAGTTGCGAGATTTTTTCAATCTCGTCATCCCGGAATTCGCGTTCTCGCGAAGTAAAAGAGGCAATGGTGCGCGAGGAAACCGGCCCCCAAGAGACCGTAACCCCAAAGGCCAACCCGAACTTCCTGGCTTCTCCTAGGATGTTAAACGGGTCGGGCAGCGTGAATTCGCTCCAGCGGCTGGCACCTTCGGTCGAAAACCCCCAGGCGATCGTTGGATCGCGCAGCGCATAGCCTTGCCGCGTGTAATGGTCGCTCCAGGCCTCCGGATAGGTCTGAAACTGCATGATCGGTGCCGCGAATCGAATGTGCAGACCAACGAAATAACCGTCTGGGGACAGACGGCTTAGCTCGCGCAGGCACTTATTGATCTCGGCGTGAATAGACATACCTTTTTAGACAGGTTGTAACGAAAAATATCAACTCCGAATTGTGCCGCAGCGCCGACACCCCCATTCCCAGAAGCGCTTGTCTTTGCTGCCAAAATGCAAAAGACCCGCCACACAGTGACGGGTCTTTGAAACTTCCCTTACGGAAAGATCAATCCTCGGCGGCCTCTTCGGCCTCAAGGCGGGCTTTGTCAGCGGCGCCTTTGGCGGCGATGTCGCGATCCACCAGTTCGATGAACGCCATCGGCGCCATGTCACCATAGCGGAAACCGGCTTTCAGAACGCGGGTGTAACCACCGTTACGCTCTTTGTAGCGCGGGCCGAGCACTTCGAAGAGTTTGGCCACGTCTTTGTCTTGTTTGAGCATTGCCGCAGCCTGACGGCGGGCATGCAGATCACCACGCTTAGCGAGGGTGATCAGTTTTTCGATGACCGGACGCAGCTCCTTCGCTTTGGGAAGGGTGGTCTTGATCTGCTCATGTTCGATGAGCGAGCCGCACATGTTGGCGAACAGCGCTTTGCGGTGTTCGTGGGTACGGTTCAGACGGCGGTAACCGCGAGCGTGACGCATGATAATCTCCTAAGTCGCGTTTTACTTTGTGTTGGCCCCCGTGCGTAGCAGGGGTCGTCGTTGGGGCATTTGCCCAAGGTTCCCCGGCGGTCCGGGCATTGGTTGGGGGGCGTTGCCGCCCCCCGAAAACTTAGAACTGGTCTTCGAAGCGCTTGGCCAGATCTTCGATGTTTTCCGGCGGCCAGTCTTCGACTTCCATGCCCAGATGCAGACCCATCGACGAGAGCACTTCCTTGATCTCGTTGAGCGACTTGCGGCCGAAGTTCGGGGTGCGCAGCATCTCGGCTTCGGTTTTCTGGATCAGATCGCCAATGTAGACGATGTTGTCGTTCTTCAGGCAGTTGGCCGAACGGACCGACAGTTCCAGCTCGTCGACTTTCTTCAGAAGCAGCGGGTTGAATTCCAGCCCGTCGTCCGAATCCTGTTTCGAGGCCGATTCCGGCTCTTCGAAGTTGACGAAGATGGAAAGCTGATCTTGCAAAATGCGCGCAGCATAGGCCACGGCATCTTCCGGGCTCAGCGAGCCATCGGTTTCGATTTTCATCGTCAGCTTGTCATAGTCAAGCACCTGACCTTCACGGGTGGGCTGGACTTCGTAGGCAACCTTCTTGACCGGCGAATAGATCGCATCGATCGGCATCAGGCCAATCGGCGCATCTTCGGGGCGGTTTTTGTCGGCGGCCACATAGCCTTTGCCAGTGTTCACGGTCAGTTCCATGAACACATCGGCGCCATCGTCGAGGTGGCAGATCACGTGGTCCTTGTTCAGAACCTCGATGCCCGCGCTTTCGGAGATGTCGCCGCCGGTGACGACGCCCGGCCCTTTGGCCGAGATCGACAGCCGCTTCGGCCCTTCGACATCCATCTTGAGCGCAATGCCCTTCAGGTTCAGGATGATGTCGGTGACATCTTCGCGCACACCAGCCACGCTGGAAAACTCGTGCAGCACGTTGTCGATCTGCACCGAGGTGATGGCCGCACCCTGCAGCGAGCTCATCAGCACGCGGCGCAGCGCGTTGCCGAGCGTCAGACCGAAGCCGCGTTCGAGCGGTTCGGCGATCACTGTGGCTTGACGTTGGGGGTCGTTGCCCGGCTTGATTTCAAGCTGCGTCGGCTTGATCAGCTCGGCCCAATTCTTATGGATCATGCGCTCTGCCTCCATTCTTGTTCCGGACCCATGTCCCTAAATCCGGAACGCCCGAGGAAAAAACGAAACGAACCGGGCCGCGCGACTTTCCGCACGGCCCGGCTTAAAACAAACACTTAGACGCGGCGGCGCTTGGGCGGACGGCAGCCGTTGTGCGCGATCGGCGTCACATCACGGATCGAGGTGATGTTGAGACCAACCGCGGCCAGCGCGCGCAGCGCCGACTCGCGCCCCGAACCGGGGCCTTGCACTTCCACGTCCACGGTTTTCAGACCGTGTTCTTGCGCCTTACGGGCGGCGTCTTCGGCAGCCATCTGGGCGGCATAGGGGGTCGATTTACGCGAGCCCTTAAAGCCCATGGTGCCCGACGAGGACCACGAAATGGCATTGCCCTGAACGTCCGAGATCAGGATTTTGGTGTTGTTGAACGAAGAGTTCACATGCACCACGCCAGCGGCGATATTTTTACGCTCTTTGCGTTTAACGCGAGTCTTATCACGAGCCATGTGCTACCCTCCCTTATTTCTTCTTGCCGGCGATCGGTTTCGCCGGGCCCTTGCGGGTGCGGGCGTTCGTGTGGGTGCGCTGGCCGCGAACCGGCAGGTTCTTGCGGTGACGCAGGCCACGGTAGCAACCAAGGTCCATCAGACGCTTGATGTTCATCGACACTTCGCGACGCAGGTCACCTTCGACGGTGAAATGCGAGTCGATGTATTCGCGGATGGCGAGCACTTCGGCGTCGGAGAGTTCGTTCACACGGCGGGTGGTGTCGATGCCGACCGCGTCCACGATTTGTTTCGCGAACATCGGGCCAATGCCGTGGATATATTGAAGAGCGATCGGGACGCGTTTCCCGGTCGGAATGTTGACGCCAGCAATACGAGCCAAAGCGTTCTTTCCTTTCGTTGCGGTTCCGTAGCGCCAGAACCTTTTTTCACAACATGTTCAGGTTTTCCCGAACGGCGTAAACGCCCAAACCTCCGGACCCCGGAGATTCGGGCGATTCTCTTGCGAGACGCCGTGACCTAGAGGGTATTTCCCCCCACGTCAAGCGCCAAGCGTCATCAGGCTTGCTGATCCAAAATCGCGGCCATCGATGCGGCCACGGCATCGATTTGCGCCAGACCATCCACCGCGAACAAATCGCCCGCGTGGTAGTAATACCCGATCAGCGGAGAGGTCTTCTTGTAGTATTCCATCAGCCGGGTCTTGAGGCTGTCTTCATTGTCGTCGGCGCGCCGCTTCATGTCATGGCTGCCGCAAACATCACAGGTGCCCTCGACCTTCGTCGGGCGGGTCTCATCGTGGTAGACCTCGCCGCAATTGCCGCAGGTGAAGCGCCCGGTGATCCGGCGCACCAGCGCCTCGTCATCCACGCGCATCTCAATCACGGCATCCAGCTTTTGCCCCATCCGGGCCAGCAAACGCCCCAGTGCATCGGCTTGCGGCAAGGTGCGGGGGAAGCCATCGAAGATGAAGCCATTGGCCTCGGTGGTGGCCAGTTTTTCTTCGATCAGGCCAATCACGATCTCATCGGTCACAAGCTCGCCGCGGTCCATCACTTCGGCAACGCGCTGGCCCATCTCGGTGCCCGAGGTCTTTGCTTCGCGCAACATATCCCCGGTGGACAGTTGCACCATACCGCGGTCTTCGACCAGCTTGCGGGCCTGCGTGCCCTTACCGGCGCCGGGCGGTCCCAGCAGGATGATATTGGCCATTCTTCCCCTCCCCTCAGCGCCGCGTCGGCGCTTTTCTTGTCTTCGCCCCGGATTTGCGCTTGCCGCGCAGTTGCGAGCGTTCGATCAGCCCTTCGTATTGATGCGCCAGCAAATGCGATTGCACTTGGTTGACCGTATCCATCGCCACCGACACCACAATCAGCACCGAGGTGCCGCCGAAGTAGAAGGGCAGCGACAGTTGCGTTTGCAAGATCGAGGGCAGCAGACAGACCGCGGTCAAATAGGCCGAACCGATCACCAGCACCCGCGCCACCACGTAATCAAGGTAATCTTCGGTCTTCTTGCCAGGGCGGATGCCCGGAATGAAGCCGCCTTGGTTTTTCAGGTTCTCGGCCACTTCATCGGCTTTGAAGGTCACGTTCGCCGTGTAGAAATAGGCAAAGAAGACGATCATCGATGCGTAGAACAGCAGGTAAAGCGGCTGCCCTGGCCCGAAATAGGCCAAAATGACCGACATCACCGGGCCGGTATCTTGTCCCGAGAACGTCGCCAAGGTGGTCGGCAGCAGCAGCAGCGACGAGGCAAAGATCGCCGGGATCACGCCCGCCGGGTTCACCTTGATCGGCAGGTGCGAGGAGCCACCATCATACACCTTCATCCCCACCTGACGGCGCGGATATTGGATATGGATTTTGCGCAAAGCGCGTTCCATGAAGACGACGAAGCCGATCACCGCGACCACCATGATCATCACGCCGATGATCACCGGGGTCGACAAAGCGCCCGCGCGGCCCTGGGCAAAGAAGCCCGCCAGCGCGGCCGGAATTTCCGCCACGATGCCCACGAAGATGATCAGCGAGATGCCGTTGCCGATGCCGCGCGCGGTGATTTGCTCGCCAAGCCACATCAGGAACATGGTGCCGCCCACCAGCGTCACCACGACCGAGGCGAGGAAAAACAGCCCCGGCGCATGCGCCAAGCCACCGTTTTGCAAGCTGACAGCCATGCCCCATGCTTGGAACGTCGCCAAGAACACCGTGGAATAGCGGGTGATCTGGTTGATCTTCTTGCGGCCCTGCTCGCCCTCTTTCTTCATCTGTTCGAGCGCGGGCACAAGCGCCGCCATCAGCTGAACGATGATCGAGGCCGAAATGTAAGGCATGATCCCAAGGGCAAAGATGCCCATGCGCCCGAGCGCGCCGCCGGTGAACATCGACAGCATGCCGCCAATGCCCGAAGACGCGCGCTCCATGAACTCACGCAGCGCGTCGGCATCGATGCCGGGCACCGGGATATAGGTGCCGAGCCGGTAAATGATCAGGAGCCCGATGGTGTAGAAGATGCGTGCCCGCAGCTCGGTCGCCTTGCCCAAGGCGCCCCAGCTCAGGTTCGCCGCCATTTGCTCTGCAGCAGAAGCCATACCCGTCTCTTTCATGCGTAAGGCGCCGCGCGACCGTTTCCCGGTCGGCGGCGCCTGGAAAACTGTTGCCTATGTAAGCGGGGATGGCCCCGCCCACAACCGATTATTCGGCCGCAGCAGCAACGGTCAGTTTGCCACCGGCTTTTTCCACGGCCTCAATGGCCGCTTTCGAAGCACCGGTCACGTTCAGCGTGACCTTGGTGGAGATTTCGCCTTTGGCAAGCACGCGGATGCCATCGAGCTTGCGCGAGGTCAGACCCGCCGCAACCAGCGCGTCTTCGGTGATTTCCACCGAGGCGTCGAGTTTGCCAAGGCCGATGAATTTCTCGATCAGGCCGAGGTTCACAACGGCGAAGGCCTTGCGGTTCGGCTTGTTGAAGCCGCGCTTCGGCAAACGCCGGTAGAGCGGCATTTGGCCGCCTTCGTAACCGTTCAGGGCCACACCAGACCGCGACTTTTGGCCTTTGATACCACGGCCACCCATCTTGCCCTTGCCCGAGCCCGGGCCACGGGCGATGCGTTTTTTCTTGGTGGCGGCGCCAGCATTGTCGCGCAGTTCGTTCAGTTTCATATCGCTTCTCCTTTGCCGGACAATGCCCCCGGAAGCGAAACCGGAGCACACACGGCATTTCTTGTTGATTCTGAGCCCCGAGAGAGGCCACCGGGGGCGTATAGACGCCGGGAGGTGGTGCGGTCAAGCCGCCAGTAGGCGCAACCTATTTACTTCAGCTTATTGCTGATCTTTTCGAGCGAGCGTGAAATTTTCATAAGTGGCGGCTCATTTGCAGGTTGCCCTGCCAACTCTGTAACATCAATCAAATGAGATGAGCTATATTGCACACCCTCAATGTCCTGATATCTCAAGCTTACCTTAAAAGGAGGAAGAGCGGGATCCTGAAGCAACTCAAATCCCAAGCCTAAGTTGTACGAAACAAAATTGCCCTGCAATATTGTTCTAATAACAGCCTCCCCTCGCACAAAGGGCGTATCAAATGTTTTCCCAGTAAGTCGCTTTGGAGACGATGACAAATCCATATCCGAACGCATACTTACATTCATTGCTGCCCCTGCCCCTACATTTGTTATTCGTAACCGGACTAATGAGGGTTGATCTGGGTCTTCCCCAAGATGAGCAATGAGCACTGGGTCTGTCCCCGCCTGGCGCATCTTCGTCTGTTCTTTGAGAGCGACGAATGAGACGACGAGAGAGGCACTCGCTACAAGAGCGGTCACCGCCGGTGCGATGAAATTCTTTAGGTTATCTATCGAATATGCGGGCGAGAGATTACTCTCGAAAATTATGATAAACGCTCCCACTAAGATTGCGACAGAAACAGAAAAAATAAACGCGCCCTTGCCATAATATTTCCCGGTTTGCGCACGGCTTTCCTTTCTACGGAACTCGGACGCCATTACCTATTCTCCCATAAATCCCCAGCCGTCGGCCAAGAACCCATGCACCGCGCCTTGCACGGTCAGCTTTTCTTCCTCGGCCCAAAGCGCCTCCACGTTCAGCGCCATTTCGGGGGTGGTGATTTCAAGGCAGTCTTCATCCTCGTCATCCTCTGCCTCATACCACTCCACCCCATAGCCCTGCGCCTCAAGCGCCTCGGTGAACGCATCCCAATCGGCGCTGCCATCTTCGGGCACGAATTGAAAGGCCACGACCGCGCGCGCGGGCAGGTCTTCCATCTTAGCAATCTCGGCAAAGATCTGCTCGGTCTCGGCTTTTTGCTGCTTCATATCCATCGCGGCCTCCTGTCTGGCGCTGGCAGTATCCAACGAAAAACGCCCCGGACCAAGCCGGGGCGTTTCTCAATGCACATAAAGGCCGGGCTTAGCCGCGCTCTTCGATGATCTTCACAAGGTGCGAGATCTTGTTGACCATGCCGCGGACAGCCGGGGTATCTTCCAGCTCACGGGTGCGGCGGATCTTGTTCAGGCCAAGGCCCTTGAGGGTCGCGGTCTGGATGGCCGGGCGGCGGGCAGCCGAAGCCACCTGTTGCACGACGATGGTTTTTTTCGCCATCTCTCAGTCTCCTCAGGCTTCGGCCGGCGCTTCAGCGTCGGTTTTCGGCAGGATGTCGGCGACCTTTTTGCCACGACGAGCGGCAACGGAACGCGGCGAGGCTTCCAGCTTCAGACCGTCGAGGGTCGCGCGGATCATGTTGTAGGGGTTTTGCGAGCCAATCGACTTCGCAACAACGTCCTGAACGCCCAGCATTTCGAACACGGCACGCATCGGACCACCGGCGATGATCCCGGTCCCGGCCGGCGCGGTGCGCATCACCACTTTGCCAGCGCCGTGACGGCCCGACACGTCGTGGTGCAGGGTGCGGCCATCTTTGAGCGGCACGCGGATCAGCGAGCGTTTCGCTTGCTCGGTGGCCTTGCGGATCGCTTCCGGAACTTCTTTGGCTTTGCCTTTGCCGAAGCCGACGCGACCACGCTGGTCACCAACCACGACGAGCGCGGCAAACCCGAAGCGCTTACCACCCTTCACGGTTTTCGACACGCGGTTGATCGCAACCAGACGATCGGCGAATTCCGGGGTTTCTTCGCGCTCTTCGCGGCGGCCCCGGCGGTTATCACGTTCTGCCATAAGGCATTCCTTTCGTGAACGGCGTGGTGTCACGCCTGTTTGGTCCAATCCAAGTGGGCCGCGCCAAGCACGGCCCCCGGATCATCGGGAGGGCGCGAACGCCCCCCACCTATTAGAATTTCAGACCGCCTTCGCGGGCTGCTTCGGCAAGCGCCTTGATTTTGCCGTGGAACAAGAAGCCACCACGGTCGAAGAAGCACTCTTCGACACCGGCTTTCTTGGCCCGCTCGGCGATCGCCGCACCAATTTTGGTGGCGGCTTCGACGTTGTTCTTGCCGACGACGCCGAACTCTTTTTCCAGAGTCGAAGCCGAAGCAATCGTCACACCTTTGACGTCGTCGATCAGCTGAACGCTGATGTTTTTCGACGAGCGGTGCACCGACAGACGGGCGCGGCCATTGGCCATCGCCTTGATTTTGTTCCGGACGCGCAGGCGGCGCTTGAGGAACAGCTCTCTTTTGTTGTTCGCCATTTTCGCGCCCCTTACTTCTTCTTGCCTTCCTTACGGAAGATGAACTCGCCCTTGTAGCGGATCCCTTTGCCCTTGTAGGGCTCGGGGCGACGCCACTCACGGATATTCGCCGCGACTTGGCCGACCAGCTGTTGGTCGATGCCTTCCACGGTGATCTCGGTCTGTTTCGGGCACGCGACGGTCACGCCGGCGGGCACCTCGAAATTGACTTCGTGCGAATAGCCCAGCGACAGCTTCAGAACATTGCCCTGCATCGCGGCGCGGTAACCGACGCCTTGAATTTCGAGCTCTTTCTTGAAGCCAGTGGAGACGCCGACGCCGAGGTTTTCGATCATCGAGCGGGTCATGCCCCACTGCTGACGGGCACGTTTGGAGGTGCCGCGCGGCGTCACGGTGACGGTGTTGCCGTCCATCGTGATCGTCACATCGTCGGTGGCGGTGAAGCTACGGGAGCCTTTCGGCCCTTTCACTTCAACGGTCTGGCCGTTCAGCGTGGCGGTAACGCCGCTGGGCAGTTCGACCGGTTTTTTACCAATACGAGACATCGGGCCCTCCTTAGAACACGGTGCAGAGCACTTCACCGCCAACGTTGGCAGTGCGTGCGGCCGCGTCCGTCATGACGCCTTTCGGCGTGGAGACGATCGAAACACCCAGGCCTTGACGGACCGAGGGGATTTCCTTGACCGAAGCATAAACACGACGGCCCGGGGTGGAAACGCGCGCAATCTCGCGGATCACCGGGGTGCCTTCGAAATACTTCAGGCTGATCTCGAGTTCCGGCTTGCCGGTCGCCGAGGTCGTTTTCTCATAGCCACGGATGTAGCCTTCCGCCGCAAGCACGTCGAGAACCCAAGCGCGAAGCTTCGAAGCCGGGGTACGGACGGTGGACTTGCCGCGCATCTGCGCGTTGCGGATGCGGGTCAGCATATCGCCGAGGGGATCGTTCACGGACATTCCCTGACCTCCTTACCAGCTCGACTTCACCATGCCGGGGATCTGGCCGAACGAGGCCAGGTCACGCAGCATGATCCGCGAGAGTTTGAGCTTACGGTAGTAAGCATGGGGACGACCGGTGAGCTGGCAACGGTTGTGCAGACGCACGGCCGACGAGTTACGGGGCAGTTCCGCCAGTTTCAGAGTCGCTTTGAAGCGCTCTTCCATCGGCAGGTTCTGGTCTTCGATGATCGCTTTGAGCGAGGCGCGTTTGTTGGCGTATTTCTTCACCAGCTTCGCGCGCTTCACTTCGCGTTCAACCATGGATTTCTTGGCCATTAAATTCTCTCCGCGATCAGGCGTTGAAAGGCATGTTGAAAGCTTTCAACAGCGCCTTCGCTTCCGCATCCACGTTGGTGGAGGTGCAGATGATGATGTCCATGCCGAGAACTTCGTCGACTTTGTCGAAATCGATCTCGGGGAACACGATGTGCTCTTTGAGACCCATGGCGAAGTTGCCGCGGCCGTCGAAGCTCGGTTTCACACCGCGGAAGTCGCGCACGCGCGGCATAGCGATGTTGATCAGACGGTCGAGGAATTCATACATCTGGTCGCCACGGAGGGTGACCTTGCAGCCAAGCGGCATCTCTTCACGGACGCGGAAACCAGCGATCGATTTCTTGGCCTTGGTGATGACAGCCTTTTGACCGGCGATGAGCGACAGCTCGTCAGCGGCTTGCTTGACTTTCTTGGTGTCTTTAACGGCTTCGCCGACACCCATGTTGAGAACGATTTTCTCAAGCTTGGGGATCTGCATGTCGTTTTTGTAGCCGAATTGCTCTTTCATCGCCGCACGGATGGTGCTGGCGTAGAGCGCTTTCAGACGCGGGGTATAGGTGGCTTGGTCGAGCATCAGATCGCCTCCCCGGTGGTCTTGGCGTAACGCACCTTTTTGCCGTCTTCGAAGCGGAAGCCGACACGGGTCGCTTTGCCGTTCGCATCAACAAGCGCGAGGTTCGACAGATCGATCGGCATCGGCTTCGACACGCGGCCGCCTTGGGCGGTTTGCGTTTGACGCTGATGGCGGATCGCCATGTTCAGACCGTCGACAATGGCCTTGTTGTCCTTGGGCATGACGGTGGAGATTTCACCTTGCTTGCCCTTGTCCTTGCCAGTCAGCACGACAACCTTGTCGCCTTTGCGGAGTTTCGCAGCCATCACAGCACCTCCGGCGCAAGCGAGATGATCTTCATGAAGTTCTTGCCGCGCAGCTCGCGCACGACCGGCCCGAAGATACGGGTGCCGACCGGTTCGCCCTGGTTGTTCAGGATGACGGCGGCGTTGCGGTCGAAGCGGATGGCGGTGCCATCTTCGCGACGGACTTCCTTGGCGGTGCGCACGACAACGGCTTTACGCACGTCGCCTTTTTTCACGCGGCCTTTCGGAATCGCTTCCTTGACCGACACCACGATGATGTCGCCCACGGATGCGTAACGGCGGTGCGAACCGCCCAAAACCTTGATGCACTGAACTCGGCGAGCGCCAGAGTTGTCAGCAACATCCAGATTGGTCTGCATCTGGATCATTGGGTTACTCCCGACCTTTGGGAACAGCTATGCAGTTTGCCGTCCCAGGGTTTCGATGGACTGTCATCCATCGCCGGGCCTGAAAAATCAGGCTTCGACGACGACCTGCCAGCGCTTCGTTTTCGAGATCGGCGCACATTCCTCGATGCGGACCATGTCGCCGGTCTTGAAAGTGTTGAGCGCGTCATGCGCGCGGTATTTCTTGGTGCTACGCACGGTCTTTTTCATGACCGGGTGCTTGAAGCGGCGCTCCACGAGAACGGTCACGGTTTGATCGTTCTTATCCGAGGTCACGACACCTTGCAGAATACGTTTGGGCATCGGAAGTCTCCTTACTTCGCAGCTTCAGCAGCTTTTTGATTGAGCACCGTTTTCACACGGGCAACGTCACGACGGACGGCGCGCATGCGGGCGGTGTTCTCAAGCTGGTTGGTGGCTTGCTGGAAGCGAAGGTTGAAGGCTTCCTTTTTCAGCGCGACAAGCGCGTCGCGGAGCTCGTCAGGCGTTTTCGCCTTGAGTTCTTGGGCGTTCATCCCATGGTTCCTTTACTGGCACCGGAAGGCCCCGCTTGGGTGCAATTGCACGCTTGGGGTGACCTGTGGCCCGGTGGGTTATGTCTCCCACGCCCGATTCCCAAAGGGACCGGAGGCGCGGATGCCGTCACCTACAGGAAAGCGCCCTTCGGGGCAACCCCAAGTTTGCCGAATGTCCCGCCCCTTAAAGGTCCATCTCAAAAAGCGCCAAAAAACCCGGAATACCGCGGAAATCCCGCTTATGGGCAACCGGGCGCGTCAGCCAAAGCAACGCAGGCGCAAAGGGGCGCAAACGTCTAAGCCGCGCCTGCGCCCGCGCCCAGGTTCCGCTGTAATCTTCCGCGCGATAGGCCTTAGCAGCCGCCAAAACCACGTCATCCACGCCACCGCGCTCTGCCAAAATGTCAAAGAAGAAAATCAACACATCCCGCGCATGGCCATCGGCGCTATTATGCTTGGGACCAAAGTTTTCCAGATCAATGAAGGTGATCTTATTGTCCGCCCAACAAATATCGCACAGGTTGGGCCGACCATGGCTGAACCCGGCCTTGTGTAGCCGCGCCAATGTGCGGGCTGCGGCTTCCAACGCGACCCGAAACTCGGCGGATTGCGCAGCCCCTGCCCGCGCCAAAGCGCGCACTGTAACGCCGGCATCCGCGACGACGAAATAGGATCTCCCCTCGTCGATCAAGCGCGCAAAAGGCAGCCCGGCGCGGGCCACCTGATGGTAGTTTTCGCGCTCTGCTTCGAAGAGGCGGCGCGGGTTGCCCTTCTGTAACCGTTGCCGCAACGAGCTATCTTCCACCCATTTGCGCCACCCGGGCACCCCATTCACCGCAGCTTTTTCGATCCGAACCGGCATCTGTCCACTCAAAGATATCAGGCATGTGTCACGACTGCGTCTGTTGCCCCCGCTCACGCGCAAGCACAATCCCTAACCGTCATTAATGTGTCACATTCTGGCGAGACCCGCTTTCACAGCGGCGTCGGCGCGCGCGCCAAGCCCCCCGGATTTCTATTGTTTCACCCCGCGAAAGCTGATTCACTTTTCCTATTGTGCCGCAGCGCGCACCCGCACCCTGCGCCCCGGCGCGCGGCGACGGGCGCACCAATCGAGCAGAGGTTTTGATGGACACCCCCAATTTTTCTAAACCGTCGGCGGCCGATTTCGGGGCCAGCTTTTTCACCCATGCCCCGCCGCGCCTGCCGCTTGGCTACCCGAACGGTTGGATGTCGGCGAAAGATTTGACTGTCTTGCATAATGCGGCACGGCGCACCGCGGGCCCGGTGCTGGAAATCGGCCCGTGGCTCGGACGGTCGTCTTCGGCCATCGCCACCGGCCTGCGCGCCCGCATCGACGAGGACGGGCATGAGCCGGTCGCCTATGACATGATCGATTTCGGCATCACCTCTGCCGAGGAATGGGTGGCGCGATTCAACGAGCGGTTCCGGCTGGATAAAGACCAAGGGCGTGTTGCCGAAGCCGTCTACCACCCCGGCGGCACGATTGCGGTGTTGATCAAGAACCTCAAGGCCAACGGCCTGCTGCCCTATGTCACCAATGTTATCCGGGGCGATTTCTTAGAATGCCCGCTGGCGCGCAGCTACGGGATGATCTTTTGCGACGCCACTCATGACGACGCTGAAATTCATCGCCACCTGCCCAAAATCGCCGAACTGGCTGCACCGGGTGCGCTTTTGGTGTTCGACGATATTATCACCGAAGACCGCGCCGATCTGGTCTGTTCCTACCTTGATGTCGAAAACCATGTGATGACGCGCACGATGTTCCCCGACCGCAAGGACCGCTGCAAATTGATGATTGTGGAACTGAAATCGAAAGCCTGACGCCCCAACCGGGACCGGCGCGGCAAGGCGGCGCCTGCGCGCAAAACAAAACCCCCGCCGAAGCGGGGGTCTTTTCGTATCTTCGCTTGCGAAACTTACCAGTCTTCGCGGGCGACGATGCGGCTCATCAGCGGCAGCTTGTTCGCACCAAGGCGCAGGGCCTCACGCGCGATCGGCTCCGGCACGCCGTCGATTTCGAACATGATGCGGCCGGGTTTGACCTTCGCCGCCCAATAATCGACAGAGCCTTTACCTTTACCCATCCGAACCTCGGTGGGTTTCGACGAGACCGGCACATCCGGGAAGATGCGGATCCAGACGCGGCCTTGACGCTTCATGTGGCGGGTGATCGCGCGGCGCGCCGCTTCGATCTGACGGGCCGTCACACGCTCGGGCTCGGTGGCCTTCAGCGCGAAGGAGCCGAAGTTCAGGTTGAACCCACCCTTGGCTTCGCCGTGGATGCGGCCCTTGTGCTGTTTGCGGAATTTCGTCCGTTTCGGTTGCAGCATCTCAAGTCACTCCTCAGCGAGCGTCGCGGTCGCGACGCGGACCGCGCGGCGCCGGGCCGTCTTGGGCTTCGGCAGCTTTGCGATCACGGGCTTGCGGATCATGTTCCATGATCTCGCCTTTGAAGATCCAGACCTTCACACCAATGATCCCATAGGGCGTCATGGCTTCGTCCAGCGCGTAGTCGATGTCGGCACGCAGGGTGTGCAGCGGCACACGGCCTTCACGATACCACTCGGTCCGCGCGATCTCGGCACCGCCCAGACGGCCAGCGACGTTCACACGGATGCCAAGGGCGCCCATACGCATCGCGTTTTGCACCGAGCGCTTCATGGCGCGACGGAACGAAACACGGCGCTCGAGCTGCTGGCAGATCGACTCGGCCACAAGCTGGGCGTCCAACTCGGGCTTGCGGACTTCAACGATGTTGAGGTGCAGTTCCGAGTCGGTGTAGTTCGCCAGCTTCTTGCGCAGGGTTTCAATATCGGCGCCTTTTTTGCCGATGATGACACCCGGACGCGCGGCGTGGATCGTGACGCGGCACTTTTTGTGCGGGCGCTCGATGATCACGCGGGCAATGCCAGCTTGTTTGGCTTCTTTGTGGATGAACTCGCGCATGCGGAGATCTTCCAAAAGCAGATCGCCATAATCTTTCGACTCAGCGAACCAGCGGCTGTCCCAGGTGCGGTTGACCTGAAGACGCATCCCGATGGGGTTGACCTTCTGACCCATTACGCGCGCTCCTCGATCTGACGCACCTTGATGGTGATTTCCGAAAACGGCTTCATGATCTTGCCAAACCGGCCACGGGCCCGCGGACGACCGCGTTTCATGACGAGGTTTTTGCCAACCCAAGCTTCGGCGACGATCAGGTTATCGACGTCGAGACCATGGTTGTTTTCAGCATTGGCAATGGCCGATTGCAGGCACTTGCGCACGTCTTCGGCGATCCGTTTTTTCGAGAAGGTGAGGTCCATAAGGGCCTTGTCCACCTTCTTGCCACGGATCAGCGCGGCAACGAGGTTGAGTTTCTGCGGCGAGGTACGAAGCATCTTCGCTTTCGCGAAGGCTTCGTTATCCGCCACGCGGCGCGGATTCTGTTCCTTACCCATGGCTTACTTCCTCTTCGCTTTCTTGTCGGCGGCGTGACCGTAATAGGTCCGGGTCGGCGAATATTCGCCGAACTTCTGGCCGATCATCTCTTCGGTGACGTTCACCGGGATGTGCTTCTGCCCGTTGTAGACGCCGAAGGTGAGGCCGACGAATTGCGGCAGGATGGTGGAACGACGCGACCAGATTTTGATGACGTCGGATTTGCCCGAGGCGCGCGCTTTTTCTGCTTTTTTCAGCAGATAAGCGTCAACGAAAGGGCCTTTCCAGAGAGAACGTGCCATATCTTAGCGACCCTTCTTCTTGGCGTGACGCGACCGCAAGATGTACTTGTCGGTCTGCTTGTTCGAACGGGTGCGCTTGCCCTTGGTGTCCTTGCCCCACGGGGTAACCGGGGTACGGCCACCGGAGGTGCGGCCTTCACCACCACCGTGCGGGTGGTCGATCGGGTTCATCGCAACACCGCGAACGGTCGGACGCACGCCCATGTGACGCTTACGACCGGCTTTGCCGAGGTTTTGGTTGCTGTGATCGGCGTTCGAAACGGCGCCGATGGTCGCCAAGCATTCCTGACGGACAAGGCGCAGCTCGCCCGAGGACAAACGCAGCTGGGCATAGCCGCCGTCACGGCCGACGAACTGGGCATAGGTGCCCGCGGCGCGCGCGATCTGGCCACCTTTGCCGGGCTTCAGCTCGACATTGTGGACGATCGTACCGATCGGCATACCCGAGAACGGCATCGCGTTGCCCGGTTTGATGTCTTGTTTCGCGCCCGAGATGACGGTGTCACCCACCGCAAGGCGTTGCGGCGCGAGGATATAGGCCTGTTCGCCGTCGCTGTATTTGATCAGCGCGATGAAGGCGGTGCGGTTCGGGTCATATTCGATCCGCTCGACCGTGGCCGGAACGTCGAACTTGCGACGCTTGAAATCGACGATGCGGTAAAGGCGTTTTGCCCCACCACCCTTGTGCCACATCGTGACGCGTCCGGTGTTGTTCCGGCCGCCCGTCTTGGTCAAACCCTGCGTGAGGGCTTTGACGGGACGACCTTTCCAAAGCTCCGAACGGTCGATCAGAACCAGCCCGCGCTGGCCAGGCGTCGTCGGTTTATACGACTTGAGTGCCATGCTCTCTGTCTTCCGTTGCTCTGGACCATAGGTCCGTTACGTAAGGGGCGCCGTAGCTCCCCGAGTGCAAAAATCACAGACCCCGGACGAATCCGGGGCCGAGCGATTGGCGGGACATAACAGGGATGCATCGACCTGTCCACACAGAAGGTGCTCCGGCGCACCCCGATCGTGCCGATGACTTCGTTTTGGTCAGAACGAATGCAACTGCGGCGAAAATTAGCCAAGCATCAAAATGACTTGCACCGAACAGCAACCCAAGGTTGCATTCAGTGACGGCCCGTGACAACTAACACTCAGGCATCCTGCTAACGGGAAGACCGGAAAATCAGGAGGTATAGGCATGTTAATAGCTTGGCGAACTCTTAAGGCGCGACTTCGCAAATACAAGATAGTTCGGGCCAAGCGCCTGCCCGATGTGAAGTATAACGATACCGCCGATATTGACCGTTTCATTTTCATTTGCGGACTTCAACGCAGCGGCACCACACTTTTAGAGCGACTACTTGTCTCAAAATATGAGCTGTCCTGCCTGCGGGCCTCGACCCCCGAAAGCGAAGGCGAGCACATTCAGTCGGTCTTCACCGCAGCCCTCAGATTCGGCGGCGCCGGGCGGTTTGCTTTCAGCACCGAGGCTCTGGAGGAACTGAACCGTCTTGACGATTACCCGGCCCATCGCGCGGCGATCTTGGACGCGTGGCGCCCCTTTGTCGTGGGCGACAGCCCGACCCTCGTCGAAAAATCACCGCCGAACCTGACCAAAATCCCTTGGCTGCGGAAGGTTTTCCCAGGCAGTCAGTTTATCATCATGACGCGTGATCCGCGCGCGGTTGCCGGCGCGACACAGAAATGGTCGATGACGACGCTGCCGGAACTGATGATGCATTGGAACGTGGCTTACAGCCAAGCGCTTGAGGATTTCGACGAAAGCGACTGCATCACTGTGCGCTACGAGGATCTTATTGACCATTCTGAAACAGAACTAGAGCGGCTGGGCCAATTTCTGAACCTTACACCACGCACAGAACATCTCGAAATTGAGGCGCGTCACCAAAAGCTGGTCAATATGAATGGCAAATACATCGCTGCCCATGGAGGGACGCGCTACGGTGAGGGCGTCTGGAATCGCTTCGGATATACCTGCTGAATCGGCCAACAAACCGCACCTTCCCTTTTACGCCACAGAAACAGAAAAGGCCCCCGCTTGCGCGAGGGCCTTCTTTTCATGTGCCTGGCCTTAAAGGCCGGTCGAGACGTCGATGGTTTGACCGTCTTCGAGCGTGACATAGGCTTTTTTCACGTCCGAGCGTTGACCAAGGGCCCCGCGGAAACGTTTCACCTTGCCTTTGGTGATGGTGGTGTTGACCGCCTTCACCTTCACACCGAAGAGCGCTTCGACAGCCTCTTTGATCGCCGGTTTGGTCGCCGTCTTGGCGACTTGGAACACCACCGCGCCAGCTTCCGAGGCCATAGTGGCTTTCTCGGTGATGACGGGCTTCACGATCACGTCGTAATGTTCGGGTTTCGCACTCATTTCAGGCGAGCCTCCAGAGCTTCGACACCCGCTTTGGTGATCACGAGCGTGTCACGCTTGAGGATGTCATAGACGTTGGCGCCCATCGAGGGCAGCACGTCGATGCCATCGATGTTGCGCGCGGCGAGCGCGAAGTTCTCGTTCACGGCAGCACCGTCAATGACCAAGACTTTTTTCCAGCCCAGCTCTTTGGCGGTTTTCGCAAGCATCGAGGTTTTCGCTTCGGCCATTTCCGCCGATTCGACGACCACGAGGTTGCCCGCTTTCGCTTTGGCCGACAGCGCATGACGCAGGCCAAGCGCGCGGAACTTCTTGGTCAGCTCATGGGCGTGGCTGCGCGGGGTCGGCCCTTTGTAGACACCACCATGACGGAAGATCGGCGCCTTTTTGGACCCGTGACGCGCGCCACCGGTGCCTTTTTGGCGGTAGATCTTCTTGGTCGAGTAGCTGACCTCCGACTTGCCGAGCACCGAGTGGGTGCCAGCCTGCGCCTTCGCACGCTGCCAGCGCACGACGCGATGCAGGATGTCGGCGCGCGGCTCGAGGCCGAACAGCGACTCATTGAGATCGATCGAACCGGCTTTGCCGCCGTCGAGCTTGATCACGTCGAGTTTCATGCTTCACCCCCTTCGACCGGAGCTTCTTCGGCCGGAGCGGCAGCCGCCGCGGATTTCAGCGCGGCCGGCATCGGCAGATCCGCCGGAGCCGGTTTTTTCACGGCGTCTTTGATCGTCACCCAGCCGCCTTTGGCGCCCGGAACCGACCCTTTGACCATGATCAGGCCACGCTCGGCGTCGGTGCGGACCACTTGCAGGTTCTGCGTGGTGACGCGAACGGCACCAAGATGACCCGCCATTTTCTTGCCTTTGAAGACCTTACCCGGGTCTTGGCACTGACCGGTCGAACCGTGCGAACGGTGCGAGATCGACACACCGTGCGAGGCGCGCAGACCACCGAAGTTGTGACGCTTCATGGCACCGGCAAAGCCCTTACCGATCGAGGTGCCGGCGATGTCGACATGCTGACCGGCAAGGTAATGCTCGGCCGAGATTTCGGCGCCAACTTCGATCAGGTTTTCGGGCGAAACACGGAACTCGGCCAGCTTGCGCTTGGGCGCCACATTCGCTTTCGCGAAGTGACCACGCATCGCACCCGAAACGCGCTTGGCTTTCGCCTCGCCCGCACCGAGTTGCACAGCCGTGTAGCCATCGGTTTCGACGGTGCGCTGCGCGACAACTTGCAGGTTGTCGAGTTGCAGCACGGTCACCGGAACCTGTTTGCCATCTTCGAGGAACAGCCGGGTCATGCCCAGCTTCTTGGCGATAACACCAGAACGCATGTGCTAACTCCTCAGACTTTGATCTCGACATCCACGCCAGCCGCGAGGTCGAGCTTCATCAGCGCGTCCACGGTTTGCGGGGTCGGATCGACGATGTCGAGAAGACGCTTATGCGTGCGGATTTCCCACTGGTCGCGCGACTTCTTGTCGATGTGCGGACCACGGAGAACCGTGAATTTCTCGATTTTGTTGGGCAGCGGGATCGGCCCGCGGACCTGTGCACCCGTACGCTTCGCGGTGTTGACGATTTCCTGGGTGCTGGCGTCCAGCACGCGGTAATCGAACGCCTTGAGCCGGATGCGAATGTTTTGACCAGACATGGTTTTCCCTTTTCGCAGGGCTATTCAGGTTGAGAGGCTGACAACACCGAATGTGGTGCCAGCATCGAACCGCAATCTTTACAGATCAGGCGCGCCGGATATGCGGCTGGCCTGAGTCTGTCAAGAACAAAAGGCGCGCCTTACGGCGCACCTTCCGAATTCCTGGTTTTCACACCCGGCGGGCAGGCCCGCCGGGGCAAAACATCGATTACTCGATGATTTTGGAGACGACGCCGGCGCCGACGGTGCGGCCGCCTTCGCGGATGGCGAAGCGCAGTTTTTCTTCCATCGCGATCGGCGCGATCAGTTCGACTTCGAACTTCAGGTTGTCGCCCGGCATCACCATCTCAGTGCCTTCCGGCAGGTTCACCGTGCCGGTCACGTCGGTGGTGCGGAAGTAGAACTGCGGACGGTAGTTCGCAAAGAACGGCGTGTGACGGCCGCCTTCTTCCTTCGTCAGGATGTAGGCTTCGGCTTCGAACTTGGTGTGCGGCGTCACCGAACCCGGCTTCGACAGAACCTGGCCACGCTCAACGCCGTCACGGTCGATCCCGCGCAGCAGCGCGCCGATGTTGTCGCCTGCTTCGCCGCGATCCAGCAGCTTGCGGAACATTTCAACGCCGGTGCAGGTGGTTTTCTTCGTCGGACGGATGCCGACGATTTCCAGCTCGTCACCCACGTTGATCACGCCACGTTCCACACGGCCGGTCACAACCGTGCCGCGGCCCGAGATCGAGAACACGTCTTCGATCGGCATCAGGAACGGTTGGTCAACCGCACGCGCCGGGGTCGGGATGTATTCGTCAACAGCCTTCATCAGCGCGTGGATCGAATCCTCGCCGATCTCTTTCATCTCGCCCATCAGCGCTTGGTGCGCCGAGCCTTTGATGATCGGCGTGTCGTCGCCCGGGTATTCGTAGTCCGACAGAAGTTCGCGAACTTCCATTTCCACCAGCTCAAGCAGTTCCTCGTCATCCACGAGGTCCACTTTGTTCATGTAGACCGTGATGTAAGGAATGCCGACCTGACGGCCCAGCAAGATGTGCTCACGCGTTTGCGGCATCGGGCCATCCGACGACGCCACCACCAAGATCGCACCGTCCATCTGCGCCGCGCCGGTGATCATGTTCTTCACATAGTCCGCGTGGCCGGGGCAGTCCACGTGCGCGTAGTGACGGGTTTCCGTCTCGTACTCAACGTGCGCCGTCGAGATCGTGATCCCACGCGCTTTCTCTTCCGGCGCCCCGTCGATCTGGTCGTAGGCTTTGAATTCGCCGTAGTATTTCGTGATCGCAGCCGTCAGCGTCGTCTTGCCGTGGTCAACGTGACCGATCGTGCCGATGTTGACGTGCGGTTTGTTCCGTTCAAACTTTGCCTTTGCCATGATGGCCTCCTAGTCGTTGATCCTGCGCGGGACGGGGCCCGGAAAACCCGGGCCCCGCACGCATCAGGCGTATTTCTTCTGGATTTCGTCCGAGATGTTCTGCGGCACGGCGTCGTAGTGGTCGAACAGCATCGTGAACACAGCCCGGCCCGAAGACATCGAGCGCAGCGTGTTGATGTAGCCGAACATGTTGGCCAGCGGCACCATCGCGTTGATCACGTTGGCATTTCCGCGGGTGTCTTGGCCTTGCACCATGCCACGACGGCTGGTCAGGTCACCAATGATGCCACCGGTGTATTCTTCCGGGGTCACCACTTCGACTTTCATGATCGGTTCGAGCAGTTTCGCACCGGCTTTCTTCAGACCATCGCGCATCGCGGCACGGGTGGCGATTTCGAAGGCGAGCACCGAGGAGTCGACGTCGTGGAACGCCCCATCGACCAGTGCCACCTTGAAGTCGATCACCGGGAAGCCCGCAAGCGGCCCCGAATCCATCACCGACTTGATGCCTTTCTCGACGCCGGGGATGTATTCCTTCGGCACCGCACCACCGACGATCCGGCTTTCGAAGGAATAGCCTTCGCCCGGCTCGGTCGGTTCGATGATCAGTTTCACGCGCGCGAACTGGCCGGTACCACCGGTTTGTTTCTTGTGCGTGTAGTCGATCTCGGCCGCGGTCGAGATGGTTTCACGGTAAGCCACCTGCGGCGCACCGATATTGGCTTCGACCTTGAACTCGCGCTTCATGCGATCAACCAGAATGTCGAGGTGAAGCTCGCCCATCCCTTTCATGATCGTTTGGCCCGATTCGAAGTTCGTTTCGACGCGGAACGACGGGTCTTCAGCAGCCAAGCGCGCGAGGGCGAGGCCCATCTTCTCTTGGTCGGCTTTCGACTTCGGCTCCACGGCGATCTCGATCACCGGATCGGGGAAGCTCATGGTTTCCAGAACCACCGGTTTGGCCGGGTCACACAGGGTGTCGCCCGTGGTGGTTTCTTTCAGACCGGCCAGCGCGATGATGTCACCGGCGAATGCTTCTTCGATCTCCTCGCGGTTGATCGAGTGCATCATCATCATCCGGCCAACGCGCTCACGCTTCCCTTTGGTCGCGTTCAGCATCTGGTCGCCCTTCTTAAGGACACCCGAATAGATCCGCGTAAAGGTGAGCGAGCCCACGAAGGGGTCGTTCATGATCTTGAACGCCAGCGCCGAGAACGGCGCGCTATCATCGGCGGGACGCTCGATGTTGCGGGTCTCGGTCTCGTCGTCGGGCGAGAAGCCTTTCAGCGTCGGCACGTCGAGCGGGGCGGGCAAGAAGTCGATCACCGCGTTGAGCAGCGGTTGAACGCCTTTGTTCTTGAACGCCGAGCCAGCCAGCACCGGGAAGAAGGCCATCGACAGCGTCCCCTTACGGATCAGCTTGCGCAGCGTGTCTTCGTCGGGCTCGTTGCCTTCGAGGTAAGCTTCCATCGCATCGTCGTCTTGCTCCACGGCAAGCTCGACCATGTTGGCACGCCATTCGTCGGCCAGATCTTTCAGGTCGTCACGGATCGGTTGACGGACCCAGCTCGCGCCGAGGTCTTCGCCTTTCCAGACCCATTCTTCCATCTTGATCAGGTCGATGATGCCTTCGAGTTTATCTTCGGCCCCGATCGGAAGCGCCACCGGGCACGGGGTGCCGCCGGTGCGGTCCTTGATCATCTCAACGCATTTGAAGAAGTCAGCGCCGATCTTGTCCATCTTGTTGACGAACACGATCCGCGGAACCGCGTAACGGTCAGCCTGACGCCACACCGTTTCGGTTTGCGGTTCGACACCGGCGTTGGCGTCCAGAAGGCAGACCGCACCGTCAAGCACCGCGAGCGAACGTTCGACTTCGATGGTGAAGTCGACGTGGCCGGGGGTGTCGATGATGTTGAAGCGGTACTTCGTGTCCGAAGTGCCCTCTTTGGTCGGGTCTTCTTGACGCTGCCAGAAGGTCGTGGTCGCCGCCGAGGTGATGGTGATCCCGCGTTCCTGCTCCTGCTCCATCCAGTCCATCGTCGCGGCGCCATCGTGCACCTCGCCGATTTTGTGCGATTTGCCGGTGTAGTAAAGGATACGCTCGGTGGTGGTGGTTTTACCGGCATCGATGTGCGCCATGATGCCGAAGTTGCGGTAGCGCGGAAGCTGATACTCGCGTGCCATGGAAAAGGGCTCCTGTTACCAGCGGTAATGGCTAAACGCTTTGTTCGCGTCGGCCATCTTGTGGGTGTCTTCGCGCTTTTTCACCGCAGACCCGCGCGAGTTCATGGCATCAAGCAGCTCGCCAGCGAGGCGCTCTTCCATGGTATTCTCATTGCGGTTTTTCGCGGCGGTGATGAGCCAGCGGATCGCCAGCGCTTCACGGCGCGTCGGGCGCACTTCGACCGGCACCTGATAGGTGGCACCACCAACGCGACGCGAGCGGACTTCGACAGCGGGTTTCACGTTGTCGAGCGCTTCGTGGAACACTTCCACCGGCTCACGCTTGGCGCGGCTTTCGACGCGGTCGAGCGCGTTGTAGACGATACGTTCGGCAACCGATTTTTTGCCGTCGATCATCAGGTTGTTCATGAATTTGGTCAGCACGCGATCGCCATATTTGGCGTCGGGCAGCACTTCGCGCTTTTCAGCTGCGTGACGACGAGACATCTGGTGATCTCCTTATTTCGGACGCTTGGCGCCGTATTTCGAACGACGCTGACGACGGTCTTTGACACCTTGGGTATCCAGCACACCGCGCAGGATGTGGTAACGGACACCCGGAAGGTCTTTCACACGGCCGCCGCGGATGAGCACGACAGAGTGCTCTTGCAGGTTGTGCTTTTCGCCCGGGATGTAGGAGATGACCTCGAAGCCATTCGTCAGGCGGACTTTGGCCACCTTACGCATAGCGGAGTTCGGTTTCTTCGGCGTCGTGGTGTAGACGCGCGTGCAAACGCCACGCTTTTGCGGGCATTCTTGAAGGTGTTGCGACTTGGAGCGCTTCACCTTGGGCTGCCGCGGTTTGCGGATCAGCTGCTGGATCGTCGGCATTCGGTTCCCCGTTCTGCTTGTCAATACTCGCACCCACCGGGGTGCGCCGCTTCTCGACGGTGCCTTGTGCCCATCACAAAACACCAAATCCGCCCGTCCCTCCGAAGAAGGCCGAACGGTCGATATCCAGAGGATCGAGGCTATGGGGCCCCAAGCCATCCCCCCGAACGGATTCGAGCGGCGGCGCTGGATGGGCGCGCTATAGGGGCCGCCGGGACGAGAGTCAACCGCAACCGCAAGCTGCGGGTGATGACAGCCTCACTTCTGCGTGGCGCGCACCACATGATGCGCCACCGCAAAGGCCCAAGCGATGGTCGCGGTGATCAAAACCGCAAAGACAGCATCGGAGGGGAAATGCCGCCCCGTGGCGACTCTCTGAAAGATCACGAAGGCCGGGACCAACAGGCCCAGCCCGCGTAGGCTGGCGCGCAGCCAAGCATAGGGGACAGCCGCCGTCACAAACCAAACCGTGACCGCCAGCGCCGTGCCCGCCGCCACCTCCCCCGAAACGAAGGAACAATTCGAAGCGCATTGATCGGTGAAGTCACCGGCGAGGGAAAACTGCTTATCGCCCCCAAAAAGCGTGGTGTTGGCGGGCCGGGCACGCCCGGAAAAGCTTTTCAGCCAGCCATTCACGATCAGCCCCGGCCCCAGCAGGAAGGTCCCAAAAATCGCGCGCCACCCTGTGTTCGACAACCCGGCAAGCGTGCCGCCCCCAAAGCCACGGCCCCACAGGCTGCGCCGCCGCGCCACCCAAAACCATGCCAGCCCCGCGACCAGGAACACCACAATAGCGCCATCCCAAATCCATTCGCGCAGAAGGTTCAAAAGCGCATTATCGCCCAGCGGAAAGCCCGCATCCGGGGAATAGAACAGCCCCGTGATCGCCGGATCAACGCTCGTGAAATGGCGAAACAGCACGATGGAAAAAAGCCAGCCGAACGTCAGCCAATAGCCCCAATGGATCAGGTCAAGTTTCGGCATCCAGACACTCCGCATCCACAAGATAAGGCGTGATCTGCTTGCCCGCCCAATGCCCCGATCCGTTCAACACCCCCGCTGGCGGCACCGGGACGCCGGCGCAAACCATCGGCGCCGCACGGATCACCAAAAGCTTGCCGCGATACTCTGGCGGGAGCGCGTAATTCTGTTCGTAGTAGTTATGCGCCCGCCCCACAACACGGGGCGCATAAACGGTCACGCCCTCAGGCTGGCCAACAACCTCACGCCCGGTCAGGAACAGATCGGCCAAAATATCGCGGTTTTGCGCATAGACGGACACCCCCTCGGCCTGGGCCAAGGCAAGGATACGGGTGGACAGCTCTGCCCGGCCCAGATAGCGCTTCATCCAGGGGGCCTCATCGGGCCCCAGCCACGGCGCGGCAACAATCAAAACCGGCACCGCCAGACAGGCAATCATATTCAAACCAAGCGCCAGCCACAGCCCCCGGCGCGGCAGCACCAGCGCCACCAGCACAGCGCCCGCGAAATAGGCCGCGACAGCCCAATTCGCTTGCGCCTTGCCCAGATAGGCCTGCGCCGTCACGGCCATCAGCGGCAGGATAGAAAGCGCCATCAAAGCCCGTTTTTGCGGCGCGCCCAAGCGCGTATAACCCCACAAAAGCGCCGCAAAGCTGACCGGCCCAAAGACCGCAAATTGCGAGCCAAAGAATTCCGCCATCGAGGCCAGATTGGCCCCTGCCCCGGCCCGCACCCAGCCGACATTGTCCAGCGTGTGCTGCACCGTGGTCAGCTTGTGGGTCAGGTTCCACACCACATTGGGCGCAATCACCAGCGCGAAAAGCCCCACCATCGCGGCGAAGGCCGGCCAGCCGATCCGCCGCGCGGGCACAAACAGCATCGCCAAGAGTGCGCCGCCCCAGAAATAGATCGCAGCATATTTCGCCATGAAGGCGCAACCGATGAACAGCCCCGCCAGCGCGCCATGGGTCGCAGATCGGCTTTCGCCCGCGCGCCAGAAATACAAAAGCGCGGCGGCGAAAAACGGCGCCATCACCGTATCGGTGGAAATCTGCCAAGACCCCAAAGCCGCCATCGGTGCCGTGATATACACCGCAGCGGCAGCAAAGCCCGCCCGCGCGCCGCCGATACGCGCGGCCAGCGCCCCCAAGATCAGCGCCGTCGCCGCATGCAAAAAGGTCCCCGGCAAGCGCAGCCAAAACGGATCGCTTGACCCGGCCAGATCGGTCACCGCGCGCAACAGCCAGCCGATCAGCGGCGGTTTGGAATAATAACCGAAATCGAGGTTTTGCCCCCAAAACCAATATTGCGCCTCATCGACGAAAATATCGGTGTGGTCGAAGGCCAGCGCCAAAAGCCGCAGCGCCACAAGGGCTGCAACCAGCGCCAGCGCCGGGGCAAACCAGCCTCGCGTCTCAGACAGCGGCTTAGAGTTCGGGGCGGCGTTTGGCACGGCGGATCAGCGTCAGGTTGCGGAAATAGATAATCACCCCCAGGGCTTGGCCCAGAATGAAAACTGGATCGGCGCGGTAAAGCGCATAGGCCAGCAGCATCAGCCCCCCCGCAAGCGAGAAATACCAAAAGGCCACTGGCATGACGGAATCCTTGGCGCGCTCCGACGCGATCCATTGCACCAAAAAGCGCATCGTGAACATCGCCTGCGCGGCAAAGCCAAAGATCACCCACCAAAGCTCGATCGTGCTGTCGACATGCAGCAGTTTTTCCAACCATCCGGTCATTGCGTCACCTCGGTGGGGCGCGATTTTTTGCGCCGCCGGATCAGCCACGCCACAGCCAAAAGATCGACAGCCCCCACCAGCGCGCGTTGCAGGTTGGAATAATGTGACCGCCCGCCCCCGCGGGCGCGATGCGAAACATCGACATGCGCGACCCCCCAGCCGTCGCGCGCAAAAAGCGCAGGCAGGTAGCGGTGCATATGGTCGAAATAGGGCAACTCAAGAAAGGGCGCGCGCCGAAATGCCTTGAGCCCGCAGCCGGTATCGCGCGTGCCATCCTTCAGCACCCACGACCGCAGGGCATTGGCCGCGCGCGACGCCAGCTTCTTCGAAAGCGTATCTTGCCGGTCAACCCGCTGCCCGGCGACCAGACCGATCTTTTCGGAACCGGCGGCTTGCAAAGGCGCGATCAGCTTGGGCAATTCTTCGGGCGGGTTCTGGCCATCGCCATCCAACGTGGCACAAATCGCGCCGCGCGCCACCTGCACCCCCGAATGCACCGCCGCCGATTGTCCGCCTGCGCGGCGATTGCGCAGCACGCGCAACTGCGGCGCCTGCGCCATGCGCGCGCGCAAAATACCCTCCATCCCATCGTCAGAGGCATCATCAATCACGATCACCTCGTAATCTTGCCCTAACAGCGCCGCATCGATCCCATCAAGCAGCGCGGCAATATTCTCTGCCTCGTTGCGGGCGGGGATAACGATGGAAATGTCGGTCATGGCAAGGGCCTTTGTGCCAAGGGCGGCTCGGCTCCTGATACAGCCCGGCCCCGCGCTTGTAAACAAAGTGCCGCAGGCCCGGCGCAGGCAACGCATAGCGCGCGCAAGGCCAACGTCTCAGCTCACAAGCCAAAAGAAACGCGCGATGCCGTAAACGTAAAGCCCGGAAAATACGATATTGATATATTTGAGTTGGCGTTCACCGTGCAGCCAAGCACAGAAAATCCAGATCAAACAGAACGGCAACCCAAACAGCATCGCGGCCAATTGCCAGTTCTGGACAATGGAAATGGTGCTGCACAGACCCAAGGTAAGGGCGAACCATTTCAACGGCTGCTCATAGGCCGCCAAACGCGCAAACGTCATCCTTTTTCTTTCGGAACCCAGCGCCGTGGACCCGGCGTTCTGGTGACTTGGCGATACCAGAACCGCGCCTTGGCATCAATCCAGCCTTCCGCCCAAAAGAAAAGCCCCCGCGCAAGCGTGTTGCGCGGGGGCTTGTCTTAGTGGATCGCAAATATCAATCGCGGCTTTCGGGCGTCGTCACCGGGCCGAAATCTTCCTCTTCGAAAGAGGTTTCGATCGGCGCGGCCAGTGCGGCGGCCTCGGCAGCCTCGGCGCGGCGCGCCTCAATCACCGTATGGTCGCGTTCGGCTGCGATCTTGCGCACCTTGGTAGTCGCCCCGCCGGTGCCCGCCGGGATCAGACGGCCAACGATGACGTTTTCTTTCAGACCCACCAGCTTGTCGCGTTTGCCCTGCACCGAAGCCTCGGTCAGCACGCGCGTCGTTTCTTGGAACGACGCCGCCGAGATGAACGACCGCGTTTGCAGCGACGCTTTCGTGATCCCCAAAAGCACCGGCTCGCCCGTGGCCGCACGGCCCCCGCGCGCTTCGACCTTGGCGTTTTCTTCGTCGAACTCCGCCTTGTCGATATGCTCGCCTTTCAGCAGCGTGGTGTCGCCGCTGTCGAGGATCTCGATCTTTTGCAGCATCTGCCGCACGATCACCTCGATGTGCTTGTCGTTGATCTTCACGCCTTGCAGACGGTACACGTCCTGTACCTCGTCGATCAGGTATTCGGCCAGCGCCTCGATCCCCATGATGCGCAAAATGTCATGCGGGGCCGGGTTGCCATCCATGATGTAGTCACCCTTCTGCACGAAGTCGCCTTCTTGCACCGGGATGTGCTTGCCTTTCGGCACCATGTATTCGACCGGGTCCAGGCCTTCTTGCGCAGGCTCGATCGCGATGCGACGCTTGTTTTTGTAGTCTTTGCCAAAGCGCACATAGCCATCAAGTTCGGCGATGATCGCGTGATCCTTCGGACGCCGCGCTTCGAAGAGTTCGGCCACACGCGGCAGACCACCGGTGATGTCCTTCGTCTTCGCGCCTTCGCGCGGAATACGCGCGACCACGTCCCCGGCTTTAACCTCTTGCCCGTCTTCGACCGACAAAATGGCGTCCACCGACATCGGATAGGTCACCGGGTTGCCCGCATCGTTGCGCACCGGTTCCCCATCGGCATTGACGATGATGATTTCCGGCTTCAGATCGTTGCCTTTCGGCGCCGAGCGCCAATCGGACACGATCTTCTGCGTCATGCCGGTGGCTTCATCGGTATCTTCGCGCACCGAGATGCCCGAGACGAGATCGACGAATTTCGCCACACCCGTTTTTTCCGCGATGATCGGCAGGGTGTAGGGGTCCCATTCAAAGAGCTTGTCGCCGCGTTTGACCGCTTGCCCCTCTTTGACAAAGACCTTGGTGCCATACCCCAGCTTGTGGCTGGCGCGTTCCTCGCCCTGATCGGACATGATCGCAACCTGCATGTTGCGGCCCATCACGATCTGATCGCCCGCTTCGTTCACAAGGATGTTGGCGTAGCGGAACTCGATCGTGCCTTCATGCGAGGCTTCCAAGAAGGACTGCTGGCCACCTTGCGCAATACCGCCGATGTGGAAGGTCCGCATCGTCAGCTGCGTGCCGGGTTCGCCAATCGACTGCGCGGCGATGATGCCCACCGCTTCGCCTTGGTTCACCAGCGTGCCGCGGGCAAGGTCACGACCGTAGCAGAGCGCGCAAACGCCCTCTTCGGCCTCGCAGGTCAGCGCCGAGCGGATGCGGATAGATTGGATCGCATTTTGCTCGATCAGGTCGGCCTTGCGCTCGTCGATCAACTCGTTCTTGCGCACCAGCACCTCATCGGTGCCCGGCACAAAGACGTCATCGGCGGCCACACGCCCCAGAACACGTTCCGAAAGCGGCGCGACAACCTCACCGTCGTTCACCGCGGCCGAGGCCGTGATCGCACGCTCGGTGCCGCAGTCATGCGAACGCACGATGCAGTCTTGCGCCACGTCCACCAGACGACGGGTCAGATAGCCCGAGTTCGCAGTTTTCAGCGCGGTATCGGCCAGACCCTTCCGGGCGCCGTGGGTCGAGTTGAAGTACTCGAGCACGGTCAGGCCTTCTTTAAAGTTCGAGATAATCGGCGTTTCGATAATCTCGCCCGACGGTTTGGCCATCAGGCCGCGCATCCCGCCAAGCTGTTTCATCTGCGCCGGCGAACCCCGCGCCCCGGAGTGGGACATCATGTAGACCGAGTTCGGTTCTTTCTCCATGCCCGCATCATCGACGCGCACCGCAGAAATTTCCTTCATCATCTCGGCCGCGACGGCATCCGAGCATTTCGACCAGGCATCGACGACTTTGTTATACTTCTCACCTTGGGTGATCAGACCGTCCATGTACTGCTGTTCGAACTCTTTGACCTGCTCGCGCACACCGTCGACGATTTCCCATTTGCGTTCCGGGATCAGCATGTCGTCCTTGCCGAACGAGATGCCCGCCTTGAACGCTTCGCGGAACCCAAGACCCATGATCTGGTCACAGAAGATCACCGACTCTTTCTGACCGCAGTAGCGGTAGACGGTGTCGATGACGTTTTGCACGTCTTTCTTCCGCAGCGGGCGGTTCACAAGATCATAGGGAGCTTTCGCATTCAGCGGCAAAAGCGCGCCCAGACGCACACGCCCCGGCGTGGTGTCGTAGCGTTTCCAGACCTCGTTGCCCTCTTCGTCGATTTGCTTGACGCGGGCTTTGACCTTGGCGTGCAGGTGGACGGTGCCCGAGGTCAAAGCGTGTTCGACTTCCTCGACCGAAGAGAACACCATGCCTTCGCCCGGCATCCCGGCCCGTTCCATGGTCGTGTAGTAAAGCCCCAAGATCATGTCTTGCGACGGCACGATGATCGGCGAGCCGTTGGCAGGCGACAGAACGTTGTTCGTCGACATCATCAAGACGCGCGCTTCCAGCTGGGCTTCCAGCGAAAGCGGCACGTGCACGGCCATCTGGTCACCGTCGAAGTCAGCGTTAAATGCCGAGCAAACGAGCGGGTGCAACTGGATCGCCTTGCCTTCGATCAGTTGCGGCTCAAAGGCTTGGATGCCCAGACGGTGCAACGTCGGCGCGCGGTTCAGCAGCACCGGGTGTTCGCGGATCACCTCATCGAGAATATCCCAAACCTCGGGACGCTCTTTCTCGACCAGCTTCTTGGCCTGTTTCACCGTGCTCGAAAGGCCCTTGGCTTCAAGGCGCGAGTAGATGAAGGGCTTGAAGAGTTCGAGCGCCATCTTCTTGGGCAGGCCGCATTGGTGCAGCTTTAGCTCCGGCCCGGTCACGATAACCGAACGGCCCGAGAAGTCGACGCGTTTACCCAGAAGGTTCTGACGGAAACGCCCCTGTTTGCCCTTGAGCATGTCGGAAAGCGATTTCAGCGGGCGCTTGTTGGTGCCCGTGATCACGCGGCCACGACGGCCGTTGTCAAACAGCGCGTCCACGGCTTCTTGCAGCATCCGCTTTTCGTTGCGCACGATGATATCGGGCGCACGCAGTTCGATCAGCCGCTTAAGACGGTTGTTCCGGTTGATCACGCGACGATAGAGGTCGTTGAGGTCCGACGTCGCAAACCGGCCACCATCAAGCGGCACCAGCGGGCGCAGCTCCGGCGGGATAACCGGCAGCACCGTCAGGATCATCCATTCGGGGCGGTTTTTCGACTCGATGAAGCTTTCGACGATCTTCAGACGTTTGATGATCTTCTTCGGCTTCAGCTCGCCCGTAGCTTCCTTCAGTTCTTCGCGCAGTTGCTCGGCGGTCGCTTCAAGATCGATCGAGGCGAGCATGTCGCGGATCGCTTCGGCGCCGATATTGGCGGTGAAGGCATCAGCGCCATATTGGTCTTGCGCATCGAGATATTCGTCTTCGGTCAGCAACTGACCATAGGAAAGCTCCGTCAGGCCCGGTTCGATGACGACGTAGTTTTCGAAATACAAAATCCGCTCAAGATCGCGCAGCGTCATGTCGAGCATGAGGCCAATGCGGCTCGGCAGCGATTTCAAAAACCAGATATGCGCAACCGGCGAGGCCAGTTCGATATGGCCCATACGCTCGCGGCGAACTTTTTGCAGCGTGACTTCCACACCGCATTTTTCGCAGACAACGCCGCGATATTTCATCCGCTTATATTTGCCGCACAGGCATTCGTAGTCTTTGATCGGGCCAAAGATACGCGCGCAGAACAGGCCGTCACGCTCGGGTTTGAACGTGCGGTAGTTGATGGTCTCGGGCTTTTTGATCTCGCCATAGGACCACGACAGGATCCGCTCGGGCGAGGCCAGCGAGATTTTGATCTCGTCAAAAGCCTTGGGCGCGGCCAGCGGGTTGAACGGGTTTTGGGTGAGTTCCTGGTTCATCGGTTATGTCCTTGAATGAGGTCGGGAAAGGGGAGGAGGGCGGTTACGCCCTCACTCGTCTTCCTCCGTATCCAGGAGTTCCATGTTGAGGCCGAGGCCACGCACTTCCTTGACGAGAACGTTGAACGATTCCGGCACGCCGGCTTCGAAGTTGTCTTCGCCCTTGACGATGCTTTCGTAGACCTTGGTCCGGCCAGCCACGTCGTCCGACTTCACCGTCAGCATCTCTTGCAGGGTGTAGGCGGCGCCGTAAGCTTCCAGGGCCCAGACCTCCATCTCCCCAAGACGCTGACCACCGAATTGCGCCTTACCGCCCAGCGGCTGCTGGGTGACAAGCGAATACGGGCCGGTCGAACGGGCGTGCATCTTGTCGTCGACAAGGTGGTGAAGCTTGAGGAAGTATTTCACCCCAACCGTAACCGGACGCGCGAACATTTCGCCGGTGCGGCCGTCGAAGACACGCGATTGGCCCGATTTATCGAAGCCCGCGCGGATCAGCGCATCGTTCACATCGGCCTCTTTCGCGCCGTCAAAGACCGGCGTGGCGATCGGCACGCCATTGCGGACATGCTCGGCACATTCAAGGAAGCGTTCTTCCTCCATCTCGGCGAAGGCGGCCTCATAGGTCTCGTCGCCGTAGCCGTGGCGCATCGCGTCCCGCACCGGGGTCAGATCGCCCGAGCGTTTGTATTCGCGCACAGCTTCGTCGATCTGGATGCCCAGACCGCGCGAGGCCCAACCCATGTGGGTTTCAAGGATCTGCCCGACGTTCATCCGCGACGGCACGCCGAGCGGGTTCAGCACCAGATCAACCGGGGTGCCATCGGCCAAGAAGGGCATGTCTTCCATCGGCACGACTTTCGACACAACACCTTTGTTGCCGTGACGACCGGCCATCTTGTCGCCCGCTTGCAGCTTGCGCTTCACGGCAACAAAGACCTTGACCATCTTCATCACGCCCGGAGGCAGGTCGTCACCTTGGCGGACCTTCTCGACCTTGTCTTCGAAGCGGTGCTCAAGGGCACGTTTCTGCGCGTCGAACTGGTCGTTCAGCGCTTCCACTTCCTTGGCATCGGCTTCGTTTTCAAGGGCAAGCTGCCACCATTGACCACGGCTCAGCGTGCCCAGCAGCTCTTCGGTGATTTCCGACCCGGCTTTGATGCCTTTGGGGCCTTTCACCGCGACTTTGCCAAGGATCAGCGTTTTCAGACGCGCGTAGATGTTGCGCTCCAAGATCGCCATTTCGTCGTCACGGTCACGGGCCAGACGTTCGACTTCTTCGCGCTCGATTTGCAGCGCGCGTTCGTCTTTATCGACGCCGTGGCGGTTGAAAACCCGCACTTCGACGATCGTGCCATAGGCCCCCGGCGGCAAGCGCAGCGAGGTATCGCGCACGTCAGACGCTTTTTCGCCGAAGATGGCGCGCAGAAGTTTTTCTTCCGGCGTCATCGGGCTTTCGCCCTTCGGCGTGATCTTACCCACCAGAATATCGCCCGGGCCGACTTCGGCCCCAATGTAGACGATGCCCGCCTCGTCAAGGTTGCGCAAAGCTTCCTCGCCGACGTTCGGGATATCGCGGGTGATCTCTTCCGGGCCCAGTTTCGTGTCGCGCGCAGCCACTTCGTATTCCTCGATATGGATCGAGGTGAACACGTCATCGCGGTGGATGCGTTCCGAAATCAGGATGGAGTCTTCGTAGTTGTAGCCGTTCCACGGCATGAAGGCGACGACCACGTTGCGACCCAGCGCCAATTCGCCCTGATCGGTCGAAGGACCGTCAGCCACAACTTGGCCCTTGGTGACGATATCGCCCACTTTCACGATCGGACGCTGGTTGATCGTCGAGGATTGGTTGGAGCGTTTGAACTTGCGCAGACGGTAGATGTCCACGCCCGCATCGCCCATGCCAAGGTCCTCATTGGCCCGCACAACGATCCGCGAGGCATCGACCTGATCCACAACGCCGCCCCGACGCGCCATGATCGCGGCGCCCGAATCGCGCGCCACGGTGGCTTCCATGCCGGTGCCCACGAAGGGGGCTTCGTTGCGCAGCAGCGGCACGGCTTGCCGTTGCATGTTCGAGCCCATCAGCGCGCGGTTGGCGTCGTCGTTTTCCAAGAACGGGATAAGCGCCGCAGCGACCGACACAAGCTGTTTCGGCGACACGTCGATCAAATCCACGGCCTCGACCGGGTTGAGCATGAATTCGCCCGCCTGACGGGTCGACACAAGATCATTCACGAAACGGCCGTCTTCATCGAGCGTGGCGTTCGCCTGAGCGATGGTGTGGCGCATCTCTTCGGTGGCCGACATGTAGATGACCTCATCGGTCACCTGACCCTCTTGCACACGGCGATAAGGGGTTTCAATGAAGCCATATTTGTTCACCCGCGCAAACGTGGCGAGCGAGTTGATCAGACCGATGTTCTGACCTTCGGGCGTTTCAATCGGGCACATCCGGCCATAGTGGGTCGGGTGCACGTCGCGGACCTCAAAGCCCGCACGCTCGCGGGTCAGACCCCCCGGCCCAAGCGCCGACAAACGCCGCTTGTGCGTGACTTCCGACAGCGGGTTGGTTTGGTCCATGAACTGCGACAGCTGCGAGGAGCCGAAGAATTCGCGCACCGCAGCAGCAGCCGGTTTCGCGTTGATCAGGTCTTGCGGCATCACGGTGTCGATTTCGACCGAGGACATGCGTTCCTTGATCGCGCGTTCCATGCGCAGCAGGCCAACGCGATATTGGTTTTCCATCAGCTCGCCGACCGAGCGCACCCGACGGTTGCCGAGGTGGTCGATATCGTCGATCTCGCCTTTGCCGTCGCGCAGTTCCACCAAGCCTTTGATACAGGCGATGATGTCTTCGCGGCGCAGGGTGCGCTGGGTATCGGGCGCGTCAAGGTCGAGGCGCATGTTCATTTTCACGCGGCCCACGGCGCTCAGGTCATAGCGCTCGCTATCGAAGAACAGCGTGTCGAACATGGCCGAGGCGGCTTCCACAGTCGGCGGTTCACCCGGACGCATGACGCGATAGATATCCATCAGCGCCTGATCGCGGTTCATGTTCTTGTCCGCCGCCATCGTGTTGCGGATGTAGGGGCCGACGTTGACGTTATCGATGTCCAGCACCGGGATATCGGTCACGCCGTTGTCCAAAAGCGTCTTGATCGAGCCACCCACAAGCTGGCCATCGCGGTCGTATTCCGCCGTCAGCTCGTCACCCGCTTCGATATAGATGAAGCCGGTCTCTTCATTGATGATGTCCTTGGCGCAGAACCGGCCAAGGATGTGATCGAACGGCACCAAAAGTTCGGTGATCGCCGCATCGTCGATCCATTTTTTGACCATGCGCGGCGTGGCTTTTTCGCCCGCTTGCAAGATCACCTCACCCGAAGCCGCATCGATCAGGTCATAGGCCGGGCGGGTGCCGCGCACGCGCTCGGGGAAGAATTTGGTGACCCAGCCGCGTTTGCCCTCGGCGCGGAAGTTCACGGTGCTGTAATAGGCATCCATGATGCCTTCTTGATCGAGCCCCAGCGCATAAAGCAGCGTGGTCACCGGCAGTTTGCGGCGACGGTCGATGCGCGCGAACACAAGGTCTTTGGCGTCGAATTCGAAATCAAGCCACGACCCGCGATAGGGAATGATCCGGCAGGCGAACAGCAGCTTACCCGAGCTGTGCGTCTTACCGCGGTCATGGTCAAAGAACACGCCGGGCGAACGGTGCATCTGGGAAACGATGACCCGCTCGGTGCCGTTGACGATGAAGGTGCCATTGGGCGTCATGAGCGGCATATCACCCATGAACACGTCTTGTTCCTTGATATCCTTGACAGACCGCGCCCCGGTGGTCTCATCGACATCGAACACGATCAGGCGCAGCGTGACCTTGAGCGGCGCCGAATAGGTCAGGTCGCGGCTCATGCATTCGTCAACGTCATACTTCGCCCGCTCGAGTTCGTATTTCACGAATTCGAGGATCGCATTGTCGTTGAAGTCTTTGATCGGGAAGACCGATTGGAACACCCCTTGGATGCCTTCGCCGTCGAGCGGTTTGGGCGCATCGCCCGAGCGCAGGAACAGGTCGTAGGATGCCTTCTGCACCTCGATGAGGTTGGGCATCTCCAGAACTTCACGGATTTTGCCGTAGTAGCGGCGGATGCGTTTTTGACCAACGTAAGCTTGAGCCATGCTCGTCGTGACCTTTCGTCTGTAGCAAGCGTGTATCGTCGGGGCCCGATACACGTCGCAGGCGAATGGGGGGTCAAGTTCCATACCTGCCCTCCGTCCCACCGGAAGGCTCCCGAACCGACCCTGCCTTGGAAAGGGCTTCTCAGTAAAGCCCTTTCCGAGACAGGAGCGGCTGGGCTCGGGAAGCCCCCGAACCCAGCCCGTTTTTCAAAGCGGATGCGAACGCATCCGGCCCGATTACTTGAGCTCGACTTTCGCGCCGGCTTCTTCGAGCTTTTTCTTGATTTCTTCGGCTTCGGCTTTCGCCGCGCCTTCTTTCACTTTGCCACCGGCTTCGACGAGCTCTTTGGCTTCTTTCAGGCCCAGACCGGTGATGCCGCGAACTTCTTTAATCACGTTGATTTTGTTCGCACCGGCTTCGGTCAGGACGACGTCGAATTCGGTTTTTTCTTCGGCAGCTTCCTCACCGCCAGCGGCGGGGCCGGCCATCATGACGGCGCCACCGGCAGCCGGCTCGATGCCGTATTCGTCTTTGAGGATGGTTTTCAGTTCTTGGGCTTCAAGCAGCGTCAGGTTGACGATTTGCTCGGCGAGGGCTTTCAGATCGGCCATTTTTCCGTTCCATTCTGATATAGGGTTTTTCCGACGTCAGGTTATCCCGACGAAGGCGTCTTGTTGCTTCAGGCGGCTTCCCGCTCCTCAATGGTTTTGAGGATGCTCGCGATGTTGGAAGCAGGCGCACCAATGGCGCCGGCGATGTTCGAAGCAGGCGCACCGATGCACGACGCGATTTGAGCGATAAGCTCTTCGCGCGACGGCATAGAGGCGACGGCTTTGACACCGGCCGGATCCAGAGCCTCCCCGCCCATCGACCCGCCAAGGATAGCGAACTTGTCGTTCGTCTTGGCATAGGCGTCCGCGACCTTGGCCGCAGCGACCGGGTCTTCGGAATAGGCGAGAACGGTCATACCCGACAGAAGTTCGGCCATGCTGGCGCAGGGCTTGCCTTCCAGGGCGATCTTGGTGAGCGTGTTCTTGGCAACGCGGACGGACCCACCAACTTCACGCATTTTCGCGCGCAGGTCCTGCATCTGAGCAACCGTCATGCCTTCGTAGTGGGCAACCACCACGACGCCAGAGCTGTCGAAGATTTGGCCGAGTTCCTCGACCACTTTCTCTTTTTGGGCTCTATCCACGGTTACACTCCAAGGTTGGGGGTTTCCCCCCGGCTCTCATTTCCCACGGGCGGCTGCCCGCAGGTCGGGTCCGATCGGTTCCCGAGATCGCCCGAGGCTACACCCCGGTAATTCTCGTTCCCCATCTCAGGAAGGACATTAAGCCGGGAACCCCGGCACCCTCCGTCTCGGACAGGACGGGGCGTCTCCGCCCCGCCATTCGCCGGTTTCCCGGCAAATTCTTATTGCGCGGCCGTCGTGGCCAGATCCAGCGCGACGCCCGGACCCATGGTCGAGGACAGCGACACTTTCTTTACATAGGTGCCTTTGGCCCCGGCGGGTTTCGCCTTGGTCACGGCATCCACGAAAGCGCGGACGTTTTCGGCCAGTTTCTCTTCGGTGAAGGAAACTTTGCCGATCCCGCCGTGGATCACGCCGGCTTTTTCGACCTTGAACTGGACTTCGCCGCCTTTGGCCGCTTCGACAGCCGCTTTCACGTCCATCGTCACGGTGCCGACTTTGGGGTTCGGCATCAGGTTGCGCGGGCCAAGGATTTTGCCCAGACGACCGACGATCGGCATCATGTCCGGGGTGGCGATGCAGCGATCGAAATCGATCTTGCCGCCTTGGATCGCTTCCATCAGGTCTTCGGCGCCGACGATATCGGCCCCGGCTTCTTTGGCCTCATCGGCTTTCGCGCCACGGGCGAAAACCGCCACGCGCACGGTTTTGCCGGTGCCGTTGGGCAGACGGACAACACCGCGGACCATTTGGTCGGCGTGACGCGGGTCAACACCCAGGTTCATCGCGATTTCCAGCGTCTCGTCGAATTTCGCCGAGGCCGTGGATTTGATCAGCTTGACAGCCTCTTCAACCGAGAGATTGTCTTTGCCTTCGAAAGCGGCGCGCGCAGCGACCGAACGTTTTCCGAGCTTGGCCATTGCTTACCCTTTCACGTCCAGACCGATCGACTTCGCGGAGCCGAGGATGATCTTCATCGCACCTTCAACGTCATTGGCGTTGAGGTCCTTCATCTTCGCTTCAGCGATTTCGCGCACTTGCGCGGCGGTCACCGAACCGACCGATTCGCGGCCCGGCTTTTCCGACCCTTTCGGGCGGTTACGCTTGCCCACCGGCTTTAGGCCAGCGGCCTTTTTCAGCATGTAGGAGGCCGGCGCGGTCTTCGTCTCGAAGGTGAACGACTTGTCGGCATAGTAGGTGATCACGCACGGAATCGGCGAACCGGCTTCCATTTCTTGCGTGCGGGCGTTGAACGCCTTGCAGAATTCCATGATGTTGATCCCGCGCTGACCCAGCGCCGGACCGACCGGCGGAGAGGGGTTCGCCGCCCCCGCCTTGATTTGCAGCTTGAGCTGCCCAACAACTTTCTTGGCCATGTGGCCCTCTCCTTTTCACTGCCGCCCGCTCCGAACCATTCGGAAAGGCGAAGTTTAGTGGTCCGGTCTGGGTTGCCCCTCGCCTCCCACAGATGCACGTCAGGCGGTTTTCGCCACCTGCGTGAATTCCAACTCGACCGGCGTCGGCCGACCAAAGATCGACACGGTCACTTTCAAGCGCCCGGCGACGTCGTCCACTTCCTCGACCATGCCCGAGAACCCCTCGAACGGGCCATCGGTGACCGACACATTCTCGCCCACGTCGAACCGGATCAGGTTGCGCGGCGCGGCTGCTTCACCTGTCGGACCTTCGCGGTTCAGGATCTGGTTCACCTCTGCGTCGCGCATCGGCGTCGGCTTGCCTTGCGGGCCAAGGAAACCGGTCACCCGGTTGATAGAGGTGATCGCGTGATAACCGCGATCGCTCATATCCATCCGCACCAGCACATAGCCCGGCATGAAGCGACGCTCAGAGGTCACCTTTTTGCCGCGCCGGATCTCGATCACCTCTTCGGTGGGGACGAGCACTTCTTCGATCTCGTCCTCGAGCCCTTTGTCGATCACGGCCTGACGGATTTGCTCGGCGACCTTCTTCTCGAAATTCGAGAGAACGGAAACCGAATACCAACGCTTCGCCATGCCCAGCCTGCCCCTTTTGCTCGGCGCAAAGCACCGAAAATCCTGTCGTTACAACGGTTTGACCGTTCTTTTCGGAAAACAAGACGGCGCGCATCTTGCGAATCGATGCACGCCGGTTCCGAAGTCTGTTGCCCCTTTAGCCGCCAAAGGGCCGCTTTTCAAGGCCTTCGCCGGGTTTCAGCCCAGAATTTGACCAACCCCGAAACGGATCACCCAATCGACCAAAGAGAAGAACAGCGCGGTCAGCGCGGCCAGCACAAAGACCATCGCCGTGGTCAACAGAACCTCGCGGCGCGTCGGCCAAGTGACCTTGCCCACTTCGGAGCGGACCTGCTGCATGAACTGGATCGGGTTCGCCATGATGCTTCCTTCCTTGCGACCGCGCCCAGATACGCGCTGGCGACGCGGAATTCAAGCGCTTCGCGCGACGGCACCGCCAAAGGCGGAAACGTGTTGCAATGTGCGAAAAACGGCTGGCAGGGGCAGCAGGGCTCGAACCCGCGACCCTCGGTTTTGGAGACCGATGCTCTACCAACTGAGCTATACCCCTAGGCCGTATGCGGGGTGCTAAGGCAGGCGGGCGGGGAAATCAAGAGCGATTTGGTCGCAATCTGCGCTCAAGGTGCAGAACGCTCCAGCGCAGCCACATCCCCGGCCTCAATCGCGGGCAATGCAGCCATGATTGCCGCCACCGGCCAGTGCCACCAAGCCAGTTTTTGCAAACGCGCGACAACCTCTGGGGCAAAGCGCAGTCGCACCACCCGCGCGGGGTTGCCCGCCACCACCGCATAGGGCGGCACATCGCGGCTAACCACGGCGCAACTGGCAACGATCGCACCATTGCCAATCGTGACGCCTGGCATCACCCGCGCCTCGTAGCCCAGCCAGACATCGTGCCCGACCACGGTATCGCCATGCGCGCCAGCCTCTTGCACATAAGGCGCCAGATCCATCCCGCTAAAAATCCGAAACGGATAGCTGGACAGGCCCTGCATCGGATGCATGGCCGAAGCGGTGATGAACCGCACCCCATGTGCCAGCGCGCAAAACCGCCCGATGCGCAGATGCTCGGGCGCGCCGGGGTAAAGATACGGCGCCAGACGCTGGGCCAGCGCGGGCGCGGTATCGAAATCGGTGCAATAGCTGTAATCGCCCGCTTCGATATTCGGATGATCCAGCGCAGCGCGCAAAAACACCGTTTGCTCATGCACCTGCCCGTCGGGCAGCGTCAGCGGGTAGCGCGTTTGCGGCGCGGGGAAGGCGTTGGGCTGGGTCATGCGGCGGGCTCGTTCGTGGGCGGACGGGGCGTCCGGGTCCGCACAGCGTGGCGCAAAGCACGCGCAAAGAAAAGGGCCGCCCAAGGGCGGCCCTTCTATCTTCCGGCAAGGGAAAGATTACTCGATGATTTTGGAGACGACGCCGGCGCCGACGGTGCGGCCGCCTTCGCGGATGGCGAAGCGCAGTTTTTCTTCCATCGCGATCGGCGCGATCAGTTCGACTTCGAACTTCAGGTTGTCGCCCGGCATCACCATCTCAGTGCCTTCCGGCAGGTTCACCGTGCCGGTCACGTCGGTGGTGCGGAAGTAGAACTGCGGACGGTAGTTCGCAAAGAACGGCGTGTGACGGCCGCCTTCTTCCTTCGTCAGGATGTAGGCTTCGGCTTCGAACTTGGTGTGCGGCGTCACCGAACCCGGCTTCGACAGAACTTGACCGCGCTCAACGCCGTCACGGTCGATCCCGCGCAGCAGCGCGCCGATGTTGTCGCCCGCTTCGCCGCGATCCAGCAGCTTGCGGAACATTTCAACGCCGGTGCAGGTGGTTTTCTTCGTCGGACGGATGCCGACGATTTCCAGCTCGTCACCCACGTTGATCACGCCACGTTCCACACGGCCGGTCACAACCGTGCCGCGGCCCGAGATCGAGAACACGTCTTCGATCGGCATCAGGAACGGTTGGTCAACCGCACGCGCCGGGGTCGGGATGTATTCGTCAACAGCCTTCATCAGCGCGTGGATCGAATCCTCGCCGATCTCTTTCATCTCGCCCATCAGCGCTTGGTGCGCCGAGCCTTTGATGATCGGCGTGTCGTCGCCCGGGTATTCGTAGTCCGACAGAAGTTCGCGAACTTCCATTTCCACCAGCTCAAGCAGTTCCTCGTCATCCACGAGGTCCACTTTGTTCATGTAGACCGTGATGTAAGGAATGCCGACCTGACGGCCCAGCAAGATGTGCTCACGCGTTTGCGGCATCGGGCCATCCGACGACGCAACCACGAGGATCGCACCGTCCATCTGCGCCGCGCCGGTGATCATGTTCTTCACATAGTCCGCGTGGCCGGGGCAGTCCACGTGCGCGTAGTGACGGGTTTCCGTCTCGTATTCAACGTGCGCCGTCGAGATCGTGATCCCACGCGCTTTCTCTTCCGGCGCCCCGTCGATCTGGTCGTAGGCTTTGAATTCGCCGTAGTATTTCGTGATCGCAGCCGTCAGCGTCGTCTTGCCGTGGTCAACGTGACCGATCGTGCCGATGTTGACGTGCGGTTTGTTCCGTTCAAACTTTGCCTTTGCCATTTCCGGGCGCCTCTGGTTCGGGGGCCGGCGTCGGCCCAGTGTGATATGGCGCGTTCCCTATTGCCGAAACGCGGAAAAATCAAGCCCGGTTCGTGGGGGCAAACTGCGACGAAAAGCAGAAATTTTCCCTCGGAATGCAAGGCCTCGCCGGGTAAGCTTCGGGCACATTCACGCGCGGCAAGGGAGCGGATATGTCTTTTATGGGAACTTTGGCGAAAGTGGCGCTTGGAGTGGCAATGGCCAAGGGCGTCTCAAGCTTGGCAAAACGGCGCAGCGGCGAAGGTTCGGGCAGTTTGGCCGATATGATGGGCGGACTTCTGGGCGCCAGCCCGGGCGTGGTCGCCGGATCGGGCGCAGGCGGCGTCATCGGCGGACTTGGCGGGCTGTTTGACGAATTGGCGGGGATGCGCACCGCCGCGCCGCGCACCAACGCGCCCGATCTTGCGGGCCTTCTGGGCCAGCTTGGCGGTGCCAAAAGCACCGGCGGCTTGGGCGATTTGGCAGGCGTGCTGGCGGGCGCAGGATCTGTGGGCGGTGTCGGGGCCTTTATGGGCGGGATGCTCGCCGGCGACGGTGGGTTGGGGGCCACGCTGAATTCGGCCTTCGCCAATGGCGGCGAACCCGCAATGCCGCCCGCCCCCGAACAAGAACTGGCGGCGGCGGTATTGCTCAAGGCCATGATCCAGGCCGCGAAATGCGACGGTCAGATCGATGCGGGCGAACAGGGTAAGCTGATGCAAGCGCTTGGCGATATCGACGCCGAGGAAAAGGCCTTCGTTCAGGCGGAACTCGCCGCGCCGATCGACACCGAGGCTTTGGTGAAGCTGATCCCCGAAGGCCTCGAGGCGCAAGCCTACACCGTGTCGCTGATGGCAATCGATCTCGATAATCAGACCGAGGCGCAATATCTGCACGGGCTGGCCAGCGCGCTGAACTTGCAGCCTGCCGAAGTGAACCAGATCCACGAACGACTTGGCGTCGCCAAGCTTTACGCCTGACGCGGCCGCGGTCGGGTCGGGCGCGGTCCCGCCCTTCCCGTCACGTCACGCGGTCAGGTGAAGCGATTGTCGCGCGGGAATCCGCGCGGAGCCATGCGCCCGGCGCTGGCGCGTTTGGCCGTCCATTCCGTTAGATCGGCCTCGGTCCGGGTCCGGCCCGCCGGGTCTTTCCAGCTCAGCCCGTCGGCCAGGCGGAAGGTGATCGCATCGCTTAACCCGCCGTCTTTGTATTTTTGCAGCCGCACCCCCTTGCCGCGCGCCATTTCGGGCAATTCCTCAAGCGCGAAAACAAGCATTTTACGGTTTTCGCCCACGCAAGCGACCGTATCGCCCGCCACCAGTCGGCACACCCGGGTGCGCACGCCCTCGGCCATGTTCAGCACCTGTTTGCCCGTCCGGGTGGAGGCAATCAGTTCCTCACCCGGCGCCACGAACCCATCGCCGCCAGAGGACGCGAGCAGATATTTCTGCCCCGCCTTGGGCAGCAAAACATGGGTGATTTCCACCTCGTTGGGCAGATCGACCATCAGCCGCACGGGCTCGCCCATGCCGCGCCCGCCGGGCAGGTTGGCGCCCAACAGCGTCCACGCCCGCCCGTTTGACCCCATCAGCACGATCCGGTCGGTGGTTTCGGCATGCAGCGCAAAGGCCAGCCCGTCGCCGTCTTTGAACTTCACTTCGGCATCCAGCGGCTGATGCCCCTTCATCGCCCGGACCCACCCCATTTTCGACAAGATCACGGTGATCGGCTCGCGCTCGATCATCGCCTCAATCGGCACTTCGGCCACTTCGCCCGCTTCGGCAAAGTCACTGCGTCGCGCCCCGGCCTTCGTGTCTTTGCCATAGGCTTTGCGAACCGCGTTCAACTCCGAGGTGATCTTTTTCCACTGCGCCTTGTCCGAGGCCAAAAGTGCCTCAAGACCTTCTTGCTCTTTCAGCAGCGCATCGCGTTCGGCGCGCAATTCCATTTCTTCCAGCTTGCGCAGGCTGCGCAGGCGCATGTTCAAAATTGCCTCGGCCTGCACCTCGGTCAGATGCACCGGCGGGCCAGCATCCGTCGCCCAGTTTTCCGCGATCAACGCGGCCTTCGGGTCATCTTCGGTGCGGATGATCTCGATTACCCGATCAAGGTTGAGGAAGGCGATGATATAGCCCTCAAGCACCTCAAGCCGGTTGGCGATCTTTTCGAGCCGGTGGCGGGAACGGCGGCACAGCACATCGCGGCGATGGTCGAGGAAGGCGCGCAGAACCTCTTTGAGGCTGCACACTTTCGGCACCCGCCCATCGATCAGCACGTTCATGTTGAGCGAGAAGCGAATCTCAAGCTCCGAGTTGCGAAACAGCATGCCCATCAACTGGCTGGCTTCGACCGTGCGGGCGCGCGGCTCCAGCACGATCCGCACATCCTCGGCGCTTTCATCGCGCACATCGGCCAGGGCGGGGACCTTTTTCGTCTCGATCAACTCCGCCAGCCGCTCGATCAGCTTGGCCTTTTGCACCTGATAGGGGATCTCGGTGACAACGATCTGCCATTGGCCCCGGCCAAGGTCTTCGACTTCCCAGCGCGCACGCAGCCGGAACGCGCCGCGCCCGGTGCGATAGGCTTCAACGATATTCGCCTTGGGCTCCACGATCACGCCGCCGGTGGGGAAATCCGGCCCCGGGATCAGATCGACCAAGGCTTCATCCGTCGTATCTGGATCACGAATCAGCGCCAAACAGCCCTCGACCAGTTCATCAAGGTTGTGGGGCGGGATGTTGGTCGCCATACCCACCGCAATGCCGGACGCGCCATTGGCCAAAAGGTTCGGGAAGGCTGCGGGCAGCACCACCGGTTCGGTCAGCGTGCCATCATAGTTCGGGCGAAAATCAACCGCGTCTTCGGCCAGCCCTTCCAAAAGCGCCTCGGCAGGGGCGGCCATGCGCGCCTCGGTATACCGGCTCGCCGCCGGGCCATCGCCGTCGATATTGCCGTAGTTGCCCTGACCATCGACCAGCGGATAGCGCATCGCGAAATCTTGGGCGAGCCGCGCCATCGCATCATAGATCGCCGCATCGCCATGGGGGTGGTAGTTCCCCATCACATCGCCCGAAATCTTGGCCGATTTCCGGAACCCCCCGGTCGAGGACAGTTTCAGCTCCCGCATCGCGTAGAGGATGCGCCGATGCACGGGCTTGAGCCCGTCACGCGCATCGGGCAGCGCACGGTGCATGATGGTGGACAGCGCATAGGTCAGGTAGCGCTCGCCGATGGCGCGCACCAGCGGTTCGGCCTGGGTCGAATGGGTCGGGGTCTCGTCGTCGCTGCTCATGTGAGCCGTGTAAATCGGGACCGAGCGTCGGTCCAGCACGAAAAATCAACCCTCTCAAGCGGGCGCGACCCCGCAAGAACAGTTAACGCTTTAGTTGACTCGCGGGGGTGCGACATGTTGGACAGGGTAATGTAACCTTTATGTGAGTGAGTCCCTTGGGGGAGGGTATCATGATCCGAATGACTTTTTTGACACTTGTTGCTCTTTATCTTGTTCTAACCATCGTGGGACGATCAGTGGAAACCGATGGCTTGGCCCTTGCCCCGTCAAAGGTGGCGGCGGCAGAACCGCCAAAAACCAGCCTGCTGGCCAAAGCCGATGCGGCGCTTATGCAAGATGACATGCTGGTTCAGGCGGCGGTCCGCACCACACAAGACCAAGCGCCACGCATCGTGCCCGCACGGCTTGCGCCGATGCCGGGTCCGGCGCTGCGCCCCTCGCCCGAATATCGCGTGAAGGATGACATCATGACCGCGGGCCCCGGTCGGGTCTTTGCGGTGCGTGTCAACCGAGCCAATGTGCGCGGCGGGCGCGGCACCACGCATCCGGTCATCGGCAGCCTAGAGCGGGGCGAAGAGGTGCGCGTGGTCGCCGACCCCGGCGATGGGTGGGTGCAGGTCCGCATCGAAGGCGACGGGGTGGATGGCTGGATGGCCAAAAGCCTTCTGCGACCTAACTCCTAAACGGAGCGCCATGGTCTTTGCGGCCGGGTCAAGAATGTTGCCCCCTGCCCCGGGTTCCCGTATCCCAATGGGGAACCAACGGGGGGTGCCGCATGGCAAAGACGATCCTGATCACCGGCTGCTCGTCCGGTATCGGCTATGATGCGGCGCATGGGCTGCAAAAAGCGGGCTGGAAGGTCTTTGCCACCTGTCGGCACGAAGAGGATTGTGACCGGCTGCGCAGCGAGGGGTTGACCTCCTTTCAATTGGACATGGCCGACCCGAGTTCGATCGAGGCAGGTTTCAACGAAGCTTTGGCGCGCGGGCGTGGGCGGCTGGATGCGGTTTACAACAATGCCGCCTTTGCCTGCCCCGGCGCGGTGGAAGATCTGCCCGCCGATGCACTGCGCGAAATTTTTGAGACCAACCTTTTCGGCCTGCACGATCTGACCACCCGCGCGATCAAGGTGATGCGGGCACAGGGCGAAAACGGCGAAGGCCGGATCGTGCAATGCTCGTCCGTGTTGGGCCTTGTCGGCATTCGCTGGCGCGGGGCCTATGTCTCGACCAAATTCGCTCTGGAAGGCCTGACCGAGGTGCTGCGCCGGGAAATGCGCGACACCGGCATTCATATCATCACGCTCAACCCCGGCCCGATCCCGACCAAAATCCGGGTCAATTCGATCCCGCACTTCGAAAAATGGGTTGACTGGAAAGCCTCTGCCCGACGCGCGCAATATGAAAGCTCTTTGCTTAGGCGGCTATATAACCCGCCGGGCAAGCCCGACACGTTTGAGATGCCCTGTTCCGCCGTGACCGAGAAGCTTCTGCGCGCGCTGACGGATGCCCGCCCCAAATCGCATTACTACGTCACCAATGCCACCTATCTGGCCGCCGTGGCACGGCGCATCCTGCCGCTGCCCGCGCAGGACTGGCTCTTTTCAAAGGCCTGAGGCATCGGGCGCGTTTTTAGCGCAAACAGATGTCGCGACGTGACGTAGCGACACAGCAGGGGGTCGTTTTTCATCTGTCTTTTGCTGCAGGCGCATTGTAACAAAATTGCCGAAACGGGAATCCGCCCCGCTTGGGGCGGCGCAATAAACTAGGGAGACACCGCCGATGAAGGTCCTCGTGCCTGTGAAGCGCGTGATCGACTATAACGTGAAAGTCCGCGTGAAAGCGGATGGCAGCGGGGTCGATCTGGCGAATGTGAAAATGTCGATGAACCCCTTCGACGAAATCGCCGTCGAAGAAGCGATCCGCCTGAAAGAAAAAGGCGTGGTTTCCGAGATTGTCGTGGTGTCGATCGGCGTGAAACAGGCGCAAGAAACGCTGCGCACCGCGCTGGCAATGGGGGCGGATCGGGCGATCCTCGTCGTCGCCGCCGAGGATGTGCATACCGACATCGAGCCGCTCGCCGTTGCGAAAATTCTGGCGAAAGTCGCCGAGGAAGAGCAGCCCGGCATGATCATCGCGGGCAAACAAGCGATCGACAACGACATGAACGCCACCGGGCAGATGCTTTCGGCGCTTCTGGGTTGGAGCCAAGCGACCTTCGCCAGCGAAGTCACCGTCGACGGAGATTCCGCCAAGGTGACGCGCGAAGTCGATGGCGGTCTGCAAACGATCTCGGTCAAGCTGCCCGCGGTCATCACGGCTGACCTGCGCCTGAACGAGCCGCGCTATGCTTCGCTTCCCAACATCATGAAAGCGAAGAAAAAAGAACTGGCCGAGAAAACCGCCGCCGATTACGGCGTCGATGTGACCCCGCGCCTGACCGTCGTGAAAACCGCCGAGCCGGCGGGCCGCGCCGCCGGGATCACCGTGGGCTCGGTCGATGAGCTTGTCGGCAAACTCAAAGATGCGGGGGTGCTCTAATGTCCGTTCTCCTGATTGCTGAACTTCATGGCGCGGCGCTGGCCACCGATGCTACCGCCAAGGCGCTGAGCGCTGCGAAACAAATGGGCCCGGTGACGGTGCTGGTCGCGGGCGCGGGCATTGCCGATGCGGCGGCGGCCGCTGCTGCGCTGGATGGCGTCGAAAAAGTGCTGACCGCCGATGATGCGGCCTATGCGCATGGTCTGGCCGAGCCGCTGGCCGATCTGGTTGTCTCGATCGCGTCGGGCTACACCCATATACTCGCCCCCTCGACCGCTGCGGCCAAGAACGCCCTGCCGCGCATCGCCGCGCTTTTGGACGTGATGGTGCTGTCGGACATCACCGGCGTTGTCGATGCCGACACGTTCGAGCGCCCGATCTACGCGGGCAACGCGATGCAAACGGTGAAATCCGCCGATCCGGTGAAAATTGCCACGATCCGTACCGCCTCCTTCGAGGCGACCGGCGCTGGCGGCTCTGCCGCAGTGGAAGCCGTGGCGGCGGCGGGCGACAAAGGTCTGTCGACTTGGGTCGAGGACAAGGTGGCCGAATCCGACCGCCCCGAACTCACCTCGGCGAAAATCGTGGTTTCGGGTGGCCGTGGCGTTGGCTCGGAAGAAGATTTCGCGCTGATCGAAAAACTGGCTGACAAGCTGGGTGCTGCCGTGGGCGCCTCGCGCGCCGCGGTCGACAGTGGCTTTGCGCCGAACGACTGGCAGGTGGGCCAGACCGGCAAAGTCGTCGCGCCGGAACTTTACGTGGCCGTGGGCATCTCGGGGGCGATTCAGCACCTTGCCGGGATGAAGGATTCCAAGGTCATCGTCGCGATCAACAAAGACGAAGAAGCGCCGATCTTCCAAGTGGCGGATTACGGCCTTGTCGCCGATCTGTTCGCCGCCGTGCCGGAACTGACCGACAAGCTTTAAGCGCGTCCCCAGAATTGAAAAGCCCCGCCAAACGGCGGGGCTTTTTGTTTAGCCGATGAATTTCCTGACCTCTGGGGCCAGCGCTTCGGCAATTTCTTGATGCACGATCGGGCCCGGCATGGTTTGCGCGGCAGGCTCTTCCATCGGACCATAATGCATCCCCACCGTGCCGGTGGAGCGCGCCATCGTCGAGGGGTTCACCTTGACCAAGCCATCGGCCAAAGGCGCGATTTCGGCCACCATATCCTTGTTGACCAAAAGCGGCTCGGGGCCCAAAGGGTCGGATTCCAGCGGCGCATGGTAATCGGCCACCCACAAAAGCAGCTTCGGCCCGGCCACCTTTTCCAAAAGGCCCCGCATCCGCGCCACCCAAGCCGTGCGCAACTCTGTCACCAGCGTATCGAACCGATCCGGCGCATATTCCTGCAACGAGGTCAGCATGTGCCGGGTAAAGTTGAATTCGGTGAAATCGACATCGTCAAAGACCGCGCGCATCAGGTTCGACGCCCGCAAAAACCGGTCATTGCGGCGCGGATGCACGGCATAAAACCGGTTCGACATATTCGGCGCCCCCAAAAGCTGGATCACCGTCAGATTGGACGCTTTGGTGATCTCGGGCACCTGCGGTTCGCTGTAAAATACATCGATCCCGGCATTGAGATAGCCAAAGTTCACCACCGGGAACTCCAACCGATCTTCCAAAAGTGCGGGCCACGGATCGGCAATGAACTTGCCATAGGTTTCCGTACCCCCAAACGCCCCCACGAAGGGTTTGGTCAGATCACGGCGTGGCCCCCGAAACAGAAGTTTAGATTTGCCATAGCGGCACGGAAAATAGTCAAGGGCACCACTGCCCGCATATTCGAAGGCCATTCATCCCACCTTGTTTTCGACTCACCCACCGGCAGGGTGGCCCGAAAGCCTTGCGAAAGAGCTAAAGGGAAAATTGACACAATTCGAATAGGGCTTGCCGCAGTGCAGCATCGCGCTTAGGATTTTTCCAATCCGAGAGAAGGAACGAAAATGACGATCGAAACCGTGGGTGTCGTGGGCGCGGGGCAAATGGGCAACGGGATAGCCCATGTGTTCGCTTTGTCGGGCTATGGCGTGACCTTGATGGATGTGGCCCCCGAAAGCCTTGAAAGAGCGATGGCCACGATCACTAAGAACCTCGACCGTCAGGTAAGCCGCGAAAAGATCAGCGCCGAGGCCAAGGATGCGGCGCTTGCGCGGATCGGCACCACACTCGACATTGCACAACTGGGGCAATGCGATCTGGTGATCGAGGCTGCAACCGAACGCGAATCGGTCAAACAGAGCATCTTCGACAGCCTGCTGCCGCATCTGAAGCCCGAAACCATTCTGGCCACCAATACCTCTTCGATCTCGATCACGCGGCTGGCCTCGCGCACCGACCGGCCCGAAAAATTCCTTGGCGTGCATTTCATGAACCCGGTGCCAGTGATGCAATTGGTGGAACTGATCCGCGGGATTGCCACCGATGAAGCCACCTACAAGGCGCTTTTGGCGGTGATTGAAACCCTGGGAAAGACCGCCGCCTCGGCCGAGGATTTCCCGGCCTTTATCGTGAACCGGGTGCTGGTGCCGATGATCAACGAGGCGGTCTATACGCTTTACGAAGGTGTCGGGAACGTTAAATCCATCGATATGGCGTTGAAACTGGGCGCCAATCATCCGATGGGGCCGCTGGAACTGGCCGATTTCATCGGGCTTGATACCTGCTTGGCAATCATGAACGTGCTGCATGACGGGCTGGCGGATACCAAATATCGCCCCTGCCCGCTTTTGACGAAATATGTCGAAGCTGGCTGGCTGGGCCGCAAGACCGGGCGCGGCTTCTACGACTATCGTGGCGAAACCCCGGTGCCGACACGCTGATCGTGGCTTAACGGCCCTGCTTGCGCGTGCTAGGCAGGGTCATGACACACAACCCGATCCCCACCAAAGAACAGATCCTCGCTTGGCTTGCCGACAACCCCGAGCATGGGGCGAAACGCGATTTGGCCAAGGCCTTTGGGCTTAAGGGCACCGCGAAGATCGAGCTGAAGCGGCTTTTGAAAGAATTGGCGGCTGAGGGGAAGATCCAGCGCCGCAAGCGCCATTACCATGACAAAGACAGCCTGCCACCAGTGACAGTGCTGGAAATCCTGCCGCCCGATCCACAGGGCGATCTTTGGGCGCGCCCGATGGAATGGGCCCATGCCGAAGACCCGCCCCGCATCGCCGTTTTGACACGGCGCGACGACCCCGCCTTGGGGGCGGGCGACCGGGTGCTGTGCCGCATCGCAAAAGGCACCGATGGCTATGAGGCCCGGCTGATCCGCAAGATCGGCGTCGCAAGCCACCGGATCGTGGGCATCTTCCGCAAGGGCGCCGAGGGCGGACGTGTCACCCCCATCGACAAGGGGGACATGAAAGAATGGATCGTCCCCGCTGGCGCCGCGGGCGAAGCCAAGGACGGCGAATTGGTCGAGGCGGAACAGACCGGGCCGAAGGGCCGGATGGGCCTGCCGCGGGCACGGATCATTGAACGGCTGGGCGATCCCACCGCGCCGCGCGCCGTCTCGTTGATAGCCATTCATCAGCATGGCATCCCCGATGACTTCCCCGATGAGGTGGTGGCCGAGGCCGATGCGGCGACGCCCGCCGAAATGGGCAAGCGCGAAGACCTGACCGATCTGCCCTTCATCACCATCGACCCCGCCGATGCGCGCGACCGCGATGACGCCTGCCTTGTGCTGCCCGATGACGACCCGGCGAATGAGGGCGGGCATATCCTTTGGGTGGCGATCGCCGATGTGGCGCATTACGTCCGCCCCGGTTCGGCGCTGGATCGCGAGGCGCGCAACCGTGGCAATTCCACCTATTTCCCTGACCGCGTTGTGCCGATGCTGCCCGACCGGCTGTCGGGCGATTTGTGCTCGCTCCATGAAAACGTGCCGCGCGCGGTCTTGGCGGTGCAGATGAAGATTGCATCGGATGGCCGCAAAATCTCGCATCGGTTCACGCGGGGTATGATCCGTTCGGTCGCATCGCTGGAATATGCGCAGGTGCAAAACGCGCATGAGGGCCGCCCGGATGACAAGACCGCGCCCTTGGTCGAAGACATCATCGAACCGATTTACGCCTGCTACGGCGCGCTCAAACGTGCGCGGGCGATCCGCCAACCGCTGGACCTTGATCTGCCCGAGCGACAGATCGTGATCGATGCGGCGGGCAAGGTCGCCTCGGTGCAATTCAAGGATCGGCTCGATGCGCACCGCCTGATCGAGGAATTCATGGTGCTGGCCAATGTCGCCGCCGCCGAAGAATTGGAACGGCTGCGCAAGCCGCTTTTGTATCGCGTGCACGAAGAGCCGCCGACCGACAAGCTGGATGCGCTGCGCGAAGTCGCGCAGGCGTCTGGCTTTACGCTGGCCAAGGGGCAGGTGCTGAAAACCGCGCATCTCAACCGGCTTTTGCAGGCCGCCGAGGGCAGCGAGTTTGACGAGTTGATCAACATCTCCACCCTGCGCTCGATGACCCAAGCCTATTACGCGCCGCAAAACCTTGGCCATTTTGGCTTGGCCTTGCGGTCCTATGCGCATTTCACCTCACCCATCCGGCGCTATTCCGACCTGATCGTGCATCGCGCGCTGATCTTGGGGCATGGCTGGGGAAAGGACGGGCTAAGCCCGGCGGATATCGAAACGCTGGACGAAACCGGCCAGCATATTTCGGATACCGAGCGCCGCTCGATGACCGCCGAACGCGACACGACCGACCGGTATTTGGCCGCGTACCTCAGCGACAGGGTGGGCAGCGAGTTGACCGGCCGGATTTCCGGCGTGCAGAAATTCGGTGCTTTCGTGAAGCTTGATGACACCGGGGCCGATGGGCTGATCCCGATCCGCTCGGTCGGGCGCGAGTTCTTCCATTATGACCGCGAGGCGCAGCAGCTTGTCGGGGCCGATACCGGCACGGTCATCGGCATCGGCCAGCGGGTGCTGGTGCGGCTGGCCGAGGCGATCCCGGTCACCGGCGGGCTGGAACTGGAATTGCTGGAGTTGGACGGGGCGACCTTGCCCGGCGGCAAAGGCAAAGGCGGACGCAGGCCGTTCAAACAGGGGCGCAAACAAGGCGCACTCAAGGCCAAGAAACGCGCCGTTGCCCGCAAGGTAAAACGGACACGCAAATAGCAAAAGGGCCGGGAAATCCCGGCCCTTCGCTTATCTGATCTTGGCCTTAGCCGATCGCGACGGCTTTCACTTCGTCATCGACGTAGGGCACATATTGGGCGAAATTCTCTGCGAACATTTCGACCAGTTTTTTCGCCTGCGCATCATAGGCCGCGCCATCGGCCCAAGTCGCGCGCGGGTCAAGCAGCGTGGTATCCACGTCATGCACGGCCACCGGCACGTCAAAGCCGAAATTCGGGTCTTTGCGGAATTCGGCATTGTTGAGCGAGCCATCCAGCGCGCCGGTCAAAAGCGCACGGGTCGCTTTGATCGGCATGCGTTTGCCCACACCGAAGGCACCGCCGGTCCAACCGGTGTTCACCAACCAGCACGACGCGCCGGTTTTCGCGATCCGCTCGGCCAGCAGTTTGCCGTAAACTTCGGGGCGGCGCGGCATGAAGGGCGCGCCGAAGCAGGTCGAAAACGTCGGGATCGGCTCAGTCACGCCCACTTCGGTGCCCGGGGTTTTCGAGGTGAAACCCGAGAGGAAGTGATACATCGCCTGCGCCGGGGTCAGACGCGCGATCGGCGGCAGAACGCCATAGGCGTCACAGGTCAGCATGATCACGTTTTTCGGCTGGCCGCCCAAAGCGGTGTCCGAAGCATTGTTGATGTAATGCAGCGGATAGGCGCAGCGCATGTTTTCGGTCAACGAGCTATCGGTGAAGTCAAGCTCCAGCGTTTCCGGGTCGTAGACCATGTTTTCGACCACGGTGCCGAACATCGAGCAGGTGTTGTAGATATCCGGCTCGGCTTCTTTCGACAGGTTGATCGTTTTCGCGTAGCAGCCGCCTTCAAAGTTGAAGATGCCGTTGTCCGACCAGCCATGTTCGTCATCGCCGATCAAAACGCGCGACGGGTCCGCCGACAGCGTGGTTTTGCCGGTGCCCGACAGGCCAAAGAACACCGCCGAGTCATCGGGGTTGCCAATGGCGTGGTTGGCCGAGCAGTGCATCGCCATGATGCCTTCGCCGGGCAGGATGTAGTTGAGCAGCGTGAACACGCCTTTTTTGTTTTCACCGGCATAGGCGGTGTTCGCGATCAAAATGGTTTTCTTCGCGAAGTTCAGCGCGATCACCGTTTCGGTGCGGCAGCCATGACGCTCCGGATCAGCTTTGAAGCTGGGGCAGTTCACGATCGTCCAATCGGGGGCGAAGGTGTCCAGTTCTTCGCGCTCGGGGCGGCGCAGCATGGTGCGCATGAACAGGCTGTGCCACGCAAGCTCGGTGACCATGCGCACGTAAAGGCGGTGTTCCGGATCGGCGCCGCCGTAAAGATCTTCGACGAAGTAATCTTTGCCCTTCATGTGCTCAAGCATATCGGCGTGCAGCACGTCGAATTTCTCGGGCTCCATGGGCTTGTTGTTTTCCCACCAGATCGTGTCTTCCACATCGGGGGTGCGCACAACGTGTTTATCTTTGGGCGAACGGCCGGTGTGTTTGCCGGTCGAGCAATAAAAGGCACCGCCCTTCCCCAAAGTGCCTTCGCCCCGCTTGAGCGCTTCTTCGATCAGCGCGGGCTCCAGCAGGTTGTAATAGACATTGCCGAGACCAGTAATGCCCTGATCTTCCAAGCGCTTGGCTGGGTTCACGCGTCCGATGGTCATGTTTCGCTCCCGTTGCCGCAATGTGCTGCGGCGCAGTGATTCCTCCCGGCATCCGTTTCGCAGGGATGCCGATCCGCGCAAGAATATTGCGGATGGTCGCGCTATAGCACGCTGCCTTCGCAAAAGAACAGAAGCCTTTGTCGCAGGTAGCGCAAACATAAAAGAGTTAGCGCCACCAGCTCTCCAAGGTGAGACAAATTAGTCAAACCTTCGCTTTTTTCGCCTGAACTGATTCCGTCGAAGCCCCCGATTCGCACATCGGAGTTGATTCCGTGCGGTGGAAAAGAGACAATGATAGGTAATTATAAAATAACAACGACGCTATGAGGGTGCAGGACATGTCGCGGATCGCACTGGTCGATGATGACCGGAATATTTTGACCTCCGTTTCGATGACGCTGGAGGCCGAGGGCTACGAGGTCGAGACCTATAACGACGGGCAAGCTGCCCTTGACGCGTTCAACAAGCGCCTGCCGGACATGGCCGTGCTCGACATCAAGATGCCACGGATGGATGGGATGGAATTGCTGCAACGGCTGCGCCAGAAAACCTCCATCCCGGTGATTTTCCTGACCTCCAAGGATGACGAAATCGACGAGGTTCTTGGCCTGCGCATGGGCGCCGATGACTACGTCAAGAAACCCTTCAGCCAGCGTCTTTTGGTCGAACGCATCCGGGCGCTTTTGCGCCGCCAGGAAGCCATTTCTACCGGCGAGGTTCCCACCACCGAGGAAACCAAGGTGATTGTCCGCGGGTCTTTGACGATGGACCCGTTGCGCCATTCGGTGACCTGGAAGGGCAAGGAAGTCACGCTGACCGTGACCGAATTCCTGCTTTTACAAGCGCTGGCCCAGCGCCCCGGCTTTGTCAAAAGCCGCGATCAGTTGATGGATGTCGCCTATGACGATCAGGTCTATGTCGACGATCGCACCATCGATAGCCACATCAAACGGTTGCGCAAAAAGATGCGCGCCGCCGATGACGATTTTTCCGCTATCGAAACGCTGTATGGCATCGGCTATCGTTACAACGAAGAATGACTCTGGCCCAGCGCATAGGGTTTGGACGGTCTCAGATGCGACGCCCTGCGAAATCCGAAACGGATGTGGTCCTCGGAGAGGATTGGGTCGGGCCGTCAAGCGCGATCGATGCTGACCTTGCCAAAGGCCGCAAACGGCGCGGCTTCATCGCGCTGAACCATTCGCCGCTGGCACGCAAGATCATCACTTTCAACCTTCTGGCGATGGTGGTGATGGTGGCCGGGGTGCTGTATCTCAACCCCTTTCGCGACAGCCTGGTGTTTCAACGCGAAAGCGCGATCGTCAGCGAAGCGGAACTGGTCGCCGATGTGTTCGAGGCGCATATGCCCACCGCCGCGCCGGTGAACCTAGCCGCCGGTGACGGGATCGATGTGATCGCCGCAATGCGCGGGATCGAACTGCCCGAGGGCGCAACGATCTATGTCTTTGACGGGGCGGGCAACCTGATTGCTGATTCCGCCGCGATCGGCACCGCTCCGCGCGAAGACGTGGAGGGGCTTGGCATCGACACCCGCTCCACCGTGATCACCGATCTGCTGAACCGGGGCTGGGAATGGGTCGCGGCATTCGTGCGCCGCGATGATGACGAAGCCCAGAGGCTTGATACCCGCGCCATTGCCGAATCGCTGGCACAGGAGGTGAGCGCGGATAGAACCGTGATGACAACCGATCGCGACGCCTCGGGCGCGACGATCTTTTCGGTCGCGACAGGACTTTACCAAAACGGCAACATGGTCGGCACGATCGCCATGACCTCTGCCGCGGGCGAGATTGACCAGCTTGTGCGGGTGGAGCGCGAACAGGTGCTGCAGATGTTCGTGATCGCGATCATCGTGTCGATCGGGCTCAGCCTCGTTCTGGCCTCGACCATCGCCAATCCGCTCTCCGACCTTGCCGCCGCCGCCGAGATCGGGCGCGACCGCAATTCGCGCAAAATGTCGCCGGGCCGGGTGCGGATCCCGGATCTGACCGCGCGGCCCGATGAAATTGGCCGCCTTTCGGGCGCGCTGCGCGGCATGGTTGCCGCGCTTTACGACCGGATCGATGCGAATGAACAATTCGCCGCCGATGTGGCGCACGAAATCAAGAACCCGCTGGCCAGTCTGCGCTCTGCCGTAGCCTCGCTCCATGTCGTCAAACGCGACGAGCAGCGCATCCAGCTTTTGAATGTGATTGACCACGACGTGAAACGGCTCGACCGGCTGGTAAGCGATATTTCCAATGCCTCGCGGCTTGATAGCGAGCTGGTGAAGGAAGAAGAAGAACGCTTTGACCTGCTCAAAATGGTCAATAACATCGGTGAATATCTGGGCGCACAGGCGGCCGACAGGGGGGTGGAATTCATAACCGACTTGCCCGACGAGCCGATTTTCATCACCGGGCTTGAAGCGCGGCTGGCGCAGGTGTTCGTCAACCTGATCACCAATGCGATCAGCTTTTGCGACGATGGTGATGCCGTGCGGGTCTGGGCGCGCAAACGCGAAAACCGCGTGCTGGTCGTGGTCGAGGATACAGGCCCCGGCATTCCCGAAGAGGCGCTGACCAAAGTGTTCAAGCGGTTTTACTCGCAGCGTCCCGAAGGCCAGTTTGGGGATCATTCGGGCCTTGGGCTGGCCATTTCCAAACAGATTGTCGAGGCGCATGGCGGCGTGATCTGGGCCGAAAACATCCGCCCGACCGATGCCGATATCACCTCCGAACCGCTGGGCGCGCGCTTCGTGGTCGGATTGCCGGTGTAAGCGCCTTGGACGTGGGGGCCGCAACGATCCATGCGACCGCCGTTGCGCGCGATGCCGAGACCGGCGTTTTGATCCTTGGCCCCTCCGGCAGCGGCAAATCAAGCCTTGCATTGCGGCTGATGGCCTTGGGCGCGCATCTGGTGGCCGATGATCGCGTGGCGCTGTCTTCGGAGGCCGGAAAGCTTGTCGCGCGCGGCCCGTCCCGGATCGCCGGGTTGATCGAGGCGCGGGGCGCGGGGCTGTTACGTGCCGATCCCCTGCCCGCCGCGCGGATCGTGCTGGCCATCGACATGGGCCAAGATGAGACAGATCGCCTGCCGCCCTCACGCGAGATTGCCCTGTGCGGCGTCACCCTGCCTCTTGTGCTGCGCTTGCAACATGGTCATCTTGAAGCGGTGATCTGGCAATGGCTAAGGGCCGGGAGAGCGATGTGAACAAGGCCGCCGCAAAACCGGCCGACGCGCAAGCAGATGGAACCACGCGGCTGGTGTTGGTCACCGGCCCGTCGGGGGCCGGGCGCACCACCGCCATCGCTGCGCTGGAAGACCTTGGCTATGAAGCGATCAACAATCTGCCGCTAAGCCTTGTGCCCCGTCTGCTTGATGGCCCCCTGCCCCGCCCGATGGCATTGGGCATCGATGTCGGTAACCGGGATTTTTCCGCCGCGGCCCTGATTGAACTGATCGACCGGATCACCCGCGCGCCCGGACTACGGCTTGAGGTGCTGTATCTTGATGCCTCTGCCGAGGCCCTGATCCGGCGCTATTCCGAAACCCGGCGCCGCCATCCGCTTTTGCCCGAGGCCCAGCCCGTAGCCGGGATCGAACAGGAACTGGACCTTTTGGCGCCGATCCGGATGCGCGCCGATGTCTTGCTGGACACCTCGGCCATGAGCCCGCATGACCTGCGCGCCGAGGTGGCGCGCTGGTTCGATATGGGCGAAATCGCGCGGCTTGCGATTTCGATTCATAGTTTCAGCTACAAACGGGGCACGCCGCGCGGGCTCGATATGATGTTCGACTGCCGGTTCTTGACCAATCCGCATTGGGTGCCCGACCTGCGCCCGCTGACCGGGCTGGACCCGGCGGTGGCCGCCCATGTTGCGGGTGATCCTCGGTTTGCAGACTTCCTGTCGCGGGTGTGCGGGTTGCTGCTGTTTCAACTTCCGGCGCATATCGACGAAGGCAAGGCTCATCTTGCGGTTGGCTTTGGGTGCACCGGCGGGCAACACCGATCCGTTGTGATGACCGAAGCCGTCTCCAAGGCCCTTGCACAGGCTGGCTGGCAAGTGTCTAAACGGCACAGGGAACTGGAGCGACGGGCGCAGACGCTGCCCGCAGGGAAAGGGGCAAAAGGCGCGTGATCGGGATCGTGATCGTGGCACATGGCGGGCTGGCGCGGGAATACCTCGCGGCGGTCGAACATGTTGTCGGCCCGCAAGAGGGGATCCGCGCCATCACCATTGAAGACGACCATGACCGGGGCGCCAAACAGGCCGAAATCCGCGCCGCCGCCGATGCGGTCGACGCCGGACAAGGCGTGGTGGTGGTCACCGATATGTTTGGCGGCTCCCCCTCCAACCTCAGCCTGATGGCCTGCGAAGCTGGCGGGCGCGAAATCATTTACGGCGCAAACCTGCCGCTTCTGATCAAACTGGCCAAATCGCGCAGCCTTGGCGTGCATGCGGCGGTGGAAGCCTCGCTCGATGCCGGGCGGAAATATATCAACTGCTATTCGACGGGCGGAGTCGCGGGCAAGTGAGCGTCTCAAGAGTTTTGAAGATCGTCAATGAAAAGGGCCTACACGCGCGGGCCTCGGCCAAATTCGTCGAAGTGGTCGAGGATCACGACGCCCGTGCCGAGGTTGAGAAGGACGGCATGAAAGTCTCGGGCGATTCGATCATGGGGCTGTTGATGCTGGCCGCCGCGCGCGGTACCTCGATCGAGGTCACCACCTTCGGCGCCCAAGCCGAAGAACTGGCCGAAGCGCTGGATGCTTTGGTGGCCGACCGCTTCGGCGAAGACATGTAAGCCGCAAGGCAAAGGGGTTCGGTGTGAATGCAGATGGGCGCGTAAGCGTAGAGCAAGTGGAACAGAAGCCCTATGACAAGGGGCGACTGTCCTATGCCGGCACCTTCACCAACCCGTGGAAAGCCGGCACGATCCGCGCGATCGAATGGGCCACGGCCAAGCTCAAATTGCTCAGCCTGATCCGCAAGTTTGAACGCCGGGGCGCGCCCTTTGGGCAGCCGTTCTGGCCGCAGGCGCTCGACATCATGGGGATTGAGGTCACCACCCCTGCCGAACAGGTCGCGCGCATTCCGAAAACCGGCCCGTTGGTGGTGGTGGCGAACCACCCGCATGGTCTGGTGGATGGCATGGTGCTGGCCTATCTGATCGGACAGGTGCGCACCGATTACAAAATCCTGACGCGCTCGCTTTTGACCGGCATTCCAGAGATTGCCGAATTCATGCTGCCGGTGCCTTTCCCGCATGAACCCAATGCGCAGGAAGACAGCCTGAAAATGCGCGCCGAATGCATGGCAACGCTGAAGGCGGGCGGAGTGATCGTGCTGTTTCCGGCGGGGGCCGTGGCGCATTCAAAAACCTTCTTCGGCCCGGCAATCGAGGGTGAATGGAACCCCTTCACCGCCAAGATGCTCGCGCGGTCGGGCGCATCGGTCTTGCCGATCTATTTCCCGGGCAAAAATTCGCGGATTTACCAGATCGCCAACAAGCTGAGCCCGACCCTGCGCCAAGGGCTGCTGCTTTATGAAATCCGCCGCGCGCTGAACAAAAAGCAAAGCCCGGTGATCGGCCCGGCCAAATCCGCCCAAGAGATCGCCCCCGCGCTCAAGAACCCGCGCCAATTCTTGGCCGATTTGCGCGCCGAAACGCTGGCCTTGCGCAACTAAACCAGCACCCGCTCCATATCGCGATGCGGGATCCCCGCATCGTCATAGACCGGACCGAAGGCAACGAAGCCCAGCCTTTCGTAAAAGCACAGCGCGTGCATCTGTGCGCCCAATTGCACGCGGGTGCAGCCCAAGGCGCGCAGCCGCTCACATCCCGCCAAGATCAGCGCCTTTCCAAGCCCCGTGCCGCGCGCCGGGGCGGCCACGCAAACGCGGCCGATCTTGCCCAAATCGCCCGTTAAGAAAAGACGCGCTGTGCCCAAGGGCGTATCACCGTCCAGCGCCAGAAGGTGGATCGCTGCCCCGTCCAGATCATCCCATTCCTCCGCCTCGGCAATACCCTGCTCTTCGATAAAGACGGCGCGGCGTAGCGCATGCGGTGCCGTCAGGTCCGGGGCCTCGAAGATCTTCATGCGAAATAGTCCCGCAAGATGCGGGTGTAGATGCGTTTAAGCGCGGTGATCTGCGCCACCTCGATCCGCTCATCCACTTGGTGCATCGTCTTGCCGACCAGACCGAATTCCAGCACCGGGCAATGGTCTTTGACGAAACGCGCATCCGAGGTGCCCCCCGAGGTGGACAACTCGGGAGTGACCCCGGTTTCCGCCGCGACCGCGCGCGCCACAAGCGCCACGAAATCGCCCGGCGGCGTCAGGAAACTTTCGCCCGACACCTCGGTGCGCAGTGCCACGCGCACGCCCGTCGCGGCCTCGACCCCGGCAATTAGCCCCTTGGCCCAAGCTTCCAGCGTGGCCGAGGAATGCGCATCGTTGAAGCGAATATTCACGGTGGCCCGCGCCTTGGCCGGGATCACATTATTGGCCGGGTTTCCGCAATCGATGGTCGTGACCTGCAAGGTCGACGGATCGAAATGATCCGTGCCCTCATCCAAGGGTTGCGCCGTCATCTGCCCCAGAAGGTCGACCAGCGCATGCAGCGGGTTTTTGGCGCGATGCGGATAGGCCGAATGGCCCTGCACGCCCTCCACCTCAATATAGAAGGTCATCGAACCCCGGCGCCCGATCTTCATCATCTGGCCCAGCACATCGGGGCAGGTGGGCTCGCCCACAAGACAGACCGACATCGCCTCGCCCTGCGCCGCCATCCAATCGAGCAGCGCGCGCGTGCCGTCGCGGCCCGGGCCCTCTTCATCGCCGGTGATCGCCAGCACGATCGCCCCTTCGGGAGGGGTGTCCCGCACGAAATCAACGGCCGCCGCCGCAAACGCGGCCACACCCGACTTCATATCGGTTGCACCGCGCCCCCACAGCACGCCATCGATAATCTTGCCGCTAAAGGGGTCATGCGTCCAAGCGCCCGCATCCCCCACCGGCACCACATCGGTGTGTCCGTTGAAACCAAAGGTTTTGCCGCCCTGCGCGCCCCAACGGGCAAACAGATTGGGCACGCCGTTGCGATCCACCCGCGTGCAGGTAAAGCCTGCCTTGGACAAAAGCCGCTCCAGCAGCACAAGCGCGCCCCCTTCGGCGGGGGTAACAGAGGGGCAACGGATCAAATCCGCGGTCAAGGCAATCGGATCGGTGGTCATGGCAGGCTCCTGTCTTGTCCCAGCCTTAGCCCTGCCCGCGCGCGGGCGCAACGGCGCGGCTGCGGTGTTGAGGTATGCCCATGTAAGGCGGAGCACGAGCGGCAGAGCGCCGCCACCGTCGCGGCCCGATCCCCGCCCAGGAAAAATCGCGCACGACACATTCGGTCTTTGATTAGGCTTCGCGCGAATTTTTATTGCGCTGCACCTGCAAAATGCCTAAGCACTCTGGAACCGCAAAACAACCGCGCCGAATCCCGGCGCAGATGGGGCTGACATGACCGAGACGATCCTTCTTGCCGACCTGCTTGCGCTGACCGAAGCGACCCTGCCCGAGATCGCAACGCTGACCGCACAGGCCACCGAGGGCCTGAAAACCAAGGTCAGCCGCGAAGGCAAAGTGTCCAATGCCGCGTTGGAAGCGGATCAATATGCCGCCCATGCGCTGGCGTGGCTCGCCACCTATAACCAGTCGCTGATCCAACTGCGCGGCTGGGCGGGCCGCGTGGCCGAAGCGGGGCAATTCGGCGAGATGGAACAGTTGATCTTGCAGATCGGCTTTGGCGAATACCTCAACCAGATCGCCGGCGGCATCCCGATGAGCCAAGGCGAGGCCGCGCGTTTGACCGACTTGGGCGTGTCATGGGAACCGTCCGAGGCGGCGCGCAAGCTGATGACCGAGGGCAACACCAATGCCGCCCGCATGGCGCTGGTGGCCCGGATGCAAGACAACCATGGCCGCGCGCTCTTTGGTACCTCTGGCTTGGATGAAGAACTGGAAATGATCCGCGATCAATTCCACCGCTATGCCGAGGAACGGGTGATCCCGAACGCGCATGAATGGCACCTCAAGGACGAACTGATCCCGATGGAAATCATCGAGGAACTGGCGGAACTGGGCGTCTTTGGCCTGACGATCCCCGAGGAATATGGCGGGCTAGGCCTATCCAAAGCTTCGATGGTCGTGGTGACCGAGGAACTGTCGCGCGGTTACATCGGTGTTGGCTCGCTTGGCACGCGTTCGGAAATCGCGGCCGAGCTTATCATCTGCGGCGGCACCGAGGAGCAAAAGCAAAAATGGCTACCGGGGCTCGCTTCGGGCGAAATTCTGTCGACCGCTGTTTTCACCGAGCCGAACACCGGCTCGGACCTTGGCAGCCTGCGCACCCGCGCGGTGAAGGACGGCGATGATTGGGTGGTGACCGGCAACAAAACCTGGATCACCCATGCCCAGCGCACCCATGTGATGACGCTTTTGGCCCGCACCGAACCCGACACCACCGATTGGCGTGGCCTGTCGATGTTCTTGGCCGAGAAGACCCCGGGCACCGACGACAACCCCTTCCCGACGCCCGGCATGACCGGTGGCGAAATCGAGGTTTTGGGCTATCGCGGCATGAAGGAATACGAGCTGGGCTTTGACGGCTTCCGCGTGAAGGGCGAAAACCTTCTGGGCGGCGAGACCGGCAAAGGCTTCAAACAGCTGATGGAGACCTTTGAATCGGCGCGCATTCAAACCGCGGCGCGCGCCGTGGGTGTGGCGCAAGCGGCCTGTGAGATCGGCATGCAATATGCGATCGACCGCAAGCAATTCGGCAAATCGCTGATCGAATTCCCGCGCGTGGGCAGCAAGCTGGCGATGATGGCGGTCGAAATCATGATCGCCCGGCAGTTGACCTATTTCTCGGCTTGGGAAAAAGACCACGGCCACCGCTGCGACGTGGAAGCCGGCATGGCGAAACTGCTCGGCGCACGCGTGGCTTGGGCGGCTTCGGACAACGCATTGCAAATTCACGGCGGCAACGGCTTTGCGCTGGAATATGCCATTTCGCGTATTCTGTGTGACGCCCGCATCCTGAACATCTTCGAGGGTGCGGCTGAAATTCAGGCGCAAGTGATCGCACGTCGCCTGCTCGGCTGAGCCGGTCCACATTGCATCAAGCGGGGCCTTTCGGGCCCCGTTTTTTATTGCGTATCCAAAGGTTTCGCGCAATCTGGCGGGAAAGGAGACCGCCATGATCCGTGATGCCCGCCCTGAGGATGCCGAAGCGATCTGCACGATCTACAATGACGCCGTGCAAAACTCGACCGCGATCTGGAACGAGATTGTGGTGGATGCCGAAAACCGCCGCGCCTGGATCGCAGAGCGCCAAGCGGCAGGCTTTCCGGTGCTGGTGTGGGACGAAGGCGATCAAGCCTTGGGTTATGCCAGCTTTGGCCCGTTTCGCCCGCATGATGGCTATCGGTTGACGGTCGAACATTCGGTCTATGTCCACCCCGATCATCGCTCTGGCGGCAAGGGCGCGCAGTTGATGGAAGCGCTGATTGCCCGCGCGCGGGCGGAGGGCTTTCACGTTATGGTCGCGGCGATTGATGCGGCGAACACAGGTTCAATCCGCCTACATGCGCGGTTGGGCTTTGCCGAAGTGGGCGTGATGCGCCACGTGGGCAAAAAGTTCGGGCGTTGGCTTGATTTGGCGCTGATGCAACTGGTGCTGGATGACCGCCTTCAGCCCTGACGGGTGATGGCTTCGATCAACCGCCGCCGCGCCTCGGGCAGTTGCTTGCGGGCGTGGTCTTCGGCAAAGCGGGTCAGAAAATGGCCGGTGAGGGTGAGGCCCTCGCCAATCTCCCCCCAAGTGGCCGGGCCTTGGCCCAAAAGGCACAGCGGCAAAGGCAACAGGCGCGGGGCCCAATCGCCCGCGCCTGCACGGCTGACCGCCCGGCCCGAGCGCGGCGAGACATAAGCCAGATCCTCGCGCGTGCCGGTGACCGCGCAACGGCTCAGGTCAAGCCCGGTGCCAAGGTCATCGAGCAGCGCCAATTCCCAGTGCAGGTAATCCACCACCCACCCTTCTGCCGCTTGTCCGATCACAGTAAAAAGCGGCTCTGTCGCTGCATAGAGTCGGGGGTGCGGGTCGCGTTCGGCCAGCACAAAAGACAAAAGCGCGCAAACCGAATTGAGACCCATCAGCGCCAAGCGGTCTGACAGTGCTCCCGCGCGCGAGGCCAAAGGCTCAACCGTGAAGCTGCCCAAATGATCTTCGAGCCGCGCGCGCCAAGTCAGTGCGACATGGCTGCCGGGCATCAAGGTCGCCGCCATCTTACGCGACGCCCCGCCGCGCACCACCCCAAGGTGGCGGCCATGCATGGCCGTAAACACCTCGACAATCGCCGAGCTTTCGCCATGCAGGCGGGTCGAAAGGATCGTGCCTTGGTCTTGCCAGTCCATCTGTTTCGCCAAAGGCGGGGGGCTGTCTGCCCCCCGGAACCCCCCGAGGATATTTGGACAAAGTCGAAGGGGAAAGTCAGTCTTTCAGACCGTCTTCATCCAAAAGCGTGCGGCCATGCCGGGCCTCTAGCTCCACGACCCAAAGATCGGGGTCAAAGCTGCGCTGCTTGCGGATGCTTTCATCCACATCACGCTCGGGGCCTTCGGTCAACACAGTCCAAGCCTCGCTATCGGTCATCAGGTCAAAGCGGCGGGTGTAAAGTTTGGCTTGACCATCCAGCGTGGCGCATTTCACCATCACCGCGCCGCTATCGGGTTGCCCCTTGGCGGCGATATAGGCGGGGATATTGTTCAGCTCCAACCGTTTGAGATAGGCCCGCACCCAAAGTTCGGCGCGCAAACGGGGCGGCATGGTCAGTTGCCGTCCTTGAAGTCGAGCCCCATTTCCGAATAGCGCTCAGCTTCATCTTGCCAGTTCTCGCGCACCTTCACCTGCAAGAACAAGTGCACCGGGCGGCCCATGAAATCGGCCAGATCGTGGCGCGCGGCGGTGGAGATGCCCTTGATCGTCTCGCCACCCTTGCCCAGCACAATGCCCTTGTGCCCATCGCGGCTGACATAGATCACTTGGTCGATCCGGGCGGAGCCATCGGGGCGTTCTTCCCAGTTTTCCGTCTCGACGGTCAATTGATAGGGCAGTTCTTCATGCAGACGAAGGGTCAGCTTTTCGCGCGTGACCTCGGCGGCGATCATCCGCATCGGCAGATCGGCGATCTGGTCTTCGGGGTAATACCACGGGCCAACGGGGACTTCTTCGGCCAGCCAGCCGCGCAGATCGTCAACGCCATAGCCCTTTTCGGCCGAGATCATGAAGGTCCGCACAAAGGGGAATTCGGCATTGGCTTTCTCGGCCAGTTCCAAAAGCCGCTCGGCTTTCACCTTGTCGATCTTGTTGATGGCAAGCGCGACGGGCTGCGTCCCCTCGCGCGATTTCAGCGCTTCCAAAATCGCCATCACCCCATCGGTCAGGCCGCGATGCGCCTCGATGAGCAGCACCACAATATCGGCATCGGCGGCGCCACCCCAAGCGGCAGTGACCATCGCCCGGTCAAGGCGGCGGCGCGGGCGGAAGATGCCGGGGGTATCGACAAAGACGATCTGGCTTTGGCCCGCCATGCAAACCCCGCGAATACGGGCGCGCGTGGTTTGCACCTTATGGGTGACGATCGAGACCTTGGCGCCGACCATCTGATTGAGCAGCGTCGATTTACCGGCATTGGGTTCGCCGATCAGGGCCACAAAGCCCGCGCGGGTGGTTTCGGTCATCTGGACTCCTGAAGTTTGCTGCGGAATAGTCCATTCCCTCCCGCAAGGCTAGCGGGAACCGAATTTTGTAAAAAGGGATTTTCATGAGATTGGTGCGTCGGCTTATCCGAATATTGATTGGTTCGCAGAAACCCAAGCGCAAAACACCCTCGCAACGGGTGCCGGTCGTGGACGTGAGACGGACCAGTTCCTCGGTTGCGGCGGTGTCGTTGCAACCGACGGAAATCTGTGTCGAGGTTGCGCCTCGGATTCTTTTAGGGAAATGCTGGGTTGTCGATGGCGATACGATCATCATCAATAAGACCCGCATCCGTCTGGCGGGAATTGATGCCCCAGAGATGGATCATCCCTATGGAAAGAAATCCAAATGGGTGCTTCACGCCCTGTGCAAGGATCAGGTTATTCGTGCGGAGTTGACGGGAGATACCAGCCATGAGCGCGTGGTGGCGACCTGTTATCTTGAAGATGGGCGCGATCTCTCTGCCGAGATGGTGAAGGCAGGCTATGCGCTCGACTGGTCAAAGTTCTCAGGCGGTAAATATCGCAGCTTGGAAGTGCCAGACGCACGCAAGAAGCTGTGGCGGGCGGCGGCACGACAGCGTGGACGTATGCCGCCAAGTTAACCGGTCAGCCCTGTTCCAACCGCGCCAAAAGCGCCTTGGCGGCGGCTTGTTCGGCTTGGCGTTTGGAGCCGGCCACTGCCTCTTCGCTATCGCCCGAGTCGAGCTTCACGGCGATGCGGAACTTTGGCGCGTGGTCGGGGCCGTCACGGCCCATGGTTTCATAGCGCGGCGGGCTCATGCCGCGCGCTTGCGCCCATTCCTGAAGCGCGGTTTTCGGGTCACGGGCATCTTGTTCGACCCTGTCGATACGCTTGCCCCACAAGCGCAGCACCAGCGCTTTGGCGACCTCGAACCCCGCATCCAGATAGACGGCGGCAATTACCGCCTCCATCGCATCGCCCAAAAGCGCTTCTTTGCGCCGCCCGCCCGACATCATTTCGGACCGGCCCAATTTCAGCACCGCGCCAAGGTCGATCTCGCGCGCCACCGCGGCGCAGGTTTCTTTGCGCACCAGCGCGTTGAAGCGCGGCGCCAGTTGGCCTTCCGAAGCGGCGCGATCGGCGCGAAACAGCGCCTCCGCCATCGAAAGCCCCAAGACCCGGTCGCCCAGAAATTCCAGCCGCTGGTTATCGGGCCGCGTGGCTGAGCCCAGCGAAGAATGGGTGAGCGCGCGCACCAGAATTTCGGGCTTCTCAAATGTATGACCGAGCCGCGTCATGAACGCGGCGAGATCCGCCGAGACTTTCATTCCACCGCCTTGAAGAAGCGATCCGAACGCCAGGTCCAGAAATAGAACAGCGACCGGCCCGCCGACGAGAACATCACCCGATCCGCACGTCCGATCAGGTAGTCGGCAGGCACGAAACCGACGCCGCCGATGCTTTGCGGGAAGCGGCTGTCTTCGGAATTGTCGCGGTTGTCGCCCATAAAGAAATACTTGCCCTCGGGCACCGTAAAGACCGGGGTATCATCGGCGCGACCGTCGGTCACGATATTGAGGATGTCATGGCTGACGCCATTGGGCAGCGTTTCGATCTGACGCGGCTTGATGCAATCGGCACCTTCGCCCACCGGGTCATTGGCGCAGCGCGGGCGGCCTTTTTGCGGGCCTTGCGGTTCATAGGTTTCCACGAACTGCCCGGCGTTTTGCAGCTTCACTGGGGCACCGTTGATATGCAACACGCCCTTGATCATCTGGATCTTGTCGCCCGGCAGACCGATCAGACGCTTGATGAAATCAACATTCTTGGTGGGATGACGAAACACCACAACATCGCCGCGCTCGGGCTCCGCCGCAAAGAGCCGCCCCTCAATCGGGCAGGGCGAGAAATCGGGCCCGGCAAAGGGGCAGGAATAGCGCGAATAGCCATAGGCCATCTTGTTGACGAACAAGAAATCGCCAATCAGCAACGTGTCCTTCATCGAGCCCGAAGGAATCCAGAACGGCTGAAAGAAAAGCGTGCGGAAAATGCCGGCAATAACGAGCGCCCAGAACAGGGTGCGGATGGTTTCGCCGATGCCGCCTTCGGATTTGCTGGCCATGCTGCTCTGCCTCTTGTGAAAACCTTGCCTTCCTTGGCCCGATGCGGGGGCCAAGTCAAGGAAGGGGGCGGGCTTCAATCACCACAAAGGCCTGTGCCCATGGGTGATCATCGGTCAGCGTGACATGCACGATCGCCTCATGGCCCGGCGGTGTCATCGCCGCCAGCCGTTCTGCCGCCCAGCCGGTCAATTGCATCACCGGCTGCCCAGTGGGCAGGTTCGTGACCGCCATATCCTTCCACGCGATTCCCATGCGCAGGCCGGTCCCCAAGGCCTTGGAACAGGCCTCTTTCGCGGCCCAACGCTTGGCATAGGTGCCCGGCGTGTCCGCGCGACGTTCCGCCTTGGCGATCTCGGTGGGCGTGAAGACACGGTTACGAAACCTGTCCCCGAACCGCGCAAGTGTTCCGGCGATCCGTTCGATATTCGCCAAATCGGTGCCAATGCCGAGGATCATGCGCCGCTCACGCCCGGGCTGCGTCCATCAGTCGCCGCATTTCTGCTATCGCCGGACCAAGCCCGATAAAGACGGATTCCGCGATCAGGAAATGCCCGATGTTAAGCTCGGCGATCTCGGGAATTTCGGCAATTGGGGTGACAGTTTCATAGGTCAGCCCATGGCCCGCATGCACCTCTAGCCCAAGGCGGGCGGCAAGCGCCGCGCCCTTGCGCAAAGCCTCAAGCTCGGCATCGCGTTCGGCAAATTTGCCCGCGTAATGCAGATCGCAATAATGGCCGGTGTGCAACTCCACCACCGCGGCCCCAATCGCGGCCGAAGCTTCGATCTGGCGCGGATCGGGGGCAATGAACATCGACACCCGCGCCCCTGCTTGCCGCAAAGGCGCGATAAAGGCGGTGAGCCGGGCCTGATCCTTGATCACATCCAGCCCGCCCTCGGTCGTGCGTTCTTGCCGCTTTTCGGGCACAAGGCAGACGGCATGGGGTTTGGTAGCGACCGCGATCTTGCCCATCTCGTCCGTCGCGGCCATTTCGAAATTCAGCGGGATGGACAGATTGGCCTTCAACTCCGCCATATCGGCATCGCGAATATGGCGGCGATCTTCGCGCAGATGCGCGGTGATCCCGTCAGCACCCGCTTCTTGCGCCAAAAGCGCGGCGCGCAGCGGGCTGGGATAGGCCGACCCCCGCGCATTGCGCAGCGTGGCCACGTGATCGATGTTGACGCCAAGGCGGATCGAGCGGGTCATGGGAACCTCCGGGGGGTAGTTGGCGCCACTATGCCCAATGCCATCGACAGAGGGAAGAGACCCGCTTATCCGCGCCCGGGTTCGTGATCGGTTTCAGGGCTGTTTTCGGCCAGTTTTTCGGCATCCGCCCGCTCTGGCGGCACCAATGCGCCCTCAGGCGCCCCTTCGATCGGGTCTTCTTCGACGGGCTTGCGTTGCGGCAGCTTGGCCTTGAGCTTGGCCAGCCGTGCCTTCAGCCGCAACTTGCGCGCATGCTGATAGGCGGTGACCAGCGGCAATGCGATGTAATAGCCGATCAAGCCGGCAATCGTGCCCATCACCAACCCGCCCAACAGATAGGGCAAGAAGATGTCATGGAAGAATTCCGACATGCCGCGCCAATGGGTCGGCTCATCGGTGAAAATGGCAATCAGATTATGGCGGGTATCGACAAAGGCCTGCGCGAAGATATCGAGCAACCCCTCGGCATGGGCCGGGTCATAGCTTTCCCACATCATCCAATGCCCCAGCTTGATCGCGCTTAGCGCAATCAACGGGAAAGTCAGCGGGTTGCCGATCACCGTCGCAAACAAAGAGGCCAGAACATTGCCCCTGACCAATTTGGCCAGCACCGCCGCCACAATCAGGTGAATCCCGAACAGCGGGGTGAAAGAAACGAAGATGCCGATGAAGATGCCACGGGCGATCCGATGCGGCGGATCGGGCAAACGGTTCAGCCGGTGGCGGATATAGGTAAAGGCCCGCGCCCAACCGCCGCGCGGCCAAAGCGAATCCCGCAGCACCGCCTGCCAGCTGCGCTTGTTTCGCCGTTTGAAAACCACGTCTTCCCTTCCGCCCCGCTTAGGGCTTGCGCGCAAGATCCCGCCAGCGTTCCACCTGCGCCACGTCCGACTCCGCCTCTAGCGCAGTCAGCAGCCGGTGCAGGTGTTCGGCATCGCGTAATTCGACCTCTATCACAACGGAGTAAAAGTCCGGTTTGCGATCGATGAAATTCAGATCCGAGATATTGGCCTTTTGTGCCCCAATCAACGTGCATATATGGCCAAGAACCCCGGCATCATTCGAGATCGTGATCTTGAGCGAGACGGAATAAGCAGGCGGGTGTTCGCCATCCTGCCAATGCAGATCGACCCAGCGCGCGGGCTGATCTTCCACTTCTTCCAATGCAGGGCAATCGATGGCGTGGATCACCACACCCTGCCCCCGATAGGTGATGCCGACGATCCGCTCGCCCGGCAGCGGCTGACAGCAGGCCGCGCGGCGGAAATGCTGATCCGCGCCAAGCCCAATCACCGCGCGGCTCGGCTCAATCGTGGCCGGGCCACGCTGCGCAAGGTCGGGGTAAAGCGTTTCCAGCACTTCGCGCGCGGTGATCTCGGCAGAGCCGAGCCGGGCCAGAAGCTCTGTCTCATCGGGCAGGCTCAGCGCCTTGGCGGCGGTGCGCAGCGCCTTGTCCGACACTTTGCGCCCCACATGTTCAAAGGCCACCCGCGCAAGTTCGGCGCCCAGCTTCACAAACCGGGTTCGGTCTTCTTCGCGCAAGCTCTTGCGGATCGAGGCCTTGGCACGGCCCGTGGCCACAATATCAAGCCAAGTGGGCTGCGGGCGCTGACCGGCGGCGGTGATTACCTCGACCGACTGGCCGTTTTTCAACCGGGTCCAAAGCGGTACGCGAATGCCATCGACCTTGGCGCCCACGCAAGAATTGCCGATCCGGGTATGGATCGCATAGGCAAAGTCAATCGGCGTGGCGCCCTTGGGCAATTTGATCACGTCGCCCTTGGGCGTGAAGCAGAACACTTGGTCCGAATACATCTCGAGTTTGACATTCTCGAGGAATTCGTCGTGATCGCCTTCGCCAAAGCGTTCATTAAGCGATTTCAGCCATTTGGCCGGGTCTACGGCAAAGGGGTTCAGCGCGCGTTCACCATCACGGTAAGACCAATGCGCGGCCACGCCCGCCTCGGCCACCTCGTGCATTTGCCGGGTGCGGATCTGCACCTCGACGCGCTTGCCATCGCGGCCCGACACAGTGGTGTGGATCGAGCGATAGCCGTTCGATTTGGGTTGGCTGATGTAATCCTTGAACCGGCCCGGCACCGAACGCCAGCGCTGGTGGATAAGCCCCAGCACGGTATAGCAATCGGCCACGTCTTGGGTGATGACACGGAAACCATAGATATCCGACAGGCGCGAGAAGGTGAGGCTTTTTTCCTCCATCTTACGCCAGATCGAATAGGGGCGCTTGGCGCGGCCGAACACATCCGCGTCGATCCCGGCCTTTTCCAATTCATGGCGGATGTCGGCGGTGATCTGCGAGATCACATCGCCCGATTCCTTCTGCAACGAGACAAAGCGGCGAATGATAGAGGTGCGCGCCTCGTGGTTCAGCACCTTGAAGGCAAGGTCTTCCAACTCTTCGCGCATCCATTGCATGCCCATGCGGCCAGCAAGCGGCGCGAAAATCTCCATCGTTTCGCGCGCTTTCTGGGCCTGCTTTTCGGGCTTCATGGAGCGGATCGTGCGCATATTGTGCAGACGATCGGCCAGCTTGACCAAAATCACCCGCAAATCCTTTGACATCGCCATGAACAGCTTGCGGAAATTTTCCGCCTGTTTCGTGGCGCTGGACGCAAGTTGCAAGTTGGTCAGCTTGGTGACGCCATCGACCAGTTCGGCAATCTCGGTGCTGAACATCTCCTCGACCTCGGTATAGGTCGAGCGTGTGTCTTCGATTGTGTCATGCAAAAGCGCGGTGATAATGGTGGCATCATCCAGCCGCTGCTCGGTCAAAATCGCGGCCACCGCGACCGGATGCGTGAAATAGGGCTCGCCGGAATGGCGAAACTGCCCTTCATGCATACGCAACCCATAGGCGTATGCCTTACGGATCATATCGGCATTACAGCGCGGGTTGTAATTGCGAACGAGCGCGATCAGGTCTTCGACGTCGATCATACGCGCGCGCTCGCCTCCTTGGCCTTATTCGCGGCCCTGCGCGTCCATCAGGGCGCGGAGCATCCGCTCTTCGTCCATGTCGTCCGACTTCGGGCGATCCACTTCGCCCGACATCAGCAGCGACATCGAATCATCTTCGGGCTCGTCCACCTCGATCTGGGTCTGATTGCTTTCGATCAGCCGCTCGCGCAGATCATCGGCAAGCTGCGTTTCCTCTGCAATCTCGCGCAGCGCAACCACCGGATTCTTGTCGTTGTCACGATCAATGGTGATCGGGGCGCCAGACGCCACTTCGCGTGCACGATGAGCCGCGAGCATCACCAGCTCGAAGCGGTTCGGAACTTTATCAACGCAGTCTTCAACCGTCACGCGGGCCATCGGCATCTCCAGTCTAACGGGGAGGTGTGAACCGCCTACTTAGTCCCTTGCTCCGAGATTGACAAGCCGCGAACCCCGTCGAACGGCGCATAAAAGGGCACAATAGAAGCTTTTTCTACCGGATCGCGCCGGTCCAGCATCTGCATCACGGTCTCGCCCGTGGCCGGATGGCGCCATGCGGGCGCGATCTCTGCCAAGGGAATCAGCACAAAAGCCCGGTCGGCTATCCGGGGATGCGGCAAGATAAGTTCTTCGGGCGCGCGCGTCATCTGCACGTCAAGCGGCAGCGCACGCCATTCTGCCTGTGTCTGGGCATTGGGCAAGATCGCATCCCCCACCGCGATCAGGTCAAGGTCGATCCCGCGCGCCCCCCATCGCGTCTGCCGCTCCCGCCCCAGACGGGCCTCGACCCGATGCAGCGCGGCCAGAAGTGAGTCGGGCGCTAACAGCCCCTGCATCAGCGCGCAGCCATTGACATAATCGGGCCCGGACCCCGCGGGGAAAGCGGGCGAGCGGTAAAACCGGCTGATGGCGCGCAGAAAAAGCCCCTCTTCCGCCAGAAATTCAAAGGCTTTCACAAGACTTTGCGCGGGAAGACCTGCTACAGTAGGAAGATTGCCGCCAAAAGCTATAACTGATGTGTTACTATACATAAAGACAGATACCTTCCCCGTTGGGCGCTTGCTAGGTAAGCGCTCTATCAGACGGTTTCTGCGGCGTATTGTGCATATCGTTTTCCGCGTCAACCACTCGGCACATGCCACCGCGGGACCGATGGAAAGGACTTATTGATGTTTTACAAAGACGAACGTCTGGCGCTCTTTATCGATGGCTCGAATCTTTATGCGGCCGCGAAAGCGCTTGGGTTCGATATCGACTACAAGCTGCTGCGTCAGGAATTCGAACGCCGTGGCAAGTTGGTGCGAGCCTTCTACTACACCGCTCTGCTGGAGAACGAGGAATATTCCCCGATCCGCCCGCTGGTCGACTGGTTGCACTATAATGGCTACGCCATGGTGACCAAGCCCGCCAAGGAATACACCGATTCCATGGGCCGCCGGAAGGTGAAGGGCAATATGGACATCGAACTGGCTGTGAATGCGATGGAGCTCGCCCCCCGGCTCGACCACGCAGTTCTGTTCTCGGGTGACGGCGATTTCCGCCCGCTGGTCGAGGCGCTGCAACGCATGGGCGTTCGGGTGTCGGTGGTTTCCACGATCCGCAGCCAACCGCCGATGATCGCCGATGAACTACGCCGCCAAGCCGATAATTTCATCGAACTTGATGCGCTGCGCGACGTGATCGGCCGCCCGCCGCGCGAACCGCGCGAAGCCTCGGCAGAAGTTCCCGAAAGCTGACCTCTGCGCCGCGCTTTGCGGGACACCCATTTTCAGGCGGCGGGCTTTCCGCCGCCTTTTGCATGGCTTTGGCCCGCCGCGCCGGGCCGCGCCTTGACATCGGTTGCGGCGCTGCGGGATACGAAGGTCTTGGCGCGAAGGATCGAAACAGAATGGCTTGGAACTCGGACAGGGTAAGCGATGCTTTCCTCAGGGCTTTGATCTGGCTGGCGCGTCGCGTTCCCTATCGCACCCGTTTACGGCTTTTTGGCTGGGCGTCTGGCTATATCGTGGCCCCTTTGGGGGGGTTCATCACCAAGGCTGAACGCAACCTGCGCTTCATCCACCCCGACATGTCCCGCGCCGAGGCCCGCAAGATCGCGCGCCGCGTTGCGATCAACTTTGGCCGCAACACGATCGAGAATTACTGCAAGGACGAATTGGCCGAAGTGCTGCGCGAAAGCACGATCGAAGGGCCGGGCCTTGCCGATTTCAACGCCGCACTGGCCGAAGGGCGCGGGGTGTTGATCGTCTCGGGCCATATCGGCAATTACGAAACGCTGCGCGTTGCGATTCACAATATGGGGCACCCGGTCGCGGCGCTTTATCGCCCGGCCACGAACCCCTATTTCAATGCACATTACAAGACGACGATGGAAAGCCTGACCGGCCCCGCTTTCGCGCAGGGGCGTCAGGGGGTGATTGGCTTTACCCGGTATGTGAAGGCCGGGGGGGTCGGGGCGATGCTGTTCGACGTGCGCGCCTCGCAATACCCCGATGTCGATTTCTTTGGCCATCCTGCGCCCACCTCGACCTTTGCCGCAGAAATGCCGCTCAAGACCGGGGCGCTGCTTTTGCCGGTGTTTACCCGGCGCTGCGAAGACGGCATTCACCATGTGGTGCATTTCGAAACGCCCATCGCCGCGACCACGCCGCGCGAAATGACCGAGGAAATGACCCGCCGGTTGGAGGCGCGCGTGCGCAGCACCCCCGACCAATGGCTTTGGGTGCATGACCGCTGGGGGTCTGAACAAGTGCGCGCCCGCCGCGCCCAAGGGAGTGACAACGAATGAAACTTGGCCCGCGCGACATTGGCCCCGAACACCCGCCGCTGGTGATTGCCGAGATTGGCATCAACCATGGCGGCTCGCTTGAGGTCGCCAAGGACATGGTGCGGCTCGCCGCGGCTTCGGGGTGCGAATGCGTCAAGCATCAGACGCATATCCTTGAAGACGAAATGACCGACGAGGCGAAGCAGATTTTTCCGCCCAATGCCGATGTCTCGATCTGGGAGGTGATGGCACGCTGCGCGCTGTCGCGTGACGATGAAATCGAGCTCAAGCGCTATACCGAAAGCCTTGGGATGATTTATCTTTCGACCCCGTTTTCGCGCGCCGCGGCAGAGTTTTTGGAAGAGATCGGCGTCGTCGGCTACAAGATCGGCTCGGGCGAGGCGGATAACCTGCCACTCATTCGTCATATCGCGCGCAAGGGCAAGCCGGTGATCTTGTCAACCGGGATGCAGACGATTGAAACGATCCGCGCCAGCGTCGAAATCCTGCAAGCCTCGGGTGTGGATTTCGCTTTGCTCGAATGCACCAACCTCTACCCTTCCCCGCCCGAAATCGTCTCGCTCAAGGGCGTGACTGAATTGCAAACCGCCTTCCCCGGCGTGCCAGTGGGCTTTTCAGATCATTCGATCGGGCCGGAAATGGCGCTGGCTTCCGTGGCGCTGGGCGCGTGCATTCTTGAGCGTCATTATACCGACAGCCGCTACCGCGCGGGACCCGATATCATCAATTCGATGGATCCGGCGGAATTGCGCTTGCTGATCGACCGGTCGCGTGAAATCTGGATTGCCGCCAACAACCCCAAACAACGCACCGAAGCCGAAGAGCCCGTCTATCGCTTTGCCCGCGCCTCGGTCGTGGCCGATGCCGATCTGCCCGCGGGTCATGTGATCACCGAAGCGGATATCTGGGCGCGCCGCCCCGGTTCGGGCGAGATCGCGGGCTATGACTTTGACAAGGTGGTGGGCAAGCGGCTGACCCGCGCAGTTACCCGCAACACCCAGTTGAAGTGGGAGGATCTGGATCGGTAATGGCCATGCCGCCCCTTTGGAAGATCTATCGCGAGCTGGATCGCACACGCCAAATGCTGCACGCAGCGGCGGGTCGGATTTATGAGCCGTTTATCCAGCGCCGGCATGACCGCAACCGCCACCGTCTTTTAAAGGTGCATGACGGCACGCTGCCTTTGGCCCCCAAAGTCGCCTTGCTGCTGATCTACCAGCCGCGCGGGATCAGCAAAAGCGTGCTGCGCACATGCGAGCATCTGGCCGCAAAAGGCTATGCGCCGCTGGTTATCTCGAACACGCCGCTGTCGGCGGACGCTCTTAGCCAGTTGGGCTCACGCGCGTGGAAGATGATCGTGCGTCCGAACTACGGCTATGATTTCGGCGGCTACCGCGATGGGATCCTGTGGCTGCGCGAGCGCGGCGTCAGGATCGACCGGCTGATCGTGCTGAATGATAGCGTGTGGTTCCCGGTCTGGCCCGACGAGACATTTCTCGATCGGATGGAGGCCAGCGATTGCGACTTGGTCGGCGCCGTTATCCATGGCGCGCAAAAACGCCGCAAGGTTTCAAAGACACGCCCCGCTTTTCTGGAAAGCTATTTTTACCTGATCAATCGCCCTGCGCTGGACAGTGAGGCCTTTGGCCGATTTTGGACCGACTATCGTGTGTCTTCGATCAAATTCAACGCCGTCTATCGCGGGGAACGCAGCTTTTCGGGCTATCTTGAAAGGGCCGGTCATTCTGTTCAGGGCCTGATCAACACCGAAACCGTCTGCGCTGCGGTGCGCGCGCAAGACGACGCATTCATCTACAAAACCCTCGTATATGGCGCTTATACCGACCCCGAATTTGAGGCTGAGCGCAACACCCTGTTGGCCGAGGCACCCGGCAAAGCCGAATGGCGAGACACCGCCCTCGCGCATATCGAAAAGGTTCTCCGCCGACGGAGCAGCTATGCAAGCTTTCCATATGCCTCGTTTCACCTTCTGGGCATCCCTTTCGTGAAGAAAAGCCGGCTGCTGTTTATGGGCGAGGCCTTCGGCACAGTTCAGATCAAGATGCGGACCCAGCTTTTGAAAGCCATCGATGCGGGCGACATCCCCCCCCCTTGGCCCGAGGTTCTGGCAGAAATGCGCGCGATCGAAGGCGGAACGGCGGCATAGACACCAGCCCCTCGGGCAAAAGCGCCCAAGTGCGCGCGCAACGCAGACAGCCGCGCCACATTTTGTTAATTTAGTTTAATAACGGTTTATTTTTACGACGACCGAGTGACCGATACGCGAACGAGGAGATTACTTGATGAGCATTCCCCCCTTTTGGAAGATTAAGCGTGAACTGTGGCGGATCTGGCTTTCCCTGAAAGTCAAAGCGATCCGCCTTTTTGGTCTGAAGACAACGATGCGCTACGCCGACCTTGATATTCCCTTAAACCGCGAGGGCATAAGCGCCGAAATCGTCATGGGCATTGCAACGAACGTTTATGAAAAGCCCGAGATCGACGGACTTTGGCGCGTGCTGCGTCCGGGCGACAGGATCATCGAACTGGGGGCCGGCCTTGGTGTGGTGACGGCGCTGGCATCACGCGCTGTGGGCCAAGATGGCCGTATTCTGGCCTATGAGGCCAATGCCAACCTGTTGCAGGATACCAAGACATTTCTCGACCGCCACGGCGCAACCAATGTTGAACTCCGCCACGCCGTTCTGGTGCCCAATGCCACCCCAGGCGAGACGCGTGATTTCCATGTCTCACGGGTTTTCGCGGTCAGCTCCCTTGTGCCCCATGCGGGCAGCACGCGCCACAAGACCGTTTCTGTGCCCGCAGAAAATCCCGACGATGCGATCGCCCGCTTTCGACCAGATGTGCTGATTTGCGACATCGAAGGCGGCGAGGTGGATTTGATCCCGGCTTTGGATCTTTCCAGCCTACGTGCGGTGGTGATCGAGATGCATCCCAGACGGGTATCCGCCGAGCAATTGGACGCTGTGCGCATCTCTATGGAACGGCAGGGTCTGATACAGGACAAGGTGCCGCTCGGAGGCACTGTCGAACTCTTCACCCGACAGCCTGCGTCCTGAGAAACCAAGCGTATTGTAGTGTGGGCAGCACGGCGACTTGTTGCCTGCGCTATTACACACTGAAGCGCACCAGTTGATTGCCCCCCCAAAAGGCCAACTGCAAGCTTTGGCCTTTTCTCTAAATGCTTTGCCCCCCTCACCAAGGCGATCCAAACATCCGGCGCCCACAAAGTTCAGGGCATTGGCAAAACGGCGCGCACCCGATTTCATGCACAGAACAACGCGATCCACAGGGTTCTTCCACTTCCCTTGACGCGCCGGGGCATATATCCATTCGCCCCAGCAGGCGAGCGACGGCTTGCCCAAGCGCTGCAAGGAGACAGGCATCCCATGACCCGATCGATCCTGTTCGTCACCGGCACCCGCGCCGATTTCGGCAAACTCGAACCGCTTGCCATCGCCGCGCGCGACGCGGGGTTCGACGTGTCCTTCTTTGTCACCGGCATGCATATGCTTGAATTCTACGGTCTGACAAAGATCGAGGTGCGGCGCATGCAGGGCGTGGCAGTCCATGAATTCCTCAATCAGCGCATCGGCGATCCGCAAGATACGGTGCTGGCCAAGACGGTTGCAGGCTTTTCCGATTTCGTGATCGAACATCGCCCAGATCTGGTGGTGATCCATGGCGACCGGGTCGAGGCTTTGGCCTGCGCCTTGGTCTGCGCGATGAACTATATCCGCTCGGCCCATATCGAGGGCGGCGAGGTGTCGGGCACGATTGATGAGATGTTCCGCCACTGCAACACCAAGCTGTCCACGCATCATTTTGTATCGTCGGAAGAGGCGAAACGGCGCGTGATGGTGCTGGGCGAACCCGATGCGAATGTACATGTGATCGGCTCGCCGGAACTGGATTTCCACGCCGGCCCCTCGGGCGTCACGCTGGAGGCGGTGCGCGATCGCTACCAGATCCCGTTTGAAGATTTCGGTATCGTCACCTTTCACCCCGTGACCTCTGAGGTGGCGACGATGGGCGCGCAGGCGCAGGGGCTGTTTGGCGCGCTGGCCGAAAGCGGGCGTCCGTTCGTGGTGATCGCCCCCAACAACGACCCGGGGTCCGAGGCGATCTTTGCCGAATTGGAAAAGCTGCCCCGCGACCGGTTTCGGCTGATCCCCTCGATGCGGTTTTCGCATTTCTCTGAACTGATGAAACATGCCGCCTGTATGGTCGGCAATTCCTCGGCAGGCGTGCGCGAGGCGCCCTTCCTTGGTGTGCCCTCGCTCGATATCGGCACGCGGCAAACCAACCGGGCCGAGGCCCCCTCGATCTTCAAGGCCCCGGCGCAAGATCGCGCGGCGATTACCGTTTTTTTGGCGCAGGAATGGGGCAAGCGTTACCCGCAGCATACCGCCTTTGGCAGCGGGCGCGCGGCACAATTGTTTTTGCAAACGCTCAACGATCCCGGTTTCTGGTCAGCGGGGCTGCAAAAGACCTTTAACGATCATGGCTAAGGGCCGCACCCGGCGCGGCGCGGCGATCCGCGCGGCCTATGGGCTTGCAAGCTGGGCGTTGGTGCCGCTGGCGCCGGTGCTGCTCAAGCGCCGTTTGGCGAAGGGGCGCGAGCTGCCTGCGCGTTGGCGCGAAAAGCTGGGCTATGCGACCCTGCCCCGGCCCAAGGGGCGGCTTGTGTGGCTGCATGCCGTGGGGCTGGGCGAGACGATGGCGCTGCGCGGGCTGATCCAAGCTTTGGCGGCTCAGGCCCCCGATCTGGAATTTCTCATCACCTCGGGCACGCGCGGATCGGCGGAAGTGATTGCCCGCGATATGCCGCCGAAGTGCCGCCACCAGTTTTTGCCGCTGGATGCCGCGCCGTTTCTCAGCCGCTTTTTGGAGCATTGGCGGCCCGATCTGGCGATCTGGTCCGAACAAGACCTCTGGCCCGGCGCGATCTTTGCCGCACAGGCGCGCGGTATCCCGCAGGCTTTGGTGAATGCGCGCATGGCCGCACGCAGCTATGAAAGCCGTCGTCGTCTGGCCCCGCTTTATCGCGCTGCGTTTGAGGCTCTTGCGGTGATTGATGCGCAAGACGCCGCAACCGCGCGCCATCTGTCGGCTTTGGGCGCCCCGGGGGTGACGGTTTCGGGCTCGCTCAAACCGGCCGCGCCGCCGCTTGGGGCCGGCCAGGCGCAACTCGATGCGCTGCAAACGGCGCTGGCCGGGCGCCGGGTCTGGCTTGCCGCGTCGTGCCATCCGGGGGACGAAGCCGAAGCCTTGGCGGCCCAAGCCACGCGGCCCGATGACCTTTTGATTTTGGCGCCGCGCTTCATCGACCGCGCCGACGCCATTGCCCAAAGCGTGCAGGCACGCGGGCTGCGCTTGGCGCAACGGTCAAAGGGCGACGAGCCTTCCCCCGAAATACAGGTCTATCTGGCCGATACGTTGGGCGAAATGGGGCTTTGGTATCGCCTGGCCGATCTGGCCCTTGTGGGCGGCGGGTTCGATGCCATTGGCGGGCACAACCCGTGGGAAGCGGTGCAGCTTGGCTGCCCGGTGCTGCATGGCCCCGATACCGCGAATTTCATGGCAGATTATGCCGCGCTTGATGCCACAGGCGCGGCGCGCTGTGTGGCGCGCGGTGCGCTGGCGCAGGCGATGCCCAATCCAGAAGAGGCCGCAAAGATGGCCGCGCAGGCGCAGGCGCTTGTGACCGAGGCCACGCAAAATGTCAGCGCGCTGGCCGCCCGCCTGATGGCCCTGATGGAGGCCCAATCATGCCGCTAAAACTGCGCCTGTTCCTTGGCCTATGGTCCGCCCTTTGGACGCTGGGCCTGCCGCTGATCCTTACCTATCTGATGCGACGCGCGCGCAAGGATGCGCTGTATCGCGACCATCTGGCGGAGCGTTTCGGCCGCTATGCGGCCCGCGCCCGGGGTGCGGTGTGGGTGCATGCGGTTTCGCTCGGCGAATTCCGCTCTGCCGTGCCCTTGATACGTGCCTTTCTGGATCGGGGTGAAACCGTCGTCATCACCTGTTTCACCCCCGCAGGGCGGCGCGAAGCCGAAAAGGTCTTTGCACCTGAGCGCGCCGAAGGCCGCGTGCATGTGGTCTGGGTGCCGCTGGAAACCGCTTGGGCCTATCGCGGTTTTTTCCGCGCCTTTGTGCCGAAATTCGGGCTCGTGATGGAGATCGAGATCTGGCCGCGCATGGTCTTTGCCGCGCGTTCGGCGGGCGTGCCCTTGTTCATGTGCAATGCGCAATATCCCACCAAAGCGATTGCGCGTGACACCGGCGGGTTGCGGCTGCGCCAAGCCGTGATGCGCGGCTTTGCGGGGGCTTTTGTGAAATCGCAATTGCAGGCGGATCGCTTCGCCGCCGTCGGGGTGCAAAACATCGCGGTCACCGGCGAGTTACGCTTTGAACAACCGATCCCGCCTGCGCTGCTGGAGGCTGCCGCCGTGGCGCGCCCTGCGCTGGGGTTGGCAGATCGGCGCTTGATTGCCTTTGCCTCCACCGTCGAAGGCGAAGACGCAACCTATTTGGCCGCGATGCGCGCGCTAAGCCGCGGGCCTGAGAAACCCTTTTTCATCTATGTGCCGCGCAAACCGGAACGGTTTGGCGATTGCGGCGCGCTGTTGAAAGAGGCCGGGTTTCGCGTGGCGCGCCGCTCCACTGCCTTGCCAAAGGTGCTGGACGGCCAAGCCCAATTCACCGTCCCCACGCCCCTGCCCGATGTGCTTTTGGGCGACAGTCTGGGGGAGATGTATTTCTACCTCGCACTCGCTGATGCGGTGGTGGTGGGTGGCGGCTTCACCCCCAAGGGCGCGCATAACATCATCGAACCCTTGGCGCTGAAAAAGCCGGTGCTGACCGGGCCAGAGATTTGGACGATTGAGTATCCGTTCACGGAAGCCGAGGCCGCCGGCGTGGCGCGGCGGGTGAAGGACGCGGCAGAACTTGCCGAAGCCCTTGCCGGGCCAGATCAACCAAAGCCTGCGAGGATTGAGCGCTTCTTTGCAGATCATGCAGGCGGGGTGGGCCGGTTCTTTGCGGCACTGCCGGGCGCGTTGAAAAACGCCCGGCGCTAATCAACCCATATCTTGGTCGATATTGCCCTGAAAGGTGCGCTTGCCCCACGCCTCGGCCACCAACTGATCGATCGGCAGGCACTGACGCAAGAGCGGCGCTTGCGGGCTGATTTCGGCTTCCGGCCCTTCGGTGACCAGCTTCAGAAAATCGCCCATCGCGCCCAAGAACATATCATTGCGCTCGAAAGGATAATCGCGCGTCTCGGTGCCTTCGGGAGAGACGTAACTCACCGAGGGTTTGAGAAAGTCGATTTCGATATTCCGCGTCAGCCCACGCAGCCGCGCGCGGCGGATGAAAACGGGCGAGAGGTAATCCATGCTCACGCTGCCAACCGGGCCACCGGGCGCGGCCAGTTGCAAGGTGGTGGCAAAATCCACACCCGGAAACTCTGCATGGCCAAGGCTGTCCACCGCTTGCAAGGCAAGGCCGGGGAACAGGGTCTGCGCGATATCGACCTCATGCGACAGGTCCAGCAGGACCCCGCCGCCCTCTGGCAGGGCAGCGTAACTATCGCCAAACCGCCAATTGGGCCGCCATTGCCGCACATCATGGCCAATCTCAAAGGCAAAGGCGTAGATGTCGCTTAGGTCTTCTTTCCCCAACGCCACCAGCGCCGGGTGATAGCGCATCATGAAGCCAACCATCGACCGATCTGCCACCGGGGCCGCGACCTTGTGAATGGCAGCGAGTTCCTCAAGGCTCCATGTCAGCGGCTTTTCCACATAGAAGGGCAGCCCCATCTGCGCGCAAAGCGCAATCAGCGGCAGGCGGATTTGCGTGGCGGTGGCAATCACCACCGCATCCAAATCTGTGCGCGCAGCAAAGGCGGTGGCATCAAACTCCCGCCAACCGATATGCGCGACTTTGGCCCCCAGCGCCTCTAAATTGCCTGCATGGCGCCGCCCGATCGAGCCCGCGCCAATCACCGCTATATGCGGGCTTACCATGCAGAAAACCCGCCATCGACATTGAGCAATTGCCCCGTGACATAGCCCGATTGGGCCGAGCACAGGAACAACATCGCATCGGCGATTTCATCGGGCTGGGCCATCCGCCCCGCCATGATCAACTCACCCACGCGGCGCTGAAATTCCTCGGAATGGCCGTTGAACACGGCCCCCGGCGCGATCGTGTTGACGGTTGCCTTACGCGGCGCCCAATAGCCCGCCAGCCACACCGTCAGCCCGTGAATGCCCGCCTTGGTGATGCCGTAGGCCGAGAAGTTCTTGAACGGCATCCCGTCATAAATCGGGTGATGCGCACCATTGAGCGCATACATCGAGGCCACGTTGATCAGCGTCGCCGGATAGCGGCCAACAATATCGCGGTCCATCTGCCGCGCGACCATGAAAGCCCCGGTCAGGTTGGTGTGCAACGTGCGCTCAAAATCGGCCACCGTCGTATCGGCAAAATCGGGGAAGCTTTTGCCCGCGCCCATCAGCATCTCGCCGGTGATCGCGGCATTGTTGAGCACCACATTCGGCTCCCACCCGTCTTTCATCACGCGCTGAAAAATCTCGGTGACCTGCGCTTCATCCCCCACATCCAGTTCATAAAAGCGAAAGCTCTCATTGCCCTCATGCGCGGCTTGCAAAGCCTCGGCCCGGTGGCCCGGCAGGTCGGTCGCCACAACGCGGGCACCTTCGGCCAACATCCGGCGCACATAGGTGGAGCCCAGAACCCCGCCCGAGCCGGTGATAAAGATGGTGCGGTCTTGCAGGGTCATTGCGTGGCCTCCGGGCTGTGACGCTCGGCCATGAGCATCTCGACAAGTTTGAAATCAAGCGGACTATCAATATCCAAGCACCGCTCGGCGGGCATCTCAAAGGGGATCACCCGGCCCTCGTAAATCGTTTTCGCGCGGCGCAGATAATCCGCATCCAGCACATAGGTGGAGGCCGCATGCTCCCAAACCTTAGGCGCGGCTTGGCGCGACCAGACCCCCCCGGGCAGCGGCTTAGAGACATGCAGCGCCCCGGTTTCATCGGCCTCGACAAGGTTGAAATAGGGATTCTTGCGCGCTTCACAAACGCTCATCACCATATCGGGCTTTTGCGTTTCAAAAAGCTCGACGGCATTGGTGACATCTTCCGCCAGCCGCAAAGGCGCGGTGCAGTCAAGATCGACAAAAGCGGTGACGGGCTGGCCCAGCTTTTCTTGCGCCGCTTCCAGCGCATGCTGCCACACGCCCCATTTGGGTGCGGTATCGGTCGCCAGATGCGCGGGGCGCAAGCCAATGTCCAGCGCACCCTTGGCCACCGCATGGTCATAAATCCGCGCGTCATCGGTCGACACCACCACCGCGCCGATCTGATCGCTTTCAAACAGCAAATCCAGTGACCAGTCGATCAAGGGCTTGCCTGCGATCATGCGGAAGTTTTTGCCGGGCACACCCTTGGAGCCTTTGCGGGCGCCTATATGGCCAAGGATCATCTTGGCATCTCCTCTGCTCTGGCCAGACCCCGCAAGGCCCGGCACTCGCCCCGTTATAGGCGCGCGGCCAAAGGGAAGGAAGAGACCGCATTACCCGCTTAGGCCTGCCCTCCTTCGACTTTGTCAAAATATCCCGGGGGTGAATTTGCCCTTGGGCAAAGAGGGGGCAGCGCCCCCTGCGGATCGCCGCGGCAAAGCCGGGGCGAAAACGAAAGGGCGCCCGAAGGCGCCCTTTGCAAAACCGCAACGGGTCGAAGGGCTTAGAAGCCCAGACCGGCGTATTTGTTTTTGAACTTCGACACGCGGCCACCGGTGTCCATCAGTTTGGCCGAGCCACCGGTCCAGGCCGGATGCGCCAGCGGGTCGATGTCCAGCGCCATCACGTCGCCTTCTTTGCCCCAGGTCGACTTGGTCTGGTATTCGGTGCCATCGGTCATTTTGATGGTGATGAAGTGGTAATCGGGATGGGTATCGGCTTTCATCGATCCACTCCTTACTCGGCTTTTTTGGGTTTGTAGTTGGTGACTTCGGCGATACGGGCCGATTTGCCGCGACGCGAGCGCAGGTAGTAAAGTTTCGCGCGACGCACACGACCACGACGCACCACGGTGATGCTGTCGATGTTGGTCGAGTAAAGCGGGAACACACGCTCCACGCCTTCGCCGAACGAGATTTTGCGCACGGTGAACGAAGCCGCGATGGTGTCGCCGCCTTTGCGGGCGATGCAGACGCCTTCATACATCTGCACACGCGAACGGGTGCCTTCGGTCACTTTGTAGCCAACGCGCACGGTGTCGCCAGCTTTGAAATCGGGAATGTCTTTGCCGAGGGCGGCGATTTGTTCCGCCTCGAGTTGCGCGATCAGGTTCATCGCAGGTCCTTTCGTTGCTTGCGGTTTGTTCCGCAAAGGTGTCGCCGCCCGAGAGCTCCGGTCTTCAACCGGGTCCGCAACTGCTGTGCAGCGCGCCCGCCGGAGGATCGTTCGCCTTTTGCCAGCCTTTGGTTTGCGCCCCAAGCAACCCTCGAAGCAGGGGGCCACAGGCACAGACAAAGGGTCCGGGGACCGATTCCGGCCCAGACCCGCGCGAGTTACGCGAGAACGGGCTGTGAATCAAGAGGGAAGTGGGGAATGCTTGCTTCGCTAAAGAGGTAGTGCCAATACTCAGTTAGCTGAATTGCACTTTATCGTTGAGGCTAGAGTGCGCCTCAACTTGAATTCCGCGAACCAATTGTTAGGAGAGGTTTCTTGCCATTATCATTAATCCTTGTCGACGAACTGATTGCTGCACGGCGCAATCTTCATGGCGGCAGTGTTGGCGCCCCAAGACGACTTGTCGATGGAAACCATGAAGGGCGCGCATTAAACCGTGCATGTGTTATTATGCTGTCATCTGCGATGCAGGCCTACGTGGGAGAAGTATTCTTAAAGTGTTCAGAAAAAGCTTTCGGTCGTACGCTTGAAGGCGACGAGCGCGAGCAATACATAAAAACTTGGTCTAGATGGGGGAATCCGAGCGACGCGAATATCAGGGGACTTTTTCTGCGTTTAGGTGTCAATGATGTTTTTGACGGACTTTCGTGGCAAGGTCAGTCGACAACAACGCTGAAGAAAACTCTGAACAAAATGAATCAGGTCCGCAATAGAATAGCACATGGTGAAGACATCACTGTAGATGGGAAGCCTTTCGCACTCACACTTTATCAAGTCCAGAGATGGCGAAAAGTCTCCGGGACTTTTGGAGAGCGCTTCGAAGGACACGCTCTCTCCAAATTGAAATGACAATATTCGACCGGTAGCTTCGGATGCCTTGCACTAGCGAACGTTTGGGTTCAACATTTGGTATTGCGAAAAGTTACCTTGAGCAACGCCCCCGGCGGGTCGCCGCGCACCCGCTTGGCGAAATCACTTGCCGACCTTTTCCCACAAATCCGGGCGCCGGTCGCGGGTCAGTGCCTCGCTCATCTCCCGCCGCCACTGCGCGATCTTTTTGTGATTGCCCGAGGTCAGCACCTCGGGGATCGCGCGGCCCTGCCACACGGCCGGGCGGGTGTATTGCGGGTGCTCCAAAAGGCCGTTCGAGTGGCTTTCCTCGGTCGCGCTTTCGGCATTGCCCAGCACGCCCTCGCGCAGCCGCACCGTGGCATCAATCACCACCTGCGCGGCCAATTCGCCGCCCGTCAGAACGAAATCGCCAATCGAGACTTCTTCGACGCCGTAAGCCTCCAGCACACGTTCATCCACGCCCTCAAACCGACCACATAGAATGGTCATGCCCTGCGCGGCGGCAAAGCGGCGGGCATCCGCTTGGGTGAAGGGTTTGCCGCGCGGCGACATATAGACCACGGGCCAGTCTTCACGGCTTGCAGGCGTGCCAAGCGCGGCTTCATCTAGGGCCGCAGCCACCACATCGGCGCGCAGTACCATGCCCGCGCCACCCCCGGCGGGCGTGTCATCGACATTGCGGTGCTTGCCAATCCCAAAGGGGCGCAGATCGATGGTGTCGAGCGCCCAAAGCCCATTTTCCAGCGCCTTACCCGTCAGGCTGAGGCCCAAGACACCGGGGAAGGATTCGGGGAACAAGGTCACGATCTTGGCGCGCCACGCGGCGGGGGGCTTCGCGGTTTCTTCCATCAGATCGCGCGGACGGACCTTGCCCGACAGCGCAGTAACGACCGAACGTTTCCCATGTGACCGGGCGGGCCCAGCCGCGGGCACCTCTGCAGCCTGCAAATCAAAGGTCGACAGCTTCACCGCCCCTTTGCGCGGCGCCGGGATATCGCCTTTGTCTTGCGGATCGTCGGGCGTGCTCATGGCTGCTCCTCATCGGGATAGGCTTCCTCCAGCCCCGCACGCATCAAAACCGCGCGTTTGGCCGCCGTCAAATTGGCCCGGCTCAGTCCCGAGCGGTTCAGCGTGATGAACTGTTCCGTCACGGCACGCGGCGGCGCGACATTGTTGCGCTCCACCGTTTTAAACTGGGCCTCAATGCTTTTCGGAAGCCTCAAAAAGTCCATGAACGGCTGCCCCGCGCCAAAGCGCATCGCGTCGAAACAGGCGACATCATGGGTCACCAGCGGCATATCGGGAAAGGCCGCGCGAATCTCGGCCAGCTGCGCCTGCATTGACACGGGGGCCAAAGCGGCGCGGAAGTCCTCTAGATCACGTGTAAATGGGGCACCGGTCGTCTTGCGGGCCTGATGCGCCCAAATGCTATCGACCCACCCGGCCTGATCGCGGGTGGACAGATAAAGCGTCACCTCCACCGGCCAGCCCAAGCCGGAAAAGCCCTCCAGCAGCGCGCGGATGATATCAACCGCGCCGGGATAGGGGGCTTCGCTTAGGCCAAGCGGCATCCGGCCCAACAGGTTTTCGGCGCTGATCAGCACACGCCGCTTTGGCGTGAGCGGCAGCCCCGCCAGAAAGGCGCGCATCTGCCGCGTGATCTCGTCCCGGTCCGCAGGCGCCAAACTGGACGCATATTGAAAACAGGCATGCGAAACAGCCCGGATCCGCCCGGGCAGCACCAGCGCCGCGCGCGGCCAGACAAGTTCGCGATTTTCATGCAGGAAAGCTTGGGCCGAAGTCGTCCCGGTTTTGTGAAAACCGAGATGCAGAAAGACCTGCATTATTCGACATCCTCGGGCGGGTCGGCGACGATCTTGCCCGCCGCCAGATCGACCGTGGGCACAACGGCCCGCGTGAAGGGCAGCATCAGCGTGGTTTTCCGGCCCGGGGCATAAATTTCCAAAATATCGCCCGCGCCGAAATTCTGCACCGCGCGCACTTTGCCCAGCACCGCCCCGCCGGTGTCATGCACCGCAAGGCCGATCAGATCGGTATGGTAAAATTCGTCATCGGGCAACGAGGGCAACCGGTCCCGATCTACCCAAAGCGTCACGCCTTTCAGCGCATCGCCCTCTTCCTTGGTGACCACGCCCGACAAGCGCGCCCCAAGCCCCCCGGTGACCGGGCGGGTCAGCTTGACGGTGAAACTGCGCGCCCCGTCTTCGGTGAAAAGCGGGCCATAAGCGGCAATATCTTCGGGTTCGGTGCAAAAGCTTTTCAGCCGCACTTCACCGCGCACGCCAAAGGCCCCGGCAATGGCGCCCACGCAGACACGATCAGGTTTCGACATGGCCCCTCCGCAAGCACAGGCCGGGCATCGCTGCCCGGCCTCCGTTTCATAGCGAAATCAGGTTCCTTGCGAACCTTATTCCTCGGCCGGCGCAGCAGCTTTCGCGGCTTTTTCTTCAGCGCGCTGTTGCGCTTTTTTGCCCGGCTCGGCTTTTTTCATGTTTTTGCGCTCGGTTTTTTCTTTGGCGCCAGCGGCTTCCAAGAAACGGGCGACGCGGTCGGTCGGCTGGGCGCCTTGGCCGAGCCAGTATTGCACGCGCTCCATGTCCATTTTCACGCGATCTTCGCTGTCTTTGGGCAGCAGCGGGTTGTAGGTGCCCAGTTTTTCGATGAAGCGGCCGTCGCGCGGCATGCGCGAGTCGGACGCAACGATCGCGTAATGGGGGCGCTTTTTCGAGCCGCCACGGGCGAGACGGATTTTCATAGCCATGGTGTATCTCCTTCAGATGGCTGGGTGAGGGCCTGTGGGGGCCGTCATTTCTGGAATGTCTCGTGATGCCGGATCACTTCCGAAATCACGAAGGTGAGGAATTTGCGGGCAAAAGCGGGATCAAGATCCGCGTCCTTGGCCAGTTGTTGCAGACGTTCGATCTGCTTGGATTCGCGCGCCGGATCCGAGGGCGGCAACGCATGTTCGGCTTTCAGCTTGCCCACCGCTTGGGTCTGCTTGAACCGCTCGGCCAGCGTGTAGACAAGGATCGCATCGAGCCGGTCAATCGAATTGCGGTGTTCCGCCAGCAATGCGGCAGCGCGGGTGACATCGTCGCTCATGCGAGATCCTCCGGTTTCGGATGGCGGTAGACGCGGGCTTCCCTTTCGCCCGGAAACGGTTTGGCGGCGGGGTCATAGACTGCCCCCAGCCGTTCCGCCAAAGCGATGGAGCGGGTATTTTCAGGGGCGATATAGCTGACCGCCGTTTCCCATTTGAGGGTGCGATAAGCATGGTTGACCGCCGCGCGCGCGGCCTCAGCCATCAAGCCCCTGCCCTCGTGCATCGCACTCCAACAGGTCCAGCCAATCTCATATTCGGGCCAGTTGATCGGCGCCCAAGGGCCAGCCATGCCCAAGGCGGCATCGCTGTCTTTGGTGGTGATGACAAAGCTGCCCCAGCCGCGCATCACCCAATGGCCGATCACCGCCGCCCAAGCGCGCCATGCAATCGCCTCATCCACAGTGTCGGTGGAACGAATGAACCGCCCCCGGTCCGACAACATGAAATCACACCACGCCGGAAAGTCGCGCGCCGCAGGGGCACGCAACACGAGACGCTCGGTCTCCAAAACCGGGGTGGGCGACAGGGCAACCATGTTACTTCTTCTTGCCCATCCCAAGCCCCGACAGGCCCGGCGGCAGTTTCACACCGCCCATATTGCCCATGCCAGGCACTGCCCCGGGCAGGCCCTTCATCTGGCCCATCATCTTGGTGGCTTCTTCCATTTTGGCCGGGTCCATCTCGCCCTGCTCGGGCAGACCGCCAAATTTGCCCTGCATCGCGGCCATCGCCTGTTTCAGCATGCCGCCCTTCATCTTGCCAAGCTTCTTCATCGTATCGGCCATCTGCCGGTGCATTTTCAGAAGCTTGTTGAGTTCGGACACATCCAGCCCCGACCCGGCGGCAATCCGGCGCTTGCGGCTGGCTTGCAGAATTTCCGGGCGGGCGCGCTCTTGCTTGGTCATCGCATTGATCAGCGCGATCTGGCGGCGAATGGTGCGGTCGTCAAAGCCCGCATCTTCGGCTTGCTTGGCCATTTTGCCCATGCCGGGCATCATGCTCATCACGCCCTGCATGCCGCCCATCTTCAGCATCTGATCGAGCTGAGAGCGCATGTCGTTCATGTTGAACAGGCCCTTTTGGAAGCGCTTGACCATGCGCTCGGCCTGTTCTTTTTCAAAGACTTCCTGTGCCTTCTCGACCAGCGCGACAATGTCGCCCATGCCCAGAATACGGCCCGCGATCCGCTCCGCCTCAAAGGTCTCAAGCGCATCCATCTTTTCGCCAAGACCGACAAAGCGAATGGGCTTGCCGGTGGTGGCGCGCATCGACAGCGCCGCACCGCCACGCCCGTCGCCGTCCATCCGTGTCAGCACCACGCCGGACACGCCAATCTTGTCGTCAAATTCTTGCGCCACTTCCACGGCGACTTGGCCGGTGAGCCCGTCAACGACAAGCAGCGTTTCACGCGGGTTCACCGCGTCGCGCACATCTTGCACCTCGCCCATCAACACATCGTCGATTTGCAGACGGCCCGCGGTATCAAGCAGGTAGACATCGTAACCGCCAAGCGAAGCTTGTTGCTTGGCGCGTTTGGCGATTTGCACCGCGCTTTCGCCCGCCACGATCGGCAGCGTATCGACGCCAATCTGGGTGCCCAGAATCGCCAATTGCTCCATCGCCGCCGGGCGATAGATGTCGAGCGAGGCCATCAGAACACGCTTCTTCTCACGCTCTTTCAGACGCCGCGCCAGTTTTGCGGTGGTGGTGGTTTTCCCGCCGCCTTGCAGACCCACCATCAGGATCGGCGCAGGCGGGTTGTCGATTTTCAGCGTATCGGCAGGCTCGTCGCCCGCCAGCATCGCAACGATTTCATCATGGACGATCTTCACGACCTGCTGGCCGGGGCTGATCGATTTCGTCACCTGTGCGCCGGTTGCCTTGGCCTCAACCTTCTTGATGAAATCACGCACCACGGGCAACGACACGTCGGCCTCTAGCAGCGCGGTGCGCACTTCGCGCATTGCCACTTTCACGTCTTCGGCGGTCAGCGCGCCCTGTTTGGTCAGCCGCTCGAACACCCCGCCAAGGCGATCGGAAAGAGACTCGAACATCGTGCCCTCCTGCGCCGCCGCTGCGGCCTGAAAAACGTCAAACGCACCAGTGGGCGCAACGCGCTGACTGGTGGCGATCCCCGCCCATGCGGGGACCGGAGGGTTAGTCCTCCGGGGAATCTGGGGTGGCTTAGGCGAAAACGGTGTCCGAGTCAATCACGCGCGCTTTGCCGCCGCTGGCGCGCAAGCCTTGTCGGCGGCGGGTAGCCGCTTTGCCCCGACGCGGCACTGCAGCGCCTTGCGCTCAGGAACAAAATGAGGGAGGTTGTCGCAGCAATGTTGACAGGTGCACAGATGCGCTTCGAGAACTGGGATGAAATCCGCACCGCTTATCAGGTGGCACGCGTGGGCACGGTTTCAGGGGCGGCAGAAGTGCTGGGCGTGCACCATGCCACAGTGATCCGCCATGTCGATGCACTGGAAACGCGGCTGGGCACCAAGCTGTTCCAACGCCACCCGCGCGGCTACACCCCCACCGAAGCAGGCGCCCAGCTTTTGGCCGTTGGACAAGCAACCGAGGATCAATTCGCCCAGCTCGCCGCGCGGATTTCTGGCGCGGGCGAGGAGATGCGCGGCGAATTGATTATCACCTCTTTGCCGGTTCTGGCGGGGCTTGTCATGCCCGCGATGGCGGAACTGATGGAGGCGCATCCAGCCCTTGTTTTGCGCTACATCACCGATCAGCGGGTGTTTCGGCTCGAATATGGCGAAGCCCATGTGGCGATCCGCGCCGGGGCACGCCCGACCGAACCGGACAATGTGGTCAGCCAGCTTGGGGTGAACCGCACCGCACTTTATGCGGCGCCCGAATATCTGGACCGCCACGGCCACCCCAAAGGGCTGGATGACCTAGCCGGGCACCGCTTCATCGGCCCCGACACCCGCGACAGCCGCGCGCCGTTCTTTCGCTGGCTGGCGCAGACGCAGCCGGCGGAAGCTGTGGTCTTCACCGCCAATGAAATCGCCTCGCAATATTCGGCGATCCGGGCCGGGCTCGGCATGGGGTTCCTACCGGTGCTACAAGCGCGCGAAGACCCGCGCCTGATCGAAGTAGTGCCCCCGCAGGCCGAATGGGACAGCCCGTTTTGGCTGGTGACCCATGTCGATCTGCATCGCACCCCCAAGGTGCAGGCCGCGCTCAAGGCGCTGCGCGCGGCGGCAGGGCGGCTCGAACTGGTGTCTTAAACGGGGGCAGAGCCGGTTTGCGCGGGCGGCGCCGGGCGGTTGGGATGCGGCCGGATATATTCGCGGATCGCCGCAAACGCCCATTGCAACGCCAACCCGCCAAAGATCAGCACGCTATCTTGCACCATGCCGCCCGGATGGGACACTTTCACCGCTTGGCTAAAGATCGCCAGCACCGTGCCCAGCGCGAAAACCTGCAACCCCTGCTTGCCCAAGGTGCGCACGGGCTTGAGCCAGCGCGACGCCGCAAGACGCGGCACGATCCACGGCAAAGACAGCAGATAGGCCAGCCCAAGGAAGTGAAACAGCCGGGGCACGCCAACATAGGTCTTGTCGGAATTCACAAGGAAGAACGGCACCCCCCATTGGCGTAGCTGCCACATCGCATGGCCCACATTCTTGAGCAGCACATCCATGTGAATCCAGCAAAAGGCGAAAATCTCCCACGCCAGCACAAGCCCGACCAGCCATGGCATCACCGGCACGAACCTCTTGCCCCCGCGCAACGCCAACCCGGTCAAAATGCCAAGGCTGAACAGCAATTGCCACGCGAAGGGGTTGAAGAACCATCCCCCCTTATAGGGGAAATTGGGCAGATTGAACCGGGTCAACCCGGTCAGCACCCAAAACCCCACGGTAAAGGCCAAGAGCCCCATCGGCGTTTTCTGCCCCAGCCGGATCAAGAAGGGCGCCCCCAGCAAGATCACCGCATACATCGGCAAGATGTTCACATAGCCAAGTTGATGGCTCAGCGTTGCGATGCCGACCAGAAATTCCAGCGGCTTTTCCAGCAACGGGCCAAACGCATTGCGCTCCAGCATCGCCGCGCCGCCGAACCACAACGCGGCCCCGGCGGCAATTGCAATCGCCCAAACCGTGGCAAGGATATGCACCATATAAAGCAACCAGGCCCGGCCCCAGACCTTGCGGATGCCCGGCCAGTTCAGCCCGTCTTTGAGCTTTGGCCCATACGCCAGCGCGGCCGCACAGCCCGACATGAAGACAAACGCCTCTGCCGCATCCGAGGGGCCCAGATTGCGCGAGGTAAAATGCTCGTAAAAATTGCCCGGGATGTGGTTGATGTAAATCATGATCAGGCTCAACCCCCGAAAGAAGTCGAGCCGCGGATCGCGGGCCCCCGTCGGCAGGCCGGCGGGCAGCGAAACGGAAGATCTGTCAGCCATTGTTTACGGCAAATCCTTTGGAAGGTTGGCGTGCCGCTTCGGCCTCGGCGCGTTCCGCGTCAAGCACCCAGCGGTCCAGCACATCATCATGCAGCGCGACCACGGCAGGCTTTGCATATTCGGCGGGCACGCCCATCAGCCGCGACCGCGATGGGCGCGAAGACCACGCAAGGATCAGCGGGGCCAGCACCATCGGTACGCCCACAGGCAACAGCCACAAAAACAGCCCCGGCGCAAAGCTCCATGTTGCCATCAGGCCAATCAGACCGATCGTCACGATCCAATGCGCCGCCAGAAAGCTATCTTTCAGGCTAAGCGTGCCGTCGCCCCGGTTGTTGGTGGGCCAGCCGCCATCGCGCCCGAAAAGCACCTGCAACACCGAACGGGTGGAATACATCAGCAGCACCGGCGCGGTGATGGACGAAAGCGCCAGCTCGGCAAAGGTCGAGGCGAAGGCGATCCCTGCGCCGCCGAACTGGCGGGCATGACCCGTGATCGCGGCGCGCGCGGCGATTAATATCTTGGGCAAAAGCAGCAACCCGAAAATGCCAATCGCCAGCCCAATCGCCTTCGACGCGGCAGAGGGCGGGAAATACGGGATCGGCCAATCGGGGATCGGAAAGTAATCTGGCGGCGGGGCCAAAAGCGGCGCAGCAATCGAGGCCAGAATGAACCCAAGCCAGAACAGCGGCGCGATATAGGCCATGATCCCTTGCGCAAAGACAAAGCGCGACCACGGCTTGAGCCCCGGCCCGCCAATGATCCGGCCATGTTGCAGATTGCCTTGACACCAGCGCCGGTCGCGTTTGGCATGATCGACGATATTCTCGGGGCCTTCCTCGTAGCTGCCCCCCAGATCATCATCCAGCCGCACGCTCCATCCCGCACGCGCCAAAAGCGCGGCTTCGACGTAGTCATGGCTCAGCACATGGCCGCCAAAGGGGGGCTTACCCTTCAGGGCGGGCAGGCCACAGCTTTCGGCAAAGGCCCGCACACGGACAATCGCATTATGGCCCCAAAACGGCCCTGTCTCGCCCTGCATCATCGCCAGCCCGCGCGCAAAAACCGGCGAGAAGAACGAGGCAGAAAACTGCATCGCCCGGCCAAAGCGCGACCGCGCGCGGATCACCTTGGGCAGGGTTTGCAAAAGGCCAAGGCGCGGCTCTGCCTCGATCCGGCGGATCATCTGCAAGATCGTGTGGCCTTCCATCAGGCTGTCGGCATCCAAAATCACCGCGTAATCATAGGCCGCACCAGAGCGGGTGATGAAATCCTCGATATTGCCCGCTTTCTTGCCGGTGTTCACCTCGCGGCGGCGATAGAAGAACCGCCCCACCCCGTTTCGTTCCGCCACCAATTGCGCGAACACCTGCTTTTCGCGCGCGGCGATCAGGTCGTTGCGGGTGTCCGACAGCACCGCGAAATGCACCTGCGCCGGATCGCCCGTGGCCGAAAGCGAGGCATCCATCGCCGCGATCCGGGCAAAGGTCACCAGCGGGTCTTCGTTATAGACCGGCACCAGAACCACGGTGCGGCCCCGAATGGGCGCGCGCGGATCATAGACCGGCGGACGGGCCACCGAGGTCAAACCGATCAGCGCCTGCACCGCGCCCCAAGCCAGCCAAAGCGTGGAAATCAGGATCAGCAGCGCCCGCGCGACATCAAGCGTTTCGATCCCGTCAGCCGCGCCGAATTGCAAAAACAGAACAAAGGCACCACCCCCGGCCAAAAGGCTCAGGGCCACCGCAAGCGCGCGCAGAGCATAAAGCCCCGCACGGGATATTAGCCGCGATGCCATCGGCTTAGTGGCCGGGGCCCGGGGCGGGCGCAGCTTGTGGGTATAGGCTGGCCAGCAGCCGGCGAAGCACCCCTTGGCGGTGTTCGATCACCTGCACCGGCATCGCCATCGGCGCGATGGGCAGGGCACAGGGGCCAGAGATGAGATCTTCTGCCGAAAGGGCAGCGGGTGCACTCGGGGGATAGTCGGACGCGAGCGCAGGGATATGGGGGGTATGCGCGGTCATGCGTGGATCCATTGGTAAAGCCAGGTTTCGGTCAACTTACGACCATAACCCGCGATATGGGCGGCGAGTTCCACCGTGTCGCCCTTGGTGGGCCGAACATCGAGCACAAGCCGCCAGATGCCATCGGTGGTATTGCGAGACAGAACCTTGGTGACGATTTCACCATTCCAGGCACTGGCATTGATCGTCAGGTCCTTGGCGGCGTCATGCGGCAGGGCATCCATCAGCCCCCCCACAAAGTCGATCACGAATTTGCGGGTGCCCGCGGTATTGGCGACACCCGACACCCCACCTTCGCCGGCCCGCGTTTCCTTGACATGGGCGCGGTCATCGGCGGGATCGAAGTCGATATCGCCCCACCGCAGCCGATAGGAAAACTCCCGGCTTTCGCCCGCTTTCGCCTCGGCCTCGGGGATCCAAAAGGCAACGATATTGTCGTTCACCTCAAGATCAGAGGGGATCTCGACCAAGCGGATCACGCCTTTGCCCCAATCCCCGATCGGCTCCACCACACAGGAGGGACGCCGCTCGTAATGCGCGGCATCATCTTGGTAATGGTCGAATTCGCGATCACGCTGATAAAGCCCAAAGGCGCGCGGCGCGGTTTCCGAGAAATAGGACGAGGCCAGCCGGGGCGGGTTGGCCAGCGGGCGCCACAGCATATCACCATCGGCGCGGGTGATGCCCAGCCCATCGCTGTCATGCACATTGGGCCGGAAATCGTCGAAATCGGCACGGTTGCGCTCCGCGAACAGGAACATCGAGGTCAGCGGCGCAATGCCAAGCTGTTCCACATCCGCGCGGAAAAAGAGCCGCGCCGTCACGTCCATCACCGTTTCATGGCCCGGCGTGATGACGAACCGATAGGCCCCGGTCAGCGACTGACTTTCCAGTGCCGCCCAGACGGTGATCGTATTCGCCCCCGGCACCGGACGCTCGACCCAGAACCGGGTGAAACGGGGGAACTCCTCGGCGACCGACAGGCCGGTGTTGACCGCAAGCCCCCGCGCCGAAAGCCCATAGGCGGAATTGCGGCCCAAGGCGCGGAAATAGGACGCGCCCTGAAAGGCCACCAGTTCATCGAACAGATCGGGCCGGTTGAGCGGCGTATGCAGCCGGAACCCGGCCACGCCCGGCAACGGCTCATGCGCGGGCACCTTGTCGCGGCTTTCACGCTCATAGATGAAATCGTCAGTGTCAAAGCCCATCAGCAAGGCTTGACCGTTTTCGACCTCGTAAAGGCGCACCGGCTCCTTGAACAGCCAACCGAGATGGAAGGCATGCAGCAGGAAATGGCTGTTATCGACATTGGCGAACCGCGCACGATCCGGATCGAAGCGGATCAGCCGGTAATGGTCGTAGGTCAGCTTCGACAAGAAGCTGTCGGGCAAGGTCGCGGGGGGCGTGGCCGGCGCGGCGGCCAGCGCGCGCATTTCATCGGTCAGCGTTTCAAAGCTGAACGGGTGCTGCAGCGCGGCAGGCGGCGCAAGCGCCGTCTCCCCACCGGCCTCTTGTGCGCGCAAGCGGCCCGGCACGATCCCGGCTCCAGCCAGAACGGCAGCCGAAGACAGCGTCGCCAGAAGCTGGCGGCGGCTGAGTGAGAGGGGGGCATCGGCACGGTGGGAGGTCATGTGTTTTCGTTGAAACTCATATAGTTCTAAAGTCCGCCCGAAAGCGGGCTAATTGCCGTTTCTATAGTCACAGCGCCTAAAATCTGGCAAGAGAGATTGCGTCACACTCCTGTCAAACGCCCGGCGTCCGACAGGTTTCGGCGCAAAGTTGCGCAACGCAGGGTCTAACCGTCAAGAAGTTGCGCATTCTGCGCCTGCAAAGGCGCGTTTCGCCTAAAAAACAGCGGTTTCCGCGCCCTTTGCACAGGCGGATTTCCGCGCATGGGCAGGTACCGGATCGCGCCCAACCCGTCGCTTGCGGGGTGAGTCGCATGCCGGGGCAGCTTTCGCCTCCGCTACCCTGTGTCTTTTGGCCTGTCTTGGGCCGGTTACGACGCGTGGTTCGGCTTGCCTGCACGCCTTAGCTACGGCATGGCAGACAGGATCGGAGACGGGCATGACTCTTTTGCTTATTCACACCGGTGGCACGATTGGCATGACACCGGGACCACAGGGCCTAACCCCGGAACCGGGTCTGGTCGAAGCGGCCATTGCCGCTCGGCTGCCTGCGGGCGCTGCGCTGACCGCGCATGTCTTTGCGCCGTTGCGCGACAGCGCGGATATCGGCCCCACCGACTGGAACGTGATGCTTGATGTGCTGGAGGCGCATCCGGGCCAGCCCGCGCTGATCACCCATGGCACCGATACGATGGCTTTCACCGGCGCGGCGCTGTCGCAGGCTTTGGCCGGTGCAGCGCGGCGGGTCGTGTTATGCGGCGCGATGCACCCCTTGGGCCAAGGCGGAGATGCCGAGCGCAACCTTGATCTGGCGCTTGCCGCCGCGCAAGCGCCCGGGGTGGGGGTCGATTTGGCCTTCGCCGGGCGGCTTTTGCCCGCAGCGGGGCTTGTCAAACACGACAGCCGCGGAGCCGATGCCTTTCGCAGCCAACCGCAAGACCCCGGCTCGCCGCCGCCGCAGCGCCGCTTCGATCCGGCCCGGCGCTTGGCGATTGTGACCCTGTCGCCCGGCCTGCCCGCGCCTGCGCTGCAGGCGCTACTTCAGGCGCTGGATGGGGCGGTTTTACGTGTCTTTGGCGCGGGCACGGTGATGCATGATCGCGCGATCTTGGCGGTGCTTGCACAGGCCATCGCGCAGGGCAAACGGCTGCGCGCAGTCAGCCAATGCGAAGCAGGCGGACTGAGCCCCGGCGCCTATGCCGCGGGGGCCGCGCTGTGGGATATGGGCATCGAAAACGGCGGCCCCGAAACGCCAGAGGCCGCATTGGCGCGGCTTTGGCTTTCCTAACAAAAGGGCCCCAGATGGGGCCCTTCAGAGACGCGACACAAGCAAGTCTTATTGCGCAACCAGCGCAGCTTGCAGCGCCATCGGCTCCTTGCCCGAAGCTTGCGCAATCGCCGCCAAGCTTTCGCCCGGGCTGGCAACGGTAAAGCCTGCGGCAGTCAGTTTCGCGACAAGCCCAGCGCCATCGGTGTCAAAAAGCGGCGCGACCTCCTCGACAGAGGCGTCCATCAGCTTCATCGCGATGGCAAAGGGCGGCGGGCCCGAACGGCCCTCGGCTTCGGAACTGGGCAGTGCAAACGGCACCGCCACCACAAGCGACACCGCCAGACCGATCCACATCGGCGCGCGTTTGAGGTAATTCACCACCGAGCGCCAGTTCTTCCAAACATGCAGCACGAACGGCACGATCAGCACCATCGACAGGATTTCGTGCATTTCATGGAAGGTTCCCATGCCGACATGGAAGAAAAGCGCCACGCCAGAGATAAGCGAGACAAGGAACAACCCGGTAATGAACGGGGTCGCATAGCGGCTAAGAGCGGAATTCATGTAACGTGTCTTTCTGATGGGTGAGGGGTTGGCCCTCTTTGGGAAGGTTTCACACACCCAAACGAAACGGCGCGCCCATTCCGTCGCGCCGTTCAAAAATTTCTTTATGATTTGGTTAGTTACGGCGCAGATACAGCTTTCTCATTGCCCCTGATGCTGCGCCGCACGCGATAAAAGTCGCAGGCAAACATCGGTCGCCACCGCCATATCTTGCACCGACACCCACTCCAACGGGCCGTGAATATCCTGCATGCCGGTAAAAATATTCGGGCACGGCACCCCCATTTCGGTCAGCCGCGACCCATCGGTGCCGCCCCGGATCGGCACAGACACAGGCGCAATCCCCGCATCGCGGCAGGCATCGCGCGCCAGCTCAACGGGCGTCATATCCTTTTCCAGCCAATAGCGCATGTTGCGATATTGCGGCTTGATCGTGCAGGTGATCGTGGCGCGCGGCTCAGTGGCCGCCACCGCCGCACAAACCTGTTGCAGCATCTCGCCCCGAGCGGCAAGGCCATCCAGCTCAAAGTCGCGCAGGATGATCGAGAATTCGACCTCCGCCGCCGTGCCCGCGATATTGGTGATGTGCCAAAACCCTTCGCGCCCCTCGACCACTTCGGGGGTTTGCGTGGCTTGCGGCAGCATGTCGATGATTTTCGCCGCCAGATGCAGTGCATTGACCATTTTGCCCTTGGCCGTGCCCGGGTGGGTGGACACACCCACCACCTTCACCTTCGCCCCATCGGCCGAGAAGCTCTCATATTCAATCTCGCCCACCGCGCCGCCATCGAGCGTATAGGCGAAATCCGCGCCCAGATCGGCGGGCAAGCGCGCATCGACACCGCGGCCAATTTCTTCATCCGGCGTGAAAGCCAGCCGAACCTTGCCATGCGGCACATCGGGGTTGGCCAGCAAATGTTCGGCGAGCGTCATCAAAATGGCCACGCCCGCTTTGTCATCCGCCCCCAAAAGCGTCCCGCCGGAGGCGGTGATCAGATCATGGCCGACCTTCTCGCCCAAATAAGGGTTGCGCGCGGGGCAGTTCACCAGACCCGGCGCATCGGGGTAGGTGATCTCGCCCCCGTCATAGCCGCGGATGACGCGCGGCTTCACCCCCACCGCATTATAAGCGGGCGCGGTGTCCATATGCGCCAGCATCCCAATCACCGGACCTTCGGCGGTGGCGGGGACGGTCGCCAATACCGCGCCATAGTCGGTGATTTTCACCTCTGCCGCGCCTATTGCCTCCAATTCCTGCGCCAAAATCTTCGCAAGGTTGAGCTGAATCGCCGTGCTGGGGGCGGTCGGGCTTTCCTCGTCGCTTTGCGTATCAACTTCGCAATAGCGGATCAGGCGGGTTTCAAGCTTGGAATGGATGTCTTGCATGGGGGGGCTCCTTTGCGGGCAATGGGCGCCGCTCGGCCCGCCGTGTCAAGCCTTGCCCGCGCGCATTTGGGCGGCTACACCACCCCTCCAGCATCGGAGGAACGCATGGATACCGCCACCCGCATCGCCCGCACCATCGCCACAGTTATTGGTGCCACCCCCGCCCAAGTGGGCGCGGCGGTTGAGCTGTTGGATGGCGGCGCGACGGTGCCCTTTGTCGCGCGCTATCGGAAAGAGGTGACCGGCGGGCTGGATGACACGCAATTGCGTAAACTGTCCGAGCGGCTGGATTATCTGCGCGAACGCGAAGCGCGGCGCGCCACGATCATTGCCTCGATCACCGATCAGGGCAAAATGACCGATGATCTGGCCAAGGCGCTCGCACAGGCCGAGACCAAGGCAGAACTGGAAGACCTGTATCTGCCCTATAAGCCCAAGCGCCGCACCAAAGCGATGATCGCCCGCGAAAATGGGCTCGCCGCGCTGGTGGAGGCCATCTTGGCCAACCGCAATGCCACGCCCGAGTCTTTGGCCGAAGGCTATCTGTCCGAAGCCGTGCCCACGGCGAAAGATGCGCTCAATGGTGCGCGCGAAATTGTGGCGGAAAGCTTGGTCGAAAACGCGCAACTTCTGGGGTCTTTGCGCGATTACCTGACCCGTGAAGCCTATCTGACGGCCAAGGTCGTGGACGGCCAACAGGAAAAGGGTGCGAAATTCTCGGATTACTTCGACCACCGCGAGCGTTGGGCAGATGTGCCCAGCCACCGCGCGTTGGCGATGCTGCGCGGCTCAAATGAAGGGGTTCTGACGCTCGACATCGGCCCTGATGAAGAGGGCGTCGCGCGGGCCGAGGCGATGGTCGCCGCCGTTTTGGATGCGCGTGGCAAAACCCCGGCGGATGAATGGCTGCGCAAGGTTGCGGGCTGGACGTGGCGTGTGAAACTCAGCCTGTCGATGATGCTGGATTTGCTCTCCGACATGCGGGCCCGCGCACAGGAAGAGGCGATCCGCGTTTTTTCGCGCAACCTTAAAGATCTGCTGCTGGCGGCGCCTGCGGGCGCCAAGGCGACGCTCGGCCTCGACCCCGGTATCCGCACGGGCGTGAAGGCCGCCGTGGTCGATGCCACGGGCAAACTGTTGGCCACCGATACACTTTATCCCTTCCCGCCAAAAAGCGATATGCGCGGCGCACAGGCCGCTTTGATACGGCTCATTACGGCGCATGGGGTGGAACTGATCGCCATCGGCAACGGCACCGCAAGCCGCGAAACAGAACGCATGGTGGCCGAGACGCTGAAACTGCTACCCAGTGGCGTGAAAGCGCCTACCAAGGTGGTGGTGTCGGAAGCCGGGGCCTCGGTCTATTCCGCTTCGGAACTGGCCGCGCGGGAATTTCCAGAGCTTGACGTGAGCCTGCGCGGCGCGGTGTCGATTGCGCGGCGGCTACAAGACCCGCTTGCCGAACTGGTGAAGATCGAGCCGAAATCCATCGGCGTCGGCCAATATCAACACGATGTGGATCAGTCGAAACTTGGCCGCGCACTGGACGGCGTGGTGGAAGATGCGGTGAACGCGGTAGGCGTGGACCTTAACACCGCTTCTGCGCCATTGCTTGCGCATGTGTCTGGCCTTGGGCCGGGGCTGGCCGAAGCGATTGTGGCGCATCGTGATAGCAACGGGGCCTTCAAGGCGCGCAAAGACCTGCTGAAAGTCGCCCGCCTTGGGCCGCGCGCCTTTGAGCAATGCGCCGGGTTCTTGCGCATCACCGACGGCGTTGAGCCGCTGGATGCTTCTTCCGTGCACCCCGAAGCCTATGATGTCGCCCGCGCCATCGTGAAAGCCTGCGGGCGCGATATTCGCAGCCTGATGGGCGATAGCGCCACGCTGAGCCGGTTGCGCGCACAGGATTTTGTGACCGACAGCTTCGGTCTGCCCACAGTGCGCGATATTCTGGCCGAGCTTGAAAAACCCGGCCGTGACCCGCGGCCCAGCTTTGTGACCGCGGCCTTTGCCGATGGGGTGGAAGATATCAAGGATCTCAAACCCGGCATGCAATTGGAAGGCACGGTGACGAACGTCGCCGCCTTTGGGGCCTTTGTCGATATTGGTGTGCACCAAGATGGGCTGGTGCATATCTCGCAACTGGCCGACCGGTTCGTGAAAGACCCGCATGAGGTGGTGAAAGCGGGCGATGTGGTCAAGGTCCGCGTGACGGAGGTGGATGTGGCGCGCAAACGCATTGGCCTGACGATGCGCAAGGATGGAGGCACCTCGGCACGTGAGGAGCGCGCGGCGCGCGGGCCCGACAGGCCCAAAGGGCCGCAAGGCAAAGGCCCGATGAAGGCCAGCCCCAAAGGCGGTGCAAGCGGCCCCGCGCGCGGCAAAGATGCCCCCGGCGCCCTAGGGGCCGCGCTTTTGGATGCCATGAAACGGCGCTAAGCCAGCCCCGCATTCACCCCATGGCCGCCCCGTTTTAGCCGCAAACCGTCGTAAAACTTAAGAAAAGACTGTTTGCAGCCACACCGGCTGATGCGATGGGGAGGATAAGATGGCGCAGAAACTGATCACTCTTCTGGCGCGGTGGCGCCACAGCGAAGATGCGGTTTTCGCCGCACGGATGCGCGCGCTTTGCGACAGCGCACAAAACCGGGGTCCGCACAGGCAGGGTTTGGTTTCGCCGTTCCGGGGGCCAGGGCGCGCGGTCTAAGCGCCTAGAAGTCGACGGTAACGCCGGGCAATTCCAGCGTCTTGACCAGGTCGCGCAATTCCTGACGCGCGGCCACATTCGAGATATTGAGGTTCTCGACCCCCAGATCGCGCAGATCCAAAAGCGTCATGCCGCGCGGGAACAATTCGCGGAAAATCACCCGCTCCGAAAAGCCCGGAGCCACGCGGAAGCCGATCCGCTTGGACAATTGATCCAGCGCTGCGCCCACCTTGCGCTTGTTATGCGCCTGTTGCGCGCCCATCCGGTTGCGCAGCACGATCCAGTCGATCGGCTTAAGGCCCGCACGCGCGCGCAACTGTCGCGCCGACCACACCATTTCCGAATAAATCGACGGGCCGGTGACCTTTGAGGTTTCCGGATCGATCCGCGCCAACAAGTCGAAATCGATGAAACTGTCATTGAGCGGCGTGATCAGCGTATCGGCCAACGAATGCGCCACTTGGCTGAGCCGCGTGTGCGAGCCGGGGCAGTCGATGATCACGAAATCGCACACTTGATCCAGATCGGCCACTGCGGTGGACAGGCGATGATCGTAGGGGTTTTCGCCGGGGGCAAGATGCGCGGCATCGGCCTCGGGCAGTTCGCGGTAATCCGGTGTCGGCAGATCAAGCCCCTCGCGCGCCATATAGGCACGCCGGTTTTCGACATAGCGGCCAAAGCTGCGCTGGCGCAAATCAAGGTCGAGCCCGCCGACCTTATGCCCCATGCGCGCCAAGGCGGTGGCCAGATGCATGCTGGTGGTCGATTTGCCCGAACCGCCCTTCTCATTGCCGACAACGATGATATGCGCCACGTTTCCAACCCCGTTTTCTAGCTCTCTGCGGAGCCCGAACGCTTATAGGACGCTCCGGCTACCGAAGGAAGCGCCCCGGTGCAAGAGGATTGCGCCGCCAGACAGCCTTGCGATAGCCCGCCATGGTGCGCGCGACAACGGCAGACAAAAATCTTTGCCTCGCCACTGTCGGGGTATGCCTGCGAAGTGGCTGGAATTGCCCGACAATCGTCTAGTTGCGCGATCTTCACCCGACGCCCGGCCTTAATTTGTTGGGGTTGCCGGAGAATGTTAAGACGGCATTAACCTTGAAATGGTCTCTTAAGGAAACTGAATGAAAGCCTCTGGCCATGTGGTCAAGACTTCGGAGGCCCTGTATGACGATTGAGATGGTTTCGACCTGCTGCCCGCCGCAAGGCATCGAGGTGCCCACCCCAGCGGGCCTATTGAATGCCGTGGCGCTGGCTTTCGACGGCGCAGGATGCCTGACCGAGGTGAGCGATAGCCTCTGCACCCGGCTGGATCAGCCGCGCGAGGCGCTTTTGGGGCGCCCGCTGACCAGCCTTTTTGCCGCGGCGGAGACAGACACGCTGGCGACCTGGTTCGCCTCTGCGGCCTGCGACGGTAGTATGGAATTGTGGCCTGCCGTCCCCAGTGCTGACCCGAACCCACTTTTGGCAACCTTGCTTCGGCTTGGCCCCGGCCAACCCGGGCGCGCCGTGCTGAATATACGCCCCCCTTCGCTTGAAGAGATGGTCCGGCTACGCTGCGAAAAGGCGCAACTGGCCGGGATCGTCGAAGCGGCCAAACTGGGGCTATGGCAATGGAATGTGCAGACCGGCGAAACGATTTTTGACGCCCGCTGGGCCGAAATCGCGGGCTACGGGCTTGAGGAATTGCAGCCCATCAGCATCACGACCTGGACAGATTTGTGCCACCCTGAAGACCTCGAACGCTCTGAAGCGACGTTGCAGCGTCACTTCGCGGGGGAGACCGACTGGTATGAGATGGAGGCGCGCATCCGCCACAAATCCGGCCGCTGGGTCTGGATTCGGAATCTTGGCCGGGTGCGCAGCTGGACCGCCGATGGCAAGCCCGAATGGATGAGCGGCGTACACCGCGACATCGATGAGTGGAAAAGCCGTGAAACCCGGCTGCGCCGGGCGCAGGATCTTTTGGAACGTGCCGGGATGCTGGCGGGCTTGGGCAGCTGGGAGGTCGATCTGGTATCGGGCGAGATTTCATGGTCCGAGGAAACCTGCCGCATCCATGGCGTCGCGCCGGGCTATTGCCCAACGCTTGAGGAATCCATCAACTTTTATGCCCCCGAAGCGCAACCCGTGGTGCGCGCAGCCGTGCAAAAAGGCATCGAACAGGGCACGCCTTGGGACTTTGAGTTGCCGTTGATCCGCCAAGATGGCGAACAAATCTGGGTGCGGGCCGTAGGCGAAGTCGTGTTCGAAGATGGCGCGCCGGTGCGGCTGAGCGGGGCGTTTCAAAACATCACCGCGCGCAAGGAGACCGAGGCACAACTGGCCGAAGCCGCCGCCGAGGCGCGCCGCGCGCGCGACCGGCTGAACACCTTGGCCGACAATGCCCCGGGCGCGCTGTTTGAACATCGCGAAAGCACCTCTGGATTGATTGACCTGCCCTATTTCAGTGCGCGCCTGCCCGATATTCTGGGCGTCACGCGCGAGCAAATGCTGGCCGATGGGGCCGCGGCGGGGGCCAATATCCACCCAGATGACGCCGCCATGCTGAGCAAGGCGATCATCGCCTCGCGCGAGGGGATGACCCCGCTGGATGTGCGCTACCGGCTCAATCATCCGACGCGCGGGCTACGCTGGTTGCACCTGTCCTCGATGCCCTATCGCCAGCCCGACGGCGCCGTGATCTGGCACGGAAGCGTCTTCGATGTGACCGAGGAAAGCGAGATGGTCGACGCCCTGCGCATCGCCCATGAGCGGCTCAACATGCTTGCGGAAAACGTACCGGGCGCGTTGTTCGAATTGCGCCGCGAACTCAATGGCCACGGATGGTTCCCGTATTTCACCCAAAAATTTCCCGATCTTCTGGGGGTGAGGGCCGAAGATATGGACGGGAACCCGGCCACACTTTTAGCCAATGTGCACGAAGAAGATCGCGAGAAGCTGGCCCACCGGCTTGATGCCTCGCGTGCGAGCTTGCAATTGCTCGAATTGCGGATGCGTGTGCGCGATGAACACAGCGCGACGCGCTGGCTGCATCTGTGGGCGGCCCCCTTTGCCCGGCCCGATGGCACCATGACATGGTTTGGCAAAGTGGTCGATATTTCCGACCGGCTCGCGGTCGAGGCCCAAGCCGCCAGCACCGCTGCCGAAGTTCGGCGCGCCCATGCCAGGCTCAATTCGATCACCGATATCGCGCCGGTGGGGCTGTTTGAATACCGCCGCGCGCCCGATGGCCAGACCGAATTCCCCTATGCCAGCGCGCGTTTCAACGAGCTTTTGGGGGTTGATCGCGCCGATCTACTGGCCCTTGGCGGTGCCGTTTTCGACCGGGTCGTGCCCGAGGACCGCGAAAAAATGCACGAACGCACGGCGGAAAGCATGCGGTCTTTGTCGCCATGGCGGATGCGGTTTCGCTATCTGCATCCCAAACGCGGGCTGATCTGGCTCAGCGCCTCGTCAACTCCGGTGCGGCAGATCGATGGTTCCGTGGTCTGGACCGGCGGGCTTTTTGATGTCACCGCCGATGTGGCGCGCGAAACCGAACTGGAACATGCTTGGGGCGTGGCGGAAAAGATGCGCGCGCGCAACGAACATCTGGCGCTGCACGACGGGCTGACCGGCTTGCCGAACCGGCGCTACTTCGACCGCCGCCTGGAAGAGCGGCTGCAATCCGCCCGCGCCGGGGCAACCGCCCCTGACTGCGCGTTGGTGCAAGTGGATATCGACCATTTCAAACACGTCAACGACACGCTGGGCCATGAGGCGGGCGATCAGGCGCTGTGCCATTTGGCCGATGTCCTGCGCGGCTGCCTGCGTCCCGGCGATTTCGCCGCAAGGCTGGGGGGGATGAATTCTCGGTTTTGCTGGCCCCGGGCAGCACACAGGCCGAGGCAGAGGCGCTGGTGGCCGATATGCGCCAAGCCCTGCGCGCGCCGTTCGAATACCGCGGCACGACCTGCCGGATCAGCGCCTCGTTCGGGATTGTCAGCGCCCCGGATGTGACCGGCCTGACCGAAGAACTTCAGCTTTACGCCGATGCCGCGCTTTATCGGGCCAAAGCGGCCGGGCGCGACCGGGTGGAGCTTTTCACCGGCAATCTGACCAAGCGCATGCACGACAACCGCACCATGGTGAAGGAATTGCACCGCGCGATTGATCGGGCGGAATTTGAGCCGGTTTTCCAGCCGCAAGTTTGCGCCCGCACCGGCAAGCTGGCCGGGGTCGAGGCACTGGTACGCTGGCGGCATCCGCGCCGGGGTCTTTTGCCGCCCGAAGCGTTCATGCCACTGGCGGCGCAATTGCGGATCGTGCCAGAAATTGACCGCGCGGTCATCACACAGGGCCAGGCGACGCTGGCGCATTGGCATGCGGCGGGGATCGTGCTGCCTAAGATCGGTTTCAATATCTGCGCCGATCACCTGCGCGAGCCGGATCTGCCCGCGCTGCTGGACCGGCTTGATTTCGGGGCGACCCAAGTGGCACTGGAACTGCGCGAGGCAAGCTGCCTTGAGGCCACCCATTTGCAATCGCATCTTGCCACGTTGCGCGACGCGGGCATTGCGTTGGAGATTGACGATTTCGGCTCTGGCCGCGCGGCGATCATGAGCTTGATGGAATTGCGTCCCAGCGCAATCAAGATCGACCGGCGCGTGACCGAAACGCTGAAGGGCGAGCCGGGCGCAGAGGATTTGGTGCGCGCCATCGTCAGCATGGCAAAAACCTTGGGCGTCACCACCCTTGCCGAAGGGGTGGAAACACAGCACCAAGCCGAGACGCTGCGCGCGATGGGCTGCGAGATCTTGCAAGGGTTTTGGGTGGCCCCGCCGCTGGATGCCGCCGGGCTGGCCAGCTTCATCCAAAACCGTGAAATCCCTTTGCTTGAGGCCTAGGGCACTCCCCCAACCGTGTGGCGCGCAAAATTCACGCCAATTACGACGTTTTGAAAATCAAAAGCGACACCGGCCTTGCCAGCGGTTTAACCTTACGTCACCTTGCGGACAATTCCCGATCACCCGCCCCGATCGGTCAGGGGAAAAGCTGCCCTGCGCCGCCGGGATTGCCAGAGGATGACGCATTCATGAACGAAGACGCGATTGCCCGCAGTTATCGCCGCTGGGCCCCGATCTATGACCAAACCTTTGGCAAGATTACCCATGCCGGGCGCCACAGGGCCGCGCATCAGATCAACAGCAGCGGCGGCGCGGTGCTAGAGGTCGGCGTGGGCACCGGGCTGGCGCTGAGCCTTTACCAGCCGCATGTGGAGGTAACCGGGATCGACCTGTCGCCCGACATGCTGGAACAGGCGCAGGCGCGCACGCTGCGCGACGGGCTGCGCCATGTGAAGGGGCTGCATCTGATGGATGCCCGCACGCTGGGATTTGCCGATGAAAGCTTTGACCACGTGGTGGCGCTGCATATCATGTCTGTGGTGCCAGAGCCCGACCGCGTGATGGCGGAAATGGCGCGGGTCTGCCGCCCCGGTGGCACGGTGCTGATCACCAACCATTTCGCGCACCAGACCGGCGTCTGGGGGTATGCCGCCAAGGCTGCGGCGCCGCTGGCCGATGCCTTGGGGTGGCATTCGGATTTCGAACGTCACCATGTGATGCGCGAACCCCGGCTGGAATTGGTCGAGGAACACCGCCTGCCGCCGCTCGGGCTGATGACCTATCTGCGGTTTCGCCGCGTGGACCACGCATAAGAAAGCCCCGCTCCGGCGGAACGGGGCTTGGCCTGTCAGCAGCCGCAGATCAGCCGCGTGTCGCACCTTCATAGATGAAGCCGGACACCGGATAGACGCGGCCCAACTGGCCCGGATTGCTCATCACGCGCACCGCGCTCCAGTCGTTCTTGTCGGACACATCCACCACGGTCATGCCGAATGACAATTGATTGCGTTTCCAATTGGCATGGTCGATGCGGATTTCGCGCTCCGAGATCACCTCTGAAACCACCGCCACATGGCCCAAGGGCAGCTTGCGGGTGCCGGTAAAGGCCATCACCGCACCGGGTTTGGGCGCGTGACCGCGGTCATAGACCCCTTCGGCCTGCGACCACCAGGTGCGGGCATTGCCGCGAATTTCAATGCCAGAAGCATTGCGGGCAAAGGGCACACACCAGACACGCTGGCCACGCGCGCGCAACTCTTTCGCCATGGCGATGGCAAAGGCTTTGCGCTCCGGGTCGATCCCTTCGGATTCGGGCCGCGCCGAGGCAAAGTTCAAAAACGACTTGGTCGAAAGCGTGCCACCGTCCCCGCAGGCCGACAGGCCAAGAGCCAGCCCAAGGGCCAAGGGGAGTTTCAGCGCCCATGTCGCAGCAAAGAGGTTTTTGGTCATCATGTCCTGATCGCGGTTTGGTTACCGGTTCGTTATCGCGCGCAGACATACAGGCAGGCACCGCAGCACGAAAAGCCCCCTTGGCCGCACACATCCGCCGCTGCGCGGAAACCCGCCCAAACCACCGCCACTGCGCAAAAGAAAAGGCCCGGGATGCATCTGCAGCCCGGGCCCGACATTCTGTGCAAACGGCGTCTTAGAAAGCTTCCACCGCCACGTCAAAGTAGTGGGCGTTGATCAGCAGGTGCGCCCCGATCGAGGCGAAATAGCCCAGCGCAATTGCCCAGGTCCATTTCAGGTGCCCCGAAAAGGTATAATGCCCCCGGGCCTGCCCCATCAGCGCCACACCGGCCGCCGAACCAATCGACAGAAGCGAGCCACCCACACCGCAGGTCAGTGTGATCAAAAGCCAATGGCCATGGCTCATTTCGGGTTCCATCGTCAGCACGGCGAACATCAGCGGGATGTTATCGACCACCGCCGACAGCGCGCCAAGGATCGTATTGGCCGCCGTGGCCCCCAGCCCCTCATAAAGGCCGGTCGAGAGCATATCGAGATAGCCCAGCACCCCAAGCCCGCCAACGGCGAAGATGATACCGAAGAAGAACAAAAGCGTATCCCATTCGACCCGTTCAAACAGCTTGAACGCATCCAGCACCAGTTCGGAATCCTTGAGCCGTTTGCCCTTGCGGGTAAGGAAGTAGGAATACATCTGCATGTAGCCCAGCCCCATCATCATCCCCATGGCAGGTGGCAGATGCAGGAAGTTCTTGAAGCTGATCGCGGTGACGATTGTGCACAGGAACAATGCCAGCACCACGCGCCCACCCGGTTTCATGCGGGCATTGTCGGTGGCTGGCGGCGGCAGTTCGTTCGGCACGGCAAACGACATAATCACCGCAGGCACCAGCCAGTTGACCAGCGAGGGCACGAAGATGACGAAGAATTCGAAGAAATCGATCACGCCTTTTTGCCAGACCATCAGCGTGGTGATATCGCCAAAGGGGGTGAAGGCCCCGCCGGCGTTGGCCGCAACCACAATGTTCACACAGCCCACGGTGACGAATTTCGCCGAAGACCGGCCCACGGCGACCACAACCGCGCCCATAACAAGGGCAGTGGTCAGGTTGTCAAAGATACCCGATAGGAAGAAGGCCAGAACCCCGGTAAGCCAGAACAGCTTGCGGTACCCGAGCCCCATGCCGATCAGCTTGGCGCGCAAGGCGTCAAAGACGCGGCGTTCCTCCATTGTGTTCACATAGGTGATCGCCACCAAAAGGAACAAGAACAGCTCGCCGTATTCCTCGACAATATGCACCGCATGCTCGTGTGCGACTTCGGAGAGCCCATGCATGGCATAGGCGATCCCGATCATCGTCCAGATCAGGCCCGCCGCAAGCATCACCGGCTTCGATTTGCGCATATGCGTGGCTTCCTCGAAGATCACCAGCACATAGGCACCAAGGAAGATGATGACCGAAAGGATGCCGAAGGCGCTCCCGGTCAGATTGAGTTCGTGCATCTGTCCACTCTCCCGCGTTTTTGCCCGCTTAGGTTCTTTCGCCCGCAGGTCATCTGTCCGAGCGGGTCTAGCGCGCGCCCCACCGGGGCTTCGTTTATCCGAGCCGCGTGTCGCGGTTCAACTATAATCGGCCCGGCACAGCCGGTTTGCCCGCCACCTGCCCGGTTTAAGGCGGTTTCGGGCGCAAAGGGCATTCCAAGCGGCGCGAAGCTGCGACATGTGCGCACCCGACAGCCCTGCGCGCCTTGATGGGTGGCCGCTCTTGGCATGCGCCCCATGGCGCCGCGGTCAGGGCGCAACGCGCCGGGCACGCAAAGTCTCCCCAGGCAGCAGCCGGGCCGCGATTTCGGCGCGTTGGCCCGGCGCCCCCCCGGCCAGCCGGGCGCGGATCATCTGCCCAGCCCGCTCGCCAATTTCGAAACGCCGGGTATCGGTGGTGGCGATGCGTGGCGACAGCCCGGCCAAAATCTCCAGCCCTGAAAACCCCGCCAGCCCGACATCGCGCGGCACCACACGGCCTGCCGCTTGCAAACCAAACAGCGCGCCCGCCGCGATCATATCATTGGTGCAATACAGAAAATCGAGATCGGGCCAGCGGTCCAGCGCCTGCGCGGCCAAGATTCGCCCTTTGGGCAAGGCGCTCGCCCCGTCATAGCTTACACTGCCCAAAACGCGCCCGCCCGCGACCTCCAGCGCCTCTGTGAAACCGGCAAAGCGACGCTCTTGACGTCGATCTTCTTGCTGCGCAGAGCCTAACAGAACCACCTTGCGATGCCCAGCAGCGGCCACGGCGCGGCCCATTTCGGCCCCGGCGGCACGCTGCGCCACGCCCACGACGCAATCGATCCCCTTGCCTTCGCATTCCATGATCTCGACCACGGGCAGACCGGCGCGCGCCAGCATCGCTCGGCTGCCATCGGAATGGGTCAGCCCGGTCAGCACCACCGCCGCGGGCCGCCACGCCAACAGCTCTGAGAGCACATGCTCCTCGGTGGCTGCGGCGTAATGGCCCAGCCCCAAAAGCGGCTGCAAATGGCTTCCATCAAGCGCAGCACTCAGCCCCATCAGCACTTCGGGAAAGACCATATTGGCCAGCCCGGGCACGATGACCGCCACCAGCGGCACTTGCGCGCCAGCCAAGGCCCCGGCGATCCGGTTGGGCACATAGCCCATCAGCCGCGCGGTGGCGCGGACCTTTTCGACATTTTCGAGCGACACACCCGGTTGGTCGCGCAAAACCCGGCTAACGGTCATTTCAGACAACCCGCAGGCCTTGGCCACATCGGTCTGTGACAGGCTGTGGCGTCGCGGGGCCATGCTTAGACCTGCGCCCAAGGCCCATGCGGGCGGTCGACGCCATCAAGGCGTTCGAACCCATGCAGGCCAAAAAAGTCGCGTTGCCCCTGGATCATATTGGCGGTGCCGCGCGCGGTGCGCATCATGTCAAACCACGCAAGTCCCGCCGAAAGCGCGGGCAGCGCCAGCCCCTGCAGGGCGCCCAGCGCCACCACCTTACGCAAGGCGGGCAGGCAGCGGTTCAGATGTTCGGCAAAGAACGGCGCCAGCATCAGGTTGCGCGTCGGATCTTCGGCCAATGCCGCCGCCATGTCATTGAGCATGTCAGAGCGGATGATGCAGCCTGCGCGCCAAACCCGCGCGATGGCAGGCATATCCAGCGCCCAATCGAATTCACGCCCTGCCGCTGTCATCATCGCAAAGCCCTGCGCGTAGCACAGGATTTTGCCAGCCGTCAGCGCATCTTCCAGATCGGAAAGCGGTAAAGGCGCGGTCAGAGCCTGCGGCGCGGGGCCAAACAGCGCTTCGCCTGCCGCGCGTTCTGCGCGCCTTGCGGATACGTTGCGCGCACAAACCGCAGCCTCGATCACCGGGATCGGCGCCGCCAGTTGCAAAGCTTCGATCGCGGTCCAGCGCCCGGTGCCCTTTTGCCCCGCCGCATCGACGATCATATCCAGCAACGGCCCACCAGCGACAGGGTCGCTGGCCTGTGCAACCTTGGCGGAAATCTCAACAAGGTAAGACCGTAGAACACCCGCGTTCCAGCGCGCAAAACAAGCGCCGATTTCGGCGGCGTTCAGGCCCAGACCATCGCGCATCACCCCATAGGTTTCGGCGATCATCTGCATATCGGCATATTCGATCCCGTTATGCACCGCCTTCACGAAATGCCCTGCCCCATCGGGGCCCATATTGGCCGCGCAGGGCGTGCCATCTTCGGCGCGCGCGGCAATGGCTTGCAGAACCGGTGCCATGCGCACCCAATCTTCGGGTGTGCCCCCCGCCATGATCGCTGGGCCGTGGCGCGCGCCCTCTTCGCCGCCGGACACGCCGATCCCCATGAACCGGAACGTCCGCTTGGCAAGGCTGCGGCGGCGCGTATCGTGGAAGTTGGCATTGCCCGCATCGACCACCAGATCATCGGGGCCCAAAAGCGGGGCCAGCGCGTCAAGCTGCGCATCGACCGGCGCACCAGCAGGCACCATCAAGATGATCGAGCGGGGCGGCTGCATCGCCGCGACAAGCTCCTCCAGCGTTTCGTTTGGCACGATGCGGTCTGCCAACTCCCCCGCCTGCGCGTGAAATTTCTGCGTGACCGCCGTGGTGCGGTTCCACACGGCAATGGGAAAGCCTTTTTCGGCGATATTGAGCGCCAGCGCCGCGCCCATCGTTCCCAGCCCCAGCAAGCCAATTTGCGGTTTAGAGGTCATGTGAGCGACTCCCCTGAACGGTCCTGCGTGCCATCGGGGCAAAGGACGGCAGGCATGGTGTCTCGTCCCTCTTGACCGCGGGCAGACCGGGCCCATAGCCTTTGCGAATGGAAGGCAATAGCTTGAAAACAGATCGCAAAGCTGTCCCCTCCCGCGAATATGTTATCGTTATCAACGTTAGACCTCCCCGGCGCGAGCGTCAATTTGAAAGGCATCCGATGCAGATCACGCATACCACCGAACGGCTGAGCGATGCGGCGCTCCTGACAATGTTGGAGGCCGCCGTGCAAAAGGCCACAGAGATCGGCCAGCCACAATGCATCGTGATCGTCGATACCTCTGCCGTCGAGCTTGCCAGCCTGCGCATGGTGGGCGCGAAAGTGCTTTCGATGCGATCGGCCCGGGCCAAGGCGCAGACTGCCGCCTCTAATGGCACGCCCAGCGCAAGGGTGCCTGAAGAGTTCCGCCCGGGCATCGCAGCGGCCACCGGCGGCGCAGTGACCGGCCTGCCCGGCGGCTTGCCGATTCGGCTCAATGGCGTGCTTTTGGGCGGGATTGGCATTGGCTCGGGCACCGGGGCGCAAGATATCGCCGTGGCCGAGGCCGCTTTGGCGGCCATCGGCGCAGAGATTGGCTGATCTATTCCGAAAAGACGATTTGCGCTTTCATCGCTTGGCTTCTGTCAGAGGCCAGCTTGAAGGCGCTTTCGGCCTCGGACAGCGCGACGCTATGGGTGATCAGCGGCTTCACATCGATCAGGCCCTTTTGCATCAGCGCCACGCCCACAGCGAATTCCGGGTGGAACCGGAATGAGCCGCGCAGCTCCAGCTCTTTCGAGGTGATCGCCATCATCGGCAGGCTCATGTCGCCGCCAAGGCCAAGCTGCAAAATCACCCCGCGCGGGCGCATCGCGGCAATGCCGCCCGCCAGAGCCGCCGCCACCCCGGTGCATTCATAAAGCACATCGAAATGGCCCTTTTCCGCGGCATAGCCCGCCAGCGCATCGGGGTCTTGGGCCGTGTTGATCGTGCGATCCGCCCCCGCCTGACGCGCCAGCGCCAAGGTGAAATCAGACAGATCCGTGGCCACAATCTCGGCAGCACCCGCCGCGCGCGCGGACAGGATCGACAAGACCCCAATCGGCCCGCAGCCGGTGACCAGCACCTTTTTACCCACCATACCGCCCGCACGGGTGGTCGCGTGCAGCGTCACCGCCAGCGGCTCGCCCATCGCGGCCTCTCCGGGCGTCAGCCCGGTCGCATCGACGCATTGGCTGGCATCGGCCACAAGGCTTTCGCGGAACGCGCCCTGAATATGCGGGAACGGCATCGCCGAGCCGTAAAACCGCATGTTCAGACAATGGTTCGGCAGCCCCTCAAGGCAATATTTGCAGCCCCCACAGGGACGCGAGGGCGACACCGCCACCAATTGCCCAGCCTTGAACCCGGTCACGCCCGCGCCGATTTCCTCGACATAGGCGGACACTTCGTGGCCCAAAATCATCGGCTCGCGCAGCTTCACCGTGCCGAAGCCGCCGTTGTGATAATAATGCAAATCCGAGCCGCAGACCCCGCCGGTGGCAAGACGCAGCTTCAACTGACCCGGGCCGGGCGCGTCTTCGGGACGATCTTCAATGCGCAGGTCATGGGCTTCATGTATGACAATGGCTTTCATCACAGCACCTCGGTCAAAAGCGGTTCGCCCGCGAAATGGGCGCTTAGATTATCGCGCACCAACTTGCCCATCGCCTGCCGCGTCTCCACCGTGCCGCTGGCATGATGAGGCTGCAACAGCACATTGGGCAGCGACAGGAAACGCGGGTTCAGATTGGGCTCGCCCTCAAACACATCCAGCGCCGCCGCCCCCAAGGTGCCGGTTTCAAGCGCCGTCAAAAGCGCCTCTTCATCGATATTCGATGCGCGCGAGATATTGATCAGCATCCCCTCGGCGCCAAGCGCGGCAATCACCTCTGCCCCGACGATGTGGCGCGTCGCGGCAGAGGCGGCCAGCGTCACAAACAGAAAATCGGACCGCGCGGCCAACGCCACCGGATCGGCCTCAAAGGCCCAATCCTTGGCATAGTCTTTCGGCCCGACATCGGAATAGGCAATCTCCATATCGAAGCCTGCCAACCGCTTGGCGACCTCAAACCCGATCCGACCAAGGCCCAGCACACCCGCGCGCTTGCCCCAGACACGGCGCTGAAGCGGGTAAAGACCCTTGGCGGCCCAAGACCCGTCGCGCACCCACGCCTCGGCGCCCAGCATGCCGCGCGACTGCATCAGCATCATCGCCACGCCCAGATCGGCAACGTCATTGGTCAGCACATCGGGGGTATTGGTGACGCGAATGCCGCGCGCCCGTGCCGCCGTCAGATCGACCGCATCATAGCCCACACCATAGACCGAGATGATCTCGAGGTTGGGACAAGCCGCAATCATCGCCGCATCCGCGCCCAACTCCCCGCGCGTGGCGATGCCGCGCACCAGCGGGCCCACCTCGGCCAGAAAAGCCGCCTTATCCGCCGCTTCAAAATAGCGGTGCGTATGGAAGGCGGCGTCGAGCGGCACCTGATCCCATTCGGGGTAAGGGCCAACCTGCAGGATGTGGGGTTTCGTCATCATCTCTCCGTTCCCGGGCTTGTCCGCGGATGCCATCTTGACAGCGCGTGTTATCGATAACATAAACGATACAGACAGGATTTGTCGAGAGCGAAACGAAGGAGCACACCTTGGATTACCCTCTGTTCGACCTGCAAGGGCGGCGCGCACTGATCACCGGCTCGTCGCAGGGAATCGGCTTTGCGCTGGCACAAGGGCTGGCCGCTGCGGGCGCGCAGGTGGTGCTCAATGGGCGCGACCGGACCAAGCTGGAAGCGGCGGCGGCCAATATCCCCGGCGCGGAATTGCTGGCCTTTGACGCGACAGACCACGAGGCCGTGCGCAAGGCGGTGGATGCGTTCGAATCCGAAGGCAAGCCGATCGACATTTTGGTGAACAATGCCGGCATGCAGCATCGCGCGCCGCTTGAAGACTTCCCCGCCGATGCGTTTGACAAACTTCTGCAGACCAATGTGGCCAGCGTGTTCCACGTAGGCCAAGCAGTCGCCCGCCACATGATCGCGCGCGGCGCGGGCAAGATTGTCAATATCGCCTCGGTGCAGACCGCGCTCGCCCGGCCCGGCATCGCGCCCTATACCGCGACCAAGGGCGCGGTGGCGAACCTGACCAAAGGCATGGCGACCGATTGGGCGAAACACGGTCTGAATTGCAACGCCATCGCGCCGGGCTATTTCGACACCCCGCTGAATGCCGCGCTTGTGGCGGATGAGACGTTTTCGGCTTGGCTCGAAAAACGCACTCCCGCCGGGCGCTGGGGCAAGGTCGAAGAATTGCAAGGCGCGTGCATCTTCTTGGCTTCCGATGCGGCAAGCTTCGTGAACGGGCACACGCTCTTTGTCGATGGCGGGGTTACGGCGTCGCTATGAGCTTGCGGGTCATCATCATGGGCGTGTCGGGGTGCGGCAAGTCCAGCGTGGGCGAGGGGCTGGCCAAGGCGCTGGCCGTGCCCTACCGGGACGGCGATGACCTGCACCCCGACACCAATGTGGAAAAGATGCGTGCGGGCATTGCGCTGACGGATGAAGACCGGTGGCCGTGGCTTGACCGGGTGGCGCAAGCGCTGAACGCCGAAGCCCCGATCATCATCGGCTGTTCCGCCCTGCGCCGGGTTTATCGCGACCGTATCCGCGCGGGCGCGGGCGGCCCGGTGTGCTTTGTGCATCTGGCGGGCAGCCGCGATCTGATTGCCGCGCGCATGGCCGAACGCGCCGGCCATTACATGCCGCTGTCGCTGCTCGACAGCCAGTTCGCCACACTAGAGGCCCCCGGCCCGGACGAGGCGGTGACGGTCGACATCGACCAGCCGCTAGAACGGATCGTCGCCGCCGTCCTTCCCCAGATTCAAGGAGCCAAGACATGACCCAGACCGTTGCCCTGATCGGTGCAGGCGCCATGGGTGGCGCCATCGGCGCGCGCCTTGCTACCACCGGCACCGCGTTGCGCGTCTTTGACCTCGACGCGGAAAAAGTCGCCGCGCTGGTTGCGCAGGGCGCAAGCGCCGCAAGCTCAGCCGCCGAAGCCGCCAGCGGGGCCAGCGCGGTGATCTTGTCGCTCAATTCCGCGAAAATCGTGCGCGCTGCCGCCTTTGGGCCGGGCGGCGTGGCCGAGGGGGCCGCCCCCGGCACGCTGATCATCGACATGTCGTCGATTGACCCGGAATCTACCAAAGTCCTTGCCGCCGATGCTGCAGAGCGCGGCCTGCGCTGGGTCGATAGCCCGCTGTCGGGCGGCATCCCCAAGGCCGCCATCGGCGAGCTGACCCTGATGCAGGGCGGGGCCGAGGCCGACGTGACCGATGCGCAAAAGGTGTTGGCCAAGGTTGCATCGAACCAGACCCGCATGGGGGGGCCCGGCGCGGGACAAACCACCAAACTGATCAATCAGGTCCTGTGCGGGCTCAATTTCCTTGCCGTGGCCGAGGCGACCGCCTTGGCCGAGGCGGCGGGCGTGGATGCGGAAAAAATCCCGCAAGCGCTACGCGGTGGGCGGGCCGACAGCGCGATCTTGCAAGAATACATGCCGCGCTTTGCAACGCGCGATTATCGCCGCACCGGGCGTATCGACAACATGGTCAAAGACCTGAATGGCGCGCAGGATTTGGCGCGGCTGACCCATACGGCCATGCCGCTCACCGCCGTTTGCGCCGAGGTGCACCGGATGCTGACTGCCGCGGGGTTGGGCGGCGAGGATCAGGCCGCGCTAATGGAATACTTCAAAGGACCTCGAAAGGAGTTGTTCGAATGATCACCCGCTATGCGCTGTTCGAAGGCACGATCAAGGAAGGCCAGACCGAGGCCTTCCGCGAAGCCATCCTGACCGAGGTGCTGCCGAAATGGCGCGCATTTCCCGATGCGCTGGCCGTGCGGATTTGCTTCGAGGAAAGCCGCGATGACGGTGCCCCTTCGTTCCCGCTGATCCTTGCGATCAGCTATCCTAGCCTTGAGGCGGTGGATATCGCGCTGGCCAGCGCGGTGCGTGCCGAAAGTAAAGAGGCGACCGAGTCGGTTCTGGCGCGCTATTTCGATGGCCGAATCCACCACCACATCACCACCGCGCATGACACGGTGATCGCCTGAGCCCCGTTCGCCTGCCGCGGCTTTTTTTGCAGCGGCAGGCCCTTGCGCGGCGAGGACTGGATTTCGCGCGCGCCCAGCGTTAGCACATCACCATGATTACGCCGCGCAAAGCCCCCACTATGGCCGATGTCGCCCGCCTTGCCGGGGTGTCGCCAATGACCGTGAGCCGCGCCTTCAAGGCGCAAAGCTCGGTCAGTGAAACGACCCGCGAAGCGATCCTGAAGGCGGCAGATCAACTGGGCTATGTCTTTGACAGCACCGCCGCCAGTCTGCGCTCGCAAAAGACGGACTTTGTCGCGGTCACGATCCCCTCGATCAACAATGCCAACTTTGCCGAAACCCTGCGCGGCTTGGCCGAGGGGCTGAAGGCGCGGGGCCTGCAAATCCTGCTGGGCTATACCGATTACGACATGGCCGAGGAAGAACGGCTGATCGAGCAGTTCCTGCGCCGCCGCCCCGAGGCCATGGTGGTCACTGGCGGCAAGCACACCGACCGCGCCCGCAAGCTGTTGCAAAATGCAGCGATCCCAGTGATCGAGACTTGGGATCTGCCCAAAGATCCGATCGGCCATGTGGTGGGCTTTTCCAACGCCCGCGCGGTCGAAAGCATGGTCGACCATCTGGTGACCGAGGGGCTGAGCCGGATCGCCTTCATCGGCGGCGAAAACAACACCGATACGCGGGGCGCATCGCGCCGGGCCGGATTTATCGCCGCCATGCAACGCCACGGACTTGCGCCCACGCGGTTGATCGCAGCGGGCACGCCGCCGATTTCGATGCGCGAAGGCGCCGAAGCCATGGCCCGCCTTCTGGAAACCTTTCCCGATACACAGGCGGTTATCTGTGTGTCGGACTTGTCGGCCTTTGGCGCCTTGACCGAATGCCAGCGCCGCCGCGTCGATGTGCCCAAGGATCTTTGGATCACCGGCTTTGGCGATTACGAGATTTCAGAGATTTCCGTGCCCTCTCTCAGCACGATCAACCCGTTTCCGCATGATATCGGCGCGCGGAGCGCCAAGCTGATCCTTGAGGTGCTGGATGGCATCTGCACTGCCCCGACCACGTTGGAAATCACCCCGGAATTGCTGATCCGACAATCAAGCCAATAGCCCACCCGCCGCCCCCCGGCGAACGGGCCCCAATCGCTAAATATGAAAAAGGGGCGGTTTCCCGCCCCTTTTGTTTGCCCCGGTTGCTGGGCTTATTCTTGCGTCGCGGCAATCGCGTTGACCACGGCGTCGCCGTTGTTGGCGATGAAGGTATCCCAAACCGGCTTCACCACCGCTTGGAAAGCCGCCGCATCGACATCGCTGTTCACTTCCATGCCTTCGGCTTCAAGCTCGGCGATCATCTCGGCTTCTTTTTCCTGCGCCAGATCACGTTGCATCGCAATCGCCTCGGCAGCGACATCGGTCACGACTTTCTGCTCTTCGGCGGTCAGGCTGTTGAACTTGTTTTCGTTCATCACAAGCGCCAGCGCCGAGTAGGCATGCTGGGTGAGCGACAGATATTTCTGCACTTCGTTGAACTTGAACGACAGCACGATGCCGATCGGGTGATCTTGCGCATCCACAACGCCGGTTTCCAGCGCGGTGTAAAGCTCGGCCACCGGCAATTGCGTCGGGTTCGCGCCGAGCGCAAGGAACATGTCATTCAGCGCTTTGGAGTTGTTCACGCGCATATTCAGACCGGCCACATCGTCCGGCGTGCGGATCGGGCCGCGGTTGTTGGTCATGTTGCGGTAGCCGTTTTCCGGGTAGCCCAGAACATGCAGGCCGAACTGGCTGAACTGATCGGACACACCTTGGCCCACTTCGCCATCCAGCACCTTATAGGCAAGCGCACGGCTGGGGAACATGAAGGGCAGCTCGAACGCGCCCGCTTCCGGCACCAGACCGGTGAAATTGTTCAGCCCCGACATGGCGATATCGATGATGCCCGACCGCGCGCCGTCGATCATCGCAGCATCGTTGCCCAACTGGCCTTGCGGGAAGATCGTCACCGTGACCGAGCCACCGGTGCGCGCTTCGACCTGTTCTTTGAAGAACAGCGACAGGTTTTGCTGCAGATCGGTTTCCGGCGCGGCATGGGCCAGTTTCAGGTTGGTGTCGGCCTGCGCGCCGAAGGCCGCAAGGGCCATGGCCGAAGCAAGGCCGAGGGCTTTGAAGAATTGCATGTCTGGCTCCTCCTTGGGATGGTCAGCCGCCGAAGATTTTGGCGGGCACGGTGATGAGTTGCGGGAAGATGATGAGCAGCCCCATCAGCGCCGCATAGGCAGTTAGGAACGGCGCGACCCCGCGCACGGCGGCGCTCATCGGGACTTTGCCGACGCCGCAGATAACGTTGAGAACGGTGCCAACAGGGGGCGTCAGCAAGCCGATGGAACAGTTGAGGATGAACATCAGCCCGAAATAGACCGGATCGATGCCCGCCATTTTTACCACCGGCATGAACAGCGGCACCAAGATCAGCACGGTGGGCGACAGGTCCATCACCATGCCAACGGCCAGCACGATCAGCATGATCACCAACATCAGCAGGCGCGGGCTATCGATCAGCGGATCAAGCATCGCAGCCAGTTGTTGCGGCAGTTGCGCCACGGTGATCAGCCAAGCTGCCACCATCGCCGCGCCGACAAGGAACATCACCATGGCCGTGGCGCGTCCGGCGGCCACCAGCACGTCGAACAGCATCTTGAGGTTGACCGAGCGATAGACCAGCGTCGAAACGGTGATCGCGTAAACCGCCGCGACCACTGCCGCCTCGGTCGGGGTGAAGGCACCCGAGCGGATCCCACCAATAATGATCACAGGCAGCATCAACGCCCAGATCCCTTCCTTGAAGGCGGCGCGGCGCTCGGCGCCACTGGCCTTGGGCAGGGTTTCAATGTCTTCCTTGCGCATCACGAAGGACCAGACCGTCATCAGCGTCAGCCCCAGCATCAGCCCCGGCACGATCCCGGCCATGAACAGCTTAGCAATCGAGATATTGCCCGCGACACCGACCAAGATCAGCGGCAGCGAAGGCGGGATGATCGGCGCGATGATCCCGCCAGAGGCCAGAAGGCCAAGGCTGCGCCCGGCCGGATAGCCCGCCTTGCGCATCATCGGATAAAGGATCGACACCAGCGCAGCCGCATCGGCCACCGCAGAGCCCGACAGGCCCGCCAGCACGATCGAGGTCATGATCGCAACATAGCCCAGCCCGCCGCGACGGTGCCCGACCATGGTCATCGCCAGCCGCACGATCCGTTCGGACAGACCGCCGCGCGACATGACCTCGCCCGCGACCAAGAAGAACGGGATCGCCAAAAGCGGGAAGCTGTCAACGCCGTTGATCAGCCCTTGCGCCAGAATATCCGGGCTGAACGTGTCGAGGTGGAACATGAGCACCATCGACGCCAAAAGCAGGGCAAAGGCGACCGGCAGGCCGAGCAGGATCGACGCGAATAGGACGCCAATGAACAGCGCGAAAGTCATTTCTCATCCTCGGAAAGCAGGGCATCGATCCCCATCGGGTCGAACAGGCGCACCACCGCAATGGCCCCCATCAGCACGGCCGAAACCACACCCGCCAGATAGAACAGCGCAGAGGGCAGACCCGTCAGCTGGGAAATATTGCTCCAGTTCGCCATCATCTGATTGAAGGCGCCGACAAACAGCATGCCGACCGCCACGATCACCACGATCCAGCACAAGCGGCGCAGATGCGGCACAAGCTTGTGCACCAGCTTCTCGGTCACCTCGGTGACCGCCAGATGCTCGCCCCGGCGCAGCGTGACCGCCGCGCCCAGCATCACGACCCACACAAACCACAGCCGCGCCAGTTCAACCGATTGCCGGATGCCGGAATTGAATCCGTAGCGCAGCACCACATTGATGAAAACCAGCACGATCATGGCTGAAAGGAGTAGCGCCATCAAACCGTCGATGATGGACCAGAACCACTGAGCGATACGCAGCATCGCTTCCTCCTCCTCGAAGTCACGTTGCGCTGAACGGGCACCCTATGTGCCTTTGACTAGATTTGTTATCGATAACAAATTCGCGAGTCAAGTCCTCGTGAGGGCAATCCACACCGTTCGGAAAAATCTCTATCTCATCGATATATTTTTCCGAGTTGCTCTTTTTGACGGGGCAACGGGTTAGCCGGCAACCTGCGGCACGGCGCCGCAGACGGGGCTTTGTTGCGCGATCCGCGCGATCAAATCCGGATGGTGTTCTGCGAACCACGCATGATGGCGCGCCTCGAACGCGTCGCGCCAAGCGCCCGCGCGCCCATTGCGATAATGCGCCCGGTCATCACGTTGTCCGGGCTGGCGCCCGCCCGACATGCGCGCAAAACCGAATTCTGCGACGGCGGCCTCTAGCCGCGCGCAAGCCGCAGCATCTTCGGGGTCCAAAAGGCCGATGAACGCAAAGGCGCGCCGCAGCACCGGCCCCGGGTCAGCAATCAAATCCTCGAACCGCAATTCCAAAATCCGCGGATCGTAAAAACGCCACGCCGCCATCGCCCGAAACACTCCAATGTCATAGCCATCGGTCGGCAGCGCATCGGTAAAATCCAGATCACATAAAAGCCCCGCGCCCGCATCCAATGCCGCCAAGCGGGCGCGATGCGCCACCAGTTCCGGCCAGTAATCCGTGCCATGCGAATGCAAATGCGAATAATAAGCCGAAACCGCAGTATCGCGCGGGCAGCGCAAAATGTGAAAGGCGCGAAACTCCGCCTCTTGGGGCAGCAGCGCGTAATCGGCATTCATATAGTTACCCACCGCCCCCGGGCCAGCGCGCGCCACCGCACCGGCTGGGTCAAAGTCGAACCATTTCGGGTTGCTCAGCGGCACAACCGCCCGCCCCTCGGGCGCCAAAAAGCGCTCCAGCACATTGCCAACGAACCGCGTTCCACCCTTGTGATGGCCCAGAAAAAATTTCAAGCTTTGCATGAGGCGATCATGGCCCATCGCAATAGGTGAGAAAAGCGATTTGCACAGCGATTTTGCCGCCAGCACGCCGATGCCCGGCGACAAGGCCAATGTCCTTGTCGTGCCGATGCATCCGGGCATCCAATACCATTTCTGCCGTTGCGGGCTGGATGTCAGCCTGCTGGGTCACTGGGATCAATTCCGCTATTGGCGCCCGCGCCCGCCCAATGTGACGAACCTTTTTGACCACTATGACGACGGCCAGCTAAAGCTTGATGCGGGGGGCTATCGTGCGGCGCTCGCGGCCATTGCCCCCAAGGCCCGGGCGTGGAACCGCGCTTGGCTGCATTTCCCATGGCAGTTCAAGCTGTTTCGTGAAGATCACAGCCTGCCGAAGCTGTTCTTTGCCGCCAAGGAGGACGAACTCTCAGAAGCCGAATGGGACGAGGTCCTGTCGCGGGCGGATTTTTCCGTCGCCTCTTATTACCCGCGCACCACCGCTTGGGTGCGCGATCGCTTCGGCGTCGATTTGCCCGAGATCGAACTGGGGCTAAGTCCGACCGAATATGCCGGCTGGACCGGGGCCGAAGAAACGATTCTGACGGTGATCCATAGCTGGCACGCGCGCGGCTGGAACCATGCGCTTTGCACCGAGGCCACCGCCGGGCTGCCGCATCGCCATATCGACCATCTCGACCGCGCCCAAGAGCCCGTGGATTATGACGGGCTGCGCAGCGCTTTCCGCAACGCGCGGGTCTATCTGCATGACGGGGAGCGCGAATATACGATCACCCTGATCGAGGCGATGATGACCGGGATGCCAATCGTCAGCCCGCCGCTGCCCGGGATCGAACGCTATGTGATCCATGGCGAAAACGGGTTGATCGGGCATACCGCCGCCGAATTGCGCGCCCATTGCCAAATGTTACTGGCCGATCACGATCTGGCTGCGCGGTTCGGCGCGGCCAGCCGCAAGCTTGCCTTGGCCAACCACCACGAAGACCGCTGGGTGCGTGATTGGCAGGCCCTGCTGGGGGCCCCGGTATGAGCCCGCGCCCGCCGCCAGTTCTGGGGGTCAACTTGCCATGGTTTTTAGGTGGCTATGGCCATGACCTTGGCCACAACGAAAGCTGCCCGGACTGGCCAAGCACTTTCCGCCCTGACGAAGTGGAACGGCTGTTCGCTGCGCTGGTCGCGCATGGGGTCCGCGTGGTGCGTCTATGGCTGTTTGAAGATGCCGAGGGGATCGTGACCGATGGCGCAGGCCGCGCGCTGCGCTGTGATGCGGAATTTCAGCGCAATCTGCGGCAACTGATCGGGCTTTTACAACGTGCGGGGCTACGCGCCTATTGGGTGCTGCTTGATGCCAATGCGCCCCGCCGCCGCCCCGATATGGTGACCCGGGCGATCTTGACCCGCGAAGCGGCGGCAGAGGCCTTCTTTCAAAACGTGCTGGCCCCGCTTTTGCCGGAAATGGCCCCGATCACCTGGGGGATTGATCTGTGCAACGAGCCAGAGGCGATGCTGGCGGGCCCCTTGGGCAATGGCACCGGGCTGGGCTATGATTGGCCCGAAATGGTGCCTGCCTTGCGGCGTTTGACAGGTCTGATCCGCGCCGCGCTGCCCGATTGCGCGCTGTCTATCGGATCTGGTTTTTGCGCCGAACACTGCCTGCCTGCTGGGCGCTATGCGCCGCTTGCACTGGAAGCGCTGGACGCGCATTTTCACAGCCCTGACAAAGCCCTGCCCGATGCGGCCGCGCTTTGGGATAACGGACCGGTGATCTTGGGCGAATTGGGCGGCATCTTTTCAAGGACCCCTCCGCCCGCCGGGCGCGCGGGGTGGCACGAAACGCAAACCCGTCTGGCCGCCCGGCTGCATGATGCGGCCACGCGCGGCTATGCAGCGATCTTCCTTTGGATGACCGATGGCCTAGATGGTCACGACGCGGAAAACCTGTTTCATGCGTTTGAAGCTGGCCCTGCGCTCCACGCCGGACAAAATCTGACGGCACGCGGCCTTCTGGCGCCCGTGCCGGACACATTGCGGTCGATCACCCGCAATTGGCCCAAGCCCATCTCGCCTGCCGATGCAGGGCTGCATCGCTGAAACCTTGCCAGAATGGCAAGGATCGGGCAGCTTTGGGTAACAGTGTCATTTATCAAGGCTTGGTTGCGGTTTCTTGAGGCTCTTGGGGGCTGGCGTTCAGCATGAACGATTGCGATAGCATTCCCATGGTGCAGGGCACCTGCGTCGCCTGTGGCACAGGCGTTGCACTGCCGCTTCCGCATGGACAAGCGCTTGCGCAAGCCCCCTGCTCCGACTGCGCCGCCCCGGTTTATGCCAGCCGGTATCGCCGCATCGACATCGGCCTGAGCGAGGTGTGCAACCTCAAATGCAACATGTGCCGCCGCCCGCAAGAAAAGGCCTTCATGACGTTCGAGCGGATCGGGCATATCCTTGATGACGCGCGCCGGATCGGGGTGGAAACGATCAGCTTTTCGGGCGGCGAACCTTTCGTCCATCCGCGCTTTCTCGATATTTTGGACCGCGCTTTGTCCCATGGCTTTGCCATTGAACTTGTCACCAACGGCACTTTGCTCAAGCCCGAACATGTCGCGGTGCTTGAGCGGCTTAAATGCGTGACGCTCTCAATCGATGGGCCGCCTGCGGTGCATGACGCAATCCGGGGTGTGCCGGGCTGTTATGACAAAACGCTTCGCGCGGTTGAAATGCTCAGCCGCTCCAAAGTGCAATGGGGCACCAATACCGTGATCCAAGCGCAAAACGCCGCCCATTTGGAAGAGACGTGGCGGCGCATTCGCGCGGCGGGCCGGCCCAGCTATCTGGGGTTCACCCATGTCGAAGTGGTGCCTGAAACCGCCGCGCTTTTGCCGCCCCCCGAAAGCGCGGGCGATATTCGGCGGCAGATGGAACGGGTGCGCGACGCCTGCCACTCCGAAGGCATTCATTTCAACGATGAAGCGCTGGTGACAGAGCTTTCGGATCTGTTTCAAAACAAGCACCGCCGGTTTCGCCCGGCAGGGGGCTGCGCTATTCCCGCGACCTTTCTGGGCATTTCCAATTACGGGATTTTTCCCTGCTGGCATCAGGGCCGCGTGCTGAGCGGCGACGGGCTGATCGAACCGCTTTTGTCCGATTTATGCGCTGATATCCTGTCCGAAGCGCGTGACCGGCGATGCGTGGGCTGCAATGCCGCGAATTATTCATGGAGCGCAGATTGGGTCGCAGGCATCCGCGCCGCCGCCGAAGCCGCGGAGTGGCGCGACGGGGTGGTTTACCTATCGCAGGCCGAGCGCGATAGCGGCCAGTTGGCCGCCGGAACGCATGCGATCCCGCTGCTGGAACGACAAAAGGATTGAACCACAATGCTTTCCCAAACCGGCCTTTCCCACACTGACATGCCCACCGCGCCGGGCACCGATCCCGCCCCCCGGTTCCGATTGCCCCTGCATCTCAAGCAGATGGGCGACCCGGAAAATTGTCGTCACCGCTCTGGTTGGCATTTCGTGATGGCGGCGCTGCGACCCTATCATGACCCCGAAGCGGTGTTGCTGGATGATTTTGTCGAGCGCAGCTTTCAGCATGCCTATTGCCGCCAAACCTGGACAACGCCTTGGGTTGGAATTTTCCATCACCCGCCGTGCTTACCCGAATGGCTGGACCCGACCGCACCCCCCGCCGCCTATATGGCGACAGCGGCGTTTCGTGAAAGCGTGCGTCATTTGCTGGGCGCGGTGGCACTGAGCCGATATCTGGGCGATTGGCTGCGCGACACGCTGGATGTGCCAGTGCTGGTGCTCAAACACCCGTCAGAAACTGCGGTCCCGCAATTCGACCCGGCGCGCTATCTGGCGCAGCCGCTTCCGCAGGTGGTGCAGGTCGGCTGGTATGGCCGCAACATCCGCGCGATCTACCAAGTGCCGCTTGGCCCCAGCTTTCACCGGATCCACCTGTTGCAGCGCCGCCCTTGGGTTTTGGAGGCGCTGGAGCGCACGGATGCACTGTCCCCGCTGCGCGATCTACCAATCAGCGATAAGGTCGAGCTGCGCGACGAGGTGGAAAACGACGATTACGACGCGCTTCTGTCCAGCAGCATCGTGTTTTGCCAATATTGGGATCTGTCGGCCTCCAACACGCTGATCGAATGCATTGCGCGCGCCACGCCGATTGTGCTGAACCGCCATCCCGCCGCCGTCGAATATCTGGGCGCGGCCTATCCGCTGTTTTACGACACCATGGACGAGGCCGCCGCGCTGATCGCCACGCCCGAGCGGGTGACGTCCGCGCATCGCTACCTGTCACAGATGGACCGCACCTGGCTTGCACCTGCGGGCTTCGCGCAACAATTGGGGGGCTTCGTTGCGCAACTCTCCCGCGCCGCTGAGCTGGCCATATGAGCCGCGCAATATTGCTCTAGGCCGGTCTGGCCGCCGGGTCCTGCCCTTGGCCCGATGCACGCCGAAGCGGCACGCCTGGCTTAGAACGGGCGCGGCGCGCTAAAGGTCATATGGTGCCCGCCATCGGGGTGGCGCAGCCGCAAGCTTTCGGCATGCAACATCAGGCGTGGATAATCGCGCGCGGGCCCCTCGGCATAAAACGGATCGCCCAAAATCGGATGCCCGAGCGACAGCATATGCACCCGCAACTGATGCGACCGCCCGGTGAGCGGCGTCAGACGGACCCGCGTTGTGCCATCGGGGTCATGGCGCAACACTTTCCAATCCGTCTGTGCGGGCTTGCCCATCTCATAGTTCACATGCTGGCGTGGCCGGTTCGGCCAATCAACGCAAAGCGGCAAATCCACCCGCCCGGCTTTCGGCACCAAATGCCCCCAAAGTCGCGCCAGATAGTGCTTCTTGGTTTGGCGGTTTTCAAATTGTAGCCCCAGATGGCGCTGCGCATGCGGGGTCAGCGCAAAGACCATCACCCCCGAAGTATCGGCATCAAGCCGATGCACCAGCAAAACCTGCGGATAGGCACCGCGCAACCGTTCGATCAGGCAATCGGCCTTATGCGCCCCCTTACCCGGCACCGACAACAGCCCCGATTGCTTGTCGACCACCAGAATTTCGTGATCGGCATACAGGATGCGCGGCGGCTCCTCGGGCGGGAAATAGGCGTGTTCGCTCATGCCCCCGGCATGGCGTGGCGGGGCGACAAGGTCAAGCCGCGCCCGCCCCAAAGGTTGCGGCCAGAATCGCTTCCAGCGCCCGAGCATCCGATTCGGTGAAAGCATCGGGCTGATCCGAATCGATATCCAGAACCCCAATCAGCACACCTTTCGCATCGATCACCGGGATCACCAGTTCCGACCGGGTCGAACTGGCGCAGGCAATATGGCCGGGAAAGGCGTCGACATCGGGCACAAGCTGCGTGGTGCGCGTGCGCGCTGCCGCCCCGCAAACCCCGCGGGAAAAGGGAATGACAAGGCAGCCATGGCCGCCCTGATAAGGGCCGATTTTCAGAACCTCTGGTGCGGTCACGCGATAAAATCCGGTCCAATCGAAACGGTCATCGGCATGATGGATTTCGCAGGCCAAGGTGGCCATTAACGCGACCGGGTCGGTTTCCTGCGCCACCAGCGCCGCGATGGTCTGCGCCAAAACCGGATAATCTACGCGCATTTGCCCCTCATTCTTTCTGGCGGATACCGATTGGTAAGTTTTGACATCTAGGCTGAGCCAAACGTTTCGACGCCGGAGAGGCAAGATGAATCTTTACGCGGAAGCGCGCGGCGGGGCCCTTGTGGTCTCGGTCAAGGAAGAACGGCTCGATGCCGCGATTGCAATCCGGTTCAAGGACCGGATGCGCGAGGTGACGATGCAACCGGCCAGCCGGGTTGTGCTGGATATGTCGGAGGTCGAGTTTCTTGACAGTTCCGGCCTTGGCGCCGTCGTCGCGGTGATGAAGGCGCTCGCCCCCGAGCGGCAGTTAGAGTTGGCGGGGCTGCGCCCCAATGTTGAAAAGGTGTTCCGTCTGACCCGGATGGATTCGGTTTTCTCGCTGCACGAAGACGTGGATGCAGCGCTGCGCAAGGGGTTGCGCCATGTTAGCTGACGGATCGCAGCCGGGCCGCGGCGGGCTAGACAAGGCCCCGCCCCGCCCCGAAGCGAAAATTTTTCACCATTCCTTTGCGGCAACGCCCTTGGCCGTTCGTACAGCTTTGCGCACGGCACTGGCGCGGTTTTTACGGCAATTGACCCCCGATGAGGCGGGCACGCTGGAACTGGTGCTGGCCGAGGTGCTCAACAATATCGTCGAGCATGGCTATGGCGAAACCGGGCATGGAACGATCACGCTGTCGCTGGTGCGCGATCATCGCGGGCTCAGCTGCTCGATCAGCGATGATGGGGTGGAACTTCCGCCCGCCTGTCTGGCCCGCTCGATCGATGACACGCACCGCCCCGAGCCCCATACCCTACCCGAGGGTGGCTTTGGCTGGTTCCTGATCCACGATCTGGTGGAAGATCTGGGCTATCACCGCGAAAACGGCCGCAACTTGCTGGCGTTCCGCATGCCGATGCCGCCGGTCTCAAACAATTGAGGGCACAGCGCCGTTAGTTAAGCTGAAACTGAAGCGGGTAGACCCCGTCTTCAAAATCGCCAAACAGGTCATCCAAATCAGGGTGGCCGACCGGCTCGCCCGAGTAATCGGCGACAAGGTTCTGCTCAGAAACATAGGCCACGTAGTAGCTTTCTTCGTTCTCGGCGAGCAGATGGTAGAACGGTTGATCCTTGTCCGGGCGGCTTTCCTCTGGGATCGCCTCATACCAAGCGTCCGAGTTGGAAAACATCGCATCGACATCGAAAACAACACCCCGGAACGGGTGTTTCTTGTGCCGGACGATCTGGCCCAGGTGATATTTTGCGCGCGTCGTCTGCATGGCATCCCCCACCCGAGGTTACTAATACTTGTCGGCATCGGAGTCCATCATTTGACCGCCTGCTGACAAGAAACAGACTGTCGAATCTCGCCCAACAGTGTGGCGATACCCCCACGGTTTTTCTTTCGTTGCGCGAAATAATTGCGTAAACTGGGTGTAACAATGCCAAAACGGCCCCCCTTCAGAGCAGTCACAGGCCCGATCCGCGATGAAAAGATTCTTGTTGTTGGCCGCCGTCCTGATCGTCGGATCTTGCGGCGGTGGCTCAAAAGCGCCGCGCAATCTTGACAATGCCTGCCTTCTGGCGCGTGAAAAGCCCTCGTATTATTCCGCGATGCGCCGCACCGAGGCGCGCTGGGGCATTCCGGTGCATGTGCAAATGGCCACGATCCACCAAGAATCGCGCTTTGTCGCCAATGCCAAGACCCCGCACCGCTACGCGCTCGGCGTGATCCCGATTGGGCGGCAAAGCTCGGCCAAAGGGTTCAGCCAAGCGCTGGATGGCACATGGGAAGAATATCAGCGTGACACGCGCCGCTACGGCGCACGCCGGACCAAGATCCAAGATGCGACCGATTTCATGGGCTGGTATATGGACGGGTCTTCCGAACGGCTGGGCATTTCCAAATATGATGCGCGCGCGCAATACCTTGCCTATCACGAAGGCCGCGCGGGCTATGCGCGGGGCAGCTATCGGGGAAAAAGCTGGCTGATGGCCGTGGCCGACCGGGTCCAGGCCCGCGCCGATATGTATCGCGCGCAACTTAGCCGCTGCGGGCGCTAAACCTCAGCGTTTGCGCCGCTGCGTCTCGATCGTGATCGAGAATTTCGACGAGCCGATCTTCACGCCCGGGCGTAACCCGTTCAGGATCACCGCGGTGCGTTGACCGCCGCCATCGGTGATGGTCCAACGCTTCAACACCACCGGGTCGGCCCCGAACACCATGCGGATCGTGCCGTATTCCGGGTTTTCGGGGTCTTGCGCGACCACCACTGTATCGGGCCCCTCGGCTTCATGGCCGATCACCATGCGCGCCTGCCCCAAATCCACATTGGCGGCCAAAATCAGGTTCAAAGGCGTGCGCTTAAGCGGATATTGCTCGGCCACTTGGTTCGATTTTGGATCGAAAATCGCCACCTGCCCGCCCGAGGCCAGAACCAGCGTCTCGCTCTCGGCATATTCAAACCGCATCCGTCCGGGGCGCTGAATGTAAAGCGTGCCATGTGCCTTCGAGCCGTCGGCATTCACCTGCGTGAACTCTGCCTCGGCAATGTTGAGCCCGTTGAGATAGGCCGAAATCGCGGACAACGGCAATTTTTCAGCCAAAGCCGGGGAGGCAAGGGCCAGGCACAAGACGGGCGCAAGGGCGAGACGCAAAAGCTTCATGCGGTGAACCTAGCCGAACACACAGGAATGGAAAGCCCCGCACGATCACGTCGCACGGGGCTTTCATCACGTTCGCTTGGCCTGTCTGGGCCGTGGCGTTACTGCTCGGGCACCAAAATCTCGCGTTTGCCGACATGGTTGGCGGCGGTCACCACGCCCTGATCTTCCATCTGCTCGACCAGACGCGCAGCCTTGTTATAGCCGATGCCCAACTTGCGCTGGATGTAAGAGGTGGAGCATTTGCGATCCTTGATCACGATGGCCACCGCCTGATCGTAAAGCGCGTCTTCGCCATCGGTATTGCCACCAAGGCCCAGAACCGCATCGATATCCGAGGCCACCTCGTCATCCGGGCCATCCACCACGCCCGACATATATTCGGGCGGGCCAAAGCTTTTCAGATGGCTGACGATTTCCTCAACTTCTTCATCGCTTACGAACGGGCCGTGAATCCGGGTGATCCGCGCGCCGGCGCCCATATAAAGCATATCCCCCATGCCCAGAAGCTGCTCGGCCCCCTGTTCGCCCAAGATCGTGCGGCTATCGATCTTCGAGGTCACCTGGAACGAAATCCGGGTCGGGAAGTTCGCCTTGATCGTGCCGGTGATAACATCGACCGAAGGCCGCTGCGTCGCCATGATCAGGTGAATGCCCGAGGCGCGCGCCATTTGCGCCAGCCGCTGGATACAGGCCTCGATCTCCTTGCCCGCCACCATCATCAGATCGGCCATCTCATCGACGATGACGACGATATAGGGGAAGGGGCTGGGCTGGAATTCCTCGGTCTCGAAAACGGGTTCGCCGCTTTCCTCGTCAAAGCCCGTTTGCACGGTGCGCTTGAACATCTCGCCGCGCGCCATCGCCTCGCGCACGCGGCCATTGTAGCCCTCGATATTGCGCACGCCCATTTTGGACATTTTGCGATAGCGTTCTTCCATCTCGCCCACGACCCATTTGAGCGCGACAACCGCTTTTTTCGGGTCGGTCACAACGGGCGAAAGCAGATGCGGGATGCCGTCATAGACAGACAGCTCCAGCATCTTCGGGTCGATCATGATCAACCGGCATTCCTCGGGCGACAGCTTGTATAGCAGGCTCAGGATCATCGTGTTGATCGCCACCGATTTCCCCGACCCGGTGGTGCCCGCGATCAGAAGGTGGGGCATTTTCGCAAGGTTCGCCACCACCGCCTCGCCCGCGATGTCTTTGCCCAAAGCCAGCGGCAGGCGCATGTTGCTGTCGCCAAAATCGCGCGCCGACAAAATCTCGCGCAGCACCACCTTTTCCCGGTGTGCATTGGGCAGTTCGATCCCGATGACAGACCGCCCCGGCACGGTGGAAACCCGCGCCGATAGCGCCGACATGGACCGCGCGATATCATCGGCGAGACCAATCACCCGGCTCGCCTTCAGCCCCGGCGCAGGTTCCAGCTCATACATCGTGACCACCGGACCGGGCCGGACCGAAACGATCTCGCCCTTCACCCCGTAATCATCCAGCACGCTTTCCAGCATCCGGGCATTTTCTTCCAGCGCTTCATCGGACAATTGATGCCGCTGGATCGTGTTGGGGTTGGTCAAAAGGCTGAGCGGCGGCATTTCATAGCCGGGCAGGTCTGGGGCCTCAAAGCCAAGGCTTGGCTGCGCTTCGGCCAGCGCCTGCTTGGAGGGCGCGGGCGCCTTGCGCGGCGGGGCGACAACGCGCCGTTCGGGTGCGGGTGGCACAACGCTGCGATCCAGCGCGGGGCGCAGCACCGGCGCGGGCGTTGCGGGCATCGGCGGGATCGCGTCTTCGGTCATATCCGCATAAGCATGGCGGGTATCGGGGCTGAAATCCTCGGCCTCCGGCGCGCCCTCTTCAAAGGCTTGGACCGAGGCGGCCCAGCGATCCTCATCCACCTCCACATCCGGCTCAAAGCTATGCTCCATCTCGTCGAACGCGGACATTTGCGGCGCGGCCGCAACCGGCTCGGGGGCCGGGGCGGCCCCAGGCATGAAGCGCGGGCGCGCTTGCAACGGCGGCTCGGCCCGCAGCACCGGCGCGGGCGCGGCTTTGGCCCCACGCGCAAGCCGTGCCGAGACCGCCGCCAGAACCGAGGCGGGCGTGCTGGGCGCGGGCGGCGGCGCGGGGGCTTCTGCCACCGGCTCTTGCCATGCGGGTTCGGGCGCGCTTAGCACCGGTTCGGGGCGCCCCATCGGCTCTGCCGGGGCTTGCGCCGCACTGCGGGTTTTCACTGCCTGCTGAATGCGCGCCTTGATCCGGTCTTCGGGCGGGGCCTCGGCGGGCATATCCCATGCGCGCGTGGGTTCCACCAGTTCGGGTTCCGGGGTGAAATCTTCATAGCCCAAATCCGGCGCAGCCGCGGCGGCACGGCGCACCCGCGAGCCCACCAGCGGCGCCGCTGCGGCAGGGGCGGCTTGGGGCATGTCCCAGCCCTGTTGCATCTGCAACGCTGCTTCTCGCGCCGCGCGCTCGGCTATGGCGGCCTTGCGGGCGCGTTGCGCCTCGGCGGCGCTTTGCGCCATCCGCACCGAGGCAGTGGCCCCACGCCCCGCTGCGCGCAGCGCCATATCATAAAGCAACAGCGCCCCAAGCAGCAAAAACCGGCCTGCCGCACGCAATTCGGCCCGGTCGAAACCCGTCGCAAACAGCGCCATGGCCAAGGCCGCCATCGCCATGACAACCGTCATCAGCTTCAGCCCGATCACGCTCGAAACCGGCAGCAGCCCCAAAAGCGAGCCCGCGATCATGTCACCGAAATTGCCGCCCAGACCATAGGCCTGCTGCCACCCATCGCCAGGCACCAAAAGCGCGGCGTAAACGGCAGCGACCGCCACTGCCAATGGCAGAAAAACCATCCGGCCCATGGCGCGATCTGCGCCGCGATGCAACAGGTGGCGCAGCCCCCAGATCGCAAAGCCAATCGGCAAAAGCCACGCGCCCCGGCCCACGATCACGATCAGCGGCGAGGCAATCCCGGCCCCGATCCGGCCCAGCCAGTTTTGTACCGGCGCATCCGACACAGCCATCCAGCTGGGGTCTTCGGGCGCGTAAGAGGCCAGCATCATTGCCACCATCACGCCCAGAACCACAAACCCGCCGCCCAAAAGCTCACGCCCGCGGCGTTCCAGCACCGCTTGCGTGTCTTGATCCAGAAGCGGGTCGCGTTGCCTTGCCTGATAAGATGCCATGCCGAACCGTCCTTACTTGTGCAAGCAGTCGCGCAGCTTAATCAGCCCGCGCTGCGTTTCTTCTCTTGGGGCGACAAGGGCCACCCGAATGTAATTTTTACCGGGGTTTTGCCCCCCGACTTCGCGCGCCAGATAGGCGCCGGGCAGCACCCGAACCCCGGTTTCGCGCCAAATTTTCAGCGCCGCCGCCTCGCCATCCTCGACCGGCAGCCACAAGAAAAAGCCGCCCTCGGGCAAACGGAAACTGTTCACGCCGGAAAAGATTTCCGCCACATCAGCGTATTTTTCGGCATAAAGGGCACGGTTCTGTTCCACATGGGTTTCATCGGCCCAAGCGCGTTCGGACACGCGCTGAATCGGTTGCGGCAGCGGCGCGCCGGAATAGGCGCGAAGTTGGCGAATTTCTTTCATGTTGCGCGGGCCAGAGGCACAAAAGCCCGAGCGTAACCCCGGCAAGTTCGACCGTTTCGACAGCGAATGGAACACCACCACGCGCTCCGGATCGGCCCCGGTTTCCTGCACGATTTCCAGCATGCCGGGCGGCGGGGCAAGCCGCCAAATCTCGGAATAGCATTCATCCGAGAACACCTTGAAATCATGCTTTTCGGCCAAGGCCAGCAGCCGGGCAAGATAGTCGCGCGGCGCGACCGCGCCTTGCGGGTTGCCCGGCGTGCAAAGATAGGCAATCGCGGTGCGGTCCAAGATTTCGGCGGGCAGGCTTTCAAAATCGGGCAGGAAGCCATTTTCCTCGGTCACCGGCACGAAAACCGCCTCCGCCCCTACCGTCGCGGCCGCAATCGCATAGACTTGGTAGAATGGGTTCGGGATCAGCACCACCGGGCGCTTGCCGTTTTTCACCTCAGGGCACAGTGCGACCGCGGCGTTAAAAAGCCCCTCGCGCGTGCCATTGAGCGCCATGATCTGCTCGGGCGCCACCTGCGCCTTGAACCGCCGCGCCAGCCAGCCGGAAATAGCGCTCAGCAATTCGGGCGTGCCGTCATTGGCCGGGTATTTGCCGAATTCCGCCAGCGTTTCGGCCAGCACCTCGCCCACGAAGCCGGGCATCGGGTGGCGCGGCTCGCCGATCGACATAGCAGTAGGGTCGCCGCCGGGTGCATGTGCATCCAACAGCCGCCGCAAACGCGGAAATGCGTATTCGGGCAGGTTCGCGAACCGCTCGGGAAAGTCCATCTGTGCCTCATTTCCGGGGTCGCTGCGCCCCGTTTGTGCTTAAAACTACTCAAGCTTGTGCGCTGCGTCCACCAAAAGCGCAGGCCTTGTGGCATCGCAACAGCGGATATGTGACTTTTCAGCCAAGCGCCGCTTCGACCGCAAGGCCCAGCCGCAACAGGGCCTCTTCGCGCATCGGCTTGCCCATCAAAGACAGCCCGCACATCGGCGTGCCGGTGGGCAAAGTCAATGCACACAGCCCAAAGATATTGGCAATGCGGGTGTTGCGCAAAGCGAGCAGGTTTTCGGTTTCGAAATACTCCGCATCGGTCAACAGCCGCAGCGCATCGGGCGGCAAGATCGGCGCGGTGGGCACCAACACCGCATCATAGCCCGCCACGGCCACCAAGAATTCTTCCCGGTAGCGGGTCAGTTCCTCCCAACCGCGCACGTAATCGGCAGCGCTGGCATGCGCGCCGGTACGGAACCGCTGCAAGATCAACGGATACATCTTATCAGGTGCGGCTTCGATCACCTGCTGCCAAAGCCCGTAAGCCTCGGGCGCGAAAAGGATACCCGACAGATCCATTGCCGGGCCAACCATCGGCAGCGCCGCATGCTCTACCTTTGCCCCCGCCCGCACAAGTCGCGCCACCGCCGTTTCGAACCCTTTGGCGGGCGCCGCGCGGATACTGTCAAAGGGCAAACCATCCAGCACCAGAAGCCGCGCCCCGTCCAAGGTGGCCTCGCGCAGGTCGGGGGCGGTGCGCCCCTCAAGCGCGGCCAGAACAAGCGCGCAATCCTCCACCGTGCGCGCCAGCGGCCCCACCGTGTCAAAGCGCTTGCACAGCGGCACAACACCTTGGGTCGAGACCCGCCCATGCGTCGTTTTCAACCCGACGATATCGTTCCAAGCCGCCGGGATACGCACCGAGCCGCCCGTATCAGACCCCACCGCTGCCGCCGCCAGCCCCAGCTTGACCGAAACCGCCGCGCCGGAACTGGACCCGCCGGGGGCCAAACCGCGCGTCACCGCATTGGGGGGCGTGGCGGTATTGGGGTTCAACCCAAGGCCGGAAAAGGCCAATTCCGTCATATGCGTCTTGCCCAGACAGACCGTGCCCGCAAGCGTGGCCTGTGTCAGAACCTCGGCATCTTGCTCGGGCACCCGCCCCGCCAGCAAAAGCGAGCCCGCCTCGGTCACCGTGCCAGCGGTATCAAACAGGTCTTTCCAGCTTAGCGCCACCCCATCTAGCGGGCCGCGCCCCAGCCCATCCAGCAACCGGGTCCGGGCCGCCATCGCCTCGAACCGCGCGCGATCTGCGGTCAACCTTGCGTAAATATCATGGCGCGGTTCGGCAGCCTCCAGATAGGATTCCGCAAGTTCGACCGGGTCGAGCCGCCCCTCGGCCATCGCCTGCCCCTGCGCCGCCGCCGACCAGAACCGCTCCAGCATCCCCGCCTCCTTGCCCACAAGCTGTAATCTTCGCAGGCTAGCCGCCGCTTGGGCAATGGACAATCCCGCCATGGACGCCATATTGGGGGCATGACACAGGATTCCGACGTTCTTATCGCTGGTGGTGGCCTGAATGGCCCCGCGCTTGCCTTGGCCCTCGCGCAGGCGGGGCTGACCGTGACCGTGATCGATGCGGCGCCCGCTACGCGCCGCGCCGAAGATACGTTTGACGGGCGGGCCTATGCCTTGGCCCTGGGGTCGCAAAAGCTGCTTGGCGCGCTGGGGATCTGGCCCGCCGTGGCGGCGGAAGCGCAACCGATCAATGATGTGAAGGCGTTCGATGGCCGCCCCGGTGAAGGGGTCGCGCCGTTTTTCCTGCATTTCGACAGCCGCGAATTGGATCAAAAGCCGGTGGGCTACATGCTCGAAGACCGATTCTTGTATCGCGCCCTGATGGCGGCGGTTGACGCCACGCCGCTGATCACGCTGATATCCGAAACCGCCGTCATCGCACAAGAAGAGGTGGCAGGCGGGATCAAGGCGACACTTTCCGATGGGCGCAGCCTGACGGGCAAGCTTCTGGTGGGGGCCGATGGGCGCCGTTCGGGTGTGGCCGAACGCGCGGGCATCACCCGCGAAGGCTGGGGCTATGGCCAGACCGCGCTGGTGGCCGCCATTGCCCATGAAAAGCCCCATGACGGCATCGCCTATCAGATGTTCATGACCTCTGGGCCGCTCGCGATCTTGCCGCTCACCGGTAACCGCTCCTCGATTGTTTGGAGCGAACGGGAAGAAAACGCCGCCGCGGTGCAAAAGCTGAGCGACGATGATTTCATGGCACTGGTGCGCCCGCGTTTTGGCGATTTTCTGGGGCAGATAGAGTTGGCCGGACCACGGTTCAGCTATCCGCTCAATCTGACGTTGGCGAAATCCTATGTTGCACCGCGCGTGGCGCTGATTGGCGATGCCGCACATGGGGTGCACCCGATTGCGGGACAAGGCCTCAATCTTGGGCTGCGCGATGTCGCGGCCTTGGCCGAGGTCGTGATCGAGGCAATGCGCCGGGGCGAAGATTACGGCACTAGCTTCGTGCTGGACCGCTATCAAGAGTGGCGGCGATTCGAGTCCACCGCAATGGCGCTTGGCATGGATGCGGTCAACACGCTCTTTTCAAACGATAATCCTGTTTTGCGCGCGGGCCGCGACTTGGGTATGGGGATCGTTCAGGCGATCGGACCGTTACGCCGGGGCTTCATGCGCCAAGCCGCAGGCATTGCCGGTCCGCTGCCAAAGCTGATGCAGGGCCGCCCGGTTTAAGGCGGGCTATTTCAACCGCCGCGCCTCGTCGGCGATCAGGATCGGAATGCCCCCCCGGATCGGGAAGGCAAGCCCCGCCGCGCGGGACACAAGCTCTTGGCGTTCAGCATCATAATGCAGCGAGGTTTGGCTAAAGGGGCAGACCAACGCCTCTAGCATGCGCCGGTCAAAGCCGCCGCGCTGAGCCTCTGGTACGACGGCGGGCAGGGTTTCCGGCGTGGGCGCATCGTCGAGCGAAGCCTCGGTCATTGCCGCCGTTCCTCCCCACCGCCATGCAGCACGAATTCCAAAAGCGTCATCAGCGTTTCGCGCCGGGTCGTCAGGCTGGGAGCCTCTAATAGCGCCTGTTTGTCTTCGGCTTCCAACGGCAGCAGCATCGACAGCGAGTTGATCAGCAACTCATCCTCGGCGTCCTTGAGCGCTTCCCAATCGGTATCGAGCCCCTGCGCATGGAAATAGCGCGCCAAAGTCTCAAGAAAGGTTTCGCGATCAAAGCTCGGGTCATGCTCAGCCGATCCGAGGTCGCGTTCGAACGGGGACCAGTTGACCACCGCACGGCGGTAGGGGGTGAAGCCTTCGATTTCCTTGCCGATACGGAACCGCGACACACCCGAAAGCGTGATCATATAGCGCCCGTCCTCGGTTTCCGAAAAGCCGGTCAAGCGCCCGGCGCAGCCGATGGTGCTCAGCCGTTCCTCCCCGTCGCGGCCTTTGCATGGTTGGATCATGCCGATCAGCCTTTGCGGTGTTTTCAGGCAATCTTCCAGCATCTGCAAATAGCGCGGCTCAAAGATATGCAGGGGCAACCGCCCCCGAGGCAGCAAAAGCGCCCCGGGCAACGGGAAAAGCGGGATTTGGTCAGGCAGGTCACTGGGCTTGATCATACGCATCAAATAGCCCGCCTCTCGCCTCAGGCAAATATCATCGACGAGAGCCGACGACGGCCTTTCGCCACGATCGGATCGGTCGGTTTGAGCGCATCGAAAATGGTGAAGAGCTGGGTTTTCGCCGCCGCGTCGTTCCATTCGCGGTCACGCCGGAACAGCTCCAACAGTTCCTCAACCGCCTCTTCGACCTGACCCGCCGCATGCAGCGCGGTGGCATAGTCAAACCGGGCTTGATGATCATCGGGGTTGGCGTCGACCTTGGCTTTCAGATCATCCAGCGGGCCCGCTTCGGCCGCTTGCTTGGCGAGCGCCAATTGCGCGCGTGCGGCTTCGACCGGGGCAGAGGTGGCAATCTTGTCGGGCGCGGCGGCCAGAAGCTGCTCGGCCTGATCGACATTGCCAGCGGCCAGATGCGCCCGCACCAACCCGCCATAGGCTTCGGCGTTTTCAGGCTCTTCGCCCAAGATCGCGGCAAAGGTCTCGGCCGCATCCACCGCCGCACCTTGGGTCAGCATTTCTTCGGCGGCGGCAATCGCTTCGCCCAAGCCACCATCGCCAGCCATGCCCGCCAGTTTCTCGACAAAGGCTTTGACCTGCGAGGCGGGCACCGCGCCTTGGAACATATCGACCGGGCGGCCCTCGAAGAAGGCGACAACGGTCGGGATGGACTGCAGCGGCAGGCCTTGTTGCGCCAGCGCTTGCGCGAGCCGCTGGTTCTCATCGACGTTGATCTTGGCCATCAGCACCTTGCCCTTGGCGGCATTCACCGCCTCTTCGAGCATCGGGCCAAGCTGTTTGCACGGGCCACACCAAGGCGCCCAGAAATCAACGATCACCGGGGTCGACATCGAGGCATCGACGACCTCGGTCATGAAATCCGTCTCGGTGACGTCTTTGACGTAGCTTTGCGCGGGGGTGGTATCGGTTCCGAACATGGAAATCCTCTTTCGCGGTCTTTGCCCCTATATGCGGTGCCGGTTGCACCACGCCAAGGGGCCATATCTCAAAGATCGAATGTGGCGAAGACGGGGGCGTGATCCGAGGGTTGCTCCCATCCGCGCACCGGGCGCAGAATGCGGCTTGAATGCGCGGCGCCGGCAATATCGGGCGTGGCCCACATATGATCGAGTCGGCGGCCTTTGTCGGCGGCATCCCAATTGGGCGAGCGGTAGGACCACCACGAATAAAGCCGCCCCTCGGGAATGTCCTTGCGGGTAATATCGACCCAATCGCCCGCCTCTTGCACCTGCGCCAGATGCTCCACCTCGATCGGCGTATGCGAGACGATTTTCAATAGCGCCTTGTGGTTCCACACGTCATCTTCGCGCGGCGCGATGTTCAGATCGCCCACAAGGATCGATTTCTGGGGCTTAGATGCCGTGAAATCATCGCGCATATGGGTCAGGAAATCGAGCTTTTGGCCGAATTTCACGTTCTGCTCTCGGTCTGGCACATCGCCGCCCGCGGGCACGTAGAAATTGTGGATCGTCACCCCGTTTTCCAGCCGCCCGGCAATGTGGCGGGCATGGCCAAGATTGGCGTAATCTTCGGCTGCCGCCTCTTGCATCGGCAGCTTCGACAAGATCGCGACGCCGTTGTAGCCCTTTTGTCCGCGCGCCACCATGTAGCGGTAGCCCAAGGCTTCAAAAGCCGCGAACGGGATTTTCTCGACCGGGCTTTTGCATTCTTGCAGGCACAGCACATCGGGGGCTTCCTCGGTCATCAAGCGGCACACCAGCGCTTCCCGCAGGCGAACCGAATTGATGTTCCAAGTGGCGAGGGTGAAGGTCATTTGCGTCTCCTTTGGGCGCGCGAGAATGGCCCGCATGAGCCAAAAGGGCAAGGGGCGGGGCTTAGCCCGCCCAGCCCGAAATCGACTTCACCTCGCAAAACTCTTCGATCCCCCAGCGCCCGCCCTCGCGCGCCCGGCCCGAGGCGCGCACCCCGCCAAAGGGCGCGCCCGCGCCCCGGCTTTGGCCGTTCATCTCCACCATCCCCGCGCGCAGCGAACGGGCCAAGCGGTTGCGCCGCGCGCCATCTTGCGACTGCACATAGTTTGTCAGCCCGTAAGGCGTCGCATTGGCGATGGCGACGGCCTCTTCTTCGCTGTCAAACGGCATGATCGAAAGCACCGGGCCGAAGATTTCCTCGTTCATGATCATCATGTCCGGCGTGCAATCTGCAAAAACCGTGGGGCGCACGAAATAGCCCTTGTTCAGCCCCTCGGGGCGACCCAGCCCGCCCGCAACCAACCGCGCGCCTTGCTTGATCCCGGTCTCAATCAGGGACTGGATCTTTTCAAACTGCGCTTCATTCACCACCGGGCCGATATGGCGGCCCGGCTCATGCGCAGAGCCGACACGGATTTGCGCGGCCACTTCGGCAGCGACTTCCACCGCGCGGTCATAGGCGGCGCGTTCCACCAGCATCCGGGTTGGCGCGTTGCAGCTTTGGCCCGAATTGTTCATGCAATGGCGCACGCCCCGCGTGACCGCCTTGTCATCCGCATCGGCAAAGATCAGGTTCGCGCCCTTGCCGCCCAATTCCAGACAGACGCGTTTCAACGTCTCGGCTGCCGCTTTGGAAATGGATCGCCCCGCGCGGGTGGAGCCGGTGAACGAAATCATCTCGACATCGGGGTGGGTGGAAAGCTGGGTGCCCACGCCCGCGCCATCGCCGTTCACAAGGTTGAACACACCGGCGGGCACGCCAGCCTCATCGATCAATTCGGCAAACAAGATGGCCGACAAAGGCGCCTCTTCCGAGGGTTTCAGCACCATCGTGCAGCCCGCAAGCAGCGCTGGGATCACCTTGAGCGTGATCTGGTTCATTGGCCAGTTCCACGGCGTGATAAGGCCCACAACGCCCACCGGCTCATAGGCGATCATCGCACCGGGCGTGCCATCCCCTAACGGGCGCACCCAGTCGAACGCCTTCGCCGCAGTGATGAAGTTGGAAATGTGCCATGTGCCCGCCTCGACCTGAGACGCCAGCGCCATATCAATCGGCGCGCCCATCTCTAGGCTGATCGCGCGGGCCATTTCCTCTGCGCGGGCTTGGTAGAGGGCAAAAAGCCGCTCCACGCAGGCCAATCGCTCCTCCGGGGACGTCGCGGCCCAGCCCGGCCCGGCCTTGTGGGCTGCGGCCACAGCGGCATCGGTATCGGCCTGATCGCCCAAGGAAATGATCGCGCAGGGTTCCTCGGTTGATGGATCGATCACAAAATGATCGCGCGGCATCGCGGGGGCGACCCAATGGCCGCCGATGTAAAAGGCGCGTTTTTCGATCATGGCTCTCTCCCTGATAGAGACAGGGTGACAGGGCACCAAACGCAAGGCAAGCCATCGTCGCGCAGGCCCTTTGCCTGCATTTTGCGCAATCTGGTAACTTGACCTTACCAGTCATGCAGTTTCTGCATCGCGGCAATTCCGCATGACCGTTTGTCCCAACGGGCTTGCGGGCTTAGTTGTTGGCACAGGGAGGAATAACGCGAACGATACGAGGTTCAGATGACCTTTGCCCCTTCCCTCTCTTTGCCGCGCTTCCTTAGTGTCGAACCGCTGGCTCGCAAATTGGCCGAGTTCCGCGCCGCAATGGCGCAACGCCGCGAATATCTTGCCCTGCTTGATGAACTGCAAAACATGAGCAATCGCGATTGGGACGATATCGGCCTGTCGCGCCTCAATGCGCATGAGATCGCGCGCCAAACCGTCTACGGTCGTTAAGACAAAACGCAACAGCCCCCGCACAAGGCGGGGGCTGCGCTCATTCTTTCAGATCGTGCAAGATCAGCCTTCGGCTTGCTCTTCTTTCTTTTCGGCCACGATCTCTTCGCCGCTCTCTTGATCGACCATCTTCATGCCAAGGCGCACCTTGCCACGGTCATCAAAGCCCAGCAGCTTGACCCAAACCTCTTGGCCTTCTTTCAGCGCTTCGTTCGGGTGGTTCAGACGCTTGCCAGCGATTTGGCTCACATGTACCAGACCATCGCGCTTGCCGAAGAAGTTCACGAAGGCGCCGAAATCGACCAGCTTCACGACCTTGCCACGGTAGATTTTACCTTCTTCCGGCTCGGCCACGATCGAATAGATCATGTCATAGGCCTTCTTGATGGCATCGCCATTGGCCGAGGCGATCTTGATGATGCCGTCGTCGTTGATGTCGACTTTGGCGCCCGACACTTCGACGATTTCACGGATCACCTTGCCGCCCGAACCGATCACTTCACGGATCTTGTCGGTCGGGATTTGCATGGTTTCGATACGCGGCGCATGGGCCGAGAATTCTTGACGGCCAGCCGACAGGGCTTTGCCCATCTCGCCAAGGATATGCATCCGGCCGTCTTTGGCTTGCGCCAGCGCCTGCTGCATGATTTCCGGCGTGATGCCCGCGACTTTGATATCCATCTGCAGCGAGGTGATCCCGGCTTCGGTGCCCGCCACTTTGAAGTCCATGTCGCCAAGGTGGTCTTCGTCACCCAAAATGTCGGTGAGCACCGCCCAGCGGCCATCGTCTTCCAAGATCAGGCCCATCGCCACGCCCGCCACCGGGGCTTTAAGCGGCACGCCCGCATCCATCATCGACAGCGAACCGCCGCAGACAGACGCCATCGAGGACGAGCCGTTCGATTCCGTGATCTCGGACACGACGCGGATCGTATAGGGGAAATCGGTCGCCGCCGGCAGCACCGCTTGCAGCGCGCGCCATGCCAGTTTGCCGTGACCAATCTCACGACGCCCGGGCGAGCCCACACGGCCCACTTCACCCACCGAATAGGGCGGGAAGTTGTAGTGCAGCAGGAAGTTCGAGCGATAGTTGCCGTTCAGCGCGTCGATGATTTGTTCGTCATCGCCGGTGCCAAGCGTGGTGACCACAAGGCCCTGCGTTTCGCCACGGGTAAACAAAGCCGAGCCGTGGGTACGGGGCAAAAGGCCCACTTCCGCCACGATCGGGCGCACAGTCTTGTTGTCGCGGCCATCGATACGCGCGCCACCATTGATGATGTCACCGCGCAGAATACCCGATTCCAGCTTCTTGATCGCCGAACCAAGGTTGGCATCCGCCAGATCGTCTTCGGACAGTTTCGACTTGATGGTTTCGACCGCGGCGGCAATGGCGTTGGTGCGCTCTTGCTTATCCTTGATCGCGAAAGCGGCACGCATTTCGGCCTCGCCCGCTTCTTTGACCTTCGCATAAAGCTCCGAGTAATCGGGGGGCGTGAAGTCAAACGGCTCTTTCGCGGCTTCTTCGGCGAGCGAGATGATCAGGTCGATCACCGGCTGCATCGCGTCATGGCCGAATTTCACGGCGCCGAGCATTTCTTCTTCGGTCAGCTCATAGGCTTCCGATTCCACCATCATCACGGCGTCTTTGGTGCCCGCGATGACCAGATCAAGGCGTTGCTCGGGGTTGTCGCGCAGCTTGGTCATGTCATCCATGGCCGGGTTCAGCACGTATTCGCCGTTCACAAAGCCCACGCGCGCGGCGCCGATCGGCCCCATGAAGGGCACGCCCGAAATGGTCAGCGCGGCGGAGGCGGCGATCATCGCCACAACGTCGGGGTCGTTCACAAGGTCGCACGACAGAACCGTCGCCATCACCAGCACTTCATGTTTGAAGCCCGGCACAAAAAGCGGACGGCAAGGACGGTCGATCAAGCGGGAGGTCAGCGTTTCCTTTTCCGAAGGACGCGCTTCACGCTTGAAGAAGCCGCCGGGGATTTTGCCCGCGGCATAGTATTTCTCTTGGTAGTGCACGGTCAGCGGGAAGAAATCCTGCCCCGGCTTCGCCTCTTTGGCGAAGGTCACGTTGGCCATGACCGAGGTTTCACCCAAAGTGGCGATCACCGAGCCATCGGCCTGACGGGCAACCTTGCCCGTTTCCAGCGTGAGCGTTTCTTCGCCCCACTGGATCGATTTTTTCGTCATGTTGAACATCAGCGTATCCTGTCTGGGAGCACGCATGGGCCCTTCCCATGTCTCCCGGCATATGGCGGCCCCATTGCCGCCGCCCCCTATCCTTCGCATGTGCCCGGGGGTTGAGGCTCACGTCGCAGATGGGGCGCGCATACAGGAAAACAAGGGATTTGGGAAGGGTGGAGTTTATCCGGGCCCGCACAATCCAGGGCATTACTGCACAAATATATTCACACGCTATGATTGCGCAGCGTCTGAGCGTTCACTGCCCCGCGCGGCTTTGCTGGCCAGAGGGGCGCTGTCACAGGCTCTTTCGGTCGCGTGTAGGCAGAAAATCGCAAAACGCCCGCCGCTGGCGCGACGGGCGTTCCGTATTCCGATTTCGGAAAGATTAGCGGCGCAGGCCGAGACGCTCGATCAGCGACTGGTAGCGGGCCACGTCTTTCTTTTTCAGATAGTCGAGCAGCTTGCGGCGCTGGGCCACCATCATCAGAAGGCCACGACGCGAGTGGTTGTCCTTCTTGTGGCTTTTGAAGTGCTCGGTCAGCGTCGCGATGCGCGAGCTGAGGATCGCCACTTGGACTTCCGGCGAGCCGGTGTCGCCTTCTTTGGTGGCGAATTCTTTGATGAGACGGTTTTTCTCTTCGACGGTGATCGACATCGGGGTCTCCTTGGTTAAGGGTTATGGCGCAGGCCGGGATGTCGTCCAGCAAGGCCCGTGGAGGCTCCGCCGAATCCAGCGGATGGCGGCGTTTAGCGGAAAATCCGCCACAAGAAAAGCGAAAAGCTTTGCAAAAAGCGACGACGGGGCAGACCCGATTAGGCGGCGCGAATTTCCGCCGGGGTCACCAGCCGCAGATCCGATAGTTGCAGCGTACCCGCATCCACAACCTCGGCCAAGCGCATCCCATCAAGGCAAATCCACAGATTTCCGTCCGTCTCGGCGGGCTCCAATGTCAACTTCGGCATCACGTCGCTGCCGGGCTCATAGACCACAACGATCTGATCTTGCGTCGCGTCGTAATCGGCAATCGTGGCGGGCTCTTCGGGCGCGATCCAATCGCCCAGCGCGAAGACATCGCCCTCTTCCCCGCCCGAGGCCCAATCCCCCGCTCCAACGATCAGCGTATCGGCCCCTTCGCCGCCATTGAGGAAATCCAGTCCATCGGCATCGGGCGAGCCGGTCGTCTCATCGGCCACCACGCCGATCAGCACATCGTCGCCGGTGCCACCAAACAACTCATCCATGCCAAGCCCGCCCGTCAGCGTGTCAGCACCATCATTGCCCGACAGGCTGTCATTGCCCGCGCCGCCCTCCAGCCTGTCCGCATCGGCCCCGCCCAAAAGGCTATCATCACCCACACCGCCCAAAAGGCTGTCAGCGCCAAAGCCACCCACAAGCGTATCGGCGCCGTCATCGCCCGTAAGCGTATCGGCCCCATCTTCACCGATCAGGCTGTCATCCCCCTCGCCGCCCAGCAGATGATCGGCCCCGTCTGCGCCCACAAGCGTGTCATCCCCCACACCGCCGAAAAGCGTGTCATCGCCCGCATAGCCATTGATCTGGTCATCGCCCGCAAGCCCGTCGATCCGATCGGGCAAAAGATCGCCCCACAAGATATCAGACTCGTCGGTTGCTGCGGTCTCGGGGGGGAGGGCCTCCACCGGCGGCGCGCCGGGCAACACGGTCACGGTGCCGTTTTCCCCCACCGCTGTTCCCGCCGCACTGGAGGACATATCGGAAAAAGCGTCGTCGATCAGGTCGGCCGCGCCTACGGATTCAGAAACGTCCGACAGCTCGGCCCCGTCTTCGGTATCTTCGAGCGTTTCACCACCGCCCAGCGGAACCATACCCGCCGCCATTCCGGCCATGAGCAACCCCAACACTCCGGACAGAAACAACATCACGCGACCTCACCAACCATCGACAGACGCGAGACATTGGCACACTCAAGCAAAAACAAAGCCAAGACCAAGCAATGACCGGCACCTTTTTCCGTTCATGTTTAACGGATCAAAGCGGCCCCCAAGGCAGAAGCGGCTGGGCATAAGCAATGTAAAGCGGATGCTTAGGGGCCCCCGCCGCAGTAAGGCCAAGATGATGCAAGGCGCGCCCGCTGTCGCGCAAAAGCCGCTCGACCGCCGCGCCACGGTTCAAATGGGCCCCATGCGCGCCCCAAGCACAGATGATTCGGTCTTGCGGCCCCTTCGCCCAATCAAGGCTTTCCAGAATGGCGGCATCGTTTTCCGGGCCAACGGGGTCTGACTGTGCGCGCATGTCTTTGGGGTCTGTCGCACGATAGGCAAAGATATTCGTCACCCGAAAAGCCCCAAACCCCAAGGCGCGCGCCCGACGCTCGCAGCGCTCCACCGTGGGGTCGTTTTGCACCTCTGTCGCAGTCGAGGGGTTGAGCATCACAAACAGCGCGCGTGGCTGGCTTTCATCCCAGACCCGCGTCAGCAAATAGCGGTATTTTTCGCAGTCGGAATAAACCGCGATCGAGGAGGCATCGCCTTTAGTATGGCTGCGGGAGATCATCGCCCTACCGGTTGAAAACGCGGTCGGGATGCACCTCGCCGCCCATGTAGCGCCCCACCGCAATGGCCAGCCCGTCGCGGCTGACCCAGACCTCGGTGCCGAATTCAACGCCAGAGCAGATCACTTGTCCCGGGTTCCCATGGCTCAGCCGCACCGCGCCCTCGACCGTGGCTTTGACCTCGGGCAGGTCATCCAACCCCAGCTCCAACGGCAATAGCTTTTCGTCCAGTTCGGGCGTGCGGGCCATCGCGTCGATCTGATCCAAGCTAAGCCCCTTATCCGCCTCGAAGGGGCCGGACCAGACCCGGCGCAGCCACGCCACATGGCCAAAGCAGCCCAGCGCCCGGCCCAAATCGCGGGCAATCGCGCGCACATAACCGCCCTTGCCGCAGACCATTTCCAGTTCGACCGTATCGGCATCGGGGCGCGCGGTGACGACAAGGCTTTCCACCCAAAGCGGACGCGCGGCCAAGTCCATCTCCACCCCTTCGCGGGCCAGATCATAGGCGCGCTCGCCCGCGACCTTCACCGCCGAAACTTGCGGCGGCACCTGCATGATATCGCCGCGAAAGGCGCTGAGAGCCGCCTCGATCTGCGCGTCAGTGGGGCGGCTGTCAGAGGTCTCCAACACCTCGCCCTCGGCATCATCGGTGCTGGTGGCCGCACCGAACCGCACTTGGAAATGGTAGCATTTCATTGCATCGGTGATGAAGGGAACGGTCTTCGTCGCCTCGCCCAGCGCCACGGCCAGAACACCGGTCGCCGCGGGGTCCAGCGTGCCCGCATGGCCCGCCTTTTTCGCATCCAGCGCCCAGCGCACCTTGCCCACCACCGCGGTCGAGGTCACCCCCGCCGGTTTATCGACCACGATCCAGCCGGAAATATCGCGCCCCTTCTTGCGGCCCATCACTTGCTCCCTTTTTCGCAAGCCCGCCTGCTAGCGCCTGCGGGCGCGCGGGTCAATCGGGCGCTTGATCATGGGCCACAAGCCCGACAATCGGCCCCATCGGCAGGCCAAAATCTGCCCGCCCCTGCGCGGGTACAAACAGCCGCGAAATGGAGCCATCAAGATAAAGCGCATTGGGCGCACCCAGTTCATCGCGGAAGAACCGCGCGAAACGGTGGAAATTGACCGGCTTGTCCGCAATCACGAACCACGCCGTCAGCCCATCGCCCGACACCCCCACCCCGTTGCGGATATAGGTGCTGTCGCTGTCAGGCAAAAACCGCGGATGCAAAGCGCCATCAATCACCAGCATCGGTCCGGATTGGGTCGCATAGCGGCAGCCGGGCGGATTGGCGGCAAAGGCGCGGCTTTCCACCACCGCAAAGCGGTCAGAAATGCAAAACACACCATTGGGCAGCATGCCAAAATTGCCCGGCCCTTCGTTGGTGATGATCCGGTGCAACTCTTGCCCGTTTTCGATATAAAGCCCGGCTGGCGAGCGATCGGGCGCATACATACCGGCATTCATCGCAAAAACCAGCCGCTCGCCCGGGGCGAGGGTCGCTTTCACCCGCGGAATCGTGCCCAAAATGCCGCCCGCCCCATCACGCAGCCACACCCGCACATCGTCTCCCGCGCGCGCTTCGCACACGGTGAAGGGCGTATCTTCAAAGGTAACGGTACGGCAAGGGTCAGCGGCCAGCGCCGCACGCGGCACAATCAGCGCCAGCGCGGCAAACAGGCTAGCCCAGAGTGTCTTCATCATCGTCCCGCGCGGCGATATCGCGCTGCACGGTCTCATCTGAAAAGATCCGCCGCGTCTCATCCAGCCGATCAAAGGTCTCGTCGACACGAAACCGCAGATCGGGCGCATATTTCAACGTCATCGCTTTGGCCACATGGTGGCGCAGCTCGCCCGAGTTGCGGCGCAAAGCCGCCAGCATCGCCTCGGCGCTTTCACCGCCCAAAGACCCACCCAGCGGCGCCACGTAAACGGTGGCCACTTTCAGGTCGGGCGAGGGGCGCACTTCGCCCACGGTGATCGAGATGCGGTTCAGCTCCGGGTCATGCACCTCGCCGCGCATCAGCACGTCAGACAGGGTCCGGCGGATCAGTTCGCCAACGCGAAGCTGCCGTTGCGAGGGGCCATCGCCCGAATGGAAGCGGTTCTTTGCCATGCCCCGCACATAGTGCTTTCGCGCCCTGCCCGCAACGGGGCTTTGCCAATCGGCGGGTCACGGTCTAAAGACGGGCGAAACCAAGGAGGAAAAGATGAGCGATTTGCCGGGCATCGTGATCACCGGAATTTCGGGGCGCATGGGTCAGATGCTGGCCAAGACCGTCACGACCTCGGGCAAGGCGCGGCTTGTCGGCGCGGTGGAGCGCTCGGGCCATGACTGGATCGGCCAAGATCTGGGCGCGGCGATGGGCGGTGCCGCCAATGGCGTGATCGTCACCGATGATCCGCTTGAAGCCTTTGCAAAAGCGCAAGCGGTGATCGATTTCACGGCCCCCGCCGCCACGCTTGAATTTGCGAAATTCGCCGCGCAAGCCCGCGCGGTGCATGTGATCGGCACGACCGGCTTTGAGCCCGGCCAGATCGATGCGCTGGAACCTGCCGCGCGCCATGCGGTGCAAATCCGCGCGGGCAACATGAGCCTTGGCGTCAACCTTCTGACCAAGCTTGCGAAAACCGTGGCACAAGCCCTCGACGCCGATTGGGACATCGAGGTGGTCGAAGCCCATCACAACCGCAAGGTCGATGCGCCGTCGGGCACCGCGTTGATGCTGGGGCAAGCGGCCGCCGATGGCCGGGGCATCACGCTTGAGGGCAACACCGAATCGGGACGGGACGGGATCATCGGCGCCCGCCAACCCGGCGCGATCGGCTTTTCCGCGATTCGCGGCGGCGACATCGTGGGCGAACATGATGTGATCTTTGCCGCTGCGGGCGAGCGGATCGTTTTGCGCCATATCGCAACCGACCGCGCCATTTTCGCACGCGGCGCGCTGAAGGCCGCGCTTTGGGGGCTCGATCAAAAGCCCGGCCAATATGACATGATCGACGTGCTGGGGCTTTAAGCTCTCAAGCCCTGCCTTCGACTTTGCCTAAATATCCTCGGGGGTCCGGGGGCAGACAGCCCCCGGGGCGTGCCACAAGCGCGCCCGCTTAAAAGTCGATGGCGATGCCCTTCTTCTCCCAATCGCCGTAGCGCACGGGTTCGGGCCCGTCGCGCCCGCCCAGTTCGGGCGGCAGGTTCAGCGCCTTTGCGGCCCTGCGGCGTTCTTCGGCTTCAGCCAGCGCGCGGATTGCGGCGGGCGGCAGGTCCTTGCGGTCTTCCTCGCTCATGCGGGCCTCCGGCTTTGCGTTTGGGGTTCGCCCTGTTATAGGCCGCGCATCCCGGCACAACAAGCGCCCGGCAAAATGCGCAAAGGACGCGCCATGGCAAGCATCGATCCGGCCCGCCGTGCGGCCGCTGCCCTCTTGGTGGGCGTTTTGGAAGAGCGGCTGACATTGGCCGAACAGGCGGGGGAATTGGCGGCGCTGCCCCCCCAAGACCGCGCCCGCGCACAACGGCTGGCACTGGCCACCTTGCGCAACCTGCCGAGCGCCGATGCGATGCTGAAACCGCATTTGCGCAAAAAGCCCCCAGTCGATTTGCTGGCCGTGTTGCGGCTGGGCGTGGTCGAGATTTGTGCGCTGCAAGCGGCCCCGCATGGCGTGGTGGATGCGCTTGTGACGCTGACCCATTCCGGTGGCCGCCGGGCCGAGGGTTTTGCCGGGCTGATCAATGCCGTCTTGCGCAAGGTCGCGGCGGATGCGGCCCGTTGGGCGCGGCTTGACCCGCCCGCCTTGCCGGGTTGGCTGCGCGGGCGGCTGATGTCGGCCTATGGCAAAGTGGCGGTGATGAAAATGGAAGCCGCGCATCTGGCAGGCGCCCCGGTGGATCTTTCAGTCAAATCCGATGCCGCCGCTTGGGCCGAAAAACTTGGCGCGGAGCTTTTGCCCACAGGGTCACTGCGGCTGGCGCAAGCGGGCCAGATCACCGATCTGCCGGGCTATGCCGAGGGCGATTGGTGGGTGCAAGATGCCGCCGCCGCCTTGCCCGCGAAGCTGCTGGCCGCGCAGCCGGGCGAAACGGTGTTGGACCTTTGCGCCGCGCCCGGGGGCAAAACGCTGCAATTGGCTGCGATGGGGGCCGATGTGACCGCGCTCGATATTTCCGCCCCGCGGCTGGATCGGCTGCAAGAAAACCTTGCCCGGTGTCAGGTGACGGCGAAAACCGTCGTGGCCGATGCGCTGGACTGGAACCCAAAGGCCCCCTTCGATGCCATCTTGTTGGATGCGCCCTGTTCCGCCACGGGCACGATTCGCCGCCATCCCGACCTGCCCTTTGTTAAAGATGCCAAGGGGATCAAGGATCTGGTCGCGCTGCAAACCGCGCTGATCGACCGGGCGCTGGGTTGGCTCAAACCCGGTGGGCGGCTGGTCTATGCCACCTGCTCGCTTCTGCCAGAAGAAGGCGAAGCGCAGGTTGCCGCCGCACTGCAACGCCATCCCAACCTGCGCATCGCCCCACCCGATATAGCGGGGCTTGAACCCGGCTGGGTCACAGACGCGGGCGCACTGCGACTGCGCCCCGATTTCTGGCATGAAACCGGCGGGCTCGACGGGTTCTTCATGGCGCGGCTGCAACGCCTGCCGATGGCTTGAAATCAGGAAATGACAGGGGGCGAGGGCGGCACTATGGTGCGCGCAATCTCAACAACGGGCCTTCGGGCCAAACGGGCATGACAGGCGGCGGAACATCTTCCAAAGGCGCGCCCCGCGGGCGCTTTACGGCGGCACTGGACCGTTTGGCCGCCTTGCGGGTGGCCCGCGCCCGCCCGGCCACCGGCTTTATCAGCCAGCCCGAGCCCCGCACCATTGGCTCTTTCGCGCGCGGGCGGCAGTTGATCGCGGGCAACTTTTTGTTCGCCGGGTTCTTGGTCGAGGGCGCGGATCTGTCGATCTGGGACCTGCCGATGCCGGACCCAAGCTTTGAAGAAACCCTGCACGGCTGCACCTGGCTGGATGATCTGGCCGCCGTGGGCGACCGCGCCGCGCGCGAGCGCGCGCAGGGCTGGACCTTTGAGTGGGTCGCGCGCTTCGGGGCGGGCAAGGGGCCCGGCTGGACGCCAGACCTGACCGGGCGGCGGCTCATTCGTCTGATCAATCATGCGATCTTTTTGCTCAATGGCCGCGACAAGACGCAGGCAGAGGCCTTCTTTCGCGTTTTGGGGCAACAAACCCTGTTTTTGGCGCGGCGCTGGCGGTCGGCCAGCCCAGGCCTGCCGCGGTTCGAGGCGCTGACGGGGCTGATTTACGCCAGTCTTGCGCTGACCGGCATGGAAAATCACGCCACCCCGGCGGCAGAGGCCTTGGCCGCCGAATGCGCCGCGCTGGTCGATGCGGGCGGCGGCATCCCGACCCGCAACCCCGAAGAATTGCTGGAAGTCTTTTCGCTTCTGATCTGGGCCGCCGATGCGATGACGCAGGCCGGTCGCACCGCCCTGCCCGCGCATCTGGATGCCATCGCCCGGATCGCGCCCACCTTGCGCGCGCTGCGCCATGCCGATGGCGGCTTGGCGCGGTTTCACGGCGGCGGGCGCGGTCTTGAAGGGCGGCTGGACGCGGCCTTGGCCGCATCGGGGGCCCGGCAATCACCCCCGCGCGACTTGGCGATGGGTTTCGGACGGTTGCATGCCGGGCGCACCAGCCTCATCGTCGATGCCGCCGCGCCGCCGCAGGGCGCCGCCTCGGCCAATGCGCATGCCTCCACCTTGGCGATGGAACTGACCTCGGGGCGCTGGCCGCTGATTGTCAATTGCGGCTCTGGCGCGATGTTCGGGCCCGATTGGCACCGCGCGGGCCGCGCCACGCCCAGCCATTCGACCCTTGCGATCGAGGGCTATTCTTCGTCACGCCTTGGCCCGGCAACGCGCAGCGGCGGCGCCACGCGCACATGGCTCGACGAGACCCCGAAAGAGGTCTGGATGCGCCCCGAATCCGACCCGGCGCGCCATGCGCTTTTTGGCCATGACGGCTATCTATCGACCCATGGGCTGACTCATATCCGAGAGTTGGAACTTGACCCAGATGGCAACCGGCTGACGGGCACCGACACGCTGGGGGCCATGGCGCCCCCTGATAAGGCCCGGTTCGAAGCCTTGCTTGACGCCGATGCCTTGCGCGGCATTCCCTTCACGATCCGGTTCCATCTGCACCCCGACGTCGATGCCGCGCTGGATATGGGCGGCTGGGCGGTGTCGATGGTGCTCAAATCCGGCGAGATCTGGATCTTCCGTTTCGACGGTCTGGTGGATCTGTCGTTGGCACCCTCGGTCTATCTGGAAAAGGGCCGCCTGCGACCCCGTGCCACGCAACAGATCGTGCTTTCCGGCCGCCTGCGCGAGCCGATCAGCCAAATCAACTGGACCTTAGCCAAGGCACAGGATACCCCCTCGGCCAACGGCGAGCCTGCGCCGACTCCCAATGACACCTGATCAAAGGACCTGCCACCGTGACCAGACCCGTCCCCCTGACCCGCGCCCTGCTGTCTGTTTCTGACAAGACCGGGCTTGTTGATTTTGCCCGTGCGCTGGCGGCGCGTGGGGTGGAACTGCTTTCGACCGGCGGCACCGCGAAAACGCTGCGCGAAGCCGGGCTGAATGTGCGCGACGTGGCCGATGTGACGGGCTTTCCCGAAATGATGGATGGCCGCGTGAAAACGCTGCATCCGAAGGTGCATGGCGGTTTGCTTGCGCTGCGCGACAACAAGGAACATGTCACCGCGATGGAAACCCACGGGATCGAGGTGATCGACCTGCTGGTTGTGAACCTTTACCCGTTCGAGGCGACCGTGGCCAAAGGCGCGGCCTATGAAGATTGCATCGAAAACATCGACATCGGCGGCCCGGCGATGATCCGCGCAGCGGCGAAGAACCATGCCTTTGTCGCCACCGTGGTCGATGTGCAAGATTACGACGCGGTTCTGGCCGAACTGGATGCCAATGACGGGGCGACCACGCTCGCCTTCCGCCAAAAGCTCGCGCAAATCGCCTATGCCCGCACCGGAGCCTATGACGCCGCCGTTTCCACTTGGATGGCGGGCGCGATTGGCGAAGAAACGCCCCGCCGCCGCGCCTTTGCCGGTGAGCTGGCGCAAACCCTGCGTTATGGCGAAAACCCGCATCAATCGGCCGCCTTCTACTTGGATGGTTCGGGCCGTCCGGGCGTGGCCACCGCCGCGCAGCACCAAGGCAAAGAGCTGAGCTACAACAACATCAACGACACCGATGCGGCGTTTGAGTTGGTGGCCGAGTTTGACCGTGCCGCGCCCGCTTGCGCGATCATCAAACACGCCAACCCCTGCGGTGTGGCCACCGGGGCGACGCTGACCGAAGCCTATACCCGCGCGTTCGATTGTGACCGCACCTCGGCCTTTGGCGGGATCATCGCGCTGAACCAGACGCTGGATGCGGCGACCGCCGAAGAGATCGTGAAGATCTTCACCGAGGTTGTGATTGCGCCCGAGGCGACGGATGAGGCGAAAGCCGTTTTCGCCGCCAAGAAAAACCTGCGCCTTTTGACCACCGGCGCGTTGCCCGATCCGAAAGCGGCGATCACCACCTATCGCCAAGTGGCGGGCGGTTTCTTGGTGCAGGGCAAAGACAATGGCGCGATCACGCTGGACGATCTGAAGGTCGTCACCGAACGCGCGCCCAGCGAACAAGAGCTCAAAGACCTGCTGTTTGCTTGGAAAGTGGCCAAACACGTCAAATCAAACGCGATCATCTATGTCAAAGACGGGGCCACCGTCGGCGTGGGCGCGGGCCAAATGAGCCGCGTCGACAGCACCCGGATCGCCGCGCGCAAATCGCAAGACATGGCAGAGGCGATGGGCTTGGCGGCGCCGCTGACCCAAGGCTCGGTCGTGGCTTCGGATGCGTTCTTCCCCTTTGCCGATGGCCTGATCACCGCAGCCGAAGCGGGGGCGACCGCGCTTATCCAGCCCGGTGGCTCGATGCGCGACCAAGAGGTGATCGACGCGGCGAATGAACGTGGCTTGGCCATGGTCTTTACCGGCATGCGCCACTTCCGTCACTGAGGCCCAGATGCGGTTGGTGGGCTGGACCAGTGCGGCGGTGTTAATGCTCGACCAAGTGTCGAAATACATCGTCGTGCATCTGATGGCCCTCGACCGGGTCGGCGCGATCGACGTGTATCCCCCGTGGTTCAATCTGCGCATGGCGTGGAACCGGGGGATCAACTTCGGCCTGTTTTCGGGCGAAGATGAGATCACCCGCTGGGCGCTGATCGTGATCGCGCTGGCGATTTCGGCATGGGTCTGGGGCTGGGTCGCGCGTGGGACGCATGCGCGCCGCGCGCATCTCGCCTCGGGGCTGCTGATCGGCGGGGCGCTTGGCAATGTGATCGACCGGCTCGCCTATGGCGCGGTGGCGGATTTTCTCAACATGTCCTTGCCGTTCTGGCAAAACCCCTATTCGTTCAACGTAGCCGATATTGCGATTTTCGCAGGCGCTGCGGGGCTGGTGTTTTTCACCGGCGAGGGCAATGCGAAACGCCGCAGCTAGCCCGCCATTGGGGCGTGACGCGGCGACGGCGATAGGCTAAGACGGGGCAGGAACTTGCAATGGGGTGGCCTATGCGATCGGTGACGAACACGCTCGGGATTGCGCTGGTGATGGCGCTGGCCTTGGCTGGCTGTTCGCGATCCGACAAGACACCCGAGTTGATGCACCTGCGCTCTTCGACCGCCGGGCCGGATGAATTCGGCATTCTGCCCACCAAACCGCTGGAGATGCCCGAGGATCTGGCGCAACTGCCCGATCCGACGCCGGGCGGCACCAACATCACCGACCCCACGCCCGAAGCCGATGCCGTGGCGGCACTGGGCGGCAACCCCGAACGACTCAAGCCCAATGGCGTGCCGCGCGGCGATGGCGCGCTTTTGGCGCGCGCGGGCCGGTTCGGCACCGGAGCCGATATCCGCGACCGTCTGGCCGAGGAAGACCTGCAATACCGCCGCGACCATGACGGGCGCTTGCTGGAGCGGCTTTTCAACGTGACGGTTTATTACAAAGCCTATCGGCCGATGTCGCTCGACAAGGCTGCCGAGTTGGAACGGTGGCGCAAGGCCGGGGCCCGCACCCCCGCCGCCCCGCCCTCGGGTCTGGCGCAAGACGTGTTGCCATAACGCGCGATCAAACCTGCGTCAAAGCCGGTCGCACGCGGTTGTATCGTCGGCCCGCGCCACTACTTTGAGCGCAGTTTTCACGGAGGGTTCCATGCGCGCCGTTCTTGCCGCCGCTGTTTTTGCCATTTCGACCATGGGCGCCATAGCCGCGCCGGTGACGCATTTCACCCTTCCCAATGGGCTTGAAACCGTGGTGATCGAGGATCATCGGGCCCCCGTCGTGGTGCAGATGGTCTGGTATAAAGCGGGGGCCGCCGATGAAAAGCGGAGCAAATCCGGCATTGCGCATTACCTTGAACATCTGATGTTCAAAGGCACCGACACGCTGGCCCCGGGCGAATTGTCAAAGGTTGTGGCGGCCAATGGCGGTTCTGACAATGCTTTCACCTCGTATGATTACACCGCCTATCACCAGCGCATCGCCGCCGACCGGCTGGAACTGGTGATGAAGATGGAAGCCGATCGGATGCGCCATCTGCATATCTCGCCCGACGATTGGCAGACCGAGCGCGAAGTGATCTTGGAAGAACGCGCCCAGCGCACCGACAGCGATCCAAGCGCGCTTTTGCGCGAACAGATGCGCGCCGCGCAATTCCTCAATAGCCCTTATGGCACCCCGGTGATCGGCTGGCGGCAGGAAATGGAGGCGCTGACCCGCGACGATGCGCTGGAATGGTATCAACGCTATTACGCCCCCAACAATGCCGTGTTGGTCGTGGCAGGCGATGTCACCCCAGACCAGGTGCGCGATTTGGCGCAAACCTATTATGGTCCGCTGGCTCCCTCGGCCGATATTCCACCGCGTGTCCGCCCGCAAGAACCGCCGCAACTGGCAGAACGGCGCATCACCTTCCGCGATCCGCGCATCGCGCAGCCTTATCTGATGCGCACCTATCTGGCCCCCGAGCGGAATCCGGGCGACCAGCGCACCGCCGCCGCACTGACAATTCTGGCCGAGGTTCTGGGCGGCAATGCCGCAACCTCGGTTCTGGGCCGCAAACTGGTGTTCGAAGCGGGTGATGCGATCCATGCCTCGGCAGGCTATGACGGCATGTCGGTGGACCCGACCACTTTTTCGCTGGCGACGATGCCCGCGCGCGATGTGCCGCTGGCGGATCTGGAAGCCTCGCTCGACAAGGCGCTGGAAGAGTTTCTGGCCGCCGGGATCGATCCCGCGCAATTCGAACGCATTCGCACCCAAATTCGCGCCGCACAGATTTACGAGCGGGACAACACACAAGCCCTTGCGCATCGCTATGGCGAGGCGCTGGCCTCTGGCTTCACGATTGCCGATGTCGAGGCATGGCCTGCGGCGCTGATGTCGGTCACCCCCGAAGAGGTGATGGACGCCGCGCGCCGCCTGTTTGACCCGACCCATGCGGTCACCGTTTACGCCGAACCGGCCAAGGCCGCGCCCAGCACCGCCGCCCTGCCGGCCTCGGGCACTGCCACGCCGCCCGCACTGGCCCCGGAGGTGGCACAATGACCATGGCCCTACGCCTGCGCCTTGCCGCGCTGACCCTGTTCGCGGCGCTTCTGGCCCTGCCCGCCCATGCGCTTGAGATCGAGGAAGTCACCTCGCCCAAAGGCATTCGCGCTTGGCTGGTGGAGGCACATGACATTCCGTTCACCGCGCTTGAAATCCGGTTTCGCGGCGGGGCCAGCCTTGATGCGCCGGGCAAACGCGGTGCGATCAATCTGATGACCGCCACGCTGGAGGAAGGCTCGGCCGATCTCGACAGCCAAGGCTTTGCCGCCGCGCAAGAGGCATTGGCCGCCAGCTTCCGCTTTGACGTGGATGATGATGCGCTGTCGATCTCGGCCCGGATGCTGAGCGAGAACCGCGCGCAAGCAGTGGATTTGTTGCGCGGCGCGCTGATCGAGCCGCATTTTGACCAAGCCTCGGTCGACCGGGTGCGGGGACAGGTTTTGTCGATCATCGCCTCGGATGCGCAAGACCCCAATCATCTGGCTGGCGAAACCTTTCGCAAGCTGGCCTATGGCGATCATCCCTATGGATCGTCGCGCAACGGGACGATGGAAAGCGTGCAGGCCCTGACCCGCGAAGACATGTTTGACGCCAAGGCCCGGGTGATGGCCCGCGACCGGGTGATTGTCTCTGCCGTGGGGGATATCACGCCCGAGGAATTGGGGCCGCTTCTGGATACGCTTTTGGGCGATCTGCCCGAAACCGGGGCCGAAATGCCGCCCCGCGCCGAACTGGGGCTAAGCGGCGGCGTCACCGTTGTGCCCTTTGACACGCCGCAATCGGTCGTGGTCTTCGGTCAAGATGGCATCGCGATGGATGATCCCGATTTCTTTGCCGCTTACGTGCTCAACCAGATCCTTGGCGCGGGGGGCTTTTCATCGCGGCTGATGGAAGAGGTGCGCGAAAAGCGTGGTCTGACCTATGGGATTTACACCTATCTGGTGCCCAAGGATTTGGCCGAGACATGGCAGGGCAGTTTTGCCTCGGCCAATGAAAAGGTCGCCGAGGCGATCGAGATCGTGAAGGCCGAATGGGCGCGTGCCGCCAGCGGCGCCGTAACAGAGGCCGAACTGCGCGACGCCAAGACCTATCTGACCGGCGCCTATCCTTTGCGCTTTGATGGCAATGGAAAGATCGCCGATATTCTGGCGGGCATGCAGCTCAACCATATGCCGATTGATTACATAAACACCCGCAATGAACAGGTCGAGGCGGTAACCGCCGAAGACGTGGCTCGGGTCGCGCAACGCGTGCTGCATGCCGATGCGCTGCGCTTTGTCGTGGCGGGCCAGCCCGTGGGTCTGAACTAGGCGCCCCGAATCTCTTTAGGCGCTTGGGGGGTTATGCTATCCCTAGTGGAATGAACGCAGAACCCCGCAAGATAGGCGCGAATGAGCGCCCCGTGATCCGACAGTTGGATGAAGCCGCCGCGAACCGGATCGCGGCGGGCGAAGTGGTAGAGCGCCCTGCCTCTGCCGTGAAGGAACTGGTCGAAAACGCACTGGATGCCGGGGCCAGCCGGATCGATGTGGCCTATGCCGATGGTGGCAAAACGCTGATCCGCATCACCGATGACGGCTGCGGGATGACGGGCGAAGATTTGCCGCTCGCGCTTTCGCGGCATGCCACCTCGAAGATTGATGGCACCGATCTTTTGAATATTCGTAGCTTCGGCTTTCGCGGCGAGGCTTTGCCCTCTTTGGGGGCGGTGGGGCGGCTTACCATCACCTCGCGCGTGGCGGGCGAAGAGGCCATGCAGATCACCGTGGCGGGCGGCACGATGGGCCCGGTCAAACCGGCGGCGCTGACATCCGGCACCGTGGTGGAATTGCGCGATCTGTTCTATGCCACCCCGGCGCGGCTGAAATTCCTGCGCACCGACCGGGCCGAGGCGCAGGCGATTTCCGATGTGATCAAGCGTCTTGCCATGGCGGAGCCTTATGTCAGCTTCACCCTGCGCGAGGTGAAGGGCGACACCGGCCGCGAGATTTTCCGCGCCGATGCCGAACAGGGTGAATTATTCGATGCTTTGTCCGGGCGGCTGGGCCGGGTTCTGGGCCGCGCCTTTGCCGAAAATGCGGTGCCGCTGGATGCGGAACGCGAGGGCATTCGTCTGACCGGCTATGCCGCGTTGCCCACCTATTCACGCGGCGCGGCGGTGGAGCAGTTTTTGTTCGTCAATGGCCGCCCGGTGCGCGACCGGATGCTATTGGGTGCTTTGCGCGCCGCATATATGGATTTTCTGTCCCGGGACCGGCATCCGGCGGCGGCGCTGTTCCTGACCTGCGACCCGGAGCGAGTCGATGTGAACGTGCACCCCGCCAAAGCCGAGGTGCGCTTTCGCGAGGCGGGCGTGCCGCGCGGGTTGATTGTGACGGGCATTCGTCATGCTTTGGCACAAGCGGGGCATCGGGCATCGTCAACCGTGGCCACGGCAACGCTGGGCGCGATGCAGCCCGAACCTGCGGGCCCGCCGCGCGTCTATCAGATGGATCGGCCAAGCTATGGCGCGCGCCAAAGCGCCTATGCCGCGCAGATGCCGCTCCATAGCTTTGACGAGGCGCCACAGCCCTTCACCGGGCCCGCGCCCGAACCCTTTGCCCCCAGTGCGCGGGTCGAGCCGGTGCCGGAGGCGACGCCGGAATTAACCCGCCAGCCTTTGGGAGCCGCGCGCGCGCAAGTGCACGAAAATTACATCGTCGCGCAGACCGAAAATGGCATGGTGATCGTGGATCAGCATGCCGCGCATGAACGGCTGGTCTATGAGCGGCTGAAAAAGCAAATGGCAGCAAATGGCGTGGCGGCGCAGGCCCTGCTGATCCCCGAGATCGTCGAGTTTTCCCCCGGCGATGCCGCGCGTCTGCTGGACGCAGCCGAAGATCTACAGCGCCTTGGTCTGACGATTGAGCCTTTTGGCGGCGGCGCGGTCGCCGTGCGTGAAACCCCCGCGATCTTGGGCGAGATTGATGCCGGTGCGCTGTTGCGCGATGTGCTGGATGAACTGGCCGACCAAGGCGAAAGCCTGAAGCTGCAAGCCCGGATCGAGGCGGTTCTGTCCCGCATGGCGTGTCATGGTTCGATCCGCTCGGGCCGGCAAATGCGGGTCGAGGAAATGAACGCGCTGTTGCGTGAAATGGAGGCCACACCGCATTCGGGCCAATGCAACCACGGGCGGCCCACCTATGTGGAGTTGAAACTCTCCGATATTGAGCGGCTGTTCGGGCGCACATGATCGAGCTTGGCACTCACCTGATCGACCTGCACGACCCGCTTGTGCAGGGGACGCTTGGCGCGGCGGCTTTGGTGTTTTTGCTCCTGCTTTTGGTCTTGCGTGCGGTGGCACGGGCCTCGCGCGCGGTCGAGCCATTGACCGGGAACCTGATGCAACTGGCGCAACGGGTGCAGACGCTCTCGGACGGCCAGCAGCAATTGGCGGGCGGGCTGCATCATGTCTCAGAGGCGCAGGCAGCAAGCCAAGCGAAGATGTTGTCGCTGATGGAATCGCGGCTGGCCGAGGTGAACCGGGCGATGAGCGAAAGCCTGCATGGCTCGGCCACCCGCACCGCGCGCAGCCTTGGCGATTTGCAGCAACGGCTGAATGCCATCGACAAAGCGCAGGCGAATATCGAAAAGCTGTCGGGCAATGTGCTGGGGCTGCAAGATATTCTGTCAAACAAGCAAACCCGCGGCGCTTTTGGCGAAATCCAACTGCATGACATCGTGAAAAAGGCGCTGCCCTCGGATGCGTTCACGATGCAGGCCACACTGTCGAATGGACGTCGGGCCGATTGTTTGATCCATCTGCCCAATCCGCCGGGGCCGATTGTGGTCGACAGCAAATTCCCGCTGGAAGCCTATGAAGCGCTGCGCCGGGCCGAGAACCAAAGCCAGATCATCGAAGCACAGCGGATGATGCGCATTTCGGTGCGCAGCCACATTCGGGCGATTTCGGATCGCTATATCATTGAGGGCGAAACCGCCGATGGTGCGCTGATGTTTTTGCCCTCTGAGGCGGTCTATGCCGAATTGCATGGCAATTTCCCCGAACTTGTGCGCGAGGGATTTGCCGCCAAGGTCTGGATCGTCTCGCCCACCACCTGCATGGCGACGCTGCACACGATGCGTGCCGTTTTGAAAGACGCGCGGATGCGCGAGCAGGCGGGGGCGATCCGGCGCGAACTGGCCGCGCTTTATGGCGATGTGGAACGGCTGGGCGGGCGTGTGTCGAATTTGGACCGGCATTTCGCAATGGCGGCCAAAGATATTGAGGAAATCCGTATCTCTGCCGAAAAGGCGGGAAAGCGGGCACATCGGCTGGATAACTTCGATTTTGAAGACCTGGCGAAAGAGCCCGGACCGACATCGAAAGTGATCCCGATCGAGCGCTGAATAAGCTTGCACACGGCCCCGTGACCGGCGACACTGATCGCAAGGAGAGACTTCCATGTTGCCGATCAGCCCGTCAAAAATCGCCCATGTCATCATCCGCGCACGCAAATTCGATTCCGATTTTCCGGGGTCGGGCAAGGCGCGGGAATTGCGCGCCTTCATCGAGAATTTGAACGACGATGAGAAGGCCGCGCTGACTGCCGTGATGTGGATCGGGCGCGAAACCTATGACGCTTCGGAATTTGGCGAGGCCTATGCCACCGCCCAAGCCGAAGCGACCGCCCCCACCGAGGATTACCTTCTGGGGGTGCCGATGCTGGCCGATTATCTGGAAGACGGGCTGAACGCGCTGGGTATCAGCCTTGAAGAAGCCGAAGAAGACATTCACCCGACCGTCTAGGGACCGCGCCGCCTCGGGTGCAAAAGGACAGGGAGGGCCACGCCCTCCCTTTTGGTTATGCCTCAGGCGACCAAGCGATAGCCGCCGGATTCGGTGATCAAAAGCCGCGCGTTCGAGGGATCGGGCTCAATCTTCTGGCGCAGCCGGTAAATATGGGTTTCCAGCGTATGCGTGGTGACCCCGGCGTTATAGCCCCAAACCTCATGCAGCAGCACATCGCGCGCCACCACGCCATCTTGGGCGCGGTAAAGGAATTTGAGGATATTGGTTTCTTTCTCGGTCAGGCGGATCTTACGCTCTTTGCCGTCGATCAACATCTTCATCGCGGGTTTGAACGTATACGGCCCCAACTGGAACACCGCATCTTCGGATTGTTCATGCGTGCGCAGCTGCGCGCGGATGCGCGCCAACAGTACCGGGAACTTGAACGGCTTGGTGATGTAATCATTGGCGCCGCTATCAAGGCCCAAGATCGTATCGGCATCGGTGTCATGGCCCGTCAGCATCACGATCGGGCATTTCACGCCTTGCTTGCGCAGCTTCTTGCACAGTTCCCGCCCATCGGTATCGGGCAGCCCCACGTCCAAGATCACCAGATCGTAAAGCGCGGCTTTCGCCTGTTCGACCCCGGTCGCGCCCGAGGCGGCTTCGAACACCTCGAATTCCTCGGTTGCCACCAATTGTTCGGCCAGCGCTTCGCGCAGGTCGTCGTCATCATCCACCAGAAGGATCTTCTTCAATCCTGCCATTTTTGCCTCCTTCGGAGTTTGGGCTTGCGGCATAGCTGGCCACAGATCACCGCCACGGCAAGAGATGTGAAATCTTTCTCACGCAAGGGTGACGGAACAGCGTGGAGTGTTTCAATTTGTTACGGGCCTCGCTATCTGTGAGCGATGCAAACGCCCCTCGCCCTTGGCCCCAGCCTGCCCGAACGTATCAACCGCGCCCGTGCCGACCTGCGCATGGGGCTGCCGGTTGTGTTGTCACACTCCGTCTTGGCGGTGGCCGTGGAAACGCTGTCGCTCGAACGGCTTGCGGCGATGCAGGCTTTGGGCCCGCTGGTGCTGGCGCTGACCGAACGGCGCGCCGACACGCTAAAGGCGCGCGTCTATGATGACGACCTGGCCCGGATCGCTGTGCCCGAAGGGGCCGATCTGGCGTGGCTGCGCGCGCTGGCCGACCCCGCCGATGACCTAATGGTGCCAATGAAAGGCCCGCTGTCGAGCCTGCGAGTGGGCGACGCCACCCCGGCGCGCGCCGCGCTGCAACTGGCCAAAACCGCGCAACTTCTGCCCGCCGCGCTTTTGGCCCCGCTGCCCGCCCCCGCGCCCGAGGGGCTGACCGACCTCGACGCCGCTGAAACGCTGGCGCTGATTTCGGCGGAAACCGCCTTTGCCCCCGTCTCTGCCGCGCGGGTGCCGATGCGTGCCGCCGAAAAGGGGCGGCTGCATATCTTCCGCCCCGACGATGGCAGCGAAGAACATTACGCGATTGAAATCGGATCGCCCGACCGGGCCCAGCCGGTTCTGGCACGGCTGCATTCGGCCTGTTTTACCGGCGATGTTCTGGGCTCGCTCAAATGCGATTGCGGTCCGCAACTGGATGCGGCGCTGCATCAAATGGGGGCCGAGGGCGCCGGCATTTTGCTATACCTCAACCAAGAGGGGCGCGGGATCGGCCTGGCCAATAAGATGCGCGCCTATGCGCTGCAAGATCAGGGGTTCGACACGGTCGAGGCCAATCACCGGCTTGGCTTTCAAGATGACGAGCGCGACTTCCGCATCGGCGCGGCGATCCTGCGCAAGCTGGGCTTTGGCGCTGTGCGGCTGCTCACCAACAACCCCGCCAAGGTGACGATGCTCGAATCGCATGGGATCACCGTGGCGGAGCGGGTGCCGCTCAAGGTTGGCCACAGTGCGCATAACGCCGCCTATCTGGCGACCAAGGCGGCGAAATCCGGGCATCTGCTGTGATCCGGCTCACCCCCGGCGGGCTTGTCGCCTTTGGGCGGCGGTATTCGGTGCAAATTGGCCGGGGCGGGCTCAGCACCTGCAAGCAAGAAGGCGATGGCGCCACCCCGGTGGGCCGTTGGCGGGTGCTGGAAATGCTGTATCGCGCCGACCGCCTGCCGCGCCCCGCGCCTTGGGCGCGCCCGATCGGCCCGCAAGATCTTTGGTGCGATGCTGCGGATCACCCCGCCTATAACCAGCCGGTGCGTGCGCCCTTTGCCGCCAGCCACGAACGCTTGGCCCGGCCCGATCCGCTCTATGACATCGTTTTGGTGACGGATTGGAACTACCCGCAGACGCGGCCCGGCAAAGGGTCGGCGATCTTCCTGCATCAACGCCGCCGTCTGTGTTACCCGACTGCGGGCTGCCTTGCGCTGCGCCGCAAGGATTTGATGGCTTTGGCACGCAAAGTCACGCCGGGCACGGAAATCCTTGTCCCGCCGCTCGCCTGTTTTCAACTTGGCAAAGACACGCCAAAGCGTGGGGGCGCCACGCCCTCGCCGCACGACAAGGCCTAACCCCCCCCCCCCGGGCCTAACCCTAAGCCCACCCCTTTCGGGCCTAGGTCCGGGCGCTGTAATCCCGCGCGCCAAAAATGGCAGAGCCGACGCGCACATGGGTCGCCCCCGCCGCGATCGCCGCTTCGAAATCCGAACTCATCCCCATCGACAGACCCGACAGCCCATTGCGCGCCGCCATATCCGCCAGCGCGGCAAAATGCGGCGCGGGGTCTTCGGCTTCGGGGGGGATACACATCAGGCCCTGCACCGGCAGGTCCATCGCGCGCACCTCTGCCACGAAAGCATCCAAATCGGCGGGCAGCACACCGGCCTTTTGCGGCTCTTGCCCGGTGTTGACCTGCACGAACAGATCAGGGCAGCCCCCGCGCACCTGCGCCAGACCTGCCAGTTTTTTCGCCAGCGAGGGCCGGTCAAGGGTATGGATGGCCTCGAATAAATCCACCGCCTGTTTCGCCTTGTTGGTTTGCAACGGGCCGATCATATGCACGGCCACGCCCGCGAATTGTTCCCGCCATGCGGGCCATTTGCCCGCAGCTTCCTGCACGTAGTTTTCCCCGAACAGCCGCTGCCCCTCGGCCAGAACCGCTGCGACCCGGTCTTGCGGCTGCACCTTGGAAACCGCGATCAGTTGCACCGATCCGGGGGCACGCCCTGCGGCCTGTTCGGCCTTGGCGATACGGCTCAAAATATTTTGCAAACCCATGACAGCCTCCTTTGGGCGCAAGCAATCATGCGACGGGGCAAAGCGGAACCCCAAAATGAAAAGAGCGGGCACAAGGCCCGCTCTTTCCGTAATTCATCTTCTGAAAGATCAGAAGTTGAAGCGGACGCCGAAGTTGGCAACCGGATCCGAACCGGTCACGTCGTCGTCTTGGATCGCGCCCGACAGGACAGCGCCGCCGCCCAGATCGTAGTCGACGCCCAGACCGTACCAGGTCACGTCGCCCGGGGCGACGAAGTCGACTTTTTGCACGTAGCCAGCAACGGTGGTCGCGCCGAAGGTCGAGGCAACGCTCACGCCGAGCGCGCTGTCAACCACACCGTCTTCTTGGTCGGCGTAGTAGGCTTTGACATCGGTGTTGCCGAAGGTGGCAACGCCGGCCAGCTCGAGCTGGGTGGTGTTGGCGACGCCAGCGGCGGTGTAGTCGATGACTTCGTAGCCAAGACCCACGGTGTAGTTGCCGAAGGTGTAGGCACCGGCAATGGCGTAGGTTTGGTTGACTTTGGTGCTGGTGGCGTTATTCACACCGTCGTCCATCGACGCGGCGAGCGAGAACGCGCCGGCGCTGTATTCATACAGCACGGCGGATTGGGTGCCGTTGTCGAGGGTCAGGTACGGGATGTTGTTGGTGCCGCCGTAGATGGCGGTGCCTTGGCTGTCGCCCATGTAGCCGACCGAAGCCAGATCGCCGAACAGGGCTTCCGGAGCCGAGGTCACGTCGCCCATCGAGATGCGACCAAACGCACCCGAGATGAACACGGAGCCGGCGGTGCCAGCAGCGGCGCCCACGGCGTTGTCAGCGCGGAACGAGCCACCGAATTCGAGGCCCGCGTCGGTGGTGCCCGACAGGGTGAATTCAACGCGCGCACGGCTCGAGAACATCCATTCGTTGCCGTCGTACACAACACCCATACGGCCGTTGCCCGAGAGCGACACTTCAGCGGCAGCGGCGCCAGCGGTCATGACGAGCGCGGTCGTCGCGATAAGAACCTTTTTCATTTTTTCCCTCATTTGCCAAGGTAGACCCCAATTCAGGGGAATCCGAATTGGGTATGAGGCTTTTTCTCTCTGTGGGCGGCGTAATGCAATGAAAACGGGGCGGGCTTCGGGCTTTGGGTGGGGCGTGGTGCAGGTTTGCCACAGTTGCCCCGCTGCCCCAGAAACCGGCGCCACGGTCCACGCGCACGCACGCCCCTTGCGCGGGCGCACGAAACTGTCGTCGTCAAAAACCTTGTCGCCCAGAGGGGCATGGGCTAGAGACGGGAAAAGCCAAAAGGTTCAGCCGCGGGGGCAGGTCATCCTATGAAGAAAGTCAGCATTCTGCGCACATCCGTGGCATTGGGGCTGGTCATCGCGCTTTCGGGCTGCGGCGGGCTGTCGAGCGGCAAGCTGTTTTCTTGGGGCGGCAAGCGTGACGCCACGCCGAAACAAGAAACCGCTTTCGAAAAGATGGATATCGAGCCCGAGCAATCGACGCTGTGGGATCTGTTTTCGAACCGCGATGATCCCAATGTCACGATCGAGGTGAATAAATACCTTTGGAATGCCTCGCTTGAAGTGCTGGATTTCCTGCCGATTCAATCGGTCGACCCGTTCTCGGGCCTGATTGTGACCGGCTATGGGCGCCCGCCGGGCGGTGGGCGCGCCTATAAGGCGACGATCCATATCAGCGACCCGGCGCTGGATGCGCGCTCGCTCAAGGTGGCGCTGGAAAGCCGTGGCGGCAGCGTCTCTGCCGAGACGGTGCGCGCGGTGGAAGATGCGATCTTGACGCGCGCGCGGCAGTTGCGGATTCGCGACTCGGGGCTTTAAGCGCACACCATTCGCGTTTTGCCCTGTCAGAGCCCCGCTTTGGCAGGGTTTTTTGTCGCCCTGATGGCTGATCTGCGGCTGATCTCTGGACCTTTTGGGCGGCTGCGGTATAGCAGGGCGCAAGATTTCCGCACGATCCAGACATGAGAGGCCGCAATGTCGCGCTACGAACCGAGCCAGAGCGAAAAAAAATGGCAAGCCGCATGGGATGATGCGGGGGTGTTCACCGCGCGCCGCGACCCGGCACGCCCCAAGTATTACGTGCTTGAGATGTTCCCCTATCCGTCGGGGCGCATCCACATGGGGCACGTGCGCAACTACACAATGGGCGATGTGGTCGCGCGCTATAAAATGTCTTGCGGCTTTAGCGTGCTGCATCCGATGGGCTGGGACGCGTTCGGGATGCCCGCCGAAAATGCGGCGATGGAACGGGGCGGCCACCCGAAAGACTGGACCTATGGCAATATCGCCGACATGCGCGACCAGATGAAGCCTTTGGGGCTTTCCATCGACTGGAGCCGCGAATTTGCCACTTGTGACCCGGAGTATTACGGCCAGCAGCAGGCGATGTTCCTTGATATGCTCGACGCCGGGCTCGTTTATCGCAAGAACGCGGTGGTGAACTGGGATCCGGTCGATATGACGGTTCTGGCCAACGAGCAGGTGGAAAACGGGCGCGGCTGGCGCTCGGGCGCGCTGGTGGAGCGCAAAGAACTGACCCAATGGTTCTTCAAAATCTCGGATTTCGCGGGCGAATTGCTGTCTGCGCTGGATGGTCTGAAAGACTGGCCCGAAAAAGTGCGCCTGATGCAGGCAAACTGGATCGGCCAATCGCGCGGGCTGCAATTTAGTTTTGACACGGTCGATGCGCCCGAGGGGCATGAGAAGATCGAGGTCTATACGACCCGCCCCGATACGCTGATGGGCGCAAGCTTCGTGGGTATTTCGCCCGACCATCCTTTGGCGAAGCTGCTGGAAGCGCAAAACCCCGAACTGGCCGATTTCCTGGCCGAATGCCGCAAGGGCGGCACCACGGAAGAGGCGATTGAAACGGCTGAAAAGATTGGCCGCGATACCGGGCTGCGGGTGAAGCATCCGCTGGACCCGAGCTGGGAGCTGCCAGTTTGGATCGCCAACTTCATCTTAATGGATTACGGCACCGGCGCGATTTTCGGCTGCCCCGCGCATGACCAGCGCGACTTTGAATTTGCCTCCAAATACGGCCTGCCGATCAACCCGGTGTTCGTGGCCGAAGGGGCTGCGGAAGAACCGCTGACCGAGGCGTTCGTGCCGATGAAGTCGGAAAAGGTGTGCTATGTGCGCGGCTTCGCGGGCGAAACGGTGCAAACCGGCGAAGAGGGCGTGGCCGCGGCCATCGCCTATGCCGAAGCGAAAGGGTTTGGCGAAGGCGTCACAAAATACCGCCTGCGCGACTGGGGGCTAAGCCGCCAACGCTATTGGGGCTGCCCGATTCCGGTGGTGCATTGCCCCGCCTGCGGTGTGGTGCCTGAGAAAAAAGAGAACCTGCCCGTGCGCCTGCCCGATGATGTCAGCTTTGACAAACCGGGCAATCCGCTGGACCGGCACCCGACCTGGCGCGATTGCACTTGCCCGAAATGCGGGGCGGCGGCGAAGCGCGAAACCGACACGATGGACACGTTCGTTGATTCGTCTTGGTATTACGCCCGCTTCACCGCGCCGCGCGCGACCACGCCCACGGTGGCGGAAGATGCCGATTACTGGATGAACGTCGATCAATATATCGGCGGCATCGAACATGCGATTTTGCACCTGCTTTATTCGCGCTTCTTTGCGCGCGCGATGCACAAGACCGGGCATCTGCCCGCCAAAGCGGTAGAACCGTTTGACGCGCTTTTCACCCAAGGCATGGTCACGCATGAAATTTACAAAACGACCGATGCCAATGGCCGCCCCGTCTATCACCTGCCCGAAGACATCGACCGCGATGCAGGCACGCTGAAAGCCACGGGCGAAAAGGTCGAGATCATCCCCTCGGCCAAGATGTCGAAGTCGAAAAAGAACGTCGTCGATCCGATGAATATCATCGCCGATTTTGGCGCCGATACCGCGCGATTCTTTGTGATGTCCGACAGCCCGCCCGAACGGGACGTCGAATGGACAGCGGCGGGCGCAGAAGCCACCTCCAAATTCCTTGCCCGCGTGTGGCGCATTGCGCATGAAATCGCCGAAGGCGCTGGCGGGGCTGGCGGGGCTGGCGGGGCCGAAGATGCTGCGCTTATGAAGGCGACCCATAAGGCGATTGACGAGGTGACCCGCTCGATCGACGGCTTTGCCTTCAACAAAGCGGTGGCCGCGCTTTATACGCTGACCAATGCGTTGCAGAAATCCGCCGCATCGAATGCCACAAAGCGCGAAGCGATGAAGCTGATGGCGCAACTGATGGGCCCGATGGTGCCGCATTTGGCCGAAGATATCTGGTCCGCGCTGGGGGGCGAAGGCTTCGTGGTGCAAGCGCCGTGGCCCAAGGCCGACCCGGCAATGCTGGTCGAAGATTCGGTGATCTTGCCGATTCAGATCAATGGCAAGCGCCGCGCCGAAATCTCGGTGCCGAAAGACATGCCTGCATCCGAGGTTGAAAAGATCGTTCTGGCGGATGATGCTGTGGTCAAGGCGCTGGCCGGTGGCCAGCCGAAAAAGCTCATCGTCGTGCCGGGGCGCATCGTCAATGTGGTCATCTGACCGTCGAACCTTTTTGATGCTGGCAGGGGCTACCGCCCTTGCCGGTTGCGGCTTCACCCCGGCCTATGGGCCGACCGGTGGCGGCGCCAAACTGTTGGGCGGGGTCGCGCCCGATGCGCCGCAAACGCGCGATGATTTCGCGCTGGTGCGGCGGCTGGCCGAACGGCTTAACCCGGCCACAACGCCGCGCTATCGTTTGGCCTATCAGGTTGACACCGATGTGCTGGGCCAAGCGATCACCCCCGATGGCGCCACCACCCGCTATTCTCTGACCGGCAAGGTCGACTATACGCTGCATGATGCGGGCAGCGATGCGGTGCTTTTGACCGGGCGGGTAAGCAGTTTCACCTCTTGGTCGGCCTCTGGCACCGTTGTCGCCACCTCTGCCGCCGAAGAAGACGCCCATCGCCGCTTGATGCGCATGCTGGCCGATCAAATCGTGACCCGGCTTTTGGCGCAGGCCGGAACCTTACCGCAATGAAACTGACCGGCGCAGCCGCCGTGCGCTATTTTGCCAAGCCCGATCCGGCGCGGATGGGCCTGTTGATCTATGGCGCGGATGCGATGCGCGTGGCGTTGCGCCGCCAAGAGGTGATTGCCGCCCTGATCGGCCCCGAGGGCGAGGCGGAAATGCGGCTGACGCGGCTTGCGGGGGGCGATTTGCGCCGCAGCCCCGGACTTGTGCTGGATGCCATCAAGGAAATCGGCTTTTTCCCCGGCCCGCGCGTGGTCTTTGTGGAAGAGGCCACCGATGGCACCGCCCCCGCTTTCGCCGAGGCGATGAAGGCTTGGACCGGCGGCGATGCCCAGATCGTGGTCACCGCCGGGGCGCTGGCGGCGCGGTCCGCCCTGCGCAAAGCGTTTGAAAACCATCCCAATGCCTACGCAATCGGCATTTACGACGACCCGCCCAGCCGCGAAGAAATCGAAGATATTCTGAAAAAGGCCGGTCTGGCCCATGTGCCCAACGAGACGATGACCGATATTCTGGCGCTGTCGCGCGCGCTGGACCCCGGCGATTTTCGCCAAACCATAGAGAAAATTGCGCTTTATAAACATGGTGACAGCGCGCCTTTGACCCCCGCCGAGGTCGCGCTGTCCGCCCCCTCGACCGTCGAGGCCGAGGTTGATGAGGTGCTTGATCTTGTCGCCAATGGGCAAGTGGTCGCGCTGGCGCAAATGATGCGCCGGATCGAGGGGCAAGGGGTGCAGCCCGTCACGCTGGCGATCATGGCGCTTCGGCATTTTCGCACGCTGCATATGGCGGCCTCGGACCCGGGCGGACCGGGTTCGGGCATTGCGCGGATGCGCCCGCCGGTTTTTGGCCCGCGCCGCGACCGGTTGCAGGGGCAGGCGCAGAAATGGGGCCTTTACCGGCTGGAAGAGGCCTTGAAAGTGCTGATTGAGGCTGATCTGACGCTGCGTTCTTCCTCGAAGGCGCCGCAAATGGCGGTGATGGAGCGCGCTTTAATGCGACTCGCCTCTATCGCGGCGAAGCTCTGATGGCGCAGGCGCTGGTCATTGGCGCAGGTCCGGCCGGGCTGATGGCCGCCGAAGTGCTGGCGCGCGCCGGGGCAAAGGTTACGCTGGCCGAAGCCAAGCCCACAGCCGCGCGCAAATTCCTTATGGCGGGCAAATCTGGGCTGAACATCACCAAAGATGAACCGCTTGCGGCGTTCTTGAGGGCCTATACCCCGGATTGGGTGCGCCCTTATGTGGCCGATTTCGGCCCGCAGGCGGTGATGGAATTCGCGCGCGGGCTTGGGGTGGATTTGTTCACCGGCTCCACCGGGCGGGTGTTTCCGGTCGAGATGAAAGCCTCGCCCCTGCTGCGTGCTTGGCTTGCCCGGCTTGCGGGGCTGGGCGTGGCGCTGCACACGCGCTGGCGTTGGATTGGCGTCGAAAACGGCACCTTCCAGTTCGACACGCCCGCGGGGCTGCAAAGCATCCGCCCCGATGCCACGGTCTTGGCTTTGGGCGGGGCCAGTTGGCCCCGACTTGGGTCGGATGCCGGTTGGGTCGAGATGCTGGCCGCGCAGGGGGTTGAGATCGCACCCTTCCGCCCCGCGAATATGGGCTTTGGGGTCGCGTGGTCGCAACATATGACCCCGCATCTGGGTCAGCCCGTCAAAGGCGCGGCCTTATCCGTTCCCGATCAGATCAGCCGAGGAGAGTTCGTCCTGTCCACCAAGGGGATAGAGGGTGGCGGCGTCTATGCGCTCTCCGCTGCCGTGCGCGATGGTGCGACGCTGGTGCTTGATCTTGCGCCCGATCTGGATGTGGAAGCGGTGGCGCATCGGCTAAGCCGCACCTCCAACAAAGACAGTCAGCAAAACCGGCTGCGCAAGGCGCTGCGCCTTGATCCTGTGAAACTGGCGTTGGCGAATGAATGGGGCCGCCCTTTGCCCAAAGACCCGCTGGCCTTGGCGCGTAAACTGAAAGCGCTTCCGGTGCGCCATACCGGACCGCGCCCATTGGCCGAGGCGATTTCCTCGGCGGGCGGGATCACCGCCGGCGCGCTGATCACCGGGCTGGAACTGACCGCACTGACCGGTGTGTTCGCGGCGGGTGAAATGCTGGATTGGGAGGCCCCGACGGGCGGCTATCTGCTGACCGGCTGCTTGGCCACGGGCCGCGCGGCGGGGCGCGCCGCCGCGGCGCGATTGTTCCCGGCACAAATGTCGGATTGACGCGGGCGCGCGCGCATGTCGAACTGGCGCCCTTGCGCAAGGGAGACGTGCCGAATGCAGACCCGCCTCATTTCCCCCGTCCTGATTGGCGGGGCCATTATCTTGATGTTGGGCTTTGCGATCCGCGCCTCTTTCGGGGTGTTCCAGATCCCGATTGCGGCGGAATTCGGCTGGCCCCGGGCCGAGTTCAGCCTTGCGATCGCCATTCAGAACCTTGCTTGGGGGATTGGCCAGCCGATCTTTGGCGCGCTGGCAGAACGGTTTGGCGACCGCCGTGCCATCACCTTGGGCGCGCTGATGTATGCGGCGGGGTTGGTGCTATCGGCTTTTGCCACAGCTCCTTGGCAGCACGATCTGCTGGAAATTCTGGTGGGCTTTGGCATTGCAGGTACCGGCTTTGGGGTCATTCTGGCCGTCGTCGGGCGTGCAGCCTCCGATGAAAACCGCTCGCTTGCGCTGGGCATTGCCACGGCGGCAGGCTCTGCGGGCCAAGTTTTTGGCGCCCCCTTGGCCGAGGCGCTTTTGGCCTATTTCCCGTGGCAGACGGTTTTTGTGATCTTTGCAGGCGTGATCTTGCTCGCCCTCTTCGCCCTGCCGATGCTGCGCAGCCCGGCGCGCACCGCCCCCGGGCCGAGCGAGGAAAGCATGGGCGCGGTCGTGTCGCGCGCGCTGCGCGATCCGTCTTTCATTTTGATCTTTCTGGGGTTCTTTTCCTGCGGCTATCAGCTCGCCTTCATCACCGCCCATTTCCCCGCAATGATCACCGAGATGTGCGGGGCGGTGCCGCCGGGCTCCATGCTTGCGGCACTGGGTATTGAAACACAATCTGCGCTTGGCGCCTTTGCCATCGCGGTGATTGGGCTGGCCAATATCGCGGGCACGATTTTCGCAGGCTGGGCGGGCAAAAGGTGGAGTAAGAAATACCTGCTTGCGCTGATTTACCTTTTGCGCACCATCGCGGCAGCCAGTTTCATCTTGCTGCCGATCACCCCCGGTTCGGTGCTGATCTTTTCGCTTGTCATGGGGGCGTTGTGGCTGGCCACTGTGCCGTTAACCTCGGGCCTTGTCGCAGACCTTTACGGGCTGCGCTACATGGGCACGCTCTATGGCGTGGTGTTCTTTTCCCATCAATTGGGTGCGTTTCTGGGCGTTTGGCTGGGCGGGCGGCTTTATGACATCGCGGGCGATTACACACTGGTGTGGTGGGTCGGCGTGGGCGTCGGCGCCTTTTCCGCACTGGTGCATTTGCCGGTGCGGGACCGGCCCGTGATGCTTCAACCCGCCTAATCTTCGCTGCGCAGAATCGCCTGCAAACCCGCGCGGTAATCTGGGTAGCGCAACTGCACGCCAAGTTCTTCTTTGAGACGGTCGTTTCGCACCCGTTTGTTCTCTGCATAGAAGCTTGCCGCCATCGGGGTCATGGTGCTGGGGTCAAACGGCTCCTCGGGCGGGCGCGGCAGGCCAAGCAATTCGGCGGCATAGGCAAGCACATCTTCGGGTGGGGCCGCCAGATCATCGCAGACATTGTAGACCCGCCCCGGATTGGGCTGCGCGATCGAGACCGCCAGAACCTGTGCGATATCGTCGACATGAATGCGCGAAAACACCTGCCCGGGCTTGATAATCAACCGCGCGGTGCCATTGCGCACCTTGGCAAAAGGGCCGCGCCCGGGGCCGTAAATCCCCGCCAAACGGAAGATATGCAGCGGCAGGCCCAGCGCTTGCCATTCTGCCTCTGCCGCGACGCGCGCCTTGCCGCGCGCGGTGCCGGGGGTCAACGGGGTGTCTTCATCGACCCAGCCGCCCGCATGATCCCCGTAAACGCCAACCGTCGAAAGATAGCCGACCCACGTCAAATGCTGCGCCGCAGCAATTGCGTCTTTCTGCGCAGCAAGAACCGGGTCTCCGGTGCTGTCCGGCCCCACCGAAGACAGCAGATGCGTCGCCTCTGACAGCGGTAATGGGCCCCCTGTCCAGACCATCGCCTCCAACCCTTCGCTGCGCAGCATTTCCACTTTTTCTGCGCTGCGGCTTGTGGCGATGATCCGCCAACCCTGCGACAGCAAAAGCCGCCCCAAGGCCCGCGCCGAATAGCCATGCCCGATGGAAAGCAGTGTTTTCATCATCCCTCCTATCCTTGTGTGTAACCTAGTCATCACCTCGTCACTTGCGAAGGGCAAAAAGCGGTGGCAGGCTGAGACATGGAACAGATGAAACACCTGAAATCATGGCCTGAAGCAGCGCCGCAGCTTGTTGCGGTCGCGGCAGGTCGGACGCCGGCCGATATGGTGATCCGGCAGGGCAAATGGGTCAATGTCCACAGCCGCGAAGTGCTGGAGGGCTATGACATAGCGATTGCCGAGGGCCGCTTTGCTGCGATTGCGCCGGATTTAAGCGCCGCGATTGGCCCCGAAACGCAAGTGATTGAGGCCAAGGGCCGCTACATGCTGCCGGGCCTGTGCGATGCGCATATGCATATCGAAAGCGGGATGCTGACGCCCGCCGAATTTGCCGCTGCGGTCATTCCGCATGGCACCACCACCATGTTCACCGACCCGCATGAGATCGCCAATGTGTTGGGGCTGGAAGGCGTGCGGATGATGCATGACGAGGCGGCTTTGCAGCCCGTCAACATCTTCACGCAAATGCCTTCTTGCGCGCCCTCGGCGCCGGGGCTGGAAACGACCGGGTTTGAAATCACTCCCGAGGATGTGGCCGAAGCGATGACATGGCCGGGGATCATCGGGCTGGGGGAGATGATGAACTTCCCCGGCGTTGTGAATGCCGACCCGAAGATGCTGGCCGAGATTGCCGCCACCCAAAATGCGCAGAAAACCGTGGGCGGCCATTATGCGAGCCCCGATTTGGGCGCGCCGTTTCGCGCCTATGCGGCGGGCGGCCCGGCGGATGATCACGAAGGCACGTGTGAGGCCGATGCGATTGCCCGCGTGCGCCAAGGCATGCGCGCGATGATGCGGCTGGGCTCGGCATGGTATGACGTGGAAAGCCAGATCTCCGCCGTAACAGAAAAGGGCCTTGATCCGCGCAACTTCATTTTGTGCACCGATGATTGCCATTCCGGCACGCTGGTGAACGAGGGCCATATGAACCGCGTCTATCGCCATGCGGTGGCCTGCGGCTGTGACCCGCTGGTCGCGCTGCAAATGTGCACGCTGAACACGGCAAGCCATTTTGGGCTGGAACGCGAGCTTGGGTCCATCACACCCGGGCGGCGGGCCGATGTGATCTTGTCTTCTGACCTTGCCTCCCTTCCGGTGGAAGTGGTGATCGCGCGTGGCCAAGTTGTGGCGGAGGCGGGCGTGCTCAAAGTGCCTTGCCCGCATTACGACTGGCCCGAAAGCGCACGCAACACGGTGCATCTGGGCAAACAACTGACGGCGGAAGATTTTGCCATTGCCGCGCCCGAAGGCGCCAATACCGTCACCGCTAAGGTGATTGGCGTAGTGGAAAACCAAGCGCCGACGAAAGCCCTTACCGCCACCTTGCAGGTGGTTGATGGGTTGGCACAGCCCGATGAAAGCAAAGACGTGGCGCAGATCGCTTTGGTCGAGCGTCACCGCGGCACCGGCAAGGTCGTCAACGGCTTTGTCTCTGGCTTTGGCTATAAAGGCAAAATGGCGATGGGCTCCACCGTCGCGCATGACAGCCATCATATGATCGTCGTCGGCACCGACCGCGAAAGCATGGCCGCTTGCGCCAACCGCTTGGGCGAGATGGGCGGCGGCATTTCGGTTTGGAAAGACGGGGTGGAACTGGCCGCCGTGCCCTTGCCGATTGCGGGGCTGATGTCTGATGACCCGGCCGCCGAAGTCGCCGCGCGGGCGGCGAACATGGTCGAAGCGATGGCGCAATGTGGATGCACGCTCAACAACGCCTATATGCAGCATTCATTGCTGGCGCTCGTCGTGATCCCAGAGATCCGTATCTCTGACCTTGGGCTCGTCGACGTCAAAACCTTCCAATTGACCGAGTTGTTCGAATGACAGACCCGCTGACGATCCAGACTTCCCCCCATGCCGACCCAGAAAGCTTCACCGATGCCGCCGCCGCCGTGGCGCGGCTTGAAGCGCTTTATGCCGAGGCGACGGGGTTCTTGCTGGAAAAGTTCAACAAGGTGCTGGAAACCGGCTCTGCCAAATCGCGCTACCGGGCATTTTACCCCGAGGTGCGGCTGACGGTGAATTCCCATGTCAAAGGTGACAGTCGGCTTAGCTTTGGCCATGTGTCCGAACCCGGCACCTATTCCGCCACGATCACCCGGCCCGACCTGTTCCGCAATTACCTGACGCAGCAGATCGGCCTGTTGATGCGCAACCACAATGCGACCGTGCAGGTGGGGCCCTCGACCACGCCGATCCCCGTGCATTTCGCCGTGGCGGGCCAGCCCGAGGTGACCGTGCCGCAAGAAGGCGCACTGGGGATCAGCCTGCGCGATGTGTTCGATGTGCCCGCGCTGGCCTCAATGAATGATGACATCGTCAATGGCACCGCCGATCTGCATGCCGATGGATCGGGCCATCTGGCGCCCTTTACCGCGCAACGGGTGGATTATTCGCTTGCGCGACTGGCGCATTACACCGCGACCCTGCCCGAGCATTTTCAAAACCACGTGCTGTTCACCAACTATCAGTTCTATGTTGATGAGTTTGAGGCGGTGGCGCGCAAGATGCTGGCGGACCCGGCACAGGGCTACACAAGCTTTGTCGCCCCCGGCAATATCGAGATTTCGACATCGGACGGGGTGATCCCACCGATGACGAAACTGCCGCAAATGCCCGCCTATCACCTCAAACGGCCCGATGGGAACGGGATCACGCTGGTCAATATCGGCGTGGGACCGTCCAACGCGAAAACGGCAACCGATCATATTGCCGTGCTGCGCCCGCATGCGTGGCTGATGGTGGGCCATTGCGCGGGGCTGCGCAATTCGCAAAGCTTGGGCGATTTCGTGCTGGCCCATGCCTATTTGCGCGAAGATCACGTGCTCGATGACGACCTGCCGATCTGGGTGCCGATCCCGGCCTTAGCCGAGGTGCAGGTTGCCCTGCAAGAGGCGGTGGCCGAGATCACAAAGCTTGAAGGCTATGAACTTAAGCGGATCATGCGCACCGGCACGGTCGCAACGATCGACAACCGCAACTGGGAGTTGCGCGACCAGTCCGGCCCGGTGCAACGGCTCAGCCAAAGCCGCGCCATTGCGCTGGATATGGAAAGCGCCACCATCGCGGCCAATGGATTCCGGTTCCGGGTGCCCTATGGCACGCTGCTGTGCGTGTCCGACAAACCCTTGCACGGAGAGCTGAAATTGCCGGGCATGGCGACCGAATTCTACCGCACCCAAGTGGCAAACCATCTGCTGATCGGGGTGCGCGCGATGGAGAAATTGCGCGACATGCCGCTGGAGCGGATTCACAGCCGGAAGTTGCGTTCCTTTGATGAAACTGCCTTCTTGTAACGGCGGCCCCCTGCCCCCGTGTATGCCCCCGCGGAAATTCGCCAAAACGGGCCGAAAAGGCTTGCCTTGTTGAAAAAAACCGTGTGTTAGAGGGCACACGAAACCGTGCAAACGGCCAGATCGACCCCGCAAAACGGGGCGTATGAGAGGAAAACCCATGTCGAAACCGATGACCAAGACCCAGCTGGTGGCCGCGCTTGCCGAAGCCATGGGCTCGGACAAGAAAACCGCCTCGGCTGCGCTCGACGCCATCGCCGAAGTCGTGACCAAAGAAGTGGCTGAAGGTGGGGCCGTGACCCTGCCGGGCATCGGCAAGGTCTCGTGCAAGGCGCGCCCGGAGCGTCAGGTCCGCAACCCGGCCACCGGCGAAACCATGATGAAACCGGCGGACAAGCAGGTCAAAGTCACGATCGCGAAAGCGCTCAAGGACAGCGTCAACGGCTGATTGGGCCGTGACGGCCGCCTGACCACTGGGCGGTAGATGTTTCGGGGTCGCCCTGCACCGGCAGGGCGGCCTTTTTTCTTGTCCGCTGACGGGGCCGCAACGGCTGAAAACCTGTATTGCATACATGTTCGCGCTTGTCGGGCGGGGGCAAATCCGGTTCGACTGTGCAAACGCTTGCAAAAGGGATCGGATAGCTTGGATTTTCGCGCCATTCTCATGGGCTTGGCCTTTGCACTTATGTGGTCGTCGGCCTTTACCTCTGCCCGGATGATCGTCGCCGAGGCGCCGCCGCTTCTGGCGCTGTCGGCGCGGTTCTTGCTGTCGGGTCTGATCGGCGTCGGCATTGCATTGGCTTTGGGGCAAAGCTGGCGGCTGAGCCGTGCGCAATGGCGGGCGACGCTGATTTTCGGGCTGTGCCAGAACGCGCTTTATCTGGGGCTGAATTTCGTTGCGATGCAATGGATTCAAGCCTCGGTCGCCTCGATCATCGCTTCGACCATGCCCCTGATGGTCGCGCTGATGGGGCGCATCGTCTTTGGCGATACGGTGCGCCCGCTGGGGCTTGCGGGGCTGTTTGCAGGCGTTGTGGGCGTGGCGATCATCATGGGGGCGCGGCTTTCGGGTGGGGTGGACCCGGTCGGGCTGGCGCTATGTTTCATTGCCGCCTTCGCGCTATCGGTGGCCACGCTGTCGGTGCGCGGTGCCACCTCGTCTGGCAATGTGCTGATGATCGTGGGCTTGCAGATGTTCGTCGGCGCGGCCTCGCTTGCCATGGTCTCGGCCTTGACCGAAAGCTGGCAAGTGGTGCCCAGCACCCGGCTGACGCTGGCGTTCCTTTATACCACCTTGATCCCCGGCCTTCTGGCCACTTGGGTCTGGTTCCGGCTGGTGGCGCGGATCGGTGCCGTGAAAGCGGCCACCTTCCACTTTCTCAACCCGTTCTTTGGCGTGGCCATTGCCGCGATGGTTTTGGGCGAGCGGCTCGGCTGGCTTGATCTGGTGGGCGTGGCGGTGATTGCCGCAGGGATCTTGGCGGTGCAACTGTCGAAGCAAAGCCGGGTGCCCGCGCGGCGTTAACCGCCGCGCCGCAGTGCCTCCAGAAGCTTCATTGTCACCCAGCCATCGGCTTTCACCCCATTGGCGCGCTGCCACGCGGCCACGGCAGAAATCGTGTTCGGGCCAATCAGCCCGTCGCTCCCTTGTGTATCAAAACCCGCTGCGGTCAGCCGTTGCTGCACCTCGATCTTCTCGGCCGTGGTCAGCGCGCGGCCTTCGCGCGGCCATGGCGTCTTGAACGGCCCCTGCCCCGCGATCCGATCGGACAGATGGCCCACCCCAATCACATAGGCATCGGCATTGTTGTAGCGCGAGATGGCGCGGAAGTTGCCAAAGATCATCAACGCGGGCCCCTCGGCCCCCGCGGGCAACAAGATCGAGGCCGCACCATAATTGGGCACCGTGCCGCCGCTGGCCGCGCGCACGCCCAAGGCCGCCCAATCGGCGGGCGATTTTTTGACCCCTTTACCGGTCAGGCCAAGGTTGAACCCTTCGGGCAGCACGACTTCCACCCCCCAAGGCTGCCCTTTCGACCAGCCCGACCGCGCCAGATAGGCGGCGGTGGAGGCCAGCGCATCGGCCGGGTTTTCCGACCAGATATCGCGCTTGCCATCGCCGGTGAAATCGACGGCAAAAGACAGATACGAGGTCGGGATGAACTGGGTATGCCCCATCGCCCCCGCCCAAGAGCCAGTCATCTGTGCGGGATCGATATCACCCGACTGGATGATTTTTAGCGCGCCAATCAATTGGCTTTCAAAAAACGCCCCGCGCCGCCCGTCATGCGCCAAGGTCGCCAGCGCGGGCAGGATCAGCGTATTGCCACGCCGCGCCCCATAACGCGACTCCATCCCCCAGATCGCCACGACGACCTCTTTTTCGACGCCGTAGCGCGCCTCGATCTCGCGCAAAAGCCGGTCATGCTGGGCCAGCATCTTGCGCCCTTCAGCGATGCGTTCCGGCGAGGCGGCGCTGTCAAGATAATCCCAGATCGGTTTCGAAAACTCGGCTTGGAAGCGGTCGCGCTCGATCACCTTTGGGTTGTAGGGCAGGTTGCGCATGGAGCGGTTCCATGTCGCCTCGGTGATGCCCGCCGCCAGCGCGCGCGGCTTGAAATTGGCAACCCAGTCATCAAGCCCCTTTTGCGTGGCCGCATCCACGCGCGGGATCGCTTCGACAGCGGTAGACCCACCCCCGCCGCCTTCAAGTGGCCCCCCGCAAGCGGTCAGCCCGGAAACGACAAAAAGCGTGATTGCAAGGGGTTTGAGTGCATGTTTCATGGCCTGCCCGACTGTTCACCATTTGAAAACAGTGTAGCAGCCAAACACAATCTGGCAACAATCGCGGGGCGTGACCCGGCGGCAGCTTGCCTAGTCTTTTTCGCCCATGAACGGGGTCATCTGCGCAACGATCACCGCGTTTTCGGCCAAGGCCCGCTCCATCAGCGCCTTTTCCTCGTCACCAATCTCATCGCCAGCTTTTTCCCGCTCTGCGCGTGTGCCGTAACCGGTCACATCCAACGGCGCCAGATCGGCTTGTTTCAAGATCGCCACGGTTTCGCGCACCGCCTCGGCTTCATCCACACCGCTGGCATAACACAACAGCCCGGCCCCGGTCGCGCCTTTGGGCAGGCCATCGTTCTCACACCGGCCCACCTCCACCAGCAGGGTATAAACCTGCTGGGGGCGCTTTTGCTTTTCGGGCTTATCCGACGTTTCCGGCATGTACGATCTCAGGCTTTCGCGGGGCGCTTGGTGGATTTGAGCGCGGTCAGCGCCAACCACACAAAGACCACCGCATAGGCCACTAGCGCCGCACCCGGAATCCATTCGCCCGGCTCGGCGTTTTCGACCATCGCCATCATCTTGTTCAGACCCCAGATCTGAAACAGCGCGATCGACACGATGTCGATCATCATCAACCCACCGCGAATATGGTGCGGGATTTCGGTCCCATTCACCGCATCACGGATCTTGCCTGCCAGCGAAAGGATCATGGCTTAGTCCCGCAAAAGCTCGTTGATGCCGGTTTTCGAGCGGGTCTGTGCATCAACCCGTTTCACGATCACCGCGCAGTACAGGTTGATCCCGCCTTTGGACGGCATCGACCCGGCCACGACCACCGAATAGGGCGGCACTTCGCCATAGAAGACCTCGCCCGTTTCCCGATCGACGATCTTGGTCGATTTGCCGATGAAGACGCCCATGCCCAGAACCGAGCCTTCGCGCACGATGCAGCCTTCGACGACTTCGGATCGCGCACCAATGAAGCAATTGTCTTCGATGATGGTCGGGCCGGCTTGCATCGGCTCCAGCACGCCGCCAATGCCCACCCCACCCGACAGGTGCACGTTCTTGCCGATTTGCGCGCAGCTACCCACGGTCGCCCAGGTGTCGACCATCGTGCCTTCATCGACATAGGCGCCAAGGTTCACGAAAGAGGGCATCAGCACCGCGCCTTTGGCAATAAAGGCCGAACGGCGCACAATGCAGTGCGGCACGGCGCGGAAACCCGCCGCTTGCCATTGCGCCTCGCCCCAATGGGCGAATTTGCTGTCGACCTTGTCCCACCAGGTGCCGTTTTGCGGCCCGCCAGCATGAATTTCCATGTCCTTGAGCCGGAAGCCCAACAGCACGGCCTTCTTGGCCCATTGGTTCACATGCCAGTTGCCATCGGCCTGTTTTTCCGCCACCCGCAGCGCGCCGCTATCAAGCGCATCCAGCGTGGACTCGATGGCGTCACGCGCCTCTCCCTTGGTCTGCGGGGTGATCGTGTCGCGCACCTCCCATGCAGCTTCAATCGCGGCTTCAAGCACAGCATTCGACATGGGGGCGGCTCCTCTTTCAGGTGGCATTCAGGCATTTCCCCCTATAGTTGGGGAAATCCCTTCGCGCAATGAGCCCAATCATGAAAGACGACAGCCGGTCCCATCCGTTCCGTGACAGCATCATGGATGCGCGCGCAGCGAAAGACATTCCCGACACGCCGCAAACCCGCGCGCCCGCCTATAAGCTGGCCTTTGCCGATGACGGGTTCATGATGCGCGAAGAGTTGCGGCCCGTGCGGTTGCAGCTTGAGTTGCTCAAACCCGAACTCATCATGGATGAGCGCGGCGTGGAAAGCACGGTTGTGATGTTTGGCGGCGCGCGCATCCCTGAACCCGCGCAAAAAGACACAGCCAAAACCCCGGCACTGGCCGAGTTGAGCCGCTACTACGACGAAGCGCTGAAATTCGCCCGGATGATGACCGAGATTTCGATGGCGCGCTATGGGCGGGAATATGTGATCTGCACCGGTGGCGGCCCGGGCGTGATGGAGGCGGGCAACCGCGGCGCGCATGAGGCGGGCGGGCAATCCATCGGGCTCAATATCGTGCTGCCGCATGAACAGGCGCCCAACGCCTATGTCACGCCCGATCTGTGCTTCAACTTCCACTATTTCGCCATTCGCAAGATGCACTTCCTAATGCGGGCCAAGGCGGTTTGCGTCTTTCCGGGCGGCTTTGGCACGCTGGATGAAATGTTCGAAACCCTGACGCTGATCCAGACGCATCGGATGAAGCGCATCCCGCTTATTCTGTTCGGCGTGGATTTTTGGAAAAATGTGGTCAACTGGGATATGCTGGCCGAAGCGGGCACGATTGCACGCGAAGATCTTGAGCTGATGAATTTTGTCGAAACGGCGGAGGAAGCGGTGGAGATCATCGAAAGCTGGAAGAATGGCACCGCCTGAGGGGCGCGCCCAACCGACGGCTTTTGTCATTGCGATGATGCTGGCCTTCGCGGCCGTGGCGGTGCTTGGGGTCATGCTGCGCCCGCTTTTACCGATTGACGAGACCCGCTACATCGACGTGGCGCGCGAGATGCGGCTGGAAGGCAGTTGGGTCCTGCCACTCAAAAACTTCGAGCTTTATACCGACAAACCGCCGCTTCTGTTTTGGCTCATCAACTTGGTCTGGACCGCCGTCGGCGCGGTCAGCGGCTTTGCCGGGCGGCTTGTGGGGCCGTTCTTTGCCTTGGTCACGCTGGCCGGCACATGGGCTTTGGGGCGGCGACTTTGGGACAACGCCACCGGGGCCACAGCAGCGATTTTGTTGGCGGGGTTAAGCGTCTTTGCCGCCTATGGCGGTGCAACGATGTTCGACACGCTTTTGTCGACCGCAACCTTGGCGGGGCTTTGGGCGTTGATTTCCGCCTTAGGCGCGCCGGGGGTGAACCGCTGGGCTTGGGGCGGCTTTGGCCTTGCGCTGGCCTTTGGGGTTTTAGCGAAAGGGCCGGTGATTTTGTTCCACCTTGCGCCCGCACTTTTGGCGGCACCGCTTTGGGCCGATCCGCTTTGCCGCCCGGTGGGGCGTGACATCGCGAAAGGCGCCGGGCTGGCACTTGGCGTCGCAATGGCGGTGGTGGCGCTATGGGTTGTGCCCGCCGCAATCACCGGCGGGGCCGAGTATCGCCGCATGATCTTGTGGGAACAAACGGCCGGCCGCACGGTGCAAAGCTTCGCCCATGCGCGGCCCTTTTGGTGGCTGCTGGCGATGCTGCCATTCGCCCTTTTCCCTTGGGTATGGTCGCCCAGCTTTTGGCGCGGGGTGGCCAAGCTACGCCTGACGGACCGCGCTTTGCGGTTGATGCTAATGCAAGCGGGCGCAGGGCTTTTTCTGTTTTCGTTCATATCTGGCAAGCAGGTGCATTACCTTTTGCCCGAACTACCCGCTTTCGCATTGATCGCCGCGCGCGCCTTTTTAGCGTCTGGCACGGCGGCGGCCCCCGGGCGCTGGTCACACCTGCCGGTGATCGTGCTGCTGGCTTTAGCGGGTATCGCGCCGCTCGCCTTGGCTGTGCGCGTGGGGGATGCGCAAACCGCTGCGCTTTTGCATCCGCTTTGGGGGCCGATTGGCTTTGCCCTGTTTTGCCTGCTGCTGGCCGCACTGGTTTGGCGCCTGCCGCAGCTTTTCGGGCTTGGCCTTTCAGGCCTCGGGCTTGTGTTGGGCTTTGTCGGGCTGATTGCCAGCACGGGCCTTGGCCCGGCCTATGACAGCGCCCCAATCGCCCGGCAGATGGCCGCGCATCAGGCACAGGGCCTGGCCACGGTGACGGGACGCTATAATTCCGAATTCGGCTTCGAGGGACGCTTGACCGAAAAGGTGCAGGTGCTCACCGCAGAGGCCGCGCCCGCGTGGCTGGCCGCGCATCCGGGCGGGTTGCTGGTTGCAAAATGCCGCGATGTGCCCACGCTCGACAAAGCGGCCGCCGAGGTTCGTTTCTTTTATGGGCACGATTGGTGTTTGTGGCCGGGGCGGTAACCCTTACAGCCCCGCCTCATCCGCGATTTGCGCCTTCGATTTCCGTGCCCGCTCGGTGGCGGATTTCAACTGCCCGCAAGCGGCCATGATATCCTCGCCGCGCGGGGTGCGGATCGGCGCGGCATAGCCCGCCTTATAGACGATATCGGCAAACGCCTCGATCCGCTCCCAATCGCTGCGCTGATAGGGCGAGCCGGGCCATTCGTTGAACGGAATGAGGTTGATCTTCGCCGGAATGCCCCGGATCAGCTTGATCAGCCGCCGGGCATCCTCGTCGCTGTCATTCACGCCCTTGAGCATGACATATTCAAAGGTGATCCGCTCGCTGTTCGACAGCCGCGGATAGTCGCGCAAGGCATCCAAAAGTGTGGCGATGTTCCATTTCTTGTTCACCGGCACCAGCTTGTCGCGCACCTCGTCGGTGGTGGCATGGAAGGAAATCGCCAGAAGACAGCCGATTTCCTCGGCGGTGCGGGCAATCTCGGGCACGATCCCGCTGGTCGACAGCGTGATCCGGCGGCGCGACAGCGTCAGCCCCTCGCCATCCATCACGACTTGCATCGCGTTGCGGACGTTTTCAAAGTTGTAAAGCGGCTCGCCCATGCCCATCAGCACGACGTTGGAAATCAACCGCGTCTCATCCTTGGGCTCGCCCGGTTTCGGCCATTCGCCCAAATCATCGCGCGCCACCATCACTTGGCCCACAATCTCGCCCGCCGTCAGGTTGCGCACCAGCTTTTGCGTGCCGGTATGGCAAAACGAACAGGTCAGCGTGCAGCCCACCTGGCTGGAGATGCAAAGCGTGCCGCGATTTTCCTCGGGGATATAAACCGCCTCGACCTCATGGCCGCCCGCGATCCGCAACAGATATTTGCGCGTGCCATCAAGCGAGACCTGACAGGTCACCACTTCGGGCAAGGCAATCTCGAAATGCCGATCCAGAAGCGCGCGATAGTCTTTGGCCAAATTCGTCATCGCCGCGAAATCGCGCACACCCCAGTGGTAGATCCATTGCCAGACCTGCCCGACGCGCATCTTGGCCTGTTTCTCGGGCGTGCCCGCGGCGATCAGTGCATCGCGCAATTCCGCGCGGGTCAGGCCGACAAGGTTCAGCTTGCCGCCTTCGGGCAGCTTGCGCGGCACGGTCAGCACGTCTTGCGTGACGGGGGAGGTGGGCTCGGTCATGGCGCGTCCTGAGTTGGGCAAGCCGTGCATATAGGGGATTCGCAGCACGAGAGGTAGTAAAAACGCAAAAGCCCCGGCCTAGCCGGGGCTGACGCAATTTCGGCGCGGCTTACTGGCAGCGCTTGGCGGCTTCTTCCATCGCGGCGGTAAAACCCATCAAGGAAAAGGTATCCTCGGTCTTGGTGCCACGGCTCGAACGGCCCGTCACCAGCACATCGGCCCCCGCCTTCATCGCGGCAATGATCTTGGCGTCATCTTCGGGGCTGCCCGCCCACGCGCCTTCGCCATTGGTAAACAGGTTGAAGGTCTGCCCAGTGTTGACCTTCAACTCTACGGTAGAACCTTTGGCAAACGGATAGCCGCCCATGAACATCACCTCGGGCGGCTTGCCCGGGCGATGGGTCACGAACAACAGAATTTCCGACCGGCGCACCTGCACCGGCTTGCCATTCTTGCTGTTGACCGTCTTTTGCGGCGGCACAACGCCCCAGCACTCTTTCGGGCTGTCCTCGACGAAAACGCTCCAGTCGGTTTCCGCCGCCACCCGGTTCGAGCTTTCTTGCGCGCTTGCCATCGGGGAAAATGCCAGCGACGCGGCAAGAACTGCAGCGACGCTCGAAATGATCGTCTTCATGGAACAGCCTCCAGCTGTCTGATGCCTCTGTCCGCCCTCGGGCTTTTGCCCTTGTTCACTCTGGCGGTTGCTATTTCAACTCGATTGTCGAGAGATAACGCAAAAGTGCCGAGCGGGGAAAGCCCCCACGGCAGGATTTCGCGCATGAAAGGGGCGGGAATGGCACCACAAACGCTGATCGAGCTTTGGCGCGGGGGCTTGTGCGAAAGCGAGCATGCCGGACATGCGGTGGTTTACGGCCCGCAGGGGCCGGAAATGATCTGGGGGCAAGCCGATGCGGTGATCTTTCCGCGGTCGTCGTGCAAGATGATCCAAGCACTGCCCTTGGTGGAAAGCGGCGCCGCCGATGTGGCTGGGCTGACGGACCGGCAACTGGCGCTGGCCTGCGCCAGCCATTCGGGTGCGGCGTTGCACACGCAAGCGGTGGCGACATGGCTGAAAGACTTGGGTTTGGCCGATGACGATTTGCGCTGTGGTGCGCATGTGCCGCGCGACCCCGTGGCCCGCCGCCATTTCACCTGCACCGAAGAGACGCCCTGCCAAATCCACAACAATTGCTCGGGCAAGCATGCGGGGTTTCTGACCTTGAACCGGCATCTGAAAGGCGGGCCCGATTATATCGAGATCGACCACCCCGTGCAGCGCGCGGTGCGCGCGACCTTTGAAGAGGTGACGCAAGAAACGGCAGCGGGTTGGGGGATCGATGGCTGCTCGGCCCCGAATTTCGCCTGCACGATCGGGGCACTGGCCCGCGCGATGCAATTCTTTGCGGCCGCCACCCCCGAGGGCGGGCTGCGCGAAAATGCAGCTGTGCGGCTGCGCCAAGCGATGGTGGCCTTTCCCGAGCTGGTCGCGGGCGAAGAGCGCGCCTGCACCAAGCTGATGCGCGCCACGGGTGGCAAGGTGGCGGTGAAAGTGGGCGCCGAAGGCGTATTTGTAGCGATCTTGCCGGACCAAAAACGCGGCGTGGCGCTGAAAATTGCCGATGGGACCAATCGCGCGGCAGAGGCGGCGATCACGTCGATTTTGGTCAATCTCGGTGCGCTCGACCCGGCGCATCCGGTGGTGGAAGAGTTTTTGCCCACAGCACAACGCAATTGGCGCGGCCTCGAAACGGGGGGGATGCGGCGCGCAGAGGGTTTTTGCTGATCACCAGATCAGCTTGAGCGCCAGCACGGTCGAGGTGAACACCAAAAGCGGCTTGATCAGCTTTGCCCCCTTGCGCATGGCCAGGCGCGCGCCAAGGCTGGCGCCTGCGATCTGTGCGACCCCCATGGCCAGCCCCGTCACCCACCATGGCGCACCGGTGGCGGCAAAGGCCAGCAAGCCCCCCAAATTGGAGGCGAAGTTCAAAAGCTTCGTATGCGCGGTGGCGCGCAAAACGCCATAGCCCGCCAGCATCACGAAACCGATCATGTAAAACGCCCCCGCCCCCGGACCGATCAAACCGTCGTAAAACCCGACCAAGGGCACGACAAAAGCGATGAAGGCCGCAGGCGAAATCCGCCGCGCGCGATCGGTGTCATCCAGACCTTTGCGCAGCGCGAAAAAGGCAGCAATCGCGATTAAGACAAAGGGCAAAACCGCCCGCACCGACTCGGTCGGCAGGACAGAGACCAAAAAGGCCCCGCCCAGCCCTGCCAGAAAGGCCAGTGAGGCCGCGCCGATTTGTGCGCGCAGGTTGACTTGTCCCTTGGCGGCATAGGTCAGCGCCGCCGTGGCCGCGCCAAAGGCCCCCTGCACCTTGTTGGTGGACAAAGCCTGCAAGGGCGTCGCCCCCGCCAACAGCAGAACCGGCAAGGTAATCAACCCGCCACCCCCGGCAATCGCATCCACAAAGCCCGCTGCAAAGGCGGCCGCGATCAGCATCGCAGCAAGATCAAGCGAGACTTCGAACATATATCCTCCGCGAAAGCGCCCCTTCATCCGCTGCGCGCGGCGCGAAGTAAAGCCGCTTGTGAGGCAAAGGGCGCCTCGCTAGATTTGCGCCGAGGAGCCGAAATGACCTACCCCAATCTGGATGCCTATATCGCCCCGGCCACCGCCCGCGCCGAGATTTGGCGCAGCCTTGTCGGGCTGACGCTGATTGCCGCGACCTATTTCGCGGCGCTGTTTGGCGGGCTTGGGCTGATCGGCCTCGTGTTTGGCAAATTTGAACTGGCCATGGTGCTTACGGCCATGGACCGGGCGGGCTCGCCCTTTGGGCTGGTGATGGTGTTGGCCAGTTTCGTGCCACTGGCGTTGGGCACGCTTTTGGTGACGCGACTGCTGCACCGGCGCGCGATTGCCACGCTTTTGGGCCCCGGTGCAGGGCGTGATTTCGCGCGTGTCTTTGGGCTACTGATGATCGCCGTGCTTGCGATCGCGTCGCTATCGGCCTTTGAGCCGCAGCTTGCCAAATCGACGCCAGCTTCGGTCTTGCTGGCTTGGCTGCCGCTCGCCGCACCGCTGCTTTTCGTGCAGATCGCGGCGGAAGAGCTCGTGTTTCGCGGTTATCTGCTGCAACAGATCGCCGCACGCACAGGCAATCGCGTGCTGTGGATGGGCGTTCCGGCGGCGCTGTTTGGCCTTTTGCATTACGCGCCGGGGGCGCATGGAACGACCGCGCTGTTTCTGGCGCTATGGGCGATGGGGTTCGGCCTTCTGGCCGCCGATCTGACCGCCAGAGCGGGCAACCTAGGCCCGGCACTGGCCTTTCACCTTGCCAACAACGTCAGCGCGATCTTTTTGATCGCGCTTTATGGCCAGCTTGATGGGCTGTCGCTTTACACGCTGGTCCTCAATATTCGCGACCCTTGGGCCATGGCCCCCTATCTTGCGATGGACAGCCTATCGATGCTGGTCTTCTGGCTTCTGGCCCGGCTGATGCTGCGCCGCTGATTGCATTTACCGCGCGTCAGGCTTATCTGGGCGGGAACACGGCTGAGCGCTGGCGCAGCAATCAAGGGGCAACCGATGAACTGGATCTCGAACTACGTCCGACCGAAGATCAACTCGCTGTTCACACGGCGCGACATGCCCGAGAACCTTTGGACGAAATGCCCCGAATGCGGCACGATGCTGTTTCACCGCGAGGTGGCCGACAATCTGAACGTCTGCACCAACTGCGATCACCACATGGCGATCACGCCGCGCGACCGGTTCGAGTCGCTCTTTGATCTGGGCATCTTTACCGAGGTGAAAGTGCCCGAGCCGATCGCCGATCCGCTGAGCTTCAAGGATCAAAAGCGCTACCCCGACCGGATGCGGTCCGCGCAAAAGGTTACAGGCGAGAAAGACGCGATGCTGGTGGTCGAAGGCGAGATCGGGCGCACGCCGATTGTTGCCGTTGGGCAGGACTTTTCCTTCATGGGCGGTTCCATGGGGATGTATGTCGGCAATGCGATCTTGGCCGCGGCGCTGCGCGCGGTCGAACGCAAATGCCCGATGGTGCTGTTTGCCGCCGCCGGGGGCGCGCGGATGCAAGAAGGTATCCTGAGCCTGATGCAAATGCCGCGTTCGACCGTGGCGGTGCAAATGCTCAAGGATGCGGGCCTTCCTTATATCGTTGTGCTCACCCACCCCACCACGGGCGGCGTGACGGCCTCTTATGCGATGCTGGGCGATGTGCAGATCGCCGAACCGAATGCGCTGATCTGCTTTGCCGGGCCGCGCGTGATCGAACAAACGATCCGCGAAAAATTGCCCGAGGGGTTCCAGCGCGCGGAATATCTGCTTGATCACGGCATGCTGGACCGGGTGACGCATCGCAAGAAGATGCGCGAAGAACTGATCGTTTTGCTGCGCTTGATGATGAGCCAGCCGCCCGCGATCTGGGGCGAACTGCCCCCGCCCGGCCAGATTTCCGTGCCGGAAACCGAGGCGGACCATGAGACCGCGGCAGAGCCGACGCCGGAAACGCCCGCCCAAGCGGCGCAAAAGTCCGAGTAAGGCGCGCGTCTCGCCCTAAAATTTTCGGGTCCGGGGCCATTTGGCCCCGGCCTTTGCACAACAGGGGGCCCGATGCCGCAACCTTCCGATGACATCCTTGCGCGGCTGATGGGGCTGCATCCGAAGATCATCGATCTGACGCTCGATCGTGTGCACCGGCTGTTGGCCGCTTTGGGTCACCCCGAACGCACCCTGCCCCCCGTCATCCATCTGGCGGGCACGAATGGCAAAGGGTCGACCCAAGCAATGATCCGCGCGGGGCTGGAGGCGTCTGGCAAGCGGGTGCATGCCTATACCTCGCCGCATCTGGCGCGGTTTCATGAACGCATCCGGCTGGCAGGCGATTTGATCTCCGAGCCCGATCTGGCCGCGCTTTTGGATGAATGCGAGGCTGCGAATGGCGGCGCGCCGATCACCTTTTTCGAAGTCACCACCGTCGCGGCCATTCTGGCCTTTGCCCGCACCCCCGCCGATTACACGCTGTTGGAAGTGGGCCTTGGCGGGCGGCTGGATGCGACGAATGTGATCGACCAACCCGCGCTGACGGTGCTGACGCCCATTTCCATCGACCATCAGCAATATCTGGGCGAAACGCTGCCCGAGATTGCCGGGGAAAAGGCGGGCATCTTGAAACGTGGCGTGCCCTGCGTGGTTGGCCCACAGCAGCCGGACGGCATGGATGTGATCGAGGCGCGCGCCGCGCGTCTGGGCGTGAGCCTTTTCGCGCATGGTCAGCAATGGCACGCCTTCGAAGAACGCGACCGTCTGATCTATCAAGATGAAAACGGGCTTTTGGATTTGCCGCTGCCAAACCTGCCCGGCCCGCACCAGATAGAAAATGCAGGGGCCGCCGTTGCGGCGCTGCGCTGCCTTGGCTATGGCGAAGCCGCCTGCGAGGCGGCGGTCACCGCCGCGCAATGGCCCGCGCGGATGCAACGGCTGCGCCACGGACCGCTGGTGGAAGCCGCGCCAAAGGCCGAGCTTTGGCTTGATGGCGGGCATAACCCGGCGGGTGGGCAGGCGGTGGCAAGCACGCTCGCACGAATGGCCCCGCGCCCGACGCATCTGATTTGCGGCATGCTGAACACCAAGGATATCACCGGCTATTTACGCCCGCTTGCCAGCGCGGCGCCCAGCCTGACCGCGGTTTCCATTCCCGGCGAGCCAAACACCCTGCCCGCGTCCGACACGGCGCGCGCTGCGCATCAGGCAGGCTTTGCGCAGGTGGCCGAGGCCGAAAGCGTGGCGTCAGCGCTTGCCGCGATCACCGCGCAAGAGCCCCATGCCCGGGTGCTCATTTGCGGCTCGCTTTATCTTGCGGGCCAAGTGCTGCGCGAGAATGGCTGAGCATTTGCGCACCGATCCTGTGCGACTATCTGCCTAGGCGCACAGGCAGGCGGCCCCTATCTTTGTCCGAAAGGAAAGGAGCCCGCCATGACGCTTGAATTCGGCCTTGATACTTTTGGCGATATCACCGCCAACCAATCCGGCCCGCAAAGCGCGGCGCAGGTCATCCGCGACACACTGGCCGAGGCCGTTCTGGCCGACGAGGTCGGGCTGAATTACTTTGGCCTTGGCGAACATCACCGCCCAGATTACGCGATTTCGTCGATGGAGCCGCTGATCGCCACGATCTTGGCCAAAACGAAATCGATCCACGCAGGGACCTCGGTCACGGTGCTGTCGTCGGATGACCCGATCCGGCTTTACCAGCGTTTTGCCACGCTGGAGGCACTGGCGCCGGGGCGGGCCGAAATCACCATCGGCCGTGGCTCTTTCACCGAGAGCTTCCCGCTCTTTGGCTATGATCTGGAAGATTACGAGACGCTCTTTTCTGAAAAGGCGCAGCTTTTGCATGCGCTTTTGAGCCAAGAGAAGATCACTTTCCGCGGCCATCACCGCACGGCCTTGCAAAATGTCACCGTCTACCCGCGCCCCGAACAGCCGTTGCAGGTTTGGCGTGGCGTGGGCGGCAGCCCGGACTCGGTGCTGGAGGCAGCGGCCATGGATATGCCTTTGGTGATGGCGATCATCGGCGGCAATCCGGCGCGGTTTGCGCCTCTGGCCGATCTCTATCGCAAGGCGCGCGCGCAGGCGGGGGGGCCCGAGTTGCCGCTATCGGTCCATTCGCCGGGCCATATCGCCCCCACCGATGAAGAGGCGAAAGAACGCTTTTTCCCGGCCTATGCCAAGATGCATGATCTGATCGGGCGCACGCGCGGCTGGCCGCCCTTCACCCGCGCCGCCTTCGAACAGGAGATTGCGCAGGGCTCGCTTTACGTGGGCAGCCCGGAAACGGTCGCGCAAAAGATCGCGCGAACGATGGGTGTTTTGGGGCTGCAACGCTTCACGCTGAAATATTCCGCCGGGCCGCAAGACCCCGCGCATTTGCGGGAAACAATCGCGCTTTACGGCACCGAAGTCGCGCCGCGCGTGCGGGCACTGCTGGCCGAGGCCCCGGCCAAAGTCTGACCCAACGGCTGAACGCCGCCGCCGACCGGTCACCCCCGGTCGGTGCCCCAATCGGCCGATTGCATCTCGCGCAGGCGCGAGGCGGTTCGCTCAAACTCGAAGCTGCCCGTGCCCTCGTTGTAAAGCCGCTCGGGCACCTCGGCGGCCGAACAGATCAGCCGCACCTTCGCCTCATAAAGCGTATCGATCAGCGTCACGAACCGCTTCGCCTCGTTGAAATTGGAGGCCGAAAGCTGCGGAATGTCATCGATCATCAAGACCTTCAGCGCATCGGCAATCGCCAGATAATCCGCCGGCCCCAACATCGCGCCGCACAATTCCCAAAACGTGGCGCGCCCAACGCCGTTGTGATAATGCGGCACCACCACTTTGCGCCCCTTGACCTCGATCTCCAGCTTGGTGGTCGCGTCATGGCCGGTCAATTCATTCCAAAGCGCATCCATCGCCGCATGCGCCTCTTTTGAGGCGGGCGAGAAATAGACCTGCGCGCCGGTCAACCGATGCTGGCGATAATCGGTTTCCGAAGCGATTTCGACCACCTCAAGCTGGTCGCGCAAAATATCGATGAAGGGCAGAAACAACTGCCGGTTCAGCCCGTTTTTATAAAGGTCCTCGGGCGGGCGGTTCGAGGTGGTCACCACGGTGACGCCACGCTTGAACAGCTCTTCGAACAGCCGCCCCACGATCATCGCATCGGCAATATCGGTGATCTGCATTTCATCGAAACACAGCAGCCGGACCGAGGCGGCGATTTCCTTGGCCACGGGCAAAAGCGCGTCTTCTTCCTTGGCGCGACGCGCGGCCTCGATTTTGGCCTGAACCTCTTGCATGAAGGCATGGAAATGCACGCGCCGCTTGGGCACCGCGACCGCCTCGTGGAACAGATCCATCAGCATTGATTTGCCACGCCCGACACCGCCCCAAAGGTAAAGCCCCCGGACCGCCTCGGGATGTTTGGCAAACAGGCCAAACAAGCCGGGCTTTTTCACCGGAGCTTCGATTGCGGCGATGATTTCGTCGAAACGGGGCAGAAGCGCGCGTTGGGCCGCATCGGCGCGCAGCATGCCGGTGGCGACGCGGGCATCATAAATCTGAAGTAGGCTCTTGCGCATGGCCGTTCCTTAGACCCTGTCGCGCAGATTGAAAAGCGGGTCCGCAAGGGCGCGGGCTGCAAATCTGGGGCCATGGCGCAAAGAAGGCTGCCACAGCCACAGAGCTTGCGCCGCCTTGATCGTTAGCGCAAGCGCGCGATCGCCGCTTGAGTGGCCAAGGGCCATCGCATAGTCTCGCCCCACCCATTGCACAGGAAAGCCCATGAGCAAGACAAATCCCCAACGCCTGCACCTTGTTTTCGGCGGCGAGCTTGTCTCGCCCGAGCGCACCGAATTCAAAGATGTGTCGAAAATCCATATCGTCGGGATCTACCCCAATTACGCCACCGCCTATTCCGCTTGGAAGGCCGAGGCGCAACGCACCGTGGACGATGCCCATGCGCGCTATTTCATCGCCCACCTGCACCGGCTGCGTGACGAGGAAACCCCCGCCTCGCTGACCGAGGAACTGGGCAGCTAACATCCCAAAGGCCCGCGATGCTGCAATCGGCTTCTAGGTGGTTTCGCCGCGCACCCGCTCCGGGCCCGGCCCCGGCGGAGACCGCGCCCCCCGAACCGCCCTTGATCTGTTTGCGCATCGGCGCAGAGGAGGCAAGCGAACTGGCCCCCGGCGCGGCGCTGGTGCTTGCCCGGCTGGCGCGGCTGCGCCCCGATCTGCGGCTGATCGTGGCTTTGCCCGAATACATCGACATCAGCTTGCCGGAAACGGTGATCCGGCGTGGCCTGCGCGACGAGGGATCGCCGCGCGCCCTGATGCGTCAGCTTGCGCCCGATCTGCTGGTGCTCTTCGGCAATGACCTGCCCGGTGCCCTGATCAAGGCGGCGGGCAAAGCCGATGTGCCGGTGATGATGGCGGATGTGCAGGCGACCCCGCAAAGCGCGGGCCGCCAGCCGCTGCGGGGCTTTGGCAAGCCCGCCCTGTTACGGCGCATGGCGCGGGTATTGGTGCGCGATCAAGGTTCGATCACGCCGCTTTTGCAGTTGGGAGTGGAACCGGCCAAGCTTGAGGTGAGTGGCGTTCTGGGCCAGCCCGCCGAGCCGCTGCGCTGTTCCGAGGCCGAGCGTGTCTCGCTGGCCGCGCTGACCCGGACCCGACCGGTCTGGCTGGCCGCCGCCGTGCCCCCCGAAGAGATCGACGCGATGATCGCCGCACAAGAACGGGCCACACGCCACGCGCACCGAATGCTGCTGATCCTCGCCCCCGACCCGCCTGAAAGCGCCGAGCATCTGGCCGCGCGGCTCAGCGCGCAGGGGCTGGCCGTTGCCAGCCGTGCGCTTGAGGGGGAACCCGAGGACGAGACAGAGATTTTTCTGGCCGATGATCCGGCGGAATATGGGCTGTGGTATCGGATCGCCCCGGTGAGCTATATGGGCGGCACGCTAAGCGGCGCGCAGGGGGCCGCGCGCTGCCCGTTCGAGGCTGCCGCTTTGGGCTCTGCCGTGGTACATGGGCCCAAAACCACGCCTTACACGTCAGAATATACCCGGCTTGGAGAGGCGCGCGCGGCCCGCGCGATTCACGATGCCAGCTCTTTGGGGGCAGCCGTGGCCGATCTGATGTCGCCCGACCGGGCGGCGGCGCTGGCGCATAATGCGTGGGCCGTCACCTCGGGCGGGGCGGCGGCGGCCGAGGCGGTGGTCTGCGCGATCTTGCGTGAATGCGATGCCGCAACCGATGGAAAGGACGATTGATGCAGGCCCCCGCACATTGGTTCACCGACCCCGCGACCCCGGCGCCGATGGCGCGGCTGCTGGCCCCGCTGGGGCGCGCCTATGGGGCCGCCACCGCGCGCCGCGTGGCCCAGCCGGGGCTGCGCGTGGCGGTGCCGGTGGTCTCGGTGGGCAATATCAATGCAGGCGGCACCGGCAAAACCCCCACCGTGATCGCGCTGGCACAACTGCTGGCCGGGCGCGATATCACCGCGCATGTGGTCAGCCGCGGCCATGGCGGCAGCCTCAAGGGCCCGGTTCGCGTCGATGAAATGCGCCACAAAGCCGAAGAGGTGGGCGACGAACCGCTCTTGCTGGCCGCGTTCACCCCCACATGGGTCGCCAAGGATCGTGCCGCCGGCGCGCAGGCGGCGGTGGCGGCAGGCGCGCAAGTGATCTTGCTGGATGACGGGCATCAAAACCCGGCGCTGGACAAAGATCTGTCGATCGTTGTCGTCGATGCGGTGAAGGGCTTTGGCAACGGGCGCTGCCTGCCCGCGGGACCGCTGCGCGAACCGGTTGCGGCCGGTCTTGCCCGGGCCGATCTTCTGATCTCGATTGGTCCGGACCCGGCGCAAGCGGATTTTGTCACGCGTTGGGGGCCACACATTGCCGTGCCACATCTGCAAGGCGCGCTGATGCCCTTGCAAACCGGCATGGACTGGGAGGGGCTGCGGGTGCTGGCCTTTGCGGGCATCGGCCATCCCGAGAAATTCTTTGCCACGTTGCGCGGACTTGGGGCCGATCTGGTCCGGGCCGAGGCGCTGGACGATCATCAGCCCTTCAATGCGCGGCTGTTGACCCGGCTGGATACCGAGGCGCGGCTTGCGGGGGCGCAACTTGTCACCACGGAAAAGGATGCCGCGCGTCTGCCGATAGCGTTTCGCCCCAATGTGCTGGCGCTGCCGGTGCGGCTGAGGCTGAGCAATGCCGCACCTCTGGAACAGGCGCTGGACCGGCTGGGCCTTTGAGCTCAGCCCGCCAATTCGGCGTCGAGGATCTTTTTCAGCGACTCATAGCTCATGTTGCTGTGCTTTTTGCCGTTGATCATCAGGGTCGGCGTGCCCTCGATCCCGTCGGCGGTGAAATGCGCCTGATAGGTGGCCACCATCCGCTCGGCCCGGGCGGTGTCATTCAGACAGGCCTCGATCTGCTCTTTCGTCAGACCGGCACGCAGCCCGATCTTGCGCAGGTTGTCACCAATCGTCTGCGGCTGGCCATCCCCGATCCACGCGCTTTGCTCGTCGAACAACATATCGACGATGCCGTAATATTTCAGATCACCGCCGCATTGCGCGACCTGCCCGGCCCAAAGCCCGACCCCGTCGAAATAGGCTTCGCGCAGAATGAACCGGACCTTGCCAGTATCGATATACTCGCGCTTGAGCGGCTTGAAGACGGTTTCATGGAAGTTCGCGCAATGCCCGCAGGTGAACGACGCATATTCGATCAGCGTCACCGGAGCATCGGCGGCCCCCATCGCGACATCGGGCAAAAGATCATTGGCCGCCCCGCCGGTCGTTTCCTGCGCCAGCGCGGGGCTGGCCCAGAGGCCTTCGGCATTGGGCCGCAACAGCGACCAGCCCCCGGCAGCGGCAAGCAGCGCAGTGCCAGAGAGGCCCAGAAGAAGAGAGCGACGGTTCATGGATCAGCCTTTCTTAGCGTGTCCCGCCATCGGCTTTGGCGATGGTGGGTTTCATGTAGATATTGCGCCCCAACTCTTCGAGCGCGGCCCGCAGCCCGCTGTCTTGAAGCCCCTCGGTTGCGTCATGCGCGCGCGCATTGACCTCGGGCGAGGGCTGGGGCCGGGGCGCCTTGGGCGGCGGGGTAAAGACCGCCTGCCCCTCGGCAAAGCCGGTGGCGGCAGTCTGGGTGATATGCACCCGCGCAATGGCATTATAGCCATAGCAGGCGTTAACCTTGGCGCGGATTTGATCGCGCTTCATATCGATCAGGGGTGCCATCGGCCCTTCGACCAGAAGCGTCAGCGTCGCACCGAACCCTTCGCGACCATAGCCGATTTTTACCGGGCGCGCAGCGGCGGCGATTTCCGGCCCGACGACCTCGGCCCAATGGGTGATCAGCCGCGCCACGGCAAAACCGCGCGATTCGCCTGCGGTGCGGATCCGCTCTTTCACCAGACCGGAAGCCGCCTCGAACCCCCGCAGGCGGCGGCCTTTGCGGGGCGCCTCGGGGCGCTCTTCCGGGCGCGCGTCGGTGGGGGCGTTGGTCATCTTTCGCGTGCTCTCGCCTTTGCGGGGTCTGGTGCTATTTTAGGTGGCTTGTGGGGGTTTGCCATAACAACTCTGATCGGGGGAGCATAAAGATTGCGTGACGGGGATGAAACATTGGCTGGCGCCGCGCTTTTGGCTTGGTACGACCGATCCGCACGGGTGATGCCATGGCGGGTGGGGCCACAAGCGCGCGCGACCCAGCGGCCCGACCCGTATCACGTTTGGCTTTCTGAGGTGATGTTGCAGCAAACCACTGTGGCCGCCGTGCGCGACTATTTCCGCCGTTTCACCGAACGCTGGCCCACAGTCGCCGATTTGGCCGCGGCAGAAGATGGTGATGTGATGGCCGAATGGGCGGGGCTGGGCTATTATGCCCGTGCCCGCAACCTGCTCAAATGTGCGCGTGTCGTGGCGCAAGAGCGCGATGGGAAGTTCCCTGAAACCGCAACCGAGCTACAAAAGCTTCCCGGCATCGGCCCCTATACGGCGGCGGCGGTGGCGGCGATTGCCTTTGATGAGCCCGCCGTGGTCGTGGATGGCAATGTGGAGCGCGTGGTGGCGCGGCTTTGGTCGGTGCAAACCCCGATGCCGGTTGCGAAGCCAGAACTGGTGGAAAAAGCGGGGCGGATTACCCCGCAAACCCGACCGGGCGATCATGCGCAAGCGATGATGGATTTGGGGGCAACCATCTGCACCCCGCGCACCCCCGTTTGTGCGCTCTGCCCGATCAACGCTTTCTGTGCCGCCAAAGCGCAGGGCATTGCGGCCGATCTGCCCCGCAAAGCCCCCAAGGCTGAAAAGCCGACCCGGTTTGGGCTGGCCTATGTGGCGGTCAATGCAGCGGGGGACGTGCTGTTGGAGCGCCGCCCGGAAAAGGGGCTTTTGGGTGGAATGCTTGGTTTTCCGGGCACTGATTGGGGGACGGATACGCCCGAGCCGCGTCCGCCCCTCGCGGCAGATTGGGGGGAACTGCCGCATGAAGTGCGCCACACTTTCACCCATTTTCATTTGCGGCTGAAGGTGATGCTGGCACGGGCTGAGGGCGAAGGTTTTACCCCCCGCGTGGCGTTTACGCCCGCCGATCTGCCCACCGTGATGCGCAAAGTCTGGGACGCCGCGCAGGCGGGGCTTTAGGGCGAATTGAAAAGGCGCAGGACTTCAGGTGACAACCCGCAAGGTCAGGTTGATCCGCCCGCCTTGCGGCAACAGGGTCGAGGTGCCGGGTGCGATCCGGTCCACACCGTGATAGAGAAGCCGCGCGGCCCCACCCATCACCATCACATCGCCGGAACGCAGCCAAAGGCTTTGCGTCTTGCCGCCGCGCGTTTCGTTGCCGATGCGGAAAAGCCCGTCATCCCCCAAAGAGATCGACACGACCGGCTCGGCGAAATCCGCCTCGTCCCGATCTTGATGCATGCCCATCTTGGCGCCTTCGCCATAGAAATTGATCAAGCAGCATTCAGGCACGCGGGCAGAGCCGGACACGGCCTGCCACACATCCAGAATGCTTTGCGGGATTGCGGGCCATGCCATGCCCTCAGGATGAGTTTGGCTATACCGATAGCCACGCCGGTCCGACACCCAGCCAAACCGCCCCGCCGAGGTCATGCGCACCGACATTGGCCGCCCATAAGGCGTCATCGGCGAAAAAAGCGGGGCCTGTGCCGCCAATGCGCGCAGGTCTTTCACCAGCGCGGCCTGTTCTGGGGGCGTCAACCAGCCCGGATAATGCTGAAAGCCACGCACATCCTGCGCGCTGGGGCGGGTCTGTGAACCGCTGATTTGCGTCATTTGTCGCAAACTCCCGATGCGAGGGTTCTTGCAGGGCAAATTTCCCCTCCCTATATAGCCCCCAAGCCGGACCGGACCAGCCGGGCCAGGCCAAAGTGAAACCTTGGGATTGGGGCCGGGGGCCTGATGGGACCCGTCCTCACCTGTCGCCGAAAGAAGAGGTATTGAAATGGCCAAAGTCATCGGGATCGACCTCGGGACCACGAACTCCTGCGTTGCCATCATGGATGGGTCGCAGCCCCGCGTGATCGAAAACGCCGAAGGGGCGCGCACGACGCCCTCGATCGTTGCTTACACCGACAGCGAGCGCCTTGTGGGCCAACCCGCAAAGCGCCAAGCCGTCACCAACCCGTCGAACACCGTGTTCGCGGTGAAACGCCTGATCGGGCGCCGTACCACCGATGCGGAAGTCGAAAAAGACAAAAAGCTTGTGCCCTATTCCATCGTGGATGGCGGCAATGGCGACGCATGGGTTGAAGTGCAAGGCGAGAAATATTCGCCCTCGCAAATCTCGGCCGTGATTCTGCAAAAGATGAAAGAAACCGCCGAGAGCTATCTGGGCGAAAGCGTCACGCAAGCCGTGATCACCGTGCCTGCCTACTTCAACGACGCGCAACGCCAAGCGACCAAAGACGCGGGCAAGATTGCCGGCCTTGAAGTGCTGCGCATCATCAACGAGCCGACCGCCGCCGCGCTGGCCTATGGCCTTGATAAAAAAGACACCAAAACCATCGCCGTCTATGACCTTGGCGGCGGCACCTTCGACATCACCATCCTTGAAATCGACGATGGCCTGTTCGAAGTGAAATCCACCAACGGGGACACGTTCCTTGGCGGTGAAGACTTCGACATGCGGATCGTCAACTACCTCGCCGAGGAGTTCAAGAAAGAGCATGGCGTCGATCTGACCAAAGACAAGATGGCCCTTCAGCGCCTGAAAGAAGCCGCTGAGAAAGCCAAGATCGAACTGTCCTCTTCGAGCCAGACCGAGATCAACCAGCCGTTCATCTCGATGGATTCGAAAACCGGCACGCCGCTGCACATGGTGATGAAACTCACCCGTGCGAAGCTGGAAAGCTTGGTGGATGATCTGATCAAAGCCTCGCTCAAGCCCTGCGCCGCCGCACTGAAAGACGCCGGTGTGTCGAAGGACGAGATCGACGAGGTGGTTCTGGTCGGTGGTATGACCCGGATGCCGAAAGTGGTTGCGGAAGTGACCAAATTCTTCGGCAAAGAGCCGCATAAAGGCGTGAACCCGGATGAGGTTGTGGCGCTTGGTGCGGCCATTCAAGCGGGCGTGCTGCAAGGCGACGTGAAAGACGTGGTTCTGCTGGACGTGACCCCGCTGTCGCTGGGCATCGAAACGCTGGGTGGGGTGTTCACCCGCCTGATCGACCGCAACACCACGATCCCGACCAAGAAAAGCCAAGTCTTCTCGACCGCCGAAGACAACCAGAACGCCGTGACGATCCGGGTGTTCCAAGGCGAGCGCGAAATGGCCGCCGACAACAAGATGCTGGGCATGTTCAACCTTGAGAACATCCCGCCCGCGCCGCGCGGCGTGCCGCAAATCGAAGTCACCTTCGATATCGACGCGAACGGCATCGTCAGCGTGTCGGCCAAAGACAAAGGCACCGGCAAATCGCAACAGATCACCATTCAAGCCTCGGGTGGTCTGTCCGATGATGACATCGACAAGATGATCAAAGACGCCGAAGCCAATGCCGAGGCCGACAAGAACCGCAAAGAACTGGTCGAAACCCGCAACCAAGGCGAAAGCCTGCTGCATTCGACCCGCAAATCGCTCGAAGAGCATGGCGACAAGGTCGACAGCTCGACCGTGGAAGCGATCGAACTGGCCTGCAACGCGCTGGAAGAAGCGCTCAAGACCGATGAACCCGGCAAGATCAAAGGCGCGGTGCAAAACCTGACCGATGCCGCGATGAAACTGGGCGAAGCGATCTACAAAGCGCAAGCCGAAGCCGAGGGCGGCAACACCGCCGCGGCCGAGGAAGAAGACGGCCCGCGTTCGGTGGATGACGATATCGTCGACGCCGATTTCGAGGACATGGGTGAAGACAAGCGCAAATAAGCGCCGGAACCTGTTTGGCGGGCCCCCCGGCGGGGCCCGCTGCCATGTTCTCATAGCGGGGTTCTGCAATGGCAAAACGTGATTTCTACGAGGTTCTTGGGGTGTCGAAGGGCGCCTCGGCCGAGGAGATCAAGAAGGCCTATCGCAAGAAGGCGAAAGAACTCCACCCCGACCGCAACAAGGACAATCCCAACGCCGAGGCGCAGTTCAAAGAAGCGAACGAAGCCTATGACGTGCTGAAGGATGCCGAAAAGAAAGCGGCCTATGACCGCTTTGGCCATGCGGCCTTCGAGGGTGGCATGGGCGGCGGCGGTCCGCGCGGGCCTTATGGTGCGGGTGGGCAGGGCGATTTTGCCTCGGCCTTCTCGGATGTGTTCGAAGATCTGTTCGGCGATTTCATGGGCGGGCGTGCGGGTCCGGGTGGCGGGCGGTCGCGCGCCACGCGTGGCTCTGATCTGCGCTACAATATGCGCGTCACGCTGGAAGAGGCGTTCAAGGGCGCACAGAAAACCATCACCGTGCCGGGGTCTGCGCCGTGTAATTCGTGCAACGGCACTGGGGCCGAAGGTGGGGCCGAGCCGCAAACCTGCCCGACCTGTTCAGGCTTGGGTAAGGTGCGCGCGCAAAACGGCTTCTTCACGGTGGAGCGCACCTGCCCCACCTGTGGCGGGCAAGGCCAAGTGGTGAAAAACCCCTGCCGCTCCTGCCATGGCGCGGGCCGGGTCGAGAAAGAACGCACGCTCTCGGTCAATATCCCTGCGGGGGTGGAAACCGGCACACGCATCCGCTTGGCCGGCGAAGGCGAGGCGGGGCTGCGCGGTGGCCCGGCGGGCGATCTTTACATCTTCATCGAGGTGCGCGAGCACACGCTGTTCCAGCGCGAGGGGGTGAACCTGTTCTGCCGCGTGCCGGTCAGCATGGTTTCCGCCGCGCTGGGCGGAGAGGTCGAAGTGCCCACGATCGACGGGGGCCGCTCCAAGGTCAAAATCCCGGTGGGCAGCCAGTCGGGGCGGCAAATGCGCCTGCGTGGCAAGGGGATGCCCGCGCTGCGCGGCGGCACCTTGGGCGATATGGTGATCGAACTGGCCGTGGAAACGCCGGTCAATCTGACCGGGCGGCAAAAGGAACTGCTGGAGGAATTCGAGCGGATCCAGGCCGAGAATAATCCCGAAGGGGCTTCTTTCTTCAAGAAGGTCAAAAGCTTCTGGGATACGATGAAAGGATAAGATCGGGCGCCTTCGGGCGCCCTTTCATTAATGCCGCCTGCGCGCATTAACCTTTCATTTACCCTGCGGGCGCAAGCTTTCGCTTATGACATCCCGCGATCCCAAACTTGGTGAGCGGCCCTTGCCGCTTTTCGGTGACCTTGACGAGGCCAAGCCGGTCGCGCTTGGCGCGGATCGCCTGCCCTCTTATATCGCCGATCATCGCAAACGCCTCCGTGCACGGTTTATGGGGGGCGGCGCTGCTGCGATGCCCGATTACGAGCTTTTGGAACTGATCCTGTTTCGCGCGCTTCCCCGAATGGATGTGAAGCCACTCGCGCGGCACTTGCTCGACACCTTTGGCGGTTTTGGCCAAGTGCTTTCGGCACCCGTCGCGCGGCTGACCGACGTGCAGGGCGTTGGCCCCGCCGTGGTGCAAGAGTTGAAAATCGTCGAGGCGGCAGCACACCGGCTGGCGCAATCGCGCGTGCTGCAACGGCAGGTTTTGTCCTCGTGGCAAGCCTTGGTCGAATATTGCCACACCGCGATGGCGCATCGCACCACCGAACAATTTCGCGTGCTCTATCTGGACCGCAAGAATGTGCTGATTGCCGATGAGGAACAGGCGCGCGGCACGGTCGATCATGTGCCGGTCTACCCGCGCGAGGTGGTCAAACGCGCGCTGGAACTGGATGCCTCGGCGCTGATCTTGGTGCACAATCACCCTTCGGGCGACCCCACACCCTCGCAGGCCGATATCACCATGACACTGCAAATCCACCGCGCCGCCGAGGCGCTGGGGCTTGTGCTGCATGACCACCTTGTGATCGGCAAGGGGCGCGAGCTGAGCTTTCGCGCAGAAGGGCTACTTTAAGCCCCTAACCGGCCGTGGCGAGCGAAACCGGGAAATCGGGCAGGGGCATCAGCACATAGCCCCCGCCGTCATCGCATGCGGGCATCTCAAGGCGTAGCACCGTGTCATCTTCGATCCGGCCCGCCATCTGGCGCAGCACAGCCCCGACCTTTGTCCCACCACATGTTTGGGCGGTGACCGGCAGCTCAAGCGCAAGCCGCACATCGCTCATTGACGCCGGGACGGTGTAGATTTGCACCGGCATCCGGGCCCCGGGCGCATCAAACGCCATCATCCAGCCGCCCAGAGCGGTCATCGCGTCGCGCGGATTGGCCAGCGAAACATCGCCCGCCCCATCGGGCATGGAGCCGTATTCATAGCCATGCAGGGCGAACCCGGGGGCATTGCCGATCGTGATCGCGATCCGGTTCACCTCGGCCACATCGGGCACGGCCACCTGCGCCATCGCGGGCATCGTGCCCTTTGGCAGCATCACCGCATAAACCGCTTCTGTGGACAGGGCTGGAACGATACCGCTCCAGCGGCCCTCGTCGGACAGAACGATCGGCAACCGTAGCCCCTCGGTGCGGATATCGGTCGCCAAGGAAGGCTGGCAGGGCGCAACGACGGTCAGGCGCACAGAAGCCATGGGCGCGGCTTCTGCGGTAAGCTGTGGCGCGGCGCAGGCAGGTTCGGCGGCTTCAGCCGTATCGGTGCCACTCGGATCCGTGGTATTAGCCGCTGGCGCTATTGCGGCAAAGCCGCCGGTCTGGGCCCCGTCCTGCGGCAACGCCCCAAGGTCGGGCAACCTGCCCGGCGCCCGCATCGCGGGCGGCATCGGCAAATCGGGCGCGGCCCGCACCTGACGCGCCAATTGCACAGGTGCCGCTTGGGCGGACTGCGCCGCCTGTTGCGGTGCGGCGGTGCCCGGCTCCAGCCCGTATTGCGCAGAATTCTGCATCACATGACCCGTGGCAGCCGCCAGAACAAAGGTGGTGCCGACAAGGATGATTTTGTGAAGTGGTTTCATACCCGGCCCCTCTCATCTGATTGGCATCAGGCTAAAGGCGGATCGGGGCAAGGTTTGGGCCGAACCGAGGCATTGTTTCCGAACTGGCACCGCACCACATGGTCAACATCTGGTTAACAGCCGCGCAAATCCTTCGAGATATGCAAAGGGCGGCGCAGGCCTTGCCCGCGCCGCCCTGTTTGTGCCGCATTTGCCTTAGCCCAGACGACCGTGGCAATGCTTGAACTTCTCACCCGAGCCGCAAGGGCACGGATCATTGCGGGCCGGGTCCCCCCAGGTCGAAGGGTCCGATTCGTCAAAGCCCGGACGCGCGGCGGGGTTGGCCGGGGCCGCGGTGACGTCATCGGCCTTGGGCGCATCGGCAGTGGTGGCAGAGCCCCCCGCTGCGGCCCCCTGTTCGGCCATCACAGCCACCCGTTCTTCTTCGGTCATCGGGCGGATCTGGCCCAGCCGCTTAGTCACCTCGACGCGCAGACCGTCAAGCATGGTTTCAAACAGTTGGAACGCCTCGGTCTTGTATTCCGACAGCGGATCGCGCTGCGCATAGCCGCGGAACCCAACGACCGAGCGCAGATGCTCCAGCGTCACCAGATGCTCGCGCCATTTCGCATCGATCGTCTGCAGCAAAACCTGCTTTTCAATCTGCCGCATGGTGTCGGCACCGAAAGCCTCGGTTTTTTGATCCATATAAGCATCGACCGCCTCGACCACGCGCTCGTTCAGCACTTCTTGGTCCACGCCCTCTTCGGAAGCCCATTGCGCGACCGGAAGCTCGATATTGAGCCCTTCAAGGAACGCGGCCTGAAGCCCTTCGACATCCCATTGATCGGCATAGGATTTCGGCGGGGCAAAATCGTCGATGAGGTCTTCGATCACCTGAAGGCGCATATCGCGCGCGATTTCACCGATTTCCGGGGTTTCCATGATCTCGCGGCGCTGGCTGAAAATCGCCTTGCGCTGGTCGTTCATCACATCGTCGAATTTCAGCAATTGCTTGCGCATGTCGAAGTTGCGGCCTTCGACCTTGGCCTGCGCGCGTTCCAGCGATTTGTTCACCCACGGGTGAATGATCGCCTCGCCTTCTTTCATGCCCAGTTTCGACAGCACACCTTCCAGCTTGTCCGATCCGAAGATACGCATCAGATCGTCTTCAAGGCTTAGGAAGAACAAGGAACGGCCCGGGTCGCCTTGGCGCCCAGACCGGCCCCGCAACTGGTTATCGATGCGGCGGCTTTCATGGCGTTCGGTGGCCAGAACAAACAGCCCCCCGGCCTCGATCACCTTTTGCTTTTCGGTCGCATGCTCTGCCCCGATCCGGGCGCGCACTTCGTCGGGGTTTGCCTCGGGGTTGGCCGCCAGTTCGGCCAGAACCTGCATTTCCACATTGCCGCCAAGCTGAATATCGGTGCCGCGCCCGGCCATGTTGGTGGCAATGGTCACCGCGCCCAGACGCCCGGCTTCGGCAACGATCATCGCCTCTTTCTCGTGCTGGCGCGCGTTGAGCACGTTGTGCGTGATCCCTTCGGCGGTCAGCATTTCCGACAGCATCTCGGATTTTTCAATCGAGGTCGTGCCCACCAGCGTCGGCTGGCCATTGGCCTGCGCGCCCTTGATCGCCTCGATCACGGCAGCGTATTTTTCCTTGGCGGTGCGGTAGACGCGGTCATGTTCGTCTTTACGCGCCACCGGGCGGTTGGTCGGCACTTCAACCACACCGAGCCCGTAAATATCGCCAAATTCCTCGGCTTCGGTCACCGCGGTGCCGGTCATGCCACCCAGCTTGTTGTAAAGCCGGAAGTAGTTTTGGAACGTGACAGAGGCCAGGGTGACGTTTTCGGGCTGGATCGTGACCCGTTCCTTTGCCTCGATCGCCTGATGCAGGCCTTCGGATAGGCGACGGCCCTTCATCATCCGGCCGGTGAATTCGTCGATCAACACCACCTCGTCATTGGTGACGACATAGTTTTGATCTTTGTGGAACAGCTTATGGGCGGCCAGCGCTTGCGTGACATGGTGCACGATGGTCGTGCTTTCGGGGTCGTAAAGCGATTGGCCTTCGGGCAACAGCCCGCTTTCAAGCAGCTTTTGTTCGAGGAATTCATTGCCTTCCTCGGTAAAGGTCACGCGGCGGAATTTTTCATCCAGCGTGTAATGCTCTTCTTCCAGCAGCGGGATATAGGCATCCAACGTCATGTAAAGCTCGGAGCGGTCTTGCGACGGACCCGAGATGATCAGCGGCGTGCGCGCCTCGTCGATCAGGATGCTGTCCACCTCGTCGACGATGGCGTAAAAGTGATCGCGCTGATACATCTCTGCGACCGAGGCTTTCATATTGTCGCGCAGATAATCGAAGCCCAGCTCGTTGTTGGTGGCATAGGTGATATCGGCGGCATAGGCGGCGCGTTTTTCCTCGTCCCCTTGGAACGGATAGACGACACCGGTGGTCAGCCCAAGCTGGGAATAGACCTTGCCCATCCATTCCGCATCGCGCTTGGCCAGATAATCGTTCACCGTGACGACATGCACGCCCTTGCCCGCAAGCGCGTTCAGATAAGCCGGGAAGGTGGCGACAAGGGTTTTCCCCTCGCCGGTTTTCATCTCGGAAATATTGCCTTGGTGCAGGAAGATGCCGCCGACAAGCTGCACGTCAAAGGCCCGCAGGCCAAGCGCGCGGCGCGCTGCCTCGCGGCAGTTGGCAAAGGCTTCGGGCAACAGCGCATCAAGATCCTCGCTCGATTGCGCGCGCTTTTGCAATTCGCGCGTCTTGGCGATGATGCCTTCGTCGCTAAGCTTTTCAAATTCGGGTTCCAACGCATTGATCTGCGCCACGAGGGGGCGGGTCCGCTTCACTTTGCGGTCATTCGGCGTGCCGAAAAGCTTTCTTCCAATATATCCGAGGCCCAGCATTTTCTCTCCGCGGGTTCGACTGACCAAATCGTGTGAAATGCGGCCTTGCCGCACCCCCTTCCCGCTCGTAGAACATCAAGCGGATAAGGGGCGGATCTGCCTTCACAGGACCCTTGGCGATGTAAGGGGCAGCCGTCCGAGTGTCAACGCCGCGGGGTGCCGCGGCCCTGCGGGAGAAGACGAGATGGCGCATTTCACCAAACTTCTGGGCGCTGGCGCCGTGATCGCTTGCCTTTCGGGCGCGGCCTTTGCCGAAACGGCGGACAAGGATCTGGGCCCCGATACGGTGGTGGCCACGGTCAATGGCACGGAAATCACGCTGGGCATGATGGTTGCGGTGCGCGACGGGCTGCCGCCCGAATATCTGCAACTGCCCGATGAACTGCTGTTCAACGGCGTCTTGGATCAATTGATCCAGCAAACCGCGCTGGCCGAAATTGGCGAGGGCATGATGACCCATCGCGATGAAATCGCCCTTGAGGTTGACCGGCGCGCCTATCTGGCCGGAATGCTTTTGGATTACACGGCGCGCCGCGCGGTGACCCCCGAAACGCTGCAAGAAGCCTATGATGCGAAATACGCACAGGCCGAGCCCACGCGCGAATTCCATGCGGCCCACATCATCGTGCCCACCAAGGAAGAGGCCGAAGAAATTTTGGCCGAGATCGAAGGCGGCGCCGATTTTGCCGAAGTGGCCAAGGAAAAATCTCAAGATGGCGCGGCCGCGAATGGCGGCGATTTGGGCTGGTTCGGCTTGGAGCAGATGGTGCAACCCTTTGCCGAGGCCGTGGCGGCGATGAAGGATGGCGAGGTCAAGGGCCCGGTGCAGACCGAATACGGCTGGCATGTTGTGCGGCTGATCGAAAGCCGTCTGGGCGCGGCCCCGTCGCTGGATGAAGCCTCCGAAGATTTGGCGGGCGATCTGCGCCAGCAAGCGGTCGAGGACCGGGTGCGCGATACGGTGGCCGAAGCCGAGGTGGAAAAGCATGTTGAAGGGATTGACCCCGCCGTGCTGAAAGACCCGAAACTGACGGGCGCAGAGTAAGGTCAAAGGGCACAGGCGGAGCAAAACGATGGGCAAGAAAAAAGAGCTTGAGGCGCGGGTCGAAAAGCTGAAAGCCAAGGTCAAGGGCCTGAAGGCAAAGCTGGGCAATGTGTCCGAAGAAGCCGTGGCCGAATTGCGCGAAGAGGTGGCCGAGGTCGCCGCCTCGGTCAAACCGGCGGCCTTGGTGTCGCCGCTTGCCCCCAAAAGCTTCCCGAAACTTCCGCAGATCGCAGGGGTGGAATTCGCCGCCGCCGCTGCCGGGGTGCGCTATGCCGGGCGCACGGATGTGATGCTGGCGCGCCTTGCGCCGGGCAGCGCGGTGGCCGGGGTCTTCACCACCTCATCCACCCGAGCCGCCTGTGTCTTTGACTGCCAAGACAAGCTGGCAGGGCCGGTCGAGGACACCGCCGGGGCCGCCATCATCGTCAATTCGGGCAATGCCAATGCCTTTACCGGCGCACTGGGCCAAGCCTCGGTTGAGGCGGTGACCGGGGCCGTTGCGGCGGCGCTTGATCTTCCGGCCAGCCGGGTGTTTTCCTCCTCTACCGGGGTGATTGGCGAGCCGCTGCCGCATGACAAGATCACCGCCGCCGTGCCGGGCCTGGTGCAGGCGCTGGCCGCGGATGGAATGGAAGCCGCCGCCCGCGCGATCATGACGACCGACACCTTCCCCAAAGGCGCCTGTGCCGAGGTGCAAACGGACGAAGGTCCGATCCGCATTGCCGGCATCGCCAAAGGCTCTGGCATGATCGCGCCCAATATGGCGACGATGCTGGTTTATATCTTCACCGACGCAAAGATCCCCGCGAAGCTGTTGCAAAAGATGCTCGCGCGTCAGGTGGATGACACGTTCAATGCGATCACTGTCGACAGCGATACCTCGACCTCGGATGCGTTGATCCTTGCGGCGACGGGCCAATCCGCCGCGCCCGAGATCACCGATCTGCGCGCCCGGATTGCCAAGGATTTCGAGGCTGCGCTGCGCGATGTGATGATGGATCTGGCCCATCAGGTGGTGCGCGATGGCGAGGGCGCGACGAAATTCGTCGAAGTCCGCGTGAGCGGGGCTGAAACCGCCGCCGATGCACATAAAGTGGCGATGGCGGTGGCCAATTCTCCGCTGGTGAAAACCGCGATCGCGGGTGAGGATGCGAACTGGGGCCGGGTCGTGGCCGCCGTGGGCAAATCGGGTGCCAAGGCGGAGCGCGACCTGCTGCGCATTTCGTTTGGCGATATGGTGCTGGCCGAAAACGGCTGGCGCGTGCCCGATTACTCCGAAGAGGCTGCAAGCGCCTATATGAAGGGGCAGGAATTGGTGATCGGCATCGATCTTGGTCTCGGCGAAGCCGCGAAATCGGTCTTCACCTGTGATCTGACGCATCGCTATATCGACATCAACGCGGATTACCGGTCGTGAGCGGGGGCTGCGGTCCCGGCACTCCGGCGCCGCCCGCGCCGGGCAAGATGGTGCTGGTCAGCGCGGTCGCGCTGATCGATGTGGATGGGCGCGTGCTGCTGGCCCAACGACCCGAGGGGAAACCCATGGCGGGCCTGTGGGAGTTTCCGGGCGGCAAAGTTGAGCCAGGGGAAACACCCGAGGCCGCGCTGATCCGCGAATTGCACGAAGAGCTGGGCATTGATACCTGGCATAGCTGCCTCGCGCCGCTGACCTTTGCTAGCCACAGCTATGACACGTTCCACCTGTTGATGCCGGTTTTCGCTTGCCGCCGCTGGGAAGGCCGCGTGCAGTCGCGCGAAGGTCAACGGCTGGCTTGGGTGTTCCCGGGGCAATTGCGAGACTATCCGATGCCCGCTGCGGATGAGCCCTTGATTCCCGTTCTACAAGACTGGCTTTAAGGCTGCATTGCAGCAATTTGGGCAACAATCGCCGCGTTGCAGAAATTTTCATGCGCCAGAACGTCGCGCTACGCAACAAAACTATAAAAAATTCACCCCTGCGCTACTTTTGCATTTGCACTTTATCAAGAAATAGTGACTAAGATCCCTTGTGAAAACCAGTCCTAGGAGGATGTTTCATGCTTCGTACCATCGTTGTGGGCAGCTGTGTCTCCGTGCAAGGGACCTTTGAAAACCAGCTCGAAAACGGCAAAATCGTGGTGCGTGTTGGTGAGCGTCTTTACGCCGGCAAGCCGGTGCTGCGGAAATCTGCCTGATCTTCGCAACCCAACCACTCGCGCAACGAATAAAGGGGGGCCTTGGCCCCCCTGTTTCTTTTTCCGAAACATTCTCGACATCAGGCCCGATCCGTAAACCGGGCCTGCGCGCTTAAAGCTGGCGCTCGACTTCTTCGCGTTCGAAGATTTCGATCACGTCATTGGCGCGAATATCTTCGTAGTTCTCGAAGGCCATGCCGCATTCCTGACCGGATTGCACTTCCTTGACCTCGTCCTTGAAGCGCTTGAGCGTTTTCAGCGTGCCCTCGTGGATCACCACGTTGTCACGCAGCAGACGCACACCGGCCGAACGGCGTGCCACGCCCTCGGTGACCAGACACCCGGCAACCTTGCCGACGCCCGACACCTTGAACACCTCTTTGATCGAGGCATAGCCGATGAAGGTTTCGCGCACCTCCGCCTTGAGCAAGCCCGAAGCGGCGGCTTTGATGTCGTCAACCAGATCATAGATGATCGAGTAGTACCGGATTTCGACGCCCTTTTGGTTCGCCGCAGCCCGCGCCGGCGCGTTTGCCCGGACGTTGAAGCCGATCACGGGGGCCCCCGACGCCTCGGCCAGACCGATATCGCTTTCGGTAATGGCCCCCACGCCGGAGTGGATGACGCGCACCCGCACCTCTTCGTTGCCGATCTTCTCAAGCGCTTGCACGATCGCCTCGGCCGAGCCCTGCACGTCAGCCTTCACCACCACCGGCAGTTCAGCGACGTTTTCATCGGCCTTGGCCTTCGCCATCAACTGTTCCAGCGTGGTCGCGGCCCCTGCGGCGGCGCGCTTGTCTTTCGCAGCTTGGGTCCGGTAATCGGCGATTTCACGCGCCTGCGCCTCGGTTTCCACCACGTTAAGCACATCGCCCGCTTCGGGCGTGCCGTTGAGACCCAGCACCTCGACCGGAACCGAGGGGGCCGCCTCTTCAACACGGTCGCCACGGTCGTTGATCAGCGCGCGGACCTTGCCCCATTGCTCGCCGACGACAAAGATATCGCCGCGGCGCAGGGTGCCATGCTGCACCAGAACCGTCGCCACCGGGCCACGGCCGACATCCAGCTTGGCTTCGATCACCGCGCCTTGCGCCGAACGGTTGGGGTTGGCGCGCAGTTCAAGGATTTCGGCTTGCAGCGCAATCGCCTCAAGCAGGGTATCAAGGCCCTTGCCGGTCTTGGCCGAAACCTCAACCGTCTGCACCTCGCCGCCCATTTCCTCGACCACAACTTCGTGCTGCAGAAGCTCGGTGCGCACTTTTTGCGGGTTCGCGGCAGGCTTATCGCATTTGTTGATCGCCACGATCATCGGCACATCGGCGGCCCGGGCGTGGTTGATCGCCTCGATCGTCTGCGGCATCACCGAATCGTCTGCGGCCACAACCAGCACGACGATATCGGTCACCTGTGCCCCGCGCGAGCGCATCGAGGTGAAGGCCGCGTGGCCCGGCGTGTCGAGGAAGCTCAGCACTGCCCCCGACTCGGTCGTGACCTGATAAGCCCCGATGTGCTGGGTGATCCCACCGGCTTCGCCCGACACCACATTGGCGTTGCGGATCGCATCCAAAAGCGAGGTTTTGCCGTGGTCGACGTGGCCCATGATCGTGATGATCGGCGGACGCGCGACAAGATCTTCGTCCTTGTCCTGCACGCTGTCGATCACTTGTTCCACATCGGCATCCGACACGCGCACCGCGCGGTGGCCGAATTCCTCAATGATCAGTTCGGCGGTATCGGCATCGATGGTCTGGTTGGCAGTAACCATCATGCCCATCTTCATCAGCGCCTTGACGACATCGGCGCCGCGCTCGGCCATACGGTTGGCCAGCTCCGAAACCACGATGGTCTCGGGAAGCTGCACTTCGCGCACCACCTTCTCGGCTTTCTGGCCGTAGCCCATCGCCTTTTGCCGCGCTTTTTCCTGCTTGCGCTTCATCGCGGCGAGCGAACGTTGACGCCCGCCCTCGCCCTCGATCTCGCGCAAGGACAGCTTGCCCGAGCGACGGCCTTCGTCGCCCTTGCCCTTGGAATTGCGGTCGTTTTGGGTGTTGCGATCATCGCGATCGCGGTCGGTCTTGCGCGGGCCGGTGGTGCTCACGCCCTTCGTGGCGGCGCGCGCAGCAGCAGCCTCGGCAGCGGCCGGGTCGGCAGGAGCTGCGGCTTTCGGGGCCGGTTTCGCGCGGACCTCTTCTTTGCGTTGGGCGCGCAGTTCCGCCTCGCGGGCCTTGCGCTCTTCTTCTTCTTGCTTAAGACGCAGCGCCTCTTCGCGCTCACGCTCTTCGCGTTCCTTGGCCTCGGCCTCGGCGCGGCGGCGTTCGCGTTCTTCTTCGCGGGCCTTTTCCTCGGCGGCGCGCTGCGCAGCTTCCTCAGCCTCACGGGCTTTGGCGGCTTGCAACGCCTTCAGGCGGCGCTCCATCTCGGCATCGGAAATGCCCGCGGGGCGACGCGACGGGTCGCCCAGCGCCGGCGAGCCCGACGATTTCGAGGACGCCCCCGCACCAGGCTTGGGCACCATGACCTTCTTGCGCTTGGTCTCGACCACGACGTTCTTCGTGCGCCCGTGGCTGAAGCTTTGCTTCACCGAACCGGGGCGCGCGCCGCCGAGACCGAGGGGTTTCTTGCCGTCCGTATCGCTCATGCCGTCTTCGTATCCTTCATGGCGGTCTGGCCGCCGTCCTGCTTGCGCAATCCCGCAAGCCTTGCCGCTTCTCTAATCACACGCGGGGTGAGTCCGCCAGCCGCAAGCGCGCCGTGTATCGCACGGTCGCGGCCAAAAGCCAAACCCAATTCCGAGGCGGTCAAACAGCCGAACCAGCGCCCGCCCGGGGGAGTCCAGAGTTTGCCCTTGCCGCGGTCAGATCCGTCCGATGCCTGCAACAGCACCTTCGCACGCCCTTCCGCCAGCCAGTCCTTGACCTTTTCAAAGCCGCAGACCGCATCGCCCGCCTTGCGCGACAGCGAAATCAGCTCAATCACCCGTTGTGCAAGACCCGCATCGACCATGTCGATGAAGCCTTCGGGCAATTGTGCCTGCGACCTTGCAGCGCGGGAAAACAGCCCCTTCGAGGCCGCTTTTTCCAGCACTGCACGCTCCGAGGTGACCCAGATACCCCGGCCGGGAAGCTTTTCGGCCAGATCCGGGTAGATCATGCCATCGGGGCCAAGCACGAAACGCACAAGTCCAGCCTTCGGCGCCACATCGCCTGTTACGATGCAACGCCGTTCAGCTTCTTCGCGTTCCTTGTCCCGGCCTCCGCGGCTCATCTTATTCCTCGGTTTCTTCCTCGGTGTCTTCTTCTTCCTCGGCCACCTCGAGTTCCGACGGATCGACCCAGCCAAGCTGGATGCGTGCCGTCATGATCAGCGCTTGCGCCTCTTCCAGCGTCATGCCGAATTTCTCGAGAATACCGTCATCCTTGACGCGCGAGCCGTCGACCGTGGTCCAGCCGCCTGCCAATTCCCAATCGGCGCAGGTGGCAAAGTCTTCCAGCGTCTTCACGTCGTCACGGGCCAGCGCCTCGATCATTTGGGGCGTCAGACCCTCGAAGTCAAACAGCGACTGTTCGACCCCAAGCTCTTTCGCGGCCTCAATGGCCTTGCGGTTCTGTTCTTCGATGTAGTCGCGGGCACGCGCTTGCAGTTCTTCGGCGGTGCCTTCGTCCACGCCTTCGATGGCCAGAAGCTCGTCGACATCGACATAGGCCACTTCTTCAAGATTGGTGAAGCCTTCGGCCACCAGAAGCTGGGCGAAGAATTCATCCAGATCAAGCGCATCGACAAAGAGCTTGGTGCGCTCGGCAAATTCGGCCTGACGGCGGCTCGATTCTTCAGCCTCGGTCAGAATGTCGATATCAAGGCCGGTAAGCTGACTGGCCAGACGCACGTTTTGGCCACGCCGACCGATAGCAAGCGAAAGCTGCTCGTCGGGCACGACAACCTCGATCTTGCCCGCTTCTTCGTCGATCACAACTTTGGCGACCTCGGCCGGTTGCAGCGCGTTCACAAGGAAGGTCGCCGCATCGGGGTTCCACGGGATGATGTCGATCTTCTCGCCCTGCAATTCGCCCACGACGGCCTGCACGCGCGAACCGCGCATACCGACACAGGCGCCGACCGGATCGATCGAATTGTCGTTCGAGATGACGGCGATTTTCGCGCGCGATCCCGGATCGCGGGCCACAGCGCGAATCTCGATGATGCCGTCATAGATTTCCGGCACTTCCATCTTGAAGAGTTCCGCCATGAACTGCGGATCGGTGCGGCTGAGGAAGACCTGCGGGCCACGGGTTTCGCGGCGCACGTCTTTGACATAGGCGCGGATCCGGTCGTTCGGGCGATAGCTTTCGCGGCCGATCTTTTCGTTACGGCGCAGAATCGCCTCGCCGCGACCAATATCGACGATGATATTGCCGTATTCCTCGCGCTTGACCACGCCGTTGATGATCGTGCCCTTGCGGTCCTTGAATTCTTCAAACTGGCGGTCGCGCTCGGCTTCGCGGACCTTTTGCAAGATCACCTGCTTGGCCGATTGCGCCGCAATCCGGCCCAGATCGACCGGCGGCACTTCGTCGATGATTTCATCGCCGACCTGCGGATCGCTCTTGTATTGCTTAGCCTGCGCGACGGTCAGCTCGGCCTGATAGTTTTCGACCGCATCATCCTCGACCACGGTGCGCACACGGGTAAAGGTGGCACGCCCGGTTTTGCGGTCGATAGACACGCGAATGTCCATTTCTGCCCCATAGCGCGACTTGGCGGCCCGGGCGAGGCTGTCTTCCATCGCCTGGATCACCAGGTCGGGGTCGATCATCTTCTCGCGGGCAACGGCCTCGGCAGTCTGCAGAAGTTCCAACTGGTTGGCAGAGGTAATTGCCATCTCTCAGGTCTCCTCGTCGGGATCTTGGTCGGGGGTCTTTGTATCGTCTTCGGTTTCGATCTCGTCGAACTTGGTTTCGTCAACGATACCGGCGGCCTTCTTCTGGCGCAGCATTTCGGCGATCAGCTCTTCGGTCAGGATCAGTTTCGCATCGCTGAGCCAATCGAATTGCAGGCCGATGATGACCTGTTCGCCCTGCTCCTCGATCTCGATCAGCACCTCGTCACCCTCGGTGCCGTGCAAAACACCCTTGAAGCGTTTGCGGCTGTCGATCTGCTCGGCGGTTTCAAGACGCGCCTCATAGCCTTCCCAGACATCGAAATCCTTCAGCCGCGTCAGCGGCCGGTCGATCCCGGGGGAAGACACTTCAAGCGTGTATTTTTCCTCGATCGGGTCTTCGACATCCAGCACGGCCGAAACGGCGGTCGAGATGGCCGCGCAATCATCGACATCTATCCCGCCCTCGGGCCGGTCTGCCATGATCTGCAACAAAGGGTATTTGCCCCCCTGCAACCGGATGCGCACAAGTTCGAAGCCAAGCCCCTCGATGGTGGGGCCGACAATCTCTGCCAGGCGCCGGTCGATGGCGGTCTTGGCGATTAGGTCGGTCATGTTCCGATCCCTGAAAAACAAAAAACGGGCCTAAGCGGCCCGCGACATAGTTCCGGTGGGTACCGAGTTTGGACCTCGATACGCCGCTGTTGAAGTGCATATAGGCGAATCCCCCCCGGGTTGCAAGCTTTCTGTCAAAGGGTCCGCCGCTTTGCGCCGCCGCACGCTGTGCTAGCGGCGCATCCGGTCCATCGTTGCCACCAAAGCGGCGGTGATCCCCGGCTCGCTCAGCGCATGGCCTGCCGCGGGCACCAGCCGCAAATCGCATTTCTTCCAGCCCCGTGCCAACCGCCATGCCGAGATCGGCGGGCAGATCATATCCATCCGCCCTTGAATGATCGTGGCCGGGACATGTTCGATCCGATGGCGGTCGCGCAGGATCTGCCCGTCTTCCTCCAAAAACGCGTGATTGGAGAAATAATGGTTCTCGATCCGGGCAAAGGCATGGGCGTAATCGGGCGGCGCCTCGCCGGAGAAGCCATCATAATCGACCGAGGCGAGCGCATTTTCCCACATCGCCCAATGCCGGGCGAAACGCGCCTCTTGCAGATAGTCGCCCGAAAACAGCCGTTTTTGATAGGCAGTGATCATGTCATGGCGTTCGCCATCGGGAATAGGCGAAATGAACTGAGTCCACAGATCGGGGAAGAACTGCCCCGCGCCGCCGCCATAAAACCACTCCAGCTCCGAGCGCTGCGCCAAAAACACCCCGCGCAGCACCAAGGCCTGCGCCCGGTCAGGATAGGTTTGCGCATAAAGCAGCGACAGCGTCGCCCCCCAACTGCCGCCAAAAACGATCCAGCTATCGATGCCCAGATCGGTGCGGATTCGCTCCATATCCGCGATCAGATCCCATGTCGTGTTATGGCTGACCGAAGCATGTGGTTTCGACAACCCGCAACCGCGCTGGTCGAAAAGAATGATCCGGTAGTGTGCCGGGTCGAAATAGCGCCGCATCGCCGGGCTTGAGCCGCCGCCCGGCCCGCCATGGCAGACCACCACCGGGCGCCCTTGCGGATGGCCCGATTGCTCGACATAGATTTGATGGCCGAAGCCGACGTCTAGCAGCCGCTGATCGAAGGGTTCGACCGGCGGATAAAGAAAGGCGCTTGCCGTGCGCTTTTGCCCTGCGTTCTTGTCCATCGCCGCACTATATAACGCGTGAACCCCGCCCGCCACGGGGCGGACCGAAAAATTCAGCCGGAGGGTGGCATGGAAGCTGCGACAAAGACGATCGACCCAGCCGAGGTGGCAAAATTCGAGGCGATGGCCGCCGAATGGTGGGACCCGAATGGCAAGTTCAAGCCGTTGCATATGCTCAACCCCTGCCGGCTTGATTACATCACCACGCAAATCGCCACCCAATTCGGGCGCGATCTAAAAGCCCCCCGCCCGTTCGAAGGGCTGCGGCTGTTGGATATCGGCTGCGGCGGCGGGCTTTTGGCGGAACCTATGGCACGTTTGGGCGCGACCGTTGTGGGCGCCGATGCCGCGCCGAAAAACATCCCCGTTGCGAAACTGCATGCCGAACAATCGGGGCTCGAAATCGATTACCGCAATTGCGCCGCCGAAGATCTGGCCGCAGCGGGCGAGCGGTTCGATGTGGTTCTGGCGATGGAGATCATCGAACATGTCGCCGATACGCAGGGCTTCACCAACACCTGCGCAGAGCTGATGAACCCAGGCGGGCTGATGGTCATGTCGACGCTGAACCGGAACCCCAAAAGCTATGTGATGGCAATTTTCGGGGCCGAGCGGGTGATGCGCTGGCTGCCCGTGGGCACGCATGAATGGTCGAAATTCATCACGCCCGATGAGCTTTATGGGCTGATGCGCGGTGCAGGGCTCGACCCGGTCGACCGCAAGGGGATGGTGTTCAACCCGCTGGGGTGGAGCTGGTCGCTGTCTTCCACCGATCTTAGCGTGAACTACGCCGCCGCCGCGGTGAAACGGTAACAAGATCCGGCGCCTTGCCGCAGACCTCCGGGGACGTTCTCGCAAATCGAAAAGGCAGCTTTTCTGCTTCGACTTTGTGAAAATATCCCGGGGAGTCTGCGCAGCAGACGGGGGCAGCGCCCCCTTCACTTTGCCTTCGGTCGAAACGCCACGATCTTGGCCGGATCGGTCTCCATATAGCCCGCGCCGATCAGATCGAGGCAATAAGGCACCGCCGCAAAAACCGCATTCAGACAGGTGGCAATCGCCGCAGGTTTACCGGGCAGCGTGATGATCAGGCTTTTGCCCGCAATGCCCGCCGTTTGCCGGGACAAGATCGCCGTTGGCACGTCGCGCAGGCTGGCACGGCGCATTTCCTCGCCAAAGCCCGCCAGTTCCTTTTCGATCACATCGCTCACGCCTTCGGGCGTTTCATCGCGGGGCGCGGGGCCGGTGCCGCCGGTGACCAAAATCAGGTCGGCGCCTTCTGCCACCAGGGCGCGCAGACAGGTGGCGACGCTGTCGCGCCCATCGGGGATGATATGGCGCGCAATGGAAAGGGGCGTCGTCACGACGCCCCTGAGCCACTCTTCACAACCGGGGCCGCCCTTGTCCTCGTACTCCCCGCGCGAGGCGCGGTCGGATACGGTGACAATCGCGACCGAGGCCGTCATTTGCCCTCGACCCGCGCGTTGCGGGTGGCGATCAGGCGCAGACGCAGACCGTTGAGGCGAATGAAGCCCTCAGCGTCTTTTTGGTCATAGGCGCCCGCGTCCTCCTCGAAGGTGACGTGTTTTTCGCTGTAAAGGCTGTGGTCCGACCAGCGCGCCACGGTGCTGGCTTTGCCCTTGTAAAGCTTGACGCGAACAGTGCCGGTCACATGCTCTTGGGTCTTGTCGATCAGCGCTTGCAGTGCTTCGCGCTCGGGGCTGAACCAGAAACCATTGTAGATCAGCTCGGCATAGCGCGGCATGATGCTGTCTTTGAGGTGGCCGGCCCCAGCATCCAGCGTGATTTGCTCAATGCCGCGGTGGGCCTCCAGCAAGATCGTGCCGCCGGGGGTTTCATAAACCCCGCGCGATTTCATCCCGACAAAGCGGTTTTCCACCAGATCAAGCACACCCACGCCATGTTTGCCGCCCAGTTCGTTGAGCTTGGTCAGGATCGTGGCGGGCGACATCGCTTCGCCATTGATCGCCACGGCATCGCCTTTTTCGAAGGTGATCTCCACCATCTCGGGCGTGTCGGGGGCCTGTTCCACCGGCACGGTGCGTTGCAGCACGTAATCGGGGAATTCCTGCGCCGGGTCTTCCAGCACCAGCCCTTCCGACGAGGTGTGCAGCAGGTTCGCATCGACCGAGAAGGGCGCTTCGCCGCGTTTGTCCTTGGCAATCGGAATTTGGTTCGCTTCGGCAAATTCCAAAAGCTTGGTGCGCGAGGTCAGATCCCACAAACGCCACGGAGCGATCACCTTGATCGTCGGGTCAAGCGCGGCAGCCGAAAGTTCAAACCGCACTTGGTCATTGCCCTTGCCCGTCGCGCCATGCGCAATCGCATCGGCGCCGTGATGGCGGGCAATCTCGACAAGGTGTTTCGAGATCAGCGGACGCGCAATCGAGGTGCCCAGCAGGTAAAGCCCTTCGTAAAGCGCATTGGCGCGGAACATCGGGAACACGAAATCGCGGACGAATTCTTCGCGGCCATCCAGAATGTGGATGTTCTCGGGCTTGATGCCCAGCATCTCAGCTTTCTTGCGCGCCGGTTCCAGCTCCTCGCCCTGACCGAGGTCGGCGGTATAGGTGATCACCTCACAGCCATATTCGGTTTGCAGCCATTTCAGAATGATCGAGGTGTCGAGGCCGCCGGAATAGGCAAGCACGACTTTCTTGGGAGCGGACATAGGGAGCCTCCGAAGGTGCGGTTTGCGCGGGCATAGTGTGTTTTTTCCCGCTTCTCAAGGGCTGCGGCGCGGTTTGACCACGCGCAATTGTGCCCCATACAAGGGCTTTGCTCTTGCGTGTGGGGCCGCGCCGCGCCACATCTGCGCCATGACCCAGTTCGCCCTTGCCGCCCTTGCCGCCACCCGTGCGCTGCGCACGCTCTTTGAGCCGACGCCGCTGCAGCGCAATGATTTCTTGTCAAAGCGCTATGGGGCCGAGATTTGGCTAAAGCGTGAAGACCTGACCCCGGTCCGGTCCTACAAGCTGCGCGGTGCGTTTACGGCGATGCGCAAACGCCGCGAGGCAAACCCCGATGCAACGCATTTCGTCGCCGCCTCGGCGGGCAACCATGCGCAGGGCATGGCCTTTGCCTGCCGCCATTTTGGCGTGAAGGGCACGATCTTCATGCCGGTCACCACGCCGCAACAAAAGATCGACAAGACCCGAGTCTTTGGCGGCGAAGCGGTCGAGATTGTGCTGACAGGGGATTATTTCGACCAAACCTTGGCGGCGAGCCAAGAGTTTTGCCAAAGTGCCGGGGCGCATTTTCTGTCGCCCTTTGACGATGCCGATGTGATCGAGGGGCAAGCCTCGGTCGGCGTGGAAATCTTGGATCAATTGGGCCGCGCGCCCGACCTGGTGATCTTGCCGGTCGGCGGCGGCGGGCTGGCGGCAGGTGTCACCGGCTATCTGCGCGCCACCGCGCCGCAAACCGATTTCCGCTTTGTCGAGCCTTTGGGGGGCGCCAGCCTGAGCGCAGCGATTGAAGCCGGCGCGCCCGTCACGCTCAAACAGGTCAACAGCTTCGTCGATGGCGCAGCGGTGGCGCGGATCGGCGCATTGCCGTTTGAGCGGTTGAACTGGATCAAACCGGAACAGGTGCTTCTCTCGCCCGAAGATCGGATCTGCATTTCGATGTTGGAAATGCTCAATCACGAAGGGGTCGTGCTGGAACCGGCGGGGGCCTTGGCGCTGGATGTGCTGCCGGAATTGGCCGAGCAGATCAAAGGCAAGACAGTCGTGTGCCTCACCTCGGGCGGCAATTTCGATTTTGAACGCCTGCCAGAGGTCAAAGAACGTGCGCAGCGCTTTTCGGGGCTGAAGAAATATTTCATCTTGCGGATGCCACAGCGCCCCGGCGCCTTGCGCGAATTTCTGTCGATGCTGGGGCCCGATGACGACATCGCGCGCTTTGAATATCTCAAAAAATCGGCGCGCAACTTTGGCTCTGTGCTGATCGGGATCGAGACCAAGGAAGCCTCTGCTTTTGATGCGCTGACCCGGCAGCTGGATGCCGCGGGCTTTGACTACCGCGACATCACCGATGATTCGGCCTTGGCCGAGTTTCTGATTTAAGCTGGCTCAGGCCGCGCTCAGGAACTCGTCCACGCGGCCCATGAACTGCTCTTTCGAGCGGGCATAGCAATCCAAGACCGCGGGCACGTCGACACTTTCGGCATTGCCCGCCGCGCAGCGCCGCTCGCCATCTTGGCACATCGCACCAAACGCCCGGAACCCAAGGTTCCAAGCCGAGCCTTTCAGGAAATGCAATTCATCGCCCAGCTTGCCTGGCTTGCGGCCGAGGTTCAACACCACGTTCTCGACCTCATCAAGAAATAGTTCCAGAACTTCGGCGAACCCATCCGCGCCGATCTCGGATCGCAACTCGGCGACCCGTTCCCAATCAATCATAATGCCCTCCACGGACCCCATTTTCTTCACCGGTTCCGACGCTACGCCGCAAAGGTTGCCGAAGCTTTAAGCGGCTCCATCTTTACCGTTGTTCACCTCTTCTTAAGGCCGATCGCGCAGTCTGCCCTCAATTTTACACCGGTGAGCCTTGTGACCCATTTGCGACCCGACCGCCCAACAACAGATCGCGGTGACACGCCTGCGCAGCCACGGCGTGTGCTTGTTGTCGATGACAGCCGGATGAGCCGACGCATTTTGTCGGCGCAATTGACGCGCTCCGGCTATGACGTGCTGGAGGCCGAAAGCGGCGAAGAAGCGCTGGAAATCTGCCATCAGACCGAGCCGGATTTCGTTTTGTCTGACTGGGTGATGGACGGCATCAGCGGGATCGAATTTTGTAAGCGTTTCCGCGAGATGGAGCGCAGCGGCTATGGCTATTTCATTCTGCTGACCTCCAAATCTGACAAGAACGACGTGGCCGAGGGGCTGCAAAGCGGGGCCGATGATTTTCTGGCCAAGCCCGTCAATGGCGACGAGCTGCGCGCAAGGCTGACCGCGGGCGAGCGGATCTTGCGGATGGAACAGGCGATGCAGCACCAAAACCGGCTGCTGTCATCGGCACTGGAGGAATTGCGCTCGGTCTACGACTCGATCAACCGCGATCTACAAGAGGCGCGCAAACTCCAACAAAGCCTTGTAAAGGAACGCTTCCGTTGCTTTGGCAATGCGCAGGTGTCGCTGACGCTGCGGCCCTCGGGGCATGTGGGGGGCGATCTGGTCGGGTTTTTCCCGATCAATGCGCGGCGCGTGGCGCTTTATGGCATTGATGTTTCGGGCCACGGCATCACATCGGCGCTGATGACGGCGCGGCTGGCGGGCTACCTGTCGGGGTCATCGCCCGAACAGAACATCGCGCTGATCCAAACCGAATTTGGCATCTATGACGCGCGCGATCCGGCGGAACTGGCCGCCTATCTCAATGCGCTCGTGTTAGAGGAAATGCAGACCGACAGCTATTTCACGCTGATCTATGCCGATGTCGATCTGATCTCGGGGCGCGCTGCGCTGGTGCAGGCGGGCCATCCGCATCCGGCGGTGCTGCGCGCCGATGGGTCGGTTGAATTTCTTGGCAATGGCGGGCTGCCGGTCGGGCTGATCGACGGCGCGCAATATGAAACCGTGACCACCCAGCTTGCGCCCGGCGACCGGCTGTTTTTGGGCTCTGACGGGATCACCGAGATCGAATTGTCCGATGGTGAGCAACTGGCCGAAAAAGGCCTTTCTCGCCTTCTGGGCGCGCTCACACATATGCGCGGGCAGACTTTGCTTGATGCACTTTATTGGGAATTGCAGCGTCTGTCCGGCGATGCCTTGGCCGATGATGTCTCTGCCGTTCTGTTCGAATTCGACGGCGCCAAGGAAAACGTCGGTTAGGGCTCGCGCAAAGCCTCGCGGGATTTGTAAAGCGGCTTCATCAGATAGCGTAGGATCGTCTTTTCCCCGGTGTGCAATTCGACCGAGGCCTGCATCCCCGGACGAATTTCAAAGCTGCGCTGGCGTTCGGTCAGATGCGCCAAATCCACCCGCAAGGTGACCTTGTAATAGGGTTCGGCCTCGGGCTGGCGCTCATCTTTGAACGTGTCGGCCGAGACGAAATGCACCGTCCCCTTTAAGCTGCCATAGATTGTGTAATCATAGGCTGACAGCTTGATCGTGGCATCTTGGCCCAGCTTGACATTAGCAATGTCTTTGGGCGCGATCCGCGCATCGATGAAAAGCTCCTCATCAAGCGGGATGATTTGCATGATCTCTTCGCCGGGGCGCACCACGCCGCCGATGGTGGTCACCGAAAGCTTGTTGACCACCCCCCGCATCGGCGAGGTCAAAAGCGTGCGTTCCAACTGATCTTGCGACAGTTTCAACTGCTGACGCAGCGTGCCCAGCTTTTCAAGCGTATCAGAATATTCTGCCGCCCGTTCCAGTTCCACCTTGGTGATGATGTCATTCAGTTGCGCCTCGGCATCCGAATAGCCCTTGCGCGCCTTGGTCACGTCAATCAGCGGCGCGATGTCCTTTTCATACATATTCTCCATCAGGTCGCGCTCGGCCTTGGCCTGTTTCAGCACCGCCGCCGCCCCCGCCTTGCGGGATTTGAAATCACTTAGCCGCGCGACCAGCAGCGCGCTTTCCGATTTTACAATTTCGGGCACAAGGCGTTCTTGCTCTAGGCTGGCTTCAAAGGCGTCAAAGCCGTTCATCTCGGCCTCAAGCCGCAACTGCCGAATTTCCAGCGCCGCGATCTGGGCGCGCAGATCATCTACCTGCGCGCGATACGAGGTGGCATGCAATTGCCCCAGTACCTGGCCCGGTTCGACGATTTCCCCTTCCGAGACATTAAGCTGCGCCAGAATACCCCCTTCAAGGTTCTGGATGATCTGCGGCTTGGAGGAAGAAACGATCTCTCCGGGCCCGCGCACGATCTGATCGACCGAGGCAATCGCGGCCCAAGCCAGAAACAAAACCACCGTCGCGGCGACCAGCCAGATTGTCAGGCTTAGCTTGCGCGCGGCGCTCACCAGCGCGGTGGGGTCGACCGTGGTCGTCATTGCGGCGCCCCGGCCTTCGCCTTGGTCAGATGCGCCAGCACCGCATCGCGCGGCCCATCCACCGCCATCCGGCCATTTTGCAAGATCAGCGTGCGCCCAGTCAGCGACAAGATCGGCACGCGATGGGTGGCGATGATCGCCGTGCGCCCGGTCAGCCAGCTATCAAGACGGCTGACCAATGTGGTTTCCAGCGTGGTATCCAGCGCCGCGGTCGGCTCGTCCAAGATCACCACGGACGGGTCTTGCAGCCACAGCCGCGCCCAGCCGATCGATTGGCGCTGCCCAACCGAAAGCCCCTCGCCGCCATCGCGAATTTCCAGATCAAGCCCCCGCGGATGGGCGCGCAGGAACGGCCCCAGACCGGCAAAATCCAGCGCGCTATAAAGCCGCTCTTCGTCGCGCTCCAATTGGGTCAGGTTCAGGTTGTCGCGCAACGTGCCCGAAAACAGCCGCACATCTTGGCTCAGATAGCCGACCGAGCGGCGCAAATCGCGCGGATGCAATTGCCCGATATCGACCCCATCCAGCAAAATCCGCCCTGCCGCCGGTTCGTAAACCCCCGCCAAAAGCTTGAGCAGGGTGGATTTGCCCGAGCCATTCGCCCCCAAAATCGCAACCCGCTGCCCCGCCGGAATGCGCAAAGCGGGAATGTCGATATTCGCCGCGCCCTCGGCTTCATATTTGAACTCTAGGCCGCGCAGCTCATATTCGCCTTCAATCGCTTCGGCGCGCAAATAGCTGCGGCTTTCGGCATGCACTTGGTCGGCGCCGGCAATCGCGTCCAGACCTTCAAGCGCGGCTTTGACATTGGCCCAGCGCGCCAATGTGCCCGCCAATTGCGTCAGCGGAGCCAAGGTCCGCGACGTCAGAATGCCGATGGCAATGATCGCGCCAACGGTGAATTCGCCAGCAAAGACCATATAGGTGCCAAACACCACCGCAGCCAGATAGGTGCCCTGCTGCACCATCTGCGCCCAATAGGTCAGTGCCGAGGCCAGCTTACGGCTTTCAGAGGATTTCACCGCCGAAAGCGTGGTCAATTCTTCCCAAATCCGCTTGAACCGGTCGTTGCCGCGCTGGGTCGACACCGTCTCATGTTCATAGATCGCCTCATGCAGCAGCTTCGCCGCACGCATCGAAGCCCCTTGCGTGGATTTGGTGATCTCGACCATCCGCTTTTGCATCAAGAACCCAGGCAACACCATCAGCACCGCGCCCGCCGCCAGCACCCAGACAAGATTGCCGCCGATACTGGCCACCAAAAGCAAGAATATGAAAATGAAGGGAATATCGGCCAATGTGCCGATTGTGGATGCGGTGAAGAACTCCCGCACCGACGAAAATTCCCGCATCGCGGAAAACAACTGACTGGGCGAGCGGCGCCCCGGTGCGGCCTTCATGCCCAAAAGCCGGTCCATCAACAGGCTTTGCACCTTTAGTTCGATATTGCGCCCCGACAGATCCATCAGGCCCGAACGCGCCAATTTCAGCGCCATCTCCAGCACCAAGGCCAGCATCGCGCCCAGCGCCAAAACCCAAAGCGTCGCCTCGGATTCATGCGGGATCACACGGTCGTAAACCTGCATCGAAAACATCGCGACAGACACAGCCAGGATATTGGCAAAGAAGGAGCCCACCGCCACTTCGGCAAAGGCTATGCGCTGCGCCTTGAACGCGCCCCAAAACCAATGTTCTGGCGCCACCTCTGGGGCGTGGCGTTGTTCAAGCTGACGCAAGGATGTGCGCGCGCGGATGATCTGCCCCGAAAAGAAAGGCGCGAAATCCTCTAGCGGAACCTCGGCGCGCTGATCGGGGCAGGTCTTGTCATAAACAAAAAGCGTATCGTGCTCTTGCCCGATCACCAGCACCAACTGGCCCGAGGTCATCTGTGCCAAAGCAGGCCATTGTCCGGGCGAAAGCCGGTCAATCTGTTCGACCGCGGCCGTCATCCCCGCCACGCGCAGCACGGCGGCGATATGTTCGGGCTGCACCTCGTCATTGGGGCCGCCGGTCACAGCCGCCGTCGCCTCGCCCACCGCCAAAAGCATTTGCTCAAGGATATCGGCTGCAGGCACCTGCGCGCCCAAAAGCCCTGCATAGGCCGCCGCAAGCTCAGATCGCGCCCGGGCACGGCGTGGCATCGGCGGGGAAGAGGTAGAAGCGGGGGCAGTTTTTGGGCGCGCACCATCAGCAGCCCCGCTGACACGGGCCGCGTTGATGTCGAACGCTATGACTCTGTCAGCCAAAAACCCCTAGACCTTGTCAGATACTACTCCCGTTTATCAATATCCCGTGTTTGCGCGCGATTTCCAGCTTTATTAACGCAATGTCGTATTTCAACCCGGCCTGCGCATGCGCCATCTGCGCGTAATTCTCGTAGATGTTGACAAGCTCCATCAACGTTCTTCGGCCCATCCGGTATTGCTCGGTGAACATTTCCAGCGCCGCGCCGGTTTCTTCGACCACTTTCGCGTCGCGGGCGGCCCGCGATTGCAGGGCCATCATCTTGGCGCGCAAGGCCGCCACATCCTGCACATCGTCCTGTTTCGCCTTCGCGACCCGGGCAAATGCCGCCTCTTTCGAGGCTTCAACCGCCGCAAGCGTGTCCCGCGTGCCAAACCCCAACATCTGCTCCACGCCCAGCGCCAAACCCACCGAAGGCTTTCCACTGCCCGCCGTGCCTTGCGCCGAAAGCCCCGGCAGATGCCCGGCGCGGGCCATTTTCGCCTCGGCCTCGGTGCGCCCGGCTTCGGCCCGCGCCAAGGTCACCGCCAGCGCATCGGGCAGAACCTCGGGCAGGTCAATCCGCCCAAGGCCGGTCAGCCCATCAAGCGATTGCCCGGTCATCGACTGCAACTGCGTCATCGCCGCCTGGGCGGTGTCACGGTCAGCCTGCGCGGTGGCGCGCATTTCAGAAAGCTTCTGCGCCAAAACCCGCGCCTGCGACCCGTCCGACAGCCCGCCCTCGACGCGCTGGCGCATGATATAGTTATAATCGCCTATCTTGGCAGCCGAGCGCTCGGCCACCGCCGCCTGTTCGCGCGCCTTAAGCGCGTTGATATAGGCCTTAAGCCCCGCCGCGATCGTATCGTTCATCTCGCGCGATAAGGTAACGGCAGCCACTTCGACATCGGCCGCGGCATGGTCGCGCTCGGCGCGTTTGGCACCGTTGTCCCACAGCACTTGCTCCACCAAAAGCTGGGTTGCCAAATCGCCCAACGAATTGAGGGTGACGGTCGGGCCAACGCGCGGCAACCAATTTTTCGATTTCGCCTGCGCCGTCAGCCGTGCAACGCGCAATTCAGCCTTGGCCGTGCCTTTGGCATCGCTCAGCACTGCATGGGAGATTTGCGCATAAGGCCCCGAGGCGGGCAGTGCCGAAACGCGCCCTGACAGATCGGAAATGATCGCCGATGTCTGCGCCGTGGTGCCGGGCTTGCCCGGCATCAGACCCATCGTCGACGGCGTGAAGGACGAGCGACCAGAGGGAAACGGCGTCCCCTCCATGCAGCCGCTCAGGCCTGCTGCGATCATGGTCGCCGCGGTGATCCGGGCCAGTGTCCTAGCCCGGAACAGCGGCTTTGCGCCTGTCCGGGTCATCTGCACCCCCGATCAGGTGGTCTGCAGATGGATCTGATCGTCGATGATCAGCGTGCCACCGTCGTTGCCCAGCGTATAGATGCTGTAGGTATTGCCCCCAACGACTGTATCGGCATTGGTGTCCTGCGCCCCCAGCGCGGTGACATCGTCAAGGCTATCGCCTTGGATCATCAGCGTGTGGTCTGGCCCGGTCAGCTCCATCAATTGCGATTCCGTGATCGTCAGATCCGCTTGCGGCGCGAAGTTCAGATCGATCATCCCAAGGTCGAATTCACCCAGACCGCTGCGCGACAGATCCACCGTCACCGCCGAGGTGTTATCGACCACCAACAGTGTCGAGGCGTCGTTGCCCGCACCATCTGTGTCGGTCACCACCAGATAGGACCCATTGGGCACCGCGGTGTTGAAATCATAGCTGCCATAGCCGCCATAGGTGTTCAGCGTGGCCGTATTGGACACATCCGACACCGTGCCCGCCGCACTGACCGCCGCGATATCATAGGTATCCTCGCCCAGATCGGTGCGCAGCCCAAGCAGCGCGCCAGCGTTGCGGGTAAAAGCAATGATATCGGGGCTGTCGGGGGCCTCCACGTCATAGGTGAAGCTGCCCGTTGCGGTATCGGTGTTGCCCGCCGGATCGACCGCCGTGACCTCATACCCCATCGTACCCGAAGTACCCGAAAGATCATCGCTATCGAAAGTGACAGACCAGTTGCCTGTCGCCCCGGCCGTAACCGTTTGCGAGGCCCCACTGGCCAAGGCCACGGTGATTTGCGAGCCCGCTTCGACGGTGCCCGCAATCTGGAACCCGTCCGCGCCCTCTTGCGCATTCACAAGGTTATCCCCGGTCACCGTGGCATTCGGATTGAGATCGCGCACCAGCGGGTCGAAATCGACCGTGCTCGATTGCGAGATGGTGTTGCCATAGGCATCGGTCGCCCAGACCGTCAGGGGCACATTGTCGGTTTCCGCTACGGGCAATTCGCCCGCCGGGATCGTTGCCGTCCAAGTGCCATCGGCCAGAACCGTTGCCGTGACGATGCTGCCAGAGGCCAGTTGCACCGTCACATCCGAGCCGGGCTCGACCGTGCCGGTCACCAACAGCCCCGAAGCCCCCTCGGCAGCGTTGACGATGTTATCCGCCAAAAGCGCATTCGGCGTGGGCGTGGTATGGGTCAGGTTTTGGACCTGCGTATCCACGGTGATGTCATGCGTGGTCGTGGCCACGTTGCCCGCCGTATCGGTCGCGGTCACCGTCGCGGTAGAGGTGTAATCGCCGGTGCGAATTTCGCCTGCGGCGAAGCTGGCCGACCAGTTGCCACGGGCGTCAGCGGTCACGACGCGCGTGCCGCTTTCGAATTCGACCTGCACGGTTGCGCCCGGTTCGGCGGTGCCGGTCAGCACTAGGCCGGCGCCACGTTCCGCCCCGCTCAGCACATCATCACCGCCCGCCTGACCGGGGCTGACAGCCACCGAAGTATCCGTGTCGAAGGTGATCGAGCGGGTATCGGTTGCCGTGTTGCCATAGGCATCGGTCGCGGTAACGGTCGCGACATAGCTGCCCGTTGTCAGCGCGGTGCCGCTCACAACCAAATTCCAGGCGCCATTGGCCGCCGGGGTGGTCGTGTAGTTCACGCCGCCCAACTCAACTGTCACCGAAGTGGAGCCCGCCTCGGAAGTGCCCGAAAGCGTGAAGCCCCCCGCCGCTTCGCGAGCGTTGACCACGTTATCGCTGGTCACATTACCAGCATCGAAAGCAACCGCCGCGTCCACATCGAAGGTAATATCGCGGCTGTCCGTGGCGCTGTTGCCATAGGCATCAACCGCCGTCACCGTCGCGGTATGGGTGCCGGTGCTCAGACCGGCGCCGCTGACATCCACGCTCCAGCTGCCATCGGCCGCAGGCGTCACGTCATAGCTCACCCCGCCAAGCTGCAGCTCAATCGCGGTCGTGCCCGCCTCGGAAGTGCCCGAAAGAGTGAAGCCGGAAGCTGCCTCGGCGACATTGACGACGTTATCGCTGGTCACATTGCCAGCATCGAAAGCAACCGCCGCGTCCACATCGAAGGTGATGTCGCGGCTGTCCGTGGCGCTGTTGCCATTTGCATCAACCGCCGTAACCGTCGCGGTATGGGTGCCCGTGCCCAGACCAGCGCCGCTGACATTCACGCTCCAGCTACCATCGGCAGCCGGCGTCACGTCATAGCTCACCCCGCCAAGCTGCACCTCAATCGCGGTCGTGCCCGCCTCGGAAGTGCCCGAAAGCGTGAAGCCGGAAGCCGCCTCGGCGGCATTGACCACGCCATCGGCAGTGATCGCCCCGGAACCAAAGGCCACGGCGGCCTCAGTATCGATATGCACATCATGGGTGGCCGAGGACGGATTGCCCGCCGCATCGGTCGAGGTAACGGTAACCGTCGTGTCATAGGTGCCGCCGGTCATTTCGCCCGGCGTGTAGATCACCGACCAAGTGCCATCTTCGGCCACCGTGGTGTCATGGGTGACGCCTTCCATCGTAACCGACAAAAGCGCGCCCGGCGTCCCGGTGCCCGACACCAGCGTGCCGACGCTCATCTCGATGGCATTGACGACATCATCGCCTGCAACCGCATCGATCACGATATCATTGGGCACCGTGTCGACCACCAGCGTATCATTGATGGTCGTCTTATTGCCAAGCGGGTCGGTGGCCGTGACTTCAACCGCCTCGCTATATTCGCCCGGCGGCAGTTGGCTGGTGGTGAAGGTCACACTCCAAGTGCCATCGGTACCGACCGTGGTCGTCTGGGTTTCCCCGGCCACCGTCACAAGGATCTCTGCGCCCGCCTCACCGGTGCCGGTCAAGGTGATGCCATCTTGATATTCAGCAAGATTTTCAATGTCCCCGGTGGATTGCACACCACTGGCAAGCGCCACATCCGGCGGCGTCATATCGATCAGGAAATCCGGGCCATCCAGTTCGTAAAGCGTGGTATCGGGGGCCGTCACAAAGACCGTCGAAGTCATGTCGCCATCCGAGGGGAAGCTGTCGCCCTCGAAGGTCACCGACCACAAACCATCGTCGTCAACCGTGGTTTCCAGCGACTGATCGCCCAAAACGACGACCACGGTCGACCCCGGTTCGCCCGTTCCCGATACGATCGCAGCCGGATCTTCGGTATTCGTGGTCAGGGTATAATCGGCATCGGGGTTGTCCACCGTCGGAATGATCGCCGAGGCACCGCCACCGCCCGTGCCGCCGCCACCATTCGGGTTCAGCACACCAAGCCCCACAAGGCCTGCGCCGGCAACCCCCAGCCCGCCAAGACCCGCCATCGGCGCAAACATCGCCATGCCGGTCGCGTCATCGCCCGCGGGCGCAAGAATATCGTCGCCATCAAGGAAGGCCAGTTGATCGTTCGGGCTCCATTTGCCGATCACCTCGACCTGCCCGTAACCGGCGTAAATCACCCCGTCGCCGCCATCTTCCAGCGTGACTTGGGTCAGTTCCCCATCGGCGGAAATATAAAGCTTGGCATCGGCATCGAAATAGCCCGACAGCGTGATCACGCGACCATCGACCAGCGCGATCTGCAAATCGTCACCGTCGCGCATGTATCTGAGAATGCTGGTGCGCCGGAGGTTGAGCGAGACTTCGTCCCCGCGACCCACTTGAATGAAGTCGCTCGCGCCCTCTCCGGAAACGAGTCCCCGCGTCACGCCGCCCATGGAATCACGGACGGCAAAGTCCACCGACTTTACCATTGTACTGCTCCGCCTCGATAACTTCCGGCTCTTTTCGGCCAGATATGCTGCTGCTTCTTAATGAATTACTGGAAAACACGCCATTAGGCTAGCGTGAACTTAATATGGATAGGCAATTTATGGTTGAGTTGGGCAACTGTGGACAATTTGCACCGCAATTCGGCCCTATTTTTGCCAGATTCGCGCCATAAAGTGTCGATCCCCCGCATTTGCAAGGCATGCAAGCGCCTTTTCCCGCTCCATCCAACAGGCTTCATGCCCCTTTTCGGTCGGGGCACTGCGCCGAAGGATGGGCCGGGCCAGATAAATGTGGCAAATCTTTTCCGCCCAGAGGTCGTATTCCGGCATGTAGGTAAAACGCCGATAGGCCCCAAGTCGCCGTGCGCCCGAAATACTCCAGCCGGTTTCTTCGTAAACTTCGCGGTGCAACGCCATAAGCGGCCCCTCGCCCGGGTCGATCCCGCCGCCGGGCAATTGATATTCGGGCGCCGGCTCCTCTTGATGGGTGATCAGCACGCGCGTGCCCCGCATCAACACCGCATAGGCCCCCGGACGGGCCTTGTAGTGCTGCCCACGCACCACTCTTTCTCCGAAACGACGCATTTTCGCCCCTCTCCCCCTTGGCCGAGCGGTTGCCCCCACCATATAGGCACGATATGCCAGCCCAAGGGCTGATCGAAAACCCCCGGGATTCTTATGACCACGCTTACCGATATCGCTTGGGACGATACCGTCCTGCCGTTCCAGCTTGACCGTTCCGACGTGCGCGGCCGCATCGCGCGGCTTGACGGCGTGCTTGAAGACGTTCTGCGCCAACACGACTACCCCGCCATCGTCGAAGGTCTGGTGGCCGAGGTCGCGCTTTTGACCGCGTTGATCGGCCAAACCATGAAACTGCGCTGGAAGCTGTCGCTTCAGGTCCGCGGCAAAGGGCCGATCCGCATTCTGGCCACCGATTACTATGCCCCGGTTGAAGAGGGGGCACCCGCACGCATCCGCGCTTGGGCCAGCTATGACGCCGAACGGCTGAATGAAGAGGCCCCCGATCCCTTTGCCGAAATTGGCGAGGGCTATCTGGCCGTGTTGATCGATCAAGGCGAGGGCAATCTGCCCTATCAGGGCATGACCCCGCTTGATGGCGGCTCGCTCGCGCGCTGCGCCGAAACCTATTTTGCGCAATCCGAACAATTGCCGACCCGGTTCCAACTGGCCTTTGGCCGCTCTACCGAGCCGGGACAGGGCGAGCATTGGCGTGCGGGTGGCGTAATGCTGCAAATGATGCCCGCCGTCGCCGGGGCGGCACGCGAAGGCACGGGCGAAGGGGGCCTGTTGCGCCACACCGACATTCTGTCGGGGGCAGCGGATGAAAACTGGAACCGCGCCAACGTGCTGCTCGACACGGTCGAGGAAATGGAACTGACCGGCCCCTCGGTCGGGCTGACCAACCTGCTTGTTCGGCTGTTCAACGAAGAGGTGCCGCGCGTCTTCGACCCGCAAAAGGTCTATTTCGGCTGCACCTGCTCCGAAGAACGGGTGCGCACCAGCCTGTCGATCTATTCGGCAAAGGACATCCGACACATGACCACGCCCGAAGGCACGGTCACCGCCGATTGCCAGTTCTGCGGCGCGCATTATGTGTTCGACCCGCTGTCGCTGGGTTTCGAGGCGGTGAAGAACCCCGATGGCACCCCCAAAGAGGCAGATGATGCCTGATGCTTTCGCCCCGATCCTTGCCGCCCTGGCAAGGCCGGGGCAAGCCTCGTCAGATCATGATCTCAACCCAGAAACCGTTTTGCCCGAAAATCGGGTCTTGCGGCCTGCTGGGGTGTTGGCGGCTTTTGAACAAACGCCCCAAGGGCTGCGCCTTTACCTGACCAAGCGCGCCTCGCATCTACGCCATCACCCGGGGCAGATCGCGCTGCCCGGTGGCAAGGTCGATCCGGGCGATACGGGTCCGGTCGCCGCCGCCCTGCGCGAGGCCGAGGAAGAAATCGCCCTGCCCCGCAGCCATGTGCAGGTTTTGGGCACGTTAGAGCCGCATGAAACCGTAACCGGCTTTTTGGTCACCCCGGTTGTGGCGCAGATCACGGCGCCCTTCACCCCGCGCCCCGAAGCGGGCGAGGTCGATGAAATTTTCACCGTGCCCTTTGCCCATTTGACGCGCGACAGCTTTCGCGTGGAACAACGCCGCTGGCGCGGCGGGATGCGGTCATATTATGTGGCGCCACTTGGCCCCTATTACATCTGGGGCGCGACGGCACGTATTCTGCGCGGGCTGACCGAGCGGCTGACACCATGAAGCTGACGGCCGACTGGCTCACTGAACCGCATGTGCAACGCGTTCTGGAGCTGCTGGAAGCGGGCGGGCACGAGGCGCTTTTGGTAGGCGGATGCGTGCGCAATGCGGCCCTGTCTGAGCCGGTTTCCGATATTGATATCGCCACCGATGCGCCCCCGGAGCGCGTGTTGAACCTGGCCAGAGCAGCGGGCGTCAAAGCCGTGCCCACCGGCATTGAGCACGGCACCGTGACCTTGGTGGTGGACCACCAGCCGCATGAGATCACTACGTTCCGCCGCGACGTGGAAACCTTTGGCCGCCATGCGACCGTGGCCTTTTCCACCGATGTGGCCGAAGATGCCGCGCGGCGCGACTTTACGATGAACGCGCTTTACGCGCGTGCCGATGGCACCGTGCTGGACCCGCTGGGCGAAGGCTTGGCCGATTTGCAGGCGCGCCATCTGCGTTTTGTGGGCGACCCTGCCGCCCGGATCGAAGAAGACTATCTGCGCATCCTGCGCTTCTTCCGTTTCACCGCGTGGTATGGCGATCCCGCGCGTGGCATGGATGCCGACGGCTTGGCCGCCTGCGCGCAACATTGCGCAGGGCTAGAGACGCTTTCGCGCGAACGCATCGGCCATGAGATGCGCAAATTGCTGGCCGCGCCAGACCCGGCCCCCGCCATTGCGGCGATGGCCGCTTGCGGGGTTCTGGCGCAGGTTCTGCCCGGCGCCGATGCCAAAGCCCTCGCCCCCTTGGTGCATCTCGAAGCGGGTCTTGCCCCCGATCCGCTGCGCCGTCTGGCCTGTTTGGGCGGCGCAGAAGCCGCCGAAAGATTGCGGCTGTCCAAGGCCGAGGCCAAGCAGCTTGAAACGCTGCGCGCAGCACTGGGCGAGACCGTGTCAGACCCCGAATTGGGCTATCGCTATGGCGCGCAAACGGCGCGCGATGCGTTGCTCATTCGTGCCGCCCTGATGGGGCAGGACATCGCGCCCTCAAGCTGGGACAGGGTCAATTTCGGCGCGGCCCAAAGCTTCCCGATCAAGGCAAAAGACCTGATGCCCGCCTTCACCGGCCCCGCCTTGGGGGCGAAGCTGCGCGACCTTGAAAGCCGCTGGATCACCTCTGGCTTCACGCTGACGCGCGACGATCTATTGCGCGACCTTGGCTGACCTTTTCCTTCTGACCCGGCCCGCTATATGGTGGCGCCGAAAGGAATTCCCATGATCGACGCCTTCACACCCGCCGAGGGGCCACCCCCGCAGCGCCTGCTGTCTTTCCTGCGTTGGTGCCTGCGCGGCGCTTGGCCCGTGGTGGGCGTGGCGGGCGTGGCCTCGGCGCTTGCGGGCACGATGGAGGTGGGCGCGGCCTGGCTTTTGGGGCTGGTGATCGATTCCATCGTCGGTGCCGATCCGGCCACATATGGCAGCCAGCATCTGTGGCTGCTGTTGGCCTTTGTGGTCTTTTATCTGGTGATCCGCCCCGCGTCGTTCGGCTTTTCGACATGGTCTTCGAACATGCTGGTCGCGCCCAACCTGATGCCGCAGGTGCTTTCGCGCCTGCACCGCTGGACCATGGGCCATGCTGTCACCTTTTTCGACAATGATTTCGCAGGCCGCATCGCGCAAAAGCAAATGCAGACCGCCCGCGCCGTCACCGATGTGGTGACCGAAGTCATCGGCACCGTGTTTTTTGCGCTGGCCTCTATCATTGGCTCGGTCTTCCTTTTGGCTGGAATAGACACGATTGGCGCGCTGGCGCTTGGGGTCTGGCTGGTGTTTTACCTGCTGTTGATCCGGGCCTTCTTGCCGCACGTGCGGGGGCGGTCGAAAGCGCGCGCCTCGGCCCGCGCGATGGTCACCGGGCAGGTCGTCGACACGATCACCAACATCAAAACGGTGAAGCTTTTTGCCCATGCCCGCCATGAAGACCAGGCCGCCTTGGGCGCGATGCAGGGGTTCCGGACCGCGGCGCGGCACTTTGGCGTGACCTCGACATGGTATCGGGTCAGCCAGATCACCTTTTCGGGCCTGCTACCGATTTTACTGGTGGGCGGGGCGATCTTGATGTGGCGGCGCGGCGAGGCGACGGCGGGCGACATTGCGGCTGCGGGCGCGGTTGCGATGCGGATCACGCAAATGTCGGGCTGGGTTTCGCAATCTTTGATGTCGCTGTGGTCGAATGTGGGCGAGGTCGAAGACGGGATGCGCACCCTTACGCCTGCGCATGACATCACCGATGCGCCGGGCGCACGCGGCCTTGAACGGGTTCAGGGGGAAATCCGCTTTGACCATGTCAGCTTTGCCTATGGGCGCGACAAAGGCGGGGTCGTAGACCTTGACCTGACGATTGCCCCGGGCGAACGGATCGGCATTGTCGGCGCTTCTGGCGCGGGGAAATCGACCCTCGTTTCGCTGCTTTTGCGGCTTTACGACACCGAGAAAGGCGCGGTCTTGATTGATGGTCACGACCTGCGCAGCGTCACGCAAGAAAGCCTGCGCCGCCAGATTGGCATGGTCACGCAAGAAACCGCGATGTTCAACCGCTCGGCGCGCGAGAACATTTTGTATGGCCGCCCAGATGCGACAGAAGAGGAAATGATCGCCGCCGCCAAAGCCGCCGAGGCGCATGAGTTTATTTTGGGTCTAACCGATCACACCGGCAAAACAGGCTATGATGCGGCGCTGGGCGAACGCGGCGTGAAGCTTTCGGGCGGCCAGCGGCAACGGATTGCGCTTGCCCGCGCCTTCTTGAAAAACGCGCCGATCTTGGTTCTGGATGAGGCGACCTCTGCCCTTGATAGCGAGGTGGAGGCACAAATCCAGCAAGCGCTGCATCGGGTGATGGAGGGCAAAACGGTGCTGGCCATTGCGCACAGGCTGTCCACCATTGCGGAGATGGACCGGATCATCGTGCTGGATGAGGGCCGGATCGTCGAGCAAGGCTCGCATAGCGAACTTTTGGCCGAACAGGGCCTTTATGCGCGCTATTGGAACCGGCAATCGGGTGGGTTCATCGGCACAGATGAAGACGAAGATGGCGATGAACCGCTCGAAACCATCGAGGCGGCGCAATAGGCTTGGCCGGGGCAGGGTCTTGCGCTAAGCGGGCCGCAAGGAGACCGCCATGACCGAGCCGCACACCCTCACCATTGACCGCCTGTCGCTTCTGGCCGATGGGATCGCACAAGGCGATGCGGGGCGCGTGTATGTGGCGATGGCGCTTCCGGGTGAGGTGGTCAGCGGCAGCGTCGAGGATGGCCGGATGGCAACGCCCAGCATCCTCACCCCCGCCCCTGATCGGGTCAAAGCCCCCTGCGCGCATTACCGCGCCTGCGGCGGCTGCGTGCTGCAACATGCCTCTGACAGCTTTGTTGAACGCTGGAAGGCCGAGGTCGCGGAAACCGCGCTTTCGACGCGCGGGATCATGGCACAGGTGCGCGCGGTCGAAACCTCTCCCACGCTGTCACGCCGCCGCGCCAGCCTGTCGGGGCGGCGCACGAAAAAGGGCAGTCTGGTCGGTTTTCATGCCCGCGCCTCGGATACGGTCGTCGAGGTGCCGAAGTGCCAAATCCTTCATCCCGACCTGCTGAACGCCCTGCCCGCGCTGCATACGGCCACTGTCCTGGGCGCCTCGCGCAAGGGGGAGGTGTCTTTTGCGATGACGCTGTCGCTTGCCGGGGTCGAGGTCGCGGCGACGGGCGGCAAGGAACTTGAGCCAAAGCTCTTTGGCGACTTGGCGCGTTTGGCCGAAGACCATGATCTGGCCCGGCTCAGTTGGAATGGCGAAACCGTGGCCGCGCGCCGCCCCGCGCTGCAAAGCTTTGGCCCCGCGCGTGTGACCCCGCCGCCCGGCGCGTTTTTGCAGGCCACGGCCGAGGGCGAGGCGGCACTGGTCGATTTCGTACGCACCGCGACAACGGGCGCGGACAAGATCGCCGATCTTTTTGCCGGTTGCGGCACCTTTGCGCTGCCGCTTGCGACCGGGGCCGAGGTGCATGCGGTAGAGGGCGAGGCAGATATGCTGGCCGCGTTGGATAAGGGCTGGCGCACGGCGCCGGGGCTGAAAAAGGTCACCCACGAGGCGCGCGATCTGTTTCGCCGCCCGCTCCTGCCCGATGAGATCGACCGGTTCGACGCGGTGGTGATCGACCCGCCGCGCGCCGGGGCCGAGGCGCAGGTGGCTGAAATCGCCGCCTCCAAGCTTGCCCGTTTGGTTTACGTGTCATGCAACCCGGTCACCTTCGCGCGCGATGCCGAACGGCTGATGCAGGCGGGTTTTGCGCTGGATGACATGATCGTGGTCGATCAGTTCCGCTGGTCGGCCCATATCGAGCTTGCGGCACGGTTTACCCGCGCATAAAGCTTCGCGGTCCGAGGCAAGTCTGATAGGCTTGGACAAAACAGAAACTACAGGCAGATCATGCAGCGTCGCGCACTTCTTTTGGGGCTTTCGAGCCTCGCTCTTCTGGCCGCCTGTGGCGGCGATTCCTCCAAGTTCCGGCGCTATAGCGGGCCGCCTGTCACGCAAATTCAGGTGTTCAAGGCGAAACGGCGGATGATGCTGTTTTCCGGTGATAAGGTGCTCAAGACCTACAGGATCGGGCTGGGCGGCAATCCGGTCGGCAAAAAGCAGTTCGAAGGCGACAGCAAGACGCCCGAGGGGCTTTATTACATCAGCCGACAAAACCCCAATTCCGCCTATCACCTGTCCTTGGAAGTGTCTTACCCCAATGCGCAAGACCGCGCCTTTGCCGAAGCGCAAGGCCGCAAACCCGGCGGCGATATCATGATCCATGGCCGCGCGGGCAAGAACAAGGGGCGCGGGCGCGATTGGACGGCGGGCTGCATCGCGGTGAAAGACGACGAGATCGAGGAAATCTATTCCATGGTCCGGCTGGGCACGCCGATCTTCATTTTCCCCTGACGCGAAGCAAAAAGGCCCCGCGCAGGGGCCTTTTGATCCGGCCGCTCGATGGGCCGCTTATTTGCCGGTGACCATCGTCCACCAGATCTTGCCCGAAGGTTCTTGATACCAAGAAAAGCCCATCTGCGTCGCCTCGGGGTTCAAGATCACGTCGCGGGTATCGGCAAGGTTCATCCAAGCCGACAGCGTTTCGGTCTCGGTCTCATAGGTTTCCGAGATATTCTCGCCCAAAAACTCGCCCCTGAAGCCCGCGCGGGCCACCCGATCCAGCGGCGAAGACCCGTCCGACCCCCAATGCCACGGGCGGTTTTGCAACGCCATATCGCGCGAATGGATCAATGCGGCTTCATTCAGCGCGGTATTCAGCGCCACCGGCGGAGTGCCACGCACGCCGCGCAGGCTGTTGACGGCCTCGACCACGCGGGTCTGAATCTTTTGCGTGTCATTGGCGGAAATGCGGTAGAGCTTCGGCAGGGGCTTGCCATCGGGGCCAAGCTGCGGGCCAGTCGTGGTGCAAGCGGTCAGCGCGAGGCTGGCGGCCATCAAAAGGGCAGTTAAGCGGATCATGTCTTTCCCCCGGAAGTTCTGGCCCCCTTACACCGCCCACTGAGGCCGCGCAAACCCACAGTTGCGTGAAACCGCGCATTGACGCGGGTTTGATTTGCACCTGCGACAAAGGCGCAATAGGTAACAAGCCAACGGGGCACGCCCCCAGATCAGATCACCCCGGCCCGCGCCCCGCGCCCGGCCCGAACGGAGACACCCCATGACGGATGCGCGCAAGATGCTCGACCGCCGCTCTTTCCTTGGCTCTGCCGCCTGCACCGGCCTGACACTGGCTGCGCCCGCCGTATTTGCCCAAACCCCCGACGCGGGCGCGGTGCAATATGAGGAAAGCGCCAATACCAATATGCGGCGCAATATCTCCAGCTTCCGCGAATTAGATTGGCAGCCGTATTTTTCGGACACGCGCAATGGTGCGATCTTGGTCGATACGATCTCGCGCGCGTTGCACTTCTGGTCCGAGGATCAATCGATCTACAAGCTTTATCCGACTTCGGTTCCCGTCTCGGAAGACCTGACGAAACGCGGTCGCACAGAAGTTGTTCGCAAGGTGAAAAACCCCACATGGTCGCCCACACCGGCGATGAAGAAGCGCAACCCCGATTGGCCCGATTTTGTCGATGCCGGGCCCGACAACCCGCTGGGCACGCGCGCGCTTTACCTTGGCTGGCGCTACTACCGGATTCACGGCACGCATGACACCCGCAAGATCGGGCGCAAATCGTCAAACGGCTGCATCGGGCTTTTTAATCAGCATATCGAAGAGCTGTTCGAACTGGCCAAGGTCGGCACTCAGGTGGTTCTGATCTAACGCTTAGCCGTGCCAAAAGAACCGCGTCAGGTGGAAAAACACCGGCGCGGCAAACACCACGGAATCGAGCCGGTCAAGAAAACCGCCATGCCCCTCGATCATATGGCCCCATTCGCGCACGCCGCGATCGCGCTTGATCGCCCCCATCACCAGCCCGCCAAAGAAGCCTAAACTGGCCAGCACCAGCGACATGGCGAAGGCCTGCGCCGGGCTGAACGGGGTGATCCACCAAAGCGCCATACCAATCACCGAGGCCGCCAAAACGCCCACGGCAAAGCCTTCCCATGTTTTCGTTTGCGAGACTTGCGGCGCCACCTTGTGCCGGCCGATCGCCTTATCGGCCAGATAGCGCAGCACATCACCCGACTGCACGACGAACAGCAAGAACACGATCAACAGGATGCTGTCGCCCTGAAAGCCGGGGATCTGCAAGGTCAGGAAGGCGGGCACATGACTGACGCAATAGATCGCGATCATCAGCGCCCATTGGGTTTCTGACACGCGGGTGAGGAATTGCGCCGTTTCGGCCCGCAGCACGGTCAAGATGGGCAGCCCAAGGAAGGCATAGACCGGGATGAAGATCGCGGCGAAGCCATACCAGTCTTGCCAGATCGAGACATATTGCACCGGCAGCACCAGAAAGAACGAGGCGACCAGCGCCGCATGATCGGCGCGTTGGCGATGGGTCAGCGTCAAGAATTCGCGCAGCGCGCTGAACGACGCAAAGGCAAACAGCAACAGCACCGCCCCCTGCCCCAGCAAGAAGGCGATGCATAAAACGACGATCATCAGCCACCAGCCATCGATCCGGGCATTCAGCGTGGCGATGACCGGGCTGTTCCCCTCGGGGTCGAAGCGCCAGCGCAAAAGCTGCACCACCGCCGAGGCGAGCCCCAAAACCGCGAAGACCGCCGCAAAGAGCGTAATCAGATTGACCGAAGTTTCGGCGCTCATGGCCCCTCCTTCGGTGCAAGCGCCAAAAGCGCGGCGCGGGCGCGGGCCATAAACGCCTCTTTGCTTTCGGCGGCCCCCGGGCGCATCGGCGCCCCAAACCCCACGGTGCACAAAAGCGGCACCGGCACCAGTGACCCACGCGGCAGCACCGCATTCAGGTTGTGAATCCAGACCGGCACCAATTCCAGATCGGGCCGGGCTTGGCCTAGGTGGTAGATGCCGGGGCGCATCTCCAAAAGCATTTCATCGCTTTCATTGCGCCGCCCTTCGGGAAAGATGATGAGCGAGGCCCCCTCGTCCACCGCAGCGATCATCCGCTCGACCGGGTTTTCGCTGCGGTTTTCGCGCAGCCGCTCAATCAACAGCACCTTGAAGACATCGCGCCCCATGAACTGACGCAACCGGTTCTTTAGCCAATAATCGGCGGCGGCCACGGGGCGGGTGCGGGCGCGCACCTCGGGCGGCAGCACCGCCCAGATCAGCACCGCATCGGCATTGGAACAATGGTTGGCAAAATAGACCCGCTGCACCCCGGGCGGCAGCGCCACGGTATAAAGCGCCTGCGGTGCCGTCAAAAAACGGATCAGCACCGAGACGCCCCCGGCAGTCACGCGTGCGGCGACGTGCCGCAGCCCGGATTGGAGTGCTTTGCGCAGGTTTGCCCCCTCCCGGCCCACTTGGCCCACTCTTTACGCAAGGTCAGCGTAACGCCGGAAGACGGCAAGGCAAGGAGAAAGACAGGCCAAAGCGCCGCGCGACCAATCGGGTGGATCAGCAGATCCAGCCGCAGAGGTTTTCTTCGACCACTTCCATCAGCGCGGCGATATGGGCATCGTCATCATTGAGACAGGGCACATAGGTGAAGAACTCGCCGCCCGCTTCCTCGAAGGCCTCGCGGATCTCGCCGTTGATTTCCTCCAACGTCTCGATGCAATCGGCCGAGAAGGCAGGGGAAATGACCGCGATGTTCTTTTTGCCCGATTCCGCCAGCCGCGCGACATGTTCGACCGTATAGGGGCGCAGCCATTCCTCGCGCCCGAAAACGGATTGGAAGGTGGTGTCGATCGCATCCTTGTCCCAGCCCAGCCGCTCGCGCAAAAGCCGCGAGGTTTTTTGACATTGGCAATGGTAGGGGTCGCCTTCGCGCAAATAGCGGCTTGGCATCCCGTGATAGGACGCCACCAAAACATCGGGGCGATGTTCCAGATCGGCATAGGCACGTTCGACAGATTGCGCCAAAGCGTCAATATATGAAGGCCTTGCGAAATATTCGGGCGCCGTGCGGGCGGCGGGCTGGCGCTTTTGCGCCATCAGCGCGCGGAAGAATTGGTCATTCGCCGTGGCCGAGGTGGCGCCCGCATATTGCGGATAAAGCGGGAAGAACAAGATCCGTTCACAGCCCTTGGCGACCATTTCCTCGACGACATCATGGGTCGAAGGGTTGCCATAACGCATGCAGAAATCGACCACGACATTGTCTTTGCCATAGCGCGCATCCACCGCCTTGCGCAGCTTTGTCACCTGCTGGCGGGTGATTGTCATCAGCGGGCTTTCGTCCAGCTCTTCGTTCCAGATCGACCGATAATTCTCGCCCGAGGTGAACGGCCGTTTGGACAGGATGATCAATTGCAGAAGCGGCTGCCATTTCCACGCGGGAATATCGATCACGCGCTGGTCCGAAAGGAACTCGTTCAGATAGCGCCGCATCGACCAGTAATCGGTCGCATCGGGCGTGCCAAGGTTTGCAAACAACACGCCGATCCGCGCTGGCGGCACCGCGGGGTGATCGGCAGGCGCATGGGCAAGGCGTGCTGGCCGTTCTTCGGTCATGTCTTTTCCTGTCGTCACTCCGATGAAACCTGACCCGGACTTAATGGGTTTACCGCTCAGGTCAATGCCGCCTTTGCAATGTGTCGCGCCTCACCTAAGTTGGGAGCATGCCAATGAGTGATCCGACCGGAGCCGAAGATGCTCCGCCCGCCCTCGACCCCGCGCAGGACGCGCTGTTTTTAGATTTCGACGGATGCCTTGTCGAGATCGCAGCCCGTCCTGACGCGATTATTGTTCCAAAAGAGCTTGGCAAAACCCTAACCGCCCTGTCCGAAAGGCTGGGCGGGGCGCTTGCCATCGTCTCTGGCCGGTCCTTGCCAGAGTTGGAAACCTTCCTTGCGGGCTTTGACGGGCCGATGGTGGGCAGCCACGGGGCAGAGTCCCGTGGGCTTGGCCGCGCGCCCGTTCGCCCCGAAGGTCTTGCGGCGCTGCAAGACGAAATGGCGGCCTTCTGTGCCGAACAGGGTCTGCTTTATGAACCGAAATCCTTGGGCGGCGGGTTGCATTACCGCGCAAGGCCCGAGTTGCAGGGCGTGACCGAAGGCTTTGCCGCCGAACTGGTCGCCCGTTACCCCGGGTTTGAAGTGCAACTGGCGAAAATGGCGGTCGAACTGCGCCCCGGCGGCGTGTCAAAAGACCGGGCCCTTGAAATGCTGTCGCAAATCGCGCCTTTTTCCGGGCGCCGCCCGGTTTATGCGGGCGATGACGTGACCGATGAACCTGCGCTGGCCTGGGCCGAGGCGCATGGCGGTTTTGGTGTGAAGGTGGGCGATGGCGTCACCGCCGCCAGCCACCGCCTGCCCGCCCCCGATCAGGTGCGCGCTTGGCTGAAAGCCGCTTTGGAGGACTATTGATGGGACGATTGATCTGTCTTTCAAACCGTATTCCCACCGGGGCCAACCCCTCGGGCGGGTTGGTTGTCGCGCTGGGGGACGCACTGGAACAGGCTGGCGGTATCTGGATCGGCACCTCGGGCGAATTGTGCGATACCCCCTCGGACCAATTCCGCGAGATCGAGGGCGGGCCCTTCCGGCGGCTGTGTTTCGATCTGACCGAGGAAGAGCAGCAGAATTATTATGCGGGCTACGCCAATTCGGTGCTGTGGCCGCTGTTTCACGGCCGCACCGATCTGGTTGATATCCATCAGGAATATCTGGCAAGCTACAAAAAGGTGAATCGGCGTCTGGCGCGCATGCTGGCCCCCCTTCTGGACCCCGAAGACCGGATTTGGGTGCATGACTTCCACCTGATGGCCTTGGCGCATGAATTGCGCGTGCTGGGGGTGGGCAACCGGATCGGGTTCTTCTTGCACACCCCGTTCCCAGAGCCGCTGTCCATGCATGTGCTGCCCAATGGGCGCGAGGTGTGCCAATGGCTTTCGGGCTTCGACCTGATCGGCCTACAGGCCGACCGCGACGTGCGCGCCTGTCTGGCCTCGATGGTGGAGATTGGCGAGGCAATCGATCTGGGCACGGGCTATATCCACCTCGGCCAACGCCAAAGCCGGATCGCCGCTTTTCCGATTGCGATTGATGCGCGCGAATTCATGGATCTGGCCGAAGAACAGTTTCAGGCCCTGCCCTCTGGCATCGTGAAAGACCGTCGGCGGCTGATGATCGGGGTGGACCGGCTGGATTATTCCAAGGGCGTGCCGCAACGCTTCCGCGCCTTCGGCGAATTTTTGTCGCGGCATGAAGAATGGCATCGCCATGTCTCGCTTTTGCAGATTTCGCCCCCCACCCGCGAGGGCGTGCAGGCCTATGATCAGATCCGCGAAGAGACCGAACACCTATCGGGACGGATCAACGGCACCTTCGCCGATATCCAATGGGCCCCGGTGCGCTTCATCAACCGCCCCGTCCCGCGTGAGGTTCTGGCGGGGCTTTACCGCGCCTCCCATGTGGCTTTGGTCACGCCCTTGATGGACGGGATGAACCTTGTCGCCAAGGAATTCATCGCCGCGCAAAACCCCGAAGATCCGGGCGTTCTGGTGTTGTCGCAATTTGCCGGGGCCGCCGAACAGATGCCAGAAGCCCTGATCGTAAACCCGCATGACACCGAACAGATGGCCAGTTCGATCCTGACCGCGCTTGCCATGTCACATTCGGAGCGGCGCGAACGCTATGAGGCGCTGATGAAAGTGCTTTTGACCCAAGACGTGCATTGGTGGTCAAAGAACTTCCTGCACGAACTCGGCTAGTCAGGGTTTCTCCCCAGCCGGGATTTCACAGGTGCCCAACGCCTCGGCCAACCGGGCCGAGGCTGCCCCGGGGCGCAGTGGTTTTTGCTGGCTTTCATGCGGCTTCCAGCCGGTCAACCAGACCATGTCGAAGCTTGCCCGCACCCGGCCATCGGGCTCGGCAAAATGTTCGGCGTAATGCGCCATCGCCTGCGCCAGCACTGCACGGCGGGTGAAATGGCGCATACGCCCGGCCAAAGCATTGGTTTCGCCCATTGCGCGCAGATCGGCCAAAAGCCGCAACGGGTTTTCATAGGTGACCTTCCGCAAAACACTGTCTGCCACCGGCAGCGCCAGACCCGCGCGCTGCAAAAGCGCGCCCAGATCGCGAATCTCGCCCATCGGCAGCACCCGCGGCGACAGCCCGCCGCTGACCGCCACCTCGGCCTCGGCCAAGGCCGCGCGCAATTCGGCCAGCGTCTGACCGCCGAACATCACCGCAATGAACAACCCGTCGGGGCGCAACGCGCGCGCCGCCTGCACGATCTGGCCCACCGGGTCTTCGGCCCAATGCAGACACATCGCATGCACCACCAGATCATGCGCGCCTTCTTCCAGATCAAGCACGTCCGTATCCGAAACCCGCTTTGCGCCGGGCAAAACGGCCTGCCACGGCGCGGCATAAGGCGCGATCAGGGCGGGCGACGTAAACCTTTTGTTAACCTCGTTCAGCCTCTCCTGAAGTTCCTCGGCTGCATCTTCGTGCAAGAACAGCTCGAGGCCGCGCCATTCGGCGCGGGCCCGGTTTCGGATCAGGGCGGGGCGGTCGGTTAAGTGGTGCGAGGTGGTCATGGTGATGCGAGACGATAAGGCGGTTCGAGCCCGGAGACCAGACGGGATGCAGCGCGCGGTCGCGGCGCTGTTGCACACCGTCTTTCCACCGCGCTGCATTTGCTGCGGCGAGGCGGTGGGCACCGATCACGGCTTGTGCGGCCCCTGCTGGCGCGAGATGCGGTTTATCACCGGCACAATCTGCGATTGCTGCGGGGCGCCCCTGCCGGGCATTTCAGAAAACATCGTGCACTGCGATGACTGCCTTGGGACGCCGCGCCCTTGGGCGCGGGGGCGGGCCGCCTTTTTGTATTCGGGCACCGGACGGGCGTTGGTTTTGGCATTCAAACATGCTGATCGGCTTGATCTGGTGCCGTCTTTGGGCGACATGCTCGCCCGCGCCGCGCAACCGATTTTGGAACCGGGCATGGTGGTCGCCCCGGTGCCGCTGCATCGGTTGCGGATGGTGCGACGGATGTTCAACCAATCCGCCCTATTGGCGCAGACTATGGCACGCACGCAACGGCTGCCCTGTCTGCCCGATTTGTTCGAGCGGCGCCGCGCCACCCCCAGCCAAGAGGGGCACAGCCGCACTGAGCGCCATGACAATCTGGCCGGGGCGATCCGACTGCGCCCGCGCTATGCCCCCAAAATCAAGGGGCGCCATATTCTGGTGGTCGATGACGTTCTGACCTCGGGCGCGACGCTTGACGCTTGTGCCGAGGCGGCACTGGCCGCAGGAGCGGCGCAGGTGTCGGTTGCTGTGCTGGCCCGCGTTGCGAAGGAGGCGTGAAGCCCTTACGTTGGACCCAACAAGGAGCTTTCATGAAACGCGTCGAAATCTACACCACCCGCACCTGCCCCTATTGCATTGCCGCCAAGGAGCTGCTGATCCGCAAGGGCATCCCATTTGAAGAAACCGATGTCGGTGCCGATCCGATGGAACGGCAAAAGATGACCCAACGCGCCAATGGCGGCTATACCGTGCCGCAGATTTTCATTGGCGGCACACCGGTGGGCGGCTGCGATGAACTGCATGCGCTGGAGGCGGCAGGCAAGCTTGATCCGATGCTGGCCGAGTGATGCGCGCCGCGCTGGTTCAGCTTTCCGTCGGCGACGATCCGGCCCAAAACCTGCCGGTGACGCTCGATTTCATGCGCCAAGCCGCGGCGCAGGGCGCGGGCTTTGTGCTCACCCCCGAATGCACCAATCTACTGTCGTCAGACCGCGCGCATCAGCAAGCGGTGCTGTGCCATGAAGAGGATGACCCGACCCTTGCCGCGCTGCGCGCCGAGGCGCAAAGCCTTGGCGTTTGGCTTTTGATCGGGTCTTTGGGTCTGAAAACACATGAGGCCGATGGCCGCTTTGCCAACCGATCCTTTCTGATCGACCCGCAAGGGCAGATCGCGGCGCGCTATGACAAGATCCATATGTTCGATGTCGATGTCTCGCCCACGGAACGCTATCGCGAATCGGATGCCTATCGCCCCGGCGCGCGCGCGGTTCTGGCGGAAACGGATTTTGCCAAGATCGGTATGGCGATCTGTTATGATCTGCGCTTTCCGCATCTATTCCGGCGTCTGGCGCATGCGGGGGCCGATCTGTTGACCCTGCCTGCCGCCTTCAATGACACAACCGGCGCCGCGCATTGGGGAAGCCTGATCCGGGCGCGGGCGATTGAAAACACCTGTTTCGTTCTGGCACCGGCGCAATGTGGCACCCATGCCGCGCATGGTGGCAAGCCGCGCCGCACCCATGGCCACAGCCTTGCCGTGGCCCCTTGGGGCGAGGTGCTGGCCGATGGCGGCACCGAACCGGGCGTGACACTGGTCGATATTGATCTGGCCCGGGTGGCCGAGGCGCGCGCCCGCGTCCCCTCGATCACCCATGACCGCGCGTTCGAGGGGCCCTGACATGCCCGATCCGCTGGCCGCCGCGCTGTTTTCCGAGGTCTTCATGGCCGATCAGTTGGCGCGTAATGTCGTCAGCCGGGCTTTGCCCAAAGGCATGGAAATCTCTCATTTTTCCGTGCTCAACCACCTTGCCCATATCGGCGAGGAACGCACCCCCGCGCAACTGGCCGCGACCTTTCATGTCACGCGTGGCGCAATGACCAACACATTGTCGAAACTGGTCTGGGCGGGGCATGTGCATATCCGCCCCGATTGGGATGATGCGCGGCGCAAATTCGTGGCCATATCCCCCGCCGGGCGGCAGGCGCGCGATGCGGCACTGGCCACCTTGATGCCGCTGATTGGCGACATCGTGCGCGACATCGGCGCCGAGAAGGTGCGCATGGCGCTGCCGGTTTTACGCGAATTGCGCGCCCGGCTGGAGGATAGCTGAAAATCAAAAAGACCCCGCCGAGTGAACGGCGGGGCAAGGTCGCGCCCCGGTCCGGCCGGGGCGCTGGCGGTAACCTTGTATTTCGTCAGTTCATTTCGGCGCGAATCTGCTGGCGCAGCAGATCGATCGGCACCAGTTTGCCGTCGCGCTTGAAATGCCAATAGGTCCAACCATTGCAGCTTGGCGCGCCTTCCAGATGCGCTCCGACCTGATGGATCGAGCCTTTGACATCATTGCCGACCAGCGTGCCATCGGCGCGCACTTTCGCCTTGTAGCGGTTGCCGATGGAATAAAGCTCCTCGCCCGGGCGCAGCATGCCGCGTTCGACCAATTGGCCAAAAGGCACGCGCGGTTCGGCGCGTTTCGAGGTGGTGGTTTCCAGCGCTTCGCGGTCAAACTTGCGCACTTTGGCCAGCCGCTTTTCGGCAGCGACCCGGTAGGCTTCTTCGCGCTCGATACCGATATATTCGCGCCCCAGCATCTTCGCCACAGCGCCCGTGGTGCCCGTGCCAAAGAACGGGTCCAGTACCACATCGCCGGGGTTGGTGGTGCCCAGAATGATCCGGTGCAGCAACGCTTCGGGCTTTTGCGTCGGATGCGCTTTATCGCCCGCATCGTCTTTCAGACGCTCGCCCCCAGTGCAGATCGGCAGCACCCAATCCGAGCGCATCTGGATGCCTTCGTTCAGCGCCTTCAACGCCTCGTAATTGAAGGTGTATTTCGCGCCCTCGGATTTGCTCGCCCAGATCAGCGTTTCATGCGCATTGGTCAGACGTTTGCCGCGGAAGTTGGGCATCGGGTTCGATTTGCGCCAAACCACGTCATTCAAGATCCAGAAGCCTTGGTTTTGCAACTCGGCCCCAAGCCGGAAAACATTGTGGTAAGAGCCAATCACCCAGATCGCCCCGTTGGGCTTCAAAATACGCTTGGCAGCGGCCAGCCAATCGCGGGTGAAATGGTCATAATGGCCAAAGGAGCCGAACTTGTCCCATGCATCATCCACGGCATCGACCCGTGAATTGTCAGGCCGGTGCAAATCGCCACGCAGTTGCAGGTTATAGGGCGGGTCGGCGAAGATCAGATCGACGCTTGCCTCGGGCAAGCGGTTCATTTCCTCGATGCAGTCGCCCGCAATGATCTGATTGAGCGGAAGAGCCGGTTGCGGCTTCCGCGATTGGGTCTTGGTCATGTCTGCCTCATTCTGCCCGTCTGGGTCTTGCCCGGTGGGTCGCCAGCTTGTGCCGGTCTATGGGGCTAAAGATGAGTCAAAGCTGATTCGTCGTCAATTTCTTTTTTGAATCAGGGGGTTACAGTTTTCGCTTGGCACAAGATATTGTGGACAGGCTTGAACGAACGTCTATGAACGGGCGTTACCCCCAAATCTAGGAGCGCCTGCAAATGGTCCTTGGTCGGATAACCGGCGTTCCGCTCCCAGCCATAGCCGGGGTATTGTTGCGCCAAATCCACCATCAGCGCATCGCGCGCTTGTTTCGCCAAAATTGACGCAGCCGCAATCGAGACCGAGCGCGCATCCCCTTTCACCACCGTTTCGGCAGACAAGCGCAGCGCCTTAGGCAGCCGGTTGCCATCCACCAGCACATGATCGGGCGGCGTTTGCAGCCCCGCAATCGCGCGACACATCGCAAGGTGGCTGGCTTGCAAGATGTTGAGGGTATCAATCTCTTCGACGCTGGCATGGGCCACGCACCAATCCGCCGTCTGGGTGATCTGCGCCACAAGGTCGGCGCGGCGTTTGGCCGACAGCTTCTTCGAATCGTTCAGACCTTCGGGAATATACGCGGGGTCCAAAACCACGGCAGCGGCGGTCACCGGGCCACACAGCGGGCCGCGCCCGACCTCGTCCACGCCCGCCACACGCAATAGCCCGCGCGCACGGGCGGCGATTTCAAAACTGTCATCAGGTTGGTTTGCCATGCCCCCCAGTGCCGCGTCACAGGAGACAGCGCAATGAAAAAGGCGAGGGGAGCCCCTCGCCTTTTTGCCGCTTTAACTTTGCCGCTTTAACGGTGCCCGATACGGAACCCGTAATCCTCAAGGCAGGACCGGCGATAAAGGGTGGCCCCACGCGCGCGATCATTTCTCAGGTTGATCTTGCAGTTGATCGGCAAGGCGCGCCAACCCACGGCATCGGCCGCGCAATGCGCCGCGACCAGCGCATTGCGTGTGCTGCGCGCGCCCGTGTTCACAAGACAGCGCTCGGGAATCGTGCGCCGCGCCTCCCGGCGGCGCTCATCACGCCGGTTCGTCCAACCATCATCCCACCGCCAATCATCGCGTCGGCCGGGGCGGACGTCATACGGCTGAGGGCGCGGTCTCGGACGCACGCGGCTATCGTCGTTTTGACTGTTGGCGATCAGCGCAAGCGCACCGATCCCAAGCACCACGCCCAGCGCGGCTTTGTCCTTATCATTCATCGCAGCGGCGGGGGTGACCGTGGCGGTCAGACTGCCAGCCGCCAAGGCGACAGCGGTCAGCGCAGCGGTGAAACCTGTGCAGAATTTCTTGATCATTTCCGTGTCCTTCAAATCGGGCGGCAAGCCGCGTTCGGTATGGTCCGACCGTCGCGCCAAGCCCCCTCGAAACGCAATAACAGCAAGCTGTTATGCGATAGCAAGACCCGCAAACCCCTTTGGCTATTGCATAACAACGCCGCTGCGCGCAGCTTGATCGCATGATGAAACATGCGCTTCTTGCCCTTGCCCTTCTGGCCGCAGCCCCCGCGCAGGCTCAGTGCTATGCCGATTACAAGGCAAAGCAAGACGATCCCTTGCGGCTGCATTACGGTGTCGCGCAGGTGCCCGATAGCGCCTGCTCCAAAGCGGCGGCCACGGCCGTTCTGTCGCCCCGTCTGGCTGCGGGCGGCTGGACCCTGCTTAATGTCGTGTCCGTTTTCGGGCCCGAAACGCTCAACAGCAAGAAGGCGAGTGCCGGTGCCTACTTCCTCCGTTACTGAGGGGCTGAAAACCGGCTCGCGCGCCGTGATCTGGGGCGTGGCCGCGATTGCCGTAGCGCTGGCCGCTGCCGCCGCCATGCTGTTTTTGTCGCTGCCCGATGCCAATGCCTTCAACGCGCGGGTCGAAGAGATTTTCGTGCAAAACGATGCGCTGACCAACCCCAGCCAGTTGCGGCTTTTGGAGGTGCTGGCGCAATCGGGCACGGCCTTTGCAGAGGTGCTTACCTCTTACCGCATCATCATCTTTATCTTGCTGGTCTTCGCCACGGTGCTGATGGTGGCGGCGCTGGTGCTTTTGGTCACGATTGCGGGGCTGAACCGGCGCATGAGCGCGATCCAACGCTCTGGCATCGAAGTACAAAGCCTGCGCATCCTGCGCGCGGAAAACGCGGTGATGCTGAACGAGATGGCCTTTACCCTGACGCCTGCGGCCATCGACACGCTGTCGGTTCTGGCCGAAGCGCGGATGGATGACGAATTGCTGACCGGGGCGCAGATTGAGGCGATGATTTCCGGCAAGCCCGAGGCAGATTGTGACGAAGCCGCAGGCGCCACGCGCATCAAACGGCTGCGCGACAGCTTGGGCAATGCCTTGGTCAGCGAGTTGCTGGTGCGCAACATTTCACGCAAGGGTTACACGCTGGGCGTAGCGAAGGAACGTCTGCGCGTCGATTAAGGCCAAAACCTGTTGCGTCACAGGGGTTAGGGGCCTATATCGCGGCTTCACTTTTTTGGGGGGGCGCCCATGATTCCGACACCCTTCTACCTGATCGACGAAGCGCGGATTCTGACGAACATGCGCAAGATCGAGGCTTTGCGGGCCGCTTCGGGGGCGAAGGCGCTTTTGGCGCTCAAGTGCTTTGCGACATGGTCGGCGTTTGACATCATGCGCCCCTATATGGATGGCACCACCTCCAGCTCGCTTTACGAACTGCGTCTGGGGCACGAGAAATTCGGCAAGGAAACCCATGCCTATTCGGTGGCGTGGTCGGATAGCGAGATTGATGAAGCCTGCGGCTATGCCGACAAGATCATCTTCAACACCGTTGGGCAGTTGACCCGGTTTGAAGCGCAATCGGCGCATATTCAGCGCGGGCTGCGGCTGAACCCGCGGTTTTCGACCAGCGGGTTTGATCTGGCCGACCCGGCCCGACCGTTCTCGCGGCTGGGCGAATGGGATGTGAATAAGCTCTTGGGTGTGGCCGATCGCATCACCGGGGTGATGATCCACTACAATTGCGAAAACGCCGACTTTGCACTGTTCGACGAACAGCTTGGCCGGATCGAACGCGACTTTGCCCCGCTTTTGGAAAAGCTGGAGTGGGTAAGCCTTGGCGGCGGTATCCATTTCACCGGCGAAGGCTACCCGCTTGAAGCGCTTGCCGCACGGCTCAAAACCTTCTCGGAGCGTTTTGGCGTGCAGGTCTATCTGGAACCGGGCGAGGCGTCGATCACGCAATCCACCTCGCTTGAAGTGAGCGTGCTTGACCTGCTCGACAACGGCAAGAACCTTGCCATCGTCGATAGCAGCATCGAAGCGCATATGCTCGACCTTCTTATCTATCGCGAAAGTGCCAAACTGCCGCAAACCGGCGATCACGCCTATCAGATCTGCGGCAAATCCTGCCTTGCGGGCGATATTTTTGGCGAAGCCCGTTTTGAAAAACCGCTGAAGGTGGGCGACCGCATCTCGGTCGCCGATGCGGCGGGCTATACGATGGTCAAGAAGAACTGGTTCAACGGTGTGAACATGCCGTCGATCGCGATCAAACGAGAAACCGGCGAGATCGAGCTTATTCGACAGTTCGGTTACGAGGATTATCTGACATCCCTGTCCTGAGGGGCTGATCGCCCCCCTTCCCTTGCTCATGAAAGGAGCCAGAAGAAGTGAAAAAGAACGTGCTTATCATCGGTGCCGGTGGCGTCGCGCAGGTGGTTGCCCACAAATGTGCGCAGCACAACGACATACTGGGTGACCTGCACATCGCCTCGCGCACCAAGGCGAAATGCGATGCCATCATCGCCTCGGTGCATGAAAAGGGCGCGATGAAAGTGCAAGGCACGTTCGAGGGCCATGGGGTCGACGCGATGGACAGCGCGGCGGTGGCCGAACTGATCCGCAAGACCGGTGCGCAGATCGTCATCAATGTGGGCTCGGCTTTCGTCAATATGACGGTGATGAGCGCCTGCATCGAAACGGGCGCCGCCTATATGGACACCGCGATCCACGAAGACCCGGAAAAGATCTGCGAAGCGCCGCCGTGGTATGGCAACTACGAATGGAAGCGGCGTGACGAATGCAAAGCCGCGGGCGTGACCGCCATTTTGGGCGTGGGCTTCGACCCGGGCGTGGTCAACAGCTACGCACGTCTGGCCGAGGATGAATTCCTCGACACGATCGAAAGCATCGACATTGTCGATATCAACGCGGGCTCGCATGGCCGCTGGTTTGCCACCAACTTCGACCCGGAAATCAACTTCCGCGAATTCACCGGCACGGTCTATTCGTGGCAAAACGGGGCCTGGCAAACGAACAAGATGTTCGAAGTCGGCAAGGAATGGGATCTGCCCGTTGTCGGCAAGCAGCAAGCCTATATGACCGGCCATGACGAGGTGCATTCGCTGTCGGCGCGCTACGCCCATGCCGATGTGCGCTTCTGGATGGGCTTTGGCGAGCATTACATCAACGTCTTTACCGTGCTGAAAAACCTTGGCCTTCTGTCCGAAAAGCCGGTCAAAACCGCCGAAGGCCAAGAGGTGATCCCGCTCAAGGTGGTCAAAGCCGTGCTGCCAGACCCGGCCAGCCTTGCGCCCGATTACACCGGCAAGACCTGCATCGGTGACCTTGTAAAAGGCACCAAAGACGGCAAACCGGCGGAGGTGTTCATCTACAACGTGGCCGATCACAAAGACGCCTATAACGAAGTGGGCAGCCAAGGCATTTCCTACACCGCTGGCGTGCCACCTGTGGCCGCCGCGATCTTGATCGCCAAGGGGGTCTGGGATGTGGGCCATATGGCCAATGTCGAAGATCTGCCGCCGCGCCCGTTCTTGGAACTGCTGGGCGAGATCGGCCTGCCGACCCGAGTGATTGACACCACCGGCACCGACCGCGCGATCTGAGCCCCGGTTGAGGCTCTCTGAAAAGGCCCGCCTTGGCGGGCCTTTGTCTTTGGCGCCTAGGCGTCACGGTCGGCGACGCGCATGCCGAAGTCTTCCAAGATCGCCAGCATCGCCGGGGTAACAAACAGCGACAAAAGCGTGGCCGAGGTCAGCCCGAAGGCCAAACTTGCCACGATCGGGCGCAAGAATTGCGCCTGTGTACTTTGCTCGAACAAAAGCGGCCCCAGCCCTGCCACCGTTGTCAGCGAGGTCAGGAAAATCGCGCGGAACCGGTCACGCACCGCCTCGCGCCCGGCATCCACGATCCCCATCCCCGCCGCGCGGCGCGCGCCGATAAAGGCATCCAGCAAGATCGCATTGTTCACCACCACCCCCACCAGCGTGGCCAGGCCCACCAGACTGGGCAGGGAAATTTGCAGCCCCAAGGCCATATGCCCCCAGATCACGCCAATCAGGCTTAGCGGCACCGCCGCAATCACCGCAACCGGACGAAGGAAGCTTTTCATCGTGAAGGCAAGCAGCAGATAAACCCCCGCCGCCCCCGCCGCCATGTTCCGAAGCAAAGAGGCGCCGGTGGTTGCGGTATCCTGTTCCTCGCCCAAAACCCGCACCCTGACACCGGGGCGCTTTTGCGCCAATTCGGGCAGATACTCGGCGCGCATCGCCGCCATCAATTCGCGCGCATTGGCCACCGCCGGGTTGATCGTGCCCTGCACCGAAACCGCACGTATGCCGTTCACATGGGTGATGGTCGAAGTGCCCCGGGTTTGCGTAACCTCAGCCACCACCGCCAGCGGCACCAGCGCGCCCCCCGCCCCCGGAACCCGCAACGCCAGCACATCTTGCAAGCTGCGCCGGTCGCTGGCGGCCAGACGTGCCACCACATCGATCTGGCCGCGCGCATCGGCAAAGCTGACCGCGCTGTCCCCCCGAAAGGCCGCGCGCAATTCCCCCGCCAGCGCGGCGGGCGTCACGCCCAGAAGGTTCGCCTGTGCGGGCTTCATGCGCACCACCAATTCGGGCTTGCCCGGCTGCAGATCAAAGGTCACATCGCGCACCCCATCAAAGCCGCGAAAGAACCGGCGCAATTCGCGCGCGGTCGTGGCCAGGTCCCCTAGATCATTGCCTTCCAACAGCAGATCGATGGGCTTACCGCCCGCGCCGCGTTCCTTGTCGGTGATCCGAAAAGCCGCCATATCGGGCATCTGCCCCACGCCCTTTTTCCACGCATCAAGGATCGCCCCCACCTCGGTCGTGCGCACGCCCGCAGGCAAAAGCGCCGCGCTGACCGTGGCCATATTCGGCCCGGTGGTGGGGCTGTCGGCATTGGTGCCATAGGTGATCGTATAGCTTTTCACCAAGCGCTGCCCATCGGGCTGATCGGGGCTGAATGCGTCATCCAGTTCGGTCAGCGCCTTGACCACCTTGGCCACCCGCGCCTCGGTCCGGTCCAGAGGGCTGCCCTCTACCAGCAAAAGCCGCGCCTCGACCGTGTCGCTTTCCAGCGTGGGGAAGCTTTGGTATTTCAAAAATCCCCCGGTAAAGGGTGCAACCGATAGGGCCACCAGCAAGATCGCCATGCCCAGTGTTAAATAGCGCGCCTGTAAAAGCCGTTCGGCAAAGGGCACCACGACACCATCGCGAAACCGCTCGAACACGCTATTGACCGCACGGCCCACCGCGCCGGGGCGCATATCGCGATCCAGCGAATGGCGCATATGCGCGGGCAGGATCAAGAAAGCCTCGATCAGGCTGACCGTCAGCGTAATCAGCAAAACGATGGGGATATATTTCAAAAGCGCACCGATATTGCCGCTGAGGAAGCTCAGCGGGCCAATCACCAAAGCCGTGCTTAGGAACGAGGCCAGAACCCCCGGCCCAACCTGCAAGACGCCATTTACGGCCGCCTCGCGCGCGCTTTCGCCCGCCTGCCGCCGCCGCACGATATTTTCGGAAATCACGATGGCATCATCCATCAACAGCCCGGTCGCAACCAGCAGCGCCACCATCGTCATCATATTGACGGTATAGCCCAGCATCTGCATGGCAAAGATCGCGCCAAGGAAGGACACCGGCAGCCCCATCGCCACCCAAAACGACATCCGCAGCCCGAAGAACAGCCACATCGCCGCCAGCACCAAGACCAGCCCTTGCAGCCCGTTCACGCCGATGATCCGCAACCGCTCGACGATATTCGACGTCGAATCTTGTGAAATGGCCAGAGTGATCCCTGCCGGGGCCTCTGCCGCCGCTTGGGCTATTTGGCGATCCAGCGCTGCCTTGACCTTTAGCGCATCTTGCGCGGCGGTCTTGGACACAGCAACGATGGCGGCGCGCTGGCCGTTGAAATAGCTGGCCTGCGCGGGTTCGGCAAACCCGGCGCGGATCTTGGCAACATCGCCCAGCCGCAACTGCCCGCCGGTGGCGCTGCCCGCAATGGGGATTTGCGCAAGCTCTGCGGGGGTGCGCCGCTCGCCCAGAAACCGGATCGAAACATCCCCCGCCCGGCCCTCCAGCGTGCCCCCCGGCATATCAAGGCTATACCGCGCCAGCGCCGCGCCAATGTCGGTCATGTCAAGGCCGAACCGCTCCAGCCCGGCGCGATCGAATTCCACCGCAATTTCGCGGTCGGAAAAGCCGTTCACGTCGACCATGGAAATCTGTGGATCGGCGCGCAGCCGGTCCGCCAGATCCTGCGCATAGGCGTAAAGCACCGCCGGGTCATCGGGGCCGGTGACTGCGATGGACGAAACCGAGGCGGTGCGCTCGACAATCTGGGTGACCGGCGCCTCGGCCTTGGCGGGGAAGCCGGTGATCCCCTCCACCGTGTCTTTCACATCGGCATAAAAGCGCGCCATATCCGCGCCTTCGATCATTTCGGCGGTGATCTGGGCGGCGTTTTCGCGTGCAAGGCAAGTCAGCGTATCCAGATTTTCAACCCGCATCAGCAGCGGATCGGCCAGCGTGCAAATGCCGGTCTCCACCTCGGCGGGCGCGGCCCCCGGGTAAGCGATGCGCACCGAAACATCCGAGGGCGGCGTGATCGGAAAGGTATCGCGTTGCAAAGCGGGCAGCGCCATCAGCCCCAGACCAGAAATCGCGATCATCGCGATATTGGCCGCCGTGCGGTGCCCGGCAAACAGCCGGATCATGGCTGTGCCCCCTTCTTGCCAGCGCCACCCCCACTACCGGGCTTGGCGGTCGGCACCGCCTGTCCAAGCGCACTCGCGGCGATCTCGGCCTTGCGGGCGGCATCTTCAACCGGCTTGACCGCCATTCCCGGCATCGCAATCGCGGGATCGGTGAGGACAAGCTGCACGCCCGGGGCCAACCCGCCGGTCACCACCGCCAGATCACCGGTTGCGAACCCGCTTTGCACAGCGCGGCGTTCCAATGTGTTCTCCGCCGAGACCACCAAAACCGCCCCGTCCGAGATCGCTTCAGCGGGCACCACGAGCGCCGGGCGTTTGGGGGCGAACAATTCAACCTCCACCACCATATTGCGCCGCAAAGGCGGACGGCTGCCCGCCTCGCTTTGCCCCAAAGGGTCGGGGACACGCACCACGACGGGGGCGTTTTGCGTGGCGGGGTCGATGGCCTCGCCCACGCGCGCCACTTCGGCTTTCCAGACCACGGCATGATCGGCGGCGGGCAGGCGCACCCGCGCCTTGAGATCGGTCACCTGCGTGCCCTCGCCCAAAAGCCGCAACAGCGGGCCGATCCGGCCCACTGGGAATTGCGCCGCAATATCGACCGCCGCGGTCCCCTCGCCTGACAAAAGCACCTGTCCCGGGCTGACGAACTGGCCCAGATCGGCCTCGAGCGCGGTGATGCGCAGCTCATAGGGCGCGCGAATCTCGGCCAAGCTTTGATCGCGTTCAAGCGCGGCGCGCTGGGTTTGCAGCACCGCGCGTTCGGCCGCATTCAGTGCCAGTTGATTTTGCAGATCAATCACCTTGGTGCGGGTGGTCAACTCTTGGCGGCGGGTGGTTTCCAGCGCGGCCTGCGTCACCACGCCTTGGGCGTGCAACTGTTCTTGGCGCCGCAAATCTTCCCGCGCGAGATCAAGGTCCGAGCGCGCAAGATCTAGGCTCGCCTGTAGCGTCTGATCGCGCACATGCGAGGCGGAAAGCTGCGCTTCGATATTCGCCAGATCAAGCTTGATCGTGCTGTCATCAATGCGAAACAGCACCGTGCCTCCCGGCACGATCTGGCCCGGGGCCACCCCCTCGGCCAGCGCGGCGACCTCCCCCTCGATCCGGGCGACCGCACGCCAATCGCGCACCGGAGTGACCGTGCCATAACCGATCACCCGGGGCAGGAAATCGGTCTCTTCCAGCGTGACGACCCGCACCAATGTCGGCTTGCGCACCATCGTGCCCGGTTCGGGCACCGAGGTCAGCTTGCCCGCGTAAAGCACCGCCATTACGCCCAGCGTGGCGGGCACCAAAACCATAGCCGCGCGCCGCAAAATCGTTCCCGCCGTTGTCATGGCGCCCTCTCACTCTGACAATTTCAAATGTCAGAATGCATCTTGCGACGCATGGCGACCAGAAAATTCTTGCCGGTGCTACTCTGCCGCCTCGGCCCGCCGCCGCGCGCGCTGCGAAACGAAGGCGCAGATCAGAAGCTGGGTGATGTGATACATCATTGCGGGCAGAACGATCGCCCCCACCTCTGCCGCCGGAAACAGCGCCGAAGCGATGGGGATGCCGGTCGCAATGCTTTTGGTCGAGCCACAATAAAACAGCGCTGCCCGGTCGGGATACGGCAAGCGGAAGGCTCGTCCCGCTGCCACCATCAGCCCCATCGAAACCGCCAGAAAGATCGCGATCACACCAAAAAGCGCCGCCAGCCGAGGCACCGGCACCGTGTCCCAAAGCCCGGTACGGGTGCCCGCACTGAAGGCGGCATAGACGATCAGCAGGATCGAGCCCCGGTCCACATAAAGCGTTAGCTGGCGATGCCGGGCGATCAGCGCGCCCAGCCAAGGCCGCAGCACTTGCCCCAAAATGAAGGGCAGCAGGATCTGCGTGCCGATGCGCAAAACGGCATCCAGCCGCACCTCGCCGCCGCCGGTTTGCAACATCACCGCGACCAGCGCGGGCGTCAGCGCCACACCGATCAGGTTAGAGGCCGAAGCGGCACAGATTGCGCCCGGCACATTGCCGCCCGCGATACTGGTGAAGGCGATGGAGCTTTGCACGGTCGACGGCAGCACCGCCAAGAACAAAACGCCAAGCGTCACCTGCGCGCCCAGCACCGGCCCAAAGACCTGCGCGAAGCCAAGCCCCAACAGCGGAAACATCGCATAGGTGGCGATCAGCGTAAGTCCCTGCAACCGCCAATTCAGAAAACCGGCGCGCACCGAGGACGGATCCAGCTTAAGCCCATAAAGCAAGAACAGCAGCGAAACCGCCCAATAGGTCACCTGCTTCAACGTTGCGGCGGCAAAGCCCTGTGCGGGGACGATCACCCCCAAAATAACCATGCCAATCAACAGCAGCATGTAGGTGTCGATGCCAAGACGTCTGAGAAAACTCATGGTGGCTCCTGTGCCCTTTGGGCCATGCAAACGTGAACGGACGGGCCCATCCATGGGGCCCGTCCGCAGCAGGTTCCGGCGCGGTGATGCGCGTCAGGCGGTCTGTCCCCGGCGGGTCCCGATGATCGGATGGGCGCGTTTGATCGCAACCGCAATCACCGCCGTCAGGGCCGCTTTGACCAAATCGCCCGGAATAAAGGCAAGGCAAGCCATCGTCGCAGCCTTTATCGACAAACTGGCCTGAACCGCCAGCACCGGAATGCCGATGGCGTAAAGCACGATGATGCCGCCGATCATCGCATGGGCAAAAGAGCTGAACAGCGTCAGCTTGTTCCAGCCAAGTTCATGCAGCAGCCCGACGACATAGGCGGTCGCCACCCAGCCTAGCAAAAAGCCGACAGTCGGCCCGGCAAAAACGCCCAGACCGCCACGCCCGCCCGACAGGATCGGCAGGCCAATCGCCACCAGCGCCAGCACCAGCAGGATCGACAAGGCCCCTCGGCGCGCGCCCAAGATCGCACCGGCCAGCATCGGCCCCATCGACTGCGCGGTGATCGGCACCCCGATCAGCGGCAGGGTGATCGGCGGGAAAAGCGCCAGCGCCGCCGTCAGGGCTGCGAACAGGGCGATGTAGACGATATCTCGGGTGCTGATCGGCTGCGGTGACATCAGACTTGTTCCTTCACACTTCTAAAGAGGAACCGCCGCCCGGGCGCGGGGGCGGTTTCGGGGTGGGGGCGCAGGCTCGGGTCGTCATGCCCCGACCGCGCATCAATGGCATCGGCAATATCCTCGGCGGCCTTGAGCACGCGCACGATCAAGGGCAGCGCCAGCGCCAACGGGGAATGGCCAAGCCCGCGCGCAGTTTGTGCCTCGCGCACCCGCTCGGCTTCTTCGGCGATCACCGGCAAAAAGCGCAGCGCCAGCGAAAAGGCGAGGCTGACCTTGCCGGGGTTGACGCCCAAGGGCGCCAGCGGGCGCAGCAGCGTTTCGACCGTGGCAATCAGCGCCTCGCTCCGGGTGGTCAAGGTGACAAGCGCGGCCATCAACACCAACGTTGCGATCCGCGCCACGACCAGCGCCGCCATTTCCCACGAGGCGAGCAGACCTTGCGTGAAAAAGAGTAACACCAGCATCGGCATGAGCGGACGCAGCTGCGCACGCAGCGCACCGCGCCCCAATCGCGCCAGCGGAAAGCCCAAGGCCACCAGCAAGAAAAGGTCGACCATCACCCGCCAGTCGGGCACAAGGACCACCGCGCTGCCCGCCATGGCAAGCGCGGCCAGCTTCAGCCCCGCCGGGGCCCGATGCAAGATCGAGCCGCCCGTCATCGCATCCGCCGGATGTAATTGGCAAGCGCGCTGGAGGGTTCGTCATCGGCCACGATGCGGCCGCCCTCGAACACCAGCACCCGCTCGAACGCATCGATCAGCGGCAGGTCATGGGTGACGACAATCGCGGTTTGCGTCAGCGCCTCGATCACCCGGCCCACCAAGCGCGCATTGCGCAAATCAAGCAAGGTCGTGGGTTCGTCGAACACCACGTAATCGGGATTGGTGATCAAAACGCCAGCCAAGGCCAGCAGTTGTTTTTGCCCGCCCGAAAGTTTGTGGGCGGGGCGCTCGCGCAGCGGCTCAAGCCCATAGCGGGCGAGCACATCACTGACGCGGGCAGCGCGCTCTGGCGCCGACAGCCCCAACCCCTTGAGCCCGAAGGCCACGTCTTCTTCAACCGTTGGGAAGACAATCTGGGTATCGGGGTTTTGAAAGACAAAGCCGACCTTGCGGCGCACGGCCTTGGCCGCTTTTGCCGTGCACAGGCCGTCGATCAGGACGCTGCCGGTATCGGGAACCAGCAAGCCATTGAGAAGCCGTGAAAAGGTGCTTTTGCCAGAGCCATTGGCCCCGACGATGGCGATCCGCTTTTCGGTCAGGGAAAGGGTGATGTCGCGCAGCACTTCGGTATCGCCGAACCGGTGCGAGACATCAGAGATTTCAATCCCGGTTTGAGCACCGGGGGCCGCAGGCAGCGAAGGGACGCTGACACTGCCTGCGGCACCATGCAACCGCGCGAACGCATTTCCAACACTTGAACGGATCATCTTGTCGGCCTAGGTCACGAGAGGTTGCATGATTTCATATGTGTCTGTTTGAGAGCTCTTGCCGGAGATCAGCCAAACAGGGCGAGGATGGCCATGTAGCCGACCGACGGCACCACGAGGCAGCCAAAGCCCGTGTAGAACGTCGCGGTCAGGGCACCATAAGGGACCAGTTTCGGGTCGGTTGCCGCCAGACCCGCGCTGACGCCGCTTGTGGTGCCCATCAACCCACCGTAGACAGCCGCCGCCGCCGGGTTATCCAGACCAGCCACTTTGGCGAGGAACGGGGTAAGGATCATCACGGCGATGGATTTCACCACGCCCGCAGCCACCGAAAGCGCGATCACTTCCGACGAAGCGCCCAGCGCCGCACCGGTCACCGGGCCGACGATGAAGGTCACCGTACCGCCACCGATCGTGGCCATATCAACCGGATCGGTATAGCCGAACGCATAAGCGGCCAGCGAGCCGAGCACCGTGGCGATGATCACCGACACGACCAGGGCGACGGCGCCCGGCAGACCCGCTTTTTTCAGCTCTTCAAGTTTCACACCGAAAGCGGTCGACACGATGGCGAAGTCGCGCAGCATGCCCCCACCCATCAGGGCGAAGCCGGAGAACAGGGTGATATCGGCAATCCCTTTTTTGCCATCGGTCAGCACACCACCGATGTAAGCAAGGATAAGGCCGATCAGAATGGCGATGGCCGAACCATGCACACGGTTGTTGGTCAGTTTGCCGAGTGCATAAGCAACCCACATGATCAGACCAACGCAAGCGAAGGCCAGAACCAACGGGTATTTTCCAAGCGCGGTGTTCAGAATATCAAGAAACATCTATCTTACTCCGCAGCGTTGTTTTCGGGGGCCGATTTCGGGCTGAGCGCCGCAATCGGACGGATCAGCAAGAAGCCGGCGAGCACCGAGCCGAGCCCGGCGATGAAGGCGAGCGCGCCCGCATCAAACGCGGCCAGCACGTTTTGTTTGGCAGCCATGGCGACCACGATCGGGATATACATCGCCGACCAGAATTTGATCCCGTCTTGGGCCAGCTTCGAAAGCTGGTCACGGTCCATCAGGTAACGCGACACGATCACCAGCAAAAGCATGGCGATACCGACACCACCGATGTTTGCCGAGATCCCCACAAGGTTCCCCACGAGGTAACCCAGGAAAGTCCCGACGATCATGCAGCCGCTCATCAGAGCGACACCGTAAATAAGCATTGCTTGTCCTCCTTGAGACGTGGATGGCCGGGGGCGCGACCCTGCGCCCCCGGCCAATCCTGTTATTCGATGGTCATGACAACCGCGCCGGGTTTGACACGGTCGCCGACCTGCACCGCGATGGACTTCACCACGCCATCACAGGGCGCCGGGGTGTTGTTTTTCATCTTCATGGCTTCGATGACCGCCACGTTTTGACCTTTGGTCACGGTGGCGCCTTCGGCGACTTCCAACGAGATGATGACCGACGGCATCTTCACTTTCACATCCATAGCCTTCTCCTTTGGCTTGCTTCTTGGGGTTATGCTTCTTTCACCCGGCAATAACGCTATTTTGCCGCAGCGACATGATCTCGCTCAATCGATTGCGCGAAATCAATTCTACACCCGAAATCGTCTTGCCCAGCACCGCATCGGCGGCCGACAAGAGTTCGGAAAGTTTGACGCCGGTGCCCTCGGGCAGCACGACTTCTGCATCGATGCGCAGTCCCGTGCGGGCACTGAGCATCTGCAAATCCGCTTGCGCCGCCTCCAGCATGAGCGGGTCTTCGGCGCGCAACACGATGTCGATATCGGAATCGGGGCGCAGGTAGCCCAGACCGGTGACGATCTTCATCGCCAACGAGCCGATCAGCCCGATCTGCACGCCGGTGCGATGTCCGATATCCTCAAGCGCCGCGATCACCGGATGGGCGGTATCGCCCAGCATCTGCGCCAGCGCCATCACCTCCCACGGGGTGACGTAAGAAGTGACCTGCCCCGCCGCCACTGGCACGGCGGAACGCACGCGCGCGGCCCCCATGCGGAACGGGAAGGCAAAACCAAGCTGGCCACCGCCTTCCGGCACGGCACCGGTGGGACGGCACACGATCCCGGGAATACGGTCTTCGATGAAAACCTCGGTCACAAGGTCTTGCATGTCGGAATAGCGCATCGGCGCCGGAAGGGCCGCCAGCAGCGCGGGCAACAAAGTTTCGCGCGCGGCGTCTTCGATATAGGCGAGGGTATGACGTGTCTGCAGCATTTTTAGCGCCTCTTCACCCATGCAGGATCGGTTTTCGCGGTCCGGCTCATTTCACGCTGCGCGGTCACCATCGCGTCAAACAGCGTTGTGGCCTGTGGGCCTTCGATCACGATCTTTTCCGCCGTATCATCGGCCGCACCGACGGCACCGGGCACCAGTTCCAACCGGGTCGCTTCGGCCCCGGTCACCAGATCTGGGGCCACTTTCACCACCCGGCTTTTGATGCGCAGGATCGTGCGCGCGGCCTTGTCGATCGTATCGGCGGCGCTGGCCGTGGTATGGGTCACGACGACCTCATATTCCGGGTAAGTGCGTTCGCGCCGATAGGTGATGATCTGTCCCGCCCGGTTGCACACATGGCCTGCGCTAGACACAAGGAAGCTGTCGCCCATCGGCAGACCGCCGACCACAAGTTCGCGCCAGCCTTCGCCGCGCGGCGAGGGCACAAGCGACACATCAGGGCGCAGCGGCACGCCATCCAGCACCAGCCAGCCAAATTCCTGACAGCCATAAAGGTCGTGCACGGAATAGCCGAATTGCGCGGCGACCGGGATCAGTTCCTGATCCAGCGGCGTGCCCGCACACAGCAGAACACAGCCTTTGGGCATTTCGTCTTTCAGACCCAATGCCAGAACCTGTTCAAGGCTGGCGCGCAGGAACGAGGATTCGCCCAAGATCACCTGCGGGGCCTGACGGCAGGCGGCCACGATCAGCGCATCGCGGCTGGAGCGCAGCAGGTGGCTCCATTCCACGCCGCAATCGTCGAGCGCCTGTTTCGAGAAAACATTGACGAGGGGGGGGTAGGTGACCAACATCCGTGCCCCCCCCTCTAGGTTCAGCCTTTCAAACAGCTCGCGGGCAACGGCGCTGCGGTCGGGGAGTTCCGCGTATGTAACCCCAACGATCGTCTGAAAGGCTGAAGAGCCAGTCGTGAAGGTCAGATAGGCCAGATTGAACGGAGTATGCACCTCCTCGATGACATGCGCTGCCGTAGGGCCATGAATGCCCTTGTCGGAGAGGGAGCGGCGCGGCATGTCTGCAAGGGTCGGCGCCGAGCCGAAGACTTCGAGGGCGTCTTCGATCGCTTTGAGTTCGTCCGACATATCTGACTTCCTTCAGGCTCTTTTTGCGAATTCTCAGCGGGCGGGGGCGTATTGCCCGGCGACCGCCGCGAATTCCTCGTTCATCAGCGCCATGACTTTGGGCCGTTCGACCCGGCCACCGCGCTCGGCGCCCAGCGCACCACGACCCCAGGGGCCGAGCGTGTCCTGTTTGCCTTCGGCTTTCGCTTTTTGAACTTCCGCGACGCGATCGATGATCGCCGGGCGCATGCCATCGACGTGATCCACGATCAGGCCGACACCGCCGAGCGAGTAGAAGAAGCGCGGACCGGCGGCGAAGACGGCGTTGTCCTTGGAGATTTCCTCAAGAACTTCGAGCGGCTTCTTGATGATCCGCGAAACCGAGGTCAGCGGCATCACGTGGATCATCGTGCCATAGTTCGCATCAAGCGAAACGATGCTGTCAGCTTGCAGACCGTGGCACAAGAAGGCGCCAGAGATCGCGCGGCCAATCACCATAGCGATGATCGCGTGACCTTTCAGACGGGCCTCGGCCAGCGCAAGCTGATAGGCCGCCGTCGCCTTGTTCATGCCAAAGATCTCTTCGACCTTGCCCGGACCGTTACCGGGGGTGTCGACGATCAGCACCAAGGCGCGCTTTTCTTCCAGCGGCTTTTCGGCATCGGCCGCGATCGAGGCATAGACAGCCTGCGCCATCTTGTAGCCTTCTTCCATGCCGATGATGCCCGCATAGACGACCGGGAACTTCTCGTTGAAGGCATTGCCATCCGACGCGATGATCGTGGTGGTTTTGCCGTCCAGCGTGGCGGTCCCGACAACGGCGCCGGGGCCGAATTCGGGATCGTCGAAGCTTTGCGCGCCAACGGTGTTTTCTTGGAAGGACTCGGGGTCCACGATCATATCGATCGCCTCACGCCCCCGGCCCATCATGCTTTCTTGCATCTCCATGATTTTCTCCTGTGTTGCGGGGGTCAGACGGCGAGCCGTTTGACGGTGCTCATGAATTCCGCGAAGGGCACGTCCAGCAGACCGGCGGCGTTCTCATTGCCCGCCTTGGCCCAAACATCGACGGCGTCTTGCGGCTGCATTTCAGCGGCCAGAGCCACCAAGCGCAGTTGCTTTTCGACCGTCTCGGGCGAGCCGATGCGGCGCATCGCCTCGAAGTCGGACACCGGCAGCGGCGCCAGTTCGACGACTTGCTTGCGGAACGCTTCGATCGAGTCCTGCACAAGGAAGTTAGCGTCGCCCATGATGTATTTGTGACGCCCACCCGTGGTGCGATAGACAAGGGCGCGGTCCGACGCGTCGAACTCTTCCTTGCCCATTTCCTGCTCGATCACTTCCGGGCCGGTCAGGCCAAGACGGCCGAACTCGCTCATGATGATCGCGTCGGTCGCTGCCGCCACAAAGCCCATGCCGCCGAAGCCGCCGACCTTGGAGCCGATGACCGCAATCACCGGAACCTTGCCGCGCGCTTTTTGCAGTTGGTCCATGACTTCGGCATGGGCCAGAAGGCCAGCGTTGGCTTCGTGCAAACGCACACCGCCGGTTTCGAAGGAAATCACCACAACGGGTTTTTCCTCGTCGGTCAGGTCGGGATGTTTGGCGACCAGATCATCGTGGAATTCGATCGCCAGTTTGATGGTGTTGACCATCTTCGCACCGCCGATTTCGCCCACGGACCCGCCGATGAACTTGCCTTCTTGCGAGATCACGAACACGGGGGTCTTGCCGATCCGCCCGATGCCCGTGACGATCCCGTCGTCAAAGGCGACGGCATCCCCCAGAAGCTCAAGATGCGGGCTCGTCACCCGATCGAACGGACCGGCAAGCTCGGTGAAGCTGCCCTCGTCGACCAGGCCAAGGGCCCGGTCACGCGCGCTGGCTTCAAGGAAGCTGCGGGGTTGAAGATTTTGCCAATTGCTCATTCGTTTGCCCTCCGCCTCAGGCCGCGTTCGCTGCCGTGAAGGCCTGATGCAGGCGCAGCAGCACGACGGCCGGGGTGGCGTTGTTGTCATTGATCTCGATCCGGGTATCGGACAGCGAGGTTTCGTCGATGAACTTGCGCAGCACGCGCTCCCACAACGGATCGAAGCCGGTGACCGGGGTGACGAGTTTCACCGCCACCTTGCCGTCCAGCGCTTCGGGCTGGATCAGCACTTCAAGATCGCTGGAGCCGGTGACGCCGATATGGGTCGGCGCTTTCACCGGGCCGGCGGCTGCGGCGGGTTCGAGGGTCAGCTCGAGGGTATGCAAAGCCATGGTTTCAAGCCTCCATTACCAGTTGCGGAAACGCGCGGGCGGGTTGTAGAGACCGCCGGACCAGGTCACGAGATCGCGCATGTTCTTCGCCGCGAGCAGGTCGCGGGTCGCACGCGAAGGATCGATCCCCAGATCGGACGGGGTCTTGACGATGCCGGCCTCGCGCAGGGCTTTCGTCTCTTCAGGTTTCGCGGTCAGACCGATATCGGTGAACCCAGCCACGGCACGGATCGCCGCCATGCGGGTTTCCATGTCTTTGCAACGGCTCAGATAGGCGATGCCTTCTTCGGTCACGATGTGGGTCAGGTCGTCGCCGTAGATCATCACCGGCGGGATATCGAGGTTCGCGTTCTTCGCCAGTTTCCAAGCGTCGAGCTCGTCCACGAACACCGGTTTGCGGCCTTCGCCAAAGGTTTCGACCCCTTGCACCACCAGACGCTTGCCGCGCGGCACCGAACCGGTGAGCGTGTCGAGCGAGGGCAGTTCTTCGCCGCATTTGAGCCACGCACCCGAGGGGTGACGACGGCCTTTCGGGTCGCAGCCCATGTTCGGCGCACCGCCGAAACCAGCCACACGGCCCGCGGTCGCGGTCGAGGAGTTGCCGTATTTGTCGATCTGCAGCGTGCCGCCGATGAACATATCGGCCGCATAGTGACCCGCCGTTTGTGCAAAGGCGCGGTTCGAGCGCAGCGTGCCATCGGGCCCGATGAAGAAGATGTCGGGGCGCGAGGCCACGTAATCTTCCATGCCCAACTCACCACCGAAGCAGTGGATCGCCTCGACCCAGCCTTCTTCGATCGCGGGGATCATGGTCGGGTGCGGGTTGATGATCATATGGGTGCAGATCTTGCCCTTCAGGCCCAGTTCCGCGCCATAGGTCGGCAGGATCAGTTCGATGGCCGAGGTCAGGAAGCCGATCCCGTGGTTCATCGAGGTGACGCCGTATTCGCCGTAGATGCCCTTGAGGCACATCATCGCCAGAAGGATCTGGTTGTCGGTGATGTTGGCCGGGTCACGGGTGAAGAGCGGCTCGATGAAGAAGGGCTTGGGCGATTCGATGACCGCATCCACCCAGTCGCCCGGAATGTCGACGCGCGGCAGTTCGTCGACGATTTCGTTGACCTGTGCGATCACGATGCCGTCTTTGAACTTGGTGGCTTCCACGATGACCGGCGTGTCTTCGGTGTTGAAGCCGGTGTAAAGGTTGCCTTTGCGGTCGGCTTTATAGGCACACACGAGCGAGACGCGCGGCGTCAGGTCGAGGAAGTAACGGCCGAACAGTTCCAGATAGGTGTGGATCGCACCCAGTTGGATTTTGCCGTTGCCGATGAATTCGGCCACACGGCCAGCTTGCGGGCCACCAAAGGCAAAGTCGAGTTTCTTCGCAATGCCGTTTTCAAACAGATCGAGGTGGGATTTCAGCGGCACCGCCGATTGCACCATGTGCAGATCGTGGATCTTCGATTTATCCGCTTGGTTGAGGCATTCGGCCAAGAAGTCAGCTTGCTTCTGGTTGTTGCCTTCGATGTTGACGATGTCACCTGCGCGGATCACTGCTTCCAGCAGAGCCACGGTATCTTTGGCGAGCACTTCTTTGCCCTTGGCGAAGAGCGGCGCGGCCGCTTCTTTCCGCGCTGCGGTATCCGCAGATCGCGTGCGCCAATCCTTGCGCGTGTCGTGATGGGTCATTTGCTTTCGTTTTCCTCCTTTGCAGGTGCAGTCCTCGGAAAGGCGCCGTGAGTGGTGATTTCCGGGGGGGAACTGATTTCGCCGAAGACGACGTTGTGGCTTTGGCCTTGCGCATCGCGCAGCGTCAGCGTGCCATCGGCTTCCAGCGCGGTGGCAATGCCGCGCAACGGAGCGCCGGCGGTGGTCAGGACGATTTCACGGCCAAGCGTGCACGATTGCGCGCTCCAAGCTTGGCGGGCGGGCTCAAAGCCTTCGCGTTCCCATTCGGTCATACGCGCTTCGAGGCTGTCGATCAGATGGCCCAGCAGATCATAGCGATGCACATGTTTGCCGGTTTCGGTTTCGATCGAGGTGGCGATACCTTGCAAGAAGGCGGGAAAATCGTCGTCGGATTTTTGAACGTTGATGCCGATCCCGGCGATGATGTGATCCAGCTCGCCCTCGGGCGTCAGGACCATTTCACACAGGATGCCGCACAATTTGCGCCCACCCACCATCAGGTCGTTGGGCCATTTGATTTCGGCACGCAGCCCGGAGGCGGCGGCGATCGCGTCGGCCACGGCGACGGCGGTGACAAGCGTGACTTGCGCCAGCTCTTCCACCGGCCGCGCCGGGCGCAGAAGCACCGAGAGGATCAGCCCGGTGCCGGGACGCGAAATCCACGGGCGGTCGCCCTTGCCGCGCCCTGCCGTTTGATGGTCGGCCACAAGAACGGTGCCAGAAAGCATCGGTTCGCGGGCCATTTCGGCAAGGCGACGGTTCGTGGAATCGACGACCGGCAGGAACAAGACCGCGCTGCCGACGCCCCCCTGCGTCCGTTCCAGTCGCGAAAAGCGGGTCAGGGCCGGGGTGCTGGTTTGGATGGGATGTCTATGCATGGTCATGATGGTTGCTCCTGCCGGTTCTTTGTTAGTTCACCAGGCCGATGGTCGAGGCGAACACACCCACGGCGATGGCCGAGACGATGACACCGCAGATCGAGGCGCCCATGGCGAGCGGCATGATCATGGCGTGGGGGCTTGCAGCGAAGGCTTCACGCTGGGCGATCTTCGCGGTCGAGGGCATGCAGGACACACCAGCGATACCGATGACGGGGTTGTAGTTGCCGTTCGAGAGCTTCCACACGAGGTAGCCGCCGCCGATGCCACCCACAGCCGAGATCGCCAGAGCGGTGATGCCGAGGACCACGAGCACAGCCACTTGCGGGTTGAGCAGGGTGCCAGCGTCGCACAGCACGCCGAGAACCAGGCCGAGAAGCAGCGTCGCAGCATAGGTCACGGTGTTTTCGAGCAGTTTTTGATAGGGCTCGATTTCGGCTTCTTTGATCGCAACGCCCAGGAAGAAGGACAGGATCAGCGGGGTGGCCACCGGGAGCAGCAGGCACAGCAGACCAGCAGCAGCAACGGTGAAGGTGAATTTCGCTTGCGGCGTCACGTCCGGGAAATCGTATTCGACTTCGATTGCACGGTGCTCTTCTTTGATGAGCCAGCGGACGAGGTAGGGGTAACCCGCATAGGTCAGCGACAGATAGAGGTAAGCGATGATCGAGATCGGAACGAACAGGTCTTTGGCCATGATCAGCGAGCCGAACAGAACCATAGGACCATCCGCGCCACCAATCGTGCCGACAGCGGCGGCCTCGTTCGGGGACAGCCCCATGTAGTAGCCGATGATCAGCGTCACGAAGGTGCCGAGTTCCGCACAGATCGCAACCGTGATCGAGGCCCAGGGACGCGCCAAGATGAAGGAGATATCCGCCATCGTGCCGATGCCCATGAACAACATGCAGGCCACAAGCGAGTTCACGAAGGTGAAGTTATAGATCGGCTGCAAGAAGTCGATCTGCATGATGTTGATCAGTTCGCCGGGATCAGACACCAGCGGCGAGATGATCAGGGTGCCGATCTGGCCGCCTTCGAGGATCATGACACCGGCGTTGACGGCCATCATGCCCAGCCCCATCGGGACCATGATCAACGGCTCAAGCGTGCGCTTAAAGCCAAGATAGGCCAACACGAAGCCAAGCCCGATGAAGGCAATCCGCGCAAAGGCGATGAGCGGCTCCTGAATGAACAGTGTCCCGATACCGGGGAACACGTTGAAGAGGGTTTCTAACATTATTCTTTCCTCAGGCGGCGTTAGAGTTGGACAAGAGCTTGGAAATGCCCACGATCACGCCGATCACGGCGAAAGAGATGACCGCGGTGATCAAGTAGCTGGCCGCGGCATAGACGATGATGTTCATCGGATATCCTCAGAGGTTGGGAGCCGGGGCGGGGGAGGCGCCGGGCTCGGGAGTTGCAGGGGGAAGGATGCCGCCAAGCAACGCATCGACACCGACGGTGACGGCGAGCAGATCGGCGGAACCGCCGGGCGACAGGTGGCGGGCGATGCAATCTGCATCGAGGGTTTGGATTGCGGCCATCCCGGCTTCGGTCAGCGCACCACCAAGAGCACGAATACGCCGCGCCTCGGCTTGCACGAAGGTCAGTGCCTCGGGGCCACCGCGCCACAACAGCGTGGTGTCCTCGGCCTCGGCCATGATCGCAATCAACGTATCAAGCAGCACAGCACCCAGCGGCGCGCCGCTGTCTCGTGCCGTCCGCAACGCCGGAAGCCCGGCGCTGCGGACGGTGGGGAAACCGGCCTCGGCCTCGCCACGGATGCCCAGAACGCCGTATTCTTTGTAGAGTTTTTCTCCGGCGGTCTGCGGCGTCCGGTTTCCCAAACTGCGCAATTCACGGTCACAGATGCCACGCACCATGTCTGCGGCCGTGTCGAACAGCGCGGCTTCGCTGCAATTGGGTTGATGGCGCATCACCAGCCCTGCCGCCGCGCTCAGCACACCGGCCGAGAACAGCAAACCGCGCTGGGTATTCACGCCCCCGGTTGCTTTCAGCAGCCGGGCTTCATAGCGCGCACCGATCTCGCGGACACTGGCCAGCACGGTCCAGTTCGGACCGGAATGGCCAAGGCCCAGCTCGGCGCATTGGTAAAGGCACGGCGCAATCGCCGCCGAGGAGACCATGAAGGTCTGCAAGTTCATGTCCCGGTGCGACCCGTTGGAGCGGGGCGTCACGAGGCCAGGCTTGGGATGGGTAGAGATTTCGAGAAGGGCACCGGTCAGGAAGGCCGAGCCAATCGCCCAGGCGTTCGACTGGGGCCACAGCGACATGTCGCTGTACCAGTCCAGCGTGCGCCGCAAGGCATATTTCATGATTTCTATCCCGCGCAATCGACGGCGGTGCAGCGCGCAACAAGGCGCAACTTGCCATTCAAGGCCAGATGAAGGGACTACATCAGGTCAGGAAAACCGTCAGATATGCACCACACGATAGACACTTAGGCACGCGGTGCTTTGGGCTCGTCAGCCATATTTGCCGAGTGTGGCATCAGGCTCATCACGTCATCACGGCCCGGCTTTTCAGGGCTCGGGCGGCCTCGGTCAACATTCCGTGAGAAAGTGTCACACCGGGGTTGACGAAAGCGATACGCCTAGTTTTTCAGCTTGTCCAGTATTCGTTTTCGCAACCAAAAAACTGGGCACAAATGTCGCAGTTGACAGGATTAAATGAAGCTAATTTGGTCACTTAGGAAATTATACAGGTCAGATTCACAGCTTCAGAAAACCAATGCTGCACTGCGGCGCGGGCCCTGCGACATTTTCACAAAGCCGCGAGTATGAAGGGCAAATTGGCCTCGACCCGCGCCGCCATGCGTTTTTCAACACTCAGATATGCATCACCCCAAAACCGATGCGTTCATGGTTCGTCACCGGGTGAAAAGCTGATTCTCCATGCGCGGCAACCGCCACCCAATGCCCGTCAGCGACCAAAGCCACCTTCAGTTTCAGGTTCGACTCAGCCACCACCGAAGAGCTGACCCCGTGCAGACACTCCAGACCGGCATGAATCACCCCATGAATCTCATCTGGGCGATGGCGGATCACCTGCGCATTGAGCGCACAGGCGACGATCGATTTCACGAACCCCCGTTCGATCTCGGTGCGCCGACCGGTCACATAGGTGATCCCGACCTTCCAGTTCGGCCTATCCGCGATTTGTTGCTTGATCCGCTCTTCTTCCTCGCGGCTGCTGATTGCAGCCATGATGGCGGCTTTGCCGATCCTATCAGCGACGATTTCCATTGCACGATTCCATTCCGACCCGAATTCGGCTTTACATATCGTCGCAGGCAAAAAGCCTCAATCGCCTTGATGCGCCGCGCCCGCGCAAACCTGCGAAGGGCCTTCCCGTTCGGGCGCGCGAGCGCTAGCATCTTCTTATGTCGTCCATATCTTCCGCTTCTGCCACACCGCCCACATTGCCGCCGCTCGAAACCCTGATCGCCTGCCCCGCCTGCGATCTTTTGATGGCTGCCCCGTCGCTCGAAGCGCAACAAAATTGCCGCTGCAGCCGCTGCCATCATCTGCTTTACGCCCCGCGGCGGCAGACCTTTGCGCAGGTGATCGCGCTGTCGCTAACGGTCGCGATCTTGATGATCGGGGCGGTGTTCTTTCCGTTTTTGGAAATCTCTGCGGGGGGCATTCGGCATCAAAGCTCGATCTTCGATACGGCACTGGCCTTTTCCGAAGGGATTTTGCTGCCGCTTTCGGTCGTGGTGATGGCGCTGATCGTGGTGTTGCCACTGCTACGGGTGACCTTGCTGCTCTACACGCTTTGGCCGCTGGCGCAGGGCCGCGCCCCTTGGCGGCATGCGCGGCGCGCCTTTCGGCTGGCCGAGGCGATTCAGCCTTGGTCAATGGCCGAGATTTTTGTCGTCGGGGCGGTGGTGGCGCTGGTGAAATTGGCGGGGCTCGCCACGATTACGCTTGGCCCGGCATTTTGGGCCTTTGGGCTTTTGGTGATCGTGGTCACCGTAAAAGACAACCTGTTGTGTGACTGGACCTTATGGAAAGCAATCGACACCCAACGCTAACAGCCCGGGCCGCCGGCCTGATCGGCTGCCGTGCCTGTGGCCGGGTGTCGCCCGGCGACACCTCTGTCTGTCCGCGTTGCGGCGGCGCGCTTGAGCCCGACCGCAACCTGTCGCTGCAACGGGTCTGGGCCTGGATGGCGGCCGGGATCATCTGCTACATTCCGGCAAATCTTTACCCGATGCTGCGCACCTCGACGGTTGCCACAGGCACTGCCGAAAACACCATCATGGGCGGTGTAGTCGAATTGGTGCATGCGCATGAATGGGCCGTGGCAGGGATTGTGTTCGCGGCCTCGGTGCTGGTGCCGATTGCGAAATTCATCGCCATTGCCGCGCTGGCGATCAGCCTGCGCGGGCGCGCCACGATGTCGAGCCACCGCCGCCACAAGCTGCTTGAAATCATGGATTTCATCGGCCGCTGGTCAATGGTCGATGTTTTCGTTGTGGCGATCCTGTCTTCCTTGGTGCAGCTGGGCTATGTGGTAAACATACACCCGGGGCCCGCCGCCGCGCTTTTTGCCCTGTCGGTCGCCTTCACAATGCTGGCGGCACAAAGTTTCGACCCCAGATTGATCTGGGAAAAAGACCAAGGATACCCCGCGTGAGCCCCGATCCCATCGCCCAGCCCGATATCTCTCCCGCGCCGGTTTCATGGTTGAACCGGCTGTCGATCGTCTGGGTCGTGCCGATCTTGGCGCTGATCGTTTCGCTGGGCGTGGCGTGGAAAACCTTTCACGACCGGGGCGTACCGATCCGCATTACCTTTTCCGATGCCGCCGGGCTGGTGCCCGGACAATCCGTGCTGAAATACCGTCAGGTCGTGGTCGGCAAGGTCGAAAAGGTCGGCTTCACCGAGGATCTGCGCGCCACCCTTGTGACCGTGCGCGTCGACAAGGATATGGCCCCCCATATCGACAGCGAAGCGCAATTTTGGGTGGCGCGGCCGCAAATCGGTTTCAATGGCATCTCCGGGCTCGATACGGTGCTGTCGGGCGTGTTCATAGAAGGGCTTTGGGACAAGGCCTTTTCCGGCCCGCCGCCTGCGGTTTTCACCGGGCTGGAAACCCCGCCCTTGGCGGAAACGCCCGGATCGGGGTCATGGGTGACCTTGACCGCGCCCGATGGCGGCTCGCTGATCGAGGGGGCGCCGGTGCTTTATCGTGGCATCAAGGTGGGCCAATTGCGCAACCTTCGTGTCAATGAAAGCGGCGACGGGGTGACGATCAATGCCTTTATCGAAGCGCCCTATGACAAGCGCCTGACCTCATCCACGCTGTTTTGGAACACCTCGGGCTTTTCGGTCTCGCTCGGCGCTTCGGGGGTAAAGCTAAATGTGCGCAGCCTGTCATCGCTGATCCAGGGCGGGGTAGAATTCAACACGCTGGTTTCGGGCGGCAAGCCGCTTGGGCCGGACCCAAGCTTCCGCATCTTTGCCGATGAGGCGACCGCGCGCGACAGTATCTTTGCCGATACGGCCGATGTGCGGGTGGCGCTGTCGATCCGGCTTGATGGGGCCGTGCGCGGGCTGAAACTGGGCGATCCGGTCAATCTGCGCGGCGTCAAAGTGGGCGAAATCACCAATATCGGCATCGCGACCGCCCCCACCGATCAAGGCGGGGCAACCGTCTTCCAGCGCATTGATTTCGATGTGACGCCCGCGCGGATGGGCCTGCCGCGCAATGCCGATGCGGCGGCGGTTTTGGCGCTTTTGTCTGAAGAGGTGGATCAAAAGAACCTGCGCGCACGGGTCGCCAGCACTGGCTTGCTCGGCGGATCACTGGTGGTGGAGTTGATCGGGGTCGAAGACGCCGCCCCCGCCCAGATCGATATGGGCGCCAAGCCCAACCCGGTCTTGCCGACCGTCGCCCCCGATATCTCGGATTTCTCGGCCTCGGCCGAGGGGGTTATGTCGCGCATCAGCGCGCTGCCGATCGAAGAGGTAATGGAGTCGACGATTTCGCTTTTGGACACAACGACAGCGCTGATCGGGCAAGACGAAACGCAACAGGTGCCAGGCGCCGTTCTGGCCCTGATCGACGAGGCACGTGGGGTCGTGGGCTCGCCCGATCTGCAAGCCGCGCCCGGCGCGCTGCGCAAGGTGCTGGATGAAACCGGCCGCTTCATGGCCGATCTGTCCGAGGCGGGCACGGTCGACAGCATCACAGGCGCGATGACCACAGCCAGCGAAGCCGCGCAGGCGGTGACCGATAGCGTGGCCGGGGTGCCGAAACTGGTCGAGACGTTGAATGAGATCGGCGAGACAGCCAAGACCCTCCCACTGCAAGAAGTGACCCAAAACGCCGCCGATCTGACAGCATCGCTCAACAAACTGGCGTCCTCGACGGATATGGAAGCGCTGCCGAAGTCCTTGACCGAGTCGCTCGATGCGCTGACCGTGATGTTGACCGATCTTGAACAGGGGGGCGCGACCGAAAACTTGAATGAAACGCTTGGCTCAGCGCGCAAGGCCGCCGATGCGGTAGCCGAGGCCAGCACGCAATTGCCCGCGCTGACCGATAAGCTGGATCGCGTGATCCGCAATATCGATGCCGTGCTGGCCAGCTATGGCGAACGCTCTGCATTCAACACCGAAACGGTGGCAACATTGCGCCAGTTGCGCAAGACCGCCGCCTCGTTCGACGGGCTGATCCGCATGCTGCAACGCAACCCGCAATCCCTCATTCTCGGCCGATAGGACCCCGCGATGACCTTTGCCCCCAAACCCCTGATCCTCGGCACCCTGCTGTGCGCTGCGCTGGCTGGCTGTGGCGCCAATGCGGCGCTTTATCTGGTGGAGCCCCCGGCCCCGACCGAGCAACTGGCCAACCGGTTGGGGCGCGTCGAGGTGCGCGAGGTGGTGCTGCCGCAATATGCCACCGCGCCCGAGGTAACGGTGCAAGAGCCCGACGGCGCGCTGCGCCCCCAACGCAACCAGCTTTGGGCGGATGCGCCCAGCCAAGCGATCACCCGTGTGATTGCCATGCAAATCTCGGCCTATAGCGGGGCGACGGCGGTGGCCGAACCTTGGCCGCTCAGCGATGGCCCCGAACGCCGGCTGGAAATCCGCGTCGCGCAGCTCTTGGCAGGATCGGATGGGGCATTTCACCTGTCGGGGCAATACTTCGTTACCCCGGTGATGAGCCCTGGCCGCGATGTCGCGCGCAGCTTCAACATTTCGGTGCCGCTGAACGGTGACGGCCCGCAAGCGATCGCCGCAGCCCAAGCACTGGCCCTGCAACAACTCGCCCGCCAGATCGCGCAGCTGAAATAAGGCTAGCACGGCAGACTTGAGAGCGGCCAATTGCCAATGTACCATAAGCTTGCACACCCAGATGATTCGGGGGCGATGTGGCCCTCGAATAAATATATTATTTCAATGCCTTGCGAGACCACAGCTTTCACCCGCAAGGCATAAGCATGCACAGTTGACACATAAGCATGCACGGCTGCGGCCAAAAAAAGGGCCCGCGATGCGAGCCCTGAAACGTCGATACCAATCTTGGTCAGCCGCTATTCGTCCAGCATCATCTGCGTGAGCTTTTCGCCGTCGATCATGTTGCGATAGTCGGGTGCGGTGAAAGGGCACAAGCCCTGAGGCAGGCGGGAATTCTGGGCATAGGCCTCGGAGAACATTTTGACAGTGACGGTCCTCTGGCTGCGAAGTCTGCACAAGCCGAAGGCGCGGATCAGAAGCTCGATGACGAGGCCCCACCTGGAGGCGCAGGCAAAATCGAGGCGCTGCAGAAAATCGACGTCAACAAGGTCTTCGACATCAATATCGGCGCGTTCGGCATAGGTGTAGACGAGCTTGTTCAACTCGATCATGTCCGGATCCTTTGTCGGATCGGCGAACCTGCCAAGGTTGATCTTATCGAAATGAATGTGGGAGAGGAGATGGGCGATCTGCTCTTCAGCGTTCACATGGCTGGCCAGAACCGGGACGCCTGACAGGATGAGCATCAATGGCCATTCCGGTTCCTTCATCAGCGCCTTAAAACGGTCGAGGAGCTTTTCGTTGGACTTTGGGCCCGACGTAAAGGCGTGCTGGCATTCATCATAGTAGAGTCCGATGACGCCCTGTTCGCGGCATTGATGGCGAACCATGTTCCAGAGTTCACCCTGGGTACGCCGAGGGTTCGCGCTGTAGCCCATTGCCTCAAGAGACTTGTGGCCAAGATCTTTCCAGCTGATCGACCCATCAAGCTTGCAATAGACAATCTTGCCCGGTTTCCCGTTGGGCATCGCGGTCATACTGGCGTTGAATTCATCGACAAGCCGGACGGTTTCGGAGGTCTTGCCGACCCGGGATTCCCCAGTCACCAGCAGGCCGCGCGCTTCGAAATGCCCGCCAATCTTGGCTTTGACATAGTAATCGTGCAGGCAGTTTTCAAAAGCTTCGCGGAGCTTTGCCGCGCGCGGGAAAGTATAATGGCCGCGCTGCAGAGCAAGTGATGCGTTGACGCGTTTCTGGTCGATGAAACCCATGGGTATCCTTGAAAGGCTAGAGGTGATTGAGATGGCGGTAGTTACAAGATCTCACCCTTTTGGGCGGGTCGGCCGAGCCGAACAGGGGGCTCCGAAGATGGTTTTTCGGCCTTGGGCTTCGGCTTCCTCGCTGGCAGAGCGGGCGTAGAGACCGGTCCTTCAGGCTCGTGGTCTATGACATTTTCAGCGCCGAGCGGCAGGATCCCCGGCCCCGAGGTCGCGGTGGCCAGAGAGCCGGGGGCGACCGTATCGAGCGGCACATGCGTGTTGACCAGCCGAGATGAGGCGAACAGGCTCTTGGCCTTCTTGCAGGCTTCGGCCTGAGTGACATAGCTCCTTGGAAGCCGCCGCTCGACGCCGATTTTCTTGAGCTGATCATGCCTCTCGAGGCGAACCTTTGCGATCCGGTCTTCGTAGAGCGTTGTCAACTCTGGGTTTTCACGCCGGTAGTGCGTCATCAGCTCCAGGAATTCGGATGCGGTCAGATCGGCGAAGGCGGTCGTCTGTAATGCCAGCTTATATGGCTCTGGATCACGAGGGATCACTGCGGTTGCAAAGTTCAGATTGTCGGGATCAAGATATACGGCGACCTTGCCCTGATACCCATCGATAGCGAGCTGAAATTCGTCGGACGAATAGAAGAGGCCCTCCAGAACCCGCACACCCTCGTCATTGGCTTTCAGATCAAATTTCCAGCCCAGATGGATGCGACGGAGATCCTCATCCAAAGGTCGAAAGATCCCGCGGGTCTCATTCAGTTCTTTATAGACCTCGGCAGACCGACGCCCAGCCATCCCGACGCCCATATGTTTCAGGGACGGGTATTCATCGATGAAAAACTTGGTCAGGATTTCATAGAGGAGGTCGATATCCAGCACGCCGGATGCCTTGGCGTCATATCCCGGCAGCTCTCCCGCCTTGCGACCCGTGTAGCCGGGAACCAGTTTGAACATGACGGATTCGGAGGTGCCGAGGATGCGCTCGACATAAGGTTTGTCTGCGGAAGCGTGGGTCCGCACGTCGGTATTCGCCGATGCAATCCCCATGATCGCGGCCTTGACCTCCGCGTTGCGTAGACCGGTGCCATTATCATTGCGCACCATGCCAAGTCCCATCGCGGGCATCGGATCGCCTTCGCACCCGTAGATGCGCTTCTCCCGCGTCTTGTCGCGCGTTGCCATGCGCAGCAACTGCAGCGTGGCTTCGGCTTTCGGCTGGTCGCTGACAACCCAGGCCAGCGGCATACGTGTCGCGACATCGATCATGACCAGAATGGTGAGGCGGCTGCGGATTTCCTCATCCGCCCATTCCATCGCCTTCTTCATATCTTCAGACAGCGTATGCCAATAACCATTGGCCTTCGCTGACGTAATCAATGACACCCGACACTCGTCCATCTCACAGAATTCGCCGATCATGAGGGCGCGCACGTCCGAGCTCCCGCGGCCCCGCTTGTTGCGCGCATAACGCTCAGCTACACGACACTAACGATTCTGTCGGCCGAAACCGGTGCGCATAGGAACACGATCCGGGCCGTTCTGCAGAACGAGGGGGTCCAGCCGTTCCGACCGAACGGCTTGGATGTCGGACCGATCTATCTTCGCAACGCTGTTGAGCCGGTTGTCGCACTCTTGAAAACTCAGGGTGAAAAGTGACCGCTAACCACGGGTTACGATGAAATACCGTTCTATCCCAGTGTGCTAGAAGAAACCTTCGACACGGCACCCCAAGCCTCTTGAAATGGGGTGTGCATGAAAACCGCCAAAACGTGCAAGCTTATGGTGCATTGGCAGGCCAATGGAAACTGGTGACCCCGGCAGGATTCGAACCTGCAACCTGCCCCTTAGGAGGGAGTCATTCATTTTGCCGATCCTTCTTTGTTTTTTTGCGCTTACGTTTTTCCACAGGTTCCATCTGTACATGGTTTGTACGAAACCGCGCCCTGACTGCAGCCTCGTCCGTCTCTGCATGGGCGTAAATTCGCATGGGCAATGTGGCGTCTGACCACCGCCCTGCCTTAGCCGCCGTGACGGGATCGACCCCCTGCCGCACCACCAGTTCGGTATAGAACCCGTGCCGCCCGGCGCGGTGCGCGGACAGATAAGGGATGCCTGCGCGCTTGCAGATCGTTTTCCAGCGATTGTTGTAGCCGGTCGAGCTTCCGTATCCGAAGACGCGGGGCGATAGCACTTGCCCAGTCTTGAGGTTCTTCGGCCGTTTGGCCTTCAACGCGACCAGCTCGGCCATCATCTGCGGCGAGACGGTAATCCACCCTTCGGTGTGCCCCTTCTGCGCCTTGATCTTCACTTGGCAGGAAGCTGGTCGGAGATCATTCGGCTCGATCGAGATCGCTTGGTCGATCCGGGCTGCTGTCTCAAACATAAAACGGGCCAAGGCTGCGTTGTAAGGATCGGCCTCCGCGCAAAACGCCTCGATCCAATCGCGCGTCGCGGGGGTTCGCTCGACACGACTTGTCTTGCCTCGCCGCTCGTCCTGCGCGATCCGCTCGAACTTGTCGTAGCGTTTGACCGTCAGATGCGGCGTCCCCTTGTGCTCATGCGCATGGTTGATGACCGCCCGCGCCGGGGTCACGATCTCGCGCCACCAGGTATCGGTGCAGGCATTCGGCTTCAGCTTACGACCAAGGCTTTTCAGCAGCGCGCCGGTGATTGCTCCCAGCGGCATATCCCCGATCAAGTCCAGGATCGGCAAAAGTTGCCGCGCATCCTTGGCGGTTGCCGGGTAGAAATTGACCGCATCAGCGAACCGCAAGCTGTGCTCTTCCCCGACGAGGTGCCTGCGGATCTGCAGCTGCGTTTCGTCGTTTATCCAGTCCCGCGCGCCAGCTTCAGTAGTCGCTCGCGTGCTTTGGCGGTATGGACCGGCGATCGGTCGGCCATTGTATTCGACCCAGCCCTTGACCCAGAAGACGGAGCCACGCTTGTAGATTTCGAGCGGCATGCCTGTCCTTCCTCGAAAATGGTGTCAATTTGCGCGGGCGTGATCAGCATCGTGCGCCCCAGCCGGAAGAACGCGCCGGTGTCGTTGGCCTTCTCGCGCAGCGTCCGCTCGGAAATCTCGATCCCGTGCGTGGCCATTATCTCGACCCACTGAGCGGGCGTCTTGCCAATGGTGAGTATCTGGGACTGCTCTGCATGTTCCGTGTTCATCGTCGCCTACCCTTTCCCGCCGCAGTGGGCGGTCTTGCGCGCTGCGGCGACGGTGAACAGCGAGGCACATTTCTCTGATGCTCCGCTCGGGATCTGCGTATGGTAGGCACCGGGGGCCGTGACGATATGATCAGATCGGCTCGAGTATTCAGGAACGATCTGCAACCTGGTGACCGATAAGTATGCAGTTCGGTTTTCCTTGGAGACGTGTGCTTTCGTTCCATGTGTCAACGCTGCGCAGGGCATGGACATTTTGTTTTCCCTCTTTCAATCAACTTGCCCCAAATCCCCGTCAGGCCTCTTCCTCTCTAATTCCGGACCCCTGGTCGCGTGCTGCCGGAAGCGCTCCCAACCGGTCATCGTCAATCTCTTCGTCTTTGAGGATATCTCGACGAACTCGAGGCGCCCCTCGTTCATCAACGCGCGAACTTGCGCGGGGCTCAGTCCGACTATTTCGCCTAGCTCCTTGGGCGAAAGCAGTTTTTCTTGTGCCAAAACCATCTCCTTTTCGTAAAGTGGAGCGAATCGGGTCACACGCAGCAAAGCACCGCGCCCGAACTGAAACACGTCAAATAACGTTCATTTGTGCGTATAGCATTCAATCGAGCGCTAAAACAAGGGTCTTGCCGTCAAAAATGGTGGATCGTCCGCATGACTACCTGAGCGCCCTAGGCGCGCGCATCTCGATCGCGCGCAACGAACTTGGCATGTCGCAGGCCAAAATGTCGGCAGCGCTTGGGATATCGCTGCGCGCCTACCAGAGCTACGAGCTGGGCAAGCGCTCGATCCCAGTCGAGGCGCTGGTCGAACTGCACCGTCAGTTCGCCGTGGACCTCAACTGGATACTCCTCGGCGTCGAAGCCGTTCGGCTGGAACACGACCTGACTGCGCTGGAGGAATTCGAAATCGCGTTGGATAGGCATCTTTCCGCCAGCGGGATCAAGATAAGAAGCGAAAAGCGCGGGGCTATCGCCGCGCGTTGGTATCGCTCCTTTCTAGAAGGAAAGGAAATTTCCATGGACGATGTCCACACCTGGATCGAACTGTTGAGAGAATAAGAATGGACCTGAGGCAAACCGAGGCGTGGCAGCGCCACCAACTGGCAACCACTGAGCGAATGCAGGCCGACATTGGCCACTTTACGCGCCCGGTGATGATCACCATGTGCGTCAGCTCTCTGGCCTACCTGATGTCCTGGGGGCCGCTCATTGGCCTTGGGGATGCTAACAACATGCCATGGCTTCCGCTTCTGATCGCGGGACTTTCCGCCTGCATCATGGCCGTGACAACTCCGGCCTTCACCTTGGCAGTCGCGATTGAAAGCTATTTCCGACGCCGCCTGCACCGCGAAAACTTCACTGCCAGGCAGGGGGTGATCGTTCGCCTGAAGACATTTACTGGTAGGAATTCCAATGGCCGAAGCGCGCACCTCTGATCTCGGATTCGAGGCCGATCTTTTCAAAGCCGCCGACCGACTGCGCGGCAACTTAGAGCCGTCCGAATACAAACACGTTGTCCTTGGCCTCGTGTTCCTCAAATACATCTCCGAGGCGTTCGAAGGCTACCACGCCAAGCTGGCATTGGACGACTACGCGGACCCCGAGGACCCCGAGGAATACCTCGCCGAAAACATCTTCTGGGTGCCGCCAGAGGCGCGTTGGTCGAACCTGCGCAACAAGGCGCGTGATCCGAACATCGGCAAGATCATCGACGACGCGATGGAGGCCATCGAGCGCGTCCCGGCCAACGAAAAGCTAAAAGGCGTTTTGCCCAAGAACTACGCCCGCCCCACGCTCAACAAAGAGATGCTGGGCGACCTGATCGACCTCTTCTCCAAGATCGACATGCGCGGCAACGCGACCGAGGCCCGCGACCTGCTAGGCCGGGTCTATGAGTACTTCCTCTCGGGCTTCGCCTCATCCGAAGGTAAGCGGGGCGGCGAATTCTTCACGCCCCGTTCTGTCGTCAAAACCCTCGTGGCCATGCTGGAACCGAAAAAGGGCCGTGTCTACGACCCCTGCTGTGGCTCAGGCGGTATGTTCATCCAGTCCGAGAACTTCATCGAAGACCATGGCGGCCGCCGCAACGACATCTCGGTCTACGGGCAGGAGATCAACCACACCACATGGCGACTGGCGATGATGAACCTCGCCGTCCAAGGCATCGACGCCGAGATCAAATGGAACAATGAAGGCTCCTTCATCCGCGATGAACTGCCGGACCTGCGCGCCGATTACATCCTCGCCAACCCGCCCTTCAACATCTCCGACTGGGGCGGAGAGCGGCTGACCGAGGATGGGCGCTGGAAATACGGCACGCCGCCCAAGGGGAACGCCAACTACGCCTGGCTGCAGCATATTCTGCACCATCTGGCCCCGCGCGGCACGGCGGGCGTCGTGCTGGCCAATGGCTCTATGTCCTCGCAACAATCGGGTGAAGGCGACATTCGCAAAGCCATGATCGAGGCGGACAAGGTCGATTGCATGGTCGCCCTGCCCGGGCAGCTGTTCTATTCGACACAGATTCCCGCCTGCCTGTGGATCCTTGCCAATGACAAATCCGCCAATGGCCACCGCGACCGCAAGGGACAGGTGCTGTTCATCGATGCGCGCCAGTTGGGCCACATGGTCGACCGCGTGCGCCGTGACTTCGACGATACCGAGATCGACAAGATCGCCGACACCTACCACCGTTGGCGGGCCAAGGCGCCAGATCAGCCCTACAAAGACGAACCGGGGTTCTGCGCCAGCGCCGATCTCGACGCGATCCGCAAGCATGACTACGTCCTGACCCCGGGCCGCTATGTTGGTGCCGCGGATGAGGAAGACGACGGCGTGCCCTTCGAGGAGAAATTCGCAGCCCTCGCCACCCAGCTTGACGCGCAACTGACGGAAAGCGCCCGCATGGCCGATCTGATCCGGCGTACGTTGTCGCGCATTCCGGGAGGCACGCAATGAAATTGGAGCTGTCATCGTTTGAGAAAGCCCTAGCCTCGCTGGACGAGGCGCTGACGGAATTTGACCGCACCCAAAGCCAGTTCGTGAAAGACGCCTGCATCCAGCGGTTCGAATACACCTATGAACTGGCCCATAAGCTGCTGAAACGGCAGTTGGAGGCGATGTCGCCCAACCCGTCCGAGATCGACCAGATGAGCTTTCCCGACATGATCCGCTCTGGCGCGGAACGCGGGCTCTTGGCCAATGGCTGGGATGAATGGCGGCGCTTCCGCGATGCGCGCAACGCGACCAGCCATGCCTACAACGAGAAAAAGGCCAACGAGGTGTTTGAGCGCATCCCCGCCTTTCGGGACGAGGCTGCGGTGCTGTTGGCCCGCCTGCAAGAGCGGAACGCGGAATGACGGTTAAGATCGACATCAGCCCCGAACAACTGGCCATCGTGCAGGGGATATTGAAGGATCACCTGCCGAAGGGCACGCTGGCCTGGGCCTTTGGCAGCCGCGTGGCATGGACAGCCAAGCCCTTTTCCGATCTGGACATCGCGCTGGAAGGGGCCGCGCCCTTGGCACCCGATGTGCTGATCGATCTGGAAGAGGCGTTCGAGGCCTCGGATCTGCCATGGAAGGTGGACGTGATCGACCTGACCGCCGTGTCGCCAGAGTTCCGGGCGATTGTGGAGCGGCAGAGGGTGCCTGCGGATTGGCAGCATATGACCTTCGCAGAAGCGGGAATTACTCTGCTTGATTGCGACCACAAGACGCCAGCCGCCCAACAATCTGGGCGGCCTTATGTAGGCATACCTCAGATCACAACAGGTCGCGTGGATTTTGCGTCGGCCAGAAAAATCTCCGAGGCGGACTTTATCACTTGGACACGGAAAACCAAGTATCAGAAGGACGACGTAATCCTCTCGCGGCGCACAAACCCTGGTGTTACCGCTGTTGATGACACGGGAACCGAGTTTGCGCTCGGTCAGAACTTGGTGTTGTTGCGCGCCGATGGAACAAAGGTATTTCCCCCGTTTCTTCGCTGGATAGTTCATTCTCCCGCTTGGTGGGTGGAGATCGAAAAATATCTGAATGTCGGCGCTGTTTTTTCCAGCTTGCGTTGTGGGGACGTTCCCAAGTTCGAGTTTTCTTTTCCGCCAACTTGGGAACAAGAGGACATCGCTAGAATCCTGCGCGCCCTCGACGACAAGATCGAGCTGAACCGGCGGATGAATGAGACGTTGGAGGCGATGGCGCGGGCGGTGTTTCGGGATTGGTTCGTCGATTTCGGCCCCACCCGCCGCAAGGCCGCAGGGATCACCGACCCCGCCGCCATCCTCGGCGGCCTCCTCCCCGACCCCGAAAAAGCGGCCCCCCTCGTCGCCCTCTTCCCCGACAGCTTCGGAGACAACGGCCTGCCGGAGGGGTGGGAAGAGCGCCCATTCGTGGGGTTTCTTGACATCATCGGTGGCGGAACACCAAAAACTAAGGTCCCCGAGTATTGGGGGGGAAAGGTGCCTTGGTTCTCGGTGGTGGACACGCCGCCCACGGGTGGAGTCTTCGTCTGGAATACCGAGAAAACCATCACCGAGCGTGGCGTTGCCGAAAGCTCTGTCCGGATGATCGACGCCGGAACCACGATCATCTCGGCGCGTGGTACGGTCGGCAACATAGCAATGGCAGCGCGCCCAATGACGTTTAACCAGTCTTGCTACGCGCTACGTGCCGTTGAGCCAGTCGGCGACATTTTCGTCTACCTTGCGACCGAACGCATGGTCGAACGACTGAAGGCCATGGCGCATGGGTCCGTCTTCTCGACAATCACCCGCGCAACATTCGAAAGCCTGAACTTCGCTTGGGCGGGCGAGGATGTGTTCACGGCCTTTGAGAGGCTGATCGAACCAATGTTCGAACTGATCAAAGCCAACGGCCAAGAAAACCAAACCCTCGCCGCCACCCGAGACCTCCTCCTCCCCAAACTCATGTCCGGCGACCTCCGCCTGACCGGCGCGGAGGATGTGGTGTGAGGGGATCGCTGCTGCACAGCCTGCTGGAACTGGCCCACGCGACTTCGCAGAACCTCGGGTTCGCGCATCGCGACGATGTGCATGTCAGCTATGGCGAGGAAACGATTACCGAAACCAACCTACTGGAACTGCGCCGCCGCCATCCGGCCATCATCACGCTGAACACCTTCGGCAAGGCGAAGGAAGCAAAAAACGGCGCGGATTGGGAATGGCACATTATCGGGCGTCGCCGGAAGTTCCGGATGCGCGTCCAGGCCAAGCGGCTGCAAAAGGACCACAAGCTGAAGATCCCGCACAAGGTGAAATCGACGGGCAAAGAGCAGATCGACCTGTTGATCAAGGATGCGAAGAAACATCGCCTCAAGCCCGTGTATTGCATCTATTCAACGGAAGCGCAGCGCGACCACTGGAAAAAGGAAAACGTTGGCGGGGGCTTTGAGGCCTTCGAAGCGGGCTGTCTCCTGGCCCACGCACAGACCGTCAAAGCCAAGATGCCCAAGACCCTCGCCGATATCGAGAAAGACTGCGTGCCATGGCATTATCTGGTGGAGCGGCGGGACTATGCCCAAGCGAGCCTGACTCACGTGTTGGACGTAGACAGCAGCGTGTTGCGTTTCGTCGTTTCCTCTGCCGATGTGAGGGTCGCGACCGGCTCTGACCGTTCGCGGGACAGCGCGGCGGCACTGGGCTTCCCAACGCTCGATGAATTGAACGCCCCGGATCGCCCAGACCGGGAGATCGAAGGTCTCGTGGAAATTGGCGAGCCGGAATTTGAACGCCGAGGGAGCGCGGCAGACTACCGCGAGCGAGGGATCGGTCGTCTGGTCGAGATTGATGTTCGCGATTTTCCGGAGCGTCCTGAGCCGAGGGACCTGCCGGATGAGTAACGTTGGGATTTAAGCATGACATCTGAACAATCATTTTTTGAAGAACGACTTCACGAGGATCAGCCCAATCGCCTCAAAGATGGCCGGTCGCCATTTCAACGGGACCGGGCGCGGATCATGCACTCAGCGGCCTTTCGCCGACTGCAGGGCAAGACGCAAGTCATGGGAACCGGAGAGGGTGATTTCCATCGCACCCGGCTTACGCATTCTATTGAGGTCGCGCAGATCGGCTATGGCTTGCTACAAGTGCTGAGAGCCGAGAAGGCTACTTTTCATAAGGATGTTCAAGAGTGGTTGCCGCCGCGTGATCTGATTGAAGCAGCGTGTCTCGCCCACGATCTTGGACACCCTCCATTTGGCCACAAAGGTGAGCAAGCGCTGCATAAGGCGATGTTGCGCCATGGTGGTTTTGAAGGAAACGGCCAGACACTTCGCATTCTCACGAAGCTCGAAAAATACAAGGAGCGCGGGAAGGGATTGTACCCAACCCGTCGCCTGGTTCTCGGGATCTTGAAGTATCCGCGCTCCATGGCGTCGTTCAATCTCGATGAATACGCTAAGAAACCGCCGAAATCTTATCACGACGATGAGGCCACAGTTGTAGATTGGGCTTTGGCGGGATTTACCGAGAGCGATCGAGAGAAGCTAATTACATCTGCTGATGGCAAAGGCGCTCATCACAGCCTTGACTGCAGCATTCTCGAACTCGCTGATGATATAGCTTACGGCATTCATGACATTGAAGATATTGTTGCGCGCGGCCTCGCGTCAGACAAAGAGATCCGAGAAGAAATCACTGAGGCGTTCGCGAAAATTGAAAATCTGGCTGGTTTTGACGCGAAAACAGTCTGCGATGGCCTTCTGTCCGACAGTTTTCGAAGAAAGCAGACGATTTCGGGGCTTGTGAACCTCTTCATTACGAACGTGGCTCTTTCAGAGCACAGTTCGTACGAGCACGCGCTACTCAGGTTTAACGCAAGTTTGCCCGAGCCTCACGCAAGGCTTCTGAAAGCTCTGAAGGGACTAGCCTACGAACTCGTGATCCGAAAGGCGAAGGCCCAGCAGCTTGAACGACGCGGCCAAATGGTCGTGGCGCAGTTATTTGACACTCTGATCTCAGACCCCGAGCACCTTATTCCTCCTTCATCCTGGCAAGATGGATGCAGGGAAAGCTCTCCAGAAAGACGGGTTTGCGACTACGTCGCTGGGATGACAGACAGCTATGCAGAGCGGCTTTATAAACGCCTGTTCAGCCCAGGCTTTGGAAGTAGCGGAGATGAGCTGTGAGTGCGCTCGGCCGTTTAGAGAAAATTGACCTCCGCGATATCTGGCGCACCGAAGATCAGGACTTCACTCCATGGTTGGCGCGGGAGGAAAATATCTCGCTCCTTGCTGACACGCTCGGGCTGGAGTTGGAAGTCGAGGCGCAGGAGAAGGAGGTTGGGCCGTTTCGTGCCGACATTCTGTGCAAGGACATCCGCAATGACAGCTGGGTCTTGATCGAGAACCAGCTGGAGCGCACCGATCACAGGCATCTCGGCCAGTTGATTACATATGCGGCAGGGCTCAAGGCCGTGACGATTGTTTGGGTAGCGGCAACGTTCACTGAAGAGCACCGCGCTGCGCTGGATTGGCTGAATGCGGTAACGGGCGATGATTTCCGTTTCTTTGCTTTGGAGGTGGAGCTTTGGCGGATTGGCGAAAGCCCAGCTGCGCCGAAATTCAACATCGTTTCCAAGCCGAATGAATGGTCGAAGACAGTTGGAGCGGCCACTCGGCGGATCGAGACGGAAGCACTGACGGATACCAAGCAGTTGCAATTGGCCTTTTGGGAGCAGCTTCATGCTGAACTTCAGACGCATCCCGGAATACGCACGCAGAAACCGCGCCCGCAGCATTGGACAAACATACCTATTGGTCGCTCTGGTGCGCGCTTGGGCGCGATCCTCAATTCCCGCGAAGAGAAGATTGCTGTCGAACTGTATTTGGGTGACGAGAATGCCATGGCGTATTTTCGGGAGCTGGAGGCCAGCAAAGCTGCCATCGAAGAAGAATTGGGCTATGCTGTGGATTGGCGCGCCTTACCGGACAAGCGGGCCAGCCGAATCTTGCTTATCCGCGAGAAATGCCCTCTAGAGGACCAGGCTCGATGGCAGGAATATCGTGAATGGCTGACTGCAAAACTGGAAGACTTTGATCGGGTTTTCCGCGCCAAGGTGAAAGCCCTTGACCCATCCCGCTTTGCAGCATCGATAGACGGGGCCGTCGATGATTAACGAAGACCTCGTTGAACAAGCCGCGCTGGCCATTTTGCAGGATCAGGGCATTCCCTACCTAGGCGCGGATGTGATCTCGCCCGATGGCACAGGCCCAGAGCGCGCATCCTATGGCGAGGTCGTGTTGCTTGGGCGGCTAGAACAGGCCGTGGCGCGGCTGAACCCCCGCGTCCCCGAAGACGCCCGCCGGGACGCGCTGCGGCAGGTCACCGGTGCTGCGTCGCAAAGCCTGACCGAAGAAAACAGGCGCATCCACGCGCTGCTGGTCAATGGCGTGGATGTGGAGTTCAAGGCGTATGATGGTACGATCCAGGGCGACAAGGTCTGGCTGGTCGATTTCGAGAACCCGCAGGCCAATGACTGGCTGGTGACAAACCAGTTCACCGTGATCGAAGGCAAGCACAAGCGCCGCCCGGATGTGGTCGTGTTCCTGAACGGTCTGCCTGTCGCTGTGATCGAGCTGAAGAACGCGGCCAGCGAGGCCGCGACCATCGAGGATGCCTTCGCCCAGCTCCAGACCTACAAGCAGCAAGTTCCGTCCCTGTTCCGGACGAACGCGGTGCTGATCAGTTCGGACGGATTGTTGGCCCGGATCGGCTCGCTGACTGCGAATGAAGAGCGCTTCATGCCATGGCGCTCTGTCACCGGCGCAGCGGGGGATTTCACACCCGAGGGGCCGCAGGAAATGGCGACGCTGCTCAGGGGCGTGTTCGACAAGGGGCGGTTTCTTGAGCTTTTGCGCGATTTCACGGTGTTCGGCGATCTGGGCGAGGGGCCGTTCAAGATCATCGCAGGCTATCACCAGTTTTTCGGCGCGCGAAAGGCATTGGCCAGTGCGATCGAGGCGACGCAGCCCAAAGGCGACCGCAGGATCGGTGTGATTTGGCACACGCAAGGGTCGGGGAAATCGCTGCTCATGGCGTTCTTCGCGGGCTTGCTGGTGCGCAGCCCTGCGATGGAGAACCCTACACTTATTGTCCTGACAGACCGGAACGATCTGGACGATCAACTTTTCCAGACCTTTGCCATGACGAAAGACCTGATCCGGCAGACGCCCGAGCACGCGGAAAGCCGGGAAGAGCTGCGCGATTTGCTGGCCCGGCAATCCGGCGGCGTGATATTCACGACCATGCAGAAGTTCACCCCGGAGAAGGGCGAAGAGCGGTTCCCGACCTTAACCGACCGTCGTAACGTGATCGTCATCGCCGATGAGGCGCATCGCAGCCAATACGGGCTGGATGCGAAGGTGAACACAAAGACCGGTGAACGGAAATATGGTTATGCCCACTACGTACGTCAGGCGCTTCCCAATGCCTCGTTTGTCGGCTTCACTGGCACGCCGATTGAGACTGCGGACGTAAACACCCCAGCGGTTTTTGGCGACTATGTCGACATTTACGACATTACGCGGGCCGTCGAAGACAAGGCCACGGTGCCTATTTACTATGAGAGCCGGTTGGCCCGGATCGAACTTGACGAAGACGAGAAGCCGAAGATCGACGATGAGATCGCTGCGATCCTCGAAGACGATACGCTGTCCGAACAGGAGAAGACCAAGGCCAAGTGGAGCACCGTTGAAGCGCTGGTCGGTGCAGAAAAGCGGCTGAAGCAAGTGGCCGCCGATCTTGTAAAGCACCTGGAAGCGCGGACTTCCGCCCTTGGTGGCAAAGCCATGGCGGTTTGCATGAGCCGCCGGATCTGCGTCGCGCTCTATAACGAGATCGTCGCGCTTCGCCCCGACTGGCATTCGGACGATGATGCATCTGGCGCGGTCAAGATCGTCATGACTGGCTCAGCATCGGACCCGCTCGAATGGCAAACGCATATCGGAAACAAGAAACGGCGCGATGAACTTGCGAAAAGGGCGCGCGACCCGGATGACCCACTGAAGCTGGTCATCGTTCGGGACATGTGGCTGACCGGCTTCGACGCCCCGTGCATGCACACAATGTATGTCGACAAGCCCATGCGGGGACATGGGTTGATGCAGGCCATTGCCCGGGTCAACCGAGTCTTTCGGGACAAGCCGGGCGGACTGGTGGTCGACTATATCGGCATTGCCCAGAACCTCAAAAATGCTTTGTCACAGTATTCCGACGCCGACCGCGAACGCACCGGTATCGACGAGGAAGAAGCCGTGGCTCTGCTGGCTGAAAAGCTCGACGTAGTCCGCCACATGTTCAATGGGCATGACTACAGCGCAGGCCTGCACGGCATGGCTCAGGCACGCTTGCAGGCGCTCGGTGATGCGGTCGATTGGATCGTCGGACAGCAAGCACAGGCAGCACGCCAGAAGTCGTCCGACGTCGATAAGAAGAACGAGCTTTCGCGGTTTCAAGACGCAGCTCTGGAACTGTCACGCGCCTTTGCTCTGGCGTCGTCCAGTGATTTGGCGAAGGACGTCAAAGACGAGGTCGGCTTCCTTCAGGCCGTTCGCGCGGCGATGACCAAAACCACGGTCAAGGGCAAACTCTCTTCGCGGGCGAAGCAATTTGCCATCGAGCAGTTGGTCAACAAGGCGGTTGCCAATGCGGAAATCGTCGACATCTTGCATGCGGCGGGTATCAAGACACCAGACATTTCCATCCTGTCCGATGAATTCCTTCTCGAAATTCAGTCTATGGAGCGCAAGAACCTTGCCCTGGAGGCGCTCAAGAAACTCCTGAACGGAGAAATCAAAAGCAAAGCCAAACGAAACATCGTCGAAAGCCGCGCCTTCAGTCAGCGCCTTGAAGAAGCCGTAGCCCGCTATCACGCGAACGCCATTTCCACGGTCGAGATGATCCAGACCTTAATCGACCTTGCCAAAGACGTGAAAGCTTCTGCGGCCCGTGGTGAAGCCGAAGGCTTGTCTGATGAAGAGTTGGCCTTTTACGACGCCCTGGCACAGAACGAGAGCGCCGTTGAAGCCATGGGCAACGAACAGTTGCGCCTGATCGCGCATGAATTGCTCGATCAGGTTCGCAAGAATGCAACCGTTGACTGGCACAAGAAAGAAAGTGCTCGGGCCCGGATGCGCATTCTTGTAAAGCGCATACTCAAGAAATACGGCTATCCGCCGGATTTATCTACAGAAGCTGCCCAGATCGTTCTCGAGCAAGCTGAGACCCTTCTGAAGGATTTGTAGGGGCAAGCACGGATACCAACTGTGCGTCTTAGTCAAGGGGGCACGAGTTATCGCCCTTGAACTATAACCCTGCATTATAGCCCAGAAGGGATATTTACAAATTATAGTCCTTGAGCTATGCATGCTCCATGACAAAAGCATCAGCCGACCCAATCCGAAGCCTGCGCCAAGCCGGGGCCGTGCTGAAGGCGCGGCGCGCGTCGCGGAAGATCAGCCAAAAGCAGCTTGGCGAGATGACGGGAACGGCGCAATCCACCATTTCCGATATCGAAAATGGTGTCGTATCCGTCAGCCTCGATGTCTACCTGCGCCTTCTCGAGGCCCTCGGCGCGGAACTGTCCGCGACGGATCGAATAGCTGACCCGGTGCAGCGCTAGGATGGCACGCATCGCACGCGCGGGCCACCGCACACGTCAAAGCAAGACCGCCGTCTGGTTCGAAACGGCGCGGGTGGGCACGCTGACCCGCGCGACGGATGGGGCCATCGCCTTCACCTACGATCCTGACTGGCTTGTGTCCGAGGTCGCTTTTCCGGTTGCCAGCGCCCTGCCGCTCACTAGGCTAAAATGGCAGGGCGATCCGGTTGTCGCGGCCTTCGACAACCTCCTGCCCGATGCCGAGGGAGAGCTGCGAGAGAAGATCGCCGCGCGCGTAGGCGCACAGGGCAAAGATGTGTTCTCTCTGTTGTCCGTGCTGGGGCGTGATTGTGTCGGCGCGCTGCAATTCCTGCCGGTGGATGAGACACCGTCCGAACAGGACATGCAGTATCGCATCGTCTCGGAAGAGGAGATGGTCGCCGACTTGAAGAACCTCGCCACCGCGCCGCTCGCCCTTGGTGAAAACGAGGATTTCCGGATTTCCATCGCCGGCGCGCAGGAGAAGACGGCCTATCTGCGTATCGACGGACACTGGGCCAAGCCGCGCGGTATCACGCCGACCAGCCATATCTTCAAGACGCCCATGGGCATCATTCCCGGCCCTGAGCAAATCGACCTGAGCGACAGCGTCGAAAACGAATTGTTCTGCATGACCCTAGCTGGTGAAATCGGCCTGCCCGTCGCGCATGTCGAAAAGCTTACCCTTCCCGGGCAGGTCGTGCTGTCGGTCGAGCGGTTCGATCGCGACTGGCGCGGCGGCATCCTGAAACGCCTGCCGCAAGAGGATATCTGCCAGTCGCTGGGCTACCCTTCTGCCATGAAATACCAGAGGTTAGGCGGCCCCGGCATCGCGCAGATCATGGAGCTCTTGAGGGAATCCGACACGCCCATCGAAGACCGGGAGACGTTCTTCCGGGCGCAGATCTTCTTCTTCCTGATCGGGGCCTCAGACGGGCACGCCAAGAACTTCAGCTTGCGTCTGGGCCGCCGGGCGCGTTTCACGCTCGCGCCCCTCTATGACATCCTGAGCGTCGCCCCGGTCGTCCGCGCCGGACGCTTGCAGCGCAAGCGCTACCGCCTCGCCATGTCGATCGATTGCCATTACGGCATCGACGAGATCGTGCCGCGCCACTTCGAGGCCGAGGGGCGCGCGGCGGGTCTGCCCAAGGGCCGCGCCTTGGAGCTGTTGCAGGACATGACCAATCGGCTAGGCCCTGCGCTGGAGCGCACGCTTCTGGCGGTGGGTGATCAGGTCCCGGCGGCAGTCAGCGAGCCGATCGCCAGCGATGCGACGCAGCGGGCGGCGCAGATGCTGAACCTGCTTTAGGTTCCGGTGCATCTATGACCAACCCCTTTAGCGCATTGTCGACCTCGCGCGCCTTCTCGGCCAACTGTGCCTCCCATAGGATACGGAACCCCTCGGCGAATTCGACCAGGCCCGCAGCGAACAGACGGATCGTGGTCATGTCCTCATCTGTGAAGGGCATCGTGCGACCGCGCAGTTTGGCCTCGTTCAGCTTGCGGGCGATGCGGTTGACCGCAGCACCTTCGGCGGCGACCAGCGCACCCCAGGCTTGCAGGTGATCGCGCACGACCGGATCGGCTGGGCGCAACAGGGTGTCGGCTGCCCCCATTAACCGGCGGAGCGCTGCGGGTTGGTCGGTGATTCCGCGGCGCGCCAGTGCGGCCTGAAAGCCGGCCAGCTGGCGCGCGCTCAAGCGGGTGCTGATCGTCGTGGTGGGGCCAGGGCACGGGCCTTTGGCCCGAATCAGCGTGTTGTAGATCGTCCGGCTCGAGACGCCGAAGCGGCGGGCCAGAGCGGCGGCTGATGTGCCTCTGGTGTGGGCCTCGATGATCTGGCGGCGTTCGTCGTCGGTCAGTTTGCGATGGTGGCTGACCTGCCCCCCGGAAGTTCCCTCAATCTGATGTAGAGTCTGCCCAACCTGAAGGAGCAGACGAATGCGAAAGAGCCGTTTCACCGAGGCACAGATTATCGGGATGATCAAAGAGCAGGAGGCCGG